>JAFKKH010000014.1 GCA_017305665.1 Hyphomicrobiales bacterium
ACGTTCTCGATGCCGATCCTGATGCGGGCTGGGTCCGTATCGGCTTCGACGGCAAGGCCGCGTTTTGCAATCCGGCCGGCTTCATTCAGGGCGGCATTCTCACCGCCATGCTCGACGACACCATGGGACCGGCAGTCTTCATCAAGACGCATGGTCGGCTCTACACCGCGACCATCGGTCTTACCGTCAATTTCCTGGCGCCCGCCAAGGTCGGGCCAATCACCGGTGAGGCGCGTGTCGTGCACATCGGCAAGACGATCGCCTTCGTCGAAGGCAAGCTTTTCGATGCTCGCGACACTATCCTAGCGACCGCAAGCGCCAGCGCGCGGCTGGTCGAGACAGCCAAAGCTGTTCGATGAAATGGCGGTTTAAACCAACTTAGGCTCGCATCTGCACGATCGGTGGCTTGGCGTTGAGGCCTTCGACCTGGAAGCCGGCGACGCGCTTGTAGTTGGCGGCGATGTCTTCCAGTTCCTGCTGCGACAGCACGTCGGTGACGACCTTGAAGCCCTCGGGCGCACGCTCCTCGACCAGTTGCATCACCTGCTCGGGGCCGTTGCGGCGATTGAGCTTGACCAGTTCGGTGGTGGCGGGACGGCGCTCCGCCTCATAGGCTTCGAGCGCAGCAATGGTTTCGCCGTGCGCGAGAATTTCACGGGTGAGGGTGCGGGCATCGAGGATCGCCTGCGACGCGCCGTTGGACCCGATCGGGTACATCGGATGCGCGGCATCGCCCATCAGCGTGACGCGGCCGAAGGTCCAGCGGTCGACCGGATCGCGATCGACCAGCGGATATTCGTAGGCATGCGGGCAGTTGCGGATCAGGCCGGGCACATCGAGCCAGTCGAACGACCAGCTTTCGAACCACGGCAAGAACTCATCCAGCCGCGCGGCGCGGTTGTAGTCCTCGCGGCGCCACCGATAGGTCGGCGGCATGTGACGCTCGGCCACCCAGTTGATCTGGAATTTGCCGTTGGCGTCTGGTTCTTTTGAGATCGGATAGCAGACGAATTTCAAAACCTCATGGCCCGCCATGATCATGGTGCGGCCGGTGAGGAAGGCATCGGACGTGGTGATGCCGCGCCACAGGATGCGGCCGTTCCAGATCGGCGGCCCTTCCTGCGGATAGAGCCTTTCGCGGATCGCGGAATGAATGCCATCGGCGGCGATCAGAAGCCGGCCGTCGTAGCTGCCCGCGGCTTTGCCGGTGGCCTTGTCGATGAAATCGGCACGAACGCCGTCTGACATTTCGGTCCAGCCCGACAGATGATGGCTGGTCAGAATGTTGTCGGCGCCGAGCCGCTCCGTTGCCGCATCGAGCAGGATCTGCTGCAGCATGCCGCGATGGATCGAGAACTGCGGCCACTTGTAGCCAGCCTCGAGCCCACGCGGTTCGCTCCAGATCGGCTTGCCGTGCTTGGAGAAGAACGCGAGCTCGCGGGTGCGCACGCCCGAGGCGTCGAGCTGATCATGGAGCCCGAGTTCGATGAGTTCGCGCACCGCATGGGGCAGCACATTGATGCCGACGCCGAGCGGCTTCAATTCCGCGACACTTTCGAACACCCGGCAGGGGACGCCGATCTGATGGAGGCTGAGTGCCAGCGTCAGTCCGCCGATGCCGCCGCCCGCGATGAGAACAGTCATTACACGCCTCTTTTGATCGGGAGTGTCATGGCATGGGCCGCCCGTCGGGGGCAACCGTGAAACGAGCGCGCGGTGCGATCACCAATCCATGGTTGCCGAGAAACGGTTGGACGAACCGGAAGGCGGTCCTTAGGTTCGGCGCCGTCATCGGGGGACTTTCATGATCAAGCTTTACTACACCGCGCACACCTGCTCGCTGGCGTCGCACATCGCACTCGAAGACGCCGGCGCCGAATATTTTACCGAGCGGGTCAGTTTCAAGGCGAAACAGCAAAACAGTCCGGACTATCTTGCGATCAATCCCAAGGGGCGGGTGCCGTCGCTGGTGACTGACCGCGGCGTGCTGACGGAAACGCCGGCGATGCTCGCTTTCATCGCGCAGACGTTCCCGCGCGCGCAGCTTGCACCACTGGACGATGTTTTCGCGTTCGCGCAGGTGCAGGCTTTCAACAGCTATCTCTGCTCCACGCTGCATGTCGCGCACTCGCACCGGATGCGCGGCTATCGCTGGGCCGACGACGAGTCCTCGTTCGCCGACATGCAGCGCAAGGTGCCGCAGTCGGTCGGCGCCTGCTATGCGTTGATCGAGCGGGAGATGCTGCGAGGGCCGTGGGTGATGGGCGATGCCTACACCATCTGCGACCCTTACCTGTTCACGCTGGCGCAGTGGATGGAAGACGACGGGGTCGATGTCGCGAAGCTGCCCAAAGTCGCGGACCATCGCCGCCGTATGTCGGAACGATCTGCCGTCCGCAAGGCGATCGCCGACGAACTAGCTTGAGCGCAAACTCGCCACGCAAAACAGCCGGGCTCGTTTGTGCGAGCCCGGCTGTTTGAATGCATGGAAGCTCAGGCGACCTTGCTCTTGAGGTGGCCGAACATGATGTTCTTGGCTTCCTCGTCCATGTCAGCCTTGAAGGTGAACTTGTCCTTCAGCGCAATCGCACGAGCGGCAGCCGGACGTGCGGAGATCTCGTCGTGCAGTCGCTTCACGTTCGGATATTTCGTGAATACGTCGTCGCCGAGCACGTAAGGTGCCATGCGTGCCCAACCCCAGAATGCCATATCGACGATCGTGTAAGTATCGCCCACCATGTAGCGGCTCTTGGCGAGATGATCGTCGAGGATCTTGTAGTGGCGATGCGCCTCGTACTGGTAGCGGTTGTGGGCATAGTCCAGCCCGTTCGGCGCGGCGTGCTTGAAGTGCACCGCCTGGCCGGAATACGGACCGAGTCCGGTCGCGATGAACATCAGCCACGATAGCGTCTGTGCACGATTGGCCGGCGTGTTCGCCGGCATGAACTTGCCGGTCTTTTCGCCGAGGTAGAGCAGGATCGCGTTACTGTCGAATACGAACACGCCGTCGTCGTCGATCGCCGGGACCTTGCCATTCGGGTTCACTTTGAGGAAGTCCGGCTTGAACTGCTCACCCTTTCGGGTGTCGACGGGCACGAGTTCGCAGGGCAGACCGGTCTCTTCCAGAAACAGCGCGACCTTGTTCGGGTTCGGCGCGCCGTTGAAATAGAATTTCAGCATCGAAAATTCCCCTTTTTGTTCTTGAAATGGAAATTCGGACGCGGCGGATGACCGCGGACCGGCATTCCATGCGAGGATTTTTGGATCGATGCAACCGACGAGTTCGTGAGGGACGTAAGCGCCGGCCGGGAAGCCGCGGATCACCCAGACAAGCTGCAATATCCGCTGAGACGGCGCGCGGGCGGTTAACCAGCAGCCATCCCGCTGCGGATTTCGGCGCGCAGTTCGTCGATCAGGCGGAGGCCCTTCTTGGTCTCGACGTGCCAGAAGGTCCAGCCGTTGCAGGCGCCGGAGCCCTGCGCCACCGCACCGATGCGATGGATCGAGCCGACCTTGTCGCCGAGCATGATGGCGCCGTCGGCGCGCACCAGCGCGCCATGACGCTTCTTGGCATCGACGAGCTTTGCGCCGGGCGAGATCATGCCGCGCTCGATCAGTTCGGAGAACGCCACGCGCGGCGCGTCCCGTGCAGTCATGAACGGGGCGAGCGTTGCTTCGGGCAGCGGTTCGATCGTCGCGATGCGCTCTTCCGCTGCCTTGGCATAGGTCTTGTCACGCTCGAAACCGATATAGTTGCGGCCGAGTCGCTTGGCGACGGCGCCTGTGGTGCCGGTGCCGTTGAACGGATCGATGATGAGATCGCCGGGCTTCGAGGATGAAAGGAGAACGCGCGCGAGCAGCCCTTCCGGCTTCTGCGTCGGGTGCACCTTCTTGCCGTCGTTGCCCTTCAGCCGCTCGTCGCCGGTGCAGAGCGGAATCAGCCAGTCCGAACGGGCCTGCACGTCCTCGTTGGCGGCCTTCAGCGCCTCGTAGTTGAAGGTGTAGCCCTTGGCGTTCTCGTCGCGTGCGGCCCAGATCATGGTCTCGTGCGCGTTGGTGAAGCGGCGGCCGCGGAAATTCGGCATCGGGTTGGTTTTGCGCCAGACGATGTCGTTGAGGACCCAGAAGCCGAGGTCCTGCATGATCGCGCCGACGCGGAAGATGTTGTGATACGAGCCGATCACCCACAGCGTTGCCGACGGCTTCATGATGCGGCGGCAGGCGAGCAGCCAGGCGCGGGTGAAGTCATCATAGGCCGCGAACGACGAGAACTTGTCCCAGTCGTCGTTGACCGCATCGACGTGTGATTCGTCGGGGCGCTTCAGGTCGCCCTTGAGCTGCAAATTGTATGGAGGATCCGCGAATACCAGATCGACCGATCCAGCCGGGAGTTTCGACATCTCGGCAACGCAGTCGCCGACCACGATGCGGGAACTCGGAGACTCAAATTTTGTGCGGGGCGCCCTTGCAGACGCCCCGCGACGCGACACAACCATGACTCAATTACTCTGACTCAGGCGACGCTGTCGGCGACGCGGGACCAAACATCCGACTGGCGCTACAGTGAATGCGCAAAGTAAAAATCGACTTAATTGCAAGACACGTTTCGTAACGCCGTTCGGGTGTCGGAAGTTTTTTTGTACGTGCGTGCGGTTGCGGTGGCGGCAACGCCGCGGGTCAGCGGAGCGCAAATGCTGTGGGATTTGCCCGGGAATTGATCGCAGGGTCATGACGGCGCAATGATTCCCGCGCGATCAATGCCTGTCCCGCACTAGGCAATTTTTGCCGAGCGGGCTATTGATTAACGAAGTGGAAATTTTACGTTGTTGTCGCCGCGCCGCGGCAATGTCACGATCGGTCGGACACGAGGATCAGCGCCATGCGTTATGATGACTTTCGCCGCAGCGATAATATCGACGACCGCCGCGACGACGATGGCGGTGGTCTCGGCGGCGGAGGTGGCGGATTCGGACTGCCGATGGGTGGCGGCGGACTGGGCATCGGCACCATTATCGTGCTCGGCCTCGTCGGTTATGCGTTCGGCATCGACCCGCGCATCCTGATCGGCGGCGCTGAGATTTTGACTGGCGGTCAAGGTCAGGCCCCAAGCTATCAGACCGATCGCCGCCCGTCGTCCAGCAAGGCCGGCGCGCCCTCCGACGAGATGGGCAGCATGATCTCCGGCGTGCTCGGCGAGATCGATGACCGCTGGAGCGAAATCTTCCAGGCCAGTGGCCAGCAATATAAAGGCCCGCGCATCGTGCTGTTCCGCAACGCCACCAATGGCGGCCGCTGTGGCATGGCGCAATCGGCCATGGGCCCGTTCTATTGCCCGCCGGACAAGCAGATTTTCCTCGACACCAACTTCTTCCGCCAGGTGGAGACCCGCTTCCACGGCTGTTCGGGCAATGCCTGCAAGTTCACCGCGGCGTATATCATCGCGCATGAGGCGGGCCATCATATCCAGAACCTGCTCGGCATCCTGCCGCGCGTGACGCGGTTGCAGCAGCAGGCCAGCAGCAAGGCCGAAGCCAATGCGTTGCAGGTCAAGGTCGAGTTGCAGGCGGATTGTCTCTCTGGGGTCTGGGTCAATCGTGAGGAAAAGAAGCGTCCTGGCTTCCTCGAGGCCGGCGATATCGATGCGGCGCTGACGACGGCGGCGGCAATCGGCGACGATACGTTGCAGAAGCAGGCGACCGGCCGCGTGGTGCCGGACTCGTTTACCCACGGCTCGGCGGCGCAGCGCAAGCGCTGGTTCATGACCGGCTATCAGCAGGGCACCGTGCAGGCCTGTAACACGTTCGGTGCGGGGAATTTGTGAGTTAGAAGTCGCCATACCATGATGGTCATGGCCGGGCTTGCCTCGGCCATCCACGTCTTCCTTATCGGGTGCAGCCAAGACGTGGATGCCCGGCACAAGGCCGGGCATGACGGGAGACGTCCGTTATGTCCACCATCGATGAATCGAAAGCCTTCATCCCGCTCAACATCGCGGTGCTGACCATTTCCGACACGCGCGCGCTCGCCGACGACAAGTCCGGCACGACGCTCGCCGAGCGGCTCACCGCCGCCGGTCACAAGCTGGCGGCGCGGGAGATTGTCACCGACGACGTCGAGGCGATCCGCGCGGTGGTGAAAAAGTGGATCGCCGATCCGGGCGTGGATGCCGTCATCACCACCGGCGGCACCGGCTTTACTGGCCGCGATGTCACGCCGGAAGCCGTCGAGCCGCTGTTCGAGAAGCGGATGGATGGCTTTTCGATCGCCTTTCATATGCTGAGCCACGCCAAGATCGGCGCCTCGACAATCCAGAGCCGCGCGACCGCCGGCACCGCGGGTTCGACCTTCATCTTCTGTCTGCCGGGTTCGCCCGGTGCATGTAAGGACGGCTGGGACGGCATTCTCGCGCATCAGCTCGATTATCGCACACGGCCGTGCAACTTCGTCGAGATCATGCCACGGCTCGATGAGCACCTGCGCCGCCCGAAGGCCAAGGGTGCGTCGGCGTAGTTGCCGTCATTCCGGGGCGGCACGAAGTGCCGAGCCCGGAATCCATACGCCCTGTGCTGGCTGTGAAGTTTGGCGCGTATGCAATCGTTCGGCGGCCAACAGTTGATGCCGGGGTTATGGATTCCGGGCTCGCTCGCAAAGTGCTCGCGCCCCGGAATGACGTTGTTGAAGTACTGTAGCGCTTTTACAGCTTCATCTCCCAGGTCTCCCCGACGAGGTCGACGCCGAAGCTGTGATGCTTCTCGTCCTTGACGCGGCGAAAGCCCGCGCCGTGATAGATGCCGCGTGCCGCAAGCAAAATGCTCTGCGTCCACAGCGTGATCGACGAATATCCGGCGTCCCTTGCAAACCGGATGCATTCGTCGACCAGTGCACGCCCGATGCCGAGACCGCGTGCCTTGTTCTCCACCAGTAGCAGGCGGAGCTTTGCGACGTCATCCGATGCCTTGACGAGAAAGATGCTGCCGACCGGCTCGCCGCCGACCTCGGCGATCCAGCAGCGTTCGCGCGCGGGATCGTAACCCTTGAGAAACTGCGCCGCGATCTCCGCGACCAGCGCCTCGAAGCTGATGTCCCATCCGAACTCCTGCGCATAGATCGCGCCGTGCCGCGAGATCACCCAGCCGATGTCGCCGGGCCGATGGGTGCGCAGGCGATAGGCGGCGGGCGGTTTTGCCGTCGACGGCTCCAGCGTCTCCTCGATGGTGGCCATGGCATCGACCAGGGTGGCGCGCTCGCCATCACCAAGCTGGCGGAGCAGCGCTCCGACGTCGTCGCGGGAACGCTTGTCCAGTTCGGCGAAGGCCGCCTTGCCCTTGGCGGTCAGCGCGATCTCGCTGACGCGACCGTCGTCCTTTGACGGCTTGCGGTTGACGATCTGACGCCGCTGCAACCCCTGCAGGGTGCGGCTGACGTAACCGGCATCGAGGCCAAGCTCGCGCACGAGGTCGGTCGCGATGCAGGTGCCGCGTTGCGCGATTTCGTAGATGATCCGCGCCTCCTGAAGCGACCAGGGGCTGTCGAGCAGCCGAGGCTCGATGACGCCGATCTTGCGCGTGTAGAACCGGTTGAAGCTGCGGATCGCAACAATCTCGCCATCGAGATCCGGCATGGCGGCCTCCATCTATTTGACTTCGTCAAGTAATTATTTGACAGAATCAAATAGGATGCAAGCGAGACTATCGCGCCACGACGATGCGGCTGCGCAGCAGCGCTCGGGACGAACGGCCGAGTTTGCGCAGCAGTTGGGCCTCCGCGCGGCGCGCATCGGGCGTATGTCCACCGAGGCGCTCGTAATGGTCCTTCGCGATCAGCAGCCCCTGATCGGCTGACGGCCCCAATATGGCCCGGCCCAGCGATTGGAAGGCGTCACGGAGGCCATTCTCGCCGTAGGGCGAACTGGCATAGCGGAAGATGCCGGCGCGCGGCCGGGGGCTGAGCGAGATGGTCTGCATGAACTGCGCGGTTTCATCGATCCAGCCGGGATCGAGCACGTCGCCGGCATGCAGGAACATCAGCCACGGTGACCGCGCATGTCTGGCGCCTTCCGCCATCGCGGCGGCGCGCGAGCCCTCAAAAGGAAGATAGCGACAGCCTGCCACATCGGCGACGCGTTCGATTACGCCGTTGCCGACACGATCCACCAGCAGAACCTCACGGATCACGCCGGCCGCTGCGCCCGGCACGAGCGCGGCGAGCGTCGCGACGGTTGTCTGTTCGATCCCGTCGGTCGGGATAATAACGCTCAACATCGGCAAGTCCGACGATTCAGAAGAGTCCGGCGATCCAAAAACGCTGCACCGTTAGCACCTTGGCCAGTTCAAATCAGCCCGGCGAACCGCTGCTTTTTGTGGCAGTCGCGGCAATCGGAGGCGCGGGGCGGTTGTGGGATGTCAAAATCATGTTCTTGATTTGTTCTCATTCAGTGCTATCTTCGGGCCATGAGCAGAGCATCCTCTCTTGCCCTCAGGCACCCGCCGGAAACGGCCCCCTCCGAATCGGCGGGTGCCGCGTCTCCGTTTCCGGAAATCGAGGTCGCGATCGAGCGCGACCGGCGGCGCGGCCGTGGTGCGCAGTCCAACGCCAGCGGCAGGTACGAGGCCGAGGCACGGGTGGTGTTCGACGATGGCTGGCAGAGCATCGACGACCTGCCGCCGTTCAAGACCACGGTTGCAGTCGACACGGCGCGGAAGGTCATCACCCGCAATGACTCGCCCGACATCGGTTTCGACCGTTCGATCAATCCTTATCGCGGTTGTGAGCACGGCTGCGTCTATTGCTTTGCGCGGCCGACCCACGCCTATCTTGGCCTGTCGCCGGGACTCGATTTCGAATCCAAGCTGTTTGTGAAGCCGGATGCGCCGGCGTTGCTGGAAAAGGAACTGGCCGCCGAGGACTATCAGCCGCGAATGATCGCGATCGGAACCAACACCGACCCCTATCAGCCGATCGAACGCGACAGCAAGATCATGCGCGGCATTCTCGAGGTGCTGGAGCGTGTTGGTCACCCGGTCGGCATCGTCACGAAATCGGCGTTGGTGATGCGCGATATCGACATCCTGTCACGGATGGCGAAACGTAATCTCGCAAAAGTGGCGCTTTCGGTGACCTCGCTCGATCCGAAGCTGGCGCGCACCATGGAGCCGCGTGCTTCGACGCCGCCGAAGCGGCTGGAGGCGCTGCGGCAACTGTCAGAAGCGGGGATTCCGACGACCGTGATGGTGGCTCCGGTCATTCCGGCGCTGAACGACATGGAGATCGAGCGCATTCTCGACGCCGCAGCCCATGCCGGCGTCAAGGAAGCGAGTTATGTGCTGCTTCGGTTGCCGCTCGAGGTACGCGATCTGTTCCGTGAATGGCTGATGGCGAACTATCCCGACCGTTACCGCCATGTCTTCACGCTGATCCGCGAGATGCGCAACGGCAAGGACTACGATTCGCAATGGGGCACGCGCATGAAGGGAACCGGTCCGATGGCCTGGATGATCGGTCGCAGGTTCGAGATTGCCTGCGAGAAGTATGGTCTCAACAGGCGGCGCTCGAAGCTGACTACGGATCATTTCGTGCGGCCCGAGCGGAGCGGTCAGCAGCTCAGCCTGTTCTAGGCAACATTCCCTGCTGATTGAACGGGACACGTTGCGAGTTCGGAGTATCGGCCATGACAGCGCGTTTGACGGTCATCACGCTCGGCGTTAGCGACATGAAAAAGAGCATCGCGTTTTATGATGCGCTGGGCTTCAAGCGGAAGATGCATGCGACCGGAGAAGCCGTTGCCTTTTTCGAAACCGGCGGACCGGTGCTCGCGCTGTTTCCCTGGCGCGACCTCGCTGCGGATGCAGGCCTGCCGGAGCATCCACGGCCGCAAGCATTTCGCGGCAGTACGCTGGCATGGAACTGCGGCAGCCGGGATGAGGTGGACGCGGCGCTGACGTTTGCGGTCCGGTGTGGTGCGTCGCTGCTGAAGCCGGCGCATCAGACGGATTACGGCGGTTATTCCGGATATTTCGCCGATCCCGACGGTCATCTCTGGGAAGCGGTGGTCGCGCCGGGAATAGAAGTGGGCGATGACGGGCGGGTGCATCTTCCCGATTAACGAGGACACGAGGGCCGTCCTCGAGTGAATAGCGAGAATTGACCGGAATTCCCGGTTGCGTCGACGGGTGGCGATCCGCACCATCACGGCATGATTCGAGCCAAATCCAAAACCGGTGCGGCGAAGCCGGCCAAGGGCGCCATCGCCGTGACGCTGCCGAGTTTCAAGCGTGAACGCGCACTCATGAAGCAGGGCGTCTGGCCGGTCGCGGGCTGTGACGAGGTCGGGCGTGGACCGCTGGCCGGACCGGTGGTGGCGGCCGCGGTCGTTCTGAACCCCAAGCGGATCCCGAAGGGCATCGACGATTCGAAACACCTCACGGCGGCGAAACGCGAGGAACTGTTCGAGGAGATCACGGCGACCGCGTCTTTCGCGGTGACTTACGCTTCGCCGGCCCGGATCGATCGAGACAATATCCTGCGCGCCTCGCTGTGGGCATTGGCGCGCGCCGTGCACGCGCTGCCGGAAATGCCAAGGCATGTTTTCGTCGATGGCCGCGACCGCATCGCGACCGAGTGCGATTGCGAGGCGATCATCGGCGGTGACGGTCTGGTGGTGTCGATCGCGGCGGCGTCGATCGTCGCCAAGGTCACGCGCGACCGGCTGATGTGCAAGCTGGCGCAGGATTGCCCCGGCTACGGCTTCGAAAACCACATGGGTTATGCGGTCCCCGAGCATCTGGCGGCGCTCAAGCGGCTCGGGCCGACCCCTCATCATCGTAGCTTCTTTGCGCCGGTGGTTGCCGCGCGGCAGCGGCAACTCGGCCTGAGCGACGACGGCGTCGTGCCGACGGAAACGACAGTCGCGATCGAAGCAACCGTCTGACACGGTTGCTTCGGTGCCACGCGCCGCCTATCACTCCTCATCAATCCCGTCCGTGCTTCTGCCGCCCGCACTCGTGTGGTGGTTCAGAAGTTCGCTACGAAGGTGCTACAGAGTGAGGCGAACCTCGGATTCGGGACACTAGGCCCTTCATGCGTTTCACCTCGCTGGTTGTCGAACTGATCCGCGCCCGGCCACGGCTGGTGTTCTGGATCGTGGTGCTGTTTCAGGCCGCGCTGTGGCTGCTGGTGCCGCTCGTGTTCTACCGAAGCCCGCCCGGCGATCTCGCAACCGCGCTGGCGTTCGGCCGGGAATACCGGGTCGGCACCGACCTCGGACCGCCGCTGGCGTTCTGGCTGGCCGACATCGCCTATCGTCTCGCCGGCAATCATGTGTTCGGCGTCTATGTGCTGTCGCAGGTCTGCTTCATTGCCGCCTTTCGGGCATTGTACGAACTGGGCCGCGCCATTGTCGGCGGCCAGCAGGCGGTGCTGGCCGTCCTGCTGACCATGACGGTCACCGCCTTCGGCCTTCCCGGTCTGACGTTTGGTCCGCTGGTGCTCGCCTGTCCGTTGTGGGCGCTTCTGCTGCTGCATGCATGGCGGATCATCGGACAGGGCCGCCGCAACGCCTGGTTCGCGCTGTCCATTGAGGCCGGCCTGCTGCTTCTCACCACGCCGGCTGCGATCGGGCTGTTGTTGCTGTTGGTCGCGTTCGCGCTGGCGACTGCGCGCGGCCGCCGCACGCTGACCTCGCTCGATCCGCTGTTCGCGCTGCTGGTGATCGTGGTGTTGGCGCTGCCCTACCTGATCTGGCTGGTGCGGGCGGATGTGTTCGCCATGCCGCAATGGCCAGCGCTCGCCGACCTCAGTCCGCGATTGCTGCGCTGGGGCGAGTTGCTCGGCTATCTTCTGGTGTCGATGGCCGGCATCGCGCTGCTCGTCGTCCTCAATTCAGGCGTCGTCTATCGCAAGCCGGAGGATGCGCCTGCGATCTTCCGGCCGCCGGTCCATCCGCTAGCGCGGAAATTCATCTACGTCTTTGCCGTCGCACCGGCGCTGGCCGGAAGCCTTGTCGCGGCGCTGTTCGGGATCGGTCATGTCGTGGGCGGCGCGCCCATCGCGTTGTTGATGTCGGGGCTCGCGGTCGTCACGCTGTCCGGCGATCTGATCCATCTGCGCCGCCAGCAGGTGTTGCGCACGGCGTGGCTGGCTGCGGTGGTGGCGCCTGCGCTTGCGGTGATCGCGACCATTGTGATCCAGCCGTGGTTTGCGAGCACTGAAGTGCCGACGTCGATTCCGGCGTCGGCGATGGGGCATTTCTTTGGCGAAAATTTCCAGCGCCGGACCAATCGCCCGCTACAGGCCGTCGCCGGCGATCCGCAACTCGCAGCCCTTGTTGCGCTCGGGGCGTCCCGGCCGCATCTGCTGCTCGATGCGACACCCGGACGGACGCCATGGATATCTCAGGAAAAATTCAACGCGCTCGGCGGCGTTGTGATCTGGCACGCATCGGACACGGCGGGCACGCCGCCGGCCGACATCGCCAAGCGATTTCCGGGAATCGTTCCGGAAATTCCGCGCACGTTCGATCGGCTGGTCACGGGCCGCCAGCCGTCGCTGCGGATCGGCTGGGGTATCGTCCGGCCGAAAGCGCCGTGACGTCACGCCTGTCGGGGGGCAGCCGCTGACTGTTCCAACGCCTTGGCGATGGCACGCAAGTCGAGCCACGACATCCGCTTGTAGGCTGGCGAGCGCAGCAGATAGGCCGGATGGAACGTCGCCATTGCACGGACGGTGCGCGTGCCCGTGTCGTAGTCGAACCACTTGCCGCGGGTCTTCATGATGCCTTCGCGCACTCTCAAAAGCGTTTGGGTCGAGGGGTTGCCGAGCGTCACAATGACGTCCGGATTCACAAGCTCGATCTGGCGTTTGATGAACGGCAGGCAGATCTGGGTTTCCTGCGGCGTCGGCGTGCGGTTGCCGGGTGGCCGCCAGGGAATGACGTTGGCGATGTAGACGTCGCTGCGCTTGAGGCCGATCGCCGCGATCATCCGGTTGAGAAGCTGGCCGGACCGGCCGACGAACGGCAGGCCTTCGATATCCTCGTCGCGGCCGGGCGCCTCGCCGACGAACATCAGGCGCGCCTGTGGATTGCCGTCGGCGAACACCAGCCGCGATGCGGTGAATTTCAATGCGCAGCCGTCAAAACTGTCGAGCAGCGTCCGCAGCGCCTCCAATGTGGGCGCGGTGCGGGCAGCCTCGCGCGCGGACTCGATGGCGATATCCGGCGGCGGTGCGATGTCGGCGCGCGGCGCGGTTGCCACCGTTGGTTTCAGCGGTTGTCGCGCGGCAGCAGGGGGGGAGCCCTCCGGCGCAAGCGTGACGACGGGCTGATCCGGTGCGGACAACCGATCGATCGGTTCATCCCCCAGCGCACAGTCCACCCCGGCCTCGAGATAAAAGGCCAGGAGGTCTCGAACGGTCGGTGCGGGCTCGGCGGTCATGCTGGCATACAAGGCTTTTGCCGAAATTAAACTGGATAGGGCTCTGCGCGAAACGCTTGGGTGGACATTTCCCTGGTTGTTCTCCGGCAAAAAATCGGAAACAACAACCCTTAGAAGTATTACAAGTGACCTGTTGCCAGGACCAGATCATGAGCACCGAAGAACTACCGCCCCGCGAATCCATGGAATTCGACGTCGTCATCGTCGGCGCGGGGCCGTCCGGGCTGTCTGCGGCGATCCGACTGAAACAGATCAATCCCGATCTCAAGGTCGGCGCCCACATTCTGTCCGGCGCCGTGATCGATCCGGCCGGGCTCGACAAGCTGGTTCCGGACTGGCGGGACGATCCGGATTGCCCGCTGAAGACGCAGGTGAAGGATGACCAGTTCATCCTGACCACCAAGACCGGCGGTTTCCGGATGCCTAATTTCATCAATCCGCCGCTGATGAACAACCATCATTGCTACATCACCTCGCTCGGCATGGTGTGCCGCTGGCTCGCGGCCAAGGCCGAAGCGCTCGGCGTTGAAATTTATCCGGGCTTCGCGGCGGCGGAGACACTCTATGACGAGAACGGCGCGGTGCGCGGTATCGCCACCGGCGACATGGGCGTCGGACGCGACGGCAAGCCAAAGGATTCGTTCACGCGGGGCATGGAGCTGCTCGGCAAGTATACGCTGTTCGCGGAAGGCGCGCGCGGCAGCCTGACCAAGCAGATCATCGCCAAGTTCGCGCTCGACAAGGATTGCGAGCCCGGAAAATTCGGTATCGGTCTCAAGGAAATCTGGCAGATCGATCCGGCCAAGCACAAGAAGGGTCTGGTGCAGCATACAATGGGCTGGCCGCTCGACGACAAAACAGGCGGCGGTTCGTTCCTGTACCATTACGACGACAATCTCGTGGCCGTCGGCTTCGTGGTGCATCTGAACTATCAGAATCCGTATCTTTATCCGTTCGAGGAATTCCAGCGGTTGAAGACTCATCCGATGATCCGCGATACCTTCGCAGGCGCCAAGCGCCTGGCCTATGGCTCGCGCGCAATCACCGAGGGCGGCTATCAGTCGGTGCCGCGCCTGACCTTCCCGGGTGGTGCGCTGATCGGTTGCGCCGCGGGCTTCGTCAACGTGCCCCGCATCAAGGGCGTGCACAACGCCATGGGCACCGGCATGCTGGCCGCGGAGCATGTCGCCGCTGCGATCGGCGCCGGCCGCGCCAACGACGAGATCGCCGAATACGAGAATGCCTGGCGCGACTCGGCGGTCGGCAAGGACCTGTACAAGGTGCGCAACGTCAAGCCGCTGTTGTCGAAGTTCGGCAACGTGATGGGGATGTTGATCGGTGGTTTCGATATGTGGTGCAACACATTCGGTTTCTCGCTGTTGGGTACGCTCAGCCACGCCAAGGCCGATCGCAAGACGCTGAAGCCGGCCAAAGAATATCAGCCGATCGCCTATCCGAAGCCGGACGGCAAACTGACGTTCGACCGGCTGTCGTCGGTGTTTTTGTCGAATACCAATCACGAGGAAGACCAGCCGGTTCATCTCAAGGTTGCGGACATGGCGCTGCAAAAGACCTCGGAACACGACGTCTATGCCGGCCCCTCCAACCGCTATTGCCCGGCGGGCGTCTACGAATGGGTCGAAGAGTCCTCCGGCCCCCGCTTCCAGATCAACGCCCAGAACTGCGTCCACTGTAAAACCTGCGACGTGAAGGATCCCAACGGCAATATCACCTGGGTTCCTCCCGAGGGCGGCGGCGGTCCCAACTACGAGGCGATGTGACCACAATCCCGTGAACGTCAGGCCGCCGCCGCTCTCGGCGGCGGCCACGATGCCGCCACAGTAGGCGTGCTTTCAGGCGATGTGACACGAAAAGCCGCTGATTGTTCGCTGCGCTGGCCAACCGGAGCACCGGTTTGATCGTTACCGCCTGTCCTTGCGGCCCAACGCCAAACGCGGCATTGTCCTGCTTGCTTGATGCTGCCGGTCGGGTTGCGCATCCGAGACTGTTCGAAGTTCGTGCCGTGAAACCCTGGAGCTAGGCGAATTCCGATGTTGTTCATTCGTTTCAATCGCTTGGCGATTGCCGTTGCCGCTGCGACCTCGCTCGCCCTGTCGGGATCGTTGGCTGCGCAAACGCCCGAGCATCCGGGCGATACCGCCCCGTTCCCGAGCGCCCACGATCTACGGACCATGACCAAGTCCGGCAGCTATCTCGCCGCACGTCACGCGAGCGTCGAGCGCGATGCCAAGTCGGCCGCGGCCTTCTACCGATCGGCACTGCGCACCGACCCGAAGAACGGCGAGTTGCTGGATCGCGCCTTCATCTCGTCGCTGGCGGAAGGCGACATCGAAGCTGCCGTGAAGCTCGCCGACCGCATCCTGACGGTCGACAAGACCAACCGCGTCGCGCGGCTGGTGGTCGGCGTGCATTATCTGAAACTGAAGAAGTACGGTGCCGCCCAGAAGAACATCAATCAGTCCGTGCGCGGGCCGATCACCGATCTGGTCGCGACGCTGCTGTCGGGCTGGGCGGCCTACGGTGCGGGCGATGCTAAAAAGGCTGTTGCGAACATCGACAAGCTGACAGGCCCGGAATGGTACCCGATCTTCAAGGACCTGCATTCGGGCATGTTGCTCGACCTCGCCGGCAAGGAAAAGGACGCCGGGGTCCGTCTTGAGCGCGCTTACAAGCTCGACGATTCCGCGCTTCGCGTGGCCGATGCCTACGCGCGCTGGCTGTCGCGCAACAAGGACGACGCAGCGGCGCTGGCCGTCTACGAGGCCTTCAACAAGAAGCTGGCGCGGCATCCGCTGATCGAGCAGGGCATCAAGGAGACCAAGGCGGGCAAGAAGCTGCCGCAGCTCGTCGATTCGCCCCAGACCGGCGCCGCCGAGGCGCTGTACGGCATCGGCGCGTCGCTGACCCGGCGCGGCGGCGAGGACCTCGCGCTGGTCTACCTGCAACTCGCGCTTTACCTCGCGCCCAATCATCCGATGGCGCTGCTCGCGCTCGCCGATCTCTATGAATCGGTGAAGAAGCCGCAGATGGCGATTGGCGTCTACGAGCGCATGCCGGCGAATTCACCGTTGAAGCGCAACGCGCAGGTTCAGCTCGCGACCGATCTCGATTCCGCCGATCGCAGCGAGGAGGCGATCAAGATTCTTAAGGAGGTCATCGCGCAGGATCCGAAAGATCTGGAGGCGATCATGGCGCTCGGCAACGTCGAGCGTGGCCATAAGAAGTTCGCCGATTGCACGGAGACCTATACTAAGGGCATCGACGTGATCGCGGCCAATTCGGAGGACAAGCCGAACTGGGTCTACTTCTATTTCCGCGGCATCTGCGAGGAACGCTCAAAGAATTGGGACAAGGCCGAACTCGACATGAAGAAGGCGCTCGAGTTGCAGCCCGACCAGCCGCATGTCCTGAACTATCTCGGCTATTCCTGGATCGATCGCGGTACCAACCTCGACGAAGCCATGAAGATGATCAAGCGCGCCGTCGATCAGCGGCCGGACGATGGCTACATCGTCGACAGTCTCGGCTGGGCCTATTATCGCATCGGCAATTACGACGAAGCGGTCAAGACGCTGGAGCGTGCCATCAGCCTGAAGCCCGAGGATCCGACCGTGAACGATCATCTCGGCGATGCTTACTGGCGCGTCGGCCGGACGCTGGAGGCGAAATTCCAGTGGTCTCACGCGCGCGACCTGAAGCCGGAGCCGGAAGAACTGCCGAAGATCGAAGCCAAGCTCGCGCATGGTCTGCCGAACGACAATACGCCGTCATCGGCGTCGGCGGACAAGAAGAAGGAAGACGGCAAGGGCGGCTGATCGCCGGCGCCTTGCCAACGCCTGCTCCGCGCGCAATCGCAAAAATCGTTTGATTCGCGCGCGGTTTTGGCTTTTGTCATCCGCATGATGACCCCTGACACCGCGAACGCGGCTTCCGCAGCCCCGGTTTTGAACGAGACGGCGCGCGCCAAGGTCAACCTGACCCTGCGCGTGCTCGGCCGCCGCACCGACGGCTTCCACGACCTCGAAAGCGTGGTGGCCTTTGCGGATTGCTCCGATCGCCTGACCTTGACACGTGGTGCAGATCTCGCGCTCGCTACCAGCGGTCCGCGCGCGCAGGAGTGCGGCGAGACCGCCGACAACCTGGTGCTCAAGGCGGCGCGCCTGCTCGGCGAGCGTGTCGCGAACCTGACGGCGGGTGCTTTTCTGCTCGACAAGCATTTGCCTGTCGCCGCCGGCATCGGCGGCGGGTCGGCGGATGCCGCCGCAGCACTGCGGCTTCTGGCCACGGCCAACGGCATCGGGATCGATGATCCGCGGCTGATCGAAGCGGCGCGACTGACCGGCGCCGATGTGCCGGTTTGCGTCCGCTCCGAGGCCTGCGTGATGACGGGGGTTGGCGAATCCCTGCAGCCCTTGAGCCTGCCGGTCATGCCGGCGGTCTTGGTCAACCCGCGCGTTCCGGTTGCGACGAAAGACGTCTTCGCCGCGCTCGGCCTGCGCAGCGGTGAGCTGCACGTCGGCGTGTCCGATATGATCGAAGCGATCGTGTGGCCGGACGCCGGTGCGCCGGCCGGCGACTGGCTGCGTATGCTCGCGGACGGCACCAACGATCTCGAGGCGCCCGCGATCCGCATTCAACCCGTGATCGGTGAAGTGCTCGCCGCGTTGCGCGCGACCGGCGCAAAGCTGTCGCGGATGTCGGGCTCGGGCGCGACGTGCTTTGCGATCTTCGGCAGCGATGCCGCGGCTCGCGAAGCCGCGCAGGCGATCGAACGTGATCACCCGCAGTGGTGGGTGCATGCGGGGACGCTAAGCTAAGCGGCCTTTAAAGTCTTCCACGTCATTCCCGGGTTCGCCCCGGAATGGCGAAGATGAAAATCTGCCGGGTTTAGTGCGACCGGGCCAGGCAGAACGCCACTACCTGCTCCAGCGCGCTCTTCATCGGCGACGGCGGAAACAGCGCCAGCGCATCGACCGCCATGGCGCCGTAGTGCTGGGCTCGGTTGAGCGTATCTTCCAGCGCGCGATGCTTGGTCATCAACCCGATGGCATGATCAAGGTCGCTGTCCCCGATCTCGCCACGCTCCAGCGCGCGAATCCAGAATTCGCGTTCGGTGTCGTTGCCGCGGCGGAACGCCAGCACCACCGGCAGCGTGATCTTGCCCTCGCGGAAGTCGTCGCCGACGTTCTTGCCGAGTTTCGCGGACTTGCCGCCATAGTCGAGCACGTCGTCGACGAGCTGGAAGGCGATGCCGAGGTTCATGCCGAAGCTTGCGGCCGCGGTTTCCTCGGCCTTCGGGCGGTTGGCAATGACGGGACCGACTTCGCAAGCCGCGGCAAACAGTTCGGCAGTCTTGCCGCGGATCACCGCGAGGTATTCGTCCTCGGTGGTGGCGGTGTTCTTGGCGGCGGCAAGCTGCATCACCTCGCCTTCGGCGATGGTGGCCGCCGCCGAGGACAGGATGTCGAGCGCGCGCAGCGAGCCGACCTCGACCATCATCCGGAATGCCTGGCCGAGCAGGAAGTCGCCGACCAGCACGCTGGCCTCGTTACCCCACACCATGCGCGCCGACAGCTTGCCGCGGCGCAGCTCGCTTTCGTCGACCACGTCGTCATGCAGCAGCGTCGCGGTATGCATGAATTCGACGGAGGCGGCGAGCTTGACGTGGCCCTCGCCGGCATAGCCGGCGAGATGGGCCATCGCCAGCGTCAGCATCGGACGCAGCCGCTTGCCGCCGGACGAGATCAGGTGATTGGCGACCTCCGGGATCATCGTGACTTCGGACCCGGTCCGCGACAGAATGGTGGCGTTGACACGTTCCATGTCGGCCGCGACGAGCCCGACGAGCTGGTCGATGGAGCCGCCCGAGTGGCTTTCGAATGGGACGATGACCGCCAAGCAAAGATCTCCGGTTTTGCGTGAATTCGCACCCGTTTCCGGCCCCAACATAGAAAGTGCCGGTTGGCACGGCAAGGGCAGGTAGCAGTTGACAGGAGCCATGGGGCTGTGAAGCTGTGGGCTCGCAAGGAGAACACGACGTTGCGGGAATTGGTTCGAACCAACGATGTGGTGCTGGTGTCGGCGATCGGCGCGCTGCTGGATGGGGCCAACATCCATCATCTCGTGCTGGATCAGAACATGAGCGTGATCGAGGGGTCGCTCGGCGTCCTGCCCCGGCGCATCCTCGTCCACGAGGACGACAACCGCGAGGCGCGGCAGCTTCTCACCGAGGCCGGACTCGGTCACGAATTGCGGCCCGACGAAGCCGGACGATGACCGGCGCGACGTCTGATGTCAGCGACGATGCATGTCTCGGGGGACGGTTGCGGTTGCGGCAGCCGAAGTCCGGCCATCGGGCCGGTCATGATGCGATACTGCTCGCCGCTGCGACGCCGGCCCGGCCCGGCGATCGCGTCGTCGATTTCGGCGCCGGTGTCGGGACCGCCGGGCTTGCGGTGGCAACGCGGGTTACCGGCATCGATCTCGTGATGATCGAGCGCGACGAAAATCTCGCCGGTCTTGCGCGCATCAACGCGGACTTGAACCGGATCGCGGCACGGGTCTGCGTTCTCGACATCGCGGGCGGAGCAGGGACCTTTGCGGCGTCTGGCCTGGGTCCCGACAGCGCCGACGTGGTTCTGATGAACCCCCCGTTCAACGATTCCACGCGCCACCGCTCGTCGCCCGACGACATCAGGCGGACCGCGCACATGGCGGAGCCCGATACGCTCGAGGCATGGAGTCACGCGGCGCGGCGTGTGCTCAAGTCCGGTGGTGCGCTCACTCTGATCTGGCGGGCCGACGGGTTGGCAGAGGTCTTGAGCGCATTGGAGCGCGGGTTCGGCGGCGTCGCGGTCCGGTCCGTTCACGCGGATGCAAGCAAGCCGGCGATCCGTGTTCTGGTTCGAGCGATCAAGGGAAGCCGCGCGCCACTGCGGCTCTGTACCGGTCTGTTGCTCAATGATGAGTCGGGCGAGCCCAATCCGGAGGCACAAGCGATCCTGGTCGGCGGGCGCGGTCTTGCGTTGGCGGGAGATACCTGATGGCGGCTTCCGAACGGCGGCCTATTGCGGAAGCTTGTTGGGTTGCTTTGGCGCGGATGTGAAGTGAATGGCCGTCAGAAGGCTACCGATAATCATCACCAGCAGATAGATCTTCATGTCACTCTCCGCTGCGTCCTCGCAGCTTTTCAGCCGCGCTATTGCGGTTGACAATACGGCCGAAAGGCAAAACGCGTTCCACACATTAAATGACACCTGCGTGATTAACGGTCGCTGAACCCCAAGCCACCTGCGCGCAAGATGGAGACGATCCGAGATGAGAGCAGCGCTGATGAAACTGGTTCCGGCGCGATGGCGTCGCACGGCGGTTGTTCCGGTGGTGCGGCTGTCCGGCGTGATCGGCGCGGTGACGCCGCTCAGATCCGGAATGACGCTCGCCGGCGTCGCCAAAACGTTGGAGCGGGCCTTTGCCGTGACAAACGCCAAGGCGGTGGCGCTGGTGATCAACTCGCCCGGCGGTTCGCCAGTCCAGTCGCGCCAGATTTATCTGCGCATCCGCCAACTCGCACAGGAGAAAAAACTTCCCGTGCTGGTGTTTGTCGAGGATGTTGCGGCCTCCGGCGGCTACATGATCGCCTGCGCGGGAGATGAAATCTTCTGCGATCCGTCATCGATCCTGGGGTCGATCGGCGTGATCGGCGGCAGCTTCGGCTTCACCGACCTGATCAGGAAAATCGGTGTCGAGCGCAGGCTTTATACCTCCGGCGAACACAAGGCGACGCTCGACCCGTTCCTGCCTGAGAATCCCGACGACGTGGCGCGGCTGAAAGCCATTCAGCATGACATCCACGCGACCTTCATTGCGCTGGTCAAACAGAGCAGGGGGGCGCGGCTGAAGGGCGAGGACAGCTATCTCTTTACCGGCGAATACTGGGCCGGCGAGCGGTCTGTGGCGCTCGGTCTTGCGGATGCGGTCGGCGATCTCCGTGCCACGCTCCGGGCGCGGTTTGGCGAAAAAGTCCGCACTCCCGTGATCGCGCCGTCGAGCGGTCTGCTGTCGGGGCTGCTGGGCCGCAAATCCGCTGGTGCCGGAACCCTAGCGTCGCTGGATGGTATTCGGGGGTTGCCCGACGATCTGATTTCCGCGCTGGAAGCGCGGGCGATTTGGGCCAAATTCGGGCTCTAGGCGCGGCATCCGCTCGCGCTCCCGCGCCATTTGGTCTCGCCGCCACCGATTGCAGGAACGATCCGGTTGGGCGAGAATATAACCGTGGGGGTCCGACGATGAAGGACAAGGATCGACCGATGCCGCCGCTGATTGCACTTGCAGGCACCCTGGGTGGACTGGCCGCAGTCCGCTGGGTCTATCGCACCGCCAAGCGGATCAACCACGAAATCGAGGAAGCGCGGATGGCCCGGGTTGCCGAGGCGGCGCGCGCCCAGGAGATTCCGACCCTGCGGCTCGATCCGCGGACAGGCGCCTACCGGCCGGGCTGATCCCGGCTCAAAAGCACTTGCACCGGTTTTAGGGCGGAGCATCGCCCTTGAAACCGGTCGCAAGCCTGGAGATTTGCGCAAAGGCCGATCCGGCCCGGCGCGTTCCGATCGATAGCGGTTGAGTCCTAACGTCCGGCAAGCATGGCCGTGCGATCTGCCCAGGCGGTTAGCGCATCGGGGTGTCATTCGCTCAATTGCCGGCAATTCCAGTAACCGTCGTTCCCGCATTGCCTTGATTTGGGGGGGCTGCGCCGATACGGTCCCGCGCATTCTGAAACCCCCGCGAATCCCCGAAAACGACCCGATGGACTCCTTGCCTCCGCACATGCGCCCGGAACGCTCGTTCCAGGGCCTGATCCTGACCCTGCAGCGCTATTGGGCGGATTATGGCTGCGTCATCCTGCAGCCCTACGACATGGAGGTGGGCGCCGGCACGTTTCATCCCGCGACCACACTGCGGGCGCTTGGCCCGAAGCGCTGGAACGCCGCCTATGTGCAGCCCTCGCGCCGCCCGAAGGACGGCCGCTACGGCGAAAATCCGAACCGGCTGCAGCACTACTATCAGTTCCAGGTGATCCTCAAACCGTCGCCGCCGGACATTCAGGATCTCTATCTGAAATCGCTCGCTGCGATCGGCGTCGACAGCGCGTTGCATGACATCCGCTTCGTCGAGGACGACTGGGAAAGCCCCACGCTGGGCGCCTGGGGGCTCGGCTGGGAATGCTGGTGCGATGGCATGGAAGTCAGCCAGTTCACCTACTTCCAGCAGGTGGCGGGCGTCGAATGCGCGCCGGTCGCGGGTGAACTCACCTACGGGCTCGAGCGTCTTGCGATGTATGTGCAGGGCGTCGATCGCGTTTACGATCTCAACTTCAACGGCCGCGAGGGCGCTGACAAGGTCACTTACGGTGATGTGTTCCTGCAGGCCGAGCAGGAATATTCGCGGCACAATTTCGAGCATTCCGACACCGCGATGCTGTTCGAGCAGTTCAAAATGGCCGAAGGCGCCTGCAAAAAATATCTCGAAGCCGGCTGGCAGGAAAACCTGAAAGAGCCCGGCAAGAAGGAGCGTCACCTGATGGCGCTGCCGGCCTATGATCAGTGCATCAAGGCGAGTCATGTCTTCAACCTGCTCGACGCGCGCGGCGTGATCTCGGTCACCGAGCGCCAGAGCTACATCCTGCGCGTGCGCGAGCTGGCGAAGGCCTGCGGCGAAGCGTGGGTTCACACCGAAGCGGGCGGAGCCTGAGCGATGCCCGATCTTCTGCTTGAACTGTTCTCCGAGGAAATTCCCGCGCGCATGCAGGCGAAGGCGGCGGAGGACCTGCGCAGGATGGTCACCGACAAGCTCGTCGCGGAAGGCCTCGTTTATGAGGGCGCCAAGGCGTTCGCGACGCCGCGCCGCCTCGCGCTGACGGTGCATGGAATCCCGGTCCGACAGCCGGATCTCAAGGACGAACGCAAGGGACCGAAGATCGGCGCGCCGGATGCAGCCGTGCAGGGATTTTTGAAAGCGACGGGTCTGAAGTCGCTGGACGAGGCGAAAATCCAGAAAGACCCGAAGAAGGGTGACTTCTATGTGGCGCTGATCGAGAAGCCGGGCCGTCCGGCGATCGACGTCCTGGCGGACATCCTGCCCGTCATCGTGCGGACCTTCCCGTGGCCGAAGTCGATGCGTTGGGGCGAGCGCTCGGCGAAGCCGGGTGCGCTGCAATGGGTGCGGCCGCTGCATTCGATCATCGCGACCTTCGGGCCCGAGACGGAAGAGCCGGAGATCATAAAGTTTGATATTGCGGGTATCGAAGCCGGACAGGTGACGCGCGGTCATCGGTTCATGGCGCCGGCCGAGATCAGCGTGCGCCGCTTCGAGGATTACGAGGCGAAATTGCAGGCGGCGAAGGTCGTGCTCGATCCCGCCCGCCGCAAGGACATCATCCTGGCCGATGCGAAAGAACTCGCCTTCGCGCAAGGGTTCGAACTGGTCGAGGATCAGGTGCTGCTCGACGAGGTTTCGGGCCTCATTGAATGGCCGGTCGTGCTGATGGGGTCGTTCGACGAATCCTTCCTGTCGATTCCCGGCGAGGTGATCCGCGCCACTATCCGCAACAACCAGAAGTGTTTTGTGGTGCGCGATGCCAAATCCGGCAAGCTCGCCAACCGCTTCATCCTCGTCGCCAACATCGAAGCGTCGGACGGCGGCAAGGCCATCGTCGCCGGCAACGAGCGCGTGATCCGCGCGCGGCTGTCGGACGCGAAATTCTTCTACGAAACCGACCTCAAGACAAAACTGGAAGACCGGCTGCCGAAGTTCGAGCAGATCGTGTTCCACGAAAAGCTCGGCACCCAGGCCGAGCGCATCGCGCGCATCGAACGTCTCGCCGCCGAGATCGCGCCGCTGGTCGGCGCTGATGTAGCGAAGGCGAAGCGCGCCGCGAAGCTGGCGAAGGCCGACCTGCTCACCGAAGCCGTCGGCGAATTCCCCGAGGTGCAGGGCCTGATGGGGAAATATTATGCGCAGGCCGCTGGCGAGGACGCCTCCGTCGCTGCGGCCATCGAGGAACACTACAAGCCGCAGGGGCCGGGCGACCGCGTGCCGAGCGATCCCGTCTCGATTGCAGTTGCGCTCGCCGACAAGATCGACATTCTCACCGGCTTCTGGGCGATCGATGAAAAGCCGACGGGATCGAAGGATCCGTTCGCTTTGCGGCGTGCCGCGCTGGGTGTGATCAGGCTGGTTGCCGACAATGGCATCCGATTGCCGCTGCTGTCGATCTTCGGAAAGGCGGCTAAATCGCACGACAAAAGCGACCTTCTTGCCTTCTTTGCCGATCGCCTGAAGGTGCAGTTGCGCGAGCAGGGCGCGCGACATGATCTCGTCGACGCCGTGTTCGCGCTTGGCGGGCAGGACGATCTCCTGATGGTGATCCGCCGCGTCGAGGCGCTCGGAAAATTCCTCGAGAGTGACGACGGCAAGAACCTGCTGGCCGGCACCAAGCGCGCGAGCAATATTTTGGCCATCGAAGAGAAGAAGGACAAGCGCAAGTTCGATGGTGCGCCGGATGCCTCGCTCTACAAGCTTGACGAAGAGAAGGCGCTCGCCAAGGCGATCGATCAGGTGAAGGCCGACGCGGGCGCCGCTCTCGCGAAGGAAGATTTCGCGGCAGCCATGGCGGCGATGGCCAAGCTTCGTCCGGCGGTCGATGCCTTCTTCGACAAGGTGAAGGTCAACGACGACGATCCGAAGGTGCGCGAGAACAGGTTGAAGCTCCTGAACGAAATCCGCAGCGCAACCCGCGCGGTCGCGGATTTCTCCAAGATTCAGGACTGATCGCCGCGGAGCGGCGGGCGCTTTCTGTAAAAAAGAAGACGGATGCCCGGATCAAGTCCGGGCATGACGGGCACACAACCGAAAGCCCCGTCCCTCTGGAGGTCGTGGGACGGGGCTTTGGCCGCTCGCGCGGCGCCAAGCGAGTTGTCGTGTACCGGCGCTGTCGAGCGTGACTGGTCGGGTCAGGCGCGTGTCAGTGAACGCGCACTAATCCAACACCTGCATGATGCGGCGCGTGCGCGGTTCCACCAGCACGGTCTCGCCGTTCACCACGGTGTAGCGATACGGCGTCGCGCCGAACCGCTGCGGCACATCGTAGTAGGTGATGCCGTCGTCCGGCAGTGTCGTGCCGACCACGACGTTCTCTCGCGGAAAGCGGGGCGCTGCGCGTAGGTGATGCCGCCGTCCGCGTCGATGCCGACCGGCGCGCTGACGACGACGTCCGTTGACGGTGCAACGCCGACCGTGACGCCCTGCGCCTGCGCGGCGAACGGTGCGCCGACGACCACAAGTGTCGCGATGGCGAGAGCTTTGTTTCGCATGGTTCGTCTCCTTCGTGATGACGGACGTGCATGCGTACACGCACGCCGTTCGATGGGGCGTCGTGCCAATTCCTAAGGCCTGTTATCGTTCCCAGCTTTGAGGCGGCATTGCCGGTGCATTTTTGCGGCAAGCTCGCGGCGATAAAATGAAACAGCAAACGGTGCGGAACCGAAGGCCTGTCATGCGCGCCTGCTATCGTGGAACCGATGTGACGGATACAGTCTGCTTTCGATTCGTCACTCGGCAGATCGCCGCAAGCGGAGGTTTACATCATGGTCATCACGGCAGCCCACATCCAACCCATCGTGGCTCTGATCGCGGGCGTTCTCATCCTGATCATGCCGCGCTTCCTGAATCTCGTGGTCGCGATCTACCTGATCTTCATCGGGCTGGCGGGTCTCGGTGTTTTGAGGATGCTCCATCTCTGAATGAAGCGAATACATTCGCAGTCTGCACGACTGCGGATGAGGAATCGGAGCGCGCGGCTGGTTGTCGCGCCGATCGTTTGATGCGGCCGGCGGACAGGTCGGGTTATTCCCGGCTTGTCAATGGTTTTCGCCGGTTGCAACGCCTGTCCCCGAGGGCGATAACGGTCTTGCGAGAATTTTTCGAGAACTCTCGCACCTGCTGAAATTTCCGAATTTCGTCAGATCGTCCGGTATCGCCGGCCCGCGCGTTCGCATCCGGTCCCGGCCGGTGTGTTTTTGCCAACATCCACCGCGGAGGGCGTCACCGGCAAGGGGGAGAGAACAGCCGGGATGAAGTCCCTGCCCATGCGAATCGCAAAATGGAGCCTGCTGGCACTGGCGGTCGTCGCCGTGCTCGGGCTTGCCATCGCGCCGTTCTCCAGATCTCTGATCGAACAATGGTCGCGCAGCGACGTCGTGGCGCGGTCGCGTCTCGTCTACAATTCCATTCAATATCCCGTGGTGCGCGCGATCGCGGACGGTCAACTGAATCGGCTGGACTCGATCTTCGAGGGCGTCGCGCTCGACGAGCGCATTCTCGCGGTCGGCCTCTGCAACGATGCCGGCGAGTTGGTGAAACCCACCCGGCTGATGCCAAAGACGTTTTCCTGCGAGAAGGTCGCGCGCTCCGAGTCGGAGAGCTTTTCAAGCATTATCAACGACGGGCGCCGGATTCTGGTCGGCGCCTTCCCCATCGTCGAGCGCAATCACCGGGACTATCTGATCGTCCTGCATGATCTCAGCTTCATCGATGCACGTTCGGGAGAGGTGCAGGCCTTCGTGGTGGCGGCGCTGGTCGCGATCACCGTCGTGATTGCCGGAATTGCCGCGATTTTCGTCGTGCTGATGCTGCGCGGCTGGATGCGGTCGCTGCGGTTTGCGGTGGAGGAGGCGAGGTCGGGCGGGCAAACCTCCGCAGCGCCGCGTGCGAAGACGCTGGTCGATAACCAGATCCAGAAGCTGCTGCACGACATCGAGATCGACCGCATGCCGATCAGCACCGGTCAGGTGGACTGGTCGCCGAAGGCGTTGCAGGAGCTGCTGCACAACCTGCTGCCGGGTGCGGAGGTCCTGATCCTTTCCAATCGCGAGCCGTACATCCACAATCGCGAAAGTACCGGAATCGCGGTGCAGACGCCGGCCAGCGGTCTGGTCTCGGCGCTCGAGCCGGTGATCCGCGCCTGCGGCGGCACCTGGATCGCCCATGGCAGCGGTAACGCGGACCGCGAGACCGTGGACGCCGACGACCGGATCGCGGTGCCGCCGGACGAGCCGGCCTACACGCTGCGCCGGGTCTGGATCACCGACGAGGAACAGGACGGCTACTACTACGGTCTCGCCAATGAGGGACTATGGCCGCTGTGTCACATCGCATTCGTGCGGCCGCAATTCCGCGAGGCCGACTGGCAGGCCTATGAGGCGATCAACGAACGCTTCGCCGAGGCTGTCGCGCAGGAGGCCCGCACCGAGGATCCGATCGTGCTGGTGCAGGATTATCATTTCGCGCTGGCGCCGCGGCTGATCCGGCAGCGCCTGCCCAAGGCGACCATCATCACCTTCTGGCACATCCCGTGGCCGAATGCGGAAACGTTCGGGATCTGCCCGTGGAAGGAGAAGATCATCGACGGTCTGCTCGGCAGCACCATTCTCGGATTTCACACCCAGTTTCACTGCAACAACTTTTTCGAGACCGTGGACCGGTTCGTGGAAAGTCGCATCGACCGCGAGCATGCGACCGTGACCGTTGGCGGTCACGAAACCATGGTCCGCCCCTATCCGATCTCGATCGAATGGCCGCCGAAGGCGCTCGCCGGCCAGCCATCGGTCGAGGCCTGTCACGTCGAGGTCCGGCGGTCGCTCGGCTTGCCGGCGGACGTCAAACTGGCGGTGGGGATCGAACGCTTCGATTACACCAAGGGTGTGCTCGACCGGATGCGGGCCGTCGATACCCTTCTCACGCGCGAGCCGCAGTGGAAGGAAAAGTTCGTCTTCCTGCAGGTCGCGGCGCCGACGCGCAGCAAGCTCGCGACCTATCAGTCGCTGCAAAGCGAGGCGGTGGCGCTCGCCGACGAGATCAATGCGCGGCATGGCAGCGCGACCTGGCGGCCGGTCGAACTCATCATCCGCCATCACGAGTCGGCGGAGGTGTTCAAGCTGTTCCGTGCCGCCGACATCTGCATCGTCAGTAGCCTGCACGACGGCATGAATCTGGTCGCCAAGGAATTCGTCTCATCGCGCGACGACGAGGCTGGCGTGCTGGTGCTGTCGAGTTTCACCGGCGCGTCGCGCGAATTGTCCGAGGCGCTGATCGTCAATCCCTATGACGCCGAGGACATGGCCTCCGCGGTCGGCATCGCGTTGCGAATGCCCGATCAGGAGCAGCGCGAGCGGATGCGGCTGATGCGCCAGCAGGTTCGCGAGAGCAACGTCTATCGCTGGGCCGGGCGCATGCTGATCGACGCGGCGCGCAGCCGCCAGCGTCGTCACATCCTCGATATCGCCGAACAGAATCAGCGGCAGGATTTTGAAGGCGCGTAAATATCGCTTTTGAAGTCGCGACGGTGGCTTGCGAGCCACTGGTGATGTTTTCGTCGTTCCGGTGTCGCAAAGCGGCTTGCCTTCTTCTCTGAATAGGTGTTCAGTTCTTCAGGGTGATTTGCGCGAGTGTCGCGTAGGGCACTGAAGAAGTGAACGTCCCGGCCAATGGCATTGCCTGCCGGAGCGGCAAGGGGACGAGCGTCCATGGTCTATCGGCGGACCCATCAGGTCGTAAAGCGGCTTGCGGCGCGACGCAGCGCCATCCTGGCGGCGGCGCGGGATGCCGCCAACGAAGGCGGGATGGCGGCAGTGCAGATCGCTCCGGTCGCGGTGCGTGCCAATGTCGCTGCCGGCACGGTCTACCGCTATTTCCCCTCGAAGGCCGACCTCATTTCCGAACTGATCGCCGATGTGTCGCGCGACGAACTGGCCGCGATCCGCCGCGCGGCGGATGCCGCGCCGGGGCCATCCTCGGCGCTCGCCGCCGCCGTCACCACCGTCGCCGTGCATGTGGTGTCACACCGCAAGCTCGCCTGGGGCATCCTGGCCGAGCCGGTCGATGTCGATGTCAATGCGACGCGGCTGGCCAGCCGCCGCGAGATCGCCGGCGAGATCGAGACGCGGATCAATGCCGCCGTGCGTGCCGGTCATCTGCCAGCGCAGGATACGGCGCTGGCTGCGACCGCGCTGCTCGGCGCGCTGCATGAATCCCTTGTCGGACCGCTTGCGCCCGACAATCTCGATGATCCGGCAAAGCTGCGCGACGCCGTGCAGACTGCGACCCTGCTGGCGTTGCGGGCGGTCGGCGTGATGGACGCGCGCGCCCGTGGCCTCGTGGTGCAGGCGGCGTTGCCCGCCAAGATGCTGGCGAATGCGCAGCCTGGCTGAAGCGCTGCCCGCTTCGCCTTGATCTTGCCGTCCTTGTCGAACTGCGAGATGTAGGCCCAGAGATTGTTGATCTCGGTCTCGTTCTTGATGCCTATGAAGGCCATCTTGGTGCCGGGGATCTTCGCCTTCGAACGATGCCGATCAATGATGCTTTATGGCAGTAGGTCATCCCTACCCAACGCATCTAGAATGTGCTTGATCCACAAGGCCTTGTTGCATCTCGCGGGATGGCGAGGACAGGAGTATGCGCGATGACCATCATGATGCCGGCCTCGGACCAGACGGTGTTGAACCGACGCGACGCGATCATCGCGGACCTCCGCGCGATCGTGCCGGGCGAGGGCGTCATCTCCAGCGCGGCGGAAATGCTGCCGTACGAGTCGGATGGCCTGACCGCGTATCGCCAGCCGCCAATGGTGGTGGTGTTGCCGGAGACCACCGCGCAGGTGTCGCGGGTCCTGAAATACTGCTTCGACAACGGCATCAAGGTGGTGCCGCGCGGCTCCGGCACGTCGCTGTCCGGCGGCGCGCTGCCGCTGCAGGACGCCGTGCTGCTGGGCTTGGGGAAGTTCAAGCGCATCCGCGAGATCGATTTCGAGAACCGTGTCGTGGTCACCGAGCCCGGCGTCACCAATCTCGCCATCAGCCAGGCGGTGGCCCATGCCGGGTTCTATTATGCGCCGGACCCGTCGTCGCAGATCGCCTGCTCGATCGGCGGCAACATCGCGGAGAATTCCGGTGGCGTGCATTGCCTGAAATACGGCATGACCACCAACAACGTGCTCGGCTGCGAGATCGTGCTCATTACCGGCGAAGTTCTCCGGATCGGCGGCAAGGCGCCGGAGAACGCGGGCTACGACCTGATGGGCATCATCACCGGCTCGGAAGGCCTGCTCGGCGTCGTCACCGAGATCACCGTCCGCATCCTGCAGAAGCCGGAGACGGCGCGGGCGCTGATGGTCGGCTTTCCGGAGGTCGAGGCGGCCGGCGAATGCGTCGCCAAGATCATTGGCGCCGGTATCATTCCTGGCGGCATGGAGATGATGGACAAGCCCGCGATCCACGCCGCCGAGGCCTTTGTCCACGCCGGTTACCCGCTCGATGTCGAGGCGCTGCTCATCATTGAGCTCGACGGGCCGAGCATCGAGGTCGACGAGTTGATCAAGCGGGTCGAGACGATCGCGCTGGGCTGCGGTTCGACCACTTGCCAGATCTCAGATTCCGAGCACCAGCGTTTGCTGTTCTGGTCCGGCCGCAAGGCGGCATTTCCGGCGGTGGGGCGCATCTCGCCGGATTATCTCTGCATGGACGGCACCATCCCGCGTGGGGCGTTGCCGCAGGCGCTGGCGCGGATCCGCCAACTCAGCGAGAAATACGGCCTCGGTGTCGCCAACGTCTTCCATGCCGGCGACGGCAACCTGCATCCGCTCATTCTCTACGATGCCAACAAGCCCGGCGAGATGGACAAGGCCGAGGCCTTTGGCGCCGACATCCTGCGTTGCTGCGTCGAACTTGGCGGCGTGCTCACCGGCGAGCATGGCGTCGGCATTGAGAAGCGCGATCTGATGCCGGACATGTTCAGCGAAGTCGATCTCAACCAGCAGCAGCGGCTGAAATGCGCCTTCGACGCGCAGGGCCTGCTCAATCCCGGCAAGGTGTTTCCGACCTTGCATCGTTGTGCCGAACTCGGCCGCGTGCACGTGCACAAGGGTCAGTTGGCGTTTCCGGATTTGCCGAGGTTCTGAGGCGTGGATACTCTGAAAATACGTGATGCCGCCGACGTCGAGGCTGCCGTGCGCGCAGCGATCGCGAGCGAACAGCCGCTGGAAATCGTCGGCCACGGCAGCAAGCGATCGGTCGGCCATACCATGGCGACCAATGCGGTGCTGGATGTGTCGGCGCTGAATGCGGTGACCTCCTATGAACCGAACGAACTCATCATCACGATGCAGGCCGGTGCGCCGCTGGCGGACGTGCTGTCGCTGATCGACTCCAAGAACCAGGAATTCGCCTTCGATCCGATGGACACCTCGGTCTTGTTGGGCACGGCTGCGGGGCAGGGCACCATCGGCGGCATGATCGGCGCAGGCCTTGCCGGGCCGCGCCGCATCAAGGCCGGCGGTGCGCGCGATCATCTGCTCGGAGCGCACGCGGTGTCCGGGTTCGGCGACAGTTTCAAGGCCGGCGGCAAGGTGGTGAAGAACGTCACCGGCTACGATCTCTGCAAACTGCTGGCGGGATCGTGGGGCACGCTCGCGGTCATGACCGAGGTAACGCTGAAGGTGATGCCGAAGGCGGAGGCTGAGCGCACGCTGGTGCTGCGCGGGCTTGACGACGTCGCCGCCAACCGCGCCATGACGGCTGCCTTGGGTTCGCCCTACGACGTTTCGGGGGCGGCGCACGTGCCGCATTCGGCCTTCAAGGCGACCGAGGGGGCGTTGGGCGCGCTGGGTCCGGCGGGGCAGGCCGTGACGCTGTTGCGGCTTGAGGGGATCACCGTGTCGGCCGCTCATCGCGCGGCTTCGCTCGCGGCGTTGCTGAAGCCCTTCGGGGCGGCAGACCTGGTCGAAGATGCAGCGTCGGCCGCATTGTGGCGCGCGGTTCGCGACGTCACGCCATTTGCGGCTGGTGGCCCGCTCGGCGCGTGGCCGGTGTGGCGGATCGTTTGCCCGCCGGCGTCAGGCGGTGCCTTCGGTCAGGCGCTGGCGCGCGAGACCGGCGGTGATGTGATCTATGACTGGGGCGGCGGGTTGATCTGGGCGGCGTTGCCGCCGTCGGCCGACGCGCATGCTGCGCTGCTGCGGCAGCGTGTGACGGCGATCGATGGTCACGCCACGCTGCTGCGGGCCCCGGATGCGGTGCGTCGCGCCGTCGACGTGTTCCATCCGCAAACGGACGGCGTCGCCGCGCTGGCCGAGCGGGTCAGGCACAGCTTCGATCCCAAACACATCCTCAATCGCGGCCGGCTGACGCGGACGGCAATCTCATGAAGACCGAATTCACGCTCGCCCAACTGGCCGATCCCGATATCGCGGAAGCCGACAAGATCCTCCGCAAGTGCGTGCATTGCGGGTTCTGCACCGCCACGTGCCCGACCTATGTGCTGCTCGGTGATGAACTCGATAGCCCGCGCGGCCGTATCTACCTGATCAAGGAGATGCTGGAGAAGGACAAGCCGCCAACCGCGGAGGTTGTGAAACACATCGACCGCTGCCTGTCGTGCCTGTCCTGCATGACCACCTGCCCATCCGGCGTGAACTACATGCATCTGGTCGATCAGGCCCGCGTCAAGATCGAGAACGAGTATGCGCGGCCACTGCCCGAGCGGTTGCTCCGTGCGGTTCTTGCCTTCGTGCTGCCGCGGCCAAAGCTGTTCCGTCTCAGTATGATCCTGGCGCGATTGGCGCGTCCCTTCGCGGCGCTTCTGCCAGGCTCCGCGCCGGGTGCCGCGACGCCGTCGTTCTTCCGACGAATCAAGGCGATGCTGGCGCTGGCGCCATCGGCTTTGCCGGCGCCGGGACCGGCTGCGGGCAGCGTGTTCCCGGCTGTGGGCGCGCGCCGCGGTCGTGTCGCGCTGTTGCAAGGCTGTGCCCAGCAGGTGCTGGCGCCGCGCATTAATCAGGCCGCGATCAACCTGCTGACCCGTCATGGCATCGAGGTGGTGCTGGTCGCCGACGAGCAATGCTGCGGCGCGCTGACGCATCACATGGGCGACGATGCCGAGGCGTTGGCGCGTGCGCGCCACAATGTAACGGCATGGGTGCGAGAGGCCGGAGCGAACGGCCTCGACGCCATTCTGGTGACCACGTCAGGCTGCGGCACCGTGATCAAGGACTACGGCTATATGCTGCGCGAGGATCGCGACTACGCCGAACCGGCCGCGAAGGTCTCGGCGCTGGCCAGGGACATCACCGAATATGTCGCGAGCCTCGATCTGCCCGCGCCACAAGGCCGCAGCGATCTCGTCGTCGCGTATCACTCCGCTTGTTCCCTTCAGCACGGACAGAAAATCACGCAGCTTCCGAAAGATTTGCTTTCCAAGAATGGATTCGTGGTGAAAGATGTGCCCGAGAGTCATTTGTGTTGCGGTTCGGCGGGGACGTACAACATTCTCCAGCCTGACATTGCGAACAGATTGCGCGACCGGAAAGTCGCCAACATCGCGACCGTCAAGCCAGACATGATCGCCGCCGGCAATATCGGGTGCATGGTTCAGATTGCCGGTGGAACGTCGGTCCCTGTTGTTCACACGATTGAACTCCTCGATTGGGCGACAGGTGGCCCCCGGCCAGGATTGAACTGATCTTTCGGTGCTCCGCCCAAGCGTAGCCTGCCGAAAGCGTTGGATGGCTTTTTGATCGGCGGCAACAGGAGGACGACGATGGCTAAGAAATCCAAGAAGGCGAAGAGCAAGAAGGCCAAGAAAGCCAAGAAGAAGGTCGCGGCGGCGAAGAAGAGGACGGCGAAAAAGAAGTCCTCGAAGAAGAGCGCAAAAAAATCCGCCCGGAAGGTTTCAAAGAAGAAGGCTTCCAAAAAGAAAGCCTCAAAGAGGGCCGCGAAAAAGTCGGCCAAAAAATCAACGCCGAAGAAGGCCGCAGCCAAGCGCAAGGCATCGGCAAAGAAGGCACCTGCAAAGAAAGCAGCCGCAAGGAAAGCCCCGGCGAAAAAGGCTGCCGCAAAACCGGCTGCACCTGCTCCGGCTGCCGCTCCGGTCTCGACGCCGAGCTGGGCGATGCCCGAGCCTGCTGCGCCGGCCCCGTCTTACAGCCATACGGACAATGCGATGGACCATTCGCACGGATCGGATTCGGGCGGCGACAACAACTAGGCGCGCTGATCGCGAGCCGCTCTATTCCCCGAGTTAAGGGCCGCAGCACATCGCTGCGGCCCTTTTCTTTTTGAGGCCCCGGCTATCGGCGCGCCGTCCATGCGCTGTGCCGTGCGAGCATGAGATGCGGTCATCGACTGCATCGCGAGGCCGGCCATAACGTGTGATGACATTTTGCAACACTGGCCGACAACGTGATCGGGGCCGGCTTTGAGCCGGTTGAAACGCCCAATAAGGCAGCAATTGCACGCTGTTTCGGCTTCTCCGTATTCATGCAGCCCCCCAGACTGAAAGCCACGAAAACAAATTCGTTGCCGCCGAGGCTCGCTTGTCTCGATGGCCTTCGAGATCGGGCTGACCTTAACGGATGGGGATCCTCATGAAGAAAATGCTCCTGGTAGCAACGGCGCTGGCCATGACGGCGGGTTCGGCTTTCGCGGCGGACATGACAGTGAAGGCTTACAAGGCGCCTCCGCCGGTCGCGTTCGACCCTTGGGATATCGCGTTTGGCGGCGGTGTCATGAGCGACTATGTGTTCCGCGGCGTGACGCAATCAAATCACAAGCCGTCGGTGACGGCCTATTTCGAACCCCGCTACAACGTCACCAAGGATCTGCAGCTCTACGTCGGCTCGTCCTTCGAGAGCATCTCGTTCGCCAACCGCGCGGCGGCGGAAGTCGACGTCTATGGCGGCATCCGGCCGACCGTCGGCCCGTTTGCCTTCGACTTCGGCGTCTGGGGCTATCTGTATCCGGGCGGCAGGTGTGCGGACGGTGTGGTCGATCCGGTGACGGGCCTGCCCGGCGGCGGGGTGTGCGCGATCAGCGCCGACACCGTGTTCCTGCCCAACGGCAACGTGATGAAGAAGGACGTCAGCTTCTTCGAGGCCTATGCCAAGGTGAACTACACCATCAACGACAGCTTCGCGGTCGGCCTGAACGACTACTACTCGCCGAATTTCCTGAACACCGGAGCGTGGGGCAACTACGCGTCCATCACCGCAAAATACACCGCGCCCAGCAACACGTTCGGCAGCAGCGGCGTCGGCATGTACGTGTCGGGCGAGTTCGGCCGGCAGTGGCTCGGCACCTCGGATCCGTTCTATGGCACCACCTTTGCCGCAGCGGGCTTCGCGGGCCCGTTCCCGAACGGCATCAAGTATGCCGACTACAACACCTGGAACATCGGCGTCGGCTTCACCTACAAGGTGTTCACGCTGGACCTGCGCTACTCCGACAGCGACCTGTCGAAGGGTGACTGCAACGCCTTCACCAGCGACTTCACCGCCGGCGGCACCGGCTCTCCGACTGCGATCAATCCGGGTGGCGCCGGCTCCAACTGGTGCGGCGCGACCTTCATCGCCAAGCTGTCGGCTGACCTGACCGCGATGACCAGCCTGAAGTAAATCCCTCCAGGATGCGAAGGGCGGCGGAGCGATCCGTCGCCTTTCGTTTGTCAGGTGCCGACGTTGGCAACCTCTTCGACGCCGTGGATCGCAAACCGGTCACCGGCTGATTCCAGCACGACCTTGTCCTGATGGAAGGCGTCGAGCGTGTTGCGGTGACCGATCGAGACCACGGTGGTGGCCGGCAGTTTCTCCGCAATCAGGCGGTAGAGCGCATCCTCGGACGGTTCGTCGAGCGAGGCCGTGGCTTCGTCCAGGAACAGATAGTCGGGACGATGCAGCAGCGCGCGCGCCACGCCCAGGCGCTGCTGTTCGCCGAGCGACAGGATCCGGTTCCAGTGATCCTCCTCGTCGAGCCGCGGCGTCAGAGCCGGCAAGCCGACGGCAGCCACCGCGGCTGCGACCTCGGCGGCATCGAATGCGCCGACTTCGGCGGGATAGGCGATCGCCGACCGCAGCGTTCCGATCGGAAAGTACGGCCGTTGTGGCAGCATCATCGGCGTCGCGCTGGCGGGAATCGCGATCTTTCCAGTGCCGAATGGCCAGATGCCGGCGATGGCGCGGAACAGGGTGGATTTGCCCGACCCCGAAGGACCCGTGACCAGCGTGCGGGCCTTGTTGCGGAAGTGGAAACCGTCCGCCGACACCAGCGGCTTGCCATTCGGCAAGCGCACCAGCAGGTCGTCCAGCGCGATGTCGGAGCCGGCGGGCGACAGCTTCACGAGATCGGTCCCAGCGTCCAGCGCATTGGCTTTCGCGATCGAATGTTCAAAACCGTCAAGCCGCATCACGATCGACTGGAACTCGGCCAGCGAGCGGTAAGCCGTCACGAAGAACGACAGCGCGCCCTGCACGCTGAGAAATGCCGATGCCGCCTGCATCATGCCGCCGAGTTGGGTCTTGTTGGCGAAGTAGGCCGGCGCGACCAGGATGTAGGGGATGATCTGGGTGGCTTGCGCGTAGCTCGCGGTGAAGGCGGTGATTTTCTTGGTGCGGTTCATGATGCCGATCCAGTTCTCGATGATCAGCGCGAATTTCCCCATCAGCCGCGTGCGCTCGGTGTCTTCACCGTGGAGCAGCGCGATCTGCTCGGAGTTTTCACGGACCCGCACCAGGTTGAAGCGGAAGTCCGCTTCGTATTGCTGCTGCCGGAAGTCGAGACCAACCAGCGGTTTACCGATCAGGTGGGTCAGCACCGTTCCGACGATGGCGTAGATCAGCGCGCCCCACACCAGATAGCCAGGGATGTTGTATTGCTGGCCGAAGATGTGCAGCGGTGCCGCGGCGGACAGGCCCCACAGGATCACGACGAACGACACCAGGGTAACGACGGAGTTCAGGAGGCCGAGCCCGATGGTCAGCGTGCGATCGACAAACAGCTTGATGTCGTCGGTGATACGCTGGTCGGGGTTGTCGGCGACGTCGCCCGCGAGCTGCATCCGGTAGTGGTTGGCGTGATTGAGCCAATCGCCCAGATAGCGCTTGGTCATCCAGTTGCGCCAGCGGATCTGCAGCCATTGATTGAGATAGAGCTGGTAGACGGCAATGACGATGAAGATGGCGACCACCACGCTGAAGTAGATGATCTCCGAAACGAAGCCGTTCCAGTTGTGCTCCTGCAGCGCATTGTAGAAGCGATTGCGCCACTGGTTGAGCAGGACGTCGATGGCGACGGTGCCGAGTTCGATGGCGATGACGATGACGAGAAGCGCAAGCCCCGCCCATTTGTCCTCGGAGCGGAAATAGGGCGATGCGATCCGCCATACGGTTTTCAGCGTCGTACCGAGGTTTCTCACTGTTCGATGTCTCCGGGGAAACTGCTAATCGCTTGAGGGAGGTGAACGATCGTGGTTGCGAATAAAATCATAGCCGCAATTGTTCAGAAATGCCCTGCGCGAAATCTGGCACAATCGTTACCAGCGGTGCTCAGGCCATTCCAGCGTCGCGCAGGTGTGACCTTGTCATGACATCAAGCATTACGGCGCGCATTTGCCGGGTCAATGCGGACTTCATGAATGTTTAGACAGGTCGGGCGAATTTCGGCCACAAATATCGGGACTTCACGTCACGGAATCCGCGCTGTAGAAGGGCACAGGTTTTGTTACGTATCCGTCAGCATTCAACGAGGGCAGATGGCTTCAAAGTTTTGGTATGGCGCCGCTGCCGTCATGGTTGCTGTCGGCGGTTTCACGGCGGGGCCGGCGTCGGCGCAGGATGGCTTTCCGTTCGGTCTTGAGATGACGCTGGATACGAAGCCGATGCCAGGTTCGAGACAGATGCCGACGCTGGAGATCGGCGACAACGGCGAGGCCAAGCTCGATTTGTGGTGCAAGACCGGGAAAGGCCAGTTCTCGGTCGCCGGCAACACCGTGATTTTTGCGCCCGGTCAGTTCGAAGATCATGCCTGCCCGCCGGACAGGGCGGAAGCTGACGACAATCTGATTGCGGCTCTCGCCGCGATCGAAACCTGGAAACGTCAGGGCGATACGGTCATGTTCGCCGGACCGGCGACCTTGCACTTTCATCTCAATACGAACTGAAGCTTCCTCTGGAGGAAGCCCATCATCGGAGCACTCCGCGCTTCCTTTCCCGGGTGTGGGAGAAGTGAAGAGTCGCTCGTTGCAGTTCAATGCAAATTCGAATTCTCTCTAGCGTGCGCTCTGCAGGATCATGTCCGCGCACGCGGCGCCGGCCTGGATCACGCCGGTGTAGCCGCCGGCGTTCGCGTAGGCTGACGACAGATAGAGTCCCTCGATCGGTGTCTGGGGCGAGCGTGCAGCGTCTGCTTGCGCGACGGTCGGGGCGAACCCGTACACCGCACCCTCCGGCGCGTTGAGATATTGCCGCGTGGAGAGCGCCGTGTTGAACGATGAGGCGACCACCGCGTCGGCCAGCCCGGGATACTGCCCGTCGAGATAGCGGACGATCGCCGTCTGCCATCGCGCGCGCTTCTCGCGATAGCGATCCATGTCGGAGCTGTCCCAGTTCGACAGCCGGTCCGCCCCGAAGAACGACAGGACATGCGGCGGGGCGGGGACGCCTGAATCGATCGCGCTGTAATCCACGACCGCCATCGGTGGCATCCGCTCGCCCGGCTCATCCGCCATCAGCGTGGTGCCGTGCGTATAGTCCGCGAGGCGCGTCATCCATGACGGCAGCAGTTGCGTCGAATAGCTGGTGAAGCCGACCTCGCGCGGCGGCCGCGACAATCCGAGCGTCAGCGCGAACAGCGAGATCGACGCCGACATCGGGGCATAGTGCGTGCGCAGCCGTGCCGCGGCATCGGCGGGCAGCAGGCCGGCCAATGCTTCCGGCGCAGCATTGCTGAGGACGCAGGCGGCTTCGATGGTGCGCGGATCGCTGCCGTCCTTGGCGGTGTGCGTGATCGTATGGGTGCCATCAGCGCCAGGTGAGACGTGGCTGACGGCCCGTCGCAGCATGGCGTCGCTGCCGGCAGTCTTGATGGCGCGGGCCAGCGCGCTCGACAGCCGCTGCGAGCCGCCGTTGACGTAACAGGGACCGCTGCGAAGGTACTGGCTCTGCGAGGTCGCGAAGTGACTCCACAACAGCGTCGCTGGATCGTCGTGGTAGTAGGCGAGGTTGGCGGCGAGCGCGCATTTCACGGCTTCGTTGGTGCCGAACAGGGCGTTGAGCTTCTGTGCCAGCGAGAGCGTGCGCTCCGCTTCAGCCGTCCCGTGCTCGATCTCTCGCATAAGTTGGTCGATGCCGTCGCGGCAGTCGGGAAACCGGGCGATCAATGCGGCCCGCGCGCCGTCGAAACTCGCAGGCAGCACAAGCGGCGAGCCCACCGGGCCACCCCGCACTTCATAGAACGTCTCGCTCGGCGACCACGTCACCTTGTCGAGGACACCGGCGCGCGTCAGCAGATCGTGCTTGGGGTCGCGCGGATCGCGGGGGTCGCTCGTTTCGTGCAGGGAGCCTTCGACGAAGAGATCGCCGACCTTGTAGCTCGAGGCCGCGCCACCCACCGAATTGCTGCGCTCGATGACGAGAACCTTGCGCCCCTCGCGTGCGAGGATCGCTCCTGCCGTCAGCCCGCCGAGGCCTGCGCCAATCACCACTACGTCATAGCGCGTCATCTACCCCAGAATCCCGCAGTCTTTCATCGCCATCGATATGTTCATTGCCGCTGCGGGTTGGCATGTCAAATGCGCCTCGGCTGGCGAATGGCAGCCCTGCAAGATCGCAGACCGCGCGATGTCATACATCCCGTATGGCGGAAAGCAGCGCTATTTCCAGACAGATTTGTCGGCGTCCCAGCGCTGGGCCTTGAACTGCTTGGTCAGCGCATCCACCGAACCCGTCTCGTCGGCCTCGCCGCTTTCCTCGTCGTCGGCGGATAGATCGATCAGATCGAGTTTCGGGCCGGCGGATTCGTCCTCCGTCGTCGTCGACGGACTCCCTACCCAGAGCATCATGTAGTCAGAGCCGCCGGGTTTGTCGGGACCGGGCAGCGCGGTCACCTCGATGGTGTCGGTCAGCCCGAGCGCGGGAACGATGGTGCTGGGGCGCTTGAAGGTGAGCGTCAGCTTGCCCGTATTATCGCTCCATTTGGCCGACACGGGTTTTGCAGCCAGCGTTTTCTCCAGCACGCCGGAGATTGCGGATGCCAGCTTGTCGCGATTGAGTTTGACTCCGTCGCGCCATTCGGCGGCCGGAAAGCGGAGAGTGCGCTCCATGTCGAACGTGCCGCTGGTCCAGCCGGCTGCCACGACGCCGGGCGAACCCTTGAGCTGAGCGAGCAGGGCGGGCGCGCGCTCGGGATCGACGTTAATGTTGATGACCTGCGTGCCGGCGCGTAGCGCCTCACAGGTCGCGCTCAGGCTGTTCAGCGCGATCTCGACATTCTTTCCGCGCAACCCCTTCAGCAGATCGGTTACGGCATCGAGCTTCACCTTGACGGCAAGGGCTTCCGGCGAGACTTCCGTAAAATCCTTCGGCATGGCCGTGATGCCGTCGTCGGTCGTCTGGTTGTCGTTGAACTCGGCTGCGCTGAGGTCCGAATTGTCGGTGGACGTCACGTCCGTCACGGTCTGGCCGACGCTGATCTGCCCCTTGAACTCGAAGGTGTCTCCGGTGGGTTTGCGGGTGAGCTTCACCGTGACCGGCAGCTTGTCGCCGATACTCTGGGTGGTGCCGGTCAGCGTCGCGCCGTTTACGGTGAGATTGACGACGAAGCGATCCTTGCGGTCGGAGTCCTTTTCAGCGGGATAACACACGTCCAGAGTTGCGGCGGTGACGGTCCTGCCCTGCCGGGTCTCTTTCAAGATCACGTCGGCGTTGCCGTCCATCAGCCCGTCGATGGATGTGAAATAGCGCGTCTCGACACCGGGAGCCGGTTTGCTCTGGGCCATCAGCGGCACGGGTGAGAGCAGAACCAGGCCGATCAGACATGAGTGCGCGCGCATCCGGTCATCCCCATTGTACGAATCTCACCTTAATAGGGCGAAGGTGCTCAAAAAAGAAGGCCGCCCGGAGGCGGCCTTCTATGATGATCTGTCGGAGGTGACGGCTCAGAAGCCCATGCCACCCATACCGCCCATTCCGCCGCCACCCGGCATCGGCGGGGCCGGCTCCTTCGGCAGTTCGGCGACCATCGCTTCGGTGGTGACGAGGAGGCCTGCAACCGACGAAGCGTCCTGCAGGGCCGTGCGCACGACCTTGGCGGGATCGACGATGCCCTTGGCGATCATGTCGACATAAGTCTCGTTCTGGGCGTCGAAGCCGAAGGTCTCCGACTTCTCGTCGAGGATCTTGCCGACCACGATCGAGCCTTCCACGCCGGCGTTTTCCGCGATCTGGCGGACCGGAGCTTCCAGCGCCTTCAGCACGATGTTGATGCCTGCCTGAACGTCTGCGTTGTCGTTGGCGAGACGGCCGACCGCCTTCTTGGCACGGAGCAGCGCGGTGCCGCCGCCGGGGACGATGCCTTCCTGCACGGCCGCGCGGGTGGCGTTGAGCGCGTCCTCGACGCGGTCCTTCTTCTCCTTGACCTCGACTTCGGTCGCGCCGCCGACGCGGATCACCGCGACGCCGCCCGCGAGCTTGGCGAGACGCTCCTGCAGCTTCTCGCGGTCGTAGTCCGAGGTGGTTTCCTCGATCTGCGCCTTGATCTGGCCGACGCGGCCTTCGATGTCGGCCTTCTTGCCGGCGCCGTTGACGATGGTGGTGTTCTCCTTGTCGATCACGACCTTCTTGGCGCGGCCAAGCATCTTCACCGTGACGCTCTCGAGCTTCATGCCGAGTTCATCCGAAATGAGCTGACCACCAGTCAGGATCGCGATGTCCTCGAGCATGGCCTTGCGGCGGTCGCCGAAGCCCGGCGCCTTGACGGCCGCGACCTTGAGGCCGCCGCGCAGGCGGTTGACCACCAGAGTGGCGAGCGCTTCGCCTTCGACGTCCTCAGCAACGATCAGCAGCGGCTTGCCCGACTGCACGACAGCTTCGAGCACCGGCAGCATGGCCTGCAGGCCGGACAGCTTCTTCTCGTGCAGCAGGATGTAGGCATCCTCGAGCTCGGCGGTCATCTTCTCGGCGTTGGTGACGAAGTAGGGCGAGAGATAGCCGCGATCGAACTTCATGCCCTCGACGATATCGACGTCGGTCTCGAGCGACTTGTTCTCCTCGACGGTGATGACGCCCTCGTTGCCGACCTTCTGCATCGCCTGGGCGATCATTTTGCCGATAGCTGCGTCGCCGTTGGCGGAGATGGTGCCGACCTGCGCGACTTCCGCGGAGGAGGCGACCGGCTTGGCGCGCTTCTCGATGTCCTTCACGACCGCTGCGACCGCGATATCGATGCCGCGCTTCAGGTCCATGGGGTTCATGCCGGCGGCAACCGACTTGGCGCCTTCACGTACGATCGCCTGGGCCAGCACGGTGGCGGTGGTGGTGCCGTCGCCGGCGAGATCGTTGGTCTTGGAGGCGACTTCGCGCACCATCTGCGCGCCCATGTTCTCGAACTTGTCCTCGAGCTCGATTTCCTTGGCGACGGTGACGCCGTCCTTGGTGATGCGCGGTGCGCCGAACGACTTGTCGATGACGACGTTGCGGCCCTTGGGGCCGAGGGTAACCTTCACCGCATTGGCGAGGATATCGACGCCACGCAGCATGCGGTCGCGCGCGTCTCCGGAAAACTTGACGTCCTTGGCTGACATTGAATTGCTCCTGATGGTCGGTTGCAGAACGTCATCCCCGCCGAATGACTTCATTCGGCTGTGAGGTGCGAGCGACGCGAGCCTCGAAGGATGACGCTGGAATGGCCGTTCCTCCTTCGAAGGCCGCGCAAAAGCGCGGCCGCCTCAAGATGACGGGATTGGCGTTGCGCTTAGTTCAGCACGCCCATGATGTCGGACTCCTTCATGATCAGGAGTTCCTCGCCGTCGAGCTTGATTTCGGTGCCCGACCACTTGCCGAACAGCACCTTGTCGCCGACCTTGATGTCGATGGGAATCAGCTTGCCAGCTTCATCGCGTCCACCGGGGCCGACAGCCACGACCTCGCCCTGCGAGGGCTTTTCCTTGGCGCTGTCGGGAATGATGATGCCGCCCTTGGTTTTTTCCTCGGCATCGATACGCTTGACCACAACGCGGTCATGCAGTGGACGAAATTTGGCTTTAGCCATATCGGTTCCTCTGGGGTTCACAGTTGCATCGCCATCAACGGACCGCGTGCCGCAAAATTCGAAGCCGCCGAGCGGATCGACCTTTGGCAATCGCGCTCCGAGAGTGCTAATTGTGGGGCGGGAAATATGGCCTGGCAGCGATCCTGTCAAGCAAGGCTCCTTAAGGCGTTGGTGAGGCGCGTGTAGGATAGTGGAAACCATGTCGTGGCTCCGCGCGATTGCGCGGTAGGATGTCGTGGCGATAGTTTGACATTGGCTGTGTGGGGCGGCAGTCGGAAATTCGGTCGGGGAACATATCGATGATCAGATCAAACGGCGGACGCGCGGCTTTGAATTTGGGGGCGGCCGCGGCCCTTGCGGTGTTTCTCGGCGCGTGTGGTTCGATTGGTTCAATCGGATTAAATTCGCCCTCGCCGCAGCCCGAGCCCGCTGCCGCGCCCGACATTCCGGCCACCATCCGGTCCGAGGAACTGGTCGGACGCTGGGGCCTTGCCTCCTACCAAAACCCGAACGACCGGGCCCGCACCGAGGCGGCCGCCAAGGCGCAGTGCCGAAATCCCTACGTGATCGGCGCCGGCACCCACGGTGGCGTGATCATGCATCTCGCAGACGAGGCGACCCCGCAGGAATTGCGGCTGAAGGGCAGCCAGAGCGGCAAGAACTATATCGGACCGGAAGGTCCGGCTGGCGGCGAGAAGGATCGCGAGATCGTCTCGTTCGATGGGCGCGTGCTGATCACCCGCTTCATCGATCCGGACGCAGCGACCCGCTACGGCAACATGGTCTATGTCCGCTGCGCGCCGAAGCGCTGAGTCTCAGGTCGTGACGCCCGCAGGCAGAGTCAGGGTCTGATGCAGAAGCTGCGCGACCTCGTTTTCGGGCCGGGCCGCGCCGTTCTCGTCCTCTCGCTGACGGAGATCCTCGCCTGGGGGATCCTGATCTACCCCCCTGTTCTGACCATGCCGCATGTGGCGGCCGATCATGGCTGGTCGTTGGCCTTCTGCATGGCCGGCTTTTCCATCGGGCTGATCGTGTCAGGCATCCTGTCGCCGACGGCCTGCGGGCTGATCGATCGTCATGGCGGCAACATCGTGATGTCGCTGGGCGCATTCGCAGGCGCGATTGGCTTCATCGGCCTGGTCTTCGCTGATCAAAAGGCGACGTATCTGCCGTGCTGGCTTTTGATCGGCGCCGCCATGTCGTCGACCCTGTATGATCCCGCTTTCACCTCGCTGACCCGGATTTTTGGAACGTCGGCGCGGCGGCAGATCACTTTTGTGACCTTTGCCGGTGGATTTGCCTCCACGGTCGGGTGGCCCGCGACACATCTGCTGCTCGAATACTTCGGCTGGCGCGGCACGTTTATCGCTTTCGCCGCGGTGCTGACACTGGTGGTCGCGCCGCTCAATGCCTTCGCACTGCCGCGCGTGGTTGCCGCAGCGCCGCCGCCGGTTGTCAGCAGTTCCGCCGCGCCGGTGGACCTGCTGGTCCGGCCGGAGGGAAAGCTGTTCCTCTTTCTCGCAGCCGCCTTCGCCATCCACGCTTTTCTGCTCTCGGGTGTGACGTCGAATCTTTTGGCGATGCTGCAGGGCGACGGTCTCGATGCAGCCACAGTGGTGACCATCGGCGCGATGTTCGGTCCGGCGCAGGTCGCCGCACGGCTGACCGATTTCGTGTTCTCGAACCGGACTCACCCGTTGTGGATCGCGCGCGGCGCGATCGGGCTGATGGCGATCGCTTTCACGGTGCTGGCGCTGGTCGGTTCGACCTTCCCGGTGGCGGCATTCTTCGCGATCGCGTTCGGCGCGGCGAACGGCGTCATGACCATCGCGCGCGGTGCGCTGCCGCTGGTGCTGTTCGGGCCTGTCGGCTACGGGCGGGTGATCGGCCGGATCGCGCGGCCGGCCTTGTTCGTGCAGGCGCTCGCGCCGTTCGTGGTGGCGTCGGCGCTGGAACGGCTGACCGACCGTGCGGTGCTGGAACTGGGAATGATCGGCGCGCTGCTGGCGCTCGGCTGTTTCCTGGCGATCCGGCCGCCGCGCACAGCGGCGCGGCCGGCCTGATCCGGGCTTAGCCGAACATGGCGTCGATGTCGTCCTGCGAGGCGTGGCCCTCGTCGCTGTCGAGTTTCGGGCCGTTCAGCAGCTTGGCATCACCCACGCGATCGTCGACGATCGCCGGCGCATGCGCGCGGATGGCGTCGACGCCGCCCCAGATGTCCATCATGACGTTGATGTGATGCTCGATGAATTTCATCGTGTTCATCACCTTGCTGATGCGCTGGCCGGTGAGGTCCTGGAAGTTGCAGGCCTCGAAGATCGAGATCACGCGTTCCTGGATTTCCTCGCTGAGTAGCCGCATCTGGTCCGGCGACGTCACTTTGGACATCGCGCTCGCCGACTGATCGATCGATTCGGCGGCTTCGAGAATTTGCTGGGTGGCGTGCTCGGTGCCGCCGACCACGGCGCCGAGTTCGCCGGTGACCTTGGCCATCTCGTCGCCGTTGAAGCTCTTGCCGTGGAGAACCGCGATTTCCTGCTTGGTGCGGTTGATCGCATCGTAGATCAGATCAAGTTCGATTTTGAGTTTTTCGCACTGCTCGATCTGTGCGCGATAGGTCTGCAGCAATGCCTGGGCATCGGCGACCTCGCGATTGGTGGATTCGACATCGACAGCGATTGCCTCGGCCGCGCCGCTGCGATGCGGCGTTCCCATCTGCTCGCGGATTGCGCGCAGCTCGGCCATGATTTCGCGATGCATCGGCATCGATACAGCGTCGTCATCGCCCGCGATGATCGGCGTGCCGCCGTTGTAGATTTCCTCGATGCGAAAGCGCTTGCGATGAACAACCATCAGACCCCCCAACTTCAACTCGATATCTTTTATACCGACGTGTTTTAACGTGGGGTTCACGCGTGGAACTGCGCGCTGCGGTTTGGTCGGCCCACGCAAACCAGCGATTAACCATGGAGGGCGGCCGTTCATCGAAAATAAACGTTACCGGAAAGAACCGCGTTGTGCTGACGACGTGGTGAATCGAAACGCCGGTTTCGTTTACCAAACCGATGCGGTTTTGAATTTAAGTCGATGGTGTGCAGGCGCGCGATCGGGCGCGTCACCGGCGAAACCAGTACAGAGTACGTCGATGTTCAAAAACCTGTCCTTCGCGCTCCTCGCGGGCGCGTCATTCCTTGGCCTCGGCATGCAGCAGGCTGTTGCGCAGGAGTCCCGGGCTATATTCTCCAGCGAACCGGCCGTCATTTATGCCAATCAGGCGCCGCAGCCTCAGGCGCAACGTGTCGCCTATGCCGAACGTCCGAATTTGGGCGGCGGCTTCATCGAATTCCTGTTCGGCGACGGCGAGCAGCAAAGCGGACGTTACCAGCAGCAGCCGTACGATCAGCGTCCGATCTATGCGCCGCAGCCGCCGCAGATGGCGCCGCAACAGGCGATGCCTGAGCAGCAGGCCAGCGAAGCCGCGCATCCTGCGTTCGATCCGAAGTTCGAGAAGCAGATGGTCGACTATCGGAGCAAGGAAGCGCCCGGCACCATCGTGATCGATACGACGAGCAAGTTTCTTTATCTGGTGCAGGCTGACGGCAAGGCGCTGCGTTATGGCGTCGGCGTCGGCAAGGACGGTTTCCTCTGGCACGGCGTGAAGACGGTCACCGCGAAGCGCGAATGGCCGGACTGGACGCCGCCGAAGGAGATGTTGCAGCGCCGCCCCGACCTGCCGCGGCACATGGAGGGCGGCCCGCAAAATCCGCTCGGCGCCCGCGCCATGTATCTCGGCTCCTCGCTCTATCGCATTCACGGCTCCAACGAGCCATGGACCATCGGCACCAACGTGTCGTCGGGCTGCATCCGGATGCGCAATCAGGACGTGATCGATCTCTACGGCCGCGTCCATGTCGGCGCCAAGGTGGTCGTGATCTGAACGCAAGACGTGATCCGAACGTAAGACATTGTCCGAAACGAAAAACGGCCGCCCGATCGGGCGGCCGTTTTGCTGTGACACGTCCGGCAAATGTCAGGCGTAGTCGCTGCCGCCGTCGTCGACACCGTCGTCGGAATCCATGTCCATTTCGTCGTTGTCGTTATCGTCGTCGTCCTGATCTTGATCCTGGTCCTGATCGGCGTCGGCCTGGGCCTGATCGAACTGTGCGTCGTGCTGCGAACCGACGTCATTCAGTCCGGCGTCGCGCGCAAGGTTGCTGTTGGACTGATCGCCACCGCCCCATGGGCTGCGCGAGCCACCGAGGCCGCCAGCATCGCCAAAGCTGCTGGCGTGAGCGCCGCCGCCCATCATGGAGCGGATGCTGCTCAGGAGCAGTCCGCCGCCGACAGCACCCGCGGCCGCGGCTGCCGCCGTTCCGAGAAACGAGCCGCCACCGCTTGGCTGTGGTGGCGCGCCATAGGGCTGACCGGCAGGCCCCTGATCGTACCGGCCTTGATCGTACCGCCCGGCCTGTTCGGTCTGCTGCAGCACCTGTCCGGTGTTCCAGGCCGGCCGGCCCGATGACGGCGGCGGCGGCACATTCGGCACCGAGCCACGGGCCTCCGATTTGCCGAACATGGTGTCACGCATGGAATCGAGGAATCCGCCCGAAGCCGGTTGATTGCCGGCCGCGCCGCTCTCCAGTTGCTGGATGCGGTCGTGGGCGCGCTTCAAAGCTTCGTCCTGCACCAGAACCGTCTGGACCAGCGTATAGAGCGCATTGGGCGCGCGCCGCAGGCCATCGGAAATGACGGCGGTAGCGTCGGGATCGCGTGGCGCGTTATCCACGCCGGCGAGGCGGGTGAAGAGGTCGTCAACCAACTGGCGTTCTTGCGGCGTCATGGCGCTCTCCCAAAAGATGACTGTCGGGATGTAGGGCGCGCTTTGTGTCGCTAGTAGTATCGGCGGATTAAAATTTTTTCAGGTAGCCGGTATCGAATGGATCAGCTCAACGTGACCCGGTTCGCCGCCAGCATGTCGCGAAAGCCGTCTCCGGAGAGGAATGCGTATTCCCGCTCGCGCTGCCCGGTAAGGGGGTCCAGCGCAAGCAGGGTGTCATCGACAAAGCCCGGATGGCACATGATCAGCCCGCCATCGGGTGATGCGTCCAGAAATCCCTGCATGAGTTCGCCGAAATCGGGCTCATGGGTAAAATCATAGGCGCCGGCGAATGCGGGATTGAATCGGATGCCGGCACGTTCCGCCCGCCGGCGGAAGCCTGCGCTCAGGAGGTCCAGCAGTAGCGCCTTCGGCGAACCGAGCCTTTGCGCCAGCGGCTGGCGGCGGCCGCACTGCCGTATCCATGCGCCGGGTGCGGCATCCTTGACGGCAGACAAAACGGCATCGCGAACCTGCGGGAAGGTCTGCACGTGCTGATGGCCATCGACGTAGTCGGGGGCGCGGCTGAACTTTTCCGTGAACGTCGCGATCTGCGCCTTCACCTCGTCAAAAATCATCTCGGGTTCGAGCCGGCGCAACAGGCTGGCGCGCAGCATCTTCGAAAGCGGCAGGAACAGGCCGCCGTCGAGCGGCCGGTAGTGCAGCGTGAGCGGATGGAACGGCGCGGTCAGCGTCGTGTGCAGGCCGATGGCGCAGTGCGGATTGCCGGCAACGGCTGTCGTCAACGCATCGATCTCATCGCGCCCGATCGCGGGACCGACCACCATCACCGACGTCGCATTGATGCGCCCGCGTTCGATGAGGTCGCGGATGGCACGGTTGACGCCGGGGCTGATGCCGTAATCGTCGGCGCACAGGGTGACGCGGCGTTGCGGTTCTCCGCCGCTCATTCGGCGGCGGTCCGGTGCGGGTCGCTCTCGGCCGGTTCGGTTTCGGCCTGCCGCACACTGTGCTCGGCGACGAAGTAGATCGGCCGTGCCTTCAGTTCGGAGAGGATCTTGCCGATGTATTCGCCGACGATGCCGATCATCAGGAGCTGCACGCCGCCGATGGTCATCAGGCCGACCACGATCGAGGGATAGCCGGGGACGGTTTCGCCCCTGACCCACGTTTCCCACAGAATGGACAATCCGAACAGGAACGCCGCGAACGCCAGCAGCAGGCCGAGCAGGCTCGCCAGCCGCAGCGGCGCGACCGAGAACGACGTCAGGCCTTCGATCGACAGGCCGACCAGCCGTGCCGCATTGAAGGTGGTGATGCCGTACGCGCGAGGTTCTGGTTCGTAGTCGACGCGGAGCTGGCGGAAGCCGATCCAGCTCGCGAGCCCCTTGAAGAAGCGGTTGCGCTCGGGCAGTTGCCGCAGCGCCGCGGCCGCGCGCGGCGACAGCAGGCGGAAATCGCCGGCATCCTCGGGAATGCGCTGCCGCGCGCCCCAGTTGATCATCGCGTAGAAACCGTGCACGGCGATCCGCCTCAGCACCGACTCGTTGGCGCGGTGCGCCTTCGCCGTATAGATGACGTCAAAGCCGCCGTTGATCCAGTGATCCACCAGCCGTTCCACCAGATCGGGGGAATGCTGGCCGTCGCCGTCCATGAACAGCAACGCGCCGCGCCGCGCGTGATCCAGCCCCGCCATCAGGGCGGCTTCCTTGCCGAAGTTGCGCGACAGCGAGACCACCTGGACGTCCAGCGTGGTGGCGGGAAGGGCGCGCGCAAGGCTCAGCGTGTTGTCGCTGCTGCCGTCGTCGACATAGACGACCTCGCAGGCGAGACCGAAGCGTTGCCTCAGGTTTGCCGCAAGAGCGCCGAGGCGTTCATGGAGCCGTTCCAGACCCGCGGCCTCGTTATAAACGGGAACGATGATCGACAAACCCTGCGCGGCCGCGGCGGCTGCGTTCGCAGGCAGACCGGGAAGGCTAGGGGCTGTCGTCATCGATCGGTTCCGCCGTGATCCATTCGATCTGATTCAATATGGTAGTGAGTGCGGCCGCGTGCTTCAACGGCGGTCCGTACGGTTCTAGGTGCGCAGGAATGCTTCCAGCCTGGCGAACAGCGGATTGTCGCGGTCGAAGACATAGTCGAGCGAGGCGATCGACACGGTCTCCGCGCCGTGCTGACGCAGGAAACTGCCGAGCGCATAGAGTTGCGCCGGCGGGCAATGCAGCGTGACCATGCCCGAGGACGTCGGTCCGCCGAACGGCGAGACCACACCGAAGCGATCATGCGCCTCGGCGAGCAACGCCGCGTTGCAACCGGTGAAGCGGGTGCGCACCTCACGATACTTGCTGGCGCGGGCGCGCGCTGCGATGTGATCGAGAATGATCCGCGCGGTTTCCCGCGCGCCGTTCGACCAGTCGGCGTCGCGCGAGGCCACCAGATTGGCCTGGCTGCGCAGGATGACGCCGTCGTCCAGCACCTTGAGACCGTTGGCGGCAAGCGTCGCACCTGTTGTCGTGATGTCGACGATCATCTCGGCGGTGCCGACCGCAGGCGCGCCTTCGGTCGCGCCGGCGCTCTCGACGATGCGATAATCCATTACGCCGTGGGATGCGAAGAAGGTGCGGGTCAGGTTGATGTATTTGGTTGCGACCCGCATGCGCCGATTGTGCTGCGCGCGAAATCCCGTGGTCACGTCGTCGAGATCGGCCATGGTGCGGACGTCGATCCAGGATTGCGGCACCGCGACCACGACGTTGGCGCTGCCGAAACCGAGGCCGTCGATCAGCGCCACGCGCTTGTCGGCGTCGGCGATGCTTTCGCGGATCAGATCCTCGCCGGTGACGCCGAGATGCACCATGCCACGCGCAAGCTGCGAGGCGATCTCGCTCGCCGACAGATAGGCGATCTCGACATTGTCGAGTTCGGCGATGGTGCCGCGATAGTCGCGCGCACCACGCGGTTTCGCCAGCGTCAGCCCTGCGCGGGCGAAGAAGGCTTCGGCGTTTTCCTGCAGGCGGCCTTTTGATGGGACGGCCAGAACGAAGGGATTGCTCATGACGCGCTCCATGCGTTGCGGCTCGCGGACGGATTGGCCGCGCGCGTCAACGTCTCGATCCAGATCGAGAAGCCGACCGCGGGAATCGGTGAGGCTGCCCCGAGTTGCGTCATCAGTCCGTCGTAGCGTCCGCCGGCGACCAGCGGCTCGTCGCCGTTGCTCTTGCGGTGCAACTCGAATTCGAAGCCGGTGTAGTAATCGACGCCACGGCCGAATGCGGTGGAGAAGCTGATCCTGTTGGTCTCGATGCCGCGCGCGGCCATGAAGCCGGTGCGGCTTTCGAGCTGATCGATCGCGGCGTGGATGTCGAGTTTTGCGTCGGAAGCTAATGTGCGTAATTGGCCGAGCGCATCGTCCGGTTCGCCCGATATCGCGAGAAACCGCTTGATGATCGTCAGCGCATCGCGCGGCAAGGCACCGCTCTTCAGCGTGGACTGCTCGAGGAAGCGGTCGGCGATCTCGGCGACGGTGCGGCCGCCGACGTTGGTTGCGCCGGCGATCGACATCATGTCCGTCACCAATGCCAGCGCGGCCTTGCGATCGGAGCCCGCAAGCGCCGCCAACACGCCTTCGTATTCGTTGTGGCCGGGTCCGGTCGCGAGCGTCAGCCGCTCGATGTCCTGCGCGAGGCTGACCTTGCGGTTGAAGTCCTTGATCAACCGTCGCCGCCAGACCGGATAGAGATTGAGCGCGTCGATCAGCGCGATGAACAGCGCCACGTCGCCGGTGCGGATGTCCACATCGGTGATGCCGAAAGCCGCGGTCGCTTCGAGGCCGAGCGCCAGCATCTCTGCGTCGGCGGCAGCGCGATCCTGCCGGCCGAACGATTCGATGCCGGCCTGCAGAAATTCGCTTGGTCGCCCGCCGCGATAGCGGAATACCGGGCCGAGATAGCAAAACCCGGCCGGCTGGCCCGCTCTGCCGGAGGCGAGATAGTCCCGCGCCACCGGGATCGTGAGATCGGGGCGCAGGCAAAGTTCCTCGCCGCCGGGGTCGGAGGTCAGATAGAGGCTCTTGCGAATATCCTCGCCCGAGAGGTCGAGAAACGGTTCGGACGGCTGAAGGATTGGCGGCTCCGCCTTGACGTAGCCGGCCTGCGCGAACGACGACAGCAGCCCGTCCACCCAGGAGGGCGGTCGACTCGCGGGATTGTCGGCGCCAGGATTTTTCGCGCTCGGGCTCATATCGAAGTCCATGGATTCCAAGTGTTTTCAGTCGATTTCGGGCAAGCCCTTAGCATGGCCGTTTGACAGTTTCGACCATGATCGCGGAAGTGGCTTAATGACTTGCCGAATTGCAACCTAGGCGTGTTTTTCGGGCCCCGTCCAGTCACCCAGGGCGGTCTGGACCAAAGCGAGCACGGCGACCGCCGCGGTATCGGCGCGCAGAATCCGAGGTCCCAGCGACAGCCGCAGCAGGCCAGGTTGGCGGAGCAGGCTGGCCCGCTCGTCCTCGGCAAAGCCGCCCTCCGGACCGACCAGAACGTCGATCCCGCGCGCGGGATGGCCTCGCAGGGCTTCCAGCGCCGCCGCCGGGTTGGCGGTTTCCGCAGCCTCGTCGCAGAACACCAGCAGGTGTTCAGGGGGGCGCTGCGCCAGCCAGCGATCGAGCGCGATCGGCTCGTTGACCGCGGCAAGGCTGAGGATGCCGCACTGCTCGGCGGCCTCGATGACATTGGCGCGCATCCGCTCGCTGTTGACGCGACTCACCTGGGTGAAGCGGGTCAGCACCGGCTGCAGCGCGGAAGCGCCCATTTCGACCGCCTTTTGGACCATGTAGTCGAGCCGGGCGTGTTTCAGCGGTGCGAACACGTAATGCAGATCGGGCAAGCCATCCTGCGCCCGGTTGAGGGTGATTACGTCGAGGTGCTCCGGGCGCTTGCGGCCGGAAATCGCAGCCTGCCATTCGCCGTCGCGGCCGTTAAAGACCAGGATGCGGTCCCCCGATCCGAGCCGCAACACATTGCCGAGATAATTGGCCTGATTGCGGTCGAGTGGAACCTGGCTCCCTGCGGTCAGCGACGCATCGACGTGGAGCCGGGGGCTGCGAAAGTCCGTATCGGGCATGGTTCGGGGGTCCTTCGGGAGCCGCTTTCTAGACCAATGGACTTCGGGTCTCAAACGGCCGCGGAGCAGTTCGCTTGAGCGGCCTGTTCCAGCGCGGCCATGCGTCGCGCTCTTGCCCAAATCGTCGGGTTGTTAAGAACCGGCAGGAATCGTAAAAGCTGAGTTATGGAAAGTCGTTCGTCGCGAAGGGCTTCGGGGACGTTTGACCTTGCCGGAGGATTGCTTGTGATCGCCCGACGTTTGATCGTTCCAATAACGCTTGCGGTGTTTGCCATCGGCGTCACCGATGCGCTTGGCCAAACCCCGTTTCCGGCACCGCTGCCAAACGGCAAGACCGGAACGGTCAATGATCCGGCGTTCCCGCCGGTGCGGGGTTCGGTTGGCACACTCAACGATCCGGCGTTTCCGCCGGTCAACGGTGCGCCCGCGCAGCGCAGCATCCCGCCGCGCCAGGATTCTGCATTTCCTCCTGTTAACGGGGCATCGGCGAACATCGGCGCGCCCGCCGCATTTCCATCCGGTGGTGCGGCTCCATTAGCGGGCGGTGGTTTCGTTGCGCCGCCTCCGGAGCAGGCCGGTCCGCCGCCCGGCAGCGAAGAGTGCATGAAAGAGTTTATTCCTTTGCGCGAAGCTGCGGAAAAGCGCGGCAAGCTGATCCAGGCGGCCAGTGCCCGTCATGCGCCGCCGCAAGAGGCTTGCAAGTTGCTCGGACAATATGCGCTGGCCGAAAGTAAAATGGTCAAATTCATCGACACCCATTCCAAGAAGTGCGGGATTCCCGACAAGGTCGGAAGCCAGATGCGCACCAATCACAAGGGAACGGAGTCGCTGGTCGCAAGAGTTTGCGATGCGGCCAAACAGGCACAGATGCGTGGCCCGGCCGGACCCAGCCTGAGCGAGGCCCTGGGATCGGGTGGCGCTGCTCCGGAGGTGACTTCACCGAAGAGGGGTGGCAGCACGTTCGACACCTTGAGTGGCAACGTGCTCACCCGATGACGGGCCTCCGATGAGCGATGCGGCGGCACGCGTCGCGGATTCGACCGACAACTGGGTCGACAGTCGTGCGCCGCTGTGGTCGCGGCCCTATCTCAGACTATCCAGGCTCGATCGTCCGATCGGATCGTGGCTGCTGCTGATGCCATGCTGGTGGTCGGCGGCACTGGCCGCCGGCGTCGCCCATGATGTCAGCCGGCTTCTCCTGATCGTCGTGCTGTTCTTCATCGGCGCGTTCGCGATGCGTGGAGCGGGCTGTACCTGGAACGACATCACCGACCGCCATCTCGATGCACGTGTGGAGCGGACGCGGTCGCGGCCGATTCCGGCGGGGCAGGTGAGCGTCACCCAGGCCATCGTGTTTCTCGTGGCGCAGGCGCTTGTCGGATTGATCGTGCTGCTGCAATTCAACCGCTTTGCGATTGCAACCGGGATCGCCTCGCTCGCCATCGTCGCGATCTATCCCTTCATGAAGCGCATCACCTACTGGCCGCAGGTGGTGCTTGGTCTCGCGTTTTCATGGGGCGCGCTGATGGGCTTCGCCGTCACCCTCGGCCGCATCGATGCGGTCGCGCTGGTGCTGTACGCAGGATCGATATCGTGGGTGATCGGTTACGACACGATCTACGCCCATCAGGACTCGGAGGACGACGCGCTGATCGGCATCAAGTCGACGGCGCTGTTGTTTGCCGAGCGCACCCGTCCGGCGCTCGCGGTCTTCTACGGGTTGGCGGTCATCCTGATCGGAGTGGCCCTGTATCTGGGCGGGGCACGCTGGCCGGCGTGGCTTGGCCTTGCAGCCTTTGCCTTACATCTCGTTTGGCAGATCGCTCGGATCGAGATCGGCGATCCGCGCCTCTGCCTGCGGCTGTTCAAGTCGAACCGCGACGCAGGCTTGTTGTTGTTTGCCGGATTGCTCGCCGACGCGCTGTTGCGGGCTGTATTAACGTGATGTTCTCGGCCCCGTCTTGATGCAGACCGGGTCGCCCTTGGGTTGAGGCGCGCACGACCAATCTGGACCGAACCCAGTATTGTGCCTTAGGACGTATGGGTACTTGAGCGAAACATACACCGCGCAGCAGCCCAACACGATCATTGCAATTATGATCAGCACATCCTTTGGTGCAGATGGAAGCCAATGCCATTTCATAGTTGGCCATCTATATTCTGACGTCGCGGTCGTCAGAATATAGCTTTAGTTCCGCGCAATGATCTCGCGTTCGCCGCGATAACTGGCAGGCGGATTGAGCAGGTCACCGCGGCGGCGGCGCACCAGGAATTTTGGACGCCGCATGCTTACCGCATTGCGCCGCCTGCGGCGCGGTGCCGGGTCGTGCTTGTCATCGGACAGTTGCGGCAGCGCGAAGATGTCGCTCCAGATTTGCCAGGCGGTGGCGAGCTCTGCCGCGTCGTCTGTCACGAGAAGCGGAATGGCGAGCGAGGGATCGCGATGCAGCAGGACAAGCGTTCGTCCCTCGGCGGTGTCGCGCACCGCGACGCCGATGAATTCGCTGACCCGCACGTTGATCGCCATCTGCATGCCGCGCACGGCGCGGCGCAGGATCACCCGTTCGCGATGAAGTTCGATCTGCCGTACGCCGCCGTCGGCTCGGCTGTCGCGTGCTGCGAAACTGATGGGTAGTGAGAGAGGGTCGAGCCGCAGATCGCGGCTCGACCCGGCGGGATTGACCCCGCTTGTTGCTGTTTGACGCCTCACAACTTCGATCTCCCCGCCGGAATTATGTTCCCGGTCGATGGGCGAGAGCATGCCAGAGCGCGGCCCGGATTCACTTAAAAAGGCTGGTTAACCGAAGGTACCTCGCCGCTCATCCGTGCACATGATTGACAGACCCTTGGCCGACATGATTGACGAGACCTTGCGCGGGTGCCGAAAATTATTTGTTCCGGCGGTATTGAATGCTTGAAGTCCGCGTAAAATAGGCACATCTCAGGATGTCGCCGCAGCGCGCATCCCTTGTTCGAATCCCCGGGATTTTGTTCGTGATCTCTTCACCACATACGTCGTCATCGAAATCCGTTACGTCCGAACTTCTCGATCAATCCGCCCTCAGCCAACTCGCCGAGCGGTTGGTCGAAGCTGCGAAGCGCGCAGGCGCGGATGCCGCCGATGCGGTGGCGGTTCGCGGCGTGTCGCAAGGCGTCGAGGTCCGGGACGGTCGCGTCGAGGAGTCGGAACGGTCGGAAGGCGACGATGTCGGCTTGCGGGTGCTGGTCGGCCGGCGGCAAGCCGTCGTCTCGACCAACGATATCGGCGGCGACAATGTCGCCAAGCTCGCCGAACGCGCGGTCGCGATGGCGCGCGTTGCGCCGGACGACAAATATGTCGGCCTCGCCGACCCGGCTCTGTTGGCGAAAAATTTCCCGGATCTCGATCTGCTCGATCCGGTGACGCCGTCGACCGCCGAACTCGAACGCCGCGCGGTCGAGGCGGAAGCGGCCGGCCTTGCGGTGAAAGGCGTCACCAAATCGGGCGGTGCGTCGGCTTCGACCGGCATCGGCGGCATGGTGCTGGTGACAAGCACGGGTTTCCACGGATCGTATTTGCGGTCGAGCCAGAGCATTTCGATGATGGCGATCGTCGGTGACGGTACCGCCATGGAACGTGACTACGATTTCACCTCCGCGCTTCATGGCGCGGACCTCGCGTCGGCCGCCAGCGTTGGCCGGAGCGCCGGCGAGCGCACCGTGGCGCGCGCCAATCCGCGCAAGGTTAGCACCTGCAAGGTGCCGGTGGTGTACGATCCGCGCGTCGCGGGCTCGCTGGTCGGCCATGTCATCAACGCCGCGAACGGCGCGTCCATCGCGCGCAAGACGAGTTTCCTGAAAGATCGTCTCGGCGAGCAGTTGTTCGCGAAGGGTATCAGGATCGTCGACGATCCCTTGCGGGTGCGCGGGCTGCGGTCGCAGTCCTTCGATGCCGAGGGCGTCGTGACCAAAAAGCTCGCGGTGATCGACGATGGCGTGCTGACCTCGTGGCTGATGGACTCGGCTACCGCTCGCGAACTCGGGTTGACCACGACCGGCCACGCCCATCGCGGCGTCTCGTCGTCGCCATCGCCGGGATCGTACAACCTGCATCTCGAAGCAGGGGAGGTGACGCCTACTGAGTTGATCTCCGACATCAAGCAGGGCTTTTATGTCACCGACCTCATCGGATCGGGCGTCAATGGCGTGACCGGCGACTATAGTCGCGGCGCGTCCGGGTTCTGGATCGAGAACGGCGAGATCACCTATCCGGTCAGCGAAATCACCATCGCCGGACATCTGATCGAGATGTTCAAGTCGCTGACGCCTGCCAACGATCTCGCATTCCGCTACGCCACCAACGCACCGACCGTGCGCATCGAAGGATTGACGATTGGCGGACGCTGACGATCGCGCTGGTTCTGTGGCGCGCGATCGCGCCTTGCTGATCGAGACGGTACGCGCGGCGGGAGCCTTGGCGCTATCGATGTTTCGCACCGAACTGCGGAACTGGACCAAGGGCGCCTCGTCGCCCGTGTCGGAAGCCGACATCGCTACCAACGATCTCATCGAACAAAGGCTGCGATCGGCGACGCCGGACTATGGCTGGCTGTCCGAGGAGAGTGCCGACGATTCCGCACGGCTCGGCAAGCAACGGGTCTGGATCGTCGATCCCATTGACGGCACGCGCGCCTATCTCGCCGGTCGCGACGACTGGTGCGTCAGCGTCGCACTGGTCGAGGAGGCCAAGCCGGTGCTCGCGGCGGTCTTCGCGCCGGTCACGAATGAATTCTTTTTTGCCGCGCGCGGGCAGGGCGCGTCGTGCAACGATGTGCCGATTCAGGCGACCTCCGGCGATGCCCTGGACTTTGCGCGGATCGCGGGTCCGAAACCGCTCGTGGAGCGGCTTGACCGATCACGGAAAGATATCGTGCTTCACCCGCGGATCGGGTCGCTGGCGCTGCGGCTGTGCCGCGTCGCCGATGGCCGGATCGATGCCGCCTTCGCCGGCGGCCAGAGCCGTGACTGGGACCTCGCCGCCGCCGATTTGATCGTGCATGAGGCGAATGGTAAAATGACGTCACTTGGGGGCGAGTCGATCCTTTACAACCGTGCTGATGTGACGCACGGCGTGCTTGTCGCCGCGGGGCGTGATCGCCACGCGCGCATTGTCACGCATTTTCAAGGACATCCGCTGCCGTAAGGCACATGGCCGACTTTCGTGGTATTTGCCCGGCGGTCGCCACCATCGTAGGACAACGCGCCATGTCAGACAGCACGCCCCAGCAATTGCTCCATCTTGTGATCGGGGGCGAACTCACCGACCTCGCGCACGCCACTTTCAAGGATCTCGACAAGGTCGAGATCGTCGGCCTGTATCCGAATTATGCGTCGGCCTATGCCGCGTGGCGGGCGAAGGCGCAGCAGACGGTGGATAACGCCCATATGCGGTACTTCATCGTCCACCTCCATCGGCTGCTCGATCCGAGTCAAGACGCGAAGCCCGCCCGTTGAAGAAACTGTTCCGCAATTTGCTGCGTGCCGGCTGGTTTCAGCAGTTCGTCGGGCTTCTGGCCGCGGGTTTTCTCCGGCTGGTTTGGCTGACCAATAAGTTCAGCTATGATCCGGAGAACGTTTACGAGCTCGTCGAGCCCGAGATGCCCGTCATTCTCGCATTCTGGCACGGACAGCATTTCATGACGCCGTTCATCAAGCGGGCGCATCATCGTGGCAAGGTGCTGATCTCGCGCCATCGCGACGGCGAATTCAACGCGCTGGCGGCGGAGCGGCTTGGCGTCGGTACCATTCGCGGGTCCGGCGATCACGGATCGGCATTTCATCGCAAGGGCGGTGTGGGTGCCTTCAAGGAAATGGTTCGCGCGCTCGAGGACAATTACAACGTGGCGTTGACCGCCGACGTGCCGAAACGCTCGCGCGCCGCGGGTCTCGGCATCATCATGCTGGCTCGCGAATCAGGACGGACCATCATGCCGTTTGCGATGGCGACCAGCCGCTTCATCCGCCTGAACAACTGGGATCACACCACCATCAACCTGCCGTTCGGACGCGGCGCGCTGGTCGGCGGTGAACCGATCGTGGTTCCTCCTGATGCCGATGCGGAGATGATGGAGACGCTGCGGGCACGGCTCGAGGCCACGCTGAACGACGCCACCCGCCGCGCCTATGCCCAGATCGGCCGGCCCGACGTCGAGGCGGGTCATGCCTAGTACCGCCGATTTGAAATTCCTGCACCACTTGCAGCGAGTTCGCCTTCGGGAATTTCAAATCGAAAGCGGTACTGGAATCATAAAGTTGCTAGTCCCCCTTCGCTTTCCGAAGTTCGTAAGGTGGGGGTGCGATGTCTGACGAACTTCGGAAAGCGGGTACTGGCTCGTTGCCGGCGACACTGCGCCTCTACCGCAGAATGTCTGCCGTGGCCGGTCCGTTGACGCCGGCTCTCGTCAAACGGCGCCTGAAGCAGGGCAAGGAAGATCCGGCCCGCATCGACGAGCGACGAGGCATCGCCCGGCAGGCCCGTCCTGCCGGGCCGCTGGTCTGGATTCATGGTGCGAGCGTCGGCGAGGTGCTGGCGGCGGCTGCGCTGATCGAACGCTTGCGCGCGCTCAACATCCGCATTCTGCTGACCTCGGGCACGGTGACGTCGGCCAGCGTCGTCGCCAAACGGTTCCCGCCCGACATCATCCACCAGTACCTGCCGTATGACTCGCCGCGCTTCGTCGCGCGTTTCCTTGATCACTGGCAGCCAAGTTTGGCGTTGTTCATCGAATCCGATCTGTGGCCCAATCTGATTCTGGCCGGTGCGGCGCGCCGCCTGCCGATGGTCGTGATCAACGGAAGGATGTCGCAACGCTCGTTTCCGCGCTGGCAAAAGCTGCAGGGGACTATCGCAGCGCTGCTCGGGCGGTTCGACATCTGTCTCGTGCAATCCGACACCGATGCCGAGCGGTTTTCCGCGCTCGGCAGCCGCAATGTCATCGTCACGGGCAACCTCAAGCTCGATGTGCAGGCGCCGCCGGCCGATGACGCCAGGCTGGAACGGCTGATGTCCGTGACCCGCGGGCGCCCCGTGGTGGTGGCGGCGTCGACCCATCCGGGCGAGGAGGAGATGCTGCTCCACGCGCATCAGACGCTGGCGCCGTATTTCCCGTCGCTGCTGACGGTGATCGTTCCGCGCCATCCCAATCGCGGCGAAGCGATTGCTCGTACGATCACGGCCTCCGGTGCGCAGGTCGCGCTGCGGTCGCTCGAGGAGTTGCCGACGGCACGGACCGACATCTACGTGGCTGATACCATGGGCGAACTCGGGCTGTTCTATCGGCTCGCGCCGATCGTCTTCATGGGCGGTTCGCTGGTGCCGCACGGTGGCCAGAACCCGATCGAGGCGATCAAGCTGGACGCGTCGATCGTGCATGGGCCGCATGTTTTCAACTTTACCGAAGTCTATGATGCGCTCGACATCGCAGGGGGGGCGCGGCTGGCGGATGATGCCGATGCGCTGGTGAAACAGCTCGGCTATCTCTTGAGCAACTCCGCTGCATGCAAGGCATCGGTCGCCGCCGCGATGCACGTAGTGGACCGGCTCGGCGGCGCGCTGGATCGCACACTCGTGGCGCTCGAGCCCTATCTCCTGCAGTTGCAGCTGGAGATGGGAGCCGCTGATGCGTGAGCCGGCCTTCTGGCGCAGGCCGTCATCGCTGCTGTCGCGATTGCTCGTTCCCGTTGGCGCCCTTTATGGCGCGATTGCCGCGCGGCGGATGGCGCAGCCGGGAACCCAGGCCGGTGTTCCCGTCATCTGCATCGGTAACTATCACGTCGGCGGCGCCGGCAAGACGCCGACGGTTCTCGCGCTGGCTGGTATCCTCCGCACGCTGCGCGAAACGCCGGTCGTTCTCAGCCGTGGCTATGGCGGACGGTTGGCGGGACCGGTGCAGGTCGATCCGCAAAAGCATACGGCGGCGGATGTCGGCGACGAGCCGCTGATGATGGCAAAGACGCTTCCCGTGATCGTGTCGCGGGAAAGGTCGGCCGGACTCGCACCGGCCTGCGCGTCGGGAACCAGTGTCATCCTGATGGATGACGGCTTCCAGAATCCGGCGGTCGCCAAAGACGTCTCGCTGATCGTGATCGACAGTGATCGCGGAATCGGTAACGGGCAGGTGTTGCCCGCGGGGCCGTTGCGGGCGCCGTTGTCGCCGCAACTCGCACGAACCGATGGGCTGGTGATTGTCGGGAGCGGAACCGCCGCCGATGACGTCGGTGTACGCGTTAGTGCGCAAGGCGGCCTCGTGCTGCGAGCGAAACTCAAGCCGGATGAAAGCTCTGTCGCGGCGTTGCGCGGCAGACGGATTTACGCCTTCGCCGGCATCGGCGATCCGCGGCGATTTTTCCGGAGCCTGCGCGCCTGCGGCATCGAGGTGGCCCGGGAGCGCGTCTTCGCGGACCATCACCCGTTTTCGCAAGGCGAGGTTGCGGAGTTACAGGCTGCTGCTGAACGCGACGGCCTCACACTGGTGACGACGGAAAAGGATCTGGCGCGGCTCCGCACTACCGACGGTCTCGCGGCGTTTGCGCGTACCGTGGTTCCGTTTGCCGTCACACTTCGCTTCGACGATGAATCGGCCCTGCAGGCATTCCTGACGGAGCGGCTTGCGCGGGCACGGCGATAGCCGTTCAGTCCGAACCCTTCAGCGCGTCGGGATAGTGCCGTTGCAACACCGCGGTCGGCAGTGCGTAGGCCTCCTGCAAGTCCACGCTCCAGTATTTCAGTTCGTCGAGTGGAATGCGGGCATCGGTCACGGCGCAACGAACGTAGGTTCCAGGCGAAATCACGCGGAAGTCACCGTCGAGATATTGCACCTGCGCTTCGCCATGGCCGGAAGGGCCGAATTTGTTCAGCACCGCTGGTCTCCCCGCATCGTTCGGCGGCGCATCGGCCGCTCGATCACGATATTATCTCCATCAGATAGGTTCGCAAAAGCCTGTGTGAAACCCACCGTTTTGTGATGAATTGCCATCCTGACCGCGTGTTAGGTCTGGATTCAGGCCTCTTTGCAGCAAATCGGACCATCCGGCAAGATTCATGCGTCTGTTGGCAGTGCTTACATCGGTGGCGATCCTTGTTACGACAGCCATGATAGCGGCGGCATCCGGCAAGCCGCAGGTCGTGCCCGTGGCGGTGGATATTCCGCAGGCCAATGGCACGTTGCATGGCCTGCTCTACAAGCCCGACGGCAACGGCCCGTTCGCGGCGGTGATCGCGGTGCATGGTTGCCGTGGGTTGACCGGGCATGGCGGACAGATTCTGCCGCGCTATCGCGACTGGGTCGAGCGGTTGCTGAAGGCGGGCAACGCCGTACTGTTTCCGGACAGTTCCGGCCCGGGCAATGCCGGTTCGCAATGTCACCTCAGGGACCACAGGGTTTTCGCTCGCCGCCATCGGGTCGCCGATATCCGCGCGGCGCAGCAGTGGCTGCTTCACCAGCCCTGGGTGGTGCACGATCACATCGGCCTGCTCGGATGGGCCGACGGCGCCAGCGCTGTGTTGTGGGCGGTGCGGCCGCAAATGGCGCTGGCTGCATGGCACGACGATTTCCGGTCGGCGGTGGCGTATTATCCGGACTGCCGGCGATCGTCGCGTCTCGGCTGGAGTGCGCGTGTTCCGACCCTCGTGCTGACCGGTGCTGACGATCGCGGGTCACCGGGAGCTTGTCGCCAGATGGTCGACAACGCGCGTGGGCGCAGCGCGCTGGTCCGCATTGTCGTCTATCCCGGAGTCCATCACGATGTCGATCGGGCTAACGCGTCGCTTCACCTACCGGACAACGGCTCCGGTCCGGCGCGCGGGCATGGTCATGCGGTTATCAATCCGGCGGGACGCGCGGACTCGCTGAATCGCGCCGCGATCTGGCTCGCGCGCTAGAACAGGCTGCCCTGATCGCCCGGTTTTGTGACGCGCTTCGGCGTTGCAGGCTTCGGCGGACTCGCTGTCGCGGTCGATGCGACTTGCCGATCAGCGCTCGCAGTCGCGGCCACCCGTCCGTCAGCGAATTCCAGCGTGAGAGGGGCGCCGGGACCGACAGCGGACGCGGTCCGCACCGCCTGTCCGGCCTCGTCGCGGACCAGCGCAAACCCGCGCGCGAGGACGCCGCGATACGACAGCGCCGCGAGCAGTTGGCCGGAATGCGCGATGCGCGCGTCGTGACGTTGCAGCAAGATGACGAGCGCGCGGCGTGCGCGCTCGGCCAGTCGTTGCGTCCGCTCGCCCGCCCGTGCGATGCGGGTGAGTTGTGCCTCTGCATTGGCGATCTGTGAGGCCTTGAGACGGATCGCGAGTCCCGTGAAGCGATCGCGGCGTTGACGTACCAAGGCGCGGGCGCTGATCGCCATCCGTTCGCCATTCGTCGTGAGCCGCTGCCTGGCATGGGCGATCTGCGCGTCCAGCACACGCAATGTGAGCTTGCCGCTTACCAGTCCGAAGCGACGGTGATGGGCGTGGGTATTGGCCTTCAGCGCACGGGGCAGGGCGGCTGCCGCTCCATCGAGCCGTTGGCGCGGGATCGCCAGCAACTGGCCGCTGGCTGGCAAAGCGCGCGCCGCGGCGCGCAGTTCGTTGCGGCGGCTGTCCTGCGCGCGCTGCCAGCACAGCATCGCCCGCCGCGCCAGGCTTGTGACTTCGACAAACAGTTCGGCGCGTACCGGCACGGCCATCTCGGCGGCGGCGGTGGGCGTCGGCGCCCGCTTGTCGGAGGCGAAATCGATCAGCGTCACGTCGGTCTCGTGACCGACCGCCGAGATCAGCGGGATCATGCTGCCCGCGGCGGCGCGAACCACGATTTCCTCGTTGAAGGACCACAGGTCTTCGAGCGAGCCGCCGCCGCGCGCGACGATCAGCAGGTCCGGCCTCGGAATCGGGCCATCCTCGGGCAGGGCATTGAAGCCGTCGATGGCGGCGGCGATCTGCTCGGCCGAGCCTTCGCCCTGCACACGCACCGGCCACACCAGCACGCGGCGAGGAAAGCGGTCCTCCAGCCGATGCAGGATGTCGCGGATCACGGCGCCGGTCGGCGACGTCACCACGCCGATCACATCGGGCAGCCAGGGCAAAAGCTGCTTGCGGGCCTCGTCGAACAGGCCTTCCGCCGCGAGCTTCTTCTTGCGCTCCTCCATCAGCGCCATCAGCGCACCGATGCCGGCAGGCTCCAGCGCCTCGATCACGATCTGGTATTTTGAGGAGCCCGGATAGGTGGTCAGCTTGCCGGTGGCGATGACCTCGAGGCCTTCCTGCGGCTTGAACCGCATTCGGCCGTGGACGCCCTTCCAGATCACTGCCTCGATCTTGGCGCTCTCGTCCTTCAGCGCGAAATAGCAATGGCCCGAGGCATGCGGTCCGCGAAAACCGGAGATTTCGCCGCGCACGCGCACGTGCCCGTAGGTGTCCTCCACGGTGCGCTTCAGCGCCGTGGAGAGTTCGGACACGGTATATTCCGGCGCGTTCGCCAATAGCTGTGCAGGGTTCGCGGGCATCAAGTTTCGCTTCTGTTGCGACTCCGCCTTACCATGCTAAACCGCCCCGAAACCACCGAAAATCCCGTAGCGGCAGTCCTTCATGAACATCCTTCTGATCGGTTCCGGCGGCCGCGAACATGCGCTGGCCTGGAAAATCGCAGGCTCGCCGCTGGTGACCAAATTGTGGTGCACGCCCGGCAATGCCGGCATCGCGCAAGAGGCCGAATGCGTGCCGCTTGATGTCACCGATCATGCGGCGGTGATTGCCTTCTGCAAAACAAATGCGGTCGATCTCGTCGTTGTCGGTCCCGAAGTGCCGTTGGCTGCCGGGATCGTTGATGATCTTGCCGCGGCTGGGATCAAGGCGTTCGGTCCGAGCAAGGCCGCGGCCCAGCTCGAAGGCTCCAAGGGGTTCACCAAGGACCTCTGCAGGGCCAACAACATTCCGACCGCGGCCTATGAGCGCTTCAACGATCCGGCGGCGGCGAAGGCCTACATCCGCGCGCAGGGCGCGCCGATCGTCATCAAGGCCGATGGCCTCGCGGCCGGCAAGGGCGTTGTGGTTGCGATGACGCTCGACGAGGCGCTGGCTGCCATCGACATGATGTTCGAGGGCGGTTTTGGCGGCGCCGGTGCCCAGGTCGTGGTCGAGGAATTCATGCAAGGCGAGGAGGCCTCGTTCTTCGCGCTGTGCGATGGCGAGCACGCGCTGGCATTGGCCACGGCACAAGACCACAAGCGGGTGTTCGACGGTGACAAGGGGCCGAACACCGGCGGCATGGGTGCCTATTCGCCGGCACCTGTCATGACGGACGAGATGTGTCGCCGCACCATGGACGAGATCATCCATCCGACGCTGCGCGCTATGGCTGCGAAGGGCATGCCGTTCAGGGGCGTGCTGTTCGCGGGGCTTATGATCACCGCACAAGGGCCGAAGCTGATCGAATACAACGTCCGCTTCGGTGATCCCGAATGCCAGGTGCTGATGCTGCGCATGATGTCGGACATCGTGCCGGCGCTGCTCGCGGCCATCGATGGCCAGTTGAAGAACTTCGACCTGCGCTGGTTTCCCGATCCGGCATTAACTGTGGTGATGGCGGCGAAAGGCTATCCCGGCGATTACGCCAAGGGCACGCGGATCGACGGGCTTGATGAGGCTGCGAAAGTGGAGGGCGTGGAAATTTTCCATGCCGGTACGGCGTCGAAGGACGGCCACATCGTCGCCAATGGCGGCCGCGTGCTCAATGTCACCGCGTCGGGGAAAACGGTGGCTGAAGCGCAGCGCCGCGCCTATGAGGCTGTCGACCGCATCAAGTGGCTGGACGGCTTCTGCCGCCGCGACATCGGCTGGCAGGCGGTTAAGCGCGAGAAGGCAACGAGATAGCAACTGCGTCATTCCGGGATGCGCCACCTGGCGCAGACCCGGAATCCATACTCCCTGTAGTGGTCATGGATTCCGGGCTCGTCGCTTCGCTCCGCCCCGGAATGACAGATCAGATCAAATCGCCGCCCGCCGCTGAAGCCGTGGTGCCGTGCTTCTTGAACGCCTTGACGACGTTGCGGCCGACCTTCCACTTGTGCACCTCGTCCGGGCCATCGACCAGCCGCTGCGAGCGGATCTGCGTGTACCATTTGGCGAGCGGCGTATCCTGGCTGTAACCGAGCGCGCCGTGGAGCTGGATCGCGGTGTCCACCACCTTATGCACCATGTGCGCGAGGAAGACCTTCGCGATCGAGTTTTCCTGCGTGAGGTCGAGGCCTTTTTCGGCCTTGTAGGCGATGTGCAGCAGCATCAGCCGCGCCATGTAGAGTTCGCTGGCGCAGTCCGCCAGCATGAACTGCACGGCCTGGCGGTCGGCCAGCAACTGACCGAAGGTCGAGCGCTGGATGACGTGCGCGGTCGCCATGTCGAGCGCACGCTGTGCCTTGGCGATGTTGTGCATGCCATGTCGCAGCCGCCCGTAGGCAAGGCGGTGCTGGCCCATGTTGAAACCGTTGCCTTCGCCGCCGAGCAGATTGTCGGCAGGCACCACGAGATCCTTGATCTCGATCTCGGAATGGCCGCCATGGAGTTCATCGTAGTGTGCATCATGGATGCCCATGTTCGCGACGTTGCGCTTGATCTTGTAGCCGGGGTTCGGCAGCTCCACGATGAAGGTGGAGAACTGCTTGTGGCGCGGCGCGTCTGGATCGGTTTTGGCCATCACCAGTGCGATGTCGGCCACACTGGCCGATGACGAAAACCACTTCTCGCCGTTGAGCACGTAGTTTTCGTTACCGTCCTTGACCGCGCGTGTCTGCATGCCGGTGGCATCGGCGCCTGCGGCCTTTTCCGTCATCGAGAAGCAGATGCGCTTGTCGCCGTTCAGCAGGGGCTTGAGGAATTTCTCCTTCTGATACTCGGTGCCATGCGCGAGAATTGTCATCATCGAGGCGTCGTCCGGCCCCTGCGTGTTCATGGAGAGCGCGCCGAGCGCACTTTCACCGAGCTCCATCTGCACCAGCGCGTTGGCGAGCGGCCCGAGCCCCATGCCGCCATACTCCTTCGGCACGAACGGACACCACAGGCCCTGCGCGCGGGCCTTCTTGCGCAGGGGATCGAGCACGTCCTTGAGCGGTTTCTCGTCGAGTTGCTTCTCGGCGGGAATGCATTCGTCATGCACCCACTGGCGGACCTTTTCGCGGATGGCCTTGGCTTCCGGGGGAATCTCGAAATCGATCGCCATGGTGTTTCCTCATGTTGTGGTGAAGGCTTGCGGATGGCATATCGCCGGGGGACCGCAGCGGCAACGCCGAACAAAGTTTGAAGCGCGATCGCAGGCCGGCGAACGTGCGGACCCCATATGCCGCGACAGCCCTTGTCGGCGATCAACGATGGTGTCTACTGGGTTATCTGCTTTCAAGCACGAGTGATGACCGATGCCCGATCTCGCCGACCTGTTTCCCGGTTACGCATCCGAATGGATCAACACCACGTCGGGCCGCATCTTCGCCCGCGTCGGCGGCAAGGGACCGCCGCTGATGTTGCTGCACGGCTTCTCGTCCACGCATGTGATGTGGCACAAGGTGGCGCCGCAACTCGCCGAGCGCTTCACGCTCATCATCGCGGACTTGCCCGGTTACGGCTGGTCGGACATGCCCGAGAGCGACGACCGGCATACGCCCTACACCAAGCGCGCGATGGCCAAAACGATGATCGAGGCCATGGAGAAGCTCGGGTTCGTGCATTTCGCGCTGGCGGGACACGATCGCGGTGGCCGCGTGTCCTATCGGCTCGCGCTCGATCATCCCGGCCGGCTGTCGAAACTCGCCGTGCTCGATATCCTGCCGACCTACGACTACTGGTCGCGCATCAATCGTCTGTCAGCGCTGAAGATCTATCACTGGGCGTTTCTGGCGCAGCCTTATCCGTTGCCGGAAACCTTGATCGGCGGCCATCCGGATTTCTTCCTGAAACAGAAGATGGCAAGCCAGACCCGCACCGGAACACTCGATGCGATGGATCCGCGCGCGCTGGAACATTACCTGGCGCCGTTCCGCGATCCTTCGCGCGTACACGCGATGTGCGAGGACTACCGCGCCGGCGCCTACGCCGATTTCGAGATCGACAAGGCGGACCTCGATGTCGGAAAGAAGATTACGATTCCGATGCTGGCGTTGTGGGGCGATGCCGGCGTCGCGGCGAGTGCGTCCAGCACGCAACTCGATGCGTGGCGGGCCTGGGCCACAAATGTCACCGGCGGTCCGGTTCCTTCGGGACATTTTCTGCCGGAGGAGGCGCCGGAGCAGACCGCAAAGGCGCTTCTTGCGTTCTTCAGCGCCGCGCCTTGAAGAAATCCCTAAGCAGGGATGCCGCCTCGCGTTCGCCGACCGACGGGTAGACTTCCGGACGGTGATGGCAGGTCGGTGACGCAAAGAACCGCACACCGGAGTCCACGGCGCCACCCTTCGGGTCGGCCGCGCCATAGTAGAGCCTGCGGATGCGCGCGAACGAGATGGCGCCGGCACACATCGGGCAGGGTTCCAGGGTGACGTAGAGGTCGCAATCGGTCAGGCGCTCGCTGCCGAGCTTGCGGGCCGCCTCGCGAATGGCCAGCAATTCGGCATGGGCGGTCGGATCGCGGTCGGTGAGGGTGCGGTTGCCGGCCGTAGCAATCACGGTACCGTCACGCACGACCACGCAGCCGATCGGCACTTCGCCCGATTTTGCCGCGTTTTCGGCGGCTTTCAGCGCCAAATCCATGAAAGAGGGCGTTGTCATGCCTCGTATCCGGTAAAGAACTCTGCTAAGAGCCCGCCTTCAGCAAAAGTGGATGCCGGTTTTGCGAGAGCGCTCTTTCCGATGGGTGGCGCGGCGCACCGGCCCGACACGGTTTTAAGCGAGATCATTCATGCCCCGCGATAAAGACAAAGACAATGCTTCCCCGCGCGGGCGCCGTGACCGGCCGGCCGGCGGCAGGGACAAGCCCGGAGGCCGCTCGGGCAAGCCGCGCGGACCGGAGAAAAAATTCGCCAAGCGCGGTTTAACCGGAAAGTCCGACAGGGGCGAAGGCGCCAAGCGCCCTTACGCGGGAAAGCGCGATGGCGATGCGCCCCGCAGGAGCTACCGCGATGCACCGCGTCCGGCCCGGTTCAATCGCGACGATCGTCCCGCGCGTGGCGGGGATCGGCCGGATCGCCAGAGCAACCGGGCTGACCGGGGCCCGCGCAAGGACTTCCGTCCGCGCGAGGACGGGGGTGAGAAACGTCCTTACACGCCACGTGGCGATGGGCCCCGTGGTGAACGCCCGAGGTTCAATCGCGATGATCGCGCGCCCCGTGGTGATCGCGGCGATGCGCGCCCGGCGGGACGGTTTTCCGACAAGAAATTCGGCGACAAACGCCCCTACGCGCCGCGCGGCGAGGGTTTTCGCAAGGATGGTGATCGTCCGCAGCGTGCCCGGCCTCAGGGCGATCGGCCTTATAGCCCACGCCCGCCGCGCGATGATGGTGAGCGGAAATTCAGCCGTGGCCCGCGCAAGGATTTCGGTGATCGGGAATTCCGCGGGCGCGACCGCAGCGACGACAAGCCGTGGCAGAAACGCGACGCGCGGCCGCGCGACGATACTCGCCGCGACGATCGCCCGCGTCGCGAGGCGCGAAGCTTCGACAAGCCGCGTGACGATCGCGGTGATACCGAACGGCCGCGTTTTGCACGCCCCCGCGATGATCGTTCCAGTCGGGATGATCGGGCGCCCCGCCGCTTCGACCGGCCTCGTGAGGATCGTCCGCAATTCGACCGGCCGCGCGGCGGCCGCAACGATTGGCAGGAACGCCCACGCCGTGGTGATCGCGACGATCGCCCGCGCCGCGACAACGAGGACGACAGCAAGATTTTCGCCAAACGCCCGGCCTTCGGCGGCCGCGGCGCCTATCGCGAGCGCCCCTCCGACGATGAGCGCCGCAGCGCCCGCGCCGAGCCGAAGCCCAAAAAGGCCGGCGAGCGCGTCGCCAAGGTGATCGCACGCGCGGGACTGGCGTCGCGCCGCGATGCCGAGGACATGGTCACGCAAGGTCGGGTCGCGGTGAACGGCCGCGTCATCAACTCGCCGGCGCTCGATGTCACCACGCGCGACGTGGTCACCGTCGATGGCCAGAAGCTGCCCGAGCGCGAACGTACGCGGCTGTTCCTCTATCACAAGCCGCGCGGGCTCATGACGACGCACGACGATCCGGAAGGGCGGCCGACCGTGTTCGACAACCTGCCGGATGGCCTGCCGCGCCTCATCAGCATCGGCCGGCTCGATTTCAACACCGAAGGCCTGCTGCTGCTGACCAACGATGGCGGTCTGGCGCGGGTGCTCGAACATCCCGACACCGGCTGGCTGCGGCGCTATCGCGTTCGCGCCCACGGTGAGGTGACCCAGGCGCAGCTCGACACGCTGAAGGACGGCGTCGAGGTCGATGGCGTCAAGTACGGTCCGATCGATGCGACGCTGGAGCGCGATCAGGGCGCCAACGTCTGGGTGGTGTTTGCGATCCGCGAGGGCAAGAACCGCGAGGTGCGCAATGTGATGGCGCACCTTGGTCTCGAGGTGAATCGACTGATCCGCGTCTCCTATGGGCCGTTCCAGCTCGGCGAGATTGGGGAAGGCCAGGTCGAGGAAGTACGTAGCCGTGTGCTGCGCGATCAGCTCGGCGAGAAGGTCACGGCGCTGGCGAATGCGAATTTCGCAGGCGCCGCTACCGAAGCCGACACCGGCCCCAAGCTCGGCCGCGATGGCACGCCGCTGCGTTCGAAGAAGGATAACAAGGAACGCGCGAAGCGCTCCCTGATCGAGGATCGCAAGGGCCGCAGCGTCGTGGTGCAGCGGACCGGCAGCGACGAAGCCCGCGCGCGCAATGAAGCCGAAGCCAACGGCTACGGTCCGCCGCGGCGGCCGAAGCGCGGCTATCACGGCAAGCGCGATTTCACGCCGCGGGATTGACCATGCGTGTCGTCGGGGGGCGATTGAAGGGTCGCACGCTGGCGTCGCCGTCGACGCAGCAGATCAGGCCGACGGCCGACCGCTTGCGCGAGTCGCTGTTCAATATCCTGCTTCATGCCTACGATGATCCGATCTCCGACGCGCGGGTGCTGGACCTGTTCGCGGGCACCGGTGCGCTCGGTATCGAGGCGGTGTCGCGCGGTGCGAAATTTACGCTGTTCGTCGACAACGGCGCCGAGGCGCGGGCGCTGTTGCGCAACAACGTCGAGTCGCTGGGCCTCGGCGGCGTCACCAAGGTCTATCGCCGCGACGCCACCGATCTCGGTCCCGCGCATCCGGTCGAGCCGTTCTCGCTGGTGTTTCTCGACCCGCCGTACCGGATGGGGCTCGCCGACAAGGCCGTCGCCTCGCTGCGCGACGGCGGCTGGCTCACGGCTGGCGCGCTGGTCGTGGTGGAGGAAGCAAAGGCCGCGGCCTTCGCTACGCCCGACGGCTTCGAGGAGCTTGAGCGGCGCGCCTATGACGATACGGAATTCGTCTTCCTTCGGGGTGCATGACTGGTGTGATGCTGGCGAGGCCATCAAAGATTGACGCTATTGTCGCGCCACGGCAAAAATCGATCAGCAAACGACAGGAGAGCGAAGAATGGCCGGTGCAACGCCACAGTTTACTTGGGATCACGTTCACATTCGTACCCCCGATCCGGAAGACACCGCGAAGTGGTTCGCCGAGACACTGGGTGCGGAGATCGTCCGCACGCCGGTGCGCCTTGATGTGAAACTCGGCAGCGCCAACATCTTCCTTGCGCCGGTCACGGCGGGCGATGGCGTCAATCCGCCGCCGTCGACGCCCTATCAGGGTCTCGATCATTTCGGCCTGTCGGTGAAGGACATCGACGACGTCGCCGCGCATCTGAAGGCCAAGGGCGTGACGTTCACCAAGGAGCCGCATACCATTCGGCCAGGCGTCCGCATCTGCTTCATTCGCGGACCGCAGGGCATCTCGATCGAACTGCTCGAGCGCGATCCGAAATACAAGTGAGCCATCAGCTCTGTCATCCTGAGGTGCGAGCCCGCGATGCCCTTGCATCGCGCGTGCGAGCCTCGAAGGATGACGGTTGCGAAATCATCCTTCGAGGCGCGGCCAAGAGGCCGCTCCTCAGGATGACGTTCCTTTGCTGACCTACCGCCGCCCGAACAGCTTCTCGATATCCGCGAGCTTCAGTTCGACATAGGTCGGGCGGCCGTGGTTGCACTGGCCTGAATTCGGCGTGTCCTCCATTTCGCGGAGCAGCGCGTTCATCTCTTCGGGCTTGAGGATGCGTCCCGCGCGCACCGAACCATGGCAGGCCATGGTGGCGGCGACGTGGAGCAGGCGGCGCTCCAGCGGCAGCGCTTCGTCCCATTCCGCCATGTGCTCGGCAAGATCGCGAAGCAGGGCGGCGGCGTTGGTTTTGCCGAGCAGCGATGGCGTTTCGCGCACGGCGACCGCCCCGGGACCGAAGGACTCGATGACGAGACCGAATTTTTCCAGTTCAGTCGCGCGGCTGACAAGTTTTTCGACGGTGGCTTCGTCCAGTTCGACGATGTCGGGGATCAGCAGCAACTGCCGCTGCACGCCGTCGCGTTCGAGGGCGGCCTTGAGTTTCTCATAGACGATGCGTTCATGGGCGGCGTGCTGATCGACGACGATCAGGCCATCGCGGGTCTGCGCCACGATGTAGGTCTCGTGAATTTGCGTACGTGCCGCGCCGAGCGGACGATCCTCGAGGTCGCCGGCAGGCGCGACCTCAAAGCGCACGTCCGCGGTCGGTGCCCCGACATCGAATGCGGCCTGGCCAGGCTCGGCAAACGCGGGCGTCGCCGTGCCGGACCATGATCGCGTGCCGACAGGAGAAGCCGGCGATTGCCGCCAATCCCAGTTGGCAGGTCGCGGCGCGACCGCCGGGCGGAACGCCGTAAGCACCGCGCCGTCGCTGTTGGCCGCGGTGCGCCGACCCTCGCGCGCAAGGCCTTCTTTCAGCGCGTGCACGATCAGCGCACGCACGAGACCCGCGTTGCGGAAGCGGACTTCGGTTTTGGCGGGATGCACGTTGGCATCGACCTCCTGCGGATCGAGCGTCACGAACAGCGCGACCACCGGATGGCGATCGCGCGGCAGGTAGTCCGAATAGGCCGCGCGCACCGCGCCGACGATCAGCTTGTCGCGCACCGGGCGGCCGTTGACGAACAGATATTGTCCGAGCGCGTTGGCGCGGGTCAGCGATGGCGCAGCGGCAAACCCTTCGACGACCACGCCCTCGCGCTCGGCGCGCACTTCGATGGCGTTGCTGCGAAAATCCGCACCGAGAATATCGCCGAGTCGTGTCAACCGCCCCGCCGCGCCGGGTAGAGCCGCAGCCCACGTCACCGGCGCGCGCTCCTCTCCGGCGAGGGTGAAGGCGATATCGGGCCGCGCCATCGCGAGACGCCGCACCACCTCGCGGATCGCCTCGGCTTCGGTGCGATCGGTCTTGAGGAATTTCAATCGCGCCGGCGTCGCGTAGAAGAGGTCGCTGACCTCGACGCGCGTGCCCTGCGTCAGCGCCGCCGGAACGATCGCGGATTTCGCGCCGCCTTCGACATTCAGCGACCATGCATGCGGTTCTCCGGCATGGCGTGTGGTGATGCCGAGTCTGGCCACCGCGCCGATCGAGGGCAGGGCTTCGCCGCGAAACCCGAGAGTGCGGATTTGCAGCAGGTCTTCGTCATCGAGCTTGGAGGTGGCATGGCGATCGACCGCGAGCGCAAGATCGGCCTTCGTCATGCCGTCGCCGTCGTCGGTGATACCGATCCGCCGCCGTCCGCCGCCGTCGGTGAAGATATCGACGCGGCTCGTGCCGGCGTCGATGGCGTTCTCCACCAGTTCCTTGACTACGCTGGCGGGACGCTCGACCACTTCGCCGGCCGCGATCCGGTTGACGATGGTTTCTGGCAATTGGCGAACAGGCATCTGGGCTCAGGTCGATTCGAGATTTTGGCGCATTGTAGGACAAAACGCGGTCCCCGCGTCAGGTTGGGGACGAGCTACAACCATCATATTGAAGATATTGACGTTCAGACGTCTACCCCACGGGGGCCGAATACTCCTTGAGGCCGATTGTGACATCGGACGACCGGGTATATCGTTTAGAAAAGTTATAAACAGACCGGAGGATACGTCATGTGCCGCCTGTTCGCCCATCAGCCCCAACGCGACTATGAATCGCAGACCCGCTCACTGCGGATCGGCGGCCACTGCACGTCGATCCGGCTCGAAATGTCGTTCTGGGATACGCTGGAAGAGATCGCCGGCAAGGAAGACATGAGCCTGGCGAAATTCCTGACCAAACTTCACAACGAAGTTCTCGATCATCACGGCGAGGTGAAAAACTTTGCGTCGCTGTTGCGCTGTTCCTGTCTGATCTACCGATCCAGGAATGCAGCGACCGCGCCCGAGTTTCACGTTGGCGCGGCGCCAATCATGGATGCGGCGGAATAGTTGCAACCTCAATCCGGGCCGGTGGCGCGCCGGCGAGGAATCCCGGAATCCGATTATGATGGAAACCGCAATCCGGACGCATCCGCCGCGAGGGCGCCTGCGCCCGGATGACGAGCGTTAGATTTCCTTCTTCTGCATGGCGCTGGCGATGTGATCGGCCTGCCGGATCGCGAGTGATACGATCGTCAGCGTCGGATTGCAGGCGGCGCTCGAGGTGAACTGGCTGCCGTCGGACACGAACAGATTCTTGATGTCGTGCGACTGGCCGAACTTGTTCACCACGCCATCCCGCGGTTTTGCACTCATGCGATTGGTGCCCATGTTGTGCGTGCTGGGATAGGGCACAGTCGGGAAAGTCGCCGTCGCGCCGACCGCCTCATAGACCGCCGAGCCTTGCTTGTAAGCATGGTCGCGCATTGCGATATCGTTCGGATGGTCGTCGTAGTGGACGCTGGCGACCGGCAATCCATGCGCATCCTTGACCTTCGGATCGAGGGTGATGCGATTGGTTTCCTGCGGCAGGTCTTCGCCGATGAGCCACATTCCGGCCATTTGCGGATATTGCTCCATGGTGCTGGTGAACGTGCGCCCCCATGCGCCGGGCTTGAGGAACGCCGCCATGAACGGCACGCCGAGCGATATCGTTTCCATCTCGTAGCCGCCGAAGAAGCCGCGCGACGGATCGTTCCTCGCCTCGTCGCGGATGATGCCGGCCATGGTGGTGCCGCGATACATATGCACTGACTTGTCGAACACGGCGTATACGCTGCCCGTCATGTGCCGCATGTAATTGCGGCCGACCTGCCCTGAGCTGTTGGCAAGACCGTCGGGATACATGTTCGACGCGCTGTTGAGCAGCAAGCGCGGGCTCTCGATCGAGTTGCCTGCGACAGCGACGATCCGGGCCTTCTGCCGCTGCTGCTTGCCGTCTCCGTCGGCATAGACCACGCCAGTGACTTTGCCCGACGCGTCGTGCTCGATCTTGAGCGCCATGCTGTTGGGACGCACTTCGAGATTGCCGGTTGCTTCGCCCTTTGGGATTTCGGTGTAGAGCGTCGACCACTTGGCGCCGGACTTGCACCCCTGGAAGCAGAAGCCGATCTGCTGGCAGGAGCCGCGGCCATCGCGCGGCTGGCTGTTGATCGCCATGCGTCCGGTACTCACTTGCTTGTAGCCGACCTTTTGGGCACCGGCTTCCATCACCTTGAAGTTGTTGTTACCCGGCAGGCCTGGAATACTATTGGTGCGCGTAACGCCCATCTTGCTCTCGGCCTTGGTGTACCACGGCTCCATTTCGGCAAGTGTAATTGGCCAGTCGAGCATGTTGGCGCCCGGCACGTTGCCGTAGGCGCTGCGGATCTTGAATTCGTGTTCGTCGAAGCGCAGCGACGCTCCCGCCCAATGCACCGTCGAACCACCGACCGATTTGACGATCCATGCCGGCAGGTTGGGAAAATCCTTGGCGACCTGCCAGCTTCCCGACGTCGTTCGCATATCCTTCCACGCCAGCTGCGTGAAGCTTTCCCATTCGTTGTTGATGAAATCCTGGATTTCGTTACGCGCGCCGGCCTCAAGGATCACCACCTTGATGCCCTTCTGCGCGAGTTCATTGCCGAGTGTTCCGCCGCCGGCACCGGAGCCGACGATCACCACCACGCCGTCGTCATTCAGATCGAACTTAGCCATTTTGAATCCTCCCAACCGATGTTCTGTCCGATGCAATCAGGCTTTCGGCAGCCAGTTGATGTCGTCGAATCCGCGGTGGATGTAACCGCCGTGCTCGGCGGACGAGCCCTCGTAGCCGAACTTCGGCCACACCGCTTCCTGGTTGTAGAGCGAGACGACGAGATCGGATCGCAGCGCCTTGAAGAAGGTGGTCTGCTCAATGCCCTGCAGCAGCGTCACGCGATCGGATTCCCACGCGACCTGCGCATAGGGCAGTTTGTGGCGATCCTGCGCATCCTGATCGAGGCGCTTCACGCCGTCCTCGATCATCGCCTTCACGGCGGGATCCTTCGCTGCTTTGCCGTCCCACGGCTTGACCGCGGTGATGTAATAGCTGTCGACAAGGAAATCGTGCGGGTAAATGTCGCGCGCGACCTTCACCAGCGTCTTCATCGTTGCGGGCGCGAGCGTGGTCGCGCCCTCGGCCCATGCGTCCTCAATACCCAGCGGAATACTGGTCGCTATCGCAGCCGCGGGCGCCGCCGCAGCCGCACCCTTCAGGAATGTGCGCCGCGAATGCTTGCTTCGGCGATCGACTTCTCTCATGGGTATCCTCCATCGTTTGACGTATTGGTTGTCTTGTTCTGAGAGCGCTATCCGAAGCGTCCGCCTTTCTGGATCACTTCGATCTTGTAACCGTCGGGGTCGGAGACGAAGAAAAAGCGCGCCAGCGTCGCACCTTCGTGCTTGAAGTCGCGCAGTGGGCCGGGAGAGAGGCTTTCACGGCCGAAACGGGCATGCTCGGCATCGACATCGTCGACCACGACGGCAAGATGTCCGTAGCCGTCGCCGAGCACGTAAGGTTCCTTGCGATCGAAGTTCACCGTGAGTTCGACCTCGAACGGCGATGAAGGATGGCGCAGATAGATCAGCGCGAAGTCCGGAAACGCGATGCGCTCGGCGATCTGCAGACCGAAAGCGCGTGCGTAAAAATCGAGCGCCTTGGCTTCATCCAGAACGCGGATCATCGAGTGGACAGGCTTGGCCATTTAGTTGAGCCCTTTCAAATAGGCGATGATGGCGCTGCGGGTTTCGGGTTTGGCCTGCCGGTAGGCCATGTTGGCATCGGAGATCATCGCCTGAGGGTTCGTCAGCCAGGCATCCAGTTTCGCCTCGTCCCAGGTGAAATCGGCCCGTGCGAGGCCGGGGGTGTATTTGAAACCTTCAATCTTGCCTGCCTTGCGGCCAACGATCCGCGCAAGCGTCGGTCCCTGCCTTGGTGGATCGGTTGTGTTTGTCGTGTGGCAGGTGGCGCATTGCGTTCTGAACAACGCCGCACCATCAGGCGGCTTGGTCGACGGCAGCGTCATTTGCGCGCTCGCCGTGTCAACCACAAGCAACGCGCTGCAAAATCCGAGTCCGATCGAGGAAAATGCGCGCAGCTTTGTCATATACATCACCGTTGGCGTGTACTGACTTTAGGCCGGCAAATTCAGCGTGTGGTAGTAGCGGGCTGTTTTATGCGAGAACAAACCGGTAGCGATACTGGAACCGCAAACCGAAGAGTTCAGTCGTCGTAACGCGCCCCGCCGCGCTTCGCCTTGACGTCGCTCCGCCGCTTCTTGCTGTCGAGCCGGCGCAGTTTCGATCCGAACGTCGGCTTTGTCGGCCGTCGCGGCGTGGGCCGCACCGCTGCCTCACGGAACATCGCGATCAAACGCTCGATGGCATCGGCGCGGTTGCGCTCCTGGGTGCGGTGACGCTGCGCCTGGATCACGATCACACCGTCCTTGGTCATGCGCTGGCCGGCGATGCGCGCCAGCCGCATCGCGACGTCGTCCGCGAGCGCCATGCGGCGGGTGTCGAAACGCAATTGCGCGGCGGTCGAGAGCTTGTTGACGTTCTGGCCGCCGGGTCCGGAGGCGCGAACGAAGTCGATCTCGATGTCGTTTTCGTCGATGACGATATCGCGGGCAATCCGCAGCATGGGGCACCAGCGCCGATCTGCTCCCCGGTATGGGAATCAGAAGGGGCCACCATAACCTGCCGGACCGCGTTTGGCTTGCGTGGCGCGGATCAGTTCGCTGCCGGTTGCGGTTGAGGCGCCGTATGCGCAGACGCCGGCTGGGCCGCCGCCTGCGGCGCACGCCCCACGATCACCGTGAGCAACCCCTGTCCCCACAGCCGCTTGGCGACCTGCCGGGCCTGGTCCAGCGTGACGGCATCGACCAGTGCGTTGCGCTTCTCGATGTAGTCGATCGGCAGGTTGTCTATCTGATACTGCAGCAGGCCCGAGGCGAGCTTCGAGGAGGTATCGAGCGCTAGCATCTGCGATCCCTTGAGATAGGACTTGGCCTCGTCCAGTTCTTTCTGGGTCGGGCCGTTGTCGGCGAAGCGCTGGATTTCCTTGTTGATCGCATCGACGGACTCGCCGGCGCGATCGGCGCGGGTGCCGGTGGTCCCGGCGAACAGGTCCGAATGATCCATCCACAGCAGCGATTCGGAGATCGAATAGGCGAGGCCGCGCTTTTCGCGAACCTCATGATAGAGCCTGGACGATAGCGAACCGCCGCCGAGGATGTGGTTGTCGATATAGGCCGCCATGAAATCCGGGTCATGGCGCTTGATGCCGGGACCGCCGAACATGACGGTGGTCTGCGGCACGTCGAGCGGAACGAAGGCGCGCTTCGGCGGCTTCGCGGCGATTACATTTGCAACCGGCGTCAGGTCACCCTTCGCCGGCAGCCCGTCGAACGTCTTGTCCAGCAGCTTTGCGAGCGCCGCAGGCTCGATATCGCCGACCACTGCGATCTTCAGGTGGTCCCGCGCCAGCACACGGCGTACGTAGTCCCTGAGGTCGCTGGTCTTGATCGTGGGAATGCTCTCCAGCGTTCCGTGCGTCTGGCGGCCGTAGGGATGATCACCGAAAGCGAGCTCGACGAACTTGCGGCCGGCCAGCGCGTTGGGGTTGGTGGTGTTGCGGCGAAGGCCGGACATGATCTGCGAGCGGATGCGTTCGACGTCGTTGGTGTCGAAGCGCGGCGCGGTGAGGGCGAGCCGCAGCAGGCCGAAGGCTTCGTCGCTGTTGTTCTTGAGCATCCGCAGCGAGCCGCGGAGCCGATCCCGCTCGATGCTGAAGCCCAGTTCGATGGCGCGGCGGTCGATCCGCTCATGGAAGGTTTTTGAATCGAGATCGGCCGCGCCCTCATCGAGCAGGCTCGCGACCATGTAGCCGACGCCGGCCTTGTCGGCCGGATCCTGTGCCGCGCCCCCGGAGAAGGCGTATTCCATCGCCACCAGCGGGACGGTGGCATCCTGAACGAACCAGGCCTCGATCCCGCCCGGCGTTACCAGGTGCTGGATTTTAGTCGCGGCGAGCGTGGGAGCTGCCGCGAGCGACGCCACCGTGAAGCACGCGGCGGCGAACAGAAGGCGCGCCATGCGGGTTCCCATCAATCTCACGACCGCTTTTCCTCGTGCTTCGGTGTGGTGTCCTTGATCAGGTATCCGGTGACGGATCGCGTCTTCACCAGCCACTTGCGCGCGGCGTCGCGTACCTGCGCGGCCGTCACGGCGCGGATGCGGTCCGGCCAGCTCCTGATGTCGTCGACGGTCAACCCGACGGTGATGGCGGCGCCATACCAGCGCGCCAGCGTGGCCTGGTTGTCCTGTGCGTAGATCGCCTGCGCGATCAGTTGCGTCTTCACCCGCTCGAGGTCCTCCGCAGGGATGGGGTTTTTCTCGAGATTCGCGATCACGTCATCCATGGCCTGTTCGACCTCGGCGAAGCTGACGCCTTGTTTCGGGGCGGCCGCGATCGAGAACTGGCTCGAATCGATCGCCGTGCCCTGATAGGAGGCGGCGGCACTGACCGCGAGCGGCTTGTCGACCACCAGCGCGCGATAGAGATAGGCGTTGCTTCCGCTGCCCAACAATTGCGCGAGGACGTCGAGCGCAGGGCTTTCGCCCGCCGCCGCCGTCTTGGCGGACGGAACCAGATAATAACGCCGCACCACCGGCTGCTCGACGCGGGGATCGGCGAGCGTCACCGTGCGCGCCGCAACCGGGGTCGGCTCCTGCGGGCGGATGCGGGTGGCCGGAATTGACGGCTGCGGCGGCACCTTGCCGAAAGTCGCCTCGATCTCGGGACGAATCTCCTGCGCATCCACGTCGCCTGCGATCACCAGAGTCGCGTTGTTCGGCGCATAGAACCGCTTGTAGAAGGCCAGCGCATCCTCGCGGGTGAGCTTCTCGATCTCGTGATGCCAGCCGATCACCGGGCGGCCATAGGGATGATTGAGATAGAGCGCCGCCATGATCTGCTCGACCAGCCGCGCGTCGGGATTGTTGGCGACGCGCATGTTGTATTCCTCGAGCACCACATCGCGCTCGGGCAGCACGTTGTCGTCCTTCAGCACGAGACCGGTCATGCGGTCGGCTTCGAACGCCATCATGGTCGCGAGCTGATCGCGCGGCACGCGCTGGTAGTAGCCGGTGTAATCGAACGAGGTGAAGGCGTTCTCGTTGCCGCCGACCCGCAGCACGGTCTGGGAGAATTCACCGGCCGGATGTTTCGCGGTGCCCTTGAACATCAGGTGTTCGAGGAAATGAGCGAGGCCCGATTTGCCGGGGGTCTCGTCGGCGGAGCCGACCTTGTACCAGATCATCTGCGTGACCACCGGCGTCCGGTGATCGGGAATGATCACGACAGCGAGTCCATTGGCCAGGGTAAATGTGGTGGGAGGCTGAGAGGTGATTGTCTGGGCCTGCGCCACGGACATCACAGACACAGGGGCAAGAAACAAAGCCAGCGCCGCGAAGGCTCCGATCACGCGTCGTCGCAATGCTGTCATGACATGCCTCGACGGCATCTGGTCTGAATCGTCACAGATTGCCGTCGGTCCTTCTGCTGAGCGAATTCAGTCGTTGCGAGACAGCACCGCTTGCTTCACGCCGGAACATCACTCGTGACGCGATACCGCAGCCACAGCCGGTCAGGGTCGGCGCCACGCTAGTAGTCGCTGACCTCTTTGCCGGTCTGAATATCGATGTGCTTCCTGCCGAGGATTTCCTTCGGCCCTGTGCCGTAAGCGTAGTTTGGCGACGGCGTCTGATAGCCGACCGGCGGCTGCGTCAGCTTCTCGCGGTCGGGTTCGCCGGTGAACGGCGCGGTCTGCGGCCCGTTGCCGCCGCCGAACAGTTCGCTGAGCTTGCCGCTGAAGCCGAGTTGCGACGGGTTGAGAGACGGATTCTCGGTCGTCGCCTGTTCCGGCTTGTCGTTGCTTGCGCGCTTGGTCCTGCCGCCCCCGCCTCGCGCGAGCTTGCTCGGCAGAATCGATTGCCCGGCTTCCCACTGCGTCGGCCGCCTTTCCTTGTTGGCGGCGATCGCCTCCTTGCGACGCTGGACGTCGGGATCCTTCGGCCAGTTCGGGTCCTTGATGTCGGCGGAGGCCGAGCCTGGCGGCGGCAGATCAAGCTTCGGCGGGATCACCAGCGGCGACCGCTCGCGGTACTCGATACCGTTGCTTGTGCTGTTGGTGGCGCCCATGCCGGTCATGAGATTGTGGATGATCTTCTCTTCGAAGGTCTGGTCGTTGTTGCCGTCCTCATCATCCTGGGCACGGGCCATCCCGGAGGACAGAACGACGGCGATACTTGCGGCGACAGCGGCAAGGCGAAGGCCCTGCGGCAGCAGTTCCGAAGCGTTGAGCACGTTCCAACCGTTCTGTCCGGTCTTGCGCATCGCATTCATCCTGTTCAGTTTTTTCGGCGGCTGTGGCCGAAAGCCTCCGGCATTTCCGAGCAGCCCATATCGTCCGGGATCAGGGCGCTTTTACGGCGGGTGCCCCGAAGAACGAGTCATACAATAGGGCTATCACTCCGGCAACAATCGCCACATCGGCAAGGTTAAACACGTACCAGCTGAAGGTTTTTCCGCCGATCTGGACGTGGAACAGGGCAAAATCCACCACTGCGCCATAGGCGAAACGGTCGATGGCGTTGCCGATGGCGCCGCCGATGATCAGGCCGAGACCAATCGTCGCCATGCGGGTGTGCGAGCGGGCCATCCAGATGGCCAGCAGGACCACCGCGACGGCCTTGATGGCGAGCAGGATCGCCGCACCCGTGGGGCTGTCATTCTGGAACCAGCCGTAGCTGATGCCGGTATTCCAGGCCAGCACCAGGTCGAAGAACGGCGTGACCCTGACGGCGCCAAGGCGGCCGATGTCGAGCACGAACAGCAGCCACAGTTTGACCGCCTGATCGGCGATCAGCGCCGCGACGGCCGCGATGACACCGGAGCGCAGGACCGGCGTCACACGGTGACTCCCAGCGCCTTCCACTCACGCAACGCCTGTGCGTCGCGCGGCGATACGTCGGGATACTCCTTGTCGTCGCCGACGGTCGGCAGGATCTTCCACGACCGCGCGCACTTGGTGCCCTGGGCCTTCTCGACCACAACCGCGACGCTGGGGACGTTCGGCAGGCGGAACGCGTCCGGCGGTGCGTCGCCCTCGCGCACCTCGTAGTTCGAGGTAATGCAGACCTCGGCGAGGTCGACATCGAACAACGCTCCGAGCGTCACGCGATCGGCGACATAGATGATCGGCGACGCCTCGAGCGAGGAGCCGATCCGCTTGGCCGCGCGTTCAAGCTCCAATGCGCCGGTCACGACGCTGCGCACCGCGCGAATGGTCTCCCACTTCGCGGCCAGGGCATCGTTCCGCCAGCCGGGCAACGTCTTCTGGAACAGTTCGAGGTGCACGGAGACCACGCCATCGCCATAACGCGACGTCCAGGCCTCCTCCGTCGTGAAGGAAAGCACCGGCGCGAGCCAGGTCGTGATTGCGCGGAATAGATAGTCGATCACGGTGAGCGCGGCCTTGCGGGCCACCGACGAGGGCGGATCACAATACAGCGTGTCCTTGCGGATATCGAAATAGAACGCCGACAGCTCGGTGTTCATGAACGCGGCGAGCGTCGCCACCACGGTCTTGTAATCGAACGCCGCATAGGCGGTGCGCACGATCTCGTCGACCTCCGACAACCGGTGCAGCATTAGCCGCTCCAGCTCCGGCATGTCGTCGGCCTTGACGCGGTCTTCATCGCGGAAATGCGAAAGGCTGCCGAGCATCCAGCGGATGGTGTTGCGCAGCTTGCGGTAGGTTTCGACGGTGTTCTTCAGGATTTCGGGGCCGATGCGTTGGTCGTCGGCATAGTCGGTGGCGCAGACCCAGAGCCGCAGAATGTCGGCGCCGGAATCCTTGATCACCTTCTGCGGCTCGACGGTGTTGCCGAGTGATTTCGACATCTTGCGGCCGTTCTCGTCGAGGGTGAAGCCGTGCGTCAGCACGTAGTCGTAGGGCGCGCGGCCGCGCGTGCCGCAGCTTTCCAGCAGCGACGAGTGGAACCAGCCGCGATGCTGGTCCGAGCCTTCGAGGTACATCACGGAGTCCTGGCCGCCGTCGACCTTGCGCTTGATGCCGGCGAGGCCGGGGAAGTGCACGGGGTCTTCCAGCACGAACGCGTGCGTCGAGCCGGAGTCGAACCAGACGTCGAGGATGTCATCGACCTTGGTCCAATCCTCGTTGCCGCGCGGTCCGAGAAAGCGGTCGCGCGCACCGTCGGCGTACCAGGCGTCGGCGCCTTCCTTCTCGAAGGCCTCAGTGATGCGCTTGTTGACGGCATCGTCGATCAGGATCTCGGCCGAGCCGTCGCCCTTCTCGCGTACGAACACCGCGATAGGCACGCCCCAGGCGCGCTGGCGCGAAATCACCCAATCCGGACGATTGGCGATCATGCCGGTAATGCGGTTCTCGCCGGCCGGCGGTACCCATTGCGTCACGCTGATCGCCTGCAGCGCGCGGGTACGCAGCGTATCGCCCGCTTTTGCCGTGCCGCGATCGGCGATGTCCTTATCCATCGCGATGAACCATTGCGGCGTGTTGCGGAAGATCACCGGCTTCTTCGAGCGCCAGGAGTGCGGGTACTGATGTTTCAACCGGCCGCGGGCGAGCAGCATGCCGCGTTCGATCAACGCCTTGATGACGGCCTCGTTGGCGTCACCCTTGTTGCCCTTGTCGTCGATGACGCGCTTGCCCTCGAATCCGGGAGCGTGCGCGGTGAGCGCGCCGTTCTCGTCGACAGTGTAGGGGATGGCACTCGAGATGCCGCGCGCGTCGAGCTCACGCGCGTTCGCGGTCCAGATGTCGAAGTCCTCGCGGCCGTGGCCGGGCGCGGTGTGAACGAAGCCGGTGCCGGTATCGTCGGTGACGTGATCGCCGTCGAGCAGCGGCACGGTGAACTCGTAGCCGCCCGGCAGGCCCTTCAACGGGTGCGCGCACTCGATCGCGTCCATGGTGTCGGCGGGAATGTCGCGCGCTTTTTCGTAGGCCGTCACGCGTGCCTGCTTGAAGACGTCTTCAGCGAGCTTGTCTGCGAGGATCAACAGGTCGCCTGTCTTGGCCCAGTTGTCGTCCGGCGCGTCGGTGACCTTGTAGAGGCCGTAACCGATTTTCGAGGAGAAGCTGATGGCGCGGTTGCCCGGCAGCGTCCACGGAGTCGTGGTCCAGATCACCACGCTGGCATTGGCGAGCGCACCGTGGGACGGCGATGTGACCGGAAACTTCACCCACACCGTGTCGGACTGGTAGTCCTCGTATTCGACTTCGGCCTCCGCCAGCGCGGTCTTTTCGACCACGCTCCACATCACGGGCTTTGAGCCGCGATAGAGCGTGCCGTTGGCGGCGAACTTCATCAGCTCGCGCGCGATCTGTGCTTCGGCCGGATAGGTCATGGTGGCGTAGGGATGCGCCCAGTCGCCGATGATGCCGAGCCGCTTGAACTCCTCGCGCTGCACGTTGAGCCACTTGTCGGCATAGGCGCGGCATTCCTTGCGGAACGCGACCATCGCCGCGGAGTCCTTGAAGTTCGGCTTCGCCTTGCCCTTGGAGCGGTAGTTCTCCTCTTCGATCTTCCACTCGATCGGCAGGCCGTGGCAGTCCCAGCCCGGCACGTAGTTGGAATCGAAGCCCAGCATCTGCTGGCTCTTGGTCACCACGTCCTTGAGGATCTTGTTGAGCGCGTGGCCGATATGGATGTTGCCGTTGGCGTAGGGCGGGCCGTCATGCAGCACGAACTTGGCGCGGCCTTTCGCGCTCTGGCGCAGCTTGCCGTAGAGGTCGATCTCGTTCCACCGCTTCAGGATCTCGGGCTCGCGCTGGGGCAGCCCGGCGCGCATCGGAAATGCCGTCTGCGGCAGGTAAAGCGTCTTGGAATAGTCGGGGGCGTCGGTCGTCTGGGGCTTCTCGGACATGAAGGCTCTGGCTTGGCTCAAAAGGGCGCTGAAACGCGGGGATAGCGGATGAGTTAAGAGTCCCGGTCTTGCGCTCGAGCCAAAGCTCAGGCGGAAGCCGGGCTGCTAATCCGTATGGTGCGCCGCGCAAACATGGGGCTTTCCATAGCAGGGCAGGGACGGATCGCAAAGCGCCGGATTTCGAATGCGGAGTGACCGATCTAGGCCCCGGCTCCGATACGGCGGGCCGGATTTCCGGCGACGGTGTATCCCGCCGGGACATCCCGCGTCACTATGCTGCCGGCGCCGATAATGGCACCGTCGCCGATCGTGACGCCGGGCAGAATGATGCTGCCGCCGCCAATCCAGACATCGGCGCCGATCTTGACCGGCCGGCCGAACTCCAGTCCCTCGCGCCGGGTCTGGGCGTCCCGGGGATGGTCGGCCGCATAGATCTGGGTCGCCGGGCCGATCTGGGTGCGGTCGCCGATCGTGACATGCACCACGTCGAGGATGACGCAGTTGAAATTGAGAAACACGCCGTCGCCCAGGAAAATATTATAGCCGAAATCGCAGAAGAACGGCGGCCGGATCACGGCATCTGCGCCGACGCGGCCGAAGTGCTCCGACAGTAGCGCGTGACGTTCCGCGACCGGTAGCGCCATCGCTGCGTTGTAGCGCGCGAGCCACGCCTTGTTGGCGCGCTGCTCGGCCTGAATTTCGGGATCACCGGGGCGATACAGTTCGCCGGCCAGCATTTTCTGTTTTTCGGTCTTGTTCAGCCGATATCTCCGAGTTTTGGAAATGCATCGGGCGCAGCGGCGAGCGCCGCACGCGCCTTCGCGCTGTCGTCGTCCATCTGACGCACCAACGCGTCGATGCTGTCGAATTTAAGTTCGTCGCGGATGAAGCCGATGAAGGCGACATCGAGCGCGGTCCCGTAGAGATCGCCCTTGAAGTCGAACAGGAAGACTTCCAGCAGCGGCGCACCGTTGTCGAAGGTCGGGCGGCGGCCGAAGCTTGCGACGCCATCGAAACGCTCAGCGCCGCGACCAACGCGCACCGCGTAGATGCCATGTTTGAGGCCGCAATGCCGGTCGAGACGGATATTGGCGGTGGGATAGCCGAGATCGCGGCCGCGCTTCTCGCCATGGATCACCTCGCCGGTGATGAACCATGGACCGCCGAGCATGGCGGTGGCGTCGGCGATCTGTCCTTCGGCCAACGCCATGCGGATCGCGCTGGAGGATACCGGCCGCTCGTCGATATCGACATGCGGCTGCACGTCGACCTCGATGCCGAGGCGCGGCGCTTCGCTGACCAGGAGGCTCGGCGAGCCGACCCGTCCCTTGCCGAAATGGAAGTCGTAGCCGACCGCGATGCCGCTGACCCCAAGCCGGGCAATCAGATCATGGTGAATGAAATCTTGCGCCGTGGTGCCGGCGCGCGCGGCATCGAAGGTCATGACCACGGCGCCGGCAAGGCCGGTGCCGGCCAGCAGCCGCAGCTTGTTGGTCTCGTCGGTCAGGCGGAATTGCGGGGTGTTCGGGCTGAAGAATTTTCGCGGATGCGGCTCGAACGTCACCGCGAAGGCCGGCTGACGATGCGTACGCGACATCTCGATAGCGGCTGCGATGACGGCGCGATGCCCGAGATGCATGCCGTCGAAGTTGCCCATTGCCACCACCGATCCCTTGGGCATCGCGGCTGCGGGGGTCGTGTCGCGGATAACAGTGAATCCAGAAGTCATTTGAGGAGGTCATTCGACGATTTCGGTGGTCGGACCGTGACGCGGCCGCCGGATCGAAGTCAAGCGGGTGGTTGGTGTGGTCGGCCATGGGCCTGCGGTATGCACTATTTGGCGAATTGGCCGGATTAACGGGCTGTTTAACGCATGCTGCTAGGTAATGGGGCAGTCCTGCGGCCTCCGGATGTACCGGACGCGCGCTGCGGGGCCGGCCTGTTCCGGCGGGTCTGTCTGGTGTTTTTCGCACGCATAGAATGTGGTGCAGGGGGAGCTTGAAATGGCTGTGGATTTGTCGATGTCGGTTCTGGTGGTGGACGACTACAACACCATGATCCGCATCATCCGGAATCTTCTCAAGCAACTCGGATTTGAAAACATCGACGACGCCAGCGACGGCTCGGCTGCGCTCAACAAGATGCGCGGCAAGAAATACGGCCTGGTGATTTCCGACTGGAATATGGAGCCGATGACCGGTTACGACCTGCTCAAGGAAGTCCGCGCCGATCCCAACCTCGCCACCACGCCGTTCATCATGATCACGGCGGAATCCAAGACCGAGAACGTCATTGCCGCCAAGAAGGCCGGCGTGAACAACTACATCGTCAAGCCGTTCAACGCGGCGACGCTGAAGACCAAGATCGAGGCGGTCTTCCCGGACAACGTGCCGGCGTAACGCCCGCGCGTTTTACATCCCGAGTTTCGCAGTGGCCGGGCTTGCCCCGGCCACTTGCATTTTCGGGCTACCACTTCAGTTCGCGCATCAGTGCGAGCGGTGGGTGGCCGAACAGCTCCTTGACCGAGGCCGGATCGAGCTGATCGATGCCGGCGAACTCCTCGGAATGGATGCCGCGCGTCAGGAACAACAGATCAAGACCGAAGGCGTGCGCGCCCGCGAGGTCGGTCCGCACGGAATCGCCGATCGCCAATACCTTGTTCAGCGGCGTGTCCTTGCCGCGGCGTTCCTTCGCCAGCGCCATGGCCCGCTCGTAGATCGGCCGATGCGGCTTGCCGTAGAAGATCACGTCGCCGCCGAGTTCGCGGTAGAGCTCCGCGATCGCGCCGGCGCAATAGATCAGCCGGTCGCCGCGTTCGACGACGATATCGGGATTGGCGCAGATCAAGGTCAGGTTGCGTTCGCGCGCCTGCATCATCATGCCGCGATATTCCTCGGCGGATTCGGTTTCGTCGTCGAACGGACCGGTGCAGATGATGTAGTCGGCGCGCTCCAGCGGCGCGAATACGGGATCGAGGCCGCGATGGATCGAGTTGTCGCGTTCGGGCCCGAGCCAGAAGATCGCCTTGGCTGGATGTTCGGCGACGTAGTTGCGCGTCAGGTCGCCAGACGAGACCAGGGCGTCGTAGGTGTCGTCGGGCACGCCGAGCTTGCGCAACTGCCGCTGCACGGAATCGGCAGGGCGCGGCGCGTTGGTGATCAGAACGACGGTGCCGCCTTGGGTACGGAAGGTCTTCAGCGCGGCGCAGGCGTCGGGAAACGACTCGAGGCCGTTGTGAACGACCCCCCAGATGTCGCTGAGGATCACGTCTCTGCCGGCCGCGAGGTCGCGCAGGTTCTCGATGAAACGAAGGGTCGTCATTGCTTGTCGATTGCTTTCAGAGGGAGCCGCTGACGCGGCGCGCAAGCGCAGCGTTGCCGGTCATGCGGGTCGGTTCAGGCTTGATCGCGTCCGGTCCGGATGCGTCGGCCCGTGCGGGTTTCGCGGCGCCATTGGCGTCGGGCTTCGCTTTGTCGGCGGCATCGGCTGCCGCATCCGGACGCAGCGGCCGCGGCGCGGCGAACAGGAAGCCCTGACCGAAGCGGACGTCGTAGTCGAGCAGGTCGACCACCGCGCGTTCGCCTTCGATGCGCTCGGCGATCAGGTCGATGCCGAAGCGGCCGAGCAGGTCGGAGATGTCGGCCGGATGAATGTCGGAAGCCGAGGTCTGCTTCGGATCGAGCAGCAACGAGGCGGGCATCTTGATGAAGCGGACGCCACGGTCGGCGAGGTCGCGCGGCTCGATGCGCAGGTCCTTCACGTGGTCGATGGAGAAACGGTAGCCGCGCTGCGCCAGCGCCGCGAGGTGTTCGCTTTCGGTGGTGCCGAGACCGCGCAGCGTGCTGTGCTTGAATTCGAGCACCAGCGACGGCGCCAGCGCGCGATTGGCTTCGAGAAAGTCGAGATACTGCGCGAAGGTCGCGGGATTGCCGAGCGTCGCCGCGGCGACGTTGCAGAAGACGCCGACATCCTTGTTGCGGACCTGCAGCCGCCGCAGCACTTGCACACAGCGGAGCATCACCATGTTGTCGAGGCGGGCCATCAGGCCGGCCGCTTCCGCCGCGGGGATGAAGTCGTCGGCGGTCAGGATGTCGCCGCTGGCATCGCGCAGCCGCGTCACGGCTTCGTAGTAGCGCACCTTGCGCTGCGGCAGCGTCACAATCGGCTGCAGGAAGATATCGACGTTGTTGCCCTCGATGGCGTTCCTGACCGCCATCAGGATCTGCGCGTCGCTGCGCGCGGGCGCGGTGGGCCGAACCGCTGCGGACGGAGTCGCGGCAACGGCCGGTTTGGCAGCCGGCGGTTCCGGCGCAGGAGCCGCCGCTGCTGGCAGCGATGCCAGCGTGTCTTCATGAGCGGCCACCGAGGTCGCGAGCTGCTTGACCAGACCGCCGAGCTCGTTGATCTCACCGAGCACCGACTGGATGCGGTCCTGCGAGGTGGAATTCGCCGACACGATCTTGCCTTCGGCCGCGGCGAGACGGCGGCCGAATTCGGCGACCTGGCGGGCGAGGTCGGCAGTGCCGCGCGACAGATCCGCGATCTGGGTGCTGACGTCGCTGCGATCGTGCATCCACATCGACACCGCGTTGTAGAGGATCAGGAAGGTGAGGGCGGCCAGCGCCACGATCGCGGCTTCCTGCGCCCGCATCCCGGCCACCGAATAAAGCACGAGGCCGAGCGACGCCGAGATCAGCACCATGCAAATGGCAATGAAGATCGTCGAAATACGGATCATCTGGCGCGAAAGTTCCCGGCGCGGAGCATTTCCCATGTCGGGCGCTCCCGATCCGTCACATTAGCATTATCGGTGATTCGGCGGACAAGTGTTCTTTGAGTTGTCCGCCGAAATCCGGTCCGGCCGTCAGGCGACGGCCCGGATGACCTTCGTGACCTTGTCGATGATCTCGCCGACCTGATCGTCGCTGACGATCAGCGGCGGGGTCAGCGCCAGCGTGTCGCCGGCGATGCGCAGCATCAGGTCGTTGTCGTGGAACGCGCTGTTCAGCGCCGCGAAGCCGCGATCGCCGGGGCCGTTCTTGTTGGGCGCGAGATCGATGCCGGCGGTGATCCCGACGGTGCGGATGTCCACCACGTTGGGTTCCTTGCGCAGGCTCATGACCGCGTCGGCGAACTTCGGTTCGAGCTTGTTGGCGCGCTCGAACAGCTTTTCGTCGCGGTAGATATCGAGCGTGGCGAGGCCGGCCGCGCAGGCCAGCGGATGCGCCGAGTAGGTGTAGCCGTGGAACAGTTCCACGGCATTCGCCGGACCGGTCATGAAGGTATCGTACACGGTATCGCGCACCAGCACGCCGCCCATGGGCGCGGCGCCGTTGGTGACACCCTTGGCGAACGTCAGCATGTCCGGCAGCACGCCGTAGCGCTCGGCGGCGAAGGCATAGCCGAGGCGCCCGAAGCCGGTGATGACCTCGTCGAAGATCAGCAGGATGCCATGCTTCTGCGTGATCTCGCGCAGCCGCTTGAGATAGTTCTTCGGCGCCGGGATCACGCCGGTCGATCCCGCCATCGGTTCGACGATGACGGCGGCGATGGTGTTGGCGCCGTGCAGGTTGACGAGACGCTCGAGGTCATCGGCGAAGTTCGCGCCATATTCCGGCTCGCCCTTGCTGAAGGCTTGTTTCTCGCGGTCGTAGGTCGCCGAGATATGATCGACGCCGGTGAGCAGCGTGCCGAACATCTTGCGGTTGTTGACCATGCCGCCGACCGAGGTGCCGCCGAAGCCGACGCCGTGATAGCCGCGCTCGCGGCCGATCAGGCGCGTGCGGCCGCCTTGGCCGTTGGTCTGATGATAGGCGAGCGCGATCTTCAGCGCGGTATCGGCCGCTTCCGATCCGGAGTTGCAGAAGAACACGTGATCGAGCCCCTTGGGCGCGATCTCGACGATGCGGCTGGCCAATTCGAACGCCTGCGGAATGCCGAACTGGAACGGCGGCGCATAGTCCAGCGCCTCGGCCTGCTTGGCGATCGCGCTTGCGATCTGGGTGCGGCCATGACCCGCATTGCTGCACCACATGCCGGCGGCGGCGTCGATGATCTTGCGGCCGTCGGTCGTGAAGTAGTGCATGTCTTTGGCGCCGGCGAGCAGTCGCGGCGCCTTCTTGAAGGCCCGATTGGCAGTGAATGGCATCCAGAACGCTGTCAGATCGTTCGGCACGTTGACGGCAGGGCGGGCTGGGCTCTTGTCTAACATCGGGTCCCTCGTACATTTTGCTGGAACCGGCAAGCTATCAGCTTCAGCGGACGACGGAAACGGACAACTCGCCGGAGCGGTTTCGATTTCGTGTGATGGGCCGGTCGTTAGGAGCCGATTGTCTTCTGACGGCGATGCTTGGCAACCGCGGTCAGACGCGTTTCCTCCATGGGATCAAACAAGGACAGCTTCATGAGCACCGCTGCCGGACCCGTTCCCTACAAGTGCACGTCGGTGTTCGATGAGACGTCGCTGCCCGAGGCGCTGCGGCGGGAACATCGCACCAAGCCCGGCGTGTGGGCCATCATCCGGGTGCTTGAAGGCCGCCTGCGCTATCAGGTGCTCGATCCCGCTTCGGAGACCGTTCTTACGCCCGACCGTCCGGGCCTGGTGTGGCCGGAGCAGCCGCATCGGGTTGAACCAATGGGAGCGATGCGGATGCAGGTCGAATTCTACAGGGAGATGCCCGGCCTGCACTGACCGGGACAGGTCGGTAACTCCTTGATCGCCGGATATAATTACCACCTTTAATTTCATATACGTTCATTCACACTTAATAGTTGTGTGGCTCACTTCCGGCATGACCGGACTGACCCGAACCTTCCGAATTTTTCCCGGCTGCCGGCGCGGAGCCTCGGCTGTCGAGTTCGCGATGCTGCTGCCGCTGTTCCTGGTGCTGGTGTTCGGCATCGTCGTGTTCGGCGCCTACCTCACCATGGTGCACGGCGTGCAGCAGCTTGCCGCCGAAGCCGCGCGCTCCTCGGTCGCGGGCCTCAGCGAGACCGAGCGCGTCAGTCTCGCCGAAAACTATGTCACCGCGAACGCCGGGGCGTACCCGCTGCTGCGGCCCGACCGGCTCACCGTCAGCGCGGCGACCTCGGGCAGCGACGTGTTCGTCGTCACCGTCAACTACGACGCGTCAGGCAATTTCATCTATGCGCTGCCGTTCGTGCCGGCGCCGCCCCCGACCATCGTGCGCTCGGCGGCGATCCCGTTCGGCGGCTTCTGAGGGAGGCGCGCGATGCAAAACATAATTCGACGTTTTGTGCGGGATAACCGCGGCAACTTCACGATCATGGGCGCGGGGTGCATGGTGCTGGTGCTGGGCTGTGCCGCGCTCGGGGTCGATGTCGGATCGATCTATGCCGACCGCCGCAAGTCGCAGAGCGCCGCCGATCTCGCCGCCATCGTTGCCGCCAGCAATCTCGGCAACGCCACGGCCGCCGCCGCCGCGACCGTGACGCAGAACGGCTATCCGGCGAACGCGCTGATCTCGGTCGTATCCGGCAGCTATACGCCGGACGCCGCGCTGTCGCCGCAGGCGCGCTTCGTGACGCCGGCAACCGGAACCGCGAATGCCGCGCGGGTGACACTGAAGACCCAGACGCCGCTCTACTTCGCGCGCATGTTCACCGGCGGCAGCAGCCATTTCGACATCACCAGCACGGCGACGGCGGCCAGCACGGCGCTGGCCTCGTTCGCGATCGGCTCGCGGCTCGTTGCGCTCAACGGCGGTCTGCTCAATGCCATACTGGGCGGCATGCTCGGCACCACGCTGTCGCTGTCGGCGATGGATTATCAGGCGCTAATCACGGCGCGGGTCGATGCTTTCGACTTCCTGTCCGCGCTCGCCACGCGCCTGAATTTGACCGGCGTGACCTACAGCGACGTGCTGAACAGCAACATCAAGCTGCCGGACATCGTCGCCGCGATGCTGACGGCGCAGCAGGCGGCAAACGGCGCGAGCAGTGCGACCACGGCGCTGCAGAACGTGTCGCTGGCGGTGGCGGGTCTCGCCACCCGGATCGCCGCGAGCGGTCTGATCGATGCCGGTCCCTACGCCGACATGACGGTCGGCACCAAACCCAAGGTTGGCGTCAGCGTGTCCGTGTTCGATCTGTTGTCGGCCGCGGGTGCGCTCGCCAACGGCAGCAACCAGATCGCCGCCTCGGTCAACCTTGGATTGCCCGGCATCGCCGCGGTGTCATTGACGGCAACGGTCGGCGAGCATCCGCAGGGCACGAGCTGGATCGCGGTCGGCGCGCAGGGCGCGAGCGTGCACACCGCTCAGACCCGCGTGCTGCTGACGATCCGGTTGCTCGGCAGCGGCAGCGTCTCCGCGGTGAACCTGCCCGTCTATATCGAGGTGGCGTCAGGTACCGCGACGCTCGATGCCATCAGTTGCGGCCGTCCCGACATTGCGAAGTCGGATGTCACCCTCGGGGTGACGCCGGGCATCGTCGATGCCTGGATCGGCAACGTCTCGGCGGCCGACATGACCAACTTCACCGTGAAGCCCAATCCGGGGGCCGCGATCCTGGTCAATCTCGGCGCGGTGACCGTGACCGGCCGCGCGCACGCCGGGATGGGCAACACCACGCCGACCTCGGTGGCGTTCAGCTATTCCGATATTTTGGCGCAGACGAAGAGGACCGTGACCACGACGAACTTCACCACGTCATTGACGGGCAGCCTGCTCGGCGATCTCGCGCTCAAGGTCAATGTCGGACCGCTGGGACTGCCGATCCCCGGTCTCGGCGGCGCCGTGACCGGCATCATCGGCGGCGCCACGGCGTCGATCGATCAGGTGCTGGCCTCCGTGCTGGCGACGCTCGGCGTCGGCGTCGGGCAGGCCGACGTCTGGGTCTCCGGCATCCGCTGCGACGGCGCCGTGCTGGTGAATTGAATTGTCTCCCTCCCCCTTTGTGGGGAGGGTTGGCCGAGCCCAAGCAATGCAGAGCATTGCTTGGAAGCGGAGGCCGGGGTGGGGATGTTTTCAATTTCACCCCACCTGCCTTCGCTTCGCTCAGGCACCCTTCCCATCGAGGGGAGGGATGAACGCCGCCTTGCCCGTCCGCGCCATGGCTGATAACCCGATGTTGATTTTTGTAGACGGTGAAAGTCTACAAACACAGCAGCGAGCCCCATGTCCGACAAGAAACCGAAAAAGCCGCAGAAACTCCGCGCCCGCCTGCCGCGCGGGCTGGAGGATCGTGGCCCTGCTGCGATCGCCGCCACCCGCGCGATGACCGACACCATCCGTGCCGTCTACGAGCGCTACGGCTTCGAGCCGGTCGAGACGCCGGCGATGGAATACACCGATGCGCTCGGCAAATTCCTGCCCGATCAGGACCGGCCGAACGAGGGCGTGTTCTCGTTCCAGGACGACGACGAGCAGTGGATCTCGCTGCGCTATGATCTCACCGCGCCGCTGGCGCGTTACGTCGCGGAGAATTTCCAGAATCTCGCGCTGCCCTACCGCAGCTATCGTGCCGGCTACGTGTTCCGCAACGAGAAGCCGGGTCCCGGACGCTTTCGTCAGTTCATGCAGTTCGATGCGGATACGGTGGGCAGCGCGTCGCCCGCCGCCGACGCCGAGATGTGCATGATGGCCGCCGACACCATGGAAGCGCTCGGCATTCCGCGCGGGCAGTACGTGGTGAAGGTCAACAATCGCAAGGTGCTCGACGGCGTGCTGGAGTCGATCGGCCTCGGTGGCGACGATAATGCGGGGCGACGGTTGACCGTGCTGCGCGCGATCGACAAGCTGGACAAGTTTCCAATCGAAGAGGTTGAGAAACTCTTAGGCTCTGGGCGCTGGGACGGGGGCGAGGAGGGCAAAGGCGACTTTACGAAAGGCGCTGGTCTAGATGTCACCGGAATTTCTCGAGTTGTGAATTTTACCGGATGGCGCGGTGAAACGTCCGGCTCTAAGAGCACCGTCAATTCAAACGAAGTAACAATCGCCAATTTCGAAGATGTCGTTGAAGGCAATTCTTTGGGAAAAGAAGGCGTTGCAGAGCTAACGCAAATCAAAAATTTGATTGCTGCTTCAGGGTACGACGATGGCCGCGTTTTGATCGATCCCTCCGTCGTGCGCGGCCTCGAATATTACACCGGTCCCGTCTACGAAGTTGAACTGCTGCTCGAAACCAAGGACGAGAAGGGCCGCCCTGTCAGGTTCGGTTCTGTCGGCGGCGGCGGGCGCTATGACGGACTTGTCTCGCGCTTCCGGGGCGAGCCCGTTCCGGCGACCGGATTTTCCATCGGCGTCTCGCGGCTGCAGGCGGCGCTGACCATGCTGGGCAAGCTCGATACCAAGCCGCAGGCGGGTCCGGTGGTCGTCACCGTGTTCGGCGGCGACATTGCGGGTTACCAGAAGATGGTCGCGACCTTGCGCAACGCAGGCATTCGCGCGGAGCTGTATCTCGGCAATCCCAAGCATTCGCTGGGGCAGCAGATGAAATACGCCGACAAGCGCAATGCGCCGTGCGCGATCATTCAAGGGTCCGACGAGAAGGCCAACGGCAAGGTGCAGATCAAGGATCTGATCGCCGGCGCCGGTTTGACCTCGATCGAGGACCGCGCGGAATATCTGAAGAAGCAGGCCGAGGCGCAGATCGAGGTGGCCGAGGGCGACCTCGTCGCGGCGGTGCAGACGCTGCTCGCGCGCCATGGCGTGAAGTGGGATGGCTGATCCGTCATACGCGGGCTTGACCCGCGCATCCATCTTCTCAAGAAAGGGGATGGATTGCTGGATCAAGTCCGGCAATGACGCAAACGATAGCAGGGAGAACCACGATGCCTGAAGTGACAATCAATCTGGCCGCCGGCCGCACCGACGAGCAGAAGAAGGGCCTGATGCTCGACATCACGGCCGCCGTGGTGAAGAACACCGGCGTCGACGCGGATGCCGTGGTGGTGCAGATCAACGAGGCGCCGCTCAACAACAAGATGAAGGGCGGCAAGACCTTCGTCGAGCGCGCCGCCGCGGCGAAGAAGTAAAAATCTCCATGTTGTTATTCCCCGCGCAAGCGCTTCGCGCTTGTCGCTGAGGATGGGCCACTTGGCCCAGGCCCGGACTCCATAATCCCTGCGGTGGCTGTGGATTCCGGACTCGCTCGCTACACTCGCGATCCGGAATGACGGTGTTGCGAGGGCGCACGCACGTGAACGCGACAGCCTAGAAAAACATCGCGACGTGCTGGCGGCTGATCATCGTCGGCTCGCCCTTCGCGTTCCAAACTGTCATGGTCTGGCTGGTGTAGCCGTCCGCCGCACTATCAGCCTTGACGTGGACCAGCCACCAGCCGTCGTCGGTTTCGATCCTGTCGGTCAGCAGGTCGATCGACCACGTCATGGTGCTGATCGCGCCAGGTTTTGCGGCCATCGCCAGCACGCCGGGTGGCGGCGCATCGGCCAGCGCCAGCAGCGACACGAGCGACGGTTTGAGCGCGGGATCGCGATGCCGCAGCCAGATCATCATGTCGGGCTCGGCCGCACCGCTGAATGGCAAGTTCCTGCCGGCGGACTTGCCCTCGATGTGCTGCAGGAAATGCAGGAATGGCGGCGCACCCTTGAAAAACGGCGGACATTGATCCGGCTGCGTCGGCGTCCGCGCGCCGACGGTATCCACGGCCACGGTCGACGGCCGTGCCGCGCCGAAGCAGAGCATGGCGCGGGTGGCGAAGCCGTCGTCGCCGGACAGATCGGTGGAGGCGAACACGGTGGATTTGCCCCGGCGCAGCACGCTCGGTTGAATTCGCAGATGCCCGGTGGCGGGACCGGCGAACGAGACCTGCGCGGAACGTAGCGGCGGAAGATCGGGAATGCTCCGCTGCGTGGCCTCGAGGCAGAGCGCCGCGCCAAGCCCGCCATAGACGGTACGGCCCTGCAGCCAGTCGTCGCTGACGGTGACGGTCCAGGCGTCGCCGTCGCGTTCGAAGCTTGTCAGCAGTTCGGTGAATTCGGTCATATCGCGATACCGGTCCGGAATGATTTTGAATGATGGATATCATCTATTGCGGGCGGCAGCGAATGTCCATGCCGGCCTGCGCGGACTTGCCTGCGGCGCATCATCGCCGTAAGCACCACGCCATGGATGCTCGCGACTTCGTCAAAATCGGCATGAGTGCCGAACGTACATTGGTGGTGCCGCCCGAGCGCACCGTCGGCCATTTCGTGCCCGGCATGCCGATGGTCTATGCCACGCCGATGATGATCCTCGAAATGGAGATGGCGTCGGGCGATGCCATTTCGAAACATCTGCCGGCAGGCTGGGTGACGGTCGGCACCGAGGTCGACATTCGCCACCTCGCGGCGACGGGCGTCGGCAAGACGGTGCGGACCACCGCGCGCGTGATCGCGGTGGAGCGCCGCGTGATCCGCTTCGAAGTCGAGGCGTTCAGCGGCGATCTGCGCATCGGCGAGGGCCGCCACGCCCGCGGCTTCATCAACGTCGCCAGTTTCGAGAAGCGGCTGGGGGCGGGGTGAACCGGCCGTCGTCATTCCGGGACGATGCGAAGCGTCGGGCCCGGAATCCATAAGCCCTGTGTTGCGTGTGAAAGTTGGACGCGGATAACCCTTGAGCAATTGCGAATGCAGGGGCTATAGATTCCGGACAGCCGCTGACGCGGCTTCCGGAATGACAAAAACGCGTCACTTCGGCAGCATTGCCTTCATGCGCTCGAGGTCGCGCACGTTCATCTTGAAGCCGCCCGGCATCACCACGTCGCCGGGCTTCTGGCCGTCCTTGCAGGCGCCGGCCCATTTCGCCGAGATGGTCATCTTGCTGTCGCGCGCGCCCAGCTTGCCGCCTTCGCTGTGCGAGGTGACCTTTACCGTATAGGCCGAGCTGAAGTCGCCGGAGGTCTCGGTATGCGACGTCACGGTCGCGCCGGCCACCGAGCAGACCGAATCGGACACGTAGCCGGTCGCGGTTTTCTGGATGTCGCTTTTGGAGCAGGTCTGCTTGGCAGCCGGAGCGAACTCCGCGGTGAATTCGCGATCGACGGCTTCATTGGTGCACTGCTGGATCGTCATCTCCGGCAGCTTGGCACCCTCATGGTCCATCTTGATATCCCACAGTCCGGCCTTGCGGAGCGGCAACTGCACGGTGTCCGCCAGCGCGGGCGCGGCCGCGGCCGCGAGTAGCAGCAGAGACATCGAAAAGCAGAGAGACCGTCCCATCATGCGCAAACCCCGTTAGGCCATGCCGGATGTGATCGCCATCAGTAACGCGTCCGCAGCGGGCGCTCCGTGGAGCCGTGGGGCACCCAGCGGCAGGCGAACGAGATGTAACCGCCCGGATAGGCCTGCGCGGCGAGGAATTTCGCCACCTTGCCGTAGCGCGCGCAGTGGTCGGCCGCGAGCGTGCGGATATCGGCCCGATGTACCAGCGAATAGGAGATGATGCCGCCGGTATCGTTGCCCTTGAACAGAGGCACCCAGTCGGCCCGCGCCGGTCCACACACCAGCACACCCGTCATCGCCGTCAGCAAGGCCGCTCCGATCAATCGCATCGTCATCTCCATCGTTGGGACTCAATCTTAAAGCGCCGCGCCGGCTGTGAAAAGAACGGCAACCCTGTCAATCCGGAGTTGCATCCCGGGTGTTGCCGCGCTGCACTTGACCTTGCGCGGGCTTCGCGGCACCGTCGCAGGCCATGAATACGGGCGGATTTCCCATGCGCAACCTCGTCATATCCTTGAAAAAAATCAGTCTTGGTGCCGTGTTCGGCATTATGGTGCTGTTCGCCGCCCAGCCGGCGGCACATGCCGCCAATGGGCTGGAGTTGAACTTCGGACTGTTCGGCCCGGGTTATGAGGGCAAGCTTCCATCCTGTGAATCGGCGCTCGGCGAGATTTCTGCGAAATTCGCCGACAAGGAGAGCACATACTGGAATTCTCCGCTGCAGATCACGGGTTACAGCCGCATTCGTGAAACCGCGTTCCGGCCCTGGCAGTCCGACAACATTCCGCGCCGCTATTGCACCGCCGATGCCATGATCAGCGACGGCAAGATCCGCAAAGTGCATTACTCGATCATCGAGGATGGCGGACTGGCAGGATTCGGCGACGGTGTTGAGTTCTGCGTCGTTGGCCTCGATCGCAACTGGGCCTACAATCCGGCCTGCCGCGCCGCACGGCGCTGAGGCTTGGCGCCGCTTTCCGGCGCACTTGATTCGATCCGGCGATCCTGAAAGGTTCTTGAGTCGTGGCCGGGCTCCCGGCCGGACCTGGAGTTTTGTACCATGACGTGCGGTTCTTGGATGCGGGTGTCCCGCACGGTCGCTGTGCTTGCGGTTTCGGCGTTGATGCTGTTTGCGGGGCGAGCCTCCGCGGAGGATCATCGCCAGAACGCGCCCGGCGCGTTCGACTTCTATGTGCTGTCGCTGTCCTGGTCGCCATCGTTCTGCGCGGCGGCCGCCGAGCGCGGCCACACCGGCCGCTCGCAACAGGCCCAGTGCGGCGGACGCCCGTTCTCCTTCGTGGTGCATGGCCTGTGGCCGCAATACGAACACGGCTTTCCGGATTATTGCCAGCGACCGTCGCCGCGGCTGGACCACCGCATCATGACCTCGATGCTGGATCTGATGCCGGCGCCGGGCCTGATCTACAACGAGTGGGACAAGCACGGCACCTGCTCGGGTCTCGGCGCCCGCGCTTATTTCGAGACTATCCGCAAGGCGCGCGCTGCGGTGAAGATTCCCGCCGAATTCCTCGATCTCACCGCGCCCAAGACAATCGCGCCCGACGCCATCGAAAACGCCTTCATCAGGGACAATCCGGGCCTTAGTCACGCCGCGATCGCGGTGATCTGCGACCGCACCCGGCTCAGCGAGGTGCGGCTGTGCATGAACAAGAATTTGCAATTCCGCGCCTGCGAGGAAATCGATCGCCGCGCGTGCCGCAGGAATCAAGTTGTGATGCCGCCGGTGCGCGGCGGCTAGTCGGCAACCTCCCGGCGTCGTCCCGGAAGCGACGAAGCAATCCAGTTCTTTACTCCCGGCATTCTGGATTGCTTCGCTTCGCTCGCGATGACGGTGGTTACTTTCGGCCTGCGATGGCGTAACCATCGCGCATGAACTATCGCCACGCCTTTCACGCCGGCAATTTCGCCGATGTCATCAAGCACATCGTGCTGGTGCGCATCCTGACCTATCTGCAGGAGAAGCCGGCGGCGTTTCGCGTCATCGACACCCATGCCGGCGCCGGTGTTTATGATCTTTCCGGCGAGGAGGCGAGCCGTGGCGGCGAATGGCTCACGGGTATTGCGCGCTTGATGCAGGCGCGGTTGTCGGATGCGGCCGGACCGCTGGTCGCGCCGTATCTCGATATCGTGAGAGCCTTCAATCCGCAGCGCGGCCTTGAGGCCTATCCGGGGTCGCCGCTGATCGCGCGCGCGTTGCTGCGGCCGCAGGATCGTCTGGTGGCGTGCGAACTCGAGCCCGTCGCGCGCAAGCACCTGATCGGTGCGTTACGCCGCGATACCCAGGCGCGCGTGGTGGACCTCGACGGCTGGGTGGCGCTGCCCGCCTTCGTGCCGCCAAAGGAGCGGCGAGGGCTGGTGCTGATCGATCCGCCGTTTGAGCGAAAGGACGAGTTCGACCGATTGGCGAGCGGGTTCGCGGAGGCTTTCGCCAAGTGGCCGACCGGCAGCTACCTGCTGTGGTATCCGGCGAAAAGCCGGCGGGCGACCGATGACCTGGCGCGCAGGGTCGCGGTTGCAACCGGCGGTGGGACGGACAAATGCCGTCGCCTGGAATTCAGCGTGGCCCCGCAGACGGCGGACGGTCCGCTGACGTCGGCGGGACTCCTGATCGTCAATCCGCCGTGGACGCTGATGGCCGATCTCAAGACCATTCTTCCCGAACTCGAAAAGCCCCTGGGTCAAGGCGGCGCAGCCCGGTTCAGGCTGGCGTAAGCCTCGATATGTCAGTTCCATTTCGTCGTAGGCGTTTTGCCGGGAACCGTATTATGCTGCCGCTGTTGCGACTGGCTTTACGTTCCGCTTCCGCAAATGGGGGCGGCGGAGTGACAAGGCCTCTATGCGTCCCGGCCGAACAGGCCACGTAGCCGGGATAGCCGCGATGGCCGTGTCTTTCTGAAAAGCGGATGTCCGGTCGAGCCGGCGCGCGGGGGACGCGACGGCACAGTAGTGCGGGGAGAGGAGTTTCCCGATGGCCATGACTGGAACGGTCAAATTTTTCAACGGAGAGCGCGGCTACGGTTTCATCAAGCCCGATGACGGCGGCCGCGACGTCTTCGTCCATATCACGGCTGTGGAGCGGGCCGGATTGAAAGAACTGGCCGAAGGACAGCGCATCACGTTCGAAGTTGAGCCGGACAAGAAGGGCAAAGGCCCCAAGGCGGTCAATCTCGTGATCTCGTCCTGAGATCTCGCCGGCGCAGTCTGCAATTCTGCGCCACGTTGAGCCAAGCGTGCCTGCATTTCGCAGCACGCGGCGGCGCGTCCATTGTCAGGCAGCAGCATCACGCAAAAAAATCCCGGCCGCGAACGGCCGGGAGTTTGAAGCGTGATCGATGTTCTTGTTGTTGTGTTCGCTCGAAAATCAGAAGTGATAGTTCACGCCGGCGCGCACCAGCCCGAAATGATAGCTGTTGGGAGCGCCAGTGATCGTGAAATTGCTGCTCGCCAGATCGACGTAGAGATATTCGACCTTCGCCGTCCAGTTCTGGTAGATGCCGAATTCGGCACCGGCACCCAGGGTCCAGCCAGCGCTGGCGTGAGACTCCGAGCGGCCGAATGTGTCGAGGCTGAGTTCGCCGAAGGCGAGACCGCCCGTGCCGTAGATCAGGACGTTGTTGAAGGCGTAGCCAAGGCGGCCGCGCACCGTGCCGAACCACGGGTTGGAGAATTTCCACGACGCGAAGGTGTCGTCGGCGGCGCTCGCCTGAATGTCGCCTTCGAGGCCGAACACGAACTGGCCGTTCTGCCAGTTGTAGCCGGCTTGCGCGCCGCCGAACACGCCATCCGGCTTGTTGGGCGCGTTGTCCACGCTGCCCCAGGCATAGCCGAGGTTGGCGCCGAGGTAGGGGCCGGCCCAGCTATAGGCATTGAGCGGCTGATTGACGGTGTAGGGCTGCCGATAGGCGAAATCGGCCGCGGCGGCGGATGTCGTCAGTGCCGTTGTTGCAAGGGCTGCCAACGCCACTGCTGCGATTGTTATCTTACTCATCTCGACACTCCACACGCCTTACTGTCGCCCCGCCGGACTGCCGCTTCTGGCTGCAAGTCGGTCGGGACGGTTACGAATTCCAAAATCATATGCGTAGGATTTATCGAGAGTTTTAAGTTAAACGGGTCTTAAGGCGGTTGGCCTGCCGTCTGTTGTTCTTAAAAAAGTGTTACCCGCGTGGCGGCGCCAGGAATCGATTGTCGCACCTTGCCGCTCCTGCGCGGCTCTGGATGCGCGCCTTTCGCTGGCCCGGAAGCGGCAGCAACGGGGCGGAGGCTGCTGGCATCGGCCGGTTTCATCGCTTAACTGAGGGACATGACGACCGATTCTTCCGATCCCGCGAGAGCCACCGAACCGGGTCCATCACCGGGTTCCGGGACCGACGCGCCACCGGACAGGGAGCGGGCCGGCAGGGCCGCGCAGGACATCGATCCCGCGACGGTCGAGACCGATGAGGACGACGAGGCCCGGCTGCCCGAGATGCCGGACGAGTCCGCCGACGCGGTCGCCGAGGGACCGCTGGCGGTCGGCCGCGCCGCCATCGAGCACGCCGTCCGCCTCGCCCCGACATCGCCCGGCGTCTATCGCATGCTGAATGCCGCGCACGACGTGCTCTACGTCGGCAAGGCCAAGAACGTGCGCAAACGGCTGTCATCTTATGCGCGGCCGACCGGGCAGGTGATGCGGATCGCGCGGATGATCGCGGCGACCTCCACCGTCGAGATCATATCGACCGGCACCGAGACCGAGGCGCTGCTGCTCGAAGCCAACCTGATCAAGCAGTTGCGGCCGCGCTTCAACGTGCAACTGCGCGACGACAAGTCGTTTCCCTATATCCTGATCACCGGAGATCACTGGGCGCCGCAGATCCTCAAGCATCGCGGCGCGCAGTCGCGGTCGGGTCGCTATTTCGGGCCGTTCGCGTCGGCGGGCGCGGTCGGCCGCACCATCACGGCGCTGCAGCGCGCGTTCCTGGTGCGCTCGTGCACGGATTCGTTTTTCGAGAGCCGCACGCGGCCATGCCTGCTGTATCAGATCAAGCGTTGCGCGGGGCCGTGCACCGGCGAGATCGACTTTCCCGGGTACACGGCGCTGGTACGGGAGGCGACCGACTTCCTGTCCGGCCGCAGCCGCGCCGTGAAGGAAGAACTGGCGCGCGAGATGGAGAAGGCCTCCGACGATCTCGCGTTCGAGCGCGCGGCGCTCTATCGCGACCGGCTGGCTGCGCTGTCGGCGATCCAGTCGCAGCAGGGCATCAACCCGCGCACCGTCGAAGAGGCCGATGTGTTCGCCATCCATCAGGAGGGCGGCTATTCCTGCGTCGAGGTGTTCTTCTTCCGCACCGGACAGAACTGGGGCAACCGCGCTTATTTCCCGCGCGCGGAGAAATCCTTCACGCCGGAGGAAGTGCTCGGCTCGTTCCTCGCGCAGTTCTATGACGACAAGCCGCCGCCGAAACTGATTCTGGTCTCGCACAAGATCGAGGAAAGCGAATTGCTGGCCGACGCCCTGTCGATCAAGGCCGGCTTCAAGGTCGAGGTCTCGATGCCGCAGCGCGGCGAGAAGAAGGAGCTGATCGCGCATGCGCTGACCAACGCGCGCGAGGCACTCGGCCGCAAATTGGCCGATACGGCGACGCAGAGCCGCCTGCTGGGCGGGTTGGCGGCTGCCTTGGGTTTGCCGCAAGCACCGCGGCGCATCGAGGTCTATGACAACAGCCATATCCAGGGCACCAATGCGGTCGGAGCCATGATCGTTGCCGGTCCCGAAGGTCTTCTGAAAAACCAGTACCGCAAGTTCAACATCAAATCCGAGGGACTGACGCCCGGCGACGACTACGCGATGATGCGGGAAGTGCTGGAGCGGCGCTTCAAGCGACTGCTGGCGCAGAAGGTCGCCGATGCGGACAAGCCCGACGATACGAAGGACGCGGATGCCGTGCCGCAATGGCCAGATCTCGTGATCATCGACGGCGGCCGCGGTCAGCTCAATGCCGCGCGGGAAATCTTCGATGCGCTGGGATTGAGCCAGGGACCGACTCCAGTCGGTCTGGTGGCGGTCGCCAAGGGGCCGGACCGTGACGCCGGCCGCGAGACGCTGTTTCTACCGGATCGTCCCGCCATCAAGCTCGAGCCGCGCGATCCGATCCTGTATTTCATCCAGCGGCTGCGCGACGAGGCGCATCGCTTCGTCATCGGGTCGCACCGCACGCTGCGCAAGAAAGACATGCGCGAGGCCGGATTGCAGGAAATCCCCGGCATCGGCCCGACCCGCAAGCGGGCTCTGTTGCACCACTTCGGCACCCTGAAGGAGATCGAGCGCGCGTCGGTCGCCGACCTCGGCAAGGTTCCGGGCATCAGCGCCGAGAGCGCCCGCAAGATCTTCGATTTTTTCCACGCCCAGCCGGGTTGAGGGTGGATTTGTTGTAATATTCCGGGAGCCTCTTTTGTATTAAGGCTATCGGATAAGACTACGCCGCCGTCGGGGCGGCGGATTGCGCGGTGCGCCCGGTTGACGTTCGCGCCATGACGGTATTGGTAAGACGAATGGACACTGTCACCGCCCGAACGACCGCGAAGCATACGCTGTCGCTTCCGAACATTCTCACCTTTGCGCGGATCGCCGCGATCCCGGTGGTGGTCGGCTGTGTCTATGCGCAGTCGATCATGGACGGGCCGCTGTGGCTGCGCTGGGTGGCGCTGGGCGTGTTCATTGCCGCCGGTATCACCGATTTCTTCGACGGCTACTACGCGCGGATCTGGGATCAGCAATCCGCCTTCGGCAAGATGCTCGATCCGATCGCCGACAAGCTGTTGGTCGCATCATGCCTCCTGATGCTGGCGGCGGACGGCATCATCCATGGCTGGACGCTGTGGGCCGCCATCGTGATCCTGTGCCGCGAGATCCTGGTGTCCGGACTGCGCGAGCATCTGGCCGAGCTGCGCGTCAGCGTGCCCGTGACCAAACTCGCGAAGTGGAAGACCACGGTGCAACTGGTCGCGATCGGCTTCCTGCTGACGGGCGAGGCCGGCGACCTCGTGTTTCCGTTCGTGACGCAGATCGGACTGCTGCTGTTGTGGATCTCTGCGATCTTCACCATCTATACGGGGTGGGACTATTTCCGCGCCGGCATTCATCACCTCATCGAGGAGGATGAAAGATGAAGGTGCTGTATTTCGCCTGGGTTCGCGAGCGCATCGGCAAGGCCGAGGAAGCGCTCGATCCGCCGCCGACCGTTGCGACCGTCGCCGAGCTGATTGCCTGGCTGTCGCAGCGTGGCGAGGAATATGCCCACGCGTTCGAGAAGCCGAAGGTGATCCGCGCCGCGATCGACCGGATGCACGTCAAGCAGGATACGACGATCGCCGGCGCGCGCGAGATCGCGTTCTTCCCGCCGATGACCGGCGGGTGATTGCGTTGGCGTTGCCGACATGACCATTCCCGTCACCATCCGCCTTCAGCAAGCCGACTTCGATATCGCCAGCGAAATCGCGGCGCTGTCGCGCGGCCGCACGGACATCGGCGCGGTGGTGAGCTTCAGCGGCATCTGCAGACGCGACCAGGCTGGTGGCGAGGGCGGCGATGCCATCGCGGCGCTGACGCTCGAGCATTATTCCGGCATGGCGGAAGCCGAGATCGCGCGCCATGTCGAGGAGGCGGTGGCACGTTGGCCGCTGACCGGTGTCACCGTCATCCATCGCTTCGGCCGCATCGTTCCGGGCGAGAACATCGTGCTGGTGGTGACGGCGTCGACGCATCGCGAAGCTGCATTCCAGGGTGCCGAGTTTCTGATGGATTATCTCAAGACCCGCGCGCCGTTCTGGAAGCGCGAGGAAGGGGCTTCCGGTTCGGCCTGGGTCGATGCGCATGATCGCGACGACGACGCGGCGGCACGCTGGACCAAATCCTGATGGCGAAAAAAACGGCGTGGGCCGGACGACCAAAAGCAGCGGGCCGGGCGTCCGCAAAGAAGAAGCGGGTAGCGAAGCGCCCTGTCGCCAAGACTGCGAAGAAATCTGCGACGAAAAAACCCGTTCGGAAGGCTGCTGCCAAAGCGGCGGCGCCGGAGCCGGTCACCATTCTCGACTACGTCCGTCTGGCCGCAACGCGCCTCAAGCGCGCGCATGTGGCCTTCGCTCATGGCACCACCGATCCGGTCGCGGAAGCGGCCTTTCTGGTGGGCGAGGCCATGAACCTTTATCCGGATGAGGTCGAGCCCCGCGCGGCACAGCGCGTGCCCAAAGCGGCAGGTCGGCGCATTCTGGATTGGCTCGATCAACGCATCGCGACCCGCAAGCCGGCTGCCTACCTCGTCAACCGGATGTATATGCGCGGCGTGCCGTTCTATGTCGACGAGCGCGTGATCGTGCCGCGCTCGTTCATCGGTGAGATTCTGGAATCGCATTTCGGCGACGACGACGTGCTGCGCCTGCGCGATCCTACGAAAATCACGCGCGTGCTCGATCTCTGCACCGGCTCCGGATGTCTTGCCATTCTGGCGGCGCACGCATTTCCCAATGCGACGGTCGACGCGGCCGACCTCTCGGCGAATGCGCTCGCGGTCGCCGCGCGCAATGTGCGCGAGCACGGCCTGGAGGATCGTATCACGCTGCTGCAGGGCAACCTGCTCAGCGCGGTCGGCGACCGCAGCTACGACCTGATCATCTCGAACCCGCCCTATGTCGATGCGGACGGCATGGCATCGCTGCCGCGGGAATGCCTCGCCGAGCCGCGAATGGCGTTCGACGGTGGCGCGGATGGCATCGATCTGGTGCGGCAAATCATCGACGGTGCGCGCGACCACCTCAGACCCGGAGGCGGGCTGTTGTGCGAGGTCGGTCGCTGCAAGTCGGCGCTGGAAAGGGCCTATCCGCGCGCGGACTTCCTCTGGCTCGATACCGAGGAGTCGGAAGGCGAGGTGTTCTGGATCGAGGCCGGCGCGCTATAGCTGGCGCTTCGACCTACCTTTTCTCGCTTGCGGAACGAGGCAGGGAATTCGCGTCATCCTGAGGTGCGAGCCGTTCTTGCGGTGAGCCTCGAAGGATGCGGCCACATATGATCGCCGCCGTCGCCCTTCGAGGCGCGACAAGTGCCGCGCACCTCAGGGTGACGGCCAATACTCAAAACACCTTGCGGATCCAGTCATGCGGATCGGGTGCGCGACCATACTGGATGTCGACCAGTTGCTTGCGCAGACCCATGGCGACCGGACCGGCCGCGCCGCCATTGATGGCGAAATCGCCACTGGTGGAGCACACCTTGCCGATCGGCGAGATGACCGCGGCGGTGCCGCAGGCGAAAGCTTCCTTCAGCTTGCCGCTGGCGGCATCGGCGCGCCACTGGTCGATGGTGTAGGCTTCTTCGCGCACGCGGGTGCCGGCATCCTTGGCGAGCTGAATGATCGAGTCGCGGGTGATGCCGGGCAGGATGGTGCCGAGCGGCGGCGTCAGCAGCGAGCCGTCGTCGAACACGAAGAAAATGTTCATGCCGCCGAGCTCTTCGATGTAGCGGCGCTCGACCGCATCGAGGAAGACGACCTGATCGCAGCCGTGTTCGATGGCCTCGGCCTGTGCCCGCAGGCTTGCCGCATAGTTGCCGCCGCACTTGACCGCGCCGGTGCCGCCGACCGCGGCGCGCGTATAGTTCTCCGAGACCCAGATCGAGACGGGCGCAGGCCCGCCCTTGAAATAGGAGCCGACCGGCGAGGCGATGACCGAGAAGATGTATTCCGCCGATGGCTTCACGCCGAGGAACACCTCGCTCGCGATCATGAAGGGCCGCAGGTAGAGGCTGCCTTCGCCGCCGGGGATCCAGGCGCGATCGATGCGCACCAGTTGCTCGACCGCCTCGATGAAGATGGGCTCGGGGATCGGCGCCATCGCCATGCGGTCGGCCGAATTCAGGAAACGCCGCGCATTGGCGTCGGGCCGGAACAGGTTCACGCCGCCGTCGTCGCGCTTGTAGGCCTTGAGGCCTTCGAAGATTTCCTGCGCGTAGTGCAGCACGGCGAGCGCGGGATCGAGCGGAAAATTCGCGCGGGATTCGATGCGCGCGTCATGCCAGCCCTTTGTCTGGTTGTAGCGGACGATCGCCATGTGATCGGTGAAGACCCGTCCGAAGCCGGGGTCCGCGAGCTTTGCCGCGCGCGCCGCGTCGGGCGTCGGATTGGCCGTTGGCTGGACGTCGAATTTCAACCACATCGCGCCATCGATTTTATCGAACGAAACTCCCGAAATGCCCATTGGGTCTTCTCCCGGCTTTGATGCAGTCCACGCGGCGGCGGGCTGGTTGATTCAAGGTCTGAACCTTGGCCCGCCGGCCTGAGGGCCGGTTTCCGCTTTGGCGGAAGGCGCGAAGTCCAGTATGTTTGCCGAAATGCCGCTCGACAATCGCACCGACGAAAGAATTCGTGGCCTCTTGGGCCTCGCCGCTCGACGATCGGGCCGTATTCGGTACGGCTCGCCACGGCGAGACATAATATTTCGTTGTGAACGATAGTCTTGTAACATTGAAACCAATATACGTCAACATGGCTGACATAAATTTCTCAGTTCGATCTGCGGCAGCAACCAAGGCCAATCCGGAGATATCCGGAGCCCGGCCAGCGGAGACGCGCTGGGACATCATCGAGCTGCTGTTCTTCGCCTACCGTGATTTCGTCGGGGATCCCGACGATGTGCTGGCGGAATTCGGCTTTGGCCGCGCCCATCACCGCGTGATGCACTTTGTGCACCGCTATCCCGGCCTCAAGGTCGCGGACCTGCTCGATGTGCTGCGCATCACCAAGCAGTCGCTGGGGCGCGTGCTCAAGCAGCTTCTGGATGAAGGCTACATCGTGCAGAAAGCCGGCGACGCCGACCGGCGTCAGCGCCTTCTTTTCGCCACCCCGAAGGGCGAGGCGCTGGTAGCGAAACTCGCCGGCCTGCAGACCGATCGCATTCTGCGGGCGCTGCAGGGCCTCGACGCATCGGGCGTCGAAGCCGTGCGGAAGTTCCTGCTCGGGATGATCGACCACGACGATCCCGACAAGGTGTTGGAAGCGATCCTGCGGGCGGGCGGCAAGACGGTGAAAGAATGACGGCAACGCAAACAGCGACGGTCACGCGGACGCCGGTCAAGCCGGCCGACGATGCACCGCATCTGCTGCTGGTCGACGACGACCGGCGTATCCGCGATCTGCTCTCGCGCTTTCTCGCAAGCGAGGGTTATCGCGTCACCACCGCGATGAGCGCCAAGGATGCCCGCTCGAAACTGCTCGGGCTGCATTTCGATCTGCTGATCCTCGATGTGATGATGCCCGGCGAGACCGGCTTCGATCTCGCCCGTTTCATCCGCACTTCGTCCTCGGTGCCGATTATCATGCTGACCGCGCGGCACGAGGCCGAGAGCCGCATCGAAGGCCTGCAGATCGGTGCCGACGACTACGTCGCAAAACCGTTCGAGCCGCGCGAACTCGTGCTGCGGATCGGCAATATCCTCAAGCGTGCGACGCCGCTGCCGGTGGCGCGCACCGAAACCGTCGCGTTCGGGCCTTACGTCTATCATCTGGAGCGCGGCGAACTGCGCCAGGGCGAGGAGGTCATCCACCTGACCGATCGCGAGCGCGAGATGCTGCGCATCCTGGCTGCCATGCCGGGCGAAACGGTGCCGCGCGGTGAGCTCACCGGCGGCGGCACCGTCAACGAGCGCGCGGTGGATGTGCAGATCAATCGTCTGCGCCGGAAGATCGAGCGCGATCCGGGTAATCCGCTGTTCCTTCAGGCGGTGCGCGGCGTTGGTTATCGTCTGGTCGCTGCGCCTTGAGCCATTGGTCATGAGCACGCTCGACACCGGTCTGACGCTGATCCGCACCGCGTCCCGGCGCGTATCCGCGGCCAATGGCCGAATGGGGCAGGCGTTCAAGAACTGGATGCCGAAAGGGCTCTATGCCCGCGCGCTGCTCATCATGATCGTGCCGATGGTGGTGCTGCAGTCGGTGGTCGCGTTCGTGTTCATGGAGCGCCACTGGAACACGGTGACGCGGCGGCTGTCCCAAGCGGTAGTGCAGGACATTGCCTCGCTGATCGATGTCTACAAGGATTATCCGCAGGACAAGGACCGCGTCACGATCCGGCGCATCGCCCAGCAGCGCCTCGGGCTGGTGGTCGATTTCCTGCCGCCGGGCGACATGCCGCCGCCCGGACCGAAACCGTTCTTCTCGCTGCTGGACCAGTCGCTGTCGGTGCAGATCGGCCGCCAGATCGGCCGGCCGTTCTGGATCGATACGGTCGGGCGTTCCAGCCTGGTGGAGATCCGCATTCAGCTCGATGATGCGGTGATGCGGATATTCGCCCAGCGCAGCGCCGCCTACGCGTCGAATTCTCAGATTTTCATTTTCTGGATGCTGGGGACGTCATCGATCCTGCTGATCGTCGCGGTGCTGTTCCTGCGTAATCAGATTCGTCCGATCCTGCGGCTGGCCGACGCCGCCGAAAGTTTCGGCAAGGGGCGCGATGCGCCGAATTTCCGGCCGCGCGGCGCGCGCGAAGTCCGCCGCGCGGCGCAGGCCTTTCTCGAGATGAAGATGCGCATCGAGCGCACCATCGAGCAGCGCACGGCGATGCTGGCCGGCGTGTCGCACGATCTCCGCACCATCCTGACCCGCTTCAAGCTCGAGCTGGCGCTGATCGGCGACAGTCCCGAGGTCGATGGCATGCGCAAGGACGTCGATGAGATGCATGCGATGCTCGAAGCCTATCTCTCGTTCGCGCGCGGCGACAGCGGCGAGGTGGCGCAGCCGACCGACATGGCGCGGGCGCTGGAGGAATTGCGCAGCGATGCCGAGCGCAACGGTCATGCCGCGACGGTGGCATTTCAGGGGCTGCCGGTGGTCACGGTCAAGCCGGCGGCGTTCAAGCGCTGCCTCGGCAATCTGGTCTCGAACGCCGCGCGGCACGCCGACAAGATCGCGATCAGCGGTCATCGCGATCATCGCTGGCTGACGGTGATCGTTGATGACGACGGTCCCGGCATTCCCCAAAGCATGCGCGAGGAGGTGTTCAAGCCGTTCCTGCGGCTCGATGATGCGCGCAACCAGGACGAGGGCGGCACCGGCCTCGGTCTTGCCATCGCCCGCGACATCGCGCGTTCCCACGGCGGCGATATCACGCTGGGTGATAGCCCGATGGGCGGCCTGCGGGCGACCGTGCGGGTGCCGGTGTAGTTTCATCTCCCACAAAGGGAGAGGGAAGGCCTGCGGCGAGTTACTTCGCGAGTTCTTTCGATCGCGCCGTCGCGGCCGCAACGGCACGCGTCATCAACTCCTTCAGACCGTTCTCGCCCATCAGCACGCTGAGCGCCGCGGCGGTGGTGCCGCCGGGCGAGGTGACGTTCTGGCGCAGCGTTGCGGCGTCGAGATCGGAGCGATGCAGCAGTTCGCCGGAGCCGGCGACGGTGTCGCGCGCAAGCTTTGCCGCAAGATCTGCGGGCAGGCCGGCGGCGACGCCGGCGCGCGCGAGTTCCTCAGTCAGCAGGAAGATGTAGGCCGGCCCGGACCCGGACACGGCGGTGACGGCATCCATCAGCGCTTCGTCGCCGACCCATTCCACCGCGCCGGTAGTGCGCAGTAGTGCATCGGCGGTCGCCCGCTGCTCTGCTGTCACGCCCTGCGCGGCGACTGCGACCGTAATGCCGCGGCCGATCGCGGCCGGTGTGTTGGGCATGGCGCGCACCACCGCGCCGCCGCAGGCCGCGCGCAGTGCGGCGATCGTCGTGCCCGCCATGATTGACACCACGAGCGTGTCCGGTCCGACGAATAACTTCAATTGCGAAGCTGCCTCGTTGAACATCTGCGGTTTCACCGCGACCACCAGGGCCGCGACGGAGCCGATGCTGCCGGCAGGCGGATTCAGTTTCACGCCCCTGGCTACGAATGCGCGGATCTCGTCGGAGGCGTGTGGTTCGATCACCGCGACGCGCGTTGGATCGAGCCCTTGCGCAAGCCATCCGGTCAGCAACGCGCCGCCCATTTTGCCGGCCCCGGCGAGAATGAGGGTGCCGGAGATGTCCATTCTAGTTTGGGTGTTCGACGCATTGGTCATCGGAGGGTCCCGGCAATTGACGGATGATGCAATCTAGCCGCCATCGCCGGACTAGCGCGAAGCGCGTCTTCGCGCAGATGGCCCGACGATCCATCATTCTCGAAAGCGATTTGACGGAGGATGGATGGTCGGGTCAAGCCCGGCCATGACACGCTGAAACAGGGCCAGCGCCATTTGTAGGCGAATGCCGTTCGTTTACGCCTCGCCTTCGGTGTCGAACATCGCCGCGGCCATCGCTTCGGTGGCGGACTTGCCGGCCCAGACCACGAATTGCAGCGCCGGATAGTAGCGTTCGCAGGCATGGATGGCGCCGGCGAGCATGGCCTCGCATTGCGCGTTCGAGGCGACCAGGCCGTCCGGCAGCACCAGCGCCTGCCGGTACATGATCATGCCGGTCTGGGTCCAGATGTCGAAATGGCCGACCCACAATTGCTCGTTGATCGCGGCGATGGTGCGCTGAACCTCGTTGCGGCGCGCGGCTGGAATCTTCATGTCGAAGGCGCAGGCCAAATGCAGCGCCTCGATCTCGCCCATCCAGGTGAAGGTGATCTGATAGTCGGTCCAGCTACCTTTCGAGACGATGGTGATTTCGTCGTCGCCCGAACGCTCGAACGCCCAATCGTTGGCGGCGGCGATGTCCTCGACCACCGTCAGCGGATTGTTTTGAGAATCGATAGTGCCTTCGAGGAGCGACATGCCGTCTCGATCCTTGCTCTTGCTGTGTTTGATACGCATGCACCGGATGGCGCTGGTGGTTGTCACGCCGTGGCGGATGTCGATCCCCGATGTGATCCGTGCTGAACGGATCGGATGAAGATCATCTCCTGCGCGGATCAAGTGATGTGATTTGCGGAATCGGCGCAACGCCACCGCGAGTCCGTCCACAGGCAAAGCGCGCGTCGTCCACAACTGATCGCGCGGCTGGATCGCGATGCCGTGAACAAAACGGAATCGGATTCGCGCTGGACGAGTCTCGAGGGTCTGGCTCGCGTGCTGCGAGTCTTGTGGACAAGATTCGCGTCCGGGTCACCGGTTCGTTCCGGCCGTCGCGCTGGCGTCATGGCGGGCCTGCGCGTTCCCCATGGGTCGGCGCTTGCTGCGGCCGCCGCGCTTCGGCATAATTGTCTCGATCGCTCATGTCGGGCGGTCATGTTCTCAGGGCGGGGTGAAAGTCCCCACCGGCGGTAAGGGTGTAACAGCCCAAGCCCGCGAGCGCTTTCTGTCAGGTTCGTCCTGGAAGAAAGGTCAGCAGATTCGGTGTGATTCCGAAGCCGACGGTATAGTCCGGATGAAAGAGAACGGTCGCGACAGCCATGCTTGGTGCGTGGTGGTCGATCCGTATGCCCTGATTCTGGTCCTGAAAGAGGAAAGCCATGAATCAGATGTTGCAAGATACCTCCCAAGCTCAAGATACCGATCTCCAGACCGCCGGTGAGTTCAGCGATCCGCCGCGCGAGATCGGGCCGTTCCACTTCACGCGGCCGCCGCGCGTCGCCTTCGTGCAGTCCTGCTGGCATCGCGACATCGTGGCGGAGGCGCGCACGGCGTTTCTGACCGAGATCGAGCAGCTCGGCATCGCGCCTGCGCATGTCGATCTGTTCGAGGTGCCCGGTGCGTTCGAGATTCCGTTGCACGCGCAGCTTCTCGCCAAGACGCGCCGCTACAACGCGATCGTTGCGGCCGGCCTCGTCGTCGATGGCGGCATCTACCGGCACGATTTCGTCGCCGGCGCGGTGATCGATGCGCTCATGGACGTGCAGTTGCGCACCGAGGTGCCGATCTTTTCAGCGGTGCTGACGCCGCAGCAGTTTCACGAGCATGCCGCGCATTTCGAATTCTTCCGCAAGCATTTTGCGATCAAGGGTGTCGAAGTGGCGGCAGCCTGCGCGCAGACGCTCTACAGCCTCGAGAACCTGCGCGGTCAGGTGGCGGCGGGGATCATGTAGTTCTTCCCTCTCCCCTTGTGGGAGAGGGGCCCCAATCGAAGCGAGGGCGGGTGAGGGGGCAAACTTTATCCCTCGCCCGATTCGACCGCGCTTCGCACACTCCCGCTACCCTCTCCCAAACGAGGAGAGGGAAACGCGCAGCCCCGGCCGAGAGTAATATCAATCGAACAGGCTGGAGACCGACTCTTCGGCGGCGGTGCGGCTGATCGCTTCGCCGATCAGTCCTGCGATCGACAGCAGGCGGATATTGGCGGTCTTGTTGACGGCATCGGTCGGCTGGATCGAGTCGGTGATGACGAGCTCTTTCAGCTTCGAGCCCGCGATGCGGGCGGCGGCGCCGCCGGACAGCACCCCGTGGGTGATGTAGGCGTAGACTTCCTTGGCGCCGTTGGCGAGCAGGGCGTCCGCCGCGTTGACCAGCGTGCCGCCGGAATCGACGATGTCGTCGATCAGAACGCAGGTGTAGCCCGCGACGTCGCCGATCACGTTCATCACCTCGGACTCGCCGGCGCGTTCGCGGCGCTTGTCGATGATCGCCAGTGGTGCGTTGATGCGTTTGGCGAGACCGCGGGCACGGACCACGCCGCCGACGTCGGGCGACACCACCATCACGTTGGAAAGGTCGAACCGCTCCTTGATGTCGCGCACCATCACCGGCGAAGCGAACAGGTTGTCGACCGGGATGTCGAAGAAGCCCTGAATCTGCGCAGCGTGCAGATCGAGCGTCATGACGCGATCGGCGCCAGCGTGCGTGATGAGGTTCGCTACCAGCTTGGCCGAAATCGGCGAGCGCGAGCCGGCTTTACGGTCCTGCCGCGCATAGCCGAAATAGGGTACCACGGCGGTGATCCGGCGCGCCGAGGCGCGGCGCAGCGCATCCGTGATGATCAGGAGCTCCATCAGGTGGTCGTTGGCCGGCGCCGAGGTCGACTGGATGATGTAGATATCCGCGCCGCGGACATTTTCCTGGACTTCGACGAAAACCTCGCCATCGGCGAAGCGCCGCACGCTAGCCTTGGTGAGGTCCATCCCCAACCAGGCCGCGATTTCCCGCGCCAGTGCTGGATTGGAGTTACCGGCGACCAGCTTGATGGCGCCGTTTTTGGCAGACATCGACGCGTCTCCCCGCGATTTCGTGGATACAACGTTCAACATCTCGACTCCCGAGGAACCGTCCGGCCCGGACGACGGGGGCGTGATATCAAGGAGAGGCCAAGTCTGGCAATACGCGGATAGTGGTTTTCCGGCCTAAAATGGTGGTTTAGCGCGCGGCGAAAGCAAGTGCGCGGGCTACCTGCGGGCCGGGCGTTTGCGGAATATCGTCCGCACTGGCGACAGCAGGACCGCTGGGCTCCGAGGGCGGCGGTTCCGCTTCAGACGGAGCGGTGCCGTTGACCATGCTGCTCAGGCCGCTCAGCCCGGCCTGGGCGATTTTCCGCAACACCAGATCGTCGGCCGCTGCCCACGCATCGCGGCCGGACTTGCCGGCGGCTTCCTCGCCGCTCAGTCGCAGCGCGCGGTGCTGATTGCGGTCGTAGATATCCCAGACCCAGGCGATGGAGGTGCGGCCCTTGGTGACCTCGGCCGCCAGATAGCTGCGCACGCGGTAAGCGGCCTGCGTCTCGCGCGACACAATCGCGATGTTGCGGAGCTCGGATTCGGAATTGAGAATATTGACCAGACGGTCAAATACCTGCGGCGGCGGTCCGTCGACGGATTCGAAGGCAACGGTCGCACCAGCGCCCGCCTGCGCAAACGATGCGCTGCCGTTGCCGCCACCCGCGCAGCCTGCGAGCACGCACAGCGCCGCCAGCAGCGCAAAGGTGCGCGCGGCCCGCCCGACGCCGGGGGTGGTGAGATGCATTCGCTGACGTCCCTGTTTCGTCGAGCGATATCGTTAAACCGCGTTAAGGTCTAGGGCGGCACGCAGCGGTAGCGCAAAGAATCCGCTTGCCAACGATGCCGTTCCGATTTCGTTCGGCTTTTGCGCTGACGGACGCGGTCATTCGTCCTCGAGCGCGATGGCATGGACGTGGCGGCCGTAATCCGGCTCTTTGCGGTGCACCGTGCGGCGATAGCTGAAGAAGCGGTCGTCGGAATAAGTGTCGATGCCGGTGTCGTCGATCATGAGTATGCCCGCGCGCTCCAGCCGCATCCGGATGAAGCCGCCGAGGTCGAACATCGCATGACCATCGCGCGCCGCCGGACCGAAGAACCGCGCATAGTCGGCATCGGCCTGCGTGAAGCGATCGACGAATTCGGCGCCGACTTCGTAACTTTGCTGGCGGATCAGCGGGCCGATGGCGGCAACGATGTCGCCGCGCTGGCCACCGAGTTTCTCGATCGCGTCGATCGTCGATTCCAGCACACCGGTCAGCGCGCCCTTCCAGCCGGCATGCGCTGCGCCGATCACGCGCGCCTGTGGATCGACGAACAGGATCGGGCCGCAGTCGGCGGCGCTGGCCCCGATCGCCAGTCCCGGCGTGCGTGTGACGATGGCGTCGGCGCGCGGCCGCGAGGCAGCGTCCCACGCCTTGTCGACGATCACGACGTCGGGCGAATGGATCTGGTACAGCGAGAGAAAATTTTCCGGCGCGACGCCCATGACCTCAGCCATGCGCCGCCGGTTCTCGGCGACATGGGCCGGATCATCCTGCGAGCCAACGCCCGCGTTCAGGCTCTGATAGATGCCTTGCGAGACGCCGCCTTCGCGGGTGAAAAACGCATGCCGCAGGCCGGGAACGGCCGCGAGCAAAGAAGATGCAACGATCATGGTGCCTTGATCCCGCCGGGCTTCTCCTGATCGCTCAGGCCCACCAGTTCCGTGAGATTCGGATCGGAGACCGCGACCACCTTGAACATCGATCCCATGCCGCCGCGGCCGCCTTCGGTCAGTCGCTTCAGTGCCGTCGAGATGTTCTCGGAGACTTCCGGAGCGGCTTTCGACATCAGGCTGACGGCGCGGGCATCGATGCCGAGGCGTTGCAGGAACTCGCCCTGCGTGACCGGGCCGTGGACGCGCGCGCCGACATCCTCGGCAGCGCGGGCCAGCGCCTGAAAATCGACATGGGCGGTGACATCGGCTTGCCCAGGGAATTTCAGTGGATCGGCAAAGCTATGTCCGATGATCGCCTGGAAGGTATCGCCGGCGTCGCTGCGGAGGTGGCCATAGTCGATGATGAGTGCCGCGCCGCCGTTGTCGCGGATGCGGGTCGCGATTTTCATGATCTCGCCGTCGGGCCGCCATTCGAAGATCGCGCCCACGGGCGCCGCGCGGACCAGCGGCGGCAGCAGCGCATCGAACCGCGGCACAGGTTGCGGCGTGGTGCCGAAGACAAGCTCGCCGTGCGCATCGAGATCGACGACGCGCTCGTGCCATCCGTCGTCGCGCCTGACCATCTGGTGCACGGGTAGCACATCGAAATATTCGTTGGCGAAAATGATCGCGGGCCCCGGCGGCACCTCGTCGAGGCTCGTATGCCACTGGATGGGTTTGCCTCCGGACAGCGTCGCCTGCTGCTTTTCGCGCAGGACGGGATTGATCTCGACCAGATGCACGCTGAGCGCCTGGTACATCGGCGGCAGTACCCGTAGCGCACGCAGGGCATCTGCCATCATGGTGCCGCGGCCGGGGCCGAGTTCGATCAGCCGCAACAAGGCCGGCGAGCCCATGGAGCGCCACACCGAGGCGGCCCAGAGCCCGAGCAGTTCGCCGAACATCTGGCTGACTTCGGGGGAGGTGATGAAGTCGCCTTCGCGTCCGAGCGGGTCGCGCGAGATGTAGTAGCCGTGTTCGGGATGGGCCAGGCAAAGCTGCATGTAGCGCCAGACCGGCAGCGGGCCGGATGTCTTGATCAGCCTCTTGATGTCAGCCAGCAGCGGCGAAGGTTCAGTCACGGTTGGCCTTGGTTGAAACGTCCGGGTTCGAAATCGCTCGGGCGCCAGCGCTGCGCGAGCCGCGCGACCACGCGGCGTAGACAATGGCAAGTCCGGCAACAATCATCGGGACCGACAATAGCATTCCCATGGTCAATCCGCCCCACAGAAATCCGAGCTGTGGATCGGGCTCGCGGAAGAATTCGCCTGTAATGCGCGCCATGGCGTACAGCGTGATGAAAGAGCCGAGAACGAGGCCCGGCCGTTTCAGTGCGCCGGCCCGGATCATCAGCGCCAGGATCGTGAACAGCACGATGCCTTCGAGGGTTGCCTCGTAGAGCTGGCTCGGATGCCGCGGCAGCGGCCCGCCATTGGGGAACACCATGGCCCAGGGCAGGCTCGGGTCGGCCGGCCGGCCCCACAACTCGCTGTTGATGAAGTTGGCGATGCGGCCGAGGAACAGGCCGATCGGTCCGACCGCGGTGGTGATGTCGCCGAGCGACAGGATCGGCAGGTCGTGTTTCCGGCAGAACAGGATCACCGCCAGCACGCAGCCCATGAAGCCGCCGTGGAACGACATGCCGCCCTTCCAGAGCTCGAAGATCTCCGCGGGGTGATGGATGAAGAATTCCAGATTGTAGAACAGCACATAGCCGGTGCGGCCGCCAAGGATGATGCCGATCGTCACCCACAGGATGAAGTCGTCGAGCTGCAGCAGCGAGATCGGCGCCGGCCCACCCCAGAGCTTCTCGTTCTTGAGCAGTGCGCGCGCATAGAGCCAGCCGATCGTGATGCCGCCGATATAGGCGAGCGCGTACCAGCGGATCGCGATCGGGCCGAGCGAGATCGCGATGGGATCGAAGACGGGGTAGGTGATGAGGAGAAAGGGCATGGAGGGCTAACCTTCGTCATTCCGGGTTCGCTCGTTGCACGCGCGCCCCGGAATGACGGCTTCTTTGATACGTCAGGAAAGATTCCGGCGATACAGTGCCAGCAGACGTTCCCAGTGCCGCTCTGCCGCTGCCTTGTCGTAGACCGGTCGCTTCGGAAACGCGAAGCCGTGATGGGTCCCGGGATAGATTTCGATCTCGGCGCGCGCCTTGTCGGCGGCCATCGTCTGCTTCAGCGTCTCGACCGTTTCCATCGGCGCGTAGATGTCCGTTTCGGCGCAACCGAAATAGAGCTCGGCCTTGGACTTGCGCGAGGCGATGTGCGGGCTGTCCGGCTGGTCCGTTACCAGATGGGTGCCGTAGATCGAGGCGGCGGCCTTGACCCGGTCCGGAAAATGCGTGGCGGCGTTGACCGAGTAACGCCCGCTCATGCAGTAGCCAACCGTGCCGACAATTTTGGTGTTCGCGGCCTTGTCCTTGTCGGCATGGGCGAGCAGTGCCTTGGTATCTTCCATGACCAGGGGAATGTTGATCGAGGCCATCAGCTCGAACATGCGCTTGCGCTCGGGCGATTCCGGATCGGCCGGCAGCGGACCCAGCTCCATGACGCCGGAGCGGTAATAGAGGTTCGGCAGCATCACGTAGTAGCCCGAGGTCGCGAACCGCCGTGCCATGTCGCGCAGTTCCTCGCGGATCGCGGGCGCATCCATGTAGAACAGGATCACCGGAAACGGTCCGCCGCGCTCGGGATGACTGATGAACGTCGTGGTGTGACCGTCCTTGGTGGGAATTTCGATTTGCTGGTCGATCATCGGCGTTTCTGTCCGGTTCTGTTTTTGCTTCGCGGGAAGGTCACGATTACAAGGAAATCCGGCACTGACAAGGCTACGCTGCAGCGGGCCGGGCTTGAAGTGCCGCGGCAGGATCGCCATTCTCTGATCTGGCCAGATGCAGGCGTAGCACCGCGCGGAGACACGAAGATGACCCAGACCAACAACCGGTTTTTCGACGAGATCGGGCGCCTGATGAACGATGCGGCCGGTGCGGCGCAGGGCGTCAAGCGCGAGGTCGATGCAGTGGTTCGCAATCAGGCCGAGAAAATCCTGCGCGATCTCGATATCGTCAAGCGCGAGGAATTCGAGGCCGTGAAGGACATGGCGCGGCTCGCGCGCGAGGAGAACGAGGCGCTGAAGGCGCGCATCGCGGCGCTCGAAGCGAAACTTGGCTCACCGAACTAGCTGTTTTCCCGCCGATGGCGAAGATCAAAGGCGGACTTCCGGTCCTTGCTTTCAGGTCGCAATCGGCGTGGGACAAGTGGCTCGCGTCCCAGCCCGCCGGGGCAAAAGGTCTGTGGCTGAAGCTGGCAAAGAAATCGTCGGGGATAGCGAGCGTTTCAAAAGCAGAGGCGATCGATGCCGCGCTCTGTCATGGCTGGATCGACGGCCAGTTGGATAGCTTCGACGACGACTTCTGGCTGATCCGGTTCACGCCTCGTCAATCCACCAGCAAATGGTCCGAGAAAAATAGAAGCCGTGCGCTCGAACTGATCGCGCAGAATCTTATGCGTCCGGCGGGGTTGAGCGAAATCGAACGCGCCAGGAAGGATGGACGCTGGGACAGCGCGTACTCGGGTCAAAGTACCGCCCAAGTGCCCGACGACCTTCGCGCCGCTTTGGCGAAGAGCAAGAAGGCCGCCCGTTTTTTCGAGACGCTCGACGGTGCCAACCGGTATGCCATCCTTTACCGGGTCCAGACCGCCAAAAAGCCGGAAACCCGCGCCGCGCGGATTGCGGCCTACGTCGCTATGCTGGCGGAGGGCAAAACGATCCACCCACAGAAAGTCAAAGCCAAGGGACGTGGGTAGCGGGCTGACAGGCCCTGCATTGACCCGGCTGGATCGTCTTTTCGGCACCAGAGGAGGGCTGGGAAACGGAGCAAAAAATCCGGCGGTTTCCTTGTTATTTCCGGCATTTGCGGCTAGAACGCCGCCACGTCTGCGGCCCCCGCACCCCTGGAGGCTTGCCGGTGACGTGAAACGGGCCGCGATCGCGGCCTTTAACTTTTTGAAAAACAAGGACTAAATCAATGGCGACCGTCAAGGAATTGAAGGCGACCGCACGTTCGAAGAGCGGCAAGGGGGCCGCCCGGGCAGAGCGTCGCGCCGGCCGAGTGCCGGGAGTGATCTATGGCAACAACCAGCCCCCGACGACGATCTCGGTCGAAGATGCCGAACTGCGCCAGCGCATTCAGGCCGGCCGGTTCCTGACCACGATTTTCGACATCGACCTCGACGGCAAGAAGCACCGCGTGATTCCGCGCGACTTCCACCTCGATCCGGTCAAGGATTTTCCGATCCACGTCGATTTCCTGCGGCTCGGCGAAGGCGCCACCATTCGTGTCAGCGTGCCCCTGCACATCCTGAAGGCGGAAGTCTCGCCGGGCGTGAAGCGCGGCGGCACCGTCAACATCGTCACTCACTCGATCGACCTCGAGTGTGCGGTCGACAACATTCCGCAGTTCATCGAGGCCGATGTCGGCGGGCTCGAAATCAGCCACTCGCTGCATCTGTCCGACGTCAAGCTGCCGGCCGGCGTGAAATCGCTGGCGCGCGAGGACGTCACGCTGGTGACCATCGTGCCGCCGTCGGGCTACGCCGAAGAGCAGAAGGCCGCTGCGGCTGCCGCCGCCGGAGCTCCTGCTGCCGGCGCCGCGCCCGCTGCCGGCGCTGCACCTGCGGCTGGTGCCGCGGCTCCTGCTGCCGCCGCAGCACCCGCGGCTGGCGCGAAGGCGCCCGTGGGCGGCGACAAGAAGAAGTAAGCGACAACCCGCGCCATGCGCCTGTTCGTCGGACTGGGCAATCCCGGCACGAAGTACCAGGGCAACCGGCATAACATCGGGTTCATGGTCGTGGACGAGATTGCGCGGCGTCACGGTTTTGCACCGTGGCGCCGCCGCTTTCAGGGCGAGACCTCCGAAGGCACGCTCGATCGCGAACGCGTCGTGCTGCTGAAGCCCGCGACCTACATGAACGAATCCGGCAACGCCGTGCAGGAGGCCGCGAATTTCTTCAAGCTGGGCGAAAGCGATGTCGTGGTGTTTCACGACGAGATCGAGCTTCCGCCGGCCAAGGTTCGCGTCAAGGTCGGCGGTGGCATCGCCGGCCACAACGGCCTGCGCTCCATCTCGGCGCATATCGGCAACGAATATCGCCGCGTCCGCCTCGGCGTCGGGCATCCCGGCGTCAAGGATCTCGTGCACATCCACGTGCTGAACGATTTCGCCAAGAGCGAGCGGCCGTGGGTCGAGGCGTTGACCGACGTCGTCGCCGACAACGCAGCGCTACTGGTGACGGGCAAGGATTCGACGTTCCAGAACAAGGTGCACCTGGCCATGCAGGCAAAGGGGTTCACCGAGAAGGACAATGGTGCCGAAGGCACCAAATAAAGGATGAGGTGCCGTTGCGAGGTGTGAAGCACCGAAGCAATCCAGTCTGGATATCGGTTGCTGGATTGCTTTGCTTCGCTCGCGATGACGGCCAGAAGACTCTGAGGGCGCAATGGGATTCAAATGCGGTATCGTCGGGTTGCCCAATGTCGGCAAGTCGACCCTGTTCAATGCGCTGACGGAAACGGCGGCCGCGCAGGCGGCGAACTATCCGTTCTGCACCATCGAGCCCAATGTCGGCGCGGTGGCAGTGCCCGATCCGCGCCTCGACAAGCTCACGGCGATCGCCAAATCGGCGCAGATCATTCCGACGCAGCTGACCTTCGTGGACATCGCGGGTCTGGTGCGCGGCGCATCCAAGGGCGAAGGCCTCGGCAACCAGTTTCTCGCCAACATCCGCGAGGTCGATGCGGTCGCCCACGTGGTGCGTTGCTTCGAGGATTCCGACATCACTCACGTCGAAGGCAAGATCGCGCCGCTCGCGGATATCGAGACCATCGAGACCGAGTTGATGCTGGCCGATCTCGATAGCCTCGAGAAACGCGTCGACAACCTGTCGAAGAAGGCCAAGGGCAACGACAAGGAAGCCAAGGAGCAACTCGATCTGGTTGAGCGCGCGCTCAAACTGTTGCGCGACGGCCAACCGACGCGCGGCATGGAGCGCAAGCCTGAAGAGGAGCGCAACTTCCGCATGCTCGGCCTTCTGACCTCGAAGCCCGTGCTTTACGTCTGCAACGTCGAGGAGGGATCGGCTGCCACCGGCAACAGCTTCTCGCAGGCGGTGTTCGAGCATGCGAAGAAGGAGGGTGCTGTCGCCGTGGTGATTTCGGCGAAGATCGAATCCGAGATCGCGACGCTGTCACGCGAGGAGCGCGCCGATTTCCTCGAGACGTTGGGGCTGGAAGAGGCCGGTCTCGATCGGCTGATCCGCGCCGGCTACGACCTGCTCCATCTCATCACCTATTTCACGGTTGGCCCCAAGGAAGCACGCGCCTGGACCATCACCAAAGGCACCAAGGCGCCGGGCGCAGCGGGCGTCATTCACACCGACTTCGAAAAGGGTTTTATCCGCGCCGAGACTATTGCCTACAATGATTACGTGGCGCTTGGCGGTGAAGCCGGCGCACGCGATGCCGGCAAGTTGCGGCTGGAAGGCAAGGAGTATGTCGTTGCCGACGGCGACGTCATGCACTTCAGGTTCAATACATAACAGGCGGCAATTTTATTCTTGGCATGTGGCAGGATCACAGATGTGCAATTGCACATCTGTGATCGGCTTGCATCGCAATCCGTCTGGAATGACGCCCCGTTGCGGCGCTTACTGCGTCTGTCCCGTCTGCCCCATCGGTCCCTGATCGCGGATCGCACCGAGATGCTCGTTGATCCGGAATACAATCAGGATGAATTCAGCGGCGATGCGTGAGAACACGATGCCGACCAGCACGCCGGCAAGACTGAGAAGAATGGTGATGAAGCCGGCGAACGGGCTGACCGCCATTAGCGCCAGCCCCGAGAAAACGCCGGACAATCCCGATAGTGCGATCAGGACGATGACCAGCCAGTAGAATGTCTTGATGATCGTGGGCGTGATGAATCGATCCCACTGAAACAGATCGCGTAATTCGAACATCTGTCGCTCCCCTGACGAATCGCGCCGCTGTCATGATGCATGGATGGCTGTGCCGGGTGCGGCCAAAACCCCATTTGGCCGTTCCGGGCAGGATCGCAGCCGCGTCATGCAGGCGCGCGGGTTGAGATTGCCGCAAATAACGGCCACAATCGGGCCATTCCTCCAACTATTCCCAGCATGACCCTGACATTCGAAGATTTCCCGGTCGGCCATTTCGGCACTTTCGGGCCACGCCATGTCACGCGCGAGGAGATTATCGCGTTTGCATCCGAGTTCGATCCGCAGCCCATGCATCTCGACGAGGAGGCGGCCAAGCATACCATGCTGCGCGGGCTGTCCGGCTCCGGCTGGCACCTCGCTTCGCTGATGATGCGCATGCTGTTCGATGGCTATATCGGACGGACGGCGTCGCTCGGCTCGCCCGGTGTGGATGAATTGAAATGGCTCTCGCCGCTGCGGCCGGGCGATGATCTCACGCTGGATGTGGAGGTCACTGCGGCCCGCGTATCGCGCAGTCGACCGACCACAGGGATCGTGACGTTCGCGATGCGCATGCGCAACGCTGCGGGAAAGGTGCTGCTGGAAGCCACCTCGCCGATCATCGTCGAGCGCCGCGCGGCGGTGGACGCGCGGAGCTAACCCATGCGCTATTTCGAGGACATGCAGATCGGACAGCGCCGCGAACTCGGCTCGTTCACGTTCACGGCCGAGGACATCAAGCGATACGCCGCGCAATTCGATCCGCAGCGCTTTCACCTCAGCGAGGAGGAAGGCCGCAAGTCGCTGTTTGGCGGGCTCGCCGCGTCCGGCTGGCATGTCGGGTCTGTCTGCATGAAGCTTCTCGTCGCGGACGGCCAGCGCCAGGCTGCCGCCGCGATCGCACGCGGTGAAAAGCCCGCCGTGTGGGGACCGTCGCCGGGCTTCCGCGATCTGCGCTGGTTGAAGCCGGTATTGGCCGGCGACACCATCAGCTATGCCAGCGAGGTCGAAACGCTAAGTGCTTCCGGCTCGCGCCCCGAATGGGGCATCGTGCAGGCGCGGGCCACCGGCACCAATCAGCGCGGCGAGTTGGTGTTTTCCTTCGTCGCGTCAGCATTTGTGCCGCGTCGTCATCCGGCGGGCTGACTTCGGCGTTAGCTGCTCGGCAGGAATTGGTTAGCCATTCCGGTCAAATTTCAATCAAGGAACCCGCATCCCGTTAAGGAATTATGAACCTTCAGGTCGTCTTTTCGACCTGCGGCAAAAAGAGGGCATGGGGAGCATAATGGCAGATCGTACCGGACTGAAGGTCGTCGGCTTTTTCTTCGCGACGGTGACGCTGGCCGTGACGTTGGCGACCTGCATGGTGGTCAAGGGCTATGCCGACGGCGTCTATTCGCTGGAAAATGCCCCGGCGGCCCAGATCGCGATTCGCTGACTCGAACAGAGCGCCGATCGCGATTCTTAGCGGCTCCAGGCCAGGGCGAGCGCGACGACCACGATCGCCAATAGCGCTACGAACCTGATCAGGATGGTGCTGATCCGCGGCGGTGAGGCACGTAGCGGGATGGGGTCGGTGTTGTCCGGCCGGATTGTTTTCACGAACGTTCTGTCCACGGAAAGGCCAACCGCCACAATGCGGTATCCGGTCTTGGTCGCGTCCCGTGCCGAGAAGGTTCACAACGCCCTTCCAAATGCGAACCGCCGCGCTCCCTTGCGGGAGGCGGCGGCCTGGGCAGACAGTGTCAGAAAGCTAGCCGTTACGCAGGTTTTCAGCCGTACGCTTCCACTGCGAAACGTTGTCCGCGATCATCCGCGTCGACTTCATTGCGGCCTGGCTCAACTGGGCGTAGCCCGAGATCTCGCGCTGCACGCGCTGTCCTTCCTCATGCAGCAGGTCGCGCAGGCTTTCAAGTTCGGTGACCAGCTTCTCGATCTCGCCGAGCGAAGTTCCGGCCACGCGCTGGATCAGCGAGTTGACGTTGGTCACCGTCGCTTCCGTGGTCGGCTCGAGTTTCGCGCTGGCTTCTTTCGCATTGGCTTCGGTGTTCATGGCGCCCGGCACCGGCCGGCGGAGGTAGGCGATATCGTTGCGCACGAAATCGCGGATCCCTGCTTCGACTTCCGAAACGGCAGCAAGATTCGAATCGGTCTCGGTCGAAGTTGATTCAGTTTTCTCGGATGGAATGGCGTTCATCGGCTGTTCCTTGTTTCGCGTTTGAGCGAGCGCGGACGTCCCCCGCACGACGAATTTCTATCGTCGCCATCAGTGCTGCCGATTTTGACGACATCGGGGCCAATCTGCGGCAAGGATCCGGCCTTTACCGGAAATCACGTGCCCCGCTAGGGTGTTACACGTTGAGTTGCGCGCTGCGCGTTTACCACGTGCGCTTGAACGCCGCGGTCAGGCTGGTGTTGAGCGGGCCAAGCGCCGTCTCGCTGATCGAGCCTGCAATGCTGACACCGTCGAACAGTTTTTGTTCGGCCCCGATCGTGCGAAGCCATTTGTCGTCCGACGACGACAGCGATTGTCCTGCGATCAGGCTGGTGCCGGTGTCGGCGATGTTCAGTCTGGCGGACTGGTCGGTTCCGTAGCTGCGTCCGAAATGTCCGGCGATGCCGGGGATCGGCAGCGGGCTTTGCTCGATGACGTTGTATCCGCTCTGGAGCGTGAGCGCGTACTGTCCACCGTCGAACGGCAATGATTTGCTCAGCGACGTACCGAATTTGGTCTGGTCCTGGGCCGGATCGATCCGTGCCTCGATCGCGGTCTTGTCCCAAATCGAGCCGAGGCCGGGCGCGGTGGCCGCAGCCCACGCCGTGCCTGACGATTGCGACGGATGTCCGTCGATCCCGAGTTTGTCGGTCACGAGATCCGATGCAGTCAATGGCGAGGACTGACGCACGACGGTCATGTCGGCGCCGATCCGCGTGTCCCAAAGCGGCGACACCGATTGCTTGACGGTCAGAGCCGCGGAGCCGTCCGTGTTGTCGTGCGACGACCAGGCGAGGCCGGCGCTCGGCGCAGATTGCGCCTTGCTGTGCTGTTGTGGAAATGCGTCCTTGGAAAGGGCGAAGCCATCGGTGTTGAGTTGGCTCCAGTCGGTCAGGGAATCTGCAGCGTCCCCGTTCGGGCCGTCACTGGACGCGGTAGACTCAACCGGAGGACTGGGCGCATCGACAACGCCCGCCCATTGCGCCCACGAGGCGCTGGTCAGCGCAAAGCTTGCGGCAGCCGCCAGCAGCAGCACGCCCGAATGTCGCACGATTTTCGAAGTCATAGCCCTGCCAGCCGTCATTCCAAGCGATAATCTGCCGTTGCTCTCGTGCAAAATTATGGCGAACGAGCCGCGCACAAGCGGCTGCGATCCGCGATCACGCGATTTTGGGCAGATGAATCGGGCGCCCGAGCGTCTGCTCGACCAGATCGAAGGTGTCCACGATCACGCGCAGGCTGACCAGCCGTCCTCCCTTGAACTGGGCAAACTGGGCGAGCCGCAGGCTGATTGGCTTGTTGGAGTCGAGCGCCGTCAGCGAGTAGCGCATCATCGATGCCGCGGAATCCACGCCCAGCATGATCGACTCGCGTTCGGACCGGTGCACCCGGACGTTGTCGGCGATCCGGCGGCAGACCTCGAGAACGGCGGCCCTGCCGTGGCGTGCGCCAAAGAAGGGAAACATGTCGATCGGCCCGTAGATCGCCCACTGGACATCATCGTCGATCAGGGCCTCGAGTTCATCGAACTGGCGCTCATTGATGGCGCGATGCAACGCGCGCGAGAAACGCCAGAGGCTATGCTCTGTCATTGCGTTCGTTTCCTGAATTTGATTTTGCGATCGGCAAACAGACAACGGGCACCGCCGCGCGATGCCAGACTGATTTGCCCCATTCCAAATGCTTTAAGCCTCAAATAGGGCAACTTGCCTCAATTGCAAGCAATATTTTGTGCATTGCACAAATGCGAAATCCACGACCGTTGCGGGGCGCGCGCCCCGGCCTTTGAAAACCCTCGATTTTTGCTTCTGGCGCGGATTGCGGTGTCTGAAAACTTTACCGGCCATTAACGATCGCCGGGCCGTGGCGGTTCGCGTTCAAGGGTGATCCGATTGTCGCGCGCCGCCATGACGCCGAACACGATGGCGCCGGCCGCGGCCCCGATCAGGGCCCCGAGCGGCATGAAGGTGAAGAACACCAGCATGCCGCTGTAGCCCTCGAAATTCGTGGTGTTGAACATTTCGACCCAGGCCACCCCGGCGCCGATGCCGAGCGCCGCGCCGCCGAGCGCGCCAAGGATCAGCCCCAAGAGCGAAAGCAACGCGATCTTCATGGTGTTGGTGTGATCCCGGACACGCGCGAGGCGGCCTGTTGTCAACGGCCGTCGATTGGTCTCGGTCCAACAGAAATTGGTTCAATGCTGGAAGCGCGCCTTCGCCATGTCCACGCGTTCGCTCGAACCGGATGCACGGATCAAAGCGGATCAGCGCAACATCGCGCCGCGCACGGTCGCGGCAAAGCTTTCGGTCAGGTCGTGACCGAGCACCTGTTGCACCAGATCGAATGAATCGAAGAACGAGCGGTGCTCGCGGATACGGCCGTTGGTCAGCGTGAAGAATTCCGCATTCTCGAATTGCACGACACGCTCGTCGTTGCGCTTCGTCAACGCCACGCGTGTCATGGTTGCGACGCGCGCGCCGTCGACCGCGATGAAGTCGAGCGCGTAGTTGCGGCTGGAGTAGCGCTTTTTCTGCGTCTCGATCGCGTCCGGGATCCAGGGCTTGCCGTGCTTGTGGCCGAGGTGAGGGAAGAGCTCGACCGGCGCGTAGGTGATTGTGTCGAAGTCGTCGTCACAGCAGGCCAGCGTGCCTTCGACGTCACCGGAATAGAAGGCTTTCAGGAAATCGAGCACGCACTGTCGATTGACGGTCTCGACCATGTTTCCTCCGCCGGTGTTGGGCCCGACTGCGTTTTCCGGTTCCATTGTGAATGGAATTGCGCCGGGATCAAGCGGCAAAAAATGCCGACGCTCGCGACGGATAACAAAACGTGTCGCGATGCCGTTACATCCGCCGAACGTGATGCCCATATCGCGGCCCATGGTGAATCGAGTCTTGCCTGCAACCGTGCGGCCGCATCGTCCGTCACCGGTGTTGATCTGCAGGAAGTGCCTGAAACGGGCGGACAACGGCCGCGCCATCAAGCGCACGCTGAAGGCGGAATTGAAAGCGCTGAACAAGACGCGCGGCGAGAAGCGGCCACGCGTGGTCATGACCGGCTGCTTCGGCATTTGTCCGAAACATGCGGTGACGACAACGAGCGGCGCAACGCTGGCGCGTGGCGAATTTCTGCTGCTGGCGGACGAGAAGCAGGCCGCGGCGGCGGCGGCGCAGTTGACGGCGCGCGAGCCCTGAGCGGATCAGCGTTTCCTGGATTTCTTCGATTTCGCGGCTGTCTTGCCGGCAGACGTTTTGCCGGCGGCCTTCTTCGGCGTTGCAGCCTGTTGCGCCGCCAGCGTTTCGGCGGCGCGCCGCATCGCGCGCGCATAGCTGTCGGCGGCGTTGTCTGCCGACATCTGCAAGCGCTTCGCGGCGGCGGTGCCTTCCTCGAGTGCGATTTTCGCCAACTGGCGGAAACGCTGCTTGCCGGCGGCATCCTTTGCCTTGCCCGCGAGCCCGAGATAGCGGTCGCGCCGTGCCTTGACCGCGCCGGTCAGGCTCTTGTGCTGCTGCTTTGCAAGCTGCCGGATGATGACGTCGAGATCGGCGTCCGCCATGGGGAATCCTTGTGTCGGAAAATGCAATGGATCGACCTAGCAGGTGGCGGGAGCAGGGGCAACGTGTTGTCCCCGCTGCCATCGGAGGCCCGACTGAAGGCTCGCCTTGAAAAACATCAACCTTTGCCTATTTGCGAGCGGCGCAGCTGACAGGCGGAACGCAATCGCTCGAAGCTGCTTATTCATTCACCCGCGCACGGTATCCGCGTTGCGCCAACCGCAGGACCACCCATGAAAACCATCGTCACCCTGTTTGCCGTTGCCGGTCTCGTGCTCGCCACCGCCTCCACTGCCGATGCCAAGGGCTGCCTGAAAGGCGCCGTTGTCGGCGGTGTGGCCGGTCACTATGCCGGACACCATGGTGTGCTCGGCGCTATCGCCGGCTGCGCCTATGGTCGTCATCACGCCAAGGAGCAGGAGCGTGAGCGCAAGATGCAGGAGCGCCACGGAACGGCAAACGCGCCTGGCGATCACGGCAAGATTTGACGGCGCGCCCGCGGAGACGGCTTTCAGCACGCGCGTCGGGTGAGGTGCGCGCGGTCAGCGACGAGTTCGCGTGACCACCTGATGCCCGCAAATCTGCCGGCGTGATGGCCGAATGCCGTTCTGTGCGCGGGATCACGGAGCGCGCGACGATGCCGTGCGAGGTTGGGCTTCCATCGAATTGATCGAGGAAGCCTCGCCATGATGACGCCGGCCGCCGGAAAGACCGCGACCTTTTTACTTGGCGCGCTGCTCGTCGCCATACTGTTCGGCTTGCCGACCTTTGTCGGCGCGGCGCTGTTGCTTAAACTCTTTCACTCTTCCGCGATTGTCACCGACAGTCAGGGGCCCGTGTCGTTCGTCGTCATAACCTCATTGTTGACGGGGTTGCTGGCCGGCTGGCTCGGTCCGCGCTATCCGAGATTGTTCGTCGGCAGTTACGAGCCGGCGTTCTTCGATGCCTCGCTCGGCCTGCACGACAAGATCGCATGCTGGCTTGCCGAGCCGCGTTGCCAGCAGCGAGTGCTGACCTCGATGCTGATGGTGTCGATGTTGTCGCTGATGGTGATGGCGCAGGGGTGAGGGAGAGCGATGGTTGCGGCGCCCGTCTAACGCGCCGCCTCGGCGATCATCTCGAACGACTTCAGCCGAGTCGGGTGGTCGTAGATATCCGAGACGACGATCAGCTCATCGGCGCCGGTTTCCTTTACCAGCGCTGCGATCCCGGCGCGGACAGTGTCCTGCGAGCCGACGATGGAGCGGGCCAACATGCGCATGGCCTGCATTTTCTCCGAGGGCGACCAGTAGGTCTCGATATCGTCGATCGGCGGCTGGCTCAGGCCGCGCGCGTTGCGGAACATGTTGGTGAACGACATCTGCTGGGTGGTGGCGAGTCGCCGGGCCTCTTCGTCGCTTCCGGCTGCGATGATGTTGACGCCCACCATGGCATGGGGCTTGTCGAGCTGCTCGGACGGCTTGAAGCGGGCGCGGTAGATCTGCAGCGCCGGGAGCAGTTCGTCGGGCGCGAAGTGCGATGCGAATGCGTAAGGCAGCCCCAGTTCGGCAGCGACCATCGCACCGAAATGACTCGAGCCGAGAATCCACAAGGGCACGTTGGTGCCTGCGGCGGGCACGGCCCGGATGCGCTGGGTCGGGCCGGCAGGCGCGAGGAAGGCCTGCACCTCCAGCACGTCCTGCGGAAAATTGTCGGCGGCATCCGGTGAGCGCCGCAGCGCGCGCAGCGTGAGTTGGTCGGTGCCCGGTGCGCGCCCGAGTCCGAGATCGATCCGGTCCGGAAACAGCCGCGCCAGCGTGCCGAACTGCTCGGCGATCACGTAGGGCGCGTGGTTTGGCAGCATGATGCCGCCCGCGCCGACACGGATGGTCTTTGTTCCGGCGGCGATATGGCCGATCACGACCGAGGTTGCCGCGCTCGCAATGCCGATCATGTTGTGATGCTCGGCCACCCAGATGCGGCGATAGCCCCATCCTTCCGCGTGGGCTGCGAGATCGCGGGCGTTGTCGAGGGCGCCACGCGCGTCGGTGTCTTGCGTGACGCGGACGAGGTCGAGAATGGACAGGGGGATCATGGGGACTTTCGGCAGGCGGCGTCGTTCGACGGCTCTAGGGGAGGCATTCGAGGGTCATATATGGGGATCGCATCGGCTCATCGCCATGCCGAAACCGAAGGCGCGTTATCGCTTCTTCCATCCGCCGCGATGCCCCGGTGCGCCGCCACTGGAGCGCGGGCGCGGGGCGTTGTCATCGCGCCTGACGATGCCGCCGAATTCCTGCCCACCCTCGCGCATGGATTTCGGTTTGTAGATCTTGCTTTCGGTGCCCGGGCCCATCTCGTCCAGTGTCGGCTTGCGCGGTTTGGCGCGGCCGTCCGTCGGCTTGACTTCGTGCCACGAGGCGATGCCCATTTCGTCGAGCGTGGGCTTGTGAACTTTTGAAGAGGATGAGCCGCCGCGCTTGCCGAACTTGCCCGAGGGCTTGCCTTGCGCCGCCTTGTCGAGGCGCGCCGGCAGGTTCGCCGCGTCGCCGTATTTCTTTGCGCCGGCGTAAGAGCCGGCCTTGGCCGCCACGCCGCGCTGCTTGATGGTCGGATCGTCCACCACGGCCAACGCCGTGGCGCGCAGCCGCTTCACCTCGTCGCGCAGCCGCGCGGCTTCCTCGAAGTTCAGGTCGGCGGCGGCCTCGCGCATGCGCGTTTCGAGATCGGCCAGCACCGCCTCGAAGTTGTGGCCGATGGCGACGGCATCGTCGGCCATGCCGCCGTCGCCGATCTCCACCAGCACATGGTCGCGCTCGTAGACCGAGTTGAGGATGTCGCCGATGGATTTCTTCACGCTCTCCGGCGTGATGCCGTTCGCAGTGTTGTATTCCACCTGCTTCTCGCGGCGGCGCGTGGTCTCGGCCATGGCGCGCTCCATCGAGCCGGTGATCTGGTCGGCATAGAGGATCACCTTGCCGTCGACGTTGCGCGCGGCGCGGCCGATGGTCTGGATCAGCGAAGTCTCGCTGCGCAGAAAACCTTCCTTGTCGGCATCGAGAATGGCGACCAGCGCGCATTCGGGAATGTCGAGGCCCTCGCGCAACAGGTTGATGCCGACCAGCGCGTCGAATGCGCCGAGCCTGAGATCACGGATGATCTCGATGCGTTCGATGGTGTCGATGTCGCTATGCATGTACCTGACACGAATACCCTGCTCGTGCAGATATTCGGTGAGGTCTTCCGCCATGCGCTTGGTCAGCACCGTGACCAGCGAGCGATAGCCTTTCGCGGCGGTGGCACGCACCTCGCCGACGAGATCGTCCACTTGCGTGCGCGCGGGGCGGATATCGACCGGCGGATCGATCAGGCCGGTCGGGCGGATCACCTGCTCGACGAACACACCGCCGCTTTCGTTGAGCTCCCACGCGCCGGGCGTCGCCGAGACGCCGACCGTCTGCGGCCGCATCATGTCCCATTCCTCGAAGCGCAGCGGGCGGTTGTCCATGCAGGAGGGCAGGCGGAAGCCGTATTCGGCGAGCGTCGCCTTGCGGCGGAAGTCGCCGCGGAACATGCCGCCGATCTGCGGTACGGTGACGTGGCTCTCGTCGGCGAATACCAGTGCGTTGTCGGGCACGTATTCGAACAGCGTCGGCGGTGGCTCGCCGGGCAGGCGGCCGGTCAGGTAGCGCGAGTAGTTCTCGATGCCGGCGCAGCTTCCGGTCGCCTCCAGCATTTCGAGGTCGAAGGTGGTACGCTGCTCCAGCCGCTGCGCTTCCAGCAGGCGGCCCTGATCGTGCAACTGGTCGAGCCGCTGCTTCAGCTCGATCTTGATGTTCTTGATCGCCTGCACCAGCGTCGGCCGCGGCGTCACGTAGTGCGAGTTGGAATAGACCTTGATGAATTCCAGCTCGTCCTGCTTGTGGCCGGTGAGCGGATCGAACTCCTCGATGCTCTCGACCTCGTCGCCGAACAGGTTGACGCGCCAGGCCCGGTCTTCGTAGTGCGCCGGGAAGATGTCGATGACATCGCCGCGCACGCGGAAGGTGCCGCGGGTGAAGTCAGCGGAGGTGCGCTTGTATTGCAGTGCCACGAGATCGGCGATGAGCTGGCGCTGGTCGATGCGCTCGCCGCGCTTCAGCGCGAAGGTCATCGCGGTGTAGGTCTCGACCGAGCCGATACCGTAGATGCACGATACCGATGCGACGATGATGACGTCGTCGCGCTCCAGCAGTGCGCGCGTTGCCGAGTGGCGCATGCGATCGATCTGCTCGTTGATCGAGGAATCCTTCTCGATGTAGGTGTCGGTGCGCGGAACGTAGGCTTCCGGCTGGTAGTAGTCGTAATAGCTGACGAAATACTCGACGGCGTTGTCGGGAAAGAAATTCTTAAACTCGCCGTAGAGCTGCGCCGCCAGCGTCTTGTTTGGCGCGAGGATCAGCGCCGGGCGCTGCGTCGCCTCGATCACCTTCGCCATGGTGTAGGTCTTGCCCGATCCGGTGACGCCGAGCAGCACCTGGGTGCGGTCGCTGCGCTGAATGCCTTCGACCAATTCCTTGATCGCGGTGGGCTGGTCGCCCTTCGGCTGATACTCCGATTTGATCTCGAAGCGAACGCCGCCTTCGGTCTTCTCCGGGCGCGGTGGGCGGTGTGGGGTCCACACCTTCAGCGAACCGTCGTCCTTCTTGAATTCGGGACGGCCGTCGCGCAACAGGGCTTCCAGCGAATCCGCCGTTGCCTTGACGCCGAGGCCTTCCATCTTGCTGCGCGGCGGCCGCGCCAGCGCCTCTTCGTCATCCTCCGCGGTCGGCAGGCCCAGTTGTCGCGCCAGTTCGGGATCGAGCGTCGGGATGGTCGCGGCCGTGCCGTAGTTCGGTGTGGCGAACTCCGATTGCGGTGCTTCGTCGAAGCCGCCGACTCCTTCCCCCGTTGTGGGGGAGGGTTGGGGAGGGGAGATCGTGACGCTCTCCGCTGCAGCGTCCCGCTTCGCCGTTGCATCGCTTTTGCCGCGCGTCGAAGCGCGCGCACGATGCGCAGCCGCCTCGCCGCCGGAGCGGCGGTCCCAGGAGTTATCCGGTGGCGGCTGCAATCCGGTGCCGGACCCCAGCCCCGCATCGCCGCGATTGATGGCGGGATTGAGCAGATCGGCCAATGCCGGCCCGATCGGCTGCACCTCGGGACGGTGCGCCTTCGACTTCGGTGTTTTGCCTGATTTTTTCGGGGAGCCGGGGGTCTTTGCCATGGCCGGAATATGGGGCGAGTCCGCGGCGCATGAAAGGGCGAACTCGCCCCCGCGTCAGGGTGCTGCTGACGCATTCTGGTTCGGGATGGGCGGTAGTTCGCGACCGCCACGCCATTCGGAATGCTGTGGATAAGAGTTGCGACCCCCGCAAATTGCAACTCGTGCGGCCCCGGAGAATCTGGCCGGTTCAAGCATTGCTGATTTTTTATTTTTTATGGGGTCGTCATGTTTTCAAAATTTGCGACGTGCGTCGTCGCGGCTGCGGTCGCGATCGCGATGCTGGCGGGATGCGCGGAGTTGAACACGCGTGGCGGGACCGTGGCGGTCATTCAGGACAACGTCCTATTTGTCGCGCGAACCAAGAGTCACCGCCTGTTCCGATCCTACCTGCTGATCGGCGTGTTGGTGGCTGCGGCCCGGCAAGGTGCGCATAATCAGGCTGACGCGGCGGCGATCGAAGGAAATCTAAAGTCCGCGCTTTCCACCGCCTACGAAGCGTATGACTGCTTGTATGGCAATGCGCGACAGCCAGGCGCCGCGGCGACAGCATGGGTCGCAAAAGCCGCAGCCGAGAAAGTTGGTACCTTCGACGCTGTCGAGTTCGAGGCGCCGGCTGTCTGCCAGTTTTTCGATGAAAAGATGGCGCGGCTTGATTACGCTTTGTACCGGTTGGCGCTCAGCTCGCTATTCAACCCACAAAGTAGTGTGTATCTCACGGAAATTCGCGACAAACTCATGGGCGAGGTGCCTGTCCTCTCGGCGAGCGCGAAAGCTGCGATCTATGCCAACAAGGCGGTGAACCAGGCCACCAATGTTGTCGACGATCTGCTCAACCTTAGCTTTTCAAGTGCCGGTCCGGTGCTGACGCTGCTGCCGCTCTATCGTGACTCTCTCGAAATCAATATGTGGGTGATCGTCGATACGCTAACGAAGCGGGGCAATAGCGGCGCTCCATGCCCATGGCCGCCGTCCGAGCCGGCTATCGCCGCGGACGGAACGCCCGTACCGAGCTTTTCGTTTGATTGCAGAACGCGCGATTACGCCTTCTTTATTCTGAACGATGGCAATGGTTACCTACCGGAGTGGCGCGAGTTTGTCCGCCATATGAATCCGATTGCGTATAGCGTCGAAGCTTACGCGCCACATTTTGTATTGGTTTCGCGATTGATCTGGCGTTCCTGCAAGAACCTGCTCATCAATGACTGTAGCGATGCCATGACGAAGGCCGCCGAGACCGCGATGAGCGAGGCGCTTTGGGTTGGCGTAACCGAAAAGGAGAGACGCCCTTATAGCGCATCGTTGGCTCCTTCCACGCGATTTGCGCGGCAGCCGCTTCGCGATCCGAGCCGCATCACGACCGCGCCTGCAAGGCGCGCGCCAGTGCAGTCCGGAGATCGGGAGCCGAGAGGCGGCGATTCAGGTCCAACCGGATCAATTGCACCGGTGCCGGTTCGTTAGGCTGCCATTCAGGCACGGAACTGTGCCTCACACTTTCGCGTGCGCAGTCTCTCACTGAAGTTTATGCGGTGGACGTGGTCCGTGCGGTTTCACTGAAACCAATGCGCGTGTGCATGAATGCCAGTACTGCGTGCAAGTCCGGCAGGACGGCGGCGCATTTTGCGCGAATATTGTCGGTCGGCTGCAGGATGTCGGGTACCATGATCGTTATGGCGCCGGCGGCATGGGCCGCGGTGACGCCGGGGCTCGAATCCTCGACGGCGACGCAGGCGTGGGGCGAGACGCGAAGCCGCTCCGCCGCCAGCAGATAGAGATCGGGATGCGGCTTTCCGCGCGCGACATCGTCGCGGGTCAGGACGGCGTCGAAGCGGTCGCGGATCCCTGCGAGTTCGAGATAGCGATCCGCCGTGCGACGCGACGACGAGGTCACGAGCGCCATGGGACATCCGGCATCTCGTAGCGCATCGAGCAGATCCATGGCGCCCGGCTTGAGGGGAAGCCCCTGCGCCAGCAGGTCGTCGCGATGCGCGGCATAGGCCTTGTTGATGTCCGCGAGCGGAAAGTCCGTTCCGTAGTGATCGCGCAGCATCGCCTCGCACTCGGGCCCCGGCAATCCGATCATGGCGTGGCAGATCGCGGTGGCGTCGCGATACCCGAAGGCCTCGAGCGCCTTGATCAGGCTGGCCAGATAGACCTGTTCGGTATCGAGCAGCGTGCCGTCCATGTCGAGCAGGACGGCTTCGAACTGTGCCTTCATGATGGTGATACGGCGGTGCCGGACGCCGCCGCTGCTGCCTGTCTCAGACACTCACGACACAGACAATCGCCACCCGCGACAGGCATCGGCAGGCGCGCGGTCTCCTCCGCGCACCAGCAGTTCCCCGAGAGGTCGCAGCCGAATTCCGTTCCGCAACCGGAACAGACAAGGCGGCGGGCTCCGGGTCTTTCTGTCCGAGCAGGTCTTTCTGTCTGATTTGTCATCAACGTGAAGCTGCTTTTCATGCCGGGTTCATCCGGCAGGGATTTATACTTCCAAAATTGATCAGGCGAAAATCCAATGGCTCGCGATTCCCAAGGTGCGCTTGTTGCGCTCAATCGATTCGGGTTCGGAGCGCGGGGTGGCGCGGCCGGCGATTTCGGCAATGCCGCTTCCGATCCCCGCGGATTTGTGAAGGCGGAACTCAGCCGCCCCAATGCCGCGTTGCTCGACGTGCCGGGCCTCACCTCGACGCCTGCGCTCGCCCGCGCCATGTTCGAATATCAGGGCGAGGTCAAACAGGCGCGCATTGCTGCCAAGGCCGCGGAGGCGGCGAAGGCCGAGGTGCAGCCGGGAGCCGACAGGTCCGAAGGGCACGGACAGCCGATGGCGCCGAAGGTCGCGAATGCATCCGGGATGTCGGCGATGAAACCCGATGCGGCCAAGCCGGCGATGCCGGTAAATGTCGTGCAAAAGACCTATCGCGCCGAAGCGCTGGCGCGTTTGCAGCGCGCGACGATTGCCGATTGCGGGTTCGTCGAACGCCTTGTGACATTCTGGTCCAATCATTTCTGCATCTCTGCGAACAAGGGCCAGCCCGCGCGGATGTGGGCCGGATCATTCGAGCGCGAGGCGATCCGTCCGCACGTGCTCGGCCATTTCCCGGACATGCTGAAAGCGGTCGAGCAGCACCCCGCGATGCTGTTCTTCCTCGACAATCAGCAGTCGGTCGGCCCCGATTCACGCGCGGGCCGCAACCGGAAACGCGGGCTGAATGAAAACCTCGCGCGCGAGATCATGGAATTGCACACGCTTGGCGTCGGCAGCGGCTATACGCAGGACGACGTCACTTCGTTTGCACGGATGATTACCGGTTGGACCTATGTCGGCCGCGCCGGGCGGCTCGGCGAACCCGGCACGTTCATCTTCAATGCCAACGCGCATGAACCGGGGCCCCAGCGGTTGCTCGGCAAGACCTATGACAATACCGGGCTCGGGCAGGGCGAAGCGGCGCTGGCCGACATCGCGCGACATCCCGCGACGGCGAAATTCATCGCCACCAAGTTTGCACGTCATTTCGTCGCGGACGATCCGCCACCTGCGCTGGTGGCGCGTTTGCAGAGCGTGTTCACGAAGACCGGCGGCGATCTCAAGGCGATGACACTGACGCTCGTCGATTCGAACGAGGCATGGCAGGCGCCGCTGACCAAGATGCGCTCGCCTTACGAGTACCTGATTGCGTCCGGGCGGTTGCTGGCGCGTATTCCGGAGGATCCCGGCCTTTATCTCGGCGGTCTCAATATGCTGGGCGAGCCGCTGTGGACACCGCCGGGCCCGAACGGCTTCCCCGACACCAATGCGGCATGGGCCGCGCCTGAAGGCATGAAACTGCGGCTCGATATCGCGGCGCGGATTTCGTCGCGGATCGCGCCGAGTATCGATCCGCGCGAATTGCTCGAGGTTGCTGTCGGGGATGCTGCATCGAATGAAACTCGGCAAGCGGTGGCGCGCGCGGAAACGCGGGAGCAGGCGCTGGCGCTGCTGCTGATGTCGCCGGAATTCCAGAGGAGGTGACCATGGAGATCATGGATTGCTGCGAAAGCCGGACGACAGCGGGCATTTCCCGCCGTCAAATGTTGCTCGGTGGCGCCACCTTCGCGGCCTGGGCCTACCTGCCGAAATTCGCGCGCGCGGCCGGTGGCCGCGATCCGCGCGTGATCATGGTCATCCTGCGCGGCGCGCTCGATGGCCTCGCCACCGTCGCGCCGGTCGGCGATCCCGACTACGCGGCGCTTCACGGCGCGATCGCCCTGACGAGGGGTGGCCCGCATCCGGCGATCGAACTGGATTCCTTCTTCGCCCTGCACCCATCGATGCCGGTCTTCGCCCGCATGTATCGGGACAAGCAGGCCGCGGTCGTGCACGCGGTCGCGACGCCCTATCGCGACCGCTCGCATTTCGACGGACAGGACGTGCTGGAGAGCGGTTTTGCGGGGCCCGGCCGCGTGCAGTCCGGCTGGCTCAATCGCGCGCTCGGAGCGTTGCCGAAGGGCGAGCGGGTGACGAGCGCGCTCGCGGTCGGCCCGACTGCGCCGCTGGTGTTGCGCGGTCCCGCGCCGACGGTCGGCTGGGCGCCCGCCGTGTTGCCGCAAGCGGCCGATGATACCGCGATGCGGCTGCTCGAGCTCTATGACCATCGCGATCGCGCCTTGCACGAGGCGCTGGCGCAAGGGCTGAAGCTCGAGAAGTCGGCAAGCGGCGAGGGAATGAAGCCGAAAGGCGGTAATGCGGTCGCCGCGATGCGCTTCGCAGCGAAAGGCGCGGCAAAGCTGATGGCCGCCGACGATGGTCCGCGTATCGGCGCGCTGGCTTTTGACGGTTGGGACACCCATGCCAATGAAGGCGGGCCCGTCGGTCGGCTGGCTTTTTTGCTGTCGGGACTCGACGGGGCTTTCGAGGAATTCCAGAACGGGCTTGGTCCGCGCTGGCGCGACACGGTGGTCATCGTCGCGACCGAATTCGGCCGCACCGCGCATATCAACGGCACCAGCGGCACCGATCACGGCACCGGCACCATCGCGTTGCTTGCCGGCGGTGCCGTGAAGGGTGGACGCGTGATCGCGGATTGGCCGGGGCTGAAGACGGCAAACCTCTATCAGGCGCGCGACCTTGCGCCGACCACCGATCTGCGCGCGGTGATCAAGGGCGTGTTGCGCGATCAGCTCGGCTTGAGCGAGCAGGTGCTGGCGAAGACCGTGTTTCCCGACAGTGGTGCGGTGAAGCCGATGGCGGGGCTGGTGGTGTAGTCCGTCATTCCGGGTCGGCGCGAAGTGCCGAACCCGGAATCCATGACCACAAGAGCTTTACCCCCTCGTGATCTTGTCGATCTCCGCCATGTCCTCCGCGCCAAGTATCCAGTCGGCGGCTTTCACGTTGGCCTCGATCTGCTCGACGCGAGTGGCGCCGGCGATGACGCTCGACACCTGCGGCCGCGCTGCCAGCCACGAGAAGGCGAGTTCGAGCATGCTATGCCCGCGCGCCTGCGCGAAGGCTTGAAGCTTTTCGACCATATCCTCGTTGCGCGGGGTGACGTAGCGGTCGCGCAGTACGGGCGTCTTGCCGAAACGGGTGTCGGCCGGCGCCGCCGCGCCGCGCTTGTACTTGCCGGTGAGCAATCCGCTCGCCAGCGGAAAGAACGGCAGCAGGCCGAGGTTGTATTCCTGCGCTGCCGGCAAGAGGTCCGTCTCGATGTCGCGGACCACAAGGCTGTATTCGTCCTGGCACGAGACATAGCGATTCACGTTCATCTGCCGCGCGGTCAATTCGGCTTCCGCGATCCGCCAGGCCGGAAAATTCGAGTTGCCGATGTAGCGGACCTTGCCCTGATGAACCAGGTCGTCGAGCGCGCGCAGGGTTTCCTCGATCGGCGTCAGCGGATCGTAATCGTGCTGTTGGTAGAGGTCGATGTAGTCGGTCTTCAGGCGCTTCAGGCTGGCCTCGACCGCCGACATGATGTAGCGCCGCGATGCGCCCTGCTTGGTGCCGTCATCGCTCATCGCCTTGGAGAACTTCGTCGCCAGCACGATATCCTTGCGCCGGTCGCCGAGCACATTGCCGAGCACCTCCTCCGAGGCCCCGCGTCCGGCATAGATGTCGGCGGTGTCGAACAGCGTGACGCCGAGATCGATCGCCTTGTGGATCACCTTGCGCGAGGTTTCGGGATCGGTGCGCTGGCCGAAATTGTTGCAGCCAAGGCCGACGACGGAAACGCGCAGGCCGGAGCCGCCGAGGTTGCGAATTTGCATGTCAAAACCGTGCGATGAGAGGAGGTCCGAAAGCGAGGTATGATTGTGCCGAACAAGGTGTTGTCAGGCAAGCCGCAGCGGATACCCGTTTTCGCAGCGCTGCTCTGTGCGGTCAGATGTGATCGACACACTTCGCGGCCGCTCGGCGATCTCATCGACAAGCCGGTTAAGGAAGATGAGCTCAACTTCAGCCGCTTCACTGGCAGACAAAAAATGCGGCCCCGGTCAGACGCGGCGACTGACGGGGACCGCTTTGGGGCGTGTGATCCTGACGGGGGCTAGATCAGACGCAGCCTGATGCTAGACGTAGTTTGTAACACCGCAGTGACACAAAGATTTGTCCCCAAGCGGAATTCTAGAGCTTCTGTCGACTGAACCGGGTGGCTCACAACAGCTTGCGATAGACCACGAAGCCGGAGTTTTCAGCGACCTTGTCGTAGAGCTGCATCGCGGTGTGGTTGGTCTTGTGCGTCTGCCAGTAGACACGGGGCGAGCCCGCTATCCTGGCCCGTTCGTAGACGCCGTTGATCAGCATCCGGCCGACGCCTTTGCCGCGCGCGGCTTCGCTGGTGAACAGGTCCTGCAGGTAGCAGTTCGGGGCGATGGCCGTGGTGCTGCGGTGAAAGAGATAGTGCGTGAGGCCGAGCAATTGGCCTCCGCTCTCCGCGACCAGCGCATGAACCGGTTCGTAGGCGTCGAAGAACCGCGCCCATGTCATTCGGGTGATCTCGGGGTCGAGCGCGGTCGGGCCGGAGCGCTCGTAGAAGGCGTTGTAGCCATCCCACAGCGGCAGCCACTGCGCATAGTCGTCCCGGACCACGGGGCGGACGATCAGGCCATCGGGCATCACAGGCTCCGTATTTGAAATTCTGCACCGTCGATCATACCTGTCCGGCGCTGGGAAGGGGCGCGCAACAGTAGGCGGTGTCCGGCGCCGGCGTCAAAGCGGACTGCGCGATCCAAGCGGCCTGCTCACCAAGGGGCATCATGAAGAAAATCGGCTTTCTCTCGTTTGGGCACTGGACGCCTTCGTCGCAGTCGCAAGCCCGGTCCGCCAGCGATGTGCTGCTGCAATCGATCGACCTGGCTGTCGCGGTCGAACAGCTCGGTGCTGATGGCGCGTATTTTCGCGTGCATCACTTTGCGCGCCAGTTGGCATCGCCGTTTCCATTGCTGGCGGCTGTTGGTGCGAGGACCAGCCGCATCGAGATCGGCACTGCGGTCATCGACATGCGTTACGAGAACCCGCTCTACATGGCCGAGGATGCCGGCGCGGCTGATCTCATCGCCGGCGGACGATTGCAACTCGGCATCAGCCGCGGGTCGCCGGAGCAGGTCATCGACGGCTGGCGCTACTTCGGTTACCAGCCGGCGGAAGGCGAGAGCGATGCGGACATGGGCCGCCGTCATGCCGATGTCTTTCTCGACGTGCTGCGCGGCCAGGGTTTTGCGCAACCCAGTCCGCGGCCGATGTTTCCCAATCCGCCGGGACTGCTGCGCCCCGAACCGCACTCGGAGGGCCTGCGTGACCGGATCTGGTGGGGCGCGGGATCGGATGCGACCGCGGTGTGGGCTGCGAAGCGCGGCATGAACCTGCAAAGCTCGACGCTGAAGTCCGACGAGACCGGCGAGCCGTTCCATATCCAGCAGGCGAAGCAGATCCGCGCCTACCGCGCCGCCTGGAAGAAGGCAGGCCATACCCGCGAGCCCCGCGTGTCCGTGAGCCGCAGCATCTTCGCGCTGGTGGACGATCGCGACCGCGCCTATTTCGGGCACAGCGGCGAGGGAGAAGATCAGATCGGCTTCATCGATCCGACGACGCGGGCGATTTTCGGCCGCAGCTACGCGGCGGAGCCGGATGTTCTGATTGAACAGCTTCGTGGCGATGAAGCCATCGCCGAGGCCGATACGCTGCTGCTGACGATCCCGAACCAGCTCGGCGTCGATTACTGCGCCCATGCGGTCGAGGCGATCCTGACCCATGTCGCGCCGGCACTCGGCTGGCGCTGAGGCAAGCGGCTCGTGAGCCCCTGCATTAATAGTATCGAAAAGCCGGGATTATGGATTCCGGGCCTGGCCCTTCGGGCCATCCCGGAATGACGAAAGAGAAACTTCTATTCCGCTGCGCGCAGGTGGCGGATCGCGGCGCGATGGCCGCCGCCGCGCATGGACAGGTAGTAGTCGGTATCGGCGGGGTCGTCGGTATGGCGCACGAGATCGGTCACCGGTGTGTAGCTCAGCATGCGGCCGCCGTCGGGCAGGGCGGTGCAGCTGAAGCGCAGCACCTGGCCGTCCTTGAGCTTGATGTTGATCGGCGTTGAATCTCCCGCGCGCATCATCTTGGTGCGCTCGGCGATGAAGTGACTGAGCTCGTCCTCCGGCAGCTCATACGCACCGGTATCGCGGCCGTGATACATCAGCGCAATGAACGGCGGTTTGCTGTCGGCCTTTTCATCCGACAGCAAGAAATAGTTGCGGAAGGCTCTGTTGATGAATTCCGCCCGCGTATCCGTATCCAGCAGCACGATGCCGATGTCGACCTGGTCGAGAGCGGACGACAGCCGCGTCGCGGTCGCGTGCTGTTCGCGCTCCCACCGCAATGCGCTCAGCATCCGGCGGCGCATCAATCCGGTGATGATCGCCGTGACTGCCGCGGTCACGGCGAGCAGGGCAATGTGCAGCAGCACCGGGAGCGACGCACCGGACTGGGCATGATGGCCGAGCAGGAAAAGCGCCGATGCCAGAACGGCGGCGCCGGCGGTGATCAGCCCGGAGACCGTCCCGCTCAGCGACGCGGCCAGTGCAACGACGCAGACGTAGAGCGCTGCAGGATTTGGAATGGCAACGACGGTCCGATCGACAAAGATGGAAGCGGTCGCCACCAGTGTCGCGAGAGCCGGGCCGGTGATTGCGCGCCAGTCGAACCGCATCGCCTGTTCTCGTATCTGGACGGAGGATAAGTCCGGTTCGGTGACAACCGGTTGCACGACCTGCGATGTTTCAATTGCCAGCGTTAACGGCGGCTACCCGATCGGAATCCGTTTGCCGCGATTTGAAATCAAATGCTATCGGTCCGGGAACCCGGTTCGTGCGCCGCGGTTAGCAGTTGCGGCATTTCCCCGCCCATTCCCGAAAGCTCATCCATGCCCTTCACGATTCCGCCGTCGGTGTTGCCGATCCTGATGCTGTTCTGTTCGAATGTTTTCATGACCTTTGCCTGGTACGGGCACCTGAAATTCAAAAGCAGTTCACTGCCTCTGGTGATCATCATCAGCTGGGGCATCGCGTTCTTCGAATACTGGTTCGCCGTGCCGGCCAATCGCTGGGGCAGCGCGGTCTATTCGGCGGCGCAACTCAAGACCATCCAGGAAGTGATCACGCTGATCGTGTTCGCCGGCTTCTCGGTGCTGTACCTGAAGCAGCCGCTGGGTTGGAATCATGCCCTCGGCTTCACGTTCATCGCGTTCGGTGCGTTCTTCATCTTCCACAAATGGTCGTGACACCGATCGGCGCATGAGAAGACGGACCGTCATTTCCCGGTCGGCGATACCCGCAAGATACGTCCCGCCGAACTGTCGGTCAGCAGCCACAGTGCGCCGTCCGGTCCCTGACGGACGTCGCGAATCCGCTCGTTGAGATTTTCCAAAAGCCGTTCCTCGCCGGTGACGGCATTGCCCTTGAGCGATAGCCGCACCAGCATCTTCGCCTTGAGCGCACCGGTGAACAGGCTGCCCTTCCATTTCGGAAACAGCGTGCCGGTGTAGAACGCCATGCCGGACGGCGCGATCGAGGGCACCCAGTATTTGACCGGTTGCTCCATGCCTGCTTTGGCCGTGCTGTCGTGGATCTTGGCGCCGTTGTAGTCGATGCCGTAGCCGATCACCGGCCAGCCGTAATTCTTGCCCTTGCCGATGATGTTGACCTCGTCGCCGCCGCGCGGGCCGTGCTCGATTTCCCAGAGGTCGCCGGTCGCCGGATTGATCGCGAGGCCCTGCGCGTTGCGATGGCCGTAGCTCCAGATTTCGGGCCGTGCATTCTTGCGGCCGACAAAGGGGTTGTCCTGCGGGATCGTGCCGTCGGGCTTGATGCGGATGACCTTGCCGTTGTCCGCGTCGAGATCCTGCGCCTCGTCGCGTGGCTGGAAATGATCGCCGAGCGTCACGAACAGGTCGCCATCGGGGCCTTGCGCGATCCGGCAACCGTGATTGTTGCTGCCACCCTGACTGTGCTCGGTGAAGATCACCTTGGTGTTAAGCTGGGTGTTTGCGTCATCGAGTTCGGCGCGGGCGACCGCTGCCTGTCCCCCGCGCTCTGCGGAGTAGCAGAAGTAGAGCGTATGGTTGCTGGCGAAATCCTTATCGAGCGCCACGTCGAGCAGACCTGCCTGTCCCCCGACATAGGGCTTCGGCACGCCCTTCAAAGGGGCTGACAGCACCCCGTTCGCGCTGACGATGCGCATGCGTCCGGGACGCTCGGTCACCAGCACCCGTCCGTCAGGCAGGAATGCGAGGCCCCACGGATGGACCAGGCCGCTGGCGACGGTCTGCACCTCCAACTGTCCGGCTGACGATGCAAATGACGTGTTGTCGCCGCGCGTGCTGGTCGCGATGACGAACGAGGTCGTCAGCAGGATCGCTGCCGTCAGTGATGTCGTCACCCATAGAATCGGTGTCTTCATCTGATATCCCGTCGTGGGATGACCATCGCGCGGAGGCGAGGTGGATCACCGGCAAAATGTGTCGCGATGCACGCAGTTCGGCTGCGAATAAAATCGGTTTGGGCTATCCGGCAATCGGCATCGCCATGGCGACCTTGATGGACATCACCGTGAATGCCACCGTCAGGCAAAGCGAGAATGCGCCGAACGCAAGCGCGGCCACGACGGCATTGGTCAGCCGCGCGGAGGCGACACGCGCGACGCGTCCGTCAAAACCCCCGCCAGTGCCAAGCGACCGGATCATGGCCTTAAGTCCTTGCGAACGGGCGCGAATCACCCGAGCGGCAGCGAATCTTTCAAAATCTGCAGGCAAGATTTGGGCGGGGGCCGACTCAAAGATGTCGAAAAAGCGGCGGAAACCACGCTGTCCCCGCTGTTCCCGCAATTCATGCCCGGGATTCACAGGTACCCCGGCGGTTCCAGTGGTCTACGCCTCGGCGATCATGCCGGCTGGATCGCTGGCGTTTTCCGGCTTCCAGTCCATCGTCACGAAGCCGGGTTCCTGCTCGACCCGGCGCAGCCAGGCGCGGATCGCGGGAAACGCCGTGAGATCGAAGTCGCATTGCTCGGCGACGTGGGTGTAGGCGTAAAGCGCGATATCGGCGACGGTGAGCTGACTGGCGGCGAAGAAGTCATGGGTCTTGAGGTGGTTCTCCATCACCTGCAGCGCCGCGTAGCCGCGCTCCATCCAGTCTTCCAGCGCGTGGGTTTGCAGATCGCGCCCGCCCTTCACCAGCGACAGCCAGAAATAGGCGGCGCCAAGGTTCGGCTCCAGCGCGTGCTGTTCGAAGAACATCCATTGCAACGCCTCGGCGCGCTCGATCCGCGACTCGGGCGCCAGCGACGTTCCGATCGCGACGTACCAAAGAATAGCGTTCGACTCCGCGAGGTAGCGTCCTTCGGCGACCTCGAGCAGCGGCACCTGGCCGCTCGGGTTCTTGGCGAGGAATTCCGGCGTGCGGCTTTCGCCGCGCAGGATATCGATTTCGATGGCACGATACGGCATGCCGAGAAATGCCAGCGCAAGGCGGACTTTGTAGCTGTTGCCCGAGCGCTGCATTGAATAGAGCTTGTACATGCGTGCCGGTCGAATCCATTCGCGAGGGCCGGCCTTCTCGACCGGGAACACGACTAAACAATGATGCGGCCGGCGATGCGCCGCAAGTCCTCCGCTTGTTTTAATAGTTCCAAGACCGGGAATAAGTCGGAAACCCTTGCCGCAGCGCAACTGCGAAGCAAATCCTGCCACGCACGCTTGAACGGGCGGTCGAATCAGGCGTGCGCCGTCCGAGAGGCCGCCGGGATCAATCCTTCGCGATCTGTCGCGGCGCGCTGAAGGATGACGACAAAAAATGTCATCAACGCCGCGAGGCCGAGCGGCAAGTCGGTGGCTTCCGCGACGGTGCGCGCGAGAAGCGGGGTGACCCACACTGCGGCGAGCATAGTGATCTCGAATGTGCGGAAACCGCGCGCGAGACCGGCGCAGGTCATGAATGCGATCGCCGGTGCTACAATCAAAAGGTCGTAATCGAGCGTATGCGGTGACGCCAGCAACGCCGCGATGGTCAGTGCTGCGGCCATGACGTCGCGATCCCGTGCCCCGCGCCATATCCAGGCCACGCTGCAGATGGCGGCGATCGAGACCGCGCCTTGCGCGATGTAGGCCGCTGTTATGCCACACCCCAACATGCGCACGGCTGCGAAGACGCTTTGCAATTTGCCAAAACCGACGGCGCCTTGCTCCAGCAGCAACCGGCGCGAAGCCTCGGTTGAAGCGATAAAGGCAGGCCAGATATCGATACCGAACGCCAGCGACGTCACCGCCGCAAGCACGATCACCGTGACGGTAGCCGCCGCGATGGTTCGCCATCGACCCGCCGCGAGCAGTGCGACCGGGATCACCAGGGCAAATTGCGGTTTATAAGCGAGGCACCCGAACAGCAGGCCCGCAACCGCCGGCCGCGTTGTCAGCGTGAGCAGTGCCGCGCCGAACAGGCTTGCGGTGAGGAAACCGTTCTGGCCATGACCGAGATTGATGAAGCCCGCTGGAAATGCCAGCGCCGGAAACAGCCAAACGCGATCGAGGAGGGGGTGCGATTGCCGTGCGCTGCGCAGGATCGCGCCGATGACTCCAAGATAAAGCGCGAGTGTCGCGATCTGCCAGACCGCGAGTGCAACCGGATAGGGCAGCAGCGCGAGCGGCGCGGCCACAAGCAGGAAAAGTGGCGGATAGAACCATGCGTAGTAAGGCACGCCGGCGCCGAAGATCTGCTGCTGCCGGGCATAGTGTGCGGCCATGTCGTAGACGGCGGCGGCATGCCCTTCGAGCGCCATCGATCCGGCGGCGTAGAAGCTGGAAAAATCCGTGCCGAGCGGCTTGCCGTTGGGATCGATCAGACCATGCGACGATGCGATCCAGATCACGATGGCGAGGGCGTAGAATCCAAGCAGAATTAGGCTGTAGCCGCGGACCCGCTCGGCCGTCAGCCAGGTACCGGTTTGGAGCCGTAGCCAGAAATGAGCCATTTCGCCGAGAATTTTTATGAAAGTTGCGCCCCAGCCTAGTGGCGGCGCTTTAACGCTTTCTGAAACGCCGGGAATCAACGCGGGCCCGACCGCCAATTTTCTTGCGATGCAACCGGACGCGCTCTAGTGTGCATCGATCCCATCATGAAGAATCATGACAACTGTGGCGCCGCCGGATCACGGCGCCTGCATGGAGATGATGATGCCTTTTCTTGCCGCCGCGCTCGATCGTGTGAAGCCGTCCGCGACCATCGCGGTCACGGATAAAGCACGTCAGCTTAAAGCGGAGGGACGCAACGTCATCGGCCTCGGCGCCGGCGAGCCGGATTTCGATACGCCGGCCAACATCAAGCTGGCGGCGATCCATGCCATCGAGGCCGGCAAGACCAAGTATACGGCGGTCGATGGCATTCCCGAGCTGAAGGAGGCGATCATCGCCAAGTTCCAGCGCGAGAACGGCCTGACCTATAAGCCGAACCAGATCATCGTCGGCACCGGCGGTAAGCAGGTGCTCTACAATGCGCTGATGGCGACCATCAATCCGGGCGACGAGGTGATCATTCCGGCGCCCTACTGGGTGAGCTATCCTGAGATGGTGGCACTGGCGGGCGGCGAGTCCGTTCCGGTGGTCTGCACCGCGGAGTTCGGCTTCAAGCTGCAGCCCGATGCGCTGGAAAAGGCGATCACGCCGAAGACCAAGTGGATCATTCTCAACTCGCCGTCGAACCCGACCGGCGCCGCCTACACGCGGGCGGAGCTGAAAGCGCTCACCGACGTGCTGGTCAAGCATCCGAACGTGTGGGTCATGACCGACGACATGTACGAGCACCTGGTCTATGACGACTTCAAGTTCACGACGCCTGCGCAGATCGAGCCAAAACTGTTCGACCGCACGCTGACGGTGAACGGCGTATCGAAGGCCTATTGCATGACCGGCTGGCGCATCGGCTATGCCGGCGGTCCCGCGCCGCTGATCAAGGCGATGGCGACTATCCAGTCGCAGTCGACCTCGAATCCGTCGTCGATTGCGCAATGGGCCGCGGTCGAGGCGCTGAGCGGGCCGCAGGACTTCATCGCCGAGAACAATAAGGTGTTCAAGGAACGGCGCGACCTGGTGGTGTCGATGCTCAATCAGGCCAAGGGGATCGATTGCCCGCGGCCCGAAGGCGCGTTCTATGTCTATCCGTCCTGCGCCGGAACCATCGGCAAGACCACGCCGTCGGGCAAGAAGATCGAGACCGACGAAGATTTCGTCACCCAGCTTCTGGAGGCCGAAGGCGTCGCGGTGGTGCAGGGGTCGGCGTTCGGCCTCGGACCCGCTTTCCGCATCTCCTATGCGACCAAAACCTCGGACCTCGAGGACGCCTGCAAGCGCATCCAGCGTTTCTGCGGCAACCTGCGCTAACGCCGGCTGTCGCGCTGGACCGGCGAAACAACGCGAGCTTTCTTTCGCGTTGTTTCGCTGCCGCCGGGTCCCGGCTCGCCTTCATTAAGTTTTTGCAACATTCCCGGCTTTTTGATGCCTTGATGTGGTCATTGCCTTGTTTTGGACACGGGGCTTCCATCATGTCCCCACGCCAATTCCAGTCCCTAAGTGGAGATCAACTCATGCACTTCCCAAGACTTCTCGCCGTGGCCGCCGTGACGCTGCTCGCGTCCGTCGCGGGTGCCCAAGCCCAAGAGCAGGTCCAGGCCGGCGTCCTCGAATGCCATGGCGGCCCGAACGTCGGTTACGTGGTCGGCTCGTCCGCCGAGCTGGAGTGCGTGTTCCGCAACAACAACGGCGCGCCGCCGGAGCCCTACATCGCTCACATTCAGCGCTTCGGCCTCGATCTGAGCGCCACCTCGGAAACCGGTCTGGCGTGGATCGTCAACGCGCCGACCCGTCGGATTGGTCGTGGCGCGCTGGCCGGTCACTTCGGCGGCGTCGGTGCCAATGCGACGGCGGGCGTCGGTATCGGTGCCAACCTGCTGGTCGGTGGCTCCGACAACTCGATTTCGCTGCAGCCGCTCAGCCTGCAGGGCCAGACCGGCTTCAGCGCCGTTGCTGGCATCGTCGACGTTGACCTGCGTCCGGCCAATCTGCATGGGCCGCGCCGCCATTATCGTCACCGGCATTACCATCACCGCCGGCATCACCATCACCATCGGCATCACCGCTGATCGGACAGGACGACGACTGAAAGAGGCCCGCGCAAGCGGGCCTCTTTTTTATGACGTGCATGGCCGAGGGTCCGTCTCTGGCGAGAGACCGGACGGTATGCCATAAATCGGCGCGCCATGATTTGTGGCGGCCTTTGCATCACACCTTATCGATCCGGAGTTTTGCCATGCGCGGTTTTCCAGTCTTGTGGGGCGCCGTTGCGGCGCTGATCGTGTCGCTCGCAAGTGCCCAGGCCCAGCAGCCAGACCGCGTCAAGGTCGGCGTCCTCGAATGTCGCGGCGGGGCCAGCGTCGGATTCGTCGTCGGTTCGGTGACCCATCTCGGCTGCGTATTTCGCGCCGACGGCATGCCGGAGGACCGCTACATCGCCACCATTCGCAAGGTCGGGGTCGATCTCGGCATTACCCAGGAGTCGGCGCTCGCCTGGGGCGTCTATGCGCCGGTGGCGCGGCTCGGGGCGGGCGATCTCTCCGGAAACTATGCCGGCGCGCAGGGCAGCGCCACGATCGGCGTCGGTCTCGGCGGCAACGTCCTGATCGGCGGTTCGGCGAATTCCATCGCGCTGCAGCCCCTCAGTGTGCAGGGCCAGGTCGGACTCAACGTCGCGGCGGGTCTTGCCGCGCTTGAACTGCGCCCGGGCCGCTGAGCTCCGCCTGCGGCGGGGTACCAAGGCGCGGCAACCGGCGTCGGATCGCGGCCAGCGATAGCAGGGCGATAACCGTCAGCGCTGCGCCGGACAGGAACGTTGCCGGTGCGCCGAAGCGCTGCCACAGCGCTCCGGCCACGACGCTGGCAATCAGCAATGCCAGGCCGCTGATCAGGTTGAAGATGCCGAAGGCCGTGCCGCGCAGCTCGGGCGGAGAAGCATCCGCGAGCAGTGCGGATAAAAGCCCCTGCGTGAATCCCATGTGTGCGCCCCATAGCGCGACGCCGGCCATGACGACGATAAGCCCGCCGTCGATCGCGAGAAGCAGGTCGGCGAGGATCAGGAGTAGCAGTCCGGCCGCCAGCACGTTGATCCGGTTGGTTCGGTCGGACAGCAATCCCGCGGGATAGGCGACGATCGTATACACCACGTTCATGATGACCAGCACGACGGGCAGCAGCGCCACCGGCAGGCCGGCACCCTGGGCCCTTAGCAACAGGAACGCTTCGCTGAAGCGTGCAAGCGTGAACAGCGTCGCGGCGCCCGTCACGATCCAGAAGATGCTGCCCAGACGCTTCAGCTCGGAGAGACGCAGGGGCCAGCGCGGCGTCTGCGTTGCCTCCGCCCGTTCCGGTTCCTGCACGCCGAATTGCAGAAGCGCGACCGCGACGACCGCCGGGATGACGGCAACCCAGAACACCGTCTGATAGTGGTCGGATGTGAGCCACATCAATGCGATTGCAAGGCCGGGTCCGGCGAACGCGCCGATGGTGTCGAGCGATTGCCGCAACCCGAAGCTCGCGCCGCGCAGCGAAGGCGGAGCGAGATCAGCCACCAGCGCATCGCGGGGCGCTCCGCGAAGGCCCTTGCCCACACGGTCCAGAAAGCGGGCCGCTGCGATCCAGCCGACCGTCGACCCCAATGGGAAGATCGGTTTGGTCAAGGCCGCGAGTCCATAGCCGGCAACGGCCAGGATCTTGCGCTTGCCGAGCCAGTCGGAAAGCGCGCCGGAAAACACCTTGACGATCGAGGCCGTCGCCTCGGCGATGCCCTCGATGATGCCGACGACAAGCACCGATGCGCCTATCACGCTGACCAGATAAGTGGGCAGCAGCGCGTGGATCATCTCCGAGGAGATGTCCATGAACATCGATACGAAACCCAGTGCCCAGATCGGTGTGGGGATGCCGCGCAGTCCGACCGGCCTGGTTCCGTCTCCCATCAACGCTCCGTTCCGTTCGGTGTGGCCCAATCGATTTATGGCCTGACAGTGGCAACCCGCGGCCTGTTTGTGCAACGCCGACCTGTTGTGCGCTACATCTTGCGCACCGCGTTTTGATCGCATCGGCGTTATGGCACGGCGACGCGTTTCCGGCTTGCCAAAATCGGAGCGCGGGAGGAGCATCGCCTTTGCCGACCCAATCATGGGCCGACTTCCAGAAGACAGGAGGCGGCAATGGGACAAGACGTCAAACGTCCCTCAGGTCATCAAGGCTCGGGCTCCCGGTGCATTGCGCTGGTGGGCCCCTTCCAAAGCGGCAAGACCACACTTCTCGAAGCCATCCTCGCCCGAACGGGCGCAATCCCCAAAGCAGGCAGCGTCGATCACGGAACCAGCGTCGGTGACGCAAGTCCGGAAGCGCGCCATCACAAGATGGGCGTCGGCCTGAGCGCCGCGACCACGACCTTCATGGGCGAAAACTACACCTTTATCGATTGTCCGGGATCGATCGAATTCGCGCACGACATGCGCGCGGCACTTCCTCCGGTCGATGCCGCTGTGGTGGTCTGCGAGGCCGACGAGCGCAAGTTGCCGCAACTGCAGATCGTCCTGCGCGAACTCGAAGACCTTGGCATTCCCCGCTTTCTGTTTCTGAACAAGATCGACAAGGCCAGCAAGCGCGTGCGTGAGACGCTCGCGACGTTGCAACCGGCCTCGCGGATTCCGCTGGTGCTGCGGCAGATCCCGATCTGGAACGGCGACCTGATCGCGGGCTTCGTCGATCTCGCGCTGGAGCGCGCCTTTGTCTATCGCGAGCACAAGGCCTCCGAAGTCATCGACCTCAAGGGCGGCGATCTCGACCGCGAGAAGGAAGCGCGGTTCTCCATGCTGGAGAAGCTCGCCGATCACGACGACGCGCTGTTGGAGCAACTGCTCGAGGATATCCAGCCGCCGCGCGACGCGGTGTTCGACGATCTGGCCCACGAACTGCGCGAAGGTCAGATTTGCCCGGTGCTGCTCGGCTCGGCGGCGCGCGAGAACGGCGTGCTGAGGTTGATGAAGGCCTTGCGGCATGAGGCGCCCGGCATCGAGGCAACCGCGAAACGGCTCGACGTGGCCGGCAGCAAGGAAGCGCTGGCCTACGTCTTCAAGACCATGCACCTCCAGCACGGCGGCAAGCTCTCGCTGGCGCGCGTTCTGACCGGCCGTTTTGACGATGCGGCGGCTGTGCAGGCCTCATCCGGCGAAGCCGGAAAGATTTCCGGCATTCTCGCGGTCACCGGCGCGCACGATAGCAAGCGTCCGTCGGCCGAGGCCGGCGAGATCGTCGCGTTCGGCAAGCTCGACGCGGTGAAGACCGGCGATACGCTGACGACCGCGAAAGCACATCCGCCGCTGCTGGCCGGCCTCGCGCCAGCCGCCCCCGCGCTTGCACTCGCGCTCGCGGCCGGAGACCGCAAGGACGACGTCAAGCTCGGGCAGGCCCTGATCAAGCTCAACGAGGAGGATCCGTCGCTCGCCATCGTCCACAACGCGCAAACTCACGACACCGTGCTGTGGGGGCAGGGCGAGATGCATTTGCGCGTCGCATTGGAGCGGCTGCACGATCGTTTCGGCATCAACGTGAATTCACATCCGCCCGCGATCGGCTATCAGGAAACCATCCGCAAGCCGATCACCCAGCGCGGTCGCCACAAGAAACAGTCCGGCGGTCACGGTCAGTTCGGCGACGTGGTGCTGGAGATCAGGCCGATGCCGCGCGGTAGCGGTTTTGCCTTCGTCGACAAGATCGTCGGCGGCGCGGTGCCGCGCAACTACATCGGCGCGGTGGAGGATGGCGTCCGCGACGGACTTGCGCGCGGACCGCTCGGCTTTCCCGTGATCGACGTGCAGGCGACGCTGACCGATGGCTCGTACCACAGCGTGGATTCCTCGGATCAGGCGTTCCGCACGGCATCGCGCGTGGGCGTCGCGGAGGCGCTGCCGCAATGCCAGCCCGTGCTGCTGGAGCCGATCCACCTGGTCGAAATCGTCTGCCCGAGCGAGGCGACGGCGAAGATCAACGCGATCCTGTCGGCACGGCGTGGCCAGATTCTCGGCTTCGATACCCGCGAGGGCTGGACCGGATGGGATTGCGTGCGCGCGATGATGCCGGAGGCCGAGATCGGCGACCTCATCGTCGAGCTGCGCTCGGCCACGGCGGGCGCGGGAAGCTTCACCCGGCAGTTCGATCGCATGGCCGAAGTCACCGGCCGTGCGGCGGACCAGATCGTCGCGGCGCATCGCGACGCGGCGTAGCGCAGCGGTCATGGCTATCGGCCCGACCGGTGACGTGAGGGCCGTCGGCTCGCGGGTGGTGATCGTCGGCGCCAGCGGTTCCGGCAAGAGCACGCTGGCCGGTGTGCTTGGCGCACGCATGGCCGTTGAGGTCATCGACCTCGACCGCATTCACTGGCTGGGCAAGGTTGGCGTGAAGCGTGATGAGGGCGATGCCAGGCAGATGGTCTCTGCGCACGCGGCCAGGCCGTCATGGATCATCGAAGGTGTTTTTGGCTGGCTCGCGGACGTCGCCTTGCCACGCGCGACGTCATTGGTCTGGCTTGATCTGCCGTGGAGCGCCTGCCGCGAAGGCCTTGCCGCGCGCGGGCCTTGGCCCGGCGCCAGTGCAGCGGAGCATGCCGACTTTCTTGCGTGGGCCGAGGATTACTGGCGCCGCGAGACGCCGAGTTCGTTCAACGGCCATCTCGCGCTGTTCGCGGCGTTCAACGGGCCGAAATGGCGGCTACGGTCGCGGGCTGAGACGGCTGATTGGCTGCCCGACGGGTCTTGACGATCACGATGATGTATTTTACATCATTGTCATGATTTCAAATATCATTTATACGTTCTCAGATATGGAGATCGAGCGTTGATCACATCGTTTCAGATGCGGGCAGCGCGCGCACTCCTGGGCATCGATCAGCGGACGCTGGCTGCGATGGCCGGGGTATCGCTGCCGACCATCCAACGGATGGAGGCCAGTGAAGGCTCGGTGCGCGGCGTCGTCGATACGCTGGTGAAGGTGGTCGATGCATTCAATCGCGCGGGTGTCGAACTAATCGGTGAGCACGCACGCAGTGAGAATGGCGGGCGTGGTGTCCGCTTGAAACAGCCCGGACCACCTCACCGTCCAGGCGATTGAAGCATCGCGGCAGCTGTCGCCAGCGCCCGCGCGATGCGACGGGAGCGGGTGTGGTGAGCATTGCCGACGAACGAATCCACGGAATACGACAGCCGACTTTCGCCGAACTGTTCACGCCGAAACTCCTCACTGTATTGCGCGAGGGGTATCGCGTCGCTGACTTTCGTGCCGATGTCGTCGCGGGCCTGACCGTCGCCATCGTTGCATTGCCATTGTCGATGGCCATTGCCATCGCCTCCGGCGTGACGCCGGACCGGGGCCTCACCACCGCCATCATCGGCGGTTTTTTTGTGTCGCTGCTTGGCGGCAGCCGCTTTCAGGTCGGCGGCCCCGCCGGCGCGTTCATCGTGCTGGTGGCATTGACCGTCGAACGCCATGGCGTGGACGGCGTCATCCTCGCCACGCTGATGGCTGGTGTATTTCTGGTCATCGCCGGCCTGCTGCGGCTCGGCACCTACATCAAGTTCATTCCCTATCCGGTCACGGTGGGATTCACCGCCGGCATCGCCGTCATCATCTTCGCCAGCCAGATCAAGGATCTCCTCGGCATCACGCTGGCGAAGGAGCCCAGTCCGCTGCTGCCGAAGCTCGAGGCGCTGGCGCATGCCAGCCACACCATCAGTTTCTCGGCGGTTGCGGTCAGTGCGGTCACGGTTGGCCTGATCGTTGCCCTGAAGCGATGGCGCCCGACCTGGCCGGGCATGCTGATCGGCGTGGCCGTGGCGGCGGTCGCGGTCTGGGCCTTTTCGTTGCCGGTCGAGACCATCGGCACGCGGTTCGGCGGCATCCCGCGCGAACTGCCGTGGCCGGCATTGCCTGCGATCTCGCTCGCCAAGGTGCAGGACGTGTTTCCCGACGCGGTGGCCTTCGCGCTGCTGGCCTCGATCGAGTCGCTGCTGTCGGCGGTGGTGGCCGACGGCATGACCGGGCGGCGGCATCGCTCGAATTGCGAGCTGGTGGCGCAGGGCGTCGCCAACATCGCGTCCTCCCTGTTTGGCGGCATCTGTGTCACCGGCCTGATCGCGCGGACCGCGACCAACATCCGTGCCGGTGCCCATGGGCCGCTCGCCAGCATGATGCACTCGGCGTTCCTGATGCTGTTCATGCTGATCGCGGCACCGCTCGCGAGCTACATTCCGCTGGCGGCGCTAGCGGCGGTGCTGGCCGTGGTGGCCTGGAACATGGCCGAGAAGCACGAGTTCGTCACCCTGATCCGCTCGTCGCGCGGCGACGGGCTGGTGCTGTTGGCAACTTTCCTGCTGACGATTTTCCGCGATCTCTCCGAGGGCATCCTGGTGGGCTTCGCGCTCGGCGCGGTGTTGTTCATCAACCGCATGGCGCAGACCACGAGCATCGAAACGGCCGCGCCGCTGGTCGCGGAGGACAAGGCGGACGACGCCAACGGCGACCGCAAGCCGTACGACGCCGCGCTGGCGACTGATCCCGATATCGTGGTGTACCGCATCACCGGCGCGTTCTTCTTCGGCGCGGCATCCTCGATCGGATCGCTGCTCGATGAAATTGCCGTCCACCACAAGGCATTCATTGTCGATTTCGCCGCGGTGCCGTTCCTGGATTCCTCGGCCGCCAACACCATCAATCGCGTCGCGGCCAAGGCGCAGCGGCAGGGCATCAGGCTGTTCATCACCGGCGCGTCGCCGTCGGTGCGCCGGACCTTGCTGACCTATGGCGTCAGGCCGCCGCGTGCGCGATACCGCGCCTCCATCGCGCGCGCTTTGGCTGATATCAAGTCGCCGCGCGAGGTCCTGCCGGAAGACGCCGAGCAGTTGGTGGCGAGCTGACGCCGGCGCGGCGATTGCTTATCGCCGCCGTACGCTTCAATCCGCTGGTGAATTGACCGGACCGGCGGCGGGACGCTGCTCCTGCGCCGTCTGAACGAGGTTTTGCAGGGTGGTGCGCGTCGGCGCGAAGAATGTCGTGCCGGTATGCGGCGTGGAAAAATCGAGTAGCCGGTCGTAGGCGCCCGGCGGATCACCGATGTACATTCGTTGCAGCATCTTCTCGATCACCCACAGGTATCGTGAGTAGCCGATAAAGTAGGTTCCGAACTCCTGCCGTCCGGCCCGGCCGAACGGCATGTTATCGCGCAGGATGTCATATTCGTTTCCGTCGGCGTCCACGATGGTGGCCAGCGACTTGTGCGATTTGCGCGGAGCGTTGTCGTCGTCGATTTCGATATTGTCGATTTTCGTACGGCCGATGATTTCTTCTTGAAGATGGGCCGGAGTCCGTGCCCAGGCGTTCAGATCGTGCAGGTACTTCTGAACGACGACGTAACTGCCTCCGGCGAAGCCGGCATCTTCGTCACCGACAAGCGCCGAGTCGGGAAGATCGAGGCCGGTGGGATTGGCCGTACCGTCGACAAAGCCGAGAAGGTCGCGGGCATCGAAATATCGAAAGCCGGAAACCTCGTCGATGACAGTTACGCTGGTGCCGAGACTGCCGAGCAGGATGCGTTCCAACTCGAAGCACATGTCGGGGCGTTCGGAGCGGATATGAAAGAGCAGATCGCCCGGTGTCGCCGGCGCCGTGTGGACCGGCCCCTTGATCGGCGCGAACGGCTTTAGCTCCCGCGGCCGGCTGTTCAAATGCAGCCGATCCCAGAGATCGCGACCGATTCCGGCGATGCACGACAGGTGGCCGCCGAGATCGCGGAATCCGACCGTTTTCACCAGATCGTCAAGCTCCCCGAGCACCGAGGAGACCTTCGCCAGAGCGGCCGGTTCGCTCGCAACGGTCACCACGAGAAAGATCGCAGCCTGGGATAGCGGAGCGTCGATACTCTGTGCATCGATCGGCACCCTGTCCCAATTCTTGCCGGACATTCCGCATTCTCCAGTTAGCAGGAATTTGTTTCAGACGGTCGCAATCGGACGGAGCACGTGTGGTCCCATCAGGATATCGCGCGCGTGAGCGATAGCGCAACACCGGTTGCCGCGAGGTCACGATGCGGACGGCATGGTGGCGGGGAAGCTGTGCGGGCTGTGTCTGGCATCCGGATGTCGCCCGACAAAGATGCGGCGGAGAACAGAGAGCTTTCGCGATCCGCGCGTTCTTGGTATCGAACGGATGACCATAAAGTGATCGTTGCGGCCGATCTATCGGCCTTCCACGTCTCCCAGCAGGACCGCCGATGACAGCCGAGACCAAAGCCCGCGCCGCCTGCCTGATTGGATGGCCGGCCGCGCATTCGCGCTCGCCGCTGATCCATCACTACTGGCTGCGCACGCTCGGCATCGATGGCGGCTACAACATCGAGGCCGTTCCGCCCGAGGAGGTCGCGGAGTTCATCCAGCATCTCGCCAAGCACGGCTTTGTCGGCGCCAACGTCACGATCCCCCACAAGGAGCGCGCGCTGCAACTCACGATGCCGGACGCGCGGGCGAAAGCGGTCGGCGCGGCCAACACTCTTTATTACGATGGCGAGATGCTGCGCTCCACCAACACCGACGTCGAAGGCTTCGTCGGCAATCTCGATGCCAGCGCGCCGGGATGGGATCGCGCCGGGGAGGCGCTGGTGCTCGGCGCCGGCGGATCGTCGCGCGCCGTGGTGTTCGGCCTGATCGAGCGCGGCATCACACGCATCCACCTCGCCAACCGCACCGTGGAACGGGCGCAGGCGCTCGCCGATCAATTCGGCGCAAAGGTGACGCCGGTCGCATGGGACGAGGTTGCCGGGAAACTGTCGCGTGTCGGGCTTCTGGTGAACACCACCTCTCTCGGCATGAAAGGGCAGCCGCCGCTGGAGATCGATCTTGCGCCGCTCTCAGCGGATGCGGTGGTCGCCGACCTCGTCTACGTGCCGCTGGAGACGCCGCTGCTCGCGGCGGCGAAAGCGCGCGGCCTCAAAACCGCCGACGGCCTCGGCATGCTGCTGCATCAGGCAGTACGTGGTTTCGAGTTGTGGTTCGGTCAGCGCCCGACGGTGACGGTGGAACTGCGCCAACTGGTCGAGGCCGACCTGCGTGCGCCTCATCCCGCCGGCTGAGACACGCCGTTCACGGTTTTTAGTCATTCTAATCTGAAGATGATCAAACCTCTTTGCCTTGATGCTAAGGGGTGGTTGGTCCACCTCAATCCCATGCCGACGCTGACCACAACCATGACGGACATCGCCAATTCCGCGCCCGATGAGAGCGTCCGCGCGCCGCGCGCCGTCCCGCTCGGCCTGGCGCGACACGGCTTTCAGGGCCGCGTCGACGCCATCGTGGTAGATGGTGATCGTCTCGGCGTCTCGGCGGCGGAAATCGAGCGCCGTCTGCTCGAGCTCGGCATCGTCGAAGGCGCGGCCGTTCATATCCTGCATGAAGGACCGATCGGGCGCGACCCGATCGCGGTGCGCGTCAACGGCACCACCATTGCGCTGCGCCGGCGCGAGGCCATGGCGATTCTGGTGGTGTGACAGAAGCCAATGGCAATGACTGCGATCGACACCAATGACTGGCGTATCGCCCTGGTCGGCACACCGAACAGCGGCAAGACGGCGCTGTTCAATGCGCTGACCGGAAGCCGCCAGAAGGTCGCCAACTATGCTGGCGTCACGGTCGAGCGGAAGTCGGGGTTTTTGCAAACCATATCCGGTCATCGGGTCAACCTGATCGATCTGCCGGGGACCTATTCGCTGCGTGGGCGCAGTCCGGACGAGGAGATCGCGCGCGACGTCATTCTCGGCAAGTTCGCCAGCGAAGCGCCGCCTGACTTTCTGCTCTGCGTCGCCGACGCGACCAACCTGCGCGTCGCGCTGCGTCTCGTGATCGAACTGAAACGGGTGCATCGGCCGATGCTGCTGGTGCTGAACATGATCGACATCGCGCGGAGGCGCGGCGTCGATATCGATCTCGACAAGCTCTCCGCCGAACTCGGCGTGCCGGTGGTGACGTCTACCGCCGTACGGCGTGCCGGCATCGAGGATCTGTTGCGGCGGATCGACGACATCGCCGGCAAGCCCGCCGCGGCCATCGCAGCGAGCGAGTGGACCGCCCCCGCTGCATCAGACCTGCGCGCGGCGCAACGCGAGGCCGATCGCGTGATCCGCGCAGCCGTGAGCGAACCGGCCAAGCCGGATACGTGGACCACGCGCGTCGATGCCGTGTTGCTGCACCCGGTGTGGGGCATGATCGCGCTGCTCGCGCTGCTGTTTGTGATGTTCCAGGCGGTGTTCGCCTGGGCCCAGCCGGTGATGGACCTCATCACGGCAGGCTTCGATGCGCTCGGTGCCTGGACGGCGACCGTGCTGCCCGAAGGGCTGTTGCAGAGTTTCGTCCAGAACGGCGTGATCTCCGGCGTCGGAAGCGTCATCGTTTTCCTGCCGCAGATCCTGGTGCTGTTCCTTTTCATCCTGTTGCTGGAAGACTTCGGCTACATGGCGCGTGCGGCGTTCCTGATGGATCGCATCATGGGTGGCGCAGGGCTGCATGGGCGCGCCTTCATTCCGCTGCTGTCGAGTTTCGCCTGTGCGATCCCCGGCATCATGGCGACGCGGGTGATCGACAACAAGCGCGACCGGCTGACGACGATCATGGTGGCGCCGCTGATGACGTGCTCGGCGCGCATCCCGGTCTATACGCTCATCATCGCGGCCTTCGTGCCGGACAAGCCTGTGCTGGGATTCCTCGGATTGCAGGGCCTGGTGATGTTCGGGCTCTATGCGGTCGGAATTTTCAGTGCGCTCGCCGTGTCGTTCGTCGCCAATCATTTCTTCTGGCGCGAAAGCGCGACGCCGCCCTTCATGCTGGAACTGCCCGATTACAAGCTGCCACAACTGCGCAGTGTGCTGATGAACCTTTATCAGCGCGCGATGGCGTTCCTGAAGCGGGCCGGCACCACGATCTTCTCGATGATGGTGCTGATCTGGTTTCTGGCATCGTTCCCGCGTCCGCCGGTTGGTGCGACCGAGCCCGCGATCGATTTCAGTCTCGCGGCGATCATCGGCCATTGGATCGAGCCGCTGCTCGCACCGATCGGTTTCAACTGGCAGATCAGCGTCGCGCTGATCCCGGGCATGGCGGCACGCGAAGTGGCGGTGGCTTCGCTCGGCACCGTCTATGCCATCGAGGGCGGCAAGGAAGCGGTCGAGCAGGTCGGTCATGCGCTGGCCGACAAGTGGAGCCTCGCTACCGCGCTGGCGTTTCTCGCCTGGTACGTGTTCGCGCCGCAGTGCGCATCCACGCTCGCCGTCATCAAACGCGAAACCGGTGGCTGGCGCTGGATGTGGATCACCTTCTTCTACATGCTGTCGATGGCCTACATCGCGGCGTTGATCACTTATCACGCCGCGCTGGCGCTTGGCTTGGGCTGAGCTGGATCGTCGGTCTTTCCTGCGTGCGCAGCCAGTTGCCTCATCACGTGTTCACGAATGGTTGAAACGTCCGTTGGCGTCGCCGCGAAATAGTCCACAAGGCACGGTGTTCTATTCGCGGCTGGGCCTTTCGGAGATTCCTCATGATACGTCGCTGCTCTCCTGTTCTGTCGTCGCTCGCCGCCATGGTTGTTGTCATCGCTTCGTCATCCGCATTCGCCGAACCATCGCAGCCCTCCCGCGTTCGTGGCGCCATCGAGTCCATTGACGGCAATACGCTGACGGTGAAATCGCGCGAGGGCGCTGACGTCAAGCTACACATACCCAGCAGCATCAGCGTCACCGGCGTCACCAAGATATCGCTTGCCGATATCAAGGTCGGCTCGTTCATCGGCGCCACCAGCGTGCCCGAGGCTGACGGCACGGAAAAAGCGGTTGAAGTTCACGTCTTCCCGGAAAACATGCGCGGCACCGGGGAGGGCTCGCGGCCCTACGACCTGCTTCCCAAGAGCTCGATGACCAACGCGACCGTCGACCGCACCACGGCGGCGGCGAATGACGGTCAGTCGCTGACCCTGAAATACAAGGAAGGTGAGAAGAAAGTTCTGGTCGGTCCGGATACGCCGGTCGTGACCTTCGTGCCCGGCAAGAAATCCGAGCTCAAGGCCGGCGCGCAGGTGGTGGCGTTTGCGACCAAGCGCTCGGACGGATCGCTGGAGACGCGCCGCGTGCTGGTCGGCCGCGACGGCCTCACGCCGCCGATGTGAGCGGCTTTCGGCGGGGAGACCATGAGCAGGGTGGGCTGGATGCGCAGCTTGGTCGGGATGCTGTTGCTGGGCTTGATCGCGCCGGCCGTGGCAGCGCAGGGTGAGGGGCCGCGCGTACTGGACCTGTCCGTCGCTGGTGCCGGAACGCAGCGTGTGCTGTATGTCAGCCCGTCGCATCCGCGTGCGACGCTGGTGATGCTCCCCGGTGGCGCCGGCGATGTGGGTATTGCGCGCGACGGGAGTGTCGCGCATGGCCACAATTTTCTGGTTCGCTCGCGGGATCTCTGGGTAGCACGCGGCTTCGCCGTCCTGATCCCCGATGCGCTGGATGGCACCAAGAACCTGCGCGGCCTGCGCAGCACGCCGGAATACGGCGCCGTCGTGACCGCGCTGGTCAAGGCGGCCCGCGCGCAGGCCACAGCGCCGGTGTTTCTGATGGGAACCAGCCAGGGGTCGATCGCCGCCGTGAATGGCGCGGCTCATCTTCGTGGTGGTGAGATCGCAGCGGTGGTACTGACCGAATCCGTCTCGCGCCTCGGCGGTAGCCACGAGACGGTGTTCTCGGCGCATCCTGATCGGATCAATGTTCCTGTGCTGATCGTGGCCAACAGCGATGATCGCTGCAAGGTCGCGCCGCCGCAGGATGCGCCGAAGATCGCGGCGGCAATGACCGGCGCGCCGCTGGTCAAGGTGCTCGATGTCAGCGGTGGTGTAATGCACGGAAGCAATACGTGCGGCTCGCTGTCGCCCCACGGTTATGACGGCATCGAGTCCCATGTGGTCGATGCCGTCGCGGCATGGCTGCGCGCGCGTCTTTGACCGGCGCGCAGCGCTGCGTCAGATGGCAAGCACGCGCTTGTCGATCTCGGCGACGGAGTTGACGCCGCACAGACCCATGGTGACGCTCAGCTCCTTGCCGATGATCTCCAGTGCCTTGGTGACGCCGGGACCGCCGAATGCGCCAAGGCCGTAGACATAGGAGCGGCCGATCATGCAGGATTTTGCGCCGAGTGCGAGCGCTCGCATCACGTCCTGACCGGAGCGGATGCCGCCGTCCATCATGATCTCGATTTTCGGGCCGACCGCATCGACGATCTCCGGCAGCACTTCGATCGAGGATCGCGCGCCGTCGAGCTGGCGGCCGCCATGGTTCGACACCACCAGCGCCTCGGCGCCGATCTTCGCGGCTTCCTCGGCATCCTCGGTGTCGAGAATGCCCTTGATGATCAGCTTGCCGGGCCAGATGCTGCGGATCCAGTCGACATCCTTCCAGTTCAGCGAGGTGTCGAACTGCTCGGCGACCCAGCCCGATACCGAGCCGAGATCGTCGACGCCCTTCACGTGGCCGGCGATGTTGCCGAAGTTCCGCCGTTTGGCGCGCAGCGTGCCGATCAACCATGACGGCTTGCTCATGAAGTCGACCATGTTGGCGATGCTGAACAGTTGCGGCGGCACCGAGAGGCCGTTCTTGATGTCGGCGTGTCGTTGCCCCAGCACCTGCAGGTCCACGGTCAGCACCAGCGCGCTGCACTTGGCGGCCATGGCGCGCTGGATCAATTCCTTGATGAAGCCGCGGTCCTTCATGACGTAAAGCTGAAACCAGAACGGCTTGTCGACATTCTCCGCGACGTCCTCGATCGAATTGATCGACATGGTTGAGAGCGTGTACGGGATGCCGGCGGCCTGCGCGGCGCGGCAGGCATGGATCTCGCCGTCGCTGTATTGCATGCCGGTGGAGCCGACCGGCGCGCAGATCAGCGGCAGGTTGGCCTTTTCGCCGAGGATGGTGGTCGTGAGATCGCACTTGGAGATGTCGACCAGAATGCGCTGGCGAAACTTGATCGCCTGCAGGTCCTCGCAGTTGGCGCGATAGGTCTGCTCGGAGTAGGAGCCGCGGTCGACGTAATCGAAGAACGCCTTCGGCACGCGCCGCTGGTGTATCTCGCGCAGATCCTCGATGCAGGTGATGCGATCCATCGACATGGCCAGCCCTTCTTGTATTTGCCGTCGTCAGCCTCATTTTAATGAGACGGGATTTGACCTGCCCCGCGGGGCCAAATCCAGAACTTCCCCTAGCATGGATGGGCTGTCCGCAAAATCATTCCGGACACCCGGAAGCGGAGGGTCGCATGACCAGGACACACGACAAATCCGACGAGATCGCTGCCGAAAAACGGCGGCTGGATCAGGCTCTCGAGGAAGGGCTGAAGCAGACCTTTCCCGGCTCGGATGCGGTCAGTGTGACCCAGCCGGCGCCTTCGCGGGACGACAACTACGTCAGGCGCGGCAAAAGCTAGAAGATCGGCGGAATCCTCCGTCCCGGAACGGACGGTGTGCAGGGGCGTTTACTCCCGTATCCAAGGGAGATTGTCATGGCTGGCAAAGGCAATGCCGCGCAGCAGAATCGCGAGTCTGAGAAGACCAAGAAACAGCTCGAGCAGGAGCTGCAAGAAGGTCTCGAAGAGTCGTTTCCCGGCTCCGATCCGGTGAGCGTGACCCAGCCCGCGCCGTCCAAACCGGTCAAGGACAAGGCCGGCCACGGCTAGAATCGCTTGCACGGGCGCCGGCAAAGTTCCCGGCGGCCCCGTCCGGTGCAGTGCGGGAATGAGACGATCTTGCAGCATCTTCAATAAGTTGTGGTTGGCGCGTTCTTCGCGCGCTTGGTAACGATTCATCATATTTTTTGAAGTCGCTTTAGCCCTGCAGGCTTTATAAGCGCGTTCACGTTATGATTTGGGGGTGCCCAGGGGATTGTGGGATCGCTGTCAGGCGGTTGCGACCACCCCGAGGGGCATGGTGGGGGTTTTATGAGCCGTAAATATTTCGGGACTGACGGCATTCGTGGACGTGCCAACGGCCTGATCACGCCCGAACTGGCGATGAAGGTCGGTCAGGCTGCGGGCCTCGTGTTTCAGCGCGGTGAGCATCGCCACCGCGTGGTGATCGGCAAGGATACCCGGCTTTCCGGTTACATGATCGAATACGCGCTGGTCGCGGGCTTCACCTCGGTCGGCATGGATGTGCTGCTGCTCGGCCCGATGCCGACGCCCGCCGTCGCGATGCTGACCAAATCGATGCGCGCCGATCTCGGCGTCATGATTTCGGCTTCGCATAACCTGTTCGAGGACAACGGCATCAAGCTGTTCGGCCCGCAGGGCTTCAAGCTGTCCGACGATGTCGAGAAGCAGATCGAGCTGCTGCTCGATGACAATCTCGATAAGAAGCTGGCGCAGAGCGCGAGCCTCGGCCGCGCCCGCCGTATCGACGGCGTGCATGACCGCTACATCGAATTCGCCAAGCGCACGCTGCCGCGCGAGCTCAGCCTCGATGGTCTGCGCGTCGTGATCGATTGCGCCAACGGCGCAGCCTACAAGGTCGTGCCCGAAGCGCTGTGGGAATTAGGCGCGGACGTCATTCCGATCGGGGTCGAGCCCGACGGCTTCAATATCAACAAGGAATGCGGCTCCACGTCGCCCGAAGCGCTGAGCCGCAAGGTCCGCGAGATGCGCGCCGATATCGGCATTGCGCTCGATGGCGATGCCGACCGCCTGATCATCGTCGATGAGCGTGGTCACGTGGTCGACGGCGACCAACTGCTCGCCGTGATCGCACAGAGCTGGAAGGAAGACGGCCGCCTGACCAAGCCAGGCATCGTCGCCACCGTGATGTCGAACCTCGGCCTCGAGCGCTTCCTCGATGAGCAGGGACTGTCGCTGGTGCGCACGCCGGTCGGCGATCGCTACGTGCTCGAGCAGATGCTGAAGCGCGGTTACAATCTCGGCGGCGAGCAGTCCGGCCACATCATCCTGTCCGACTATGCGACCACCGGCGACGGCTTCGTCTCGGCGCTGCAGGTGCTTGCGGTGGTGCAGAAGCTCGGTCGGCCGGTGTCCGAGGTCTGCCACAAATTCGAGCCGCTGCCGCAGATCCTGAAGAATTTCCGCTATCGCAGCGGCAAGCCGCTGGACCATGTCGAGGTCAAGTCGGCGATCACCGCGGCCGAGAAGCGCCTCAACGGTCATGGCCGGCTGCTGGTTCGCTCGTCAGGCACCGAACCGGTCATCCGCGTGATGGGCGAGGGCGACGACCGCATCCTGGTCGAGGAAATCGTCGACACCATCGTGTCTGCGCTCGGGCACGCGACGGTGGCCGCGGCGTGAGGCGTGGTCGTCGTTCCCTTGGGAACGACGGACAACTGCATCCCAGCCATCGTCGAATGGTGCTGGTCGACTCCGGATTCGCGGCGTAACACGGGCGCTATTGCGCACTGAGTCCGGATTTCCCGTGAACAAGACCATCGTCGTTTCCGAAGAAGCACTGGCCGCGCCGGTGGTCGTGCCCGACATAACTGTCGCGAAGCCGGCGGTTTCCGCGGGGCCGGCCTATATCGTGCTTGCCGGCATCAGCTTCTCGCATTTCCTCAACGACACCATGCAGTCCCTCATCTCGTCGGTCTATCCGATCCTGAAGGACAACTACGCGCTCGATTTCGCCCAGATCGGCATGATCACGCTGGCGTTCCAGTTCACGGCATCGTTGCTGCAGCCGGTGGTCGGGCACGTCACCGACAAGAAGGCGCAGCCGTTCTCGCTCGCGATCGGCATGGGATTCACCTTCTTCGGGTTGCTGCTGCTCAGCGTCGCGCATCACTACGGCATCATCCTGATCGCGGCGGCGCTGGTCGGACTCGGCTCCGCCGTGTTTCATCCGGAGTCGTCGCGCATCGCGCGGCTGGCATCCGGCGGCCGCTATGGCTTTGCGCAATCGCTATTCCAACTCGGCGGCAGCTTCGGCACGGCGATGGGCCCGGTGCTTGCCGCGTTGATCGTGGTGCCGTTCGGGCAGCCGAGCATCGCGTGGTTCTCGCTGGTCGCAGCGCTTGCGATCCTGACGCTGTGGCGGATCGGACTGTGGTATCGCCCGCTGATCGCGGAGAAGAAATTCGCAGCGCCGAAGCCGCATCCGGATGCGCCGAATTCGCGCCGCGTGATGGTGGCGCTGATCGTCCTCGTCGCGCTGTTGTTCTCGAAGCAGCTCTACGTCTCCAGCCTGTCGAGCTATTACATCTTCTATCTGATGGACAAGTTCGGCGTGTCGACGCAGGCCGCGCAGCTCTATCTGTTCATCTTCCTGGCCTCGAATGCCATCGGCGCATTTTTCGGCGGACCGATCGGCGATCGCTTCGGCCGCAAATACGTCATCTGGTTTTCCATTCTCGGTGCGCTGCCGTTTACGCTGGCGCTGCCCTATGCCGGGCTGTTCGGGAGCGCGGTGCTGACCGTGTTCATCGGTCTGATCATCTCGTCGGCGACATCGTCGATCATCGTGTTCGCGCAGGAATTGATGCCGCATCGCTTCGGCATGATCTCCGGTGTGTTCTTCGGCGTCGCGTTCGGTATCGGTGGTCTCGGCGCCGCAGCGCTCGGCAAGGTCGCGGATCACACCGGCATCGCCTTCGTCTATCAGGTCTGCTCGTTCCTGCCGGCGATCGGCCTGCTGGCGATCTTCCTGCCGCGGCTGCCCAAGGTGTCCTACGGCTGATCGGCGCCTGTGCCTGCCGACCGGGCGGGCGGAGCTCATTTTGTCAACGAAACGTTAGCAAGTGTGGCGAGGGCGGGGCGCGTTCGCGCAAACCCGCCCAAAAATCGTCATCGATTATCAACCTTAAAAATTAGGGTTAAGTGCCGCTTAAGCATTTGGTGCCATCGTCCGGCCGTGAGTTTTCGAGCGTGGGGCCTCCGTTGTCTGCCTCACCGGACAAAAGGATGAAGCCAATGCGTAGAGTTAGCCTGTTGGTCGCCGCGGGAGCGACATCGCTGTTTTCGGGCGCGGCGCTTGCCGCCGATCTCCCGATCGCTCCGCCCCCACAATACTACGCGCCCCCGCCGGTCGAGGACTTCGGCGGCTGGTACCTGCGCGGCGACATCGGGATGAGCAGCCAGAGCGTCAAGAATCTCGACAACGCGCTCTATAGCTCACTCAATTCGCTCAACCAGACCACCGGTTTCGATAGCGCCGGCATCTTCGGCCTCGGCGTCGGTTATCAGTTCAACAACTGGTTCCGCGGTGACATCACCGGTGAGTATCGCGGCAAGTCGAACTTCCACGGCCTCGACATCATTACCTTCGACAACGGCGGTGCGCCGGGCTTCGGTTCCGATAAATACACCGCCAGCAAGTCGGAGTGGCTGTTCCTCGCCAACGCCTATGCCGATCTCGGCACCTGGTATTGCGTGACGCCCTTTGTCGGTGCCGGTGTCGGTATGTCGCGTAACACCATCTCGAACTTCGTCGATCAGGGCGTCGGTTCGCTATTCCCGCCCGGAAGCGGGGTCGGGCCGAGCCTGGCTTACGGCGACACCAAGTCGAAGTGGAATTTCGCCTGGGCCCTGCACGCCGGTCTTGCCTACAAGGTCACCAACAACCTGACGCTGGAAATGTCGTACCGCTACGTCAATCTCGGCGACGGCGTCACCGGCGACCTCGTGGCATTCGACGGAACGAACAACGTCAACAACCCGATGCATTTCAAAACCATCACCTCGCAGGATGTGCGGTTCGGCATGCGCTGGAATTTCGATGCGCCGGTCTATGCACCGCCACCGCCCCCGCTCGTCACCAAGGGCTGAGCGCTTCCATCTCTTAACGGTTCTTAACGGCGCGGGCTTGTCCCGCGCCGTTTTGCTTTTGCGCCGCGCGACTTTCGTTGCGTGCGCAGTGGGCCGGCGACGAGAAAGATTGCGGTCGCGCGAGCTGCGACAACCATTGGTTAAGGTTAACAGGCCATGATCCGTATGTGGCCAAGTTGTGTCAATGGAGCGTTGCGATGCGTAGACTTCTGCTGGCGGCGATGGTTCTCGGCGTAGCGCAGAGCGCCCATGCGGCCGATCTTGCCGACCTTCCCGTTTTGCGCGGAACGTTGCCCGAAGGTCTCAGCACGGTGCGGACGGTGTGGCAGGGTTTCTACGTTGGCGGACAGGCCGGCGTTGGCGAATCCGACATGAATTTCACGGGTGCGACCAAAAACGTCGCAGCGAAGTTGCTCGCAAACACCGCGATCGAGAATTCAGGTGGTGTCTCGAGCTGGCCCATCGGCAGCAAGACATCGAACCGCGGTGACGGGTGGGGCGCCTTCATCGGCTACAACAGCCAGTGGGACGATGTCGTGCTCGGCGTCGAAGCCAGCTACATGCACGGCAAGTTCGGCGGCTCGCAGACCGACAGCATGAGCCGCTTCTTCACCGATAACCTCGGCTATACGGACAGCGTTACCTACGCGGGCACCGGAACCATGGCGCTCTCGGACATGGGAACGTTGCGTGTCCGCGCTGGCTACGCCGTCGGCTCATTCCTGCCGTATCTGTTCGGCGGCGTGGCGCTCGGCCAGGCCGATATCATCAGGACGGCTCATATCTACGGAACGCAAGTCAACCCCGGCGCTGCGCCTGGCTTCCAGAACGTTCCGTTCGACCTGAGCGCGACCGACGCGCGGCATAGCCGTCTGCTTTACGGCTATACGGCCGGCGCCGGCGTCGACGTCATGCTGATCGGAGGTTTGTTCCTCCGGGCCGAATATCAATACGCGCGCTTCTCGGCGTCGATCGATACCGACGTCAACACGGTGCATGTGGGCCTCGGCTACAAGTTCTGATTCGGCAGCGCCTTTGTGCGACCGCGGTTGACAGGCCTGCATCCGGCTGATGCTCTGCTGCCCTGACCGGGGCGGCCGTCATGAAGATCTTTGGCGATCTCAATTCAGGCAATTGCCTGAAGGTGAAGTGGGTGTGCGACCGCCTCGTATTGCCGCACACATGGATCGACGTCGACACCATGAAGGGCGAGACCCGGACGCCGCAATTCCTGGCGATGAACGGGGCAGGGCAGGTGCCGGTCGTCCAGTTCGACGACGGCCGGACGCTGGCGCAGTCCAATGCCATCATCCGCTATCTGGCGCGCGGCAGCGAGCTGATCCCGGCGGATTCGTTCCTCGCCGCGAAGATGGATGAATGGCTGTTCTGGGAGCAGTACAGCCACGAGCCCTATATCGCGGTGTGCCGTTTCCATATGGTCTATCTCGGCAAGCCCGCCTCCGATCTCGATCCGGACAAGGTGAAGCGTGGTCATGCGGCGCTGGCGCGCATGGAGCGGCAGCTCGCGGCGACGCCGTTTCTGGTGGGCGATGCAATTTCGCTCGCCGATGTCGCGCTCCTGGCCTATACGCGAATGGCACACGAGGGCGGCTTCGATCTCTCCTCATACGCATCGATCCGGCGCTGGATCGGCGCAGCGGAACGTGAATTGAACCTCACTCCCTTGAGCTGACATGCGGAAGACATCATGAGTGCAATGAACGTCACGATCCGGCCTGCGCGACGCGACGATGTTCGAATGATTGTTGGGATGCTCGCCGACGATCATCTCGGCAAGGCGCGCGAGCGTCTGGAGGATCCGCTGCCGGCGTCGTACTTCCGCGCGTTCGACGCCGTCGCCAACGATCGCAACATCCAGTTGGTCGTTGCCGAAGATGGTGACGGCAAGGTGATCGGATGTCTGCAACTCTGCATCCTGCCGGGGATTAGTTCGCAGGGCGCCTCGCGCGCCCTGATCGAGGACGTTCGGGTGGCGTCGCACCAGCGCAGCCGCGGCATCGGCGAGCAACTCGTGCAATGGGCGGTGGCGGAGGCGCGTGCCAAGGGATGCGTCCTGGTGGAGTTGCTCACTCATCAGACCCGTGTCGACGCTCAACGCTTCTATGCGCGGCTCGGATTCGCCGCGAGTCATGTCGGGATGACGCTGCGGTTCTAGCGCCTCGATCTCCGGATCGTGAGTTCGCTTTGGATCAAGGGAACCGGAACGGCGACGGATGCCGCTCGTTGGTGCTGTGTCATCAACGATGGAGCGACCCATGCGATCCCGAATGACTCTTTCCGCTCTCGCGGCAGCGACGTTCATCGGTTCATTGGCTCTGACCAGTGCCTATGCCGCAGGTCCGGGCACCGCCGGTGCTGGCACATCGGGCGGCATGCCGAGTGCCGGTTCTGTGAACAGCCAGAACTCCGGCTCGGCAGGCATCCGGTCGGCGCCCGGCGGCTCGTCCACCACAGCTACCGGGATCGGCATGAATGGCACGCCGGGTACGACGACAGGCACGGGACTTAACAGCGGCAGCACCGGCACGGTGCCCGGCGCGCCCAACACATCGACTCCCGGACATATCGGCACCGGCGCATCGCCGAGCGGCTTGCCTGGCGACGATCCGAACGCGCCCGGCTATCCCGGCCGTATCGGCCACTAGAGCATTTCAAATTTTGACCGGAATGCATTCACTCAAGCGTCATTGCGAGTTCACGAAAAATTGGCTCTTGCCAATTTTGCGCTGAGCGAAGCAATCCGGTTCTTTCTAGAGAGCTGGCGAGCGGCTGTGACGAACTGTCGCTCGCTTGCCTTGTGTGCTGCGATGATTGCGGAAGTGGCTCCGCTATTCGTTCTGCTTAACGTGCGGTCAACTAACAGCCGGATCGTAATTATTTTCTTCAAACCGGTGTGCGTGCTTTGGCGTATTGAATACCGGGCCGTATTGGATTCCCGCGCAATGAAAAATTACACGATCGTCAAGGTCGGCAACGATTATGTCGTGCGGGCCAAGGAGCAAAGCGTTCTCAAGGTCGCAAGTCGTCGCCGAGCTGCCAAGCTTGTGGTGGAGGCCGCGGAGCTTCTCCATCAACCGCGTGCAGACGACGCTGCGTCGGCATCGGCAGACGAGTCCTCCAGCGCGCCAGACGCTCCTGAAGGTTCTTGACGACAACGGGCGTTTCCCATATCTCCGCCAGTGGGACACCTCCCCCCAACGGGAGGCTTACTATCTGGAAGGGTAGACGATGACTGCAGCGAAGCCCGCTTCGCGGCCGAATGTGCCGCATTTCTCCTCCGGCCCCTGTGCCAAGCGCCCCGGCTGGACCCCCGAAAAACTCAAGGACGCCGCCCTCGGCCGCTCGCATCGCGCGAAGATCGGCAAGGCCAAGCTCAAGCTCGCGATCGAGACGACGCGCGAGGTGCTGGAAATTCCGGCCGACTACAAGATCGGCATCGTGCCCGCCTCCGATACCGGCGCGGTCGAGATGGCGCTGTGGTCGCTGCTCGGCGCACGGCCGGTCACGACGATTGCCTGGGAATCCTTCGGCGAGGGCTGGGTCAGCGACATCATCAAGGAATTGAAGCTCAAGGATGTCACCAAGCTGCATGCCGGCTACGGCGAAATCCCGGATCTCGGCAAGGCCGACCCGAAGTCGGATATCGTCTTCACCTGGAACGGCACCACCTCCGGCGTGCGCGTGCCGAACGCGGAATGGATCAGCGCAAACCGGGAAGGCCTGACGATCTGTGACGCCACCTCGGCGGCGTTCGCGCAGCCGCTCGACTGGGCCAAGCTCGATGTCGTGACGTTCTCCTGGCAGAAGGCGCTCGGTGGCGAGGCCGCGCATGGCATGCTGGTGCTCAGCCCGCGTGCGGTCGAACGGCTCGAGACCTACAAGCCGGCGTGGCCGCTGCCGAAGATTTTCCGCATGACCAAGGGCGGCAAGCTCAATCAGGGCATCTTCGAGGGCGAGACCATCAACACGCCGTCGATGCTGTGCGTCGAGGACTATCTCGACACGCTAGCCTGGGCGAAGTCGGTCGGCGGCCTCAAGGGCCTGATGGCGCGTGCCGATGCCAACACCAAGGTGATCGCCGACTGGAAGGCGAAGACGCCGTGGATCGATTTCCTCGCGAAGGATCCGGCGATCCGCTCCAACACCTCGGTGTGCCTGAAGGTCATCGATCCCGCGATCACGTCGCTGTCGGCCGATGCGCAGTCGGACTTCGCCAAGAAACTCGTCGCCGCGGTCGAGAAGGAAGGCGCCGGCTATGATTTTGCGCACTATCGCGATGCGCCGGCGGGCCTGCGCATCTGGTGCGGCGCGACCGTCGAAGCCAGGGACGTCGAGCTGCTGACGCAGTGGATCGACTGGGCTTTCGCCGAGACCAAGGCCACGCTCGCAAAGGCAGCGTGATGCTTATCACCTCGCCCCGCTCTTGCGGGGAGAGGTCGACCGCATAGCGGTCGGGTGAGGGGCTTCTTGCTTCACACCCAGACATCAATGCCCTTCATCCCGACCTTCTCCCCGTAAGAACGGGGAGAAGGTGAAGAATTTCGGTTCGTAAAACTTCACCCCACCCCGGCGCTGCGCGCCGACCCTCCCCTCAAGGGGAGGGTGGAGGACAACATCATGACTAAACCCAAAGTTCTCATTTCCGATGCGCTGTCGCCCGCCGCCGTGCAGATCTTCAAGGATCGCGGCATCGAGGTCGATTTCCAGCCGAACCTCGGCAAGGACAAGGAAAAGCTCGCCGAGATCATCGGCAACTACGACGGTCTCGCGATCCGCTCCGCCACCAAGGCGACGGCGAAGATTCTCGAGAAGGCGAAGAAGCTGAAGGTCATCGGCCGCGCCGGCATCGGCGTGGACAACGTCGAGATTCCTGCGGCGACCGCCAAGGGCATCATCGTGATGAACACGCCGTTCGGTAATTCGATCACCACCGCCGAGCACGCCATTACCCTGATGCTGGCGCTGGCGCGCGAAATCCCGCAGGCCGATGCCTCGACCCAGGCCGGCAAGTGGGAGAAGAACCGCTTCATGGGCGTCGAGATCACCAACAAGGTGCTCGGAGTCATCGGCTGCGGCAACATCGGCGCCATCGTCGCGGATCGCGCGCTCGGCCTGAAGATGAAGGTGATCGCGTTCGATCCGTATCTGTCGCCGGAGCGGGCCAAGGATCTCGGCGTCGAGAAGGTCGAACTCGACGATCTGCTGAAGCGCGCCGATTTCATCACGCTGCATACGCCGCTGACCGACAAGACCCGCAACATCCTCGACGCCGCGGCACTGGCGAAGACCCGGAAGGGTGTGCGCATCGTCAACTGCGCCCGCGGCGGCCTGGTCGACGAGCAGGCGCTGGTCGACGCCTTGAATTCCAAGCATGTCGCGGGTGCCGCGTTCGACGTGTTCGTCGAGGAGCCGGCTACCACCAACGTGCTGTTCGGCCATCCCAACGTGATCTGCACGCCGCATCTCGGCGCGGCCACCACGGAGGCGCAGGAGAACGTCGCGCTGCAGGTCGCAGAGCAGATGTCGGACTATCTCTTGAGCGGCGCGATCTCCAATGCCGTCAACTTCCCGTCGATCACGGCCGAGGAAGCGCCGAAGTTGAAGCCGTTCATCGAGCTTGCGGAAAAGCTCGGCTCGTTCGCGGGCCAACTCACCGAGAGCGGAATTTCCAAGGTGACCATCACTTACGAGGGGCAGGTCGCCGAAATGAAGATCAAGGCGCTGACCTCGGCGGCGCTGTCGGGCCTGCTGCGTCCCATGCTGGGCGACGTCAACGTCGTCTCCGCGCCCGTCGTCGCCAAGGAGCGCGGCATGGTGGTGGACGAGGTCGTGCGCGCGGCCGAGAGCGACTACGAGAGCCTGATCACAGTGACGGTCTCCACCGAGCGGCAGGAGCGGTCGGTGTCCGGCACGGTCTATGCCGACGGTCAGCCGCGTCTGGTCGACATCAAGGGCATCCGGGTCGATGCCGAGTTCGGCAAGTCGATGATCTACATCACCAACGAGGACAAGCCGGGCTTCATCGGCAAGTTCGCGAGCCTGCTCGGCGATGCCAAGGTCAACATCGCGACCTTCCACCTCGGCCGCAACAAGCAGGGCGGCGACGCCATCGCACTGGTCGAGATCGACGGTGCGGTGCCGGCCGACGTGCTCGCCAAGGTGCAGACCCTGCCGCAGGTCAAGCAGGCCAAAGCGCTGACGTTCTAAAGCGGGACGCTTGAGGTTTACGCGACGGCGTCATCCTGAGGTGCGAGCGTAAGCGAGCCTCGAAGGATCGCCGTCGCCCTTCGAGGCGTGCAAGAGCGCGCGCCTCAGGATGACACTCTCGTTTCCGTATTGGTTCACTCGGTTCTAGAGCGGGATCTCTGCGCCGATCAGGCCGCGCGAACGGCCGCGGGCGTCTGCCGCGACGCAATGACGACGCCGGCCAGCACCAGCGCGTAGCCGACCAGATGGAACGGGCGCAGCGTCTCGCCGAGGAACAGGATCGCCATCGCCGAGCCGAACACCGGCATCAGATGCTGGAACGGTGCGGCGCGGTTCGGCCCGATCAGCGCGACGCCGCGGTTGAAGAACAGGTAGGCCAGCGCCGACGGGAAGATCGCGACATAAGCCAGCGTGGCGAAGGTCAGGCCATCGAAGGTCAGCGTCGCATTGCCCGACGCAAGTTCCCACACTGAAAACGGCACCAGCATCAGCGCACCGCAGCCCGTCGTGAAGCCGATCAGCGAGAGTTGATGGGTTCTCGGCCGTCGCGGCATCAGCGCGGAATAGAGGCCGAACGCGAACATGCAGGCGGCGTACATCAGGTCGCCCTTGTTGAGGCGGATGCTCGCAAGCGCGGTGATGTCGCCGTGAAGGATGATGGTCAGCACGCCCGCGAGCGAAATCGCGATGCCGAGCGATTGCCAGCGGGTCAGGCGCACGCCGAACAGCGTCAGCGACCACAACGCCACGAACAGCGGCCCCGACGATTGCATCAGCAGGCCGTTCAGGGCCTCGGTGTACTGCATCGCTGCGTAGGACAGCACGTTGTTGATGGCGAAACCGGTCGCCGAGAAGGTCAGCATCAGCGGCCAGTGGGAAATCAGGGTTTTCCAGTCGCGGCGCAGGTGCGGCCATGCGAACGGCAGCAGCAGGAGGAAGGTGCCCAACCAGCGGAAACAGGAGAGGGTGATCGGCGGGACGTGGCCCGCGACATAGCGTGCCAGCACCACGTTACCGGCCCAGAACAGCGAGGTCAGGGAGAGCAGCAGATAAGGCTGGTTGCCGAGCCATGTGATCGGCGAGACGGGGGTGGGCGGTGATGCGGGGGGCGTCATGAATCGGTCGCTAGTACCCGCTTTCCTGAAGACGAACCCGCTGCAACTGATGCAGGAATTTCAAACCGGCGGTACTGGACCGACGTTGCACCGGTTTGGTAGCACGGCACAACACCTGTTCGTGCAAGGCTACAATGCCCTGGCGTAATCGGCGTCGTGTCTTGTCATGACGACGCTATGACGGCGGCGCGGCTTGCTCGCCTTCGGCCACCGGCGCCTTGGGCGCGCGCGCCGCGATGACCACGCCGGTCAGCACCAGTGCATAGCCGACCAGATGGAACATGTGCAGTTGTTCGCCGAGGAAGACGATCGCCATGATGGAGCCGAACGCCGGGATCAGGTGGAAGATCGGGGCGGCGCGGTTGGCGCCGATCAGTTGCACGCCGCGATTGAAAAAGAGGTAGGCCAGCGTCGAGGGAAACACCATCACATAGGCCAGCGCCAGCAGGTTCGGCAGGTCGATCTGCATCATCGGCCGGACCTTCATCTCCCACACCACCAGCGGAATCTGCACGATCGCGCCGCAGCCGAAGGTGAAGGCGAGGAACGACATGCCGTCGATCGCCGGCCGCTTCAGCGCCATCACCGAATAGAAGCCGAAGATCGCCAGCGCCAGGATGAACAGCAGGTCGCCGTCGTTGAACCGGATCGCGGCGAGCGCGCTGAGGTCGCCCTTCAACAGGATCGCCAGCACGCCGAACAACGAGACGCACAGCCCGATCCCCTGCTTCAGCGTCAGCGGGATGCCGAGCAGCGCCAGCGACCAGATCGCCACGAACAGCGGCCCGGCCGATTGCAGCAGCAGGATGTTGAGGGCTCCGGTTCGCTCCAGCGCGAGGTATTGCAGCGTGTTGAAGGCGCCGATGCCCGCGATCGAGATCAGCACCATGATGCCGAAATGCCTGCGGATCACCGGCCAGTCCTGCACCAGGTAGCGCCACGAAAACGGCAGCACGATCAGGAACGCGCCGCCCCAGCGGATGAAAGCCAGCGTCACCGGCGGGATGTGGCCCGCGACTGCGCGGCCGATCACGGCATTGCCGGCCCAGAACAGCGCGGTCAGGCTCAGCAGCAGATAGGGCTGGTTGGCGAGCCAGTTGTTCGACGGCGCGGCGCTGGGGATGTGGTCGGTGGCGGCCATTGTGAATCCGGTTACAGGCCGTGCAGGCGCCGCCCGGTTCTTCCGGGCCGAGGGCTGCCCGGCTCGTTCAGAGACACCGATTTGCGTTGCTCATCAATGGCGCTGTTGCATTGCGTCCATGCGTGAGGCGGAACGCGTGGCGTCCGGCTTTTGCGCTCACGCTTGCCGGAGGAGCAGTGTAGCATGGGCCGATGTTGTTGACGTGATCACGGGTGAGACATGACGGGATCTTCGCATCGGCGCGAGCCATGGCCTGAATTGCCCTATGCGGCGTGGCGCGACACCTGCGAGACCCTGCAGTTGTGGACACAGATCGTCGGCAAGGTGCGGCTGGTCCGGACGCCGTGGCTCAATCATTCCTGGCATGTGGCGCTGTATGTCACCGCGCGCGGATTGACGACCTCGCCAATTCCGGATGGCGCGCGCACTTTCCAGATCGATTTCGATTTTCTCGACCACGTTCTGGTCATTGCGACCAGCGACGGCGCGCAGCGGCGGTTGCCGTTGAAGCCGCAATCGGTGGCTGCCTTCTATGCCGCGGTGATGGCGGCGCTGGCGGATCTCGGCATCGAGGTGACGATCGATGACATGCCGAACGAGATTGCCGATCCGACTCGCTTCGGTGACGACCGGCAGCACGCCTCGTACGACGCGGATGCGGCGCAGCGCTTCTGGCGCGTGCTGGCGAGCGCCGATCGCGTCTTCAGGCAATTCCGCACCGCGTTTCTCGGCAAATGCAGTCCGGTGCATTTCTTCTGGGGCAGCTTCGATCTCGCGGTGACGCGGTTTTCAGGCCGACGGGCGCCGCTGCATCCCGGCGGCGTTCCCAACCTTCCGGACGATGTCGCGCAAGAAGCCTATTCGCACGAGGTAAGCAGCGCCGGCTTCTGGCCGGGCGGAGGCGCGATCGACTATCCGGCGTTCTATTCCTACGCCTATCCCGCGCCGGATGGATTCGCGTCGGCACGCGTCAAGCCCGACGCCGCGTTCTTCAGCAAGGACCTCGGTGAATTCCTGCTGCCCTACGACGCGGTCCGCAGCGCGCCGTCGCCCGACGATGCCTTGTTGCAATTCCTGCAGACAACCTATGAAGCGGCCGCGGATGGCGCCAAATGGGATCGTGCCGCGCTGGAATGCGCGCAGGGCAAACCGGGCCGGCCACGGCGGGTCTCGTAGCCTCGCGTCAGGCCGTCACATCAGCAACGACGGCCTGAAGCGCCTTGCAGGCATCTTTGGGATCGAGCTGGATCTGCAGGCCGCGCTGGCCGCCGTTGATGAAGACTTTCGGCTCGTTGATTGCTGCGGCCTCGATCGCGGCCGGCACGCGCTTCTTCTGGCCGAACGGGCTGATGCCGCCGACGTGATAGCCGGTGAGCCGCTCGGCATCCGCCGGGCGCATCATCTTCGCCGCCTTGCCGCCGAACGCACTCGCGAGCTTCTTCATGCTGATCTCGCGATCCGACGGCACGATCACGCAGACCGGCTTGCCGTCGACTTCGGCCATCAGTGTTTTCAGCACGCGCCGTGGCTCCGCGCCGAGCGCGGCGGCGGCCTGCAGCCCGATGCTGTCGGCTTCGGGATCGTAGTCGTAGGCATGCAGCGTGAAGGCCACGCCGAGCTTTGCCAGCGTTTGCGTCGCGCGCGTGGTTTTTGACATTGCGGTCCGACCCTGATGTCATGCCGGAAGAGGCGGCGGAAAATCGAGACATGGTCGTTTTGCCATGAAAGCAACAGGCGGGAAATCCCGCGGCACGGACGGCGCGCAACCAATGGATCGGATGTCGCATGGATAAGCCTGCACCTCAGGATGATCCCGAGCCGGACGGCAGTCGCCGGGGCGCGCTGGTTGGCCTGGCGATCGCCGTGGTGCTGCTCGTGGTCGGGCTCTGGCTCGCGCGCGAGCTTCATTCGGCGAGCCAGATTCAGGACTGCGTGATGTCGGGCCGCTCCAATTGCCAACCCATCGACGCGCCGTCACGATAAGTTGCCACACGACAACGAACAAAAAGGATGCAGGGCAGGATCATGACTGGAAACTGGCGCGAGCGTGCGGGCACCCCCTTCGATTGTCAGAAACTGCCGGCGTCGGGAAGCCGCGGCGTGGTGGTCAGCAACCATCCGCTGGCGTCGTCCGCGGGCGCGGAGATGCTGGCGGCCGGCGGCAACGCCATCGATGCGGCGATCGCCACGCTGTTCACGCTGACCGTGGTCGAACCGATGATGGTCGGCATCATCGGCGGCGGCATGGCGCATATCCGTCTCGCCGACGGCAGCCACCGCGTGGTCGACGGCCAGAGCACCGTGCCGCGCAGCGTCAGGCCGGACACCTACACGTCGAAGCCGGGCTCTGCGGCCCATGTGTTCGATACGGTCGGCGAGGAGAACCTGATCGGCGCCAAGGCGGTCGCGGTGCCGGGCTCGCTGAAGGCGTGGTGCGAAACCTTGCGCAACTACGGCACCATGAGCCTTGCCGATGTGCTGCAGCCCGCCATCAAGCACGCCGCGCGCGGCTATCTCGCCACGCCTTACCTGCACGAATGCATCAGCGATGTCGCGAGCACGATGTCGCGCGACAAGCCGCTGTCGGCGATCTACCTGCGTGACGGTCAGCCGCTCAAGGCCGGCGATCGGGTGGTACAGGCCGAGTATGCCGAGACGCTCGAGCTGATCGCGCGTGACGGCGAGGGTGCGCTGTACGGTGGCCCGCTCGGCGACATTCTCGCCGATTACATGAAAGCGCAGGGCGGCTTCATCACGCGCGAGGATCTGACGTCTTACAGGACCGTCGAACGCGCGCCGATCCGCGCCAGCTATCGCGGCTGGGAGATCGCGGGTCCGCCGCCGCCCGCGGCATCCGGCGTGCACATCACCGAGATGCTCAACATCCTCGAAGGCTACGACGTCACGGCGATGGGTTTCGGCACGCCGGAGATGATCCATCTGCTCGCGGAAGTGCTGAAGATCGCGTTCGCGGATCGCGCGGCCGCAAGCGGCGATCCGGATTTCGTCGGCGTGCCGGTGGAGCGGCTGACCTCGAAGGACTATGCGCGCGAACGCCGCGAGGCGATCGACCCAAGGCGCGCGCAAAGCTGGAGCGCCGGTGTCAAACAACTGGAGAGCGCCCACACCACGCACATGACGGTGGCGGATGCTTTTGGCAACGTGGTCGCGACCACGCAGACCATCAACGACCTGTTCGGCGCCAAGGTCATGATTCCCGGCCTCGGCGCGATCGGAAACAACTACCTGAACCTGTTCGATCCGCGTCCGGGCCATGCGCTGTCGCTCGCGCCCGGCAAGCGCGTCACCACGTCGATGTCGCCTGTCATGGCGCTGCGCGGCGGCAAGCTGGTTTATGCGCTCGGCCTGCCCGGCGGAAAGCGGATCTTTCCGAGCGCGTTTCAGGCGCTGGTCAACCTCATCGATCACGGCATGACCTTGCAAGAGGCGGTCGAAGCGCCGCGAGTCTGGACCGAGGGCCATGCGCTCGAGGTCGAACTGGCGTTTCCCGACAATGTGCGCGCGGCGCTGACGTCCATGGGGCATGAGGTCGTGCAGATGCCGACCGTCGGCGGCGGCATGAACGGCGTTCACGTGCGCGACGACGGCACCGTGTCGGGCTCGGCCTGCTGGCGCGCCGACGGCACGCCGGTCGCGCTCGCCGGCGGACTGGCCCGCGCCGGCGTCCGGTTCGGGATCGACGGCAAACCGCGGGCTTGATCCTCGTCGCGCAAATGCCTCGCGTATCGCGAAGGCACGATCTATCAGCGTCGTCATTCCGGAAGCCGCGTAGCGGCTGTCCGGAATCCATATCCCCTGTGCTGACGCATCGGACAAAAGCCGTCACGGGGGTTATGGATTCCGGGTTCATCGCTGCGCGATGCCCCGGAATGACGGAAGAACTTCAGTCGCTACTCCGCCTTCATCATCGCGCGGACCGTGTCGCGCAGCGCCTGCCGCGACATATCGCGTGAATAGAACATGTGGCCGCCGGGATAGACCGCGAGCTTGACGCGGTCGCGCGAGCCGAAGGTCGGCAATTGATCGAGCCGGATCTGCGTGCCGAAATACGGCGTCGCCAGATCGAACAGGCCGTGCGCCACCAGTAGCTTCAGTTTCGGGTCGTCGGCGAGAATCTCGCGGATGTCTGTCATCGATTGCACGCCGCTGCGGTTCTTGCCGAAATCCCAGGCGCGATTGACCGCGCCGTTGAGCAGTTCGTAGGAGCCTTCGGGCCGCCACTTCAGCTTGTGCGCGTAAAGCTCGTAGGCCGCCGCCGTCAGCGGCGCGAGCAAAGGCGTCTCGGACGGATCGCCGAAGTCCGCCGAACTTGAATCCGGATAGGGATCGAAGCCGAGTACGCTTCCATCGTAACGCCCCGTCACCTTGCCGTTGCGGCGATCGAAGGCGCGACGGAATTCGCTGACGTCGAAACGCCCGGCCAGCCTGCGGCTTTCCTCGCGGTCGATGCCGGTCAGCGCGGCGAAGCGATCGGCGAGGCGCGTGGTCGCCTCCTTGTCCGCCTGACCCTTCATCAGGTCGGTGAGGAAGTCGCCCCGTGCGTAGGTCTCGACGTCGGCCACGTCGGCCCGCGTCAGCGTTCCGCCTTTCTCCTTTTCGCGCGCCACCGCCGCCATGCTGGGAAGGCTCGCCACGAAGCGCGTCATGCCGGTGCCGATCACGTCGCCGAAATCCAGCGCCGGTGAAATCAGGACGAGGCCTTTGACGGCGATGCCCTGCCGCGTCTGCAGGTTGTGCACGATCTTCGGCCCGCGAATGCCGCCATAGCTTTCGCCTGTGATGAATTTTGGCGATTGCATCCGGTCGGCCTTCTCCAGCCAGCGGCGGATTACCAGCGCGATGGAGGCGACGTCGCCATCCACGGTGAAGAAATGCTTCTTCGCCTCGTCGCTGCTCGCGACCATGCGGCTGTAGCCGGTGCCGAGCGGATCGATGAACACGAGATCGGTGAAGTCGAGCCAGGTCTCCGCATTGGGCTCGAGCGCGGGCGTCGCGGAGAGGCCGTTCGGTCCGGCCTGCATCGCGATCCGCCACGGGCCGTTGCTGCCGAATTGCAGCCAGGCCGAGGACGCGCCGGGGCCGCCGTTGAACACGAACGTCACCGGACGCGTCGCGGGATCGGCGCCGTCGAGTTGATAGGCTGTCGTGACGAGATCGGCCTGCGGCTCGCCCTTGTCGTTGAAGATGCGGATCGCGCCCGCGGTCGCGGTGAAGGCCAGCGAGCGGCCGGGCAGCGCGAGGGTGTGCTTGGTGACGGACTGCGGCGGCAGGCGGCGATGATCGGCTGCGGCGGTTGCGCCGTGTGCGGATTCGCTGTCGCCTTTCGGGGCCGACGGCTTCGCGTCGCTGTGATGCGGTGACGTTGTCGGCGGCGCGTCGTCGGCGCGAACCATGGCCGGGAACAGCAGTGCCAGCAGGACCGCCGAGACAAAGGCTTGGCGGGTCATTGAATTGAACATCGTCTGCTCCTGGTCCGTCGCGAAACATCGTCTGCTCCTGGTCCGTCGCGAGAGCGAAAGCTTTGCCGGAAAACTGTGGCAGGTGAGGGACCTGCCCAGTACCGCCTATCTGGCGCGGTTCGTTCGGACGCGGAGATTCGGATGATGTGGCCGTTCGCGACGCCGCCACACGGCCGCCCCAAAGCGGACGCGGGTGGCTTGGTCCGAACAGGATTTTTAGGGGAAATCAATGGTTTGGAAGCGGCGTTTGGGTCTTTTGGCGGCCGTTCCGGCTTGCGTCCCCCGCCTGCATCCTTTATCCGATGGGACGCCTCGCACGCGAGCGGCCCCCGGCCGTAATTTCGGCTGGGCAAGCCACGGCATGATCCCGAAACGACGGACACCGCTTCGCCGGGATACATCATGCGCTAACACGTCAAGTTGCAGAGGATCCTCTCGAAATGACCAACGTTGTCGTCGTCGGTGCCCAGTGGGGTGACGAGGGGAAGGGCAAGATCGTCGACTGGCTGTCGGAGCAGGCCGACATCGTCGTCCGCTTCCAGGGCGGCCACAACGCGGGCCATACGCTGGTCATCAACGGCAACACCTACAAGCTCGCGCTGCTGCCGTCGGGCGTGGTGCGCTCGTCGAAGCTGTCGATCATCGGCAACGGCGTGGTGTTCGATCCGCAGGCTTTCGTCGACGAGGTCGAGAAGCTGAAGGGGCAGGGCGTCAAGGTCTCACCGGACAACCTGCGCGTCGCCGAGAACGTCACGCTGATCCTGCCGCTGCATCGCGAACTCGACTCCTTGCGTGAGAACGCCAGCGCGGCGACCGCGATCGGCACCACCCAGCGCGGCATCGGCCCCGCCTATGAGGACAAGGTCGGCCGCCGCGCCATCCGCCTGATGGACCTCGCCGACCCGCAGACCCTGCCGCACAAGATCGAGCGGCTGCTCGCCCATCACAACGCGCTGCGCCGCGGCCACGGCATCGCCGAAGTGAATGCCGGTGAGCTTCTGAAGACCCTCGCCGCAATTGCGCCGCGGGTGCTGCCCTATGCTGACAGCGTATGGAATCTGCTCGATCACAAGCGCCGCGAGGGCAAGCGTATCCTGTTCGAAGGCGCGCAGGGTGCGCTGCTCGACGTCGACCACGGCACCTATCCCTATGTGACCTCATCCAACACGGTGGCGGCGCAGGCCGCGACCGGGACCGGCATGGGCCCGAGCGCGCTCGGCTATGTGCTCGGCATCTGCAAGGCCTACACCACCCGCGTCGGCCAGGGCCCGTTCCCGACCGAGCTGACCAACGAGATCGGCGAGCTGATCGGCCAGCGTGGCCGCGAGTTCGGCGTCAACACCGGGCGCAAGCGGCGCTGCGGCTGGTTCGACGCCATGCTGGTGCGGCAGACGGTCCGCACCTGCGGCATCCACGGTCTGGCGCTGACCAAGCTCGACATCCTCGACGGCTTCGACAGCATCGAGGTCTGCACCGGCTACCGGCTGGACGGCAAGGAGATCGACCATTTGCCCGCGGGCGAGGGCGCCCAGGCCCGGATCGAGCCGGTCTACGAGACCATCGAGGGCTGGAAGGAGCCGACCGCCAATGCCCGGTCGTGGGCCGACCTGCCGGCCCAGGCCATCAAATATGTCCGCCGGATCGAGGAACTGGTGGGCTGCCCGGTGGCTCTGCTTTCCACCAGCCCCGAGCGCGAAGATACCATCCTGGTGCAGAATCCGTTCGAGGCTTAACGGGATGTTACCGGAATACGTTCAAGGTTAAGGTTGGTAGCATTGAAGAGATATGGCTGATTATTACCCGCTGATCGCGCGTGCCATTTCCGGACTGGACGCCAACGCGCCCGGCGAGCAGCGGCGCGCGCTCTATGAGCGGGCGCGGACCGCGCTGATCGCGCAGCTCCGCAGCGTCGAGCCGCCTTTGAGCGAATCCGAGATCACCCGCGAGCGGCTGTCGCTGGAAGAGGCCGTGCGCAAGGTCGAGTCCGAAGCCGCCCAGCGCGCCCGCGAGGCCACGCGCGGCTCCCGCGCCGGCGATGCCTTCCGTGCCTCCACCCGCGCGGCAACGAAGTCGCCGGATGGGCCACCGCCCGCCACGCCGGCGATCCGCCCCCGTGCGAACGTCACGCCGCAGCCGCGCAACCTGCGCGCCGATGCGCCGGCCCAGCCGCCGCGTCACCCGTCGGCGGACGATCAGCCGCCCACCCGCGAGGGACAGGGCCAGCCGCCGCGCCGCCATCAGGGGCCGGCGCCGACGCCGGGGATGCGCGGCTTCCGCGACGTCACCGCCGATGTGGACGATCTCGGCCGCGCCGCCGCGCAGGCCAGCCGCTCGGCCCGCCGCACCTACGCCAACGTGCCGTCGCCGACGCCGGAATTCGACCGGCTCGAGCCGAGCCTCGAGGACCGCGGCGCGTCCGACGCACCCTATTCGTACGATGAATCGCCCGACGAGGCCGCCCACTACCAGCAACCGCCGCCCGCGCCGCGTCCGCGGCCGCAGGCCGGTCGCGATCGCGGCAAGCCGCGCCGGGTCGCCGGTGGCGGCTTTCCGTTCAAGAGCGCGATCGCGGTCGGCCTCGTGCTGATCATCGCGGGCGCCGGCATCGTGTGGGGACCGAAGCTCGTTCCCATGGTGCGCGGCCTGTTCAAGTCGGCGCCGAGCCAGACCGCCGAGACGGCGAAGCCGGCAACGCCCGGGCCGAAGCCGAAGATCACCGACCGCGTCGGCCAGCCGTCGTCGTCGGAAACGCTGGCGCCGGTGGCGCAGCGCGTCGTGCTGTATGACGAGGATCCAAGCGACCCCAAGGGCAAGCAGTATGTCGGCACCGTGGTGTGGCGCACCGAGCAGGTGAAGGGCGCCGCCGGCAAGACGCCTGAAATCGCCGTGCGCGCCGACATCGAGATTCCCGAACGCAAGTTCAAGATGACGATGTCGTTCCGCCGCAACACCGACACCTCGCTGCCGGCGAGCCACACTGCGGAATTGACCTTCGTGCTGCCGCCCGATTTCGACGGCGGCGGTGTCGCCAACGTGCCGGGCATCCTGATGAAGTCCAGCGAGCAGGCCCGCGGCACACCGCTGGCCGGACTCGCGGTCAAGGTCACCGACGGCTTTTTCCTGGTCGGCCTGTCGAACGTCGAAGCCGACCGCTCGCGCAATATCCAGCTCCTGAAGGAGCGGTCCTGGTTCGACGTGCCGATCGTCTACGCCAACCAGCGCCGCGCCATCATCGCGATCGAGAAGGGTGAGCCCGGCGAGCGCGCCTTCAACGAGGCCTTTACCGCCTGGGGCGAGTAGGCGCGCGGCGCTCAATATTGAATTGATGTCGTCCTCGCGTGACAAGCGCACTCCCTCGCCCCGCTCTTGCGGGGAGAGGGTTGGGGTGAGGGGTGTTCGCCCGCCAATGCCGGGTTCGCGATGAATGCAGTGCCTTGCCCCTCACCCGATCGTCTTCGCTGCGCTTCGCCGGTCGACCTCTCCTCGCAAGCGGGGCGAGGTTAAGATCACGCCGTCCGTTTGCTGCGCAATGCCAGCGCGACGCCGGTCAGCGTGAGCACGCCGGCCGCGAGTTCGCGCCAGCCGAGCGGGTCGCCGAGGAACAGCGCGCCTGACGCGACGCCGAGGATCGGCACCGTCAGCGTGCCCATGGCGGCGGTGGTCGCCGGCAATCGTTTCAGCGCCGCGAACCACGCGAGATAGCACACACCCATCGGCACCAGCGCCATGTAGACGAGATCGGCGAAGCCGAACGCGCTCAGCGCATTCAAATCCGGCCGCTCGAAAATCCAGCCGAGCACGATCATCGGCAGGCAGCCGAGCCCGGCCTGCCACGCCACCGCGCTGAGCGGGGGCATCGGCAGCGGACCCTTCGCCAGCACGCTGCCGAGCGCGAACAGCGTGGCCGAGGCGAGCGCCAGCACCATGCCGAAAATCTTGTCGGCGCCAAACGCGAAGCCGTGGCCGCCGAACAGGATCACCATGCCGCAGATGCCGAGCACGAGCGCCGCGATGTCGCGTCCCGACGGATGCGCGCCGCGCAGCGGCCACGCGAACAGCATCGCCCAGATCGGCATGGTGTAGACCAAAAGCGCCGCCTCGCTGATCGAGAGGTACTTCATCGCCATGGTGCCGAAGCCCATCCAGGCGAAGACGTTGGTGAACGAGGCGAACAGCAGCGTCGGCACCATGCCGCGCGGCACCGCCAGGCTGTCGCGGCGCGCCATGGCGATCGCGGCAAGGATCGCGGCCGCGGCAACGCCGGCGACGCCGCGCGAGAATAGCGGCGGCCAATCGCGCAGCAGAATCTTGATCGCGGGCCAGTTCAGGCCCCAGCCGATCGAGGTTACCGCGAGGAAGAGGAAGCCATGCCAACGGGCATGCGAGGGAGGAGCACGCATTTGCCGGGAACCTCGCATGAAGCGAGGTGTCGCGGCAATCGTCCCGTTGACATGGCAACGATGCCCGGCCAGTCGCCGGATCGGTTACAGCCTGTGCGGCCGGTTGTTCGCAAAGGGGCTCAGGCCTGCTGCTGTGCCGCGGCCGATGTCTGGATCATCTGCTCATGGCGTCGCGCATGCCGCGCCTTGAGGCGGTAATCGTTCTCGAGATGGTAGAGCATGTCGCGCATGTTGACGTCGGACTCCTCATGCGCGAGGCGGCGGCAGGTGTCGGCGCGTTCGATGAAATACGTCTCTGACATCGTTCATCTCCGTCGATTCCAGCCTCCCCAATGGGTTGAAGCTTTGAAAAATTTCCCGGCGAAGATTAGGCAAGATAGCCCCGATGAGGGAACTCAGCCCTGCATCGGGCTCATGGCTTGAGCGTGAACGCCATTCAGCCCAGCTCGTCATGCCCGGCATCCACGTCTTCAAGGCTTGGCAAGTCCAAAGACGTGGATGCTCGGGGCATGACCGAATGTCGCGCGGCTACGGCGCGCCGTTTTCGCCCGCGCGCACCGTCATGTTCATCAGGTGATGCGCGTCGGTGACGCCGTCGGCGGCATTGCGCACCAGCGCCTCGGCCATCTTCGCTTTCGTCGCCGGCGTGCGATGCTCCGGCCCGATATGCTCGACCGCGATGTCGAGCAGCTCGCGCAGATGTGCGACATAATCCGCGTCGAATTTCTGCGGCGGAATCTGACTCATGCGATTGTCCCTCCTTCGCGATGGAGGGCGGAGGGTGGCGGCGCAATGGGGCAGAGATGCGTCGCGGAGAGGGTGATGTCGGGGCGGGGAAGCGGCGTTATGCCTTGGGTTTTAACGCATGTATCGAAGCCGTGATTGCGAGCCTGTTCTTCTTGCGGCTGCTCAAGCGAATCGCGGTACGTGTTGTGGGAGAGAGCCTGCTCGCTTTGCCGGGGGAGCAACGAGATGTCGGATAAGCATGAGACAAAAGTGATCCCAAGGCGGACGCCGGAATCGGCGGCAATGGTCGCAAGCGTCAAGCGTGCGATGGCGATCACGCCGGTTCTCAACCGGTTGACCTTCGCCGATGCGGACGAGATTCGCGCCGTCTTCAGCGAACTGATCGGCAATAGGGTCGACGAACGCTTTTCCGTGATCCCGCCGTTCTACACAACCGGCGGCGAGAACATTCGCATCGGGCGCAACGTTTTCATCAATCAGAATTGCACCATGTACGATCTCGGCGGGATCGACATCGGCGACGACGTGATGATCGGGTCGAATGTCAGCATCATCACATCCAGTCATCCGGTCGAGCCGTCACGACGGCGCGACGCGGTGATCGCAAAACCCATCGTGATTGAAAGAAATGTTTGGATCGCAGCGGGTGTCACAATTATCGGCGGCGTTAGAATAGGAGAGAACTCGGTGGTTGCCGCAGGTTCAGTGGTTACTCACGATGTTGCGCCGAATACGCTCGTTGGAGGAAATCCGGCAAGGGTCATTCGTTCGATTGACAGCTAAAAGCTCCTGCTATTTGGGCAAGGAATAAATTCCTTGACTTCTTTCCTATCCTCCCATATTGTCCGTCTCATCCCGTCCCACTGAGGGGCGTTACCGGGACGCCGATTGGCGCGGGGCGGGATGCGGCGCCTGCGGGCGCGGAGCAGACGTTGCTTCGCACCCCCGGGAGGCCTCGGGTCGCCGTCCGCCGCTACTATGAGCGGCTGCCACAGGTTGGCTGGACGCGGCACAGGCGAACGCGGGGAAATCCCGCGGGATGGCGAGCGGACGAAGCGCTCGCGCCTGTGCCCGGAAGCACGGTCCCGTCGCCAAAAGTCGCCGCGGTGGAGCGTCGAAAGGCGTTCCGCGGCCTCCGCTCTCCGGCGTTTCCGGAGACCGTGCCGCGGCCACTGATTGAAGGCGCGCTTTTCGGCGCTCCGCCTCCCTCGTTCGGGAGGCCTGTTGAACTTAACCCCACACGCGATGAGGATTCGCGGGCAACGATGACGCTTGCCTGCGTGCACTCCCTCGACATCAGGAGATCGAACCATGGTGCTGGCTTGCGACGTGAAGATCCTGAAGCTGCGCGAAGCGGACGCGCGCGAGGAAGACGACGTGGCGCAGTCCGACGCGGACTACGCCGAGTGCGTCGACATCGTGCGCTGCGTGTTGTCGAACAAGGTCGCGCTGCACCGGCGCTGTCCGCTGAAGGTCTGCATCCGGGCGCGCACCTGCGCGGGCAAAGGGCAGCCGTGCCTGTCGCTGCTGACGCGGCCGGTGATCCCGGCCGCGCGAGCGCAGGCGATCATCGACGATCTCTACTACGACAAGCAGGCCGAGCGGCTCGCGGCGGAGCAGGCGGGTGAGGCGTGATGACGTAACGAAAAGACGGCGGGCCCTGGGGACCCGCCGCCGTGCGCACGACATGCACTATGATTTCGTGATGAAAATCGTTCCGGCATCTGCCACGCGCGTGAAGCGGGGCGCGGATGCCGGGATCGGATCGTTAGCGTCCGTTGCCGCGGCAGCGGCCGCCGGGGCCGATGTGATAGCCACGCGGGCAGGCGTGGGCGGCGGGGTGAGCCCAGTTGCGGCGGCAGCCGCCATAGGTGCCGCGATGCCATCCGGCGCCGCATCCGCCGGCGACTTCGATGACGTTGGTATTCGGCGCCGATGTCACCGTGCCGAGTGGCATGGCGGTGGCGGCACCTGCGATCAGGCTGGCGAAAAACGCGGCTGCAACGAGTGTCCTCATCGGTCGTCTCCTCTGGCGTCTGTTCGGTGGTCCTTTGAGGCTGGTGAAAGGTCAGCGGCGGCCGGCGTCGAAGGCGATGCCGGCCTGGACCTCGGCAATCGCCTGGTCGATCAGTGTCAGGCCGCGGACGCGGTGCCCGCCCTTGTTCGGCGTGGCGGCGGCGAGTTCGCCCCGCGCCGAGCGCAGCATGGCGAGGCTCGAGGTCATGTGCGGCTGGGCGGCGAGGGCGTCGCCGATCCCGGTGCTGGCGGCAACGATCGCGCCGAGCATGGCCGCGTGCGAAAGGGACAATCTCATGGGCTGGTCTCCTCGTCCGGTGTGTGTCGCGGAATCGATGGCCGCTGCGGCTCGTTATGCCGCCGGGAGCATCCCGGCGTGGTGGCCGATTCATCGCCACCGCCGTCATCGATAGAACGGCGGTCGGTCCGACGTCTTGGACCGGCAAGCGTTCACGCATTTGAAATTTGGACTGGGCGGCGCTGTTATCGTATGGGCTGTCTTCAGCCAGCGTTCATATCGCCGCAGGCAGCGTATGGCCGTCACGCGCGGTGGGGCCGGATAGGCCCGGACTGTCGTTTGGGATTTGTCGTCACGCTTCAGCGGTCCGGAAATCGGCGCGCCATGCCCGTCACCAAGCCCGTCATCAAGAAAGCGCTGTCCACCGACATGCTGCCCGGCGAGCTCAGCGACCGGCAGCGGTTTCTGTCGTTCGCCGAACTGTTCGAGCACTTCTCCAACACCGGCGAGCTCGATCCCGCCGAGGGCGTGCCGTTTCGCGCGGCGATGAATTCCATCACCATCGGCACCACCTTGCTCGGCCGCTGCGACGGCACGTTCAGGACGGTCCGGCGCGGCAAGCGGCTGATCCAGATGACCAACGACGATCGCTACTGTCTCGCGCGGCACGCCGGCGCACATGCGGCGCAACTGGTGCATCGCGGCCGCGAATTCACGCTGCGGCCCGGCAGTCTCGTGCTGCTGAAGCTGGACGAGCCGTTCCACAACGCCGACGGCATCAACTACAAGAAGTTCACCAATGTGCATCTGCCGGTGGCGGCGCTGCGCGGCAACGTCCGCAGCATCGACGATCTGGTGGGGCGCGAACTGGCGCCGGGCGGCGCGCTGTCGCTCGCGATGGACTACAGCGACCTGCTGCTCGAACATCCCGGCGCGGTGGACGAGGCGGGCATGGCGATCGCCGGCCATCTGATCGATCTCGTGACGCTCGGTCTCGCCGCGCGCGGCGATGCGCTGGATGCCGCGCAACGCGGCGGCTTGCGCAGCGTCCGGCTTCGCGCCGTGCTGATGATCCTCGAGAAGCGCTTCACCGAGCCGGATTTCTCCACGCACAAGCTTGCCGCCGCCGCCGGCCTGTCGGAGCGGTATGTCAACGAGTTGCTGTACGACGACGGCGCGAGTTTCAGTACCCGTCTCAACGAGCTGCGGCTGCGCAAGGCTGCGGATATGCTCGCGCGCGACGGCGATCGTCGCATCAGCGACATCGCCTTCGATTGCGGCTTCAATGACCTGTCCTATTTCAATCGCTGCTTCCGCCGCCGTTTCGGACTGACGCCGAGCGCGGCGCGCGGGCGTTGATGGGACCGCGGCGATGAGTGACCGCATGACGCGCTTGCGCTGGCGCTGGGAATGTCCCACATGACGGGCATGTCGAACGACGATCTGTTTTCACGCCATCCCACCCGCTCCCGGTCGTCGGCGCGCGCAAAAGTCATCGATCAGGACGGCCGCGAAATTTATGGCGGAACCGATCCGTTCGGCGCGGGCGGATTCGGCGGCGAGTCATTTCGCCACGGCCCGTCCGGATTCGCCTTCGATTTCAGCACCGCGTTTCGTCCGCTGACGCGCGAGGAGCGGCTGGCACGGCTCGAAGCCATCGCGAGGCTGCTCGACGTCGCCTTCGTCGTGCCGGGAACGAATATCCGCTACGGCATCGACGGGCTGATTGGACTGGTCCCGGTGATTGGCGACATCATCACCACCGCGATCTCGCTGTGGCTGGTGCGCGAGGCACGCGCGCTCGGCGCGCCGTGGCACATCACGGCGCGAATGCTCGGCAACGTCGCGTTCGACGGGGTGATCGGCCTGGTGCCGGTGGTCGGTGATGCGGTCGACGTCATGTTCCGCGCCAACATCCGCAATGTGCGGATGCTGCGGCGCTGGCTGGACAAGCAGCCGAAGGTTTAGGCGGCGTCCTGCGAGGCGGACTCGTCGATCGCCGGGGCAGCTACCTTGCGGCGCGGCAGCGGGAAGTCCTGGCGCTCATAAAGCGTGCGGATGCCGTTCTGATCGAAGCGCGCTTCGTCGACCTGCAGATACGCGCCATTCAGCGAGTCGGCCGGCAGCTCTTCAATCGCGAACCGCACCGCATCGGCCGCCGTATCGAAGCGGCGATAAGCAAAGCCGGCACGCTTCTTCTTGCGGATCGCAGCGGGAAACAGTTCGGCGGATTTCTTGAAGCTGAATGCCATGGCGGGAACCTCTACAGTGTACGCGATGGAGAAACGACAAATGCCGAAAGCGGGGATACGGCCATTGGCGGCCGCCCGAGATCCAGCATGTCCATGATGCCCAATTATATAAGTGTGCGGCGCAGAAATTGCGACCTTTTCAGGCCAGGATGATGAATCCGGCCCGAAACGGGAATCTTGAAATTAATCGTTATATTTCAATGACATGATTGGGGCATGGCAGGATTCGAGCCATGTCCCCGTCGAATGGCTCGGGCATCTGCCTCACTTTTTCGCACCGTCCTCGTCCATCGGGATCACCTTCAGCGGCGATGTATAGGGCTCGATGCGCAGGGAATTCGTGGCCAGCAGGCCGACCTTGCGCAGCGGTGCCTGCTCGAGAGCGCCGGCTTCGGCTTTGCGCACGCCGTATTGCCAGACGCTCATCGATCCCTGCGCGGCGAGCTGCTTTGCGATGCCGCCCGCATTGTGGCCCTCGATGCGCGAAAGCTCGTCGCGGCTGATGCCGATCACGATCTCGTCCTTTGTCGTGATCACCTTGAACAGCGACACCTTGTCGGTGGCGAGCGCGGGATGATTGAGCACACTCTCGAGGATCAGGCCTGCGAGCCCGATTCCGAGCAGCAGGCGGGTGGAAGTCTGGGACATCAGGTGGGTCTCGTCGTTTCTTGTTGGCGCGCGGCGGTTGACCGCTGTCGCGCAAATAACAACGCCCCGCGCAACCAGAGACTTGGTCGCGCGGGGCGAAGGTCAGGTTCGGGACAGGCTACGTAGTTATTCGGGTTCGAGTTTCAAGGCCGCCGAATTGATGCAGTAGCGCAGGCCGGTCGGCCCCGGTCCGTCGTTGAAGACATGGCCGAGATGGCCATCGCATTTTGAACACAACACCTCGGTGCGGATCATGCCGTGGCTGGTGTCGCGTTCCTCATCGACATGGCTCTCGACCGCGGGCGTGGTGAAGCTCGGCCAGCCGCAACCGGAGTCGAACTTGGCATCGGATTCGAACAACGTCTGACCGCAGCCGGCGCAGACATACGTGCCCTTGCGGTGCTCATGCTCGTATTCGCCGGAAAACGGCCGCTCGGTCGCCTTCTCACGCAGCACGGCGTACTGCATCGGCGTCAATTCCTTGCGCCATTCGGTTTCGTTCTTGGTGACCTTGCCGGTCCTGGTTTCGGACATTGGTCCTCCGTTCGGGATGTGAGCCGCCGTCAGTTGGTGGCTTTGGCGTCGCGCACCAGTGTCGGCTTCTCGATATAGTTTTGCGCGAAGATCTTCTTCAGGTTCTGGATCTTCGGAATGTCGTTATACGCAATATAGGGCTGGTTGGGGTGCAATGTCAGGTAGTCCTGATGATAGCTCTCCGCCGGGAAGAAGCCCTGCAGCGTGCCGACCTTGGTCACGATCGGCTTCTTGTAGACCTTGGCGGCATTGAGCTGGGCGATATAGGCCTCGGCGACCTTCTTCTGCTCGTCGTTGGTCGCGAAAATCTCCGAGCGATACTGCGTGCCGGTGTCGGGGCCCTGGCGATTGAGCTGGGTCGGATCGTGTGCCACCGAGAAGTAGATCTGCAGAATCTTGCCGTAGCTGATCTGCTTCGGATTGAATTTGATTTCGACCGACTCGGCGTGGCCGGTGGTGCCGGTGCTCACCATCTCGTAGTCCGCGCTTTTCTTGGCGCCGCCGGCATAGCCGGAGATGGCATTGACCACGCCTGCGGTGTGCTGGAACACGCCCTGCACGCCCCAGAAGCAGCCGCCCGCGACAACCGCGGTCTGCAGGCCGTCGGCGGGCTTCGCATCCATCGCCGGCGGCGGAATGACGACGGCGTCTTCGGCCGCGCGGGACGGGCCAACGAGAACCCACGACAGGGCAAGTGCGCCGGCGACAGCGGCGGTGCTGAGAACGTGACGGTTGAACGGGCTGCGCATGGGATCGACCTTTCGGGGCTCGGAAACGCCGGCATCCACGGATTCAATAGTCCCGGCTGGCCCTAGATACGTAGCGGCCCCTCGATTGTTACGACGGCCGGCAACCGGCCGCCACACGAATGCGTGAACATATCCCGCTTATTCGCCGAAGTCCGCAAGCGTTGCCCTGAGCGAGGCCAGTCGGATCATTTAAAACGAGGGCGCCTTGCATCCGCCCTGCGGAAACGCACGCTGTCTTCGCCAAGACGCGTCGCGACAAAGCCGGCCTCGATGCAGGCCTCGCGCTGCGGCATCCGTTCTTCCGGTGCGCGCGCCGTGTCCCACCAAGACGCGCGCTGCGCCGCGCGGGGAAGACCATCGTCGATGATCTCCTCGATCTGCTCGAAGGTGAGCACGAACTCGACCAGCGTCTGCTTCTTCAGATAGTCGCGCAGGGCGTCGTAGTTCGGCACGATGCTAGTGTCCTGATTCCGAAGTTCGCATGTCCTGGCGACAACCTTTGATGCGAACTTCGGAATCAAAGGGACACTAAGCAAGTTTATGATTCTAGTGTGGCCTAGGTTCAGAAGTCCGCTTCACTGACTCGCTGCGATAATGCAGCGGTCTTCTGAATCACCGCGCTACGCCCCGAGATGCTTTTTCATCTCGGCGCGCAGCCCGTCACGGAGATCGGGACGTGTCATGCCGAATGCGATATTGGCGCGGAGGAAGCCGGCGCGCGAGCCGCAGTCGTGACGCTCGCCCTCGAATTCGAGGCCGTAGAATTTCTGCGACTTCGACAGCCCGATCATGGCGTCGGTGAGCTGGATTTCGCCGCCGGCGCCGCGTTCCTGTGTCTCGAGGATTTTGAAGATTTCCGGTTGCAGGATGTAGCGGCCGGTGATCGACAGGTTGGAAGGTGCTGTGCCCTTCGGCGGCTTCTCCACCATGCCGTCGATCTCGAATACCGAGCCCTTGCCTTCGCCGTGTCGCTGGCCGACGCCACAGATGCCGTAGTTGTGGGTCATGTCGTCAGGGACAGCCTCGACCGCGACCACGTTGGATTTGGGACCAAGCTTTTCGGCCGCCTGCATCATCTGCTTGAGACAGCCCGGCGTGTTCAGTACCAGTTCGTCGGGCAGCACGACCGCGAACGGCTCGTCACCGACGATATCGCGCGCGCACCAGACCGCGTGACCAAGTCCGAGCGGCGCTTGCTGGCGGGTGAAGCTCATGGCGCCGGCTTCGGGCTGAAATTGCGCAAGCAAATCCATTTCGGCTTTCTTGCCGCGCGCCTTCAACGTTTCGTCCAGCTCGAACTGGCGGTCGAAATGATCCTCGATCGCGCCCTTGTTGCGCCCGGTGACGAACACAAAATGCTCGATGCCCGCTTCCTTGGCTTCGTCGACCACGTACTGGATCAGCGGCCGGTCGACGATGGTGAGCATTTCCTTCGGCATCGCCTTGGTGGCAGGCAGGACGCGGGTTCCGAGACCTGCGACCGGGAAAACGGCTTTGCGAATTTTCATATCGGCTCTTCAGACTGCAAGCGGGTGAATGGATCGATGAGACATTTGTTAACCGGTTTGCAGCCGGGAACAAAGGCGGATGTGTGGTCGCTGGTGGCCGTCCTTCTGGCGATTCGGGGCCGGGGTGAACCGTATCGGCATAATCCGCGACCAATTGTCCTTGCCCAGTCGTGAAAAATGATCCGCTGTTAAGCCGATGGAAACCGTGACAGGGCCTCCTGAGATCGGGATACTCTTCGATATGGATTGGGCATGGTCGGGATAGCAATGCAGGCACGGGTGCGCGGAACGGCAATGCTGGCGGCAATCACGCTCGCGATGCTCGTGCTGCCCGGTGAGGTGCGCGCGCAAACATCGAGCGGCAATGGCATTCAGGGCTTCCTTGACGACCTCTTCACCGGATCGATCGCCAAGGGCGGGCAGGGCTCATCCCAGGCGTCGCGCGGCGGCTCCGTGCAGCTTCAACCCACGCAGACACCGGCCGCGAGTTCGGCAGCGTTGCCGTGGAGCGGCCAGGACGGCGCGTCGGGCCATCCGCTGATGACAGCGAGCGCGATCCGTCAGGCGGCCGCGAATTTTCCGAACTGCGTCGCCGCCATGTGGCCCGATGCTGCGCGCCGTCACATCACGCGCGAGAATTTCGTACGCTTCACAAGCGGCCTGTCGCCGGACCTGCGCATCATGGACCTGATGGATTCGCAGCCCGAATTCACCAAGGCGATCTGGGATTATCTTGATATCCTCGTCAGCGACGCGCGGCTGGCACGAGGCCGTGAAATCCTTGCGACCTACAAGCCGCAGTTCGATGCGGCCGAGAAAGCCTACGGTGTCGATCGTTATGCGATCGCGGCGATCTGGGGCATCGAGTCGAATTATTCGACCCAGATGGGTGACCGCAGCGTGCTGCAATCCACCGCGACGCTGGCCTGCGTCGGACGTCGCCAGGGCTACTTCCGCGACGAATTCCTGTCGGCGCTCGAGATTCTCAATCACGGCGATTTGCGACCCGAGCAGATGCGCGGTTCGTGGGCCGGCGCATTTGGTCCCACGCAGTTCATGCCGACGGCCTTCAAACGCTATGCGGTCGACGGCGATGGCGACGGCCGCCGCGACGTGGTGGACGATCCTGCCGATCTGATCGCCTCGACTGCGAACAACCTGAAGAAGGACGGCTGGCAGACCGGCAAGACCTGGGGCTACGAGGTCGTCGTTCCCAAGGGCTTCAACTACATGCTGGCGGATCGCGCCAAGGCCATGACGCTTGCCCAGTGGGAGCATCTCGGCATCCGGCGCGCGGGCGACAAGGCGTTTCCGCACCCCGCCGATCGGGCCTATCTGCTCGCGCCGGCCGGCGCCGAAGGGCCCGGCTTTCTGATGCTGCAGAACTTCCGGGTGTTCATGAAATACAACCCGGCGGAAGCCTATGCGCTGGCGATCGGCCACTTTGCCGACCGCTTGCGTGGCGGCGCGCCGTTTATCCAGCCGTGGCCGCGTCAGGAACGGGTGCTGTCCCGCGCCGAACGGCTTGAATTGCAGCAGCTTCTGGCCGAGCGCGGATTCTATCGTGGAACTCCCGACGGCCAGATCGGCGGGCTGACGCGGAAGGCGCTGCGCAGCTTCCAGGCCTCGGTCGGAGAGCCGGCCGACGGGTTTGCCTCATCGGATGTGCTGGAGCGGCTGCGGCGGCGGTAAGGCCCCTAAAACGCACCGGTAACCCTTTCGGAACGATTGTCGGCACGCTATTGACGCTTCGGGGGACGCCCGGTTTATGGGGCGAAAACCGCCCGCTTGCGGCCCGATTCCGTTATTATAGCCGTTGCCAGAAATCCTTTGCGATCGAACGCATGTTTGGACCGAAATCACTGCTGCGCAGACTGAGCCGACGTGGCCCCCGATTGGCGCTGGCCATCGTGTTGGCGACGCTGGTCGCCGCGCCGGCGTCGGCACAGTTTTTCAATTTCGGGTTTGGACGCCCGGCGCCGGCGCATCGCGGCGGCGGAGGCGGTTGGTTCGGCTCTGACAATCCGTTCTTCGCGCCGTTCCAGCAGCAGCCGCCGAGGCAGCAGCAACAACAACGGCCGGTGGAGAATTACTCGCACGCACCGCCGCCTGAAAAGCGCGACACCGTGCCCGAACGCAATGTGCTGGTGCTCGGCGACGCCATGGCCGATTGGCTCGCCTATGGCCTCGAGGATGCGTTCAACGAAACGCCCGACATGGGCGTGATCCGCAAGCACAAGACCGTCTCCGGGCTGATCCGTTATCAGCCGAAGGGTGAGCCCGCCGACTGGGCGGCAGCCGCCAAGGGGATCCTCGCGACCGAGAATCCGAGCGCCATCGTTGTCATGCTTGGTCTCCACGACCGCATTCCGATCCACGAGGCGGCGGAAAAGGACAAGGACGGCAAGGCCGCCGACAAGAAGAAGGCCGACAAGAAGGACAAGTCCGACGCCGGCAACACGGCGGCCGACAAGCCGGGCGACGCCGACCAACCCGCCGCGGACGATGAAGCGGACGGCGAACCGCCGGCCGCTGCTGCGCCGGAAAAATCGGCGCGCGCACGCAACGGCATCGCCCAGTTCCGCAGCGACCGCTGGGTCGAACTCTATAACAAGAAGATCGACGAGATGATCGCGGTTCTCAAATCCAAGGGCGTGCCGGTGCTCTGGGTCGGTCTTCCCGCGGTGCGTGGCACCAAGTCGACCTCCGACATGCTGTTCCTCGACTCGCTCTATCGCGACGCTGCGGGCAAGGCCGGCATCACTTATGTCGATATCTGGGATGGCTTCGTCGATGACAACGGCCGCTACATCCAGCAGGGTCCAGACTTCGAAGGCCAGACTCGCCGGCTGCGCTCCTATGACGGCGTGTTTTTCACCAAGTCCGGTGCGCGCAAGCTCGCTCACTATGTCGAGCGTGAAATCACTCGGGTTCTCGCGGCGCGATCCGGGCCGGTCGCGTTGCCGAGCGAGCCCGGTACGCCGGATACCGACGTCAAGCCGGGACAGCCGGCGCCACGACCGCTCGCCGGACCGATCGTGCCGCTGGTGGCATCCTCGGTCGGAACCGATCAGTTGCTTGGTGGCCCTGGCAGTCGCCCGGCGGCCGTTGACGCGCTGGTCGCGCGAACACTCGTGAAGGGCGAACCGCTCACCGCGCCCGCCGGCCGCGCCGACGATTCCGTCTGGCCGCGCCGGGAGGTCGGCATCGAACCGGCCAAGGGCGATGTGCCGGTCGCCACGGCAGCGCCGGAGACTGGAAATCCTGCTGCAGCCGCGCCGCCCAAGCCGAAGAAGCCGCGTCCGGCGCATCCGGCCGAGCAGGCCCAGTCGAGCGGAGCGTTCGGCTTCCGTCCGGCCGCGCCGCAACCGGCGCCGAAACAGCGGCCCGCAGCGCCACGTCCGGCGGACGATATCGGAAACTTTTTCTCGGGGCTCTTCGGGCGCTGATTAACGGCGCAGTGCTAGTGTGGTGGTTCAGAAGTCCGCTGCATTATCGCAGCGAGTCAGTGAAGCGGACTTCTGAACCTGGACCACACTAGAATCATAAACTTGCTTAGTGTCCCTTTGATTCCGAAGTTCGCATTAAAGATTGTCGCAAGGAACATGCGAACTTCGGAATCGGGACACTAGTAGCGCCAGCGCTGACGGCGCGGTGGCCGGTTCATCATCATCGCAAGCGCGAACCCGATTCCGCCCGCGAGCAGGAGCGCGCCGAGTGGGTTGTTCTTGACCTGCCTTGCGATGGCGCGTGAGCCTTGCTGGTAGGTATCGCTGCCCGCGCTGTAGGCGTCTTGTGCGAGATCCGCTGCCGCATCGCCGGCATCCCGGACCGCGTCCTTGGCCTGACCGTAGAGATTTTGCACGGTGCCGGCCGCTTCGCGAGCGCGGCCCGAGGCGCTGGTTCTTGTGTCACCGGCGATATCGCCGGCCGTGCCTTCGACTTTTCCGGCGACGTCCTTTGCAACGCCGACGATCCGATCCTTGTCCATGTATGTTCACTCCGCGAGATCATGTCTTGGGGAGTTAACTGGCGCGCTGCAGCCAAGTTCCCGGCTGCGCGATCGGGCCGCGGCGTTACAGGATCAATCCGCCATCGACGACGAGCGTATGGCCGACCACATAGGACGACAGCGGCGAAGCGAGGAACAGCGCCGCGCCCGCCATGTCCTGGGGCGTGCCGAGCCGGTTCAGCGGAATACTGGCGAGCGCGCCTTCCAGCCGCTTGGGATTTTCAGTGGTGACCTTGGTCATCTTGGTATCGACGAGACCCGGCGCGATACCGTTGACACGGATACCGTCCTCCGCCCAGGCCTGCGCCAGCGTGCGCGTCAGCCCGACCGCGCCGGTCTTCGAGGCGTTGTAGGCGGGATTGCCCTTGGTCGCGTGATACGCGGCCGTCGAGCTGACGATGATTAGTATGCCCTTGCTCTTGCTCAGCATGGGATGGAATTTGGTGGCGCAGGCCATCAGGCTGATCAGGTTGACCTCCATCACCTTGCGAAAACCTTCCATCGCAAATTCGCCGCGCCGGTAGACCACGGCGCCCTGCGCCAGCACGAGGCAATCGAGCGTTGCGAACGGCGGCTCGAAATTCGCGATCGAATCCGGATGACCGACGTCGAGCCGCGAATACTGCAATCCGGCCAGATCGGAGCCTTCAGCAGCGGAGTAGTCGGAGGCGTTGGCGCGGGTGCCGCAGACGTGAACCGTGGCGCCGCGTGCACGGAAGGCCTGCGCGATACCGTTGCCGATGCCGCTGGAGCCGCCGACCACCAGCATCCGCTTTCCGCTGAAATCCAGTTCGTTCATGGACGCGCTCCCTCACATTGGTTGACCCATTTGGACGGCGGTGCCAGCCTTGTGTCAATCGCGAGCGCGACGACGCTCGTCATGACAATCATGCGGGAGACGCCGATGTCCGATTTCAAGCAACTCAGCCGCTCGGTCGCCGGACTGACCGTGCTGGTCACGGGCGCTGCGAGCGGCATGGGCCGAGCCACGGCACGCGTGTTCGCGGCGGAAGGCGCCAGGGTCGCGGTGACGGATTTTTCCGCTGACGGCGCGCAGGCGGTCGCCGACGCGATCACGGCGAGCGGCGGCACTGCGAAGGCGTGGGCGCTTGATGTCGCCGATCCAAAGGCGATCACGCGCGTGGTCGGCGAGATCGCGGCGCATTTCGACGGTCTCGATATCGTCGTCAACAACGCCGGCATCTCGGTGCGACTCGCGATCGACGACGCCGGCTACGACGAGGCCTGGACAAAAGCCATCGCCGTGATGCTGACGGCGCATCCGCGGGTGATCCGCGCCGCGCTGCCGCACCTGCGCAAATCGAAGTCTCCGCGCATCGTCAACATCGCCTCCACCGAGGCGCTCGGCGCGACCGCGCTGCACAGCCCGTACTCCGCGGCGAAGGCCGGTGTCACCGGGTTGACACGCTCGCTTGCGGTCGAGCTCGGCCGCGACGGCATCACCGTGAACTGCATCTGCCCGGGTCCGATCACGACCGGCATGACCGCGCGCATCAGCGACGAGCACAAGGCGATCTACGCGAAGCGCCGCACCGCGCTCAACCGCTATGGCGATCCGGAGGAGGTCGCGCACATGACGCTCAGCCTGTGTCTGCCGGCGGCCTCGTTTCTCACCGGCGCCGTGATCCCGGTCGATGGCGGGTTGATGGCGCGCAACGCATAGCCGTATCGCGTCCGCTCGATTGACAAGCGGTGTCGCAGGAGTAGCCTTTTCGCAAAACAAGCAACAGACGAGGAAACCGCCATGGCGCCCAGCGTTCGCAAGCTGCATCAGCATTTCGTCGGCGAGGTCTCCGGCATCGACCTGCGCAAGCCGCTGACGCCGGACGAGGCCCGCACCATCGAATCCTGGATGGACGAATACGCCGTGCTGGTGTTTCACGGCCAGGATATCACCGACGAGCAACAACTCGCCTTTGCCAACAATTTCGGCGAGCGCGAAAACCGCAAGGGCGGCAACGTCACCCGCAAGGAGGAATATCGCCTGAACTCCGGACTCGCCGACGTTTCAAACCTCGGCAAGGACGGCAAGCCTCTCCCCCGCGACAACCGCACCCATCTGTTCAACCTCGGCAACTGCCTGTGGCATTCCGACAGCTCGTTCCGGCCGATCCCGGCGAAATTCTCGCTGCTGTCGGCGCGGGTGGTGAACCCGAAGGGAGGCAATACCGAATTCGCCGACATGCGCGCGGCCTACGATGCGCTCGATGCCGGCACCAAGGCCGAGATCGCGGACATGATCTGTGAGCACTCCTTGATGTATTCGCGCGGCGCGCTGGGCATGAGCGATTTCTCCGACGAGGAGAAGGCGATGTTCAAACCGGTGCTGCAGCGGCTGGTGCGCATCCATCCGGTGCACGGCCGCAAGTCGCTGTACCTGTCGTCCCATGCCGGCGCCATCCATGGCATGAGCGTGCCGGAAGCGCGGCTCTTGCTGCGCGACCTCACCGAACACGCGACGCAGCCGGAATTCGTCTACGTCCACAAGTGGACGCTGCATGATCTCGTGATGTGGGACAATCGCCAGACCGTGCATCGCGTGCGGCGCTATGACCAGTCGCAGCCGCGCGACATGCGCCGCGCTACCGTCGCCGGCACCGAACCCACGGTGCAGCAGCAGGCCGCGGAGTAGGGCAAGGTCTCACTCCCCCAACTGCGCCTTGTAGTCGTCGAGCACACCCTGCACGCGGTAGCAGCTTGCGAGATCGGGTGTGAAGGGGAACCACTTGTTATCGGTGTCGACGTAGACCTGTGAATCCTTCTCGCCGCGCGCACGGCCGAACGCCATGTTGGTCTTGTCGGATTTCGTGAGGTAAGGCGCGAGCGTTTTCAGGAGATCGTCGGTCTGCCCTGGCGTGATCAGGCTCTTGGCCTCGCATTGTAGCGCAGCAGCGAAGAACGAGCCGGCGCTGACGGCGACGTTGCGCGACATCGCCTGCGCCGAAAGCGGCGAGATGACGGCCAGCAACACAAATCCCCAACGCACTGCCGTCACTGTTCCGCTGTCCCCACCGTCGAGACGACAGTAACGCGACAGGCGCGCCGATCAATTCACAGATTGTCTCTGTGCACGATGAGATCGATTGCATTGCCATAAACGAAAATGCCCGGCACGAGCCGGGCATGACGACGGCAATATTTGCCGCTTACCTTGGCAGGCTTGTGGTTCCCATCAGCGCCTGATCGATGGAACGGGCGCAGAGACGGCCTTCGCGGATCGCCCACACGACTAATGATTGTCCGCGGCGCATGTCGCCGGCCGAAAACACCTTGGCCAACGAGGTCCGGTAGTCCTGCAGGTTGGCGCGCACGTTGCCGCGCTGGTCGAGGTCGAGGCCGAGCGTCTTCAACAGGCCTTCGTGCACCGGATGCACGAAACCCATGGCGAGCAGCACGAGATCCGCGTCGAGTTCGAACTCGCTGCTGGCGATCGGCTGGAACTTGTCGTCGACGCGGACGCAATGCATCTTTTTCACCTGGCCGTCGGCGCCGGAAAACTTCTGCGTCAGCACGGCGAAGTCGCGCTTGGCGCCTTCCGCCTGGCTCGATGACGTGCGCATCTTGAGCGGCCAGTTCGGCCACGTCAGTCCCTTGTTCTCGTGCTCGGGCGGCGCCGGCATGATTTCGAGCTGCGTCACCGAGAGCGCGCCCTGGCGGAACGACGTGCCGATGCAGTCGGAGCCGGTGTCGCCGCCGCCGATCACGACCACATGCTTGCCGCCGGCCAGGATGTCTGGCGCATCGAACTTTTCGTTGCCGACGCGGCGGTTCTGCTGCGGCAGGAAGTCCATGGCGTAGTGAATGCCCTTGAGGTCGCGGCCGGGAATCGGCAGGTCGCGCGGCGCTTCGGAGCCGCCGGTCAACGCGACGGCGTCATACTCCTTCACAAGCTGTTGCGGATCGATCGCGCCTGCCGCGCTGCCACCGACCGGTTTGCCGTAGTGGAAGGTGACGCCCTCGGCTTCCATCTGCTTCACGCGGCGATCGATGATCTGCTTCTCCATCTTGAAGTCGGGAATGCCGTAGCGAAGCAGGCCGCCGGCCTTGGCGTTCTTCTCGTAGATGTGCACCTCGTGCCCAGCGCGCGCGAGTTGTTGGGCGCAGGCAAGACCCGCGGGACCGGAGCCGACCACGGCGACCTTCCTGCCGGTCTTCTCGGCAGCGATTTCCGGCGGCAGCCAGCCGTTGTCCCAGGCGCGGTCGACGATCGCGCATTCGATGGTCTTGATGGTGACGGGGTTGTCGTCGATGTTCAGCGTGCAAGAGGCTTCGCACGGCGCCGGGCAGATGCGGCCGGTAAATTCCGGGAAGTTGTTGGTCGAGTGCAGCGAGCGCGAGGCCTCTTCCCAGTTGCCCTGATAGACGAGGTCGTTCCAGTCCGGGATCTGGTTGTTGACCGGGCAGCCGGGCGTGCCGGGCTGAGCCGAACCGGTGCCGTGGCAATACGGAATGCCGCAGTTCATACAGCGCGCGGCCTGATCGCGCGTTTCTTTCTCGGACAGCGGAACCACGAACTCGTTGAAGTTCTTCAAGCGCTCGGCGACCGGCTCGTACTTGCGGTCGTGCCGTTCGATTTCAAGAAAACCCGTAATCTTTCCCATCGGACCTGATGCCCCTGCAGCTTGTCTCATCCTCATCCTGAGGAGCGGTATCTTCGCCGCGTCTCGAAGGATGGTTATTTATCTCCACCCTTCGAGGTCGGCGCTTTGCGCCGGCGCCTCAGGGTGACGTTGTTGTTTGTGACCTACGCCCCGATCGCGATTTTCGGCTCGGCGTCCGCGTTGGCCTTCATTTCTTTCAGGGCGCGGCGGTATTCCACCGGCATCACCTTGCGGAATTTCGGCAGGTACGCCGTCCAGTTCGCAAGAATGTCGGCGGCGCGTTTCGAGCCGGTCAGTTTGGCGTGGCGCGTGATCAGCACATGCAGCCGCTCGACGTCGGATTCCAGGAGGTTCTGGAACACGTCGACGCGGCCATGCGCCTCGAGGTCGCCGGTGTGGTGATAGGTGCCGGCGTTGATCATCTCCTCGGACAGAATCGGTTCGAGTTCGACCATCGCGAGGTTGCACAGTTTCGGGAAGTCGCCGCGCTCGTCGAGTACGTAGGCGACGCCGCCCGACATGCCGGCCGCGAAATTACGTCCGGTCTTGCCGAGCACCACGACGATGCCGCCGGTCATGTATTCGCAGCAGTGATCGCCGGCGCCCTCGACCACGGCGACAGCGCCGGAGTTGCGGACCGCAAAGCGCTCGCCGGCGACGCCGTGGAAGTAGCACTCGCCCTCGACCGCGCCGTACATCACGGTGTTGCCGACGATGATCGACTCTTCAGGCACGATGCCGGAGATCGCGGGCGGGCGCACGATGATACGGCCGCCGGACAGACCCTTGCCGACATAGTCGTTGCCTTCGCCTTCGAGATCGAAGGTGACGCCGCGGCCGAGCCAGGCGCCGAACGCCTGTCCCGCGGTGCCCTTGAGATGGACGTGGATGGTGTCGAGCGGCAGGCCGGCATGGCCGTAGATCTTCGCTACCGCGCCCGACAGCATGGCGCCGGCGGAGCGATCGGTGTTGTTGATCTCGGCCTCGATCTTGACCGGCGCGCCACGGTCGAGCGCGGGCTGCGCCTCTCCGATCAGCGTGCGGTCCAGCACCTTCTCGAGATGATGGTTCTGCGGTTCGGCATGATAGATCTTCTGCCCCGGTGCTTCCTTCTGCCGATAGAACAGCTTCGAGAAGTCCAGCCCCTTGGCCTTCCAGTGCGAGACCAGCGCGGTGTGGTCGAGCATCTGCACCTGGCCGATCATCTCGTTGAAGGTGCGGTAGCCCAGCGCGGCCATGATCTCGCGCACTTCCTCGGCGACGAAGAAGAAGTAGTTGATGACGTGCTCGGGTTGGCCGGTGAAGCGCTTGCGCAACACCGGATCCTGGGTCGCGACGCCGACCGGGCAGGTGTTGAGGTGGCACTTGCGCATCATGATACAGCCGGCGGCGATCAGCGGCGCGGTGGCGAAGCCGAACTCGTCGGCGCCAAGCAGCGCGCCGATCACGACGTCGCGGCCGGTACGAAAACCGCCGTCGACCTGCACCGCGATCCGTGAACGCAGCCGCTCGCGCACCAGGGTCTGATGGGTTTCGGCAAGGCCGATCTCCCACGGCGAGCCGGCATGCTTGATCGAGGTGAGGGGGCTCGCGCCGGTGCCGCCCTCGAAGCCGGAAATGGTGACGTGATCGGCTCGCGCCTTGGCCACGCCTGCGGCGACTGTGCCGACGCCGACCTCGGAGACGAGCTTCACCGAGACCAGGCCGTCGGGATTGACGTTCTTCAGGTCGTAGATGAGCTGCGCGAGATCCTCGATCGAATAGATGTCGTGATGCGGCGGCGGCGAGATCAGGCCGACGCCCGGGGTCGAGTGGCGCACCTTGGCGATGGTAGCGTCCACCTTGTGGCCGGGTAACTGGCCGCCTTCGCCGGGCTTCGCGCCCTGCGCCATCTTGATCTGCATCATGTCGGAGTTGACGAGATACTCCGTGGTGACGCCGAAACGACCAGACGCGACCTGCTTGATCGCCGAACGCATCGAGTCGCCGTTCGGCATCGGCTTGAAGCGATCGGCTTCCTCGCCGCCTTCGCCGGTGTTCGACTTGCCGCCGATCCGGTTCATGGCAATCGCGAGTGTGGTGTGGGCTTCACGAGAAATGGAGCCGAACGACATCGCGCCGGTCGCGAAGCGCTTGACGATATCCTTGGCGGGCTCGACTTCAGCGAGCGGAACTGGTTTGCGCTTCTCGTCTTCGGCGCTCTTGATCTTGAACAGGCCGCGCAGCGTCAGCAGCCGCTCGGATTGCTCGTTGAGGATCTTTGCGAATGCGTGGTAGCGCTCCTGCGAGTTGCCGCGCACGGCATGCTGCAGGTTGGCAACCGACTCCGCGGTCCATGCATGGTCCTCGCCGCGGGTGCGGTAGGCGTATTCGCCGCCGACGTCGAGCGCACCCTTGTAGATCTGCACGTCGCCGAACGCGTCGGAATGCCGGCGCGTGGTTTCCTCTGCGATCTCGGTCAGCCCGACGCCCTCGATCCGGGTGTGCGTACCGGCGAAATATTTTGCGACGAAATCGGCCTTCAGCCCGACGGCATCGAAGATCTGCGCGCCGCAATAGGACTGATAGGTGGAGATGCCCATCTTGGACATCACCTTGAGCAGGCCCTTGCCGATCGACTTGATGTAGCGCTTGACGATTTCCTTGTCGCTCAGGCTGCCGGGCAGACGATCCTTCATCGCAACGATGGTCTCGAACGCGAGATAGGGGTTGATCGCTTCCGCACCGTAGCCCGCGAGGCAGGCGAAGTGATGCACCTCGCGCGGCTCGCCGGATTCGACGACGAGGCCGACCGAGGTGCGCAAGCCGACGCGGATCAGATGATGATGCACGGCGGCGCAGGCGAGCAGCGAGGGGATCGGAATCCGGTCGGAGCCGACCATGCGGTCGGACAGGATGATGATGTTGACGCCTTCGCGCACCGCAGCTTCCGCGCGCGCGCAGAGTTCATCGAGCACCTGCTCCATGCCCGCGGCCCCGAGGCCGGCGTGGAACGTGGTGTCGAGTGTGCGCGAAACGAAGTGCGATTCCGCGACATCGGAGATCGAGCGGATCTTCTCGAGATCGGCGTCGGTCAGGATCGGCTGATGCACCTCGAGCCGCTTGGTGGAGGCGAGGCCCTCGAGATCGAACAGGTTCGGTCGCGGCCCGATGATCGAGACGAGGCTCATCACCAGCTCTTCGCGGATCGGATCGATCGGCGGGTTCGTCACCTGCGCGAAGTTCTGCTTGAAATAGGTGAAGAGCTGCTTCGGCCGGTCCGACAGCGCCGAGATCGGCGTGTCGTTGCCCATGGAGCCGGCGGCTTCCTCGCCGGTCGACGCCATCGGCGTCATCAGGATGTTGATGTCTTCCTGCGAGTAGCCGAACGCCTGCTGCCGATCGAGCAGCGGCAGGTTCGAGCGCGTCGCCTTGGCCGGCGCATCCGGCAGGTTCTCGACCTGGATCTGGGTGCGGCCGAGCCACTCCTGATAGGGATGACTCTTGGCGAGTTCCGCCTTGATCTCGTCGTCGGGAATGAGGCGGCCCTGCGCGAGGTCAACCAGCAGCATCTTGCCGGGCTGCAGCCGCCACTTGGTGACGATCTGGTCCTCGGGAATCTTGATCACGCCCATTTCGGACGCCATCACGATACGGTCGTCCTTGGTGACGAGATAACGCGCCGGGCGCAGGCCGTTGCGATCGAGCGTTGCGCCGATCTGGCGGCCGTCAGTGAAGGCGATCGCCGCCGGTCCGTCCCACGGCTCCATCAGTGCGGCGTGATATTCGTAGAAGGCGCGGCGCTGTTCATCCATCAGCGGGTTGCCGGCCCACGCTTCCGGAATCATCATCATCACGGCGTGCGCCAGCGAGTAGCCGCCCTGCACCAGGAATTCGAGACTGTTGTCGAAACAGGCCGTGTCGGACTGACCTTCGTAGGAGATCGGCCAGAGCCGGCTGATGTCCTTGCCGTAGAGCTCCGAATGCACCGAGGCCTGCCGCGCCGCCATCCAGTTGACGTTACCGCGCAGCGTGTTGATCTCGCCATTGTGCGCGATCATCCGGTAGGGATGCGCCAGCGACCAGGTCGGGAAAGTGTTGGTGGAGAAGCGCTGATGCACCAGCGCCAGCGCGCTCTCGAAATCCGGCTCATGCAGGTCGGGATAGTAGCTGCCGAGCTGATCGGCGAGGAACATGCCCTTGTAGATCACCGTGCGGCAGGACATCGACACCGGGTAATAGCCGGCAAGGCCGCGCTCGCGGCGCTGGTAGATCGCCTGCGAGATCGACTTGCGCAGGATATAGAGCCGCCGCTCGAACTCGTCTTCGGTCTTCGCCGCACCGTTGCGGCCGATGAACACCTGCATGTTGTGCGGTTCGGTCGGCTTCACGGTAACGCCGAGCGATGAATTGTCGGTCGGCACGTCGCGCCAGCCGAGCAGCGTCAAACCCTCGGCCTTGATCTGATCGGCGATGATGCTCTGGATCACCTTCCGCCACGCGGTGTCGCGCGGCATGAACAGCGCGCCCACGGCGTATTCGCCGGGCGCGGGCAGGGTGAAGCCAAGTTCCTTGGCCTTGCGGGTGAAGAAGCCGTGCGGGGTTTGCACAAGGATGCCCGCGCCGTCGCCGGCGCGCGGATCGGCGCCGACCGCGCCGCGATGCTCGAGGTTGCAGAGAATGCCGATCGCATCGGCGACGATCTGGTGGGACTTTGTGCCCTTGATGTTGGCGATGAAGCCGACGCCGCAGGAGTCCTTTTCCTGGCTGAGGTCGTAGAGACCTTCCGCCGGCGGCCGCCAGGTGTGTTCACGAATCGTGTGCTCATGAGTCGTGGGTTTGGTCGAAACGTCAGCAGGTTCGAACGGTTTCGTGGTCGAAGCCGCCGACAGCGAATTCAACCCGATGCTTTCCCGCTCGAACGATGACGCGCTCATCTTAATCCAGTCCTCTTTCTCGGCCGGGACCTGACGTCCCGAAACGTAATCTGCGTCTTTGGCGCACCTTGGGCGGTCGCGGCACCCCCGATCGACAACCTTGGGGCCACCACTCGCGCGCCGCGAGCCGAAGTTTTAAGAATTCAAACCTGGCGCCCAACGTCCCCGGTGGACAACTGGCTTGCCATGCCCATAATCGGACGTCAGATGCCCGGATTTGGCGGTAGGCCCATGCCAGGCCGGCCGTCAAAATTAAGACAGCTTTGCTGTCCTAACCATGACACTGCCAAATTTTTGTGTATCACACAAGCGCGCGGGAGTCCCCGATCGCGTGGCAGTTATGCCCTCATGATGGTCGGTGCGCAGCCGCCCCGGATTTGAAGAAAACACGCCCTGATCCGGCCCAAGGTCCGCCCAATTCAGCCCTGAAATTCCGCTCGCGCAACGAAGTTGCGCTGGGGCGGTAACGATCCGTTCGGGACAGGGCAGACGGGCAACAGGGTCACAGGAGCAATAAGACAATGAAGCTGTTCACAGGATGGCTGGCCCTGCCGGCCGTAGCGGTATTGGCCGCCACCGGTGCGGCTCTCGCCGTCACCAGCGCCCAGGCACAGAGGCTGGCGCCCTACGAGATCGACCGGCCTGCGGTCGTCGTCTCCGATCTGGGCGGACCGTATGCGGCAATGCCGCCGGGCCCGGTGCGGGAGTACGGCCCTCGGCTGTTGCCGGCACTCGAGGTCTACACCGTGGTGCGCGACAGCGGGTTCTCGCCGCTCGGCGTGCCGCGACAGCGCGGTTTCGTCTATACCATCGCGGTCATCAATCGCGACGGCGACGATGGGCGACTGGTGATCGACGCGCGGAACGGCCGTATCGTCAGGTTCATACCCGCCTATCTCGCCGGCAATCATGTCAGCGATGACCTCACCGCGACCTATGGACCGGTGGGTCCGCCGCCGCGGGTGATCGAAGCGCGCCGCGGCCCGCCGCGCCCGCCTGCGTCGATCCCGCGTCACTACGCCAGCCGCTCGCCATCGTCGGTGCCGCTGCCCAAGCCGGCGCCTCATGCCGTGGTGGCGCCGAAACATGTGACCGCCACGCCGAAGCCGGTTACGCCGCCGGCGCAGCAATCCGCCTCGGTGCAGGAGAAGCCGACGGATACGACGCCGGCCACCGCGCCGGCGGAGGCAACGTCCTCGCCAACGATTGAGCCGACCAGGGACATGCCGCCGGTGCAGGGCTTCAACTGACGGCAGAGTCCCTTCTAACAAGGGCAAGGACAAAAACAAAAAGCGCCCCGGGGCACCGGGGCGCTTTTCTACATTGGAGATTTAGCTGCGCCGATTAGGCGGCGGCTTTCGCGCTCTCGATCACGGGGGCGCCAGACGCGGAGCTCGCGATCGGAATGCTGCGAGGCTTCTTGGCTTCCGGAATCTCGCGGACGAGATCGACATGGAGCAGGCCGTTCTCGATCGAGGCGTTCTTCACCTGCACGAAGTCGGCAAGCTGAAACACGCGCTCGAAGGCGCGGGCCGCAATGCCGCGATACAGCACTTCGGATTTATCCTTGCCGTTCTCGTTGGCGACTTTCTCGCCCTTGATCGTCAGCGTGTTTTCCTTCGCGACGATGGAGAGTTCGTTCTGGGCGAAGCCGGAAACGGCGACGGAGATGCGATAGTCGTTCTCGCCGGTGCGCTCGATGTTATAGGGCGGGTAGCCCGGCGCATCGCCATTGGCCTGATCGAGCAAGTTGAAGAGGCGGTCGAAGCCGACGGTGGAACGATAAAACGGGGTGAGGTCGAAAGTACGCATAGGGTAGTCCTCCATTGAGCGACTGTTGATGAACCCGCCCGCCAATCGGGCCGGGCTTTCGTCTGTGTGCAGCCTAGAGAGGCCTGCACGAAGGTGATATGGGAGAGCTTCCAGCGCGTTCAAGAGGGCGGGCTCTCCTGCTTTTTGACGTTCCCGCCCTTGTTTTCGGGGCTTTCCTGCCGGCCCGGTCCACTCATGACGCTCGTTTCGATTCCCGCCAATCCGGCGCCCGAGGATTACGTCAGCGGCACCATCAAAACGCCCGATGGGGTCGACCTGCGGTTCGCGCGCTGGGCGCCACCGCCGGGACGCAAGGGCACGGTGTGCGTCTTTACCGGGCGCAGCGAGCAGATCGAAAAGTATTTCGAAACGGTACGCGACCTGCGCGATCGCGGCTTTGCGGTGGCGATGATCGACTGGCGCGGGCAGGGCCATTCGCAGCGCCAGTTGCAGGACGGGCGCAAGGGTTACGTCCGCCGCTTCTCCGATTACGAAATCGATGTTCAGGCCTTCGTCGAGCAGGTGGTGATGCCGGATTGTCCACCGCCGCATTTCGCGCTGGCGCATTCGATGGGTGGCGCGGTGCTGATCCGCGTCGCTCATTCCGGCAAGCGCTGGTTCGATCGCATCGTGCTGTCGGCGCCGATGATCGATCTGCCAGGCAAGCGCACATCGTTTCCCGCGCGCGCGCTGCTGCGAACCATGCGGCTTCTCGGAATGGGTGGGCGCTACGTGCCGGGCGGTGGCGGCGACCTGACCGGTGCCGCGGACTTCATCAACAATCCCTTCACCTCAGATCCCGTGCGCTTCGCGCGCAACGCCGCGATCCTCGACGAAGACCCGACGCTGGGGCTCGCCTCGCCAACGGTGGCGTGGGCGGATTCCGCTTTCAGGGCGATGCATGAATTTCGCGCCCTGAATTATCCGTCGCAAATCCGCCAGCCGTTGCTGATGATCGCAGCCGGGAGCGACACCATCGTCTCCACCGCTGCGATAGAGGAGTTCACCTATCATCTGCGCGGCGGCTCGCATCTCGTCATCGCCGGATCGAGGCACGAAATCCTGCAGGAGCAGGATCGCTACCGTACCCAGTTCTGGGCGGCGTTCGATGCTTTTGTGCCGGGCACGCCGCTGTTCTGACGGTGTAACAAACCATGTTGGGCATTCACGATCTCTGGCTGTTCATCCTGTCCGGGCTTTTGCTCAACATCACGCCCGGACCGGACACCGTCTATATTCTCGGCCGCAGCCTGCAGCTCGGCTGGCGCGGCGGCGCGGCAGCCGCCATCGGAATTGGCTGCGGCTGCCTCGTCCACGTGACCGGTGCCGCGATCGGGCTGTCGGCGCTGCTCGCGGCGTCATCGACGGCCTTTGCGATCGTCAAGCTGGTCGGCGCGGCGTATCTGTTGTTCGTCGGTGTCCGCATGCTGGTATCACGGCCGCAGCCGATCGCTGCGGCGGCTGATAACGACGACATCCCGCTGCGCAAGGTGTTCTGGCAAGGCGTGATGACCAACGCGCTCAACCCGAAGGTTGCGCTGTTCTTTCTGGCATTCCTGCCGCAGTTCGTCAGTGCGGACGCGCCGCACAAGGCGCTCGCCTTCGCGCTGCTCGGTGGCATCTTTGTCGTTAACGGAACGCTCTGGTGCCTCGGGCTCGCAGCCTTCGCTGCGCGCGCGGCGCAACGCATTCGTCAATCCACGCAGGTGCTGCTGTGGATCAACCGCGCGCTCGGCGGATTGTTCATCTATCTCGGCGTGCGCGTTGCCATGCTCGACGCGCGGTAAATCGGTTCTATTTCGCGAGCTGTTCCGCCAGGAAATCATGCATCGTTGCGTTTGCACGGTGAGTGGCGTCTGCGTCGTATTTGAGCCAGTGGCCGAAATACTTTCGACCGTCCTGCAGCGTTGGAACATCGAAGGCATGATAGGCGCCGGGATAAACGGTCAATTGAACCGGCGCGCCGCGGCCCGCACGCAGCCGCATCCAGCGTTCGCAGTTGTCGGCGGGTGTCCAGTCGTCCAGCGCGCCGATTAGAATGAGGGTGGGGATCGCGAGTTGCCGGCTTGCGATGCTGCACAGCGGATAAAAGGCGACCGCGGCCTTGAAGGCGAGATCGTCGGGGATCGCATAGATGTTGACCGAATGGACCGACGCCAGCCCCATCACGGCGACGCCGCCTTGCGACGATCCGACGACGGCGATGCGTTTGGGATCGACGTAAGGAAGCTTTGAAGCATAGAGTAGCCCGCCCAGTGCATCGGCGATGCGGCGGGTTATTGAGCCTCCGCTGCAGGCTTCCTTGATGCCCCGCGTCGTAAAGCTGTCGACCGCCAGTGAGACATAGCCCCAGCCGGTCATTAGCTTGGAGATGCGATCGCGATTGCTTGCGCTAAGCCCGGCGCAACTGTGCAGATAGATCACCGCGGGGAACGGACCGTCGCCGTCGGGCTTCGACAGGTATCCGCTGATGATGTCCGGGCCGGGAGGTTCTGGCTCGCCGCGTTCGCGCGCCTGTTGCTGCTGGATCTGGGCGACGCGATAGGGTGCACTCTCGAACCTGACCAGTTCCTGAGCGGCCGATGCGCGGCCTGCGTTGCCGATGGCAAACGCGGCCAATACAAGAAATGTCAACGCGAGGCGCACGCGTGCGTTCCTCCCGGCGGTAATGTCAGCCGAGTCTACGACATCATCTTCTCGATGGCGACGCCTGCGAGGTAAACGCCGAGCAGCAGCATCGCGACCAGGAACCAACGGCGGAAGGTCGCGGCGTCCATGCGCGAGCGCACGGATTGGCCGAACGCCATGCCGGTGAAGGATCCGACCATCGCGATCACGCCCGGCACCACGGTCGAGGCATCCATCAGCCCGGCGTGGGTCAGGTTGAACGCCAGCGCGAAGGTCGCGGTGGTGAAAAACACGCCCAGTGCCTGCACCAGTTCGTCCTTCTCCAGGCCGATGGCCTGCATGAACGGCATCGACGGAATGACCTGGACGCCGGTCGCCGCGGACACCACCCCAGTCACCATGCCGACGATGCCGCCGACCCATTTCTCGTGGGGACGTGCGACGGCGAAGCGGACTTGGCGCAGGCCAACGATCGCGTAGATCACCAGCAGGACGCCGAGGATGATGGTGCCGAAACGGGCATAGGGGCCGGTCATCAGGCCCGCACCGGAGAGAATGCCGATTACGGTGCCGAGCATCAGCGGCCAAAGCCGCCGCACGATGTCGCGCAGATACGGTCCTGCGAAGGTCTGCCAGATGTTCGTGATGATCGCCGGCACGATGACGATGGCGAGCGCATGGGCCGGTGGCATCGCGACGGCCAGAAGGCCCACGGACACCGTCGGCAGGCCAAGCCCGATCACGCCCTTGATGAAGCCGGCCAGCGTGAACACCGCCGCGGTGATCAGCAGCATGGTGACGGACATGGACGATGAGGCGAGGAGAGCGGACATGCGCGGCACATTGACCGATTGCGGCTGGGGCTACAATCTGGAGGTTACGGAGCAAGCCTTCGTCTATAGCGAAAGCTGGAAGCCGCAAAGCTTGACGCGGGAGAGACAGCCATGCGCTTCGATCTGGTTGACCTTCAGTTGTTCGTCGCGGTGGCCGATTCCCGCAGCATCACCCAGGGCGCGGCGCGCTGCAATCTGGCACTGGCCTCCGCCAGCGCGCGGATCAAGGGCCTTGAGGAGGCGCTCGGCGTCTCGCTGCTGACGCGGGGACGGCGCGGCGTGGCTCCGACCGCGGCCGGGGAAAGCCTGCTCGGCCACGCCCGTATTGTGCTGCAGGACGTCGAGATCATGCGCGGCGATCTGGTCGCCTATGCCAGCGGCACGAAAGCCAGCGTGCACATGCTCGCGAACACGGTCGGGCTGTCGGAGCATCTGCCGAAGGCGCTCGCCGCGTTTCTCCGCGAGCACCCGCATATCAGTCTTGACGTCGAGGAGCGCGAAAGCGCCGACATTGCGCAGGCGATCGCAAGCGGTATCGCCGATCTCGGTTTCGCGGCCGAGCATACCTTGCCCGATACCATTGAACGGTTTGCGTTCAGCACGGATCGGCTGGTGGTCGTCACGGCGCAGCGCAGCGAATTTTCCGGCCGCCGTGTGATCGACTTCAGGGAGATCATCGATCGCGACTTCATCGGGCTGACCAGCTCGACTGCATTGCAGAGCCACGTCGGAAAATATGCCGCGCGGCTCGGCGCGCGCCTGCGGTTTCGAGCACGGCTGCGCGATTTCGATGCGATGTGCCAGATGGTGGCGGCAGGCGTCGGCATCGCGGTCATGTCGGAAGTGGCCGCACGGCGCTGCGCACGCACGCTGCCCATTTCGATCGTGCGGCTACGCGGGACCTGGGCCAACCGCCAGCTTGCGATCTGCTACCGCAGCCTCAGAACGCTACCGCGTCCGGCGCGTCTGCTCGCCGAGCACCTGCGCAAGGCCGCGGTTCCCTGACAATGGGGACCCGATACCGGCGCGCCAACGCTACTTCGGCGGCTTCAATTTCTTTGAATTGATGTATCCGCTTGCCGCGGTCTGCAATCTGCTAGCTTCCTTGAGTGCGGCGTTGCGCTCCAGGCCGGGCTTCATTTTGCGCGCAAGCTCAAGGGCTTCTGCGGCACGTGCGGCTAGATCAGGATTCCCTGTGCTGATGGGGGTGCGCCGCATGATGTTGCCCTCGCTCGGCGCAAGGTTAGGCAGGCGAAGCTCCGCTGTCGGTACGATTGTGAACAGAGGCGGCAAAGAATGCGGACGTTCTGTCAGGCGTTGAGGATCTTGAGCGCGGCCTCGTGGACGCGCGGATCGCCAGCGGCGACGATGCGCCCGCCACTCTGCGCGGGCTTGCCTTCCCAGGTGGTGATGACGCCGCCCGCGCCGGTGATGATCGGGATCAGCGCGGCAATGTCGTAAGGTTTCAGCTCGGTCTCGATGACGAGATCGAGGTGTCCTGCGGCCAGCATGCAGTAGGAATAGCAGTCACCGCCGTAGCGGGTGAGCCGCACCTCCGCTTCGACCCGGCCGAAGGCCGCGCGATCCTCGGTGTTCATCAACAGTGGACTGGTCGTGAATGACGTCGCTTCCTTCAGCGACGCGCAGCGGCGCACCGCCAGTTTGCGTACGCTCGAAGGACCGCGATAACGCGCCGCGCCGTTGTCGCCGCTGAAGCGTTCGCCGATGTAGGGCTGATGCATCATGCCGTAGACCGGCGTGCCGTGATGGAGCAGCGCGATCAGCGTGCCCCAGATCGGAAAGCCGGCGATGAAGGATTTCGTGCCATCGATGGGGTCCAGCACCCAGACGTAATCGGCGTCCTCGCGCTCATTGCCGAATTCCTCGCCGACGATGCCGTGCTGCGGAAAGCTCGCCTTGATCAGACGCCGCATCACCGCCTCGGCGGCGCGGTCGGCTTCCGTGACCGGATCGAAGCCGTGGCTGGCGCTCTTGTTTTCAATCCCCAGAAGGGAGGTCCTGAAAAAGGGCAGGATGGTTTCGCCAGAAGCCGTGGCGAGGCGGTCGATGAAGGCGGTAAAATCGATGACCGTCACGCTGTCCTCACCGGGCGATGCAAGGCAATCCAAAAGGCTGTTTAAAGGTATTGAGCGCCTCCTATACATGGCCAGATCGCGGATCGCACCGTCCGCAAGTCTGGCGCGGTGCAGTTTTCCCGCTTTCGAGTCGGCGGTCCGCCGCGCGGGCAACAGGCTTGATGCGACGATCCTGAAACCGGGATCGCAACCATTATGCGTCTCGTCGCAGGAGCCGGATCAGGAGGGCGAGCTCACCATTCAGCCCAAGTCACTGGTTCTCATGGGAAAACCGTCATGCGCGCTGGCATGCCAGGGAAGGTAGGTATGCATAATTGCATGGGAAAACGCCCAAAAGCCCTTGCACTTTGTGCAGCGCAGCCGCATATTGTTGCGGTGCGGTAGCGCCTCGCGCTATCGCTGCCCTCCTTGGGCGTTTCCTCCCTAGACTTGGGCCGCTTGTTCTCACAAGCGGCCCTTTTTTCTTTTCCGATCGGCGCGGCGGATGGGGACGTCTATTCGGCCGCGGCCTGGAACGAGCCGAGATCGTCGAGCGGGACAGTGGCCAACGCATCCGCAAGCGTTCTGAAGTCCGATGCCACCTGTCCAAAACGCGGACCGCGCTCGCGCCGCCGCTCATCCATGTAGACCGCGCGATTGAGCTCGATCTGGATGGTGTGCAGGCCGCTGGCCGGATTGCCGTAGTGCTCGGTGATGAAGCCGCCGGCATAGGGCTTGTTGCGCGCGAGGGAATAGCCGAGGTCACCCATCACCTTTTCGACGGCGTCAGGGAGCAGCGGCGCGCAGCTGGTGCCGTAGCGGTCGCCGATCACGATGTCCGGGCGGCGCGGCTCGTCGCGCGAGATGCCGATCGACGGCATGGAGTGGCAATCCACCAGGATGACAGTCCCGAAGGTCTGATGTGCGGTGTGGATCAGACGACGCAACGCGCGATGATAGGGCTTGTAGAGCGTCTCGATCCGGCCGAGCGCGTCGTCGACGCTGAGACGCTCGCGATAGATCTCCTGACCGTCGCCGACCACGCGCGGGATGGTGCCGAGGCCGCCGGCGACCCGCATCGAGCGCGTATTGGCGAAGCTCGGCAGCCGCCCCATGAACATTCGTGGATCGAGTTCGTAGGGCTCGCGATTCACGTCGACATAAGACCGGGGAAAATTGACCCGAACCACTGGAAAACCCGCTCCGGCCAGATCACCGATCAATTCGTCCATGAACGAGTCTTCGGAGCGGCGCAGACCAGCCAGATCGATTCGCGAGGCCGCCAGGAATTGCTCCGGATAGATCGAGCCGGAATGGGGGGAATTGAAGATGATCGGGGCCCGCCACGTCGCCGGCTCCACGATCTCGAACGGGGGCGACTGATCGCCGTCAAACTGGGTCATCGCCAGGCGTCGTCCCTGAAATTGGCTGCGGCCTGCCGAGCTCAGCCAGACGGGCCGCATTAAGAACTTGCATTGTCGATAATCGCGGCCATTCTGCCAAGCCAAACTTCGCCTTCACCCCAAATTTACCAGCTATCAGGCTTAGTAGGATGACTGATCCTCCAAGCCGGGCCTATGACCTCCGCCATGCACAAAATCCTCCTTGCCGAAGACGATAACGATATGCGCCGGTTTCTGGTCAAGGCGCTGGAAAATGCGGGTTTCAAGGTCTCGTCCTACGACAACGGCCTGTCAGCCTATCAGAGGCTGCGCGAGGAGCCGTTTGAAATGCTTCTGACCGACATCGTGATGCCGGAAATGGATGGGATCGAGCTGGCACGGCGGGCTTCGGAACTCGACCCCGACATCAAGATCATGTTCATCACCGGTTTCGCCGCTGTGGCGCTGAATTCCGATTCCGAGGCGCCCAAGAACGCCAAGGTGCTCGCCAAACCGGTGCACTTGCGGGAATTGGTCAGCGAAGTGAACAAGATGCTGGCGGCCTGATTCGGGCCTCACTCGTCCTTGCCTGTCCGCACCAGAGCCGATATAGGACGCGGCGACCCATTCGGATGTTTCCGGGCGCGTAGCTCAGCGGGAGAGCACTTCCTTGACATGGAAGGGGTCACAGGTTCGATCCCTGTCGCGCCCACCATCCGAGTTCACAGGCATCGACCGGATGCCGTATCTGCTCCGTAAATCTGGCCCGCAAATTGCGGGCCTTTTGTATTCCGGTGTCTCTGTTCCTGCCGCAGGCTGACAAATTCGCACCGAAGGCCGCTTGGGATATCCACGCGGCTCGCGTTCATACTTTAATTACGTCGAGGAATCCCAACGGCCCGGCATTCTGAGCTGCTTCAAACACGGCACGAACACTGCAGACAACCGGGCAGATCACTCTCAGGGTGATTTGGCGGGATTGTAACCTGACGGCGGTAGTTCGCTGTCCTTGTCCATCTGCGAGATGCGCGTTTCGAGATATTCGGCGGTTTTAATGAATGTCTCGATCTGTTGTCGTGAGAGCTCTCCGACAAGCCGTTCGTGACGGATCAGGATGTCATCGAACATGCGATCATGAAGTTGCCTGCCGGCCTTGCTCAACGTCACCAGGGTGCGCCGGCGCGCGCTGTTGGGCACGTCGCGAATCCCGATCAATCCCCTGCCGTCGAGGCTTTTCAGGGCGCGGCTGACGGCCGCCTTGTCGAGGCTCCCCAAGGTCCAGATGTCGTAGGCGCTGGCGGGTCCGTTCGACGCGAGAAATGACAGGATGCGCCAGTCGAGCAGCGTGACGTCATACTGTTCCTGGAAGTACGCCTTTGCCGAAGCGCGAAGTTTCATGGAAAGGCGGGAAACGACTGTCGGGACGTAGCGCTGGAAGTCGATGGCCTGATCGGAAGCCGTCCGCTTCGTTGCGGATCGAACCGGTCCTTGCTGGAGCTCCATCCTCTTCGACATCGTCGCTCTGTTTCCGCTCGCCATTTTTTGCCGGGCCGAAAGGCTGATCCAAGTCCCGGGATTGTGCAACGGGGCCTTCGCGCGTTTTCCAAAAGCCGCGTCGCGCCGGTGCTGGATATGGCGCGGCCGGGGAATTGACAAGCGGACCGGCGAATGGTTTCATTTACAATAGTTGTAAATACCACCATTGTAACGACAACCAATAATCGAATGGAGGAGGAGGCCATGACCCACAGGATCTGTGCGCCGGTGCTGGCGACCATCATTGCTGCAACATGTTTCAACGTCGCGATCGCCGCGCCGAAGTACGGTCCCGGGGCTTCCGATAAGGAGATCAAGATCGGGCAGACCACCGCATACAGCGGTGCTTTCTCGGCCTGGAGCGCCGCGGCACAGGTGCAAGCGGCTTACTTCAAGATGCTGAATGAGAAAGGCGGTGTGAACGGGCGCAAGATCAACCTGATCTCGCTTGATGATTCCTACAGCCCGCCGAAAACGGTCGAGCAGACCCGCCGTTTGGTCGAGAGCGATGAGGTGCTCTTCCTTTTTGGTTCGCTTGGAGCGGCCTCGAATACGGCGGTCCACAAGTACCTTAACGTCAAGAAGATCCCGCAGTTGTTCCCTCAGTCGGGGGCGGCGAAGTGGTCTGATCCAAAGAAATTCCCATGGACCATGGGGTGGATGCCGTCCTTCGCAAATGAAGGGTTCATCTACGGCAAGTACGTCCTTGCCCACATTCCCGATGCCAAGATCGCCGTCTTCTTTCAGAATGACGATTATGGAAAGGACTACATCGCCGGCTTCAAGAAAGCGCTCGGCGCCAACGCCGCGAAGATGATCGTGTCGGAGACGAACTACGAGTCCGCGGATCCGACCGTCGATTCCCAGATCGTCACCATGAAGGCATCAGGCGCCAACGTCTTGATGGATGCGAGTTCGCCGAAGTTCGCAGCGCAGGCGATCCGTAAAATGGGCGAGATCGGCTGGCGCCCAACGCACTTCCTGGCGTCGCCCAGCGCGGTGATCGACCGTGTCTTCAAGGTCGCGGGGCTGGACTATTCCAAGGGGATCATTTCAGCGGCGTATTTGAAGGACCCCGGCAATCCAGCCATGAAGGACGATAGTGGGGTGAAAGATTATCTGGCGTTTTTGGCCAAATACCTTCCGAACCTCGATCCGCAGAACCGCAACGCCGTTTGGGGTTATGCGTCGGCGGAAACGATCACTGCAGTGCTTAAGCAGTGTGGCGATGACCTGACGCGCGAGAACGTCATGCATCAGGCGGCCAATCTCAAGGATGTCAGCGTGACCATGCTGCTTCCGGGAATCCTGATGAACACCAGCTCGACCGATTACGAACCGATCGAAGACGAGCGTCTTCAGGTCTTCGACGGGTCGGATATGAAAACGATGAATGAAAAGGCCGAAAAATAGCCGATGGTCGGTTTTCCCGGGTGTATCAGACAATGAGAGAAATGTGATGAGTGTCCACGCCTCTATCAATGACCTCGTCGATGATCGCCCGGGCGACCAGGCGTTCCACGTCGCGCGCAGGGCGTTCACGGATCCGGCGATTCTCGATCTGGAGCTGTCGCATATCTTCGAATCGACGTGGTCGTTTGTCGGGCTGACGACACAAATTCCGAAGCCGCACGATTACATCACGACGTTCATCGGACGGCAGCCGATTTTGCTGATGCGCGACGGACAGGGACATGTTGGCTGTTTTCTCAACACCTGCCGGCATCGCGCGACGATCGTCTGTCCGTTCAAGCGCGGCCGCCAGAAGTTTCATGTCTGCCGGTACCACGGCTGGGCCTACGACAGCGCGGGTAAAAATACCATCGTGACGGAGATGGACGATGGTCAGTATCCGCCGTCATTCAAGGACGCCGATCGCAATCTGCTGCGCGTCGCTCGGTTCGAAAACTATCGCGGCCTTCTGTTCGCGAGTCTTTCGGCAGATGTGCCGCCCTTGAGTGACTACCTGGGAGATGCCAAGGCCTTCATCGATCTGGTTGCAGATCAGAGCCCGGTGGGCGAACTGGAATTCGTGCCCGGAGAGATCACCTACACGTTCGATGCAAACTGGAAGCTGCAGTTCGAGAATGGCCTCGACTACTATCATTTCAATTCGACGCACGCCTCTTATGTGGACATCCTGAACCAGCGAGCCAAGTCTGGAACGTCGGGCCCGCTGCCGCAGGAAGCACCTGACGAGATGGAAGGTCAGGGAAGCTTCAGTTTCGACCATGGTCATGCGGTGAACTGGTCCATCAAGCGACAGTCCCGCTACGGGCGCCCGCTGGTCATCGATCCTGCCTATCTCGCCGAGTTGAAAGCGCGCGTGGGAGAGACGCGCATCAAATGGATGCTTCGCCAGCGCAATCTGACGATCTTCCCCAATCTGCAGATCATCGATATCAGTTCGGCTCAGCTTCGCACGTGGCGGCCGCTCGCCGTGGACAAGACCGAGATGACGTCCCATTGCCTCGCGCCGGTCGGCGAGAGCGCGGAGGCACGCCGTGTTCGGATCCGCAACTACGAGGATTTCTTCAATCCGAGCGGGCTCGCCACATCGGACGACAATGTCATGTACGAATTCTGCCAGACCGGCTACGAGGCGCAGGCCGGCAATACGTTCGGACACCTGCGCGGTCTCGCCAACGGTCCGATATCCCCCAGCGGTCATGCGCAGGAGCTCGGAATATCGCCGGTGGAATCGGCGTTCGGCAAGCCTGCCTTCGGTGGCGAAACCAATTTCCATCCGGGATACCGGGAATGGCGGCGGCTGTTGCAGCGTCACGTGGATGGTGGCGCCGATGCTTGAGCGGATGTCGTCCGATTTGTCGCAGCGGAAACAGGCCGCTGAAGCAATCCTTTTCCTCGAGGCGCGCTATCTCGACGACAAGGAGTGGGATTCGTGGGCCGGGCTTTACGAACCTGACGCGGAGTATTGGGCGCCGTCCTGGCTCGATGAATACGACACGGCCGACGATCCCAACACGCAGGTGTCGTTCATCTATCACAACTCGCGATCTCAGTTGCAGGAGCGAATCTCACGCATTCAATCGCGCAAGTCGATTACGGCGTTGCCGCTGCCGCGAACGCTGCACGTGATTTCGAACATCACCGCATCGGAGGGAGAGAACGACTTGATCGTCGCCCGGTCCAACTGGACGACGCACGTGTTTGATCCGCGTGCCCAGAAGCAGCATCTCCATTTCGGGACCTATGAGCATGTCCTGAAACCGTCCGATGGTCAGTTGCGGATCGCGCGGAAGAAAATCGTCATCATGAACGATCGCATTCCCAGCGTTCTCGATTTCTACAGCATCTAGGGATCGTCTCATGGAGGAGCAGGCCGGGCGCTGGCACGCAGTGCTGAAGGAAAGTGAGGTGCCTGACGGCGATCCTGTTCCATGCAGCATCGACGATGTCGAAATCGCGATCTATCGGGTCGACGACGAGTATTTTGCGACGTCCAATATCTGCACGCATGCCCAGGCGTTATTATCGGACGGCTTTCTCGATGGACATCTGATCGAATGTCCGATTCATGGCGCATGCTTCGATATACGGACTGGGAAAGCCATGACGAGTCCGGCCGAGATCGACCTCGAGACGTTTCCAACGCGTGTTCGCGGCGGAAGCATTGAAGTATTGATACCGGCGAGGCCGTAGCGCCGCGCGACATTGCGCCGACGTCCGACAGCATGATCAAGTCTGGTGCACGACCCGCAATGAAATTGCGAAGTTGACTTTGAATCAGAATAGCTCAGGCGCAGAATAGTGAGGTAGGGTTAGCAGTCCTGCCGCGGCTGATGGAGTCTATCGAAGCCATGCCTCATCTTGTGATCGAATATTCCGAGGGCGCCGTGAGCCGGGAGGAGGTGAGCCATCTGATGGAGCAGCTTGCCTCCGCCGCGGCACGGACCGGCGTCATGAAGGCGTCCGACATCAAGGTGCGGGCACGAAGCTATGACGATTTTCTGATCGCAGGCAAAAAGGACAGCTTCATTCATCTGTCGGTCTATTTGCTTGCAGGAAGAACACCGGAACAGAAGGTCGATCTCAGTGAACAGCTGCGGCAAGTGATGATTGAAAGCTGTGCGAACGTCGTCAGCCTGAGCGTTGACATCCGTGACATGGATCCTGTCGCTTACAAGAAGCGGCTGAAATGAGCGGGCGACCGTATTGCCTCGCCGGTTACGGCGTCGGAAAAACGGCGTCCACTATCCGGTGATCAGACCAGCAGCGGCTGTGCCGCGTCGGATAGATCCTTCAGGAGAGGCAGAAAGCGGTCGATCATTTCGCCCGTGGTGATGCGGTCGACATGTGCGCCGATATTCGCGGCTGCGACAATCGTTCCGTCGTAGCGGCGCAGCGGCACCGAGATCGAGCGGAATCCCTCTTCGGCTTCCCGATCGACCAGACTGTATCCCTTGGTGCGGTCGGTGATGATGGTGGCGATCAGTGTCGGCTTGTCGAGCAGCGTACTCGGGGTTTGCGCCGTCAGAGTCATATCGCTGATCGCTGCGGTCAGTTCCTCGTTGGAAAGCCGGCTGAGTAGCACCCGTCCGACCGAGGTGCAGAACGCGGGCAAGCGATAGCCGATATCCAGCCCCATCGAAAAGATGCGTGCGGGGCTGGAGCGGGCGACGAACACCACATCGACCGCGTCGAGGATCGCAACGGAACAGACTTCCCTGGCCTTCACCGAGACCTCGTCCATCAACGGCTGCAGCACGGTGCTGATCTGGTTTGAAGTCAGATAAGCGGAGGCTAGCAGCAGTACGCGCGGCGTCAGGGAAAACAGCCGCTCGTCTCCTGCAACGAAGCCGGACCGCTGCAGCGTCATCAGGATGCGGCGAACGGTGGCGCGCGGCAGGTTCGCTATCCTGGCGATGTCGCTCAGCGTCATCGGACGGCGATCGATGCCGAACGATTGAAGCACCCGAAGACCGCGATCGAGGCTTTCGATGAATTCCGCGCCGCCACGCGCGTTCTTCTCTTCCTCTGTGCGCTTCAGTTTCGGCATCCGGGCCGTGCCTCCGCTGACTGTGCTCGACCGATCGTCATGAATTGCCGCGTGGGGTGCTGGCCTTGCCGATCGTCTTCACCAGTGACTTGAGATCGAAGGAAGGATCTGCGGCTTCTTCCGGTGTCGGCGAAACGCCGGCGGTAATGAGGCGGCGGCAAGCCAACTGGTCGCCCGGCCTGTTGATGCTGTCGGCCGCGATCAGGTTCTCGCCGCGGTACATGAAAACGGAGAACCTGCCCTCGTCCTCGGTACCGCGCACCACCATGCGATCGTGACGGGCCGATAACCCGACGATCTGCAGCTTCGCGTCATACTGGTCGGACCAGAACCAGGGGACAGTGTCATAGGGGCCGTGACGCCCAGCAATGGCGAACCCCGCGGCCTTGGCCTGATCCTGCGCGTTCTGCACGGACTCGAGCCTGATCCAGCCGTCAGCAAAGCGATTGTAGTGGTTGGCGCAATCGCCCGCGGCGTAGATGTCCGGATGTTCGGTGCGGCCGTACTCGTCGACCACCACGCCGTTGGTGCACTTCAGTCCGGCGGCGCGCGCCAGATCGTCATTGGCGATTCCCCCGATTCCGACCAGTACCAGATCGGCCGGCAGCTTTGTGCCGCTCGCGAGCGTGACCGCGGCGACGCGGCCGTTGTTGCCTTCCATCGCGACGACGCTTTCTCCCATCCGCACATCGACGCCGGCCTTGAGATGCGTGGTGTGGAGAAAGCCGGACACCAGCGGGCACACGGCGCGCTCGAGAAGGCGCATGACGCTTTCGACCACGGCGACCTTCTTGCCGAGCTTGGCCGCCGAGGAGGCAACTTCGAGTCCGATGAATCCGCCGCCGACGATCACGACTTCCGAGGCTCGTGCGAGCCGTGCCTTGAGGTCGAGCGCATCCGCTACCGATCGCAGATAGCAGACGCCATCAAGATCGGCGCCAGGCACCGCGATCCGGCGCGCGCGCGAGCCCGTGGCAAGCACGAGTTTGTCGAAGTCGAGCGTGGCGCCGTCGTCGAGCCTGATGCGTTTTGCTGCCGGATCGATCTCGGTGGCGCGATGTCCCAGAACCAGATCGATCCGCTCCTTCTTGAAGAAGGCCTCGTTGCGCAGGACGAGATGGTCTTCGGTGGTGACACCGAGCAGAAAGTCTTTTGAAAGAGGCGGCCGCTGATAGGGCAGCCAGGTCTCGTCGCAGACCACGGTAATATCATCGGCGTAACCAGCTTCACGCGCAGCGAGCGCACTCTGGATGCCGGCGTACGACGCGCCGATAACAACAAGTCCGGTCATGGCTGGCTCTTGAGAATAAATGTTGCCCGGTCAAAGAACATAAGTTCGATAGATGGGCGCGACAAGGAAAACGATTGGACTTGGAAAAGTTGGCTGCCCAAGTGCGGTTGCATTGCAGCATCGATGAGACTTGCATCGTCGCAACATTGGAGGCATTCTCAATCCATGTGAACATATGTTCGTCTATCGAACAAGGCGAGTCGCGGCGGCAGGATTGTATTTCAACGGCAGGTCCATACGCTTTCATCGCGGTGTCGGACCAGCGCATCCCGGAACGACAAAATAGAGGGGACTCAACGCCATGATGAGTCAGGAGCAGAACGATCTCATCACCCGAATCGGTCCGTCGGCACCGGCCGGCAAGTTGATGCGCATGTACTGGCAACCTGCTGCGCTGGTGGATGAACTCGAGGGACCTCGCCCGATTCGACCGGTCAAACTGCTCGGGGAAAATTTCGTTCTCTTTCGGGACGAGGCGGGGCGCTACGGATTGATGGATCGCGACTGCCCGCATCGTGGTGCCGACCTTGCATTTGGCCGTCTGGAAAATGGCGGTCTGCGCTGCGCTTTCCATGGCTGGCTGTTCGATGTTACGGGCCAGTGTCTTGAGACGCCGGCCGAGCCGGCAGGTTCGTCACTTTGCAAGAATATCAAGCAACGCTCCTATCCCGTCGTCGAGAAGGGCGGCATCCTCTGGGCTTATCTTGGTGAAGGTGAACCGCCGGCGTTTCCGGAGATTGACTGTTTCGCAGCGCCGGATGCGTACACATTCGCTTTCAAGGGATTGATGGCGTGCAACTGGCTGCAGGCGCTGGAAGTCGGCATCGATCCGGCGCACGCCTCGTTCCTGCACCGCTTCTTCGAGGACGAGGACACCTCGTCGGCCTATGGCAAACAGTTCCGGGGAGCATCGGCAGACTCGGAGATGCCGATGACAAAGGTGCTGCGTGAGTACGATCGCCCCATTATCAACGTCGAGCACACCGAATACGGCCTCCGGCTGGTTGCGCTGCGCGAGATCGACGAGCAGCGTACTCATGTGCGGGTGACCAACCAGTTATTTCCGCACGCCTTCGTCATTCCCATGAGCACGGAAATGACCATCACCCAGTGGCATGTGCCGGTCGATGATGAGTCGTGCTACTGGTACGCGATCTTCACCAGCTACGCGAAGCCCGTCGACAAGAAGAAGATGCGCGACCAGCGCCTCGAACTTTATGAATTGCCGGACTACGTGTCACGGAAGAACAAGGCCAACGATTACGGCTTCGATCCGCACGAGCAGGCCACTGCGACCTACACGGGCATGGGCGCCGATATCAACGTCCACGATCAGTGGGCGGTGGAATCGATGGGCGCGATCCAGAACCGAACACGCGAGCATCTCGGACAGTCCGACAAGGCCATCATTCAGTATCGCCGTCTGTTGCGGCAGGAGATCGAGAAAGTCGCATCGGGCGGCAAGCCGCTGATGCATATCGAGCCCGCCACCGCACGCAGCATTCAGGGTCCCGCCACTATGGACGGCATCGGGCCGACCAGGGGCTGGGAGACCTACTGGATGGAAGTCGATGTCAAGCGGCGGCGCGGCGCGCCTTGGGCTGCGCCGGTACCGGCTGAACTCGTCGAGAAACTGCCTCATCTGACCGCGGCGGAATAACATGCACGGGACCACTTCTTCAAAGGATCACGCGTCGAGTTTCGTCGGGAAGCACGGCCTATGGTCCGACGAGCAGCGCGATGCGGCCGAGCGGATGCGGCGTCTGGTCGAGGAGCAGAAGCTGCACAGCATCCGGCTGGCATTTCCGGATCAGCACGGCATCCTGCGCGGCAAGACGTTGATGGCGGACGAAGCGGTTGCCTCCATCGAAAGCGGTTGCTCGATCACGACCACGCTGCTCGCCAAGGATACCTCGCATCGCACCGTCTTCCCGGTGTTCTCTGCCGGCGGCGGATTTGGCATGAGCGAGATGCAGGGCGGCGGCGACGTCCTGATGGTGGCCGATCCCACGACGTTCAAGGTGCTGCCTTGGGCGCAGGGAACCGGCTGGCTGCTGTGCGATCTGTATTTCCCCGATGGCCGACCGGTGCCTTTCGCCTCGCGTGGGCTCTACCGCTCGGTGCTCGAGAAGCTCGCGGCGCGCGGCTATGACTTCAAGGCGGGCCTCGAAGTTGAATGTCATATCTTTCGGGTAGCCAACCCGCGGCTGGGACTGGCCGATTCCGGAACGCCCGGTCGCCCCGGCGAGCCGCCGGACGTCAGCCTGTTGTCGCAGGGCTATCAGTATCTCACCGAGCAGCGTTACGACCAGATGGAGCCGGCGCTGGAGGTGATCCGCGACAACATCGTCGCGCTTGGCCTGCCGCTACGCTCCATCGAAGTGGAGTACGGACCGAGCCAGTGCGAGTTCGTGTTTCAGCCCACGGTCGGCCTCGTGCCCGCCGACACCATGGTGTTGTTCCGCACCGCCGTGAAGCAGATTTGCACTCGCCACGGCTATCACGCCACCTTCATGTGCCGGCCTCGGATTCCGAACGTGATGTCGTCGGGTTGGCATCTCCATCAATCGCTGGCGGCGCGCGATAGCGGGCTGAACGCGTTTATGACCGGCGAGCCGGATGGCCTGTCGAAGCTCGGCAGGCATTATATGGCCGGCCTGCTTGCGCATGCACGGGCGTCGGCGGTGTTCTCCACGCCGACCATCAACGGCTACAAGCGCTATCGTTCCTATTCGCTGGCGCCGGACCGCGCCATCTGGGGCCGCGACAATCGCGGCGTCATGATCCGCGTACTTGGTGGTCCCGACGATCGCGCGACCCGTCTTGAAAACAGGATCGGCGAACCCGCGGCCAATCCTTATCTCTACATGGCATCGCAGATTCTCGCAGGCCTCAACGGCATCGATCGTTCGCTCGATCCGGGCGCGTCGGCCGATACGCCTTATGAAACCAAGGCGAGCTTCCTGCCGACGTCGCTCCGCGAGGCGGTGCTGGCGCTGAAGGAAGATCCGTTCTTCCGCGATGCGCTGGGCGGGCAGTTCATCGATTACTACGTCCACATCAAGAATGCCGAGATCGAGCGCTTCCAGGCGGAGGTCACCGAATGGGAGCAGCGCGAATATTTCGAGCTGTTCTGATGCGCCGTCGCTGACAAGCGGACTAGAATTACGCAGCCGCGCCAGATCGCAGCTGCCGTCCCATCTCAAATCGTCAGGCCGATGAATTTCAACTGGGACAATTCTTCGATCGCATAACGCACGCCTTCGCGGCCGACACCGCTCTGCTTCACGCCGCCGAACGGATAGCCGTCGAGCCTGAAACGTGTCGCTTCGTTGACCCAGAGCGCGCCGACGTCGAAATCATCCGCGAAGCGCATCATCGCGCCGAGATCGCGGGTAAAGACAGACCCCTGCAGGCCGAACGGCGAGTCATTGGCGAGCGCGAGCGCCTGATCAACCGTGTCGAACGGCGCCACGATCGCAATGGGACCGAACACCTCTTCCCGCCACAGCCGGGCGTTGTCGCTGACATCGACCAGGATGCCCGGGGACAGTCCGGCGTTGCCGGCGCGCCTGGGCTCCAGCGCATAGCGCGCGCCTTTGGCGATCGCTTCGCTGCACATCGCCGTCACGCGCTCCGCGGCGGCCTTCGAAATCATCGGGCCAACATCGGTCTTCGGATTGGTGGCATCGCCCACATTCAGCGTCTTGGCCGCGTCGACAAACGCTTGAAGAAATGCGTCGAGCCGCGATCGCGCGACCAGCACGCGCTGTGCGGAGATGCATTGCTGTCCGCTGGCTTCGAAAGCTGCGGACGCGATTTTTTTTGCAGCTGCCGCAATGTCAGCGTCGTCGAGCACGACGTTGGCGGCGTTGGAGCCGAGTTCAGCAACAAACTTCTTGGCGCCGGCTGCCCGCGCCAGGGCGTCACCGCCGCTTGTGCTGCCGGTAAAGGACACCGCCCGCACGTCAGGATGGGCCGCGAGCGCGATGGCGGTCTCCTTGTCGCCGGTGACGACCGTGAACAAGTTTTCGGGCCAGCCAGCGTCCTGAAAGAGGCGGGCGAGCCTGATCGCCGTGCGGGTGCCGGCGGGAGCAGGCTTGACGACAATGGCATTGCCGGCGGCGATCGCTGGCGCGACCTTTTGCACGAGCAAGTTGACCGGAGCATTGAACGGCGTGATGCCGGCAACGACGCCATAGGGAATATGACGGACGAATCCCATGTGTCCTGTGCCGGGTGGCGTGACATCCAGCGGCAGTGTCTCGCCACCGAGCTGTGACAACGCGGAAGCCGTGGCTTCGAGAAACTCGGCTCCGCGACGCACTTCGAAAGTCGCCATGCGGATAGGCTTGCCGACATCGGCGCAGATAATCGCAGCGATCTCCTCGGACGCGCCGGTTAGTGCTGCGGCAGCCGCCTTGAGCCATCCGATCCTGATGTGTGTCGGTTGCTTCCGATGTTGGGCAAAGGCTGCACCTGCCGCCCGCACGGCGAGCGCGACGCCCTCCTGTCCGGCCTCGGAAATTCGGCCGATCGTCTTGCCGTCGTGTGGCATCACGAGATCGAATGCGGCGCGAGAACTCTCGTGCGTCTTTCCGTTGATGAAGCTGGCATAGATCGGCAGGTTCATGGTCTTGCTCTTCTGTGGTGTCGAGAAAGCGTCGGATCGGTGCGGCAGTTAAGCATCACCGCGGGTGAGCGATGAAGTTGAGCATCGCTTGGCCGAGATGATCCTCAGACGTGTTGATGTGGCCGATGATCGATGTGTGATTGTGGCCGGGCAGCCAGACCAGGGGCGGTGCGCGGCGTTTGGCCTGCGCAAGACGCGAAGCCAGTTCGAGACAATGCACGTCGATCAGCGGGTTTTCATACTCTGCAAAGGCGATGAACGTGGGGAGGCTGTCCGGACCGATGTGGCTGACAGGAGAGGCATCCGCCAGCGCATCCGCACTGTCCGTTCCGTAATAGGCCACAACTTTATGGGCGTTCGGGTTCTCCGGTCGCGTCTCGGCGCGGACCCGGCCGCTGACGACGAGATGCCCAGCAAGGCCAGGCCCATCGGCAGGATGCCGTCGAGAATCGTAGACGTAGCTTCCGCTATGCGCGGCGCCGGCGGAATGACCCATCAAGAACAGGCGATCACGATCGATGCCGAATTCGGTCGCATGCTGTCGGGTCCATGCGACGGCACTCGCAATGTCTTCGGTCGCGCCGGGGTATCCGGCATCGCCGGCCAGCCGGTATCCGATGTTGATGCC
>JAFKKH010000046.1 GCA_017305665.1 Hyphomicrobiales bacterium
TAGCAATTCGAACGCGCCAGGGTCGCCGACACATACATATCGGCGAGGATGTGCTTGACCGCCTGGAACGATCCGATCGGGCGGCCGAAGGCGATGCGATCCAGCGCATAATCGCGGCCCATCTCCAGCGCGCGGTCGGCGCCGCCGACCTGCTCGAACGCCATCAGCACCGCGGCGCGATCCAGCACGCGCGTCAAAATGCTCCAGCCCTCGCCGGCCCCGCCGAGCGGTTCGGCCTTGCAGTTCTTGAAGGTCAGCTCGGCTTGCTGCCGCGTCGGATCGATGCCGGTCAGCACCTTCGCCTCGACGCCACCGTCCTTGAGATCGACCAGATAGAGCGCGATGTCGCTTTCACGGCCGCTCGATCCGTTTCGCGCCGCGACGATCGCAAAATCGGCGATCGCGCCGTCGGCGACCGGCTTCTTGACGCCGTTGAGGGTGTTGTTCGCCGCCGTCAGTTTGATCGCCTTGGGCGACGGATTGCCCGGTCCCTCGAACAGCGCCAGCGTGCCGATGGTTTCGCCCTGGGCGATCTTCGGCAGCCACTTCTGCTTCTGCCCGTCGCTGCCCGCGATCATCAGCGCCTCGGCGGCGAGATAGACCGTGGACGAGAACGGCACCGGCGCCAATGCGCGGCCCATTTCCTCGGCGAGCACGCACAGCTCGAGATGGCCCGCGCCCGCGCCGCCGAACGCTTCGGGAATGGCGACACCAAGGAAGCCCATCTCCGCGAGGCCCTTCCAGAGATCGCGGTCATAATCGGCCTTGCCGTCGAGCACCGCGCGCACCGCCTTGGGCGGGCATTTCTCGGTGAGGAATTTTCGCGCTTCGTCGCGGAGTTGTTTCTGGTCGTCGGAGAAATCGAAATTCATGGGGCGTCACTCTCTTGATGATGCAAGACTATGGAAACCGTCATTCCGGGGCGCGCGAAGCGCGAGCCCGGAATCTATACTCCCTGCAGGGGTTATGGATTCCGGACGGCCGCTTCGCGGCTTCCGGAATGACAATGTAAGTTGTTTGAGGGCGTACCTTCATCCCAGCACCAGCACATCCTCGCCCGGCGGATCGGCATATAGCCGCTCCACCAGATCGGCGCGGCGGTCGAGCCCGGCGCGTTGGTTGATGTAGCCCTTGTCGGTCAATTCGTTGCCGTCGATCGATGGCGGCTCGGCCATCAGCATGGCGCGCGCGATGCGCGTGCTGCTGGCGCCGTTGCAGGCGGCATTGTGCGCTTCGAGACCCTTGCGGAGACCGGCCAGCACCGCCGGATGCTTCACAGCCTCGTCAAAGCTCGCCTCGGGAGCGTTCATGAGCTGCCGGCAGGCATGCAGGTTTGGCCACGCCAACAGCCCCACGAACGGCCGATCCTGTCCGGCGACCAGCGCATCGTGCACCACGGGCGTTGCCGCCGCGATGGCGTCGGTGCGCAGCGGCCCGACTTGAACAAAGGTGCCCGTCATCAACTTGAAATCCTCGACCACGCGACCGGCGAAGATCAGCCCCTGAACCGGATCGGCGTCATCGACGAAGGTCGCGGCGTCGCCGATCCTGTAAAAACCTTCCTCGTCGAACATGGCCTTGGTGAGGTCGGGTTGGTCGAAATAGCCGGGCGTGACATTGATGCCGCGCACGCGGATTTCATATTTCGGTCCCGCCGGGATCAGCTTCAGTTCAACGCCGGGAAACGGCAGCCCGATCAGACCGACGCGCTCGGTGTCCCAATAGGTGCCGGTCGAGGTCGGCGCGGTCTCGGTCGAACCCCAGCCAGTATAGAACACGATGCGCTCGCCCGTGGCGCGCACCGCCAAGGCCTGCATGCGGTCGTAGAGATCGTCCGGCAGCCGCGCGCCGCCATAGGCCATCAGCGAAAGGTTCTTGAAGAAACTGCGGCAGAGCGCATCGTCCTTTTCCATCGCCGCCGCCAGCACGGCATAGCCCACCGGCGCATTCGCGTAGTAGGTCGGCGAGATCTCGCGCAGGTTCTTCAGCGTCTCCTCGAACTGGCCCGGCACCGGCCGCCCGTCATCGATGTAAAGCGTGCCGCCCTCGATCAGCAGCGGATTGAACAGCGCATTGCCGCCCATGGTGTGATTCCACGGCATCCAGTCGAGATAGGTCGGCGGCGGACCGTCCGGCTTGCGCGGCCGCGTCTGCATCATCATCGCCGCGTTGGCGCACATCATGCGCTGGGTGTTGATGACCGCCTTCGGCATCCCGGTCGAACCCGACGTGAACAGCAGCTTGCCGACCGTGTCGGGGGCGATCTTTGCGATCGACTGCACGACTTCTTCGGTCACCGGCGTCGCCGCGAGATCGGCATAGGCGATGCTCTTGATCCCCTCGGCCGGCCGCCCGACGTGAACCACAGGGATGCCGTCGAGGTTCAACGCCTTCAGCGCTTTCTCGAACACCGGGGCGTCCTGCACAAAGACCAGCGCCGGCTTCACCAGACCGAACAGGTATTTCAGCTTGGCGTGATCCTGGCTCATCAGCGAGTAGGCCGGCGACACCGGCGCCACGGGAACGCGCGCCTGCATCGCCGCCAGCGTCATCAGCGCATGCTCGATGGAATTGCCGGACAGGATCGCGACCGGCCGGCCTTCCGGCAATTTGAGATTCAGAATGCCCTGCGTCAGCGCATCGACCGTGCGCTTGGCCTCGGCGTAACTGACCTTGCGCCATTGCCGGTCAGCGCCCGCGCGTTGCGCGAGCCAGGTGACGTCGGGGCGCTGCTTCGCCCATTTCGCCAGCGGCGCCGGGATATGCGATTCATAGGGGTTCAGCGGAATGCGCGACTTCAGCACGATGACGCCATCGGGCCGGCGCTCGACATCGATGTCGCGCTTCAGCCAGTCGATCTTGCGGAAGGCGGGTTTGCCCAACACCTCCGCCGCATTGCCACTCATGTCGCACTCCCGAACGTCTGTCTCGCGGCCTCTTGCCGAACCGCTCGCTAGCGTCTGATATAAACAGGCTTTCGCTTTTCCAGAAAGGCGCGAATACCTTCGTTGAAATCCTCGGACCGGCTGCACAACACCTGATTGCGGTCTTCCATCGCGATCACGGATTCCAGCGAGCCGGCATCGACCGCCATATTGAGGCATTCCTTGGACAGGCGCAGCCCCACCGGCGACGCGGTCATCATGGCATCGACGTAAGATTCGGCGGCAGACTCAAGTCCACCTTCCTCAACCAGTTCAGAGACCAGCCCGACCGCGAGCGCGCGTTCGGCGCCGATGAAGCGCCCCGTGAGGATGAGTTCGGAAGCCACCGACATGCCGACGAGGCGCGTCAGGAAATAGCTGGTGCCGATGTCGCAGCCGCCGAGCCCGAGCTTGATGAAGGCGCAGTTCATCCGCGCGGATTTTGTGGCGATGCGAATGTCGGCCGCGAGCGCCAGCGCGAAACCACCACCAGCCGCCGCGCCCTGCACCAGCGCGATGATCGGCTGCGGACAGCGGCGCATCGCCATCACGATATCGGCAATGCGGCGTTGCGAGTCGAGCGACTCCGTGACGCCGGGCGGCTCCTGCTGGCCGCCGCGGCGCTGCATCGCATGCTTGAGGTCGAGCCCGGCGCAGAAATTCGCACCGGCGCCACGTAGCACCACGACGCGGGTGTCGCGGTTGCGATAGAGACCGCCGAAATAAGTATTGAGCGCATCGATCAACGCGGGATCGAGCGCGTTCAGGCTCCCGGGCCGATTGAGTGTCACCCAATCGACGCCGTCCCGGTGTTCGATCAAGAGCGGATTGGACACGATGCAGTCTCCATTACAAGCGAGCGCCTCCGCGACCGATGAGAAGTCGTCACCCTGAGGCGCGAGGCGTTCGTGCGCCGAGCCTCGAAGGGCGGCGGCGATCCTTCGAGACTCGCGGCTTGCGCCGCTCGCACCTCAGGATGACGCCCTCGCGCCCAACTCCCCGCAACTACCGCGGCGCCATGCGGATCGCGCCGTCGAGACGGATGGTCTCGCCGTTCAGCATCGGGTTCTCGACGATATGCACCGCGAGCGCGCCGTACTCGTTGGCGTCGCCGAGCCGCGCCGGATGCGGCACCTGCGCGCCCAGACTCTTGCGCGCTTCCTCGTTCAATCCCATCAGCAGCGGCGTCAGGAACAGACCCGGCGCAATCGTATTGACGCGGATCTTGTGCTGGGCGAGATCACGCGCCGCCGGAATGGTGAGGCCGACCACGCCGCCCTTCGACGCTGAATAGGCGATCTGGCCGATCTGGCCTTCGTAGGCCGCGACCGACGCGGTGTTGATGATGACGCCGCGCTCCTCGCCGACCGGTGCCGCCGGCACCAGCCGTTCCGAGAACAGCCGCAACACGTTGAAGGTGCCGATCAGGTTGACGTTGATGATGCGCACGAACTTGGCCAGCGGATAGGTGCCGTCCTTGCCGATGATGCGCTGCGAGCCGCCGATGCCGGCACAGTTCATCAGCACGCGCGCGACGCCGTGCGCGGCTTCAGCTTTGGCGATGGCGGCCTTGACCTGCTCCTCATCGGTGACGTCGCCGACGGTGGCGACGCCCTTCACCTCGGCGGCGACCTTCTCGGCGTTCTCCTTGTGCTGGTCGAACACCGCGACCTTGGCGCCCTTCGCGGCCATCGCGCGCGCCGTCGCGGCGCCGAGACCCGAGCCGCCACCGGTGATGAATACGGCAACATCCTTCAACTGCATGATACGCTATCTCCTTGACGGTTCCTTGGGCGTTTCCTGAACGGTTGCGAAGCGAATTTGTTATTTCAGTTCGTTGTTATTTTCCTTGGGCGTTTCCCGAAATCTTTTGACGCATTGCTTGTCTCATCAGGCCTTTCGCCCTGCCGGCGTCTTCAGCATGCCGCCGAGGGTCATCGCTTCCACGTGCGCGACGTAGTCGCGACACACGTCATCGGTGACGGGACCAACGCCGGTCGCGCGCGCCATGGCGGTGCGGCCGGAGAACAGGTGATCGCAGGCGCCGATCAGGCTGGTGTAGAACAGCACCGGATCGATCTCGCGGAATTCGCCGGCGGCGACGCCCTCCGCCAGCAGGCGGCGGTGAAAGTCGAGCAGCGGCCGGATGAAGAATTTCGACACCTCATCCGCAGCTTTGTCGCTGCTCTCGTGCAGCAGGTAATGGATCAGCCGGTTCATGTAGGGCGAGCGGTGGTACGCCTTGATGATCCCGGCGATATGCAGCTTCAGCTTCGCGGTCGGCGTGATCGGCTGCGCCATCAGGTAATCGAGATGGGTCATCTCAGTGGCGGCGTCGCGCGCGAGCAGCGCCAGCAGCAGACCGTCCTTGTTGCCGAAGTGATATTTCACCAACGCGGCGTTGACGCCCGACTGCTGCGCGATCTCGCTCAGGGACACGTCGGGCGAATTGCGCGCGATCATCAGCTCGCCCGCGGCCACCAAAAGCTTCTCCGCCGTCGAGCTTTTCGACGACGCACGCGTCGCGGCGCTGGTATTTAGATGCGGAGCCATGCAGCCAGATAAGCCCATGATCTCACGGCACTCAAGAGTTAATTGATTGATTGACTAAATCCTGCACCGGCTCTTAAATCCCGCCCCATCACCGCAACACGCAACCCGCATCAGACAGGGAGATCGACCATGGCCAAAGCCTATATCGTCGCCGCCGCACGCACCGCAGGCGGACGCAGGGGAGGCCGCCTCGCCGGCTGGCATCCGGCCGATCTCGCCGCGTCGGTGCTGAACTCGCTGGTCGAACGCTCCGGCGCCGATCCCGCACAGGTCGAGGATGTCATCATGGGCTGCGTCGGCCAGGCCGGCGAACAGGGCGTCAACATCGCGCGCAACGCGGTGCTGGCATCGAAGCTGCCGGAGAGCGTTCCTGCCACCTCGATCGATCGCCAATGCGGCTCGTCGCAGCAGGCGCTGCACTTCGCCGCGCAGGCGGTGATGGCCGGCAGCATGGACATCGTCATCGCCGCCGGCGTCGAGAGCATGACGCGCGTGCCGATGGGCACGCCGAGCATTCTCGCCGCCAAGGCCGGGCTCGGCACCTACAAGAGCCCGAACATGGAAGCGCGCTATCCGAACATCCAGTTCAGCCAGTTCACCGGCGCCGAGATGATGGCGAAGAAATACGACCTGTCGAAGGACGAGCTCGACGAGTTCTCCTACAACAGCCATCAGAAGGCGATTGCGGCGACGCAGGCCGGCAAGTTCAAGGACGAGATCGTTCCGCTCAAGATCACTCGCGCCGACGGCTCGACCGACACCCATCACATCGACGAAGGCATCCGTTTCGATGCCTCGCTCGACGGCATCAAGGGCGTCAAGCTGATCAACGAGAACGGCGGCCGGTTGACCGCCGCGAGCGCCAGCCAGATCTGCGACGGCGCGTCCGGCGTCATGATCGTCAACGAAAAAGGCCTCAAGGCGCTCGGCGTCAAGCCGATCGCTCGGGTCCACCACATGACCATGATGGGCGGCGATCCCGTCATCATGCTGGAAGCGCCGCTGCCGGCGACCAAGCGCGCGCTGGAGAAGGCCGGCATGAAGGTCGACGACATCGATATTTTCGAGGTCAACGAGGCCTTCGCGTCGGTGCCGACCGCGTGGCTGAAATACACCGGCGCCGATCCGGCGCGCCTCAACGTCAACGGCGGCGCTATCGCGCTCGGACATCCGCTGGGAGGCTCGGGCACCAAGCTGATGACGACGCTGGTCAACGCGTTGAAGCAGACCAACAAGCGTTACGGCCTGCAGACCATGTGCGAAGGCGGCGGCATGGCCAACGTAACGATCGTGGAGAGGCTGTAGTCTTTCTTCGTCATTCCGGAAGCCGCGTATGCGGCTGTCCGGAATCCATAACCACCGTCATCATGATTTGGCGTGGAGCTAGCTCCGCGCCCCATAGTAAACACGGGGGTTATGGATCCCCGCCTCCAACGAGTGCGGAAATAATCCGCCAATAAATCCCATCAGGAAACGCCCAAGGATTTTTGTGTGACCCATCCGTCGATTCACGCCAAGACCCATCCCGACAAGATCGCCTATCAGATGGCCGGCACCGGCAAGGCTATCACCTATCGCGAACTCGACGAACTCTCCAATCAGGGCGCGCATCTGTTCCGCTCGCTTGGGCTGAAGCCCGGCGATCACATCGCGCTGCTGATGGAGAACCGGCTGGCGTTCATGGAAATCTGCTGGGCCGCGCAGCGCGCCGGGCTCTATTACACCGCGATCAGTCGCTATCTCACGCAGGACGAGATCGACTACATCGTGAAGGACTGCGGCGCCAAGGTCGTCATCACCACACCGAAATGCGCCGATCAGATCAAGGGGCTGCTCAGCGACGCGCAAGACACCTCAAGCGGTGCGCCGTTGTTCTACATGATGGACGAGCCGCTGCCTGGCTTCCGCTCCTGGGTCAAGGAGGCTGAACAAGCTCAACCGAAAACGCCGATCGCCGATGAGGTCGCGGGCTACGACATGCTCTATTCGTCGGGCACCACCGGTCGCCCCAAGGGCATCAAGAAAGCCTTCGAGGGCGCGCCGATCGACGTGCCGAACGCCTTCCTGAAACTGCTATGCGCCACCATGTGCGGCATGAACGCCGACAGCACCTACCTGTCGCCGGCGCCGCTCTATCACGCAGCTCCCCTGCGCTTCAGTATGATGGCGATCACGCTCGGCGGCACCGTCATCATCATGGAGCACTTCGACGCCGAGGAATTCCTGCGCCAGGTCGAGAAGCACAAGATCACGCAGTCGCAGCTCGTGCCCACCATGTTCGTACGCATGCTGAAGCTGCCGGACGAGGTGCGCAGCAAATATGACGTCTCGTCCTTGAAGGGCGCGATCCATGCCGCGGCACCCTGCCCGGTCGAGGTCAAGGCGAAGATGATCGAATGGTGGGGACCGATCCTGATCGAGTATTACGCCGGCTCCGAAGGCAACGGCGTCACCGTGTCGGATTCGAAGCAATGGCTCAGCCATCGCGGCACCGTCGGCAAGGCGGTGGTGGGCAAGCTGAAAATCCTGGATGAAGAGGGCAACGAGCGGCCGACCGGCGAGATCGGCACGGTGTATTTCGCCGACGCGCCTGTGTTCACCTATCACAACGATCCCGACAAGACGAAGCGCGCTTACAACGACAAGGGCTGGTCGACGCTCGGCGACGTCGGCTATGTCGACGACGAGGGTTTTCTTTATCTCACCGACCGCAAGTCCTACATGATCATCTCCGGCGGCGTGAACATCTATCCGCAGGAAACCGAGGACGTTCTCATTCGTCATCCTGCCGTCGCCGACGTTGCCGTGTTCGGCGTGCCGAACGAGGAGATGGGCGAAGAGGTCAAGGCGGTGGTGCAGCCGAACGACATGGCAAAGGCCGGCAAGGCGCTGGAGAACGAACTGATCCTGTTCTGCCGCCAGCACCTGTCGCCGATCAAATGCCCGAAGAGCATCGACTTCGAGGCCGAACTGCCGCGCACGCCGACCGGCAAGCTGGTCAAGCGCCACCTGCGCGACAAGTATTGGCCGAAGAAGGGGTGAAGTGTCTCCCTTCCGTCATTCCGGGGCGCGAGCTTTTGCGAGCGAGCCCGGAATCCATAACCCCTGTCTTTCGATATAACTGACACAGGGGTTATGGATTCCCGACAGCCGCTGACGCGGCTTCGGGAATGACGACGAGACTTTTCAACCTCCTGTCGGCGCAGGCCCCCTGCGCGCCTCAAATCATCGGCACGCCGTAATAGTCGTTGACCGCGCGGTTGCGGCCGGCGTCACCCCAGTTCCACTCATCCTCCTGGGCGTATTTCGGTGCGCCCTTGATCTGGTCCTCGGTGATCATGGTCTGATAGCCGCCGAGCTGCGTATTGTATTTCAGCGACTGCCAGGGCAGCGGATAGTGGTCGTGGCCGACGCCGAGGAAACCGCCGAACGCCAGCACCGCGTAGGACACGCGCCCGCTCGGCTTGTCGATCATCACGCGTTCGATGGAACCGATCTTCTCGCTGTTCGCGCCGTAAACCGCGGTGCCCTCGACCTTGTCGCTGCCGATCAGGTTGCCCTGTTCCTTGTCCTCGATTGCCATTTTGACGTCTCCGTGATTTGTGCGAAGTGAAACGTGGCATGGTGTGGTTCGTTCCTGTGTCCAGTTTGGTACCCAAGACAACCGGATCGCGATGACAGCGCACGGCCTCCTGATCTCCGCGCCACGCTCCGGCTCCGGCAAGACCACGGTGACGCTGGGCCTGCTTGCCGCATTGAGACGGCGCGGCGTGCGCGTGCGCGCGGCCAAGTCTGGCCCCGACTTCATCGACCCCGCGTTTCATGCCGCTGCGACCGGCTACGGCAGCATCAATCTCGATAGCTGGGCGATGCCGCCAGCCTTACTCGACGCGCTGATGGCGGAAGCTGGCCGTGCCGACATTGTTATGATCGAAGGCGCCATGGGCCTGTTCGACGGCGTCGAGGGCGACACGGGCCGCACCGGCGCCAGCGCCGACCTCGCCGCGCGTTATCATTTGCCGGTGCTGCTGGTGCTGGATGTCGCGGCGCAGGCGCAGTCGGCCGCCGCGGTGACGCGCGGCTTCATCACGCACGACCCGGCGGTGCGGATCGCCGGCGTCATCCTCAACAAGGTCGGTAGCCCACGACACACCCGGCTGGTCAGCGATGCCATCGCCGCGCTCGGCATTCCCGTGGTTGGTTCTATTCCGCGCGACACCGCGCTCGTGTTGCCCGAACGCCACCTTGGCCTCGTACAGGCGGGCGAACACACCGACCTCAGCGCACGGCTTGCGCACCTCGCGGATATGGCCGAAGCGCACCTCGATCTTGATGCAATCGCAGCGCTCGCATCTCCGATCGCGATTCAAGGCAACCTGGCAGTGCCCGCGCTGCCGCCGCCGGGCCAACGCATCGCATTGGCGCAGGATGCCGCCTTCAGTTTCATCTATCCGCATCTCGTCGCCGGCTGGCGCAAGGCCAATGCGGAGATCGTTGCATTCTCGCCGCTCGCGAACGAACCGCCGCCTGACGATTGCGACGTCTGCTGGCTGCCCGGCGGCTATCCGGAGTTGCATGCGAGCAAGCTCGCTTCCGCCCATCGTTTTCGCGAGAGCCTTGCGCGTTTTGCGATGACGCGCCCCGTGCATGGCGAGTGCGGCGGCTACATGGTGCTCGGTGAACGTCTCGAAGACGCTGACGGAATAACGCATGTCATGACCGGCCTGCTCAGCCACGCCACGAGTTTCAAGCGACGCAAGCTCCATCTCGGCTATCGCGAGGCGCGGCTGCTTGCCGACAGTCCGCTCGGCCCGGTCGGTGCGCGGATCCGCGGCCATGAATTCCACTATGCGAGCCTCGTTTCGGCGGGGCATGATGAGCCGCTTGCCGAACTGACCGACGCGCAGGGCCAACCCGTGGCCGAGCGCGGTGGGCGGCGCGGCCATGTTACCGGCACCTTCTTCCACGCGATCGCGAGAGCTGAGTCATGACCGAGACGCCCTCACCTGCTCCACTCGATGCCGACGTCCTTCCCGCCGGGGTCCGCTCCCGCTTCGTCGACGGCGTCAACGGTCTGCGCATGCACGTTCTGGAAGCAGGCTTCGAAACCAGGGGACGGCCCTGCGTGCTTCTGCTGCACGGCTTTCCGGAACTCGCCTATAGCTGGCGCAAGGTGATGCCGGCGCTGGCGGCCGCCGGCTATCATGTGATCGCGCCGGACCAGCGCGGCTACGGCCGCACCACCGGCTGGGATCCGAGCTATGACGGCGATCTCAGTGCCTTCCGCCTGCTCAATCTGGTGCGCGATGCGCTCGGCCTCGTCTCCGCGTTCGGCTATCGGCATGTCGCGGCGGTGATCGGCCACGATTTCGGCTCGCCGGTTGCGGCCTGGTGTGCGCTGGTGCGCCCGGACGTGTTTCGCGCGGTCGCGATGATGAGCGCGCCGTTCGGTGGTCCCCCGCCGCTGCCGTTCGACACCATCGCCAAACCAGCAGCATCCGCCGACGATCCCGTGCATCGCGATCTCGCCGCGCTGCCGCGACCACGCCGGCATTATCAGTGGTACTACGCGACGCGCGGCGCCAACGCCAACATGCACCGCGCGACGCAGGGCGTGCACGATTTCCTGCGCGCGTACTATCACCACAAGAGCGCCGACTGGAAAGCCAACGCGCCGTATCCGCTGAAGGTCTGGAACGCGGAAGAACTGGCGAAGCTGCCGACCTATTACGTGATGGATCTTGCGAAGGGTATGGCCGAGACGGTCGCGGAGGAGATGCCGACGCCTGACCATATCGCCGCCAACACCTGGCTGCCGGATCGCGAGCTCAAGGTCTACAGCAGCGAATATGGCCGCACCGGATTCCAGGGCGGGCTACAATGGTATCGCTGCGGCACCACGGGCGCATTCAACGCAGAACTCGAGCTATTTTCCGGCCGCACCATCGACGTGCCGTCCTGCTTCATCGCCGGAAAACAGGACTGGGGCACCTACCAACGCCCCGGCGTGTTCGAGGCGATGCAGACCAAGGCCTGCACCCACATGATCGGCTGTCATCTGATCGACGGCGCCGGACACTGGGTACAGCAGGAGCAGTCACAGGAAGTCAGCCGCCTGCTGATCGAGTTCCTCGGCAAGGCAACGGCCTCGTAATTTTTCGCACGCCCGCAATTCCGATCAAGCGGGCGTCGCCGCACTTCGCTAACGTTCATCCGCACGTAACTTTCGAGACGGATGCATGTCGTTGACGCGCAAGGCGCTCTGGATCATCGAACGCAACCTCGGCCGGCTGCAGACGCTGGCGGATGTCGCGGACGCCTGCGAGGTGTCGCGCTATCATCTCGCGCATGCTTTCGGCGAGGCCACCGGCCTGTCCGTGATGCAATATCTTCGCGCAAGGCGTCTGACCGAAGCCGCCCGCGCGCTGGCCGGCGGCGCGCCCGACATCCTCTCACTCGCATTCGACACCGGATACGGCTCGCACGAAGCGTTTTCGCGCGCGTTCCGGGCGCAGTTCGGTGTCACCCCCGAAATGGTCCGCAGAACCGCAACCACGGAGGACCTCATCATGGTCAAGCCGATCGACCTGCCGCCGGGCAGCCACGCCGCTCCCGCTCCTCAACGCTTTGCCGATGGCGGCACCATCCTCGCTGTCGGCCTCGCGCGGCATCATCCGTTCGGCGTCACGCCCGAGATCCCCGCGCAATGGCAGCAGTTCATGGGCACGATGTTTGACAGCATCCCTAACAAGATACCGGGCATCCCGATCGCGATCAGCGGCGGCATGGATGACGACGGCAACTTCGAATACATCTGCGCCGCCGAAGTGACCACGTTCGGCAAGACGCCGCATGGATTGATCGAAGTCACGCTGCCGCCGCAGCGCTACGCGGTGTTCGCGCATGACAGGCACGTTTCCGAGATCGGCGCGACCTATAACGCGATCTGGAACGACTGGCTGCCGGCCAGCGGCGAACGCGCTGCCAATGCGCCATGCATCGAACGGCATCTGCCGACCTTCAATCCGCAGACCGGCATGGGCGGCGTCGAGATCTGGATTCCGATCGAGCCGAAATCCTGACACCGCTTGCGGCGTTTGGTGGAACCGCGCATCATGCGGTCACAACAAAACAAGATCGGGAGATACGCCTTGGCCATATCGCAATGGGGATTCAAGACCGCGACCGAGCTTTCGGCGGCACTGAAGGCGAAGAAGGTCTCGGCTGTTGAACTGGCGCAGGACACCATCGCCCGGATCGAGCGGCACGACGCCAAGGTCAACGCGGTCTGCGTGCGCGATTTCGAGCGCGGATTGAAGGCGGCGAAAGATGCCGACGCGGCGCTGGCGCGCGGCGAGACCAGGCCGCTGCTCGGCATCCCCATGACGGTGAAGGAATCCTACAACGTCGCCGGCCTGCCGACGACCTACGGCTTTCCGCCACAGAAGGATTTCCGGCCCACGGAAGACGCGCTGTCGATCACGCGCGTGAAAGACGCCGGCGGCGTCATCCTGGCCAAGACCAACGTGCCGGTCGCGCTCGCGGACTGGCAGAGCTACAACGAGATCTACGGCATCACCAACAATCCGTTCAACCTCGGCCGTACGCCCGGCGGCTCCTCGGGTGGTTCATCCGCCGCGCTCGCCGCAGGCTACGGCGCGCTGTCGCTCGGCTCGGACATCGGCGGCTCGCTGCGGGTGCCGGCGTTTCATTGCGGCATCTATGCCCACAAGCCGACCTACAACCTCTGCGCCAATCGCGGCCACGTCGCACCGCCGTTGCCGCCGCTGCCGTTCAACCGCGACCTCTCGGTGATCGGACCGATGGCCCGCGG
>JAFKKH010000015.1 GCA_017305665.1 Hyphomicrobiales bacterium
CCGAAAAATGTCGTAAGTCTCTGTTTTCAGTGATTTATCGAATTGCGTCACGGCGAAGGCCGGATAGGAGCGGGCCGCCAGGCTCCAGCCAGGGCTGCCGGCCGGAGCCGCGCCATTCCATGTCATCGGCAGATTGGCCAGGAGTTGATGGCCAACGATGGCAATGAGGGCGATCGCGCCTACATAGGCAAGCAGCCGCCCGATCACGGCGGTGCATTCGTCGGCGAAGCTGTGCAGCGCCGGATGGATTTCGGCAGGCCGCAGCTTCGGGCGATAGGCCCACATTGGTCGCATCGAGACTCGGGAACCAGGGTCTGGCGTTGTCTTGACGGCGTTTCTCGCATAGAAGCGGCCCCTCTTCCCTTTCCGCGCGTGGCGAGAGGAAGGCATTTTTCTTCGGAGAGTGAACGATGGGTTACAAAGTCGCGCTGGTCGGAGCGACCGGCAATGTCGGGCGGGAAATGCTCAACATTCTGGACGAGCGGAAATTCCCCGCTGACGAAGTGGTGGCGCTGGCCTCGCGCCGCAGCGTCGGCACCGAAGTCTCGTTCGGCGACAAAACCCTGAAAGTCAAAGCGCTCGACAATTACGATTTCTCCGACGTCGACATCTGCCTGATGTCGGCTGGCGGCGAGACGTCAAAGGAGTGGTCGCCGAAGATCGGCAAGGCCGGCGCTGTGGTGATCGATAACTCGTCGGCGTGGCGCTACGATTCCGACGTGCCGTTGATCGTGCCCGAAGTGAACGCGGATGCCGTGATGGGCTTCACCAAGAAGAACATCATCGCCAATCCGAATTGCTCGACGGCGCAGCTCGTGGTGGCGCTGAAGCCGTTGCATGACAAGGCGGTCATCAAGCGCGTCGTGGTGTCGACCTACCAGTCGGTGTCGGGCGCCGGCAAGGAAGCGATGGATGAACTGTTCTCGCAGACCAAGGCGGTCTACACCGCGAGCGAACTCGTCACCAAAAAATTCCCGAAGCGCATCGCGTTCAACGTGATCCCGCACATCGATGTCTTCATGGAAGACGGCTACACCAAGGAAGAGTGGAAGATGGTGGCCGAGACCAAGAAGATTCTCGATCCGAAGATCAAGCTGACGGCGACTTGCGTGCGGGTGCCGGTGTTCATCGGCCATTCGGAAGCGGTCACGATCGAGTTCGAGAAGCCGATCACTCCCGACGAGGCGCGCGATATCCTGCGCAACGCGCCGGGCTGCCTCGTGATCGACAAGCATGAGCCGGGCGGCTACGTCACGCCGTATGAATCGGCGGGCGAGGACGCGACCTATATCAGCCGCATCCGCGAGGACGCGACGGTGGAGAATGGTTTGCAGCTCTGGTGCGTGTCGGACAATCTGCGCAAGGGTGCGGCACTCAACGCCGTGCAGATCGCGGAGTGTCTGATCAATCGCAAGCTGATCAACGCCAAGCAGAAGGCGGCCTGATCAAAACGAAGGAGCCGGATTTCCCGGCTCCTTTTTTCTATTCGTTGCGACAATGACAGCGTAACGGAAGGATGCGTCAGACGAGGCTGTTGTCCCTGACGCTGCGGAATTCCTTGGTGTCCCGGTCGAGCACATACAGCGTTCCCTCGGCGACGCCGAAATAGGCGCCGTGCAAGCGGAGGTGTCCGCTCTCCACGGCCTTCCGTACGAACGGGAACGTCATCAGGTTTTCGATGCTGCGGAACACCGCCGCCTTCTCGATCCGCGTGGCGAATTCTTTCATCGTCTCCTGGTCGCGTTGCTCGACGACCTCGCCGGGCTTGATGAACATCGCCATCCATTTGCCGATGAAGTCGCCGGGCGTCAGCGGCGCGGCCTTGTTGATGAATGCTCCGACGCCGCCGCACTGCGCGTGACCGAGGATCACAATATTTTTTACCTTGAGGACCTGCACCGCGAATTCCAAGGCGGCGGAGACGCCGTGGGCGTTGGCATCGGGCTGATAGACCGGCACCAGGTTGGCGATATTACGCACCACGAACAGTTCGCCCGGTCCGGCGTCGAAGATTGTCTCGGGTGCTACGCGCGAGTCGCAGCAGCCGATCACCATGGTCTCGGGGTGCTGACCGCGCTCGGAAAGAGTGTGATAGCGCGACTGTTCGGTGGGCAAGCGCTGGCTGGTGAAGGTGCGGTAGCCTTCGATCAACTGTTTCGGGAAAGTTTTCATGCTCGCACCTCATCCGTTGCCCACGTTGTGAAACCACAGCGCGCCGTTCCGAACAAGGCTTTCGGAGGTTCACCGCAAGTGCTATCCGCTAGGGTTCCGTCCACACGAGGATAAGGTTTCATGATCCGTCCGCGCCGCACCCTCTTATTCATGCCGGGTTCGAACCCGCGGGCGCTGGAGAAGGCGCGGCAGCTTCCCGCCGATGGCATCATTCTCGATCTCGAGGATTCTGTTGCTCCGGATGCCAAGGCGTCGGCGCGCGCCCGGATCGCAGAAACCATAGCCGCGGGTGGATTCGGCCGTCGCGAAATCATCATCCGCATCAACGCGCTGGATACGCCATGGTGGGTCGATGATCTGGCCATGGCGGCGAAAGCCCGTCCCGATGGCGTTCTGGTTCCGAAAATCTATGGTGCCGCCGACATCGCGACGGTCAACGACAAGCTGCGCGATCTGGGAGCGGATCCAGCGATCAGGGTCTGGGCCATGATCGAGACGGCGCGCGCCGTGCTGCACGCCGAGGAGGTTGCCGCGACATCGCGCGAATCCGGATCACGGCTGGCTGGCTTTGTATTCGGGCCGAACGACATCGCACGCGAGACCCGCATCCGGATGACCCCGGGCCGCGCCACGATGCTGCCCATGATCACGCATTGCATCCTTGCCACGCGGCTCTACGACCTGGAAATCCTCGACGGTCCCTACAGCGATTTCAGCAATGTCGACGGGTTTGCGCAGGAGTGCGCGCAAGCCCGCGATCTCGGTTTCGACGGCAAGACGCTGATTCATCCGAGCCAGATTGCGGCCTGCAATGCGGTGTTCACGCCGCCTGCCGACGAGGTGGCGCAGGCGCGGAAGATCATTGCGGCGTTCGAACGTCCGGAAAATGCCTTGCGCGGCGCGATCCAGCTCGATGGCGGCATGGTGGAGCGGCTGCACGCCGAGATGGCCAAGCGCACCATTGCGATCGCCGATGCCATTGCGGCGATGACCGGGTAAGGTGTCGTTATCTAGAGGCGCGCGCTGAACGGCGGAAGTCACGCGCCGCGAAGGATGACAGGCTGCCACGCGCGGCGCATCCTTCGAGATGCGTAACCGCGCGCGACTCAATCACCGAGAGGAAAATCAGGCCCAGGCGCGTTCGCGCTTCAGCTTGTCCTCGTAACTGTCGATCGACGATTTCTTTTCCATCGTCAGACCGATGTCATCGAGGCCGTTCAGCAGGCAATGCTTGCGGAACGGATCGATCTCGAACTTCACGGTGCCGCCGTCGGGGCCGCGGATTTCCTGACTGGCGAGATCGATGGTCAGCGTCGCATTGGCGCCGCGCTCGGCGTCATCGAACAGCTTGTCGAGGTTCTCCTGCGACACGCGGATCGGGAGAATGCCGTTCTTGAAGCAGTTGTTGTAGAAGATGTCGCCGAACGAGGTCGAGATCACGCAGCGGATGCCGAAGTCGAGCAGCGCCCATGGCGCGTGCTCGCGCGAGGAGCCGCAACCGAAGTTGTCGCCGGCGACCAGGACCTTGGCGTTGCGATAGGCTGGCTTGTTGAGAATGAAATCCGGATTCTCCGAACCGTCGTCCTTGTAGCGCTGTTCCGAGAAAAGCCCCTTGCCAAGGCCCGTGCGCTTGATGGTCTTCAGATACTGCTTCGGAATGATCATGTCGGTGTCGACGTTGATGATCTTCAGCGGCGCTGCGACGCCTTCCAGCGTGGTGAACTTGTCCATGGCAGGGTTTTCCTTGTGAGTGGGCGTTTTCTATCGCGATCCCGGCCTTGATCCAAGGGCCAATTCTGCAGGGCTAGTCTCCTGCCTGCGCCTCGATCGCTTCCATGTCGGCGTCGGACAGCCCGAAATGATGGCCGATCTCGTGGATCAGCACGTGATTGACGATATGGCCCAGCGTCTCGTCATGCTCGGCCCAGTAGTCGAGGATTGGGCGGCGGTAGAGCCAGATCAGATTGGGCAGCCGGGCGATATCATCACCGCTCTGAAAGGGCAGCCCGACGCCCTGGAACAGGCCGAGCAGCTCGAATTCGCTCTCGGCTGACATCGTGTCGAGCACCTCGTCGGTCGGAAAGTCCTCGACGCGGATGATCAAGCCCTCGCACAGGCGGCGGAAATGCTCCGGCAGGCGCGCGAACACCTCGTGCGCCAAAGTCTCCATGTCAGCCAGCGAAGGGGCCTTGGCCGATGTCCACATATCCTCTGTTTAGTCCGTATCTTGCGGCCACGGCAGCATTTTTTGCAGCCGGGACGGTGTACGGTTGACGCGGGCGCGACAATCGGAGACCGTCGCCCGCGAATACGGAAAACCGGGGCACGGTGATGAGCGTCAGGATCACAGCGATGGGGGTCGCGATGGGGATGGCAGTCTTGCTGCCATCGGGTGCGATGCTGTCTGCAAACAGCGCGCAGGCGCAAAGTGCCGTGCCGCGTGCGCATCGGGCCGCGCCGTCTGATGCATCTGCGCAGGCCCGCCAGCGCCGGCCCCGTGTGCGCATCTACCGCGAGGACGAGGGTGGCGTCTATCCCCGCTATAATCCCGGCCCCGACGCAGTTCGCGAATGCACCGCGCACTACGTGCAGGAATTCCGGCCGAGCGGTACGGTTATCGTCCCTCGCATGAATTGTTACTGGCGCCACGGCTGAAGCCGTCCGCATAGCGGATTTGACTATTCGTCTCAAAATTTAGCGTTTATCCGGGCGCGCCGCCGCCGTGGCTCGTTCAGGATCGCGGCAATCACCTCATGGGCGCATTCCGGTGTTCGGATGGAACCATTTGCCGCCATGCGTTGTTAGGATTTCGTTCCACCCCAGGGAGAATCCACATGCATGTGAAGAAAATTCTCGGATTTGCCGCCGTCGGCGCGCTTTTGGCCGTTGTGGCTCCGGCGCAAGCGGCCACGCCGGTCAATCCGGGTATTGCCACCACCACGCAGAGCGACGCGGGAAAGCTGACGACTGAGGTGCGCTATCACCATCGCCGGCATTGGCGGCCGCGGCACTGGCACCGCCGGCACTGGCATCGCCGTCATCACCGCCGCTGGTGAGCGGATGGAGGAAGAGCAGGTCCGCATCGCGGGCCTGTTTTTTATTGTGCCGCACGATAGTATGTTTCAACGCCGTTCGATCGCGTTACATGCCGGAATGACCTGCCAGTCAAAGGAAATGGCCATGAAGACGTTCGTCGGTATGGGCTTCGCTGCCACGATTGCGATGTTGTTCGTTGTGACATCCACCGATCGCGCGTCGGCGGCCGCAGGCGCCGAAGTCATGACCACATCCGTGAAGCTCACCGACATCAGCGCAGCGCGGCGCGGTCGTCACGCTCATCGCCGCCACCATTATCGGCATCACCGCCCGCGCGTCTATGTGCGCGGCCCCTATCGGCCCTACTACGAACGTCCATCCTATTATGTGCCGCAAGGGCCGGCGCCATTCTTTCCGTTCGGATTCGGTTACGGGCTGGACCCATCCTGGTGACGAGACAAGCGACGCTTACCGCGTAGCGCTCCGGTTCAGTCACCGAGCTGAAATCGTGTGAAGCGATCGAGCTCGTCCTCGATCTGCCGTTTCAACTCCTTGCGCAGGCCCGCGGCTTTCCTGGCTGCGGCATCCCCGATCCACGTCCATTTCTGGATCAGCACCTTCCGCGCCTTGCGGTCGGTCTTGAGATCGAGTGCTGCGGCGATGGTATCGCCGACCAAAACCGGCAGGGCGAAGTAGCCGAGCTTGCGCTTCTCCTTCGGCACATAGGCCTCGAAGCGATGTTCGTAGTCGAAGATCAGATGCGTGCGCTTGCGCTGAATCACCAGGGGATCGAACGGCGAGAGAATGTGAACGAGATCAAGATCGGGATGACTGTCGCTTTCGAGCGTTTCGGGCGCAATCCAGTGTTCCTGCTTGCCCGCGCCATCGACGGTGACCGGCACCAGCGCGCCCTTGCGTACGCGTGCGTCGATCACCTTGCGGATGTCGGCCTTGCGCGGTGCATCGAGATGGCAGATCGAATCGAGCGAGACGACCCCCTGCGAGCGCAGCGCACGGTCGAGCATGTATGTGCTGATCTCGCGGCGTGACGCGGCCTTCGGCATTTTGTCCCAGCCGAAATGCCGCAGCATGAGATCGTAGGTCTTGAGCATGCCGTTGCGCTCGCTGATGGTGAGTGCGCCGGTGAAGAACGCCAGTTGCAGCGCGCGCCGCGATGGCTTGCGGCTGGCCCAGGCATGGTCCTTCTCGCGCAGCACGTCGTCCTCGATGTCGCGGATCGAGAGCGGGCTTTGCCGTGCCAGCCGCATGACCTTGCGGGTGTCGGCTGCTGTCACGGTTTGAAACCAGCGGTGGCCTTCGCGCCGGTGCAGCTTCATGTCCGCGACGAAGAATCGAAAATCCGCTGATGGCACGTAGGCCAATGCGTGGGTCCAGTATTCGAAGACGGTCTTGTCGGTGGATTGCGCCTGTCGCAGGTCGGCGCGGCGGTAGTCGGGAATGCGCGTGAACAGGATGTGGTGGTGGCTGCGCTCGATGACGTTGATGGTATCGATCTGGACGTAGCCGAGATGTGCGACCGCGTCGGCGGTCGCCCGCGGTCCCTTGCCGAAGGGGTTGCGCGTGTCGAGCCGCTGCGCGTGCAGCCAGATCCGGCGGGCGGAGGCGGTGGACAGCGGGATGGGCTTGGCAGGCGCGCGTGGCATGGCGCGAGAGTGTAACGGATTCGCAGGGCGCGTGTCGCGCGCCGGGGCGGACGTCGCTCAGAGCGGCAGTCGCGTCTTCTTCGCAGCGTCGTAGATTTCGATCCGCAGGATCGGGAAGCGTGACTTCAGATCGGCTGCTGCGGTCTTTGCATCGGTCAGCGTGCCGAACTGGTTCTTGAAATGGCCGTCGACCAGAAGTGCATAGCCTTCGGCCGGCGGTACGTCGGCGCGGGCCGGCTTACTACTTGCTATGGAGCTTGGAGCTTTGAGAGGCGCACTCGGCGCTTTTGGCGGGACTGTCGATGCCACGGCCGGCTTCGCCGGAGCTTGCGCGACTTGCGGCGCAGGTGCTGCCGGCAATGTCAGCGGCTGACGCGGCGCAGGACTGGCAGCAGCTGCGGCTGGACGCGCGGCGGGTTTCGCAACCTTGGCAGATGCCGCGGGTTTTGTGGAAGCGCCTTTCGCGGCTGTAGCTTTCACCACCGGCTTGGACGACTTCTTTGCCGTCGTTGCCTTGGTCGTGGCTTTGGCCTTCGCGACGGAACGCGGCGCTTTCGCTGCCTTGCGGGCAGGCGCTTTTGCTTTGGCTTTTTTCATGATGGATTAGGACTGCCGCGATTTGGCGGCAAATGCAATATACCAGTCGAGGCAGGCGGGATTCGCCATCGCGTCCTTGTTGATCACCTTTTCGATCGGCTGCCCGAGCAGCAGCTTCTTGATCGGAAGTTCCTGTTTCTTGCCGGACAGCGTGCGTGGAATCTCAGGCACCGCGAAAATTGCGTTGGGAAGGAAGCGGCGGGAGACGCCGCCCTCGATGGCGCGATTGATCTTTTGTTCCATGGCCGTGTCGAGCGCGATGCCGTCGCGCAACACCACGAACAGCGGCATGTAGCTCTCGCGGCCGAGATATTCGAGATCGACCACCATCGAATCCAGAATCTCCGGCAGGGCTTCGATTGCCGAATAGATTTCGCTCGTCCCCATGCGCAGACCGTGACGATTGATGGTGGCGTCGCTGCGGCCATAGATGATGCAGGAGCCGTCTTGGTTGATCCTGAGCCAGTCGCCGTGCCGCCACACGCCGGGGTAGGTGTCGAAATAGCTGCCGCGATAGCGCGCGTCTTCGGGATCGTTCCAGAAGCGCAGCGGCATCGACGGCAGCGGCTCGGTGCAGACGAGTTCGCCGACCTCGTCGATCACGCTGTTGCCCTGCTCGTCGAAGGCTTCGACGGCATTGCCGAGGATGCGGCATTGCATGGTTCCGGGCCGCTGCGGCAATTCCCTGCAAGCGCCGATGAACGCACCCGCAAAGTCGGTGCCGCCGGACATGTTGGCCCAGAACATCTCGGCCTGTGCGGTGTTGCCGTTGGCTTTCGACAATGCGGCGAAGCGGGTGTTGAACCAGGTCTGGATATCTTCGCTCAGCGGCGAACCGGTCGAGCCGAGGATACGCAGGCGGGACAGATCGCCGGCGGAGGCGAGATCGATATCGGCCTTGGTGCAGTTGGCGAAGTAGGCAGCGCCTGCGCCGAAGAAGGTCACCTTGGCATCGGCGACGAAGCGCCACAGCGTATGCCAGTCGGGCTTGTCCTTCGAGCCGCCGGGGCTGCCGTCGAAGATGCAACAGGTGGTGCCGTTGAGCAGGCCGGCGACCTGGCAGTTCCACATGATCCAGCCGGTCGACGAATACCAATGATAGCGTTCGCCGAACGAGTTGGGGTGATAGCTGCAGCCGATATCGTTATGCAACGCGTTGAGCGGCAGGCCGACGATGATGACGCCGCCGTGGCTATGCACGATCGGCTTCGGCAGGCCGGTTGTGCCGCTGGAATAGACGATCCAGAGCGGATGATCGAACGGCAGCCACTCTGGCTCGAACGCATCGATCTCCGCACTTTCGGCGCGCAGGATATCGGACAGGACCGCGTCGGCCTTGGTGCCGGACGCCCCGCCGTGCAGGATGACATGCTGAACGCTCGGCAGCGCCTTGCGCAGCGTCGCGATTACGTCGGCGCGGTCGTGCCGGCGACCGGCATAGGTCACGGCGTCGGTCGCGATCAGGATCTTCGGTTCGATCTGCTTGAAACGATCGATCACAGCCGGCGCGGCCATATCAGGCGCGCACACGCTCCAGATCGCGCCGATGCTGGCGGTCGCGAGGAACGCGACGATCGTCTCGGGAATGTTGGGCAGGTAGGCCGCGACGCGGTCGCCCTTCTCGATACCCTGCGCGCGCAAGTGCAATGCCAGCACTGCCGCCTGTCGCTTCAGATCGCGCCAGCTTGTCTCATGCAGTTGGCCGTCTTCTCCCGCGCTGATGATCGCCGGCACGCCCGCGGCCTCTGCGGGCGCGACATGCCGCAGCACCTGCCGGGCGTAGTTCACCGACGCGCCGGGAAACCACACGGCACCGGGCATCTTGCGGTCCGCGAGCACCGCGGTGTGCGGCGTTGGCGATTGCAGATCGAAATAATCCCAGATGCTCTGCCAGAAGGCGTCAAGGTCGCTCACTGACCACGACCGCAATGCTTCGTAGTTGGCGAAAGAGAGATTGCGGGTCTCGCCGAGCCAGCGGCGATACTGCGACATCAGTGGAACGTAGGGCGGAGATACAGTCATGGCACGCGCATTTCGTTATGACCGGGCGAAGTCCCGGTCACTCACGTCTTTTAGCACCGTTGCCCGGCATGAAAACACGGATGTGTGGCAGACCGCGTGAGAACGAGCCCGCGCGGCCTGTCGAAAGCAAGCTTTAGTGCCATTCACGCACGTCGACGAAGTGTCCGGCGATCGCCGCTGCCGCTGCCATCGCAGGCGACACCAGATGCGTGCGGCCCTTGAAGCCTTGCCGTCCCTCGAAATTGCGGTTCGAGGTCGAGGCGCAGCGCTCCTCCGGCTTCAGCTTGTCGGGGTTCATCGCGAGGCACATGGAGCAACCCGGCTCGCGCCATTCGAATCCGGCCTTGATGAAGATCTTGTCGAGGCCTTCGGCTTCTGCCTGCTCCTTCACGAGGCCGGAGCCCGGAACGATCATGGCGTTGACATTGGCGTTGACGGTCTTGCCGTCGGCGACCTTCGCGGCGGCGCGCAAATCCTCGATGCGGCCGTTGGTGCAGGAGCCGATGAACACGCGATCGAGCTTGATGTCAGTGACCTTGGTGCCGGCGGCGAGGCCCATGTAATGCAGCGCGCGTTCCTTGGAGAGGCGCTTCGCTTCATCGGCGATGTCAGCGGGATTCGGCACCTTGCCGGTCACCGAGATGACGTCCTCCGGGCTCGTGCCCCAGGTCACGATCGGCGGCAGCTTCGCAGCGTCGAGACGAATTTCGTGGTCGAAATGTGCGCCGTCATCGCTGCGCAGTTTCTCCCAGTAGCGCATCGCGGCGTCCCAGGCGTCGCCCTTCGGCGATTTGGCGCGGCCTTTCAGGAATTCATAGGCCTTCTCGTCGGGCGCGACGAGGCCGGCGCGCGCGCCGCCTTCGATCGACATGTTGCAGACCGTCATGCGGCCTTCCATGGTCAGCGCACGAATGGCATCGCCGGCGTATTCCAGCACATAGCCGGTGCCGCCCGCGGTGCCGATCTCGCCGATGATAGCCAGGATGATGTCCTTGGCGGTGACGCCATCGGGCAGTTTGCCGTCGACGACGGCGCGCATGTTCTTCGCCTTCTTCTGGATCAGCGTCTGGGTCGCGAGCACATGTTCGACCTCGGATGTGCCGATACCGTGGGCGAGCGCGCCAAATGCGCCGTGGGTCGAGGTGTGGCTGTCACCGCAGACAATCGTGGTGCCCGGCAGCGTAAAACCCTGCTCCGGGCCGATGACGTGGACGATGCCCTGGCGCTTGTCGAACTCGTTATAGTATTCGATGCCGAATTCCTTGGCGTTGCGCGCCAGGGCTTCGATCTGCTCGATGCTCTCAGGATCGGGATTGGGCTTGGAGCGATCGGTGGTCGGCACGTTGTGATCGACGACGGCGAGGGTCTTCTCCGGCGCGTGCACCTTGCGCTTCGACGCGCGAAGACCTTCGAACGCCTGCGGACTCGTGACTTCATGTACGAGGTGGCGGTCGATGTAGAGCAGGCAGGTGCCGTCGTCGGCTTCGTGAACCAGATGATCGTTCCAGATCTTGTCGTAGAGCGTGGTCGGTTTGGACATGGACGTGAACCTTTGAAATTTTTGAGCTGACTGCGCGACGGTCGCGCGAAGGCGATGGCTGACGAAGTGACGCGGCGTCAGGCCGCGCGTCTAAGCTCCGACGTCGCTGAGGTCGCGAACCGTCCGAAGAAGCGGCCAGGCAAGCGGCTGTGATCGTCGATCACGATGCGCGTGACGAACAAAGCGATGCTCAGGCTGGTCTGATCTGGAACCATTCTATCTTCTAACATGGCGGCATCCGCGGCGACAATCGAACGATCGCGCGACGGTGGTCTGCACTCGCGATAGATAGTCGCGTGGGCGGCAACAAAAAAGCGCGGCTGGCGCCGCGCTTTCGGAAGCTTTCGAGCAGGCTGACGAGATCAGCTCGCTTCGGCCTGCTGCTTGTCCTGCTTCTCGACGATGCGGGCCGACTTGCCGCGCAGGTTGCGCAGGTAATAGAGCTTCGCACGGCGCACCTTGCCGCGGCGCACCACCTTGATCGAATCGATCATCGGGGAGAGCAGCGGAAACACGCGCTCGACGCCCTCGCCGTAGGAGATCTTGCGCACGGTGAAGCTCTCGTTGAGCCCGCCGCCGGACCGACCGATGCAGACGCCTTCATAGGCCTGCACGCGGGTGCGCTCGCCTTCGACGACCTTGACGTTGACGATCACGGTGTCGCCGGGTCCGAAGTCCGGGATGGTCTTGGTCGCCGACAGTTTGTCGAACTGCTCTTTTTCGAGCTGCTGAATGATGTTCATTGCAAATCTCCATCGGCGGCGCGCCCGGCCGTTGAGGGGGCTGCGCGGAATTCGTCTATCCAGCGTTGCGCGGATTTGGCGTTCCTATACGGCAAAGCTGGGCCGTTGTCACCCGCCTGTCGTGCTTTTTGGCGGATTTTGGTTGCCCCGTGCCGCCCAGAGATCCGGCCGGCGCGTTTTGGTCAGGGCTTCGGCCTCGGCGCGCCGCCAGGCGGCCACCCTGGCATGGTCGCCGGAGACGAGAACCTCTGGAATCGGACGGCCTTCGAACTCCTGAGGGCGGGTATATTGCGGGTATTCCAGTAATCCGTGCGAAAAACTCTCGTCCTGGCCGGATTCTGCCTTGCCCATCACCCCCGGCAGAAGGCGGACGCAGGCATCGACCAGCGCCATGGCGGCGATTTCGCCGCCTGACAGCACGTAATCCCCCACCGAAACCTCCTCGAGCCCGCGGGCTTCGATGACCCGCTGATCGATGCCCTCGAACCGCCCGCAGACGATCAGGGGACCCGGACCGGCAGCGAGAGCGGCAATCTGCCGCTGGCTCAATGGCCGACCTCGTGGGCTCATCAGAAGACGGGGCCGATCGGGCGAACTAGCCGTTGAATCAATGGCTTTTGCTAGAATATCTGCCCGCAACACCATACCGGGACCGCCACCCGCGGGGGTGTCGTCCACGCTGCGGTGGCGATCGGTGGCGGAATCGCGGATGTCGCGTGCCTCAAGCGACCAAATTCCGCTCGCCAGCGCCTTCCCGGCGAGGCTGACGCCCAACGGTCCCGGAAACATCTCCGGAAACAGGGTCAGGATGGTCGCATGCCAGGTCATGATGGTTGGCGATCCGGTTCATCGCCCTCGATCTCGGTGGGCCGATCGATCGTAATGCGCCCACCGGCGATATCGACCGTCGGCACCACGGCATTGGTGAACGGCAGCATCAGTGTTGGACCACGGGTCGGTGCGATCTCGACGATGTCGCCGGCGCCGAAATTATGGATCGCGATGACGCGACCGATTGGACCGCCGTCAACGCCGACGGCGGCCAGTCCGATCAGGTCGGCATGATAGTATTCATCGTCGTCCGTCGCCGGCAGCTTGTCGCGGGCAACGTAGAGCTCGATCCCGTTGAGCCGTTCGGCCTCGTCGCGTGTGGTGACGCCTTTGAGCGTCGCGACAAGATGATCCTTGGCCTCGCGCGCCCGCGCGATCTCGAGGTGTCGCGCGCCGTCTTTTGTCGAGAGCGGGCCGTAACGCATGACGGCGAGCGGATCTTCAGTGAAGACCCATAACCGTACTTCGCCGCGCACGCCATGCGCGGCGCCGATCCGGGCCACGCAGATGCGCGCTGTCATGCCGGGTCAGCCTTACGCTTTCGCGGCGGCTTCGGCCTGCGCCTTGCGCTCCTTGCGCGGCACGGCCTTCTCCGGGTTGTTGCGTGCGGTGCGCTTCTTGACGCCGGCGGCATCGAGGAAGCGCATCACGCGGTCCGACGGCTGTGCGCCCTTGGCGAGCCAGGCCTTGACCTTGTCCATGTCGAGCTTGAGCCGGTCGGCGTTGTCCTTCGGCATCAGCGGATTGAAGTGGCCGAGACGTTCGATGAAGCGGCCATCGCGCGGAAAGCGCGAGTCGGCGACGACGACGTGGTAGACGGGACGCTTCTTGGTGCCTGCGCGAGCGAGGCGGATCACGACGGACATTGAGTTCTCCTTTGAAAAGTCTGTCTTGGTGTTTGCTGGTTGATCGAAGTTATTTCTTTTTCCCTGGAAAGCCGCCGAGGCCGGGAAGCGTCGGCTTCCCGCTGAGACCGGTAAGGCCGGGAAGATTGGGCAGGCCGCCGCGCAGTCCCGCCGGCAGATCCTTCGGCAGTTGCGGCAGGCCGTCGGCGCCCTTCGGCATCTTGTCCGCGAGCGCCTTCAACTGTTCGGGCGAGGGGGCCGGCATTCCGCCGCCAAAGCCCATGGCCTGTGCGATACCGGCGAGGGGACCGCGCTTGCCCGATCCCATCATCTTCATCATGTCGGCCATGTTCCGGTGCATCTTGAGGAGCTTGTTGATCTCCTGCACCTCTTGCCCGGCGCCGGCGGCGATGCGCTTCTTGCGGCTGGCCTTCAGGATGTCGGGATGCTTGCGCTCCTGACGCGTCATCGAATCGATGATCGCCATCTGGCGCTTCAAAACCTTGTCGTCGATCCCCGCGGCCGCGATCTGGTTTTTCATCTTGGCGATGCCGGGCATCATGCCCATCAAGCCACTGACGCCGCCCATGTTGGCCATCTGCACAAGCTGCTCGCGCATGTCGTTGAGGTCGAACTGACCCTTGCGCATCTTCTCGGCGACGCGCGCGGCCTTTTCGGCGTCGATATTCGCTGCAGCCTTTTCGACCAGCGAGACCACGTCGCCCATGCCGAGGATGCGGCCGGCGATACGCGACGGATGGAAGTCTTCCAGCGCATCGGTTTTTTCGCCGGTGCCGATCAGCTTGATCGGCTTGCCGGTGACCTGACGCATGGAGAGCGCGGCGCCGCCGCGGCCGTCGCCGTCGACGCGGGTCAGCACGATGCCGGTCAGGCCGACGCGTTCATTGAAGGAACGGGCGAGATTGACGGCATCCTGGCCGGTCAGCGAATCCGCGACCAGCAACACCTCGTGCGGATTGGCGGCGGTTTTGATGTTTGCCGCCTCGCTCATCATCTCTTCGTCGAGCGTGGTACGGCCGGCGGTATCGAGCAGCACCACGTCATAGCCGCCGAGCTTGCCGGCCTCGATGGCGCGCCGCGCGATCTGCTCGGGCTTCTGTCCCGCGACGATCGGCAGCGTCGGGATATCGAGGTCGCGGCCGAGCACCGCCAATTGCTCCATGGCCGCGGGGCGGTAGATGTCGAGCGACGCCATCAGCACCTTGCGCTTGTCGCGCTGGGTCATGCGGCGTGCGAGTTTCGCTGTGGTCGTGGTTTTGCCGGAGCCCTGCAGACCGACCATCATGATGGCGACCGGAGGTACGGCGTTGAGATCGATACCCTGTCCGTCCGAGCCGAGGGTGGCGACCAGTTCGTCATGGACGATCTTGACCACCATCTGGCCGGGCGTAACCGACTTGACGACGGTAGCGCCGATCGCCTGCTCGCGGACCTTGTCGATGAAGCTGCGCACGACGTCGAGCGAGACGTCGGCTTCGAGCATCGCGCGGCGCACCTCGCGCATGGCGGCATCGACGTCGGCTTCGGTCAGCGCGCCGCGCCGCGTCAGCCGATCGAGAATGCCACCCAGCTTTTCCGACAGATTGTCGAACATGAGCCCATCAATCCTGTTTCACCTCTCCCCGCATGAGCGGGGGCGAGGGAGACACAAAACACGTTTACGCCCGAGGGCGCACAGCGCTGTCGGGCGTTGACCTCCGGCCCCTGCGGCCGGTCGGCGGGTCGAAAAGAAGATCTTTCCGAGAAGCGGTGGGGATTTACGGCGAAGAGGCCGGCGAGTCAAGGAAAGAACGTCGCGCCTGTGCAAGCGACATTGAAATAAAGCATTGATATTAAAAAGGTAATATTGATCCCCCATATGGGGCCATTTCGCGGGTTATTGCAAACCAGCTTGTTGGGTCCCATGTCCGGAGTTCCAACTACGATCCCTTTTTACCCGCGAAAGCCCAACGTGAATCCGACCCGCCGCCGACTGCTGATCGCTTTGGCCGGGGCCGCCACCGCCGGACTTTCTGCCTCCTGGGCGTCCCGCATGAAAACCTACGCCGGTTCCGTCTCCGACCATTTCGACGGTACGCATTTCTTCGATCCCGACGGGGCGTCACCGAAGAAACTTGCCGAAGTGCTGCGCTGGCAATTCGGCGGTGGGCGCGAACGCCACAAGTGGCCGGAGTGGGTGCCGTCGCCCTATTCCGACACCCCGCCCGCGCGCGTCGAGGGCAGCAAGGTGCGTTTCTCCTTCGTGGGACACGCGAGCTGGCTGATCCAGACCGGCGGGCTCAACGTTCTGGTCGATCCCGTCTGGTCGGAACGGGCGTCGCCGTTCTCATTTGCCGGACCGAAACGGCACAACGATCCCGGCATCGCCTTCGATGCCTTGCCGAAGATTGATGTCGTGCTGGTCTCGCACGGCCACTACGATCATCTCGACGTGGCGACGCTGTCGAATCTCGCGGCAAAGTTCTCGCCGCGCGTAATTACGCCGCTTGGCAACGATACCGTCATGCGTGCCGCCGACAGCGCCATTCGCGCTGAAGCCTTCGATTGGCAGGATCGCGTCGATCTCGGCAACGGGATTGCGGTGACGCTGGTGCCGACGCGGCATTGGTCGGCGCGCGGCCTGTTCGATCGCAACAAGACGTTGTGGGCGAGTTTCGTGTTGGAGACGCCAGCCGGCAAAATCTACATCGTCTGCGATTCCGGCTACGGCACCGGCGTGCATTTCCGTCGCGTGCGCGAGATGCATGGTCCGCTGCGCGCGGCGATCCTGCCCATCGGCGCCTATGAGCCGCGCTGGTTCATGAAGGATCAGCATATGAATCCAGAAGACGCGGTAAAAGCTTTGGCCGATTGCGGCGCGGAGATCGCGCTGGCCCATCACCACGGCACATTCCAGTTGACCGACGAGGCGATCGATGCGCCGGCGACGGCGCTCGGCATCGCACTCGATCAGGCCGGTGTTCCGCGCGACCGCTTCCTCGCGCTGAAGCCGGGTCAGGTCATGGAAATTTGACCCGCGCGGCGCTCATGAGCCAGTAAGGTGCTCGGGCATTGCGGAGACTGTCACGTGAACGAAGCGACGCGGGCCGAACACTGGCAGAAGGTCTACACGACCAAGGGCGAAGGCGATGTGAGCTGGTTTCAGGAGGAGCCGGCGATTTCACTCGAATTGATCGACAGCGTTGGCGCGAATCCTGACACGAGGATTGTCGATATCGGTGGGGGTGCCTCGCGGCTGGTCGATAGTCTTCTCGCTCGAGGATTTCATGATATCGCGGTCCTGGATGTGTCGGACGCCGCGTTGATCGCGGCCAAGGCCCGCGTTGGCGAAGCAGAGAAACACGTGCGGTGGATCGCTGCTGACGTTACGCGATGGCAGCCAAATCAGATCTACGACATCTGGCACGATCGCGCGGCGTTTCATTTCCTGACCGAGGCTGAGGACCGCAAGGCCTATGTTGCGCGGTTGCTGACGGCGCTTCGTCCGGGAGGCCACGCAATCATCGGTACGTTTGCGATTGACGGTCCGGAAAAGTGCAGCGGTCTACCGGTCCGGCGGTACGATGCCGCAGGCCTCAGCTCCGAGCTTGGGCCTGGCTTCGCGTTAGTTGAAGCGCGTCGGCACGACCACGTCACGCCGTGGCAGTCTGTCCAGCATTTCCAGTTCTGCGTCTTTCAGCGCCGCGGCTGATTCACGGTCGCACCGGTTTAACCTGCGTAGGCTTCGTGCGCGGACTCAGGGATGTGCCTTGATCTCCCAAGACACGCCAACGGTTACACGCAGCGTTTCCTCGCCCGGCGCAATCGGAGCGCTCGCTGCCATTGGCGCCGCGACCCGGCGATACATCACCGGCGCGGGAGTGCCTTCCTCGGAGATGCTGACGGGATCGCCAAGTGTCACACCCGCCGCCTTGGCATAGATCTCGGCCTTGCGCCGCGCATCGGCGATCGCTTGGCCGCGTGCGTCGTCGAGGAGTTTCGACGAATTGGAGACTGTGAATGAAATGCCGCCGAGGTCATTGGCGCCGGCTCCGACCACAGCGTCGATCACGCTGGCAACCTTGAGGATGTCGCGGACCTTGATGGTGATGCGATTGATCGCGCGATAGCCGGTCAGCACGTTCGGCCCCGAGCGATTCTGACTGCTGCTGTATTGCGGTTGCAGGGACACTTGCGAAGTCTGATAGTCCTTTTCGGAAATGCCCGCGCCTTTCAGCGCCAGCAGCACCTTGCCCATGGCGTCGTCGTTGGCGTTGCTCGCATCGTGCGCTGTCTTGGCGTCGGTGGTGACGCCCGCTTCGATCCGCGCGAGGTCGGGGGGCGCCGAGATCGTGGCCTCGCCGGTTACCGAGATTGTGGGAGGCGGTACGGCGTCCGCATATGCAGATGTCGCTGCCAGCACGGCAGCGAGGCAGGTGGCGGCGGCGCATGGAATCAACCGGTTCATGACGATACTCACTTCAGCGGCACATAGACATTGATGACGAGGTTATCTTCTTCAGTCTTCAGCGGATCGGTCACGTATTCCTCGATGAAGGTGTCCTTGGCCTCGAGTTTCTTGTCGTCGAGGTGATTGGTGATCGCCTCATAGGTGTTGTCCATGTTGTCGTAGGAGCCGCGGTGGACGAACTTGAGCGCCTTGCCCTCCGGTGACTTGCCCATGCTCATATTCTTGGGCAGGTCCTTGAGGTCCTGATCGACCGGCACTTCGGCGAGAAACGAGAAGCCGTTGTCGTCGGTCGAGGTATAGACGATCATCATGTTGCCGGCGGCCTTGACGCCCTGTTTGTCGAGAACGGCCGTCAGTTCCTTGAAAGAATCGATCAATGTATCGAACGCGGTATCCCAGGTCGCGTTGCCGCGGAAGGTCAACACCGTCTTTGCCGTCAGCGTGATCTCCTCGCCGAATGGATCGGCAGTTTGCACGGGGGCCGTCGCCGATGGTTTTGGCGCTTCGGCGGCCGGGCTCGCCGGCGTCTGCACCTCGGCGGGGGGCGGAGCCGGCGTCGCCGGCGTTGGCGTGCCGGGCGGAGTCGGCGCCGCCGGAGGAGCCGGGGTGGCGGGAGCCGTCGCGCCGGGAGGGGTCGCAGGTGGCGTCTGGGCCAGCGTGGCGGAGAACCCCAGGGACAAGGCCGGGATCATGATGATCGCCAGACGGCGAAAGGAGCTGTGGCGATTCATTCAGGGGTCTCCCAGGTCGGGCCGGTCACTATCGGTTTTGCGGTCTTAACGGGCATTGCAGGCATAATTTTGCGATTCTAGCACGCAGTCTCGGTATTCGTCCCATGACAGATGCGTCATGCGGCTCCATTGCGGACGTGGGGGCACGACACAGATTTGCCGCATACATCCGGACGACGGCTACTCTGGCCATCGGGCTTATCTTCGCCATATAAGACAGGCGAACTCACAAGGGCAGGCGATGGGCGCGCTCGCAAACCACGCTTTCAGCAAGATGAACGGGATCGGCAACGAGATCGTCGTGGTCGATCTGCGCGATCGTCCAGCGATGGTGACGGCCGAAGAAGCGCGTGCGGTCGCTGCGCCCGCCGGCGTGCCCTATGACCAGCTCATGGTGTTGCAGCCGCCGCGGCTCGCGGGTACCGAGGCCTTCGTCCGCATCTACAATAATGACGGTTCGGAGGCGAATGCCTGCGGCAACGGCATGCGCTGCGTCGCACAGCAAGTGTTCGAAGCCACCGGGAAGACCGCGCTGACCTTCGAGACGCGTGCCGGCCTGCTGAATTGCTGGCAGGGTCCGACGCCGGATCTCTACACCGTCGATATGGGACCGCCCAAGTTCGGCTGGCAGGACATTCCGCTTGCTGAAGAATTTCGCGACACGCGCTACATCGAGTTGCAGGTGGGACCGATCGACGCGCCGGTGCTGCATTCGCCGTCGGTGGTCAGCATGGGCAATCCCCATGCGATCTTCTGGGTCGATGACATCAACGCCTACGATCTCGAACGTTTCGGGCCGCTTCTGGAAAACCATCCGATCTTTCCGGAGCGCGCCAACATCACGCTCGCCCATATCGTCGATCGCGACCACATCGTGATGCGGACCTGGGAGCGTGGCGCGGGTCTTACCAGGGCCTGCGGCTCGGCGGCCTGTGCGACCGCTGTTGCGGCGGCGCGGCTGAAGCGCACCAACCGCACGGTGAACATGACGCTGCCCGGCGGCCAACTCACCATCGAATGGCGCGAGCGTGACGATCATGTGCTCATGACCGGCCCCGCGGCATTCGAGTATGCCGGCACGTTCGACCCGGCACTGTTCGCCAGCGTCGCGTGATGTCCGTCGACGTCGTCACCTTCGGCTGCCGCCTCAATGCGTTCGAATCCGAAGTGATCCGTCGCGAGGCCGAGCGCGCCGGCATGGCCGATACCATTGTCATCAATAGTTGCGCCGTCACCAACGAGGCGGTGGCGCAGGCGCGGCAATCGATCCGCAAGCTGAAGCGCGGACGTCCATCGGCGCGTATCGTCGTCACCGGCTGCGCGGCGCAAACCCAGCCCGCCATGTTCGCCGAGATGGCGGAAGTCGATCGCGTAATCGGCAACGACGAGAAGATGCGCGGCGACGCCTGGCGCGCGACGCGGGACGCGCTGGCGGGTGCGGCCGACTTCGGCATCGCGAACGACGAAAAGGTCGCCGTGGCCGACATCATGGCCGTTACCGACATGGCGCCGCATCTCGTCGAGGGATTTCAAGACGGGCTGCCGCGCGCGTTTGTGCAGGTGCAGAATGGCTGCGACCATCGCTGTACCTTCTGCATCATTCCGTTCGGGCGCGGCAATTCGCGTTCGGTACCGATGGGCGCGGTGGTCGATCAGGTGCGTGCGCTGACGGAAGCCGGTCACGCCGAGATCGTGCTGACCGGCGTCGATCTGACGAGCTACGGCGCCGATCTGCCGGGCGCGCCCAAGCTAGGCTTTCTGGTGAAGCAGATTCTGCGTCATGTGCCCGGTGTGAAGCGGTTGCGCATCTCCTCGATCGATTCGATTGAAGTCGATCGCGATCTGCTCGATATGATTGCCAACGACGAACGGCTGATGCCGCATCTGCATTTGTCGCTGCAATCGGGCGACGACATGATCCTGAAGCGCATGAAGCGGCGCCACCTGCGTCAAGATGCCATCGATTTCTGCGCGCAGGTGCGGCGGTTGCGCCCAGACATCGCCTTCGGTGCCGACATTATCGCGGGTTTCCCGACCGAGACCGAGGCGATGTTTTCACGCTCGCTCGATCTGGTTACCAAATGCGATCTGACGTTCCTGCACGTATTCCCTTATTCGCCGCGGCCGGGCACGCCGGCGGCGCGAATGCCGCAGGTCCGCGGGGACGTCATCAAGGATCGTGCGAAACGACTGCGTGCGGCGGGAGACGCCGCGTTGCGAAGGCGGCTGCAATCCGACGTCGGCACTCCGCGTCAGGTTTTGATCGAAAGCGCCACACAAGGGCGTACCGAACATTTTATGCCCGTCGCGATCACGGGCGAAACGCCCGGCACGGTGCGGCCGCTGATTATGACAGGGCATGACGGCACGCGCTTGACGGTCTGAGGGCGGCGTCAGCCCTCGTCCCACCCGCACGCCGCAAGTCGCTCGTGCAGATGCCTTGGCGCCGGTGCGGTGACCACCACAGGTGGCTTATTCTTGGAGAGTGGAATTGCGATTTCGCGCGCATGCAGATGCAGGCTCGGTTCGCCGAAGCGTGGGCCGTTGCCGTAAATGTTATCGCCGACGATCGGCCAGCCCATCGCCGCGCAATGCACGCGCAGTTGATGGGTGCGCCCGGTCACCGGTTCCAGTGCGACCCAGGTCAAGTCTTGGCCACGTCCCAGAACTTTCCACCGCGTCGTCGATGGCAGCCCGTTGGGATCCGGCTTCTGCCACCAGCCGCGCTCCGCATTAAGTCTGCCGAGCGGAATGTCGATCGTGCCTTCGTCTTCGGCGGGGCCGCCTTCCACGATGGCCCAATATGTCTTGGAAATCTTGTTGTGCTTGAACAGAAGTCCGAGTGAAGCCGTCGCCTTCCGATGGCGTCCGAGCACCAGACAGCCCGAGGTGTCGCGATCGAGCCTGTGGGCGAGGACCGGCGGGCGCGGCAGGCCGAACCGCAGAGCGTCGAACGAGGCCTCCAGATTGGCGCCGCCCTTGGGACCGCGATGCACGGGAATGCCGGCCGGCTTGTCGATCACCAGCATCAGGCCGTCGCGATGGAGTACGCGGGCCTGGATCTCTTCCGCTGTCGGTTGGGGAGTGTCCATAAACAGTTCAAGGCTTTCGCTTGGAGTTTGAAACGGCTAACACACCTCCCCAATGAGCGACAGCACCGACGACAAACCGAAACTGAGCTGGTGGCGCAGGCTGTCCAGCGGCCTCAAGCGGACCTCCAGTTCGCTCAGTACGGCCGTCGCCGATCTTGTGACCAAGCGCAAGCTCGACCGTGCCATGCTCGACGATATCGAGGACGTGCTGCTGCGCGCCGATCTTGGAACCACGGTGGCGGTGCGGATCGCGTCCGCCGTAGGCGAAGGGCGCTATGACAAGGCGATCTCGGCGGACGACGTGAAGAATGTCGTCGCAACCGAAGTCGAGAAGGTGCTGGCGCCGGTGGCACAGCCCCTCGTCATTGACGGGGCGAAGAAGCCCTTCGTCATCCTGGTGGTCGGGGTCAATGGTTCCGGCAAGACCACAACCATCGGCAAGCTTGCGGCAAAATTGTCCGCTGAAGGCCGCACGGTGATGATGGCGGCGGGCGATACGTTTCGTGCCGCCGCGATCGAGCAGTTGAAGGTCTGGGGCGAGCGGACAAAGTCGCCGGTGATCGCCGGCGCGCAGGGTTCGGATTCCGCGAGCCTTGCCTTCAACGCGCTGACCGCTGCGCGTGACGACAAACGCGATGTGTTGCTGATCGATACCGCTGGCCGCCTGCAGAACAAGGCGGAACTGATGAACGAACTCGAGAAGGTCGTTCGCGTCATCCGCAAGGTCGATACCTCGGCGCCGCATGCGGTGTTGCTAGTGCTGGATGCCACGGTTGGGCAGAATGCGCTGTCGCAGGTCGAGGCGTTTCATCGCACAGCGGGCGTGACCGGCCTCATCATGACAAAACTCGACGGCACGGCGCGCGGCGGCATTCTGGTCGCGCTGGCCGAGAAGCACAAGCTGCCGGTGCATTTCATTGGCGTCGGCGAAGGCATCGACGATCTGGCGCCGTTTACTGCGCGGGATTTTGCAAACGCGATCGCAGGGATCGAAGGCTGACGATGGACAAGAAACAACCGCATCCGCTGTTCAAGCTGGCGACTGAACTCGGGCCGCTTTTGGTGTTCTTCGTCGCGAACGCCAAGTTTCACCTGTTCGTCGCTACCGGTGCCTTCATGGTTGCGATCGTCGCGGCGATGATCGCCTCCTATGTGGTGACGCGACACGTGCCGCTGATGGCGTTGGTGACGGGCATCATCGTCATCGTGTTCGGCACATTGACGCTGGTGCTGCATGACGAGACCTTCATCAAGGTGAAGCCGACCATTATCTACGCCTTGTTCGCAGCCGTGCTTGGCGGTGGGCTTTTGTTCGGCCGCTCCTTCATCGCCATTTTGTTCGATCAGGTTTTCAATCTGACCCCGCAGGGCTGGCGCCTGTTGACGCTGCGCTGGGCGCTGTTCTTCGCCGGTATGGCCGTGCTCAATGAGATCATCTGGCGCACCCAAAGCACCGACTTCTGGGTCGCTTTCAAGGCGTTTGGCGTGATCCCGCTGACGATGCTGTTTGCGATCGCGCAGATGCCGCTGACGAAGCGCTATCATCTCGAGCCGGCATCGCTCGAAGCCAGCGAGGCTAGTGAGGGCGATATCGGCCGCGGCTGAGTTCGAGGGATCGAAGGTTCAGTTGCCCGCTTTCAGCGCCTTGTCGATCTCGGGCTTCAACACCGCATCGATGTTATCGGGCGTGATGGGGCCGACCAGCTTGTAGGCGATGCGGCCGTCGCGGCCGACGACGAACGTCTCAGGCACGCCGTAGACTCCCCATTCGATCGATGCGCGGCCGTTGGCGTCAGCGCCCACCATGTCGAACGGGTTGCCGTAGCGGCCGAGGAAACGGCGGGCGTTGTCCGGCGCATCCTTGTAGTTGATGCCGACCAGTTGCAGCCGGCGATCCTTGGCGAGGACATCGAGCAGCGGCGCCTCTTCGTGGCATGGCACGCACCAGGAAGCCCAGACGTTGACCACGCTGACCTTGCCGTGAAACATCGCGGGATCGAGTCCGGGGACCGGCATGCCGTTGCTGACAAGGCCGGGCAGTGGCGGCAATGCGGTCCTGGGTGCGACATGGCCGATCAGCGCTGATGGAAGTTTCGACGGATCGCCGTCACCGAGCCGGAACCAAAAGATTGCTGCGAGCCCTGCGAATACGACGAGCGGCAAGGCCATCAGCCAGCGGTGGCGCCGCGGCAACTCGGTTGAAGTTACGGGTTGGCTTTCATTCATGATCGTTCGGTGGCGCTGCGCCCGGACCGGCGGGTCACGCCGGAGGCTTCGAGATCGTGCAGCCGCGCGGTCTGGCGGCGATAGTCGGCGATCACCCAGATGATGAGGGCGCCGACCACGGCCGCGACCAGCACGTAGGATGTAACGATAAACGTGGCATAGGGGCCGAGCGGGGTCATGCGGCGGTCCGTGGCTTGCCGGCCTGCAGCATCTGCAAACTGCGGATACGACGGCGCAGGATCTCATTGCGCATCGCTGCGATATGCAGCGTCACGAACAGCAGTGTGAAGCCGACCGCCATCACCATCAGCGGAATCAGGAACGCGCGATCCAGCGTCGGTCCGCCCATGCGAAACACCGATTCTCCTTGATGAAGCGTATTCCACCAGTCCACCGAGAACTTGATGATCGGAATGTTGATCGCGCCGACCAGCGTGAGAACGGCGGCCGCGCGCGCTGCACGCGATGGGTCATCCACCGCGCGCCACAGCGCCATCAGGCCGAGATACATCAGGAACAGGATCAGCACCGATGTGAGCCGCGCATCCCATTCCCAGTAGGTGCCCCACATCGGCCGGCCCCACAACGACCCCGTCACCAGCGCGAGGAAGGTGAACGCCGCGCCGATCGGCGCTGCTGCCTTCTGCGCGACGTCGGCCAGCGGATGCCGCCACACCAGCGTGCCCAGCGCGCTGACGCTCATCACGGCCCATACGAACATCGACAGCCACGCGTTCGGCACGTGGATGAACATGATCTTCACCGTGGCACCTTGCTGGTAATCGTCGGGCGCTGTTGCGGATTGATAGAGGCCGATCGCGAGCACGATCACCGTCGCCGCCACGAGCCATGGCAGGACACGGCTCGCGAGCGCGAGAAAGCGTGAGGGATTGGCGAGTTCGATCAGCGTCATGACACTCCTGATAGTCGCCGCCGCCGCGGCAGGCAATGCAGGTCCGGACGCGGCTTTTCGCCTCCGCAAGAGTTGATCGGCGCGAGGTTCATCAATCCAGTCCCTGCCGGAGGCTTGCCGCTGCCGCGAATGGGCCGATGACGAGACTCGCGAGCGACAGCGCACAGAGAATCGAGAACGGGGTGCCGAACGACAGCGGCCCGGTGGCGGCAGCCTGCGATGCGGCAACACCGAAAATCAGAACCGGGATCGAGAGTGGCAGCACCAGCACGGCGAGCAGGAGGCCGCCGCGCCTCAAGGTGACGGCAAGTGCTGCGCCGATCATGCCGGTGAAGGTCAGTGCGGGCGTGCCGGCAAGCAGCGTCAGTGCCACTGCGCCGGTCGCCGCACCGTCGAGGTTGAGCAACAGGCCGAGCGCCGGCGTCGCAACGATCAGCGGCAGTCCGGCCACCAGCCAGTGTGCCAGCGCCTTGGCCACGCAGGCGAGTTCCAGCGGTGTGCGGCTCATCAGGATCAGATCGAGGGAACCGTCCTCGAGGTCGGCCATGAACAGACGGTCGAGCGTCAGCAAACTCGCTAGCAGCGCTCCGAGCCAGAGGATCGCGGGGCCGAGCTTTTTCAGGAGCGCGAGATCGGGGCCGACCGCGAACGGCATCAGCACCACGACCGTCAGGAAGAACAGCACGCCGATCAGCGCGCCGCCACCCACGCGCAGCGCGACCCGGACATCCCGGCGAATCAACGCGGCGAGGGCAGTCATGCGATGGTCCCGATCCGCAATTCCTGCGCTGGAATGCCGATTGGCGAATGGGTCGCGGCCAGAAGGATGCCGCCATCTGCGAGATGACCGGCCATCAGGCTCGCGAAGGCGTCCTGGCCGGCGGTGTCGAGCGCCGATGTCGGCTCGTCCAGCAGCCAGATTGGTCGCTTCACCGCCAGAAGGCGCGCCATCGAAAGCCGCCGCCGCTGGCCTGCGGAGAGGAACGCCGCCGGCAAATGCGCGATATGGTCGAGACCCACCGTCGTGAGCGCGGCTTCCATATCGCTTGCTTCGCCCCCCAGGAAATCCCGCCAGAACGCCAGGTTGTCGCCGACGCTGAGTGCGGGCTTCATCGCGTCGCGGTGGCCGAGATAATGAGCCTGTTCGGGCAGGGTCAGCTCGTCATTGCCGCCTTCAAGCGCGATCGAGCCGCCTCCAGATGCCAAAAGTCCGGCAATCAGCCGGAGCAGCGAGGTTTTTCCAGCGCCATTGGGGCCGATAACGGCTACCGCCTCGCCGGCAGTGGCGGTAAAATCCAGGCCGGAAAAGACTTCCCGGCCGCCCCGCACGCACCGCAAGTCACGCGCCGAAAGTTTCATGATGATCCCGTCTGCAGGCCTTGCCCCGCCGTTTTTGTGCATAGCTGAAAGGCGCGGTCCAAGCCCCGTCGGCGTGGTGGACAGTCTGGAAAGATTCTATAAAACCGGAACTTGATGCAGCACAAAATGCGCCGCAACGAAACCCGCGAGCTTCGCTCGCAAGCGGTGTTTTGGTACCTTTAGGGCCGCCCCCGAACAGGTGCCTCCAACTCTTTGGATCGGGATTCCTCACATGGCCTCGCTCGACAGCTTCAAATGCCTGAAAACCCTCAAGGTCGGCGCCAAGACCTACGCCTATTACAGCCTGCCTGCCGCAGAAAAGAACGGCCTCAAGGGCATTTCCAAGCTGCCTTACTCCATGAAGGTGCTGCTGGAAAATCTGCTGCGCAACGAGGATGGCCGTTCGGTCAAGAAAGAGGATATCGTCGCGTTCTCGAAGTGGCTGAAGAAGCGCAAGCTCGAGCATGAAATCTCGTTCCGTCCGGCGCGCGTGCTGATGCAGGACTTCACCGGCGTGCCGGCGGTGGTCGACCTCGCGGCGATGCGCAACGCGATGCAGAACCTCGGCGGCGATGCCGAGAAGATCAATCCGCTGGTGCCGGTCGATCTGGTCATCGACCACAGCGTGATCGTGAACTTCTTCGGCGACAACAAGGCGTTCGGCAAGAACGTCGTCGAGGAATACAAGCAGAACCAGGAGCGCTACGAATTTCTGAAGTGGGGCCAGAAGGCGTTCTCGAATTTCTCGGTGGTGCCGCCCGGCACCGGCATCTGCCATCAGGTCAATCTCGAATACCTCGCCCAGACGGTCTGGACGAAGAAAGAGAAGCTGACGATCGGCAAGAAGACCGCGACGATGGAAGTCGCCTATCCCGACACGCTGGTCGGTACCGACTCGCATACGACGATGGTCAACGGCCTCGCCGTGCTCGGCTGGGGCGTCGGCGGCATCGAGGCGGAGGCTGCGATGCTCGGTCAGCCGCAGTCGATGCTGCTGCCTGACGTCGTCGGCTTCAAGCTCAAGGGCGCGCTGAAGGAGGGTGTCACCGCGACCGACCTCGTGCTGACAGTCACCCAGATGCTGCGCAAGCAGGGCGTGGTCGGCAAGTTCGTCGAGTTCTACGGCCCCGGCCTCGATTCGATGTCGGTTGCCGACAAGGCAACCATCGGCAACATGGCGCCGGAATATGGCGCGACCTGCGGGTTCTTCCCGGTCGACAAGGCGACGCTCGATTATCTCAAGACCTCGGGCCGCGCATCGGCACGCGTGGCGCTGGTCGAGAAATACGCCAAGGCGCAGGGTCTGTTCCGCACCGCGGCCTCGACCGATCCTGTTTTCACCGAAACCCTGACGCTCGATCTCGGCAACGTCGTGCCTTCGCTTGCGGGACCGAAGCGGCCTGAAGGGCGTCAGGCTCTTCCGGCGATCGCGGACGGTTTTGCGACCGCACTCGCCAATGAATACAAGAAGAGCGATGCTGATGCCCGCTTCGCCGTCGAAGGCCGCAATTTCGATCTCGGTCACGGCGACGTTGTGATCGCGGCGATCACGTCGTGCACCAACACGTCGAATCCAAGCGTGCTGATTGCCGCCGGTCTTTTGGCGCGTAACGCGCACGCCAAGGGCCTCAAGGCCAAGCCGTGGGTGAAGACGTCACTCGCACCCGGCAGCCAGGTCGTCGCGGAGTATCTTGCGAACTCCGGCTTGCAGAAGGACCTCGATGCGGTCGGATTCAATCTCGTCGGCTTCGGCTGCACGACCTGCATCGGCAATTCCGGTCCGCTGCCGGAGGAGATTTCGAAATCGGTCAATGACAACGGCATCGTTGCCGCTGCGGTGCTCTCGGGCAACCGTAACTTCGAAGGCCGCGTCTCGCCGGACGTGCAGGCGAACTATCTCGCCTCGCCGCCGCTGGTCGTGTCCTACGCACTGGCTGGCTCAGTGACGAAAAATCTCGCCGCCGAGCCGCTCGGCACCGGCAAGGACGGCAAACCGGTTTACCTCAAGGACATCTGGCCGACCTCCAAAGAGATCAACGCCTTCATCAAGAAGTATGTCACCTCGACGATCTTCAAGAAGAAGTATGCCGATGTGTTCAAGGGTGACACCAACTGGCGCAAGATCAAGACGGTGGCGAGCGAGACCTATCGCTGGAACATGGGTTCGACCTATGTGCAGAATCCGCCGTACTTCGAAGGCATGAAGAAGCAGCCGGAGCCGATCGCCGATGTGGTCGATGCCCGCATCCTTGCGATATTCGGCGACAAGATCACCACCGACCATATTTCTCCGGCGGGTTCGATCAAGCTGACGTCGCCGGCCGGCAAGTATCTGTCGGAGCATCAAGTGCGTCCGGCGGATTTCAACCAGTACGGTACGCGTCGCGGCAATCACGAGGTGATGATGCGCGGCACCTTCGCCAACATCCGCATCAAGAACTTCATGCTGAAGGGAGCCGACGGCAACATTCCCGAAGGCGGCCTCACCAAGCACTGGCCCGATGGCGAGCAGATGTCGATTTACGACGCCGCGATGAAGTACCAGCAGGAGAACGTGCCGCTGGTGGTGTTCGCGGGTGCCGAGTACGGCAACGGCTCGTCGCGCGACTGGGCTGCGAAGGGCACGCGTCTGCTCGGCGTGCGCGCGGTCATCTGCCAGAGCTTCGAGCGCATCCATCGCTCCAATCTCGTCGGCATGGGCGTGCTGCCGCTCACTTTCGAGGAGGGCGCATCGTGGCAGTCGATCGGCCTGAAAGGCGATGAGACCGTGACGATCCGCGGCTTGCAGGGTGATCTCAAGCCCCGCCAGAAGCTGACCGCGGAGATCGTCTCCAGCGACGGTTCGCTGCAGCGCGTTTCGCTGCTTTGCCGCATCGATACGCTCGACGAGCTCGAGTACTACCGCAATGGCGGCATCCTGCATTACGTGCTGCGCAAACTCGCGGCGTAATGATCGCCCTGCGGCAGATGGCCTCACTGCGAATTGAGTGGCAGGTGAACGGAAGGCGGCCTATGAAAAGGCCGCCTTCGCATGTTCGGGGGACTGTCCTTCTCAACGGCGCCGGTACACGGCGTGTCATGGTTTCGGTGTGGCCCTGACGATGTCTCATGGTGGTTTGTCGCGACTGTCTGGCGCGCTTGGAGTCTGCGCGTTCGTCTCGATCGCTGGACCTGCTTCGGCGGACCCGCGCTCCATCGTTGAACTATTCACGTCGCAGGGCTGTTCGTCATGCCCGGCCGCAGACAAAATCCTCGGCGAGCTCTCCAAGGATCCATCGATTGTCGCGCTGAGTCTGCCGATCGACTACTGGGACTATCTCGGCTGGAAGGATACGCTGGCCGACAATCGCTTTACGGCGCGCCAGAAGGCTTATTCGCAAATGCGCGGCGATCGCGACGTCTACACGCCACAAGTGATCGTCAACGGATCGGCCCATGTCATCGGCAGCGACCGCGCGGCGATCGAGGGCGCCATGCACGAAACGCGCAAGAATGACGATGTGATGTCGGTACCGGTCACGATGTCGGTGTCAGGCAGGCAACTGAATGTGTCCGTTGCTTCCGCCAGCCCGAAACATCCCGCGGACCACGGTGAGGTCTGGATTTATGCGATCTCCAAGGCGGTACCAATTTCGATCGGGCGCGGCGAGAATCGCGGCCGAGAGGTGACCTACCACAATGTCGTGCGTAACTGGCTGAAGGTCGGTGACTGGACCGGCAAGGCCGGCACCTGGACTGTGCCGATGGAAAATATCGCGCGCGAGGGCGTCGATGCCGCCGTGGTTTATGTGCAGGACGGCAATCGCGACAAGCCCGGCCTGATGCTCGGTGCAGCCTACACCTCGCTGCACTAACTCCCTTATTCATCGATCTGGATCGAAACGCGGCGTCCTTGTCGCGATCATGGTCTATGTCTCGCAAAAAGAAAAAGGACCGGCTTTCGCCAGTCCTGACAGTATGGGGATTAATTTCACTGCGAACAGGCCCGATCCTGAGGACCCCGGGGGGCTGGGGGCTGAGGAATCCGGAATCAAAAGGACCGGGCCAACGCAGTGAGTGCTTTCTCGCAGTCCAGCGGGGCGGCCGCTTGGCGGAAATTAGGCCGCATTATGATTTTGACTAACGTTCTCGTGACGGTTTGCGTTCAGTCGCGGCGTTCTGACGCGGAGATCGCCGCAAGTGCTACGCACAGCCGTCGCAAAGGCCTTGCGGCGGGGCGTAACCGGCGCGATCATGCCGTGACGAACATGGAGGCGCCGATGAGTTCGCTATCGGGCGACGTTGATCCAAGCGAGAGCCGCGCGGCGGAACGCAGTCCCGCCGCGCTTTCCGTTCAGGGCCGGGTGACGTTCAATCGTCTAGAACTCAACCGCATCCTCAATCTCTACGGGCGCATGGTCGCAGATGGCGAGTGGCGCGACTATGCCATCGACTTCCTCAAGGACAAGGCGGTGTTCTCGATCTTCCGCCGCGCCTCCGAAGTGCCGATCTACCGCATTGAGAAGGACCCACGGCTTGCGCGCAAGCAGGGCGCTTACAGTGTGATCTCGGCAACCGGTCTTATTCTCCGGCGCGGTCATGAACTGGATCGCGTTCTGCTCGCCATCGACCGCAAGCTGGCGCTGGTCTGACGCACCGCGCGCCCGGCGTCCCGCCGAGAGGTGACCGCCGCTTGCGCTCGCGGCGATCCGGCTACATGGCGCCCAGCAGGGCCTCCCGCACAGCCTTCAGGTGGGACACCAGCGCTTCGCGCGCTGTGACCGCATCGCGTGCTTTCAGGGCACCGACGATATCGCGATGCTGCTTCTCGTAGAGAATGCGTCCCTCGGGCGTCAGCGTCCGTTCCTTCAACTTGCCCCACTGTGCCTGCCGCCGGACGCCATTCAAGGCGTCATAGATGTCGATCAGCAGTTGATTGCGCGCCGCTCTGAGAATTTCGAGATGCAGCAGGCCGTCCCAGAGCTCAAACTCGGGTGTGGTTTTTGCGGCCTCGCTGCGCTCGAGACATTCGGTCAGAGTATTGAAATTGGCTGTGGTGGACCGGGCCACCGCCAGGTCGATCACCTGCGGTTCGATCATCAGGCGCAGCTCCATCACTTCGGACGGGCTCGCCCCATGAATCCGTGTCAGCAGGGCAAGACCCGGATTGGGAACTTCGGCGATCGGGCGGGGCGGCTGGGCGACGAAGGAGCCGCTGCCGACGCGCCGGACGATGAGTCCCTCGCTCTCGAGGACCTTCAACCGTTTGCGCAGCGTATTGCGCGCCAGCCCGAAGCGGGCACCGAGTTCACGCTCAGTTGGAAGCTGATCCCCCGGCTTCCAGATACCGCCGGCGATGCTGCCTTCGATAAAGCGTAGTAGCGCAGCCGCACCCCGATCACTGTTATGCGGCGGATGAAAGCTGCTTGTGTCGTAAGGACGTGCTTCCTGATCCAATTTAACCCACCCATCTTGCAAGATTCGAGGCTACCTCGAATGACTTCCGCCCAGCGCCCAACTGGTTTCAGGAGCCTAGTCAGCCGCAGCTTTTGGGTCAACAAAGTTGGTATATTGGGCTATATTGGGGCAATTAGGGTTGCCGAAAAGTGGGACAAGCCGCCGATCGGGGATGACAAGACCTCGGTATTTGCCGAAAATCGCCCCGATCCGGGGAGCGGTGATTTCGGGCGAGATCGTTGGCGGTGGCTGCGAAGAAAAGAGTTCTGTCCGGCTTTATGGTCGTCTGTGGCGTTATGCTGGTCTCCGCGCAAGCGGGAGCCGGATGGTGGTCGCGTGCGCCCGTTGATTACGAGGATTGCGCCGCTGCCGTGGAGAAGAGCGCGGCGTCCGCAAGCGACAAGGACAAGCGGCTCACGGTATGCGAGGCCAAATTCGCCGGCCGCCGCAAACCAGGCGGCGGCTACGTCTATTACGATTTCATGCAGAACCGGCATTTCGATATTGCGGGTCCGAATCCGACGCCGGAAGAGCAGAAGCGGATCGACAAGCAATACGCTGCCTATCTCAGTGACCAGCGACAGAGCATCATCGTGGCGGCGTTCCGTCAAAAGCAGTTGCAGGTCGAACAGACCAGGGCTGTTGCCGGTCATGTTAAACTGACGCCGGGATCGAGGCCGGCCGAGAGACCGCGTGTTACCGTGCTGCCGCGCCCGCGTCCGAAGGTGATCGCCCGCCGTTGCACGGATGAATTTTTCTCGTCCTGCCATTGGCCGCGGATCTCATCGGGGATGCGCGATCTCAGGAAGACGCTGTTCGGTTCGTTCACCCGCAAGGACGCGCGGAGTTGATCCGCGCTCGCTGATTGCATTCGAGTTCATATGCCCGCACCCAAGCCACCTGCCTTCGAGACGTTGAGCCTTCACGCCGGACAATTGCCTGATCCGGTCACCGGTGCGCGCGCCGTGCCGATCTATCAAACGACGTCCTATGTCTTTCAGGATTCCGATCACGCCGCGGCGCTGTTCAATCTCGAGCGTCATGGCCACATCTACACGCGCATTTCCAATCCAACCACGGCGGTGCTGGAAGAGCGGCTGGCGGCGCTTGAGAATGGCGTCGGCGCGGTCTGCACTGCAAGCGGCATGGCCGCGTTGCATCTGATCATCGCGACGCTGCTCAACGCGGGAGATCACATCGTCGCCTCGTCGTCGCTCTATGGCGGCAGCATCAATCTGCTGGCGCATACCCTGCCGCGCTTCGGCATCACGACGACATTCGTGAAGCCTCGCGCCCATGACGATTTTCGTGCCGCGATCCGGCCCAATACGCGCATGGTGCTCGGCGAAACCATCGGCAACCCCGGCCTTGAAGTCCTGGACCTTCCGAAGGTCGCGGCGATCGCCCATGAGGCGAAGATTCCGCTCGTGATCGATAACACGTTCGCAACGCCGTATCTCAGCCGCCCGATCGATCTTGGCGCCGATGTCGTGATGAATTCGGCGACTAAATGGATCGGCGGCCATGGCATCGCCATTGGCGGCGTGGTGGTGGACGGCGGCCGATTCGACTGGCGCGAGTCGGGGAAATTTCCGGGCCTGACCGAGCCCTATGCCGGTTATCACGGCATTGTCTTCGACGAGCAGTTCGGCTCCCAAGCCTTCATCATGCGCGCACGCACCGAGGGTCTGCGCGATTTCGGCGCCTGCCTGTCGCCAACCAACGCGTTCCAGCTGTTACAGGGCGTCGAGACGCTCGGCCTGCGCATGGACCGCCACATGGCGAACACGCAAGCCGTGCTGGAATTCCTGTCGGCCAACAAGGCGGTCGATTGGGTCTTGCATCCCTCGCTGCCGAGTCATCCGGACTATGAGTTGGCGAAGCAGTTGCTGCCGCGTGGGGCCGGATCGATCATCTCGTTCGGCATCAAGGGCGGCCGCGCTGCCGGCCGCAAGTTTATCGAAACGCTTCGGCTGACCAGTCATCTCGCCAATGTCGGCGATGCCAAGACACTGGTGATCCATCCCGCATCGACAACGCATCAGCAGATGGATGCAGAGCAGCTGAAAGCTGCCGGGATCGGGGAGGAGCTGGTGCGACTTTCCGTCGGCATCGAGGCCGCGCAGGACATCATCGATGATCTCGGGCAGGCGCTGCGCGCCTCACAAAAGGTGTGAGCGATGAAACTGTCCGTCAACGGAGCCGAGACCTTTATTGGTACGGGAGGTCGCGATTTCGACCCTTCGCTTCCGGTCGTTGTCTTCCTGCACGGCGCAGGGATGGATCGTTCAGCCTGGGCACTGCACAGCCGATGGTTCGCCCATCATGGCTTTGCGGTGCTGGCGCCGGACTTTCCCGGGCATGGTCTGTCACAGGGCGCACCGCTCACAAGCATTGCTGATATGGCGGATTGGATCGCGGCGCTGATCACGGCGGCTGGCGTCTCGCAGGCGCGGCTGATCGGCCATTCGATGGGATCGCTGGTCGCACTCGAGACTGCCGCGCGGCATCCCGGCAAGGTCTCGGGGCTCGCGCTGATCGGCACGTCGTCGGCCATGGCGGTCGGGCCGGATCTGCTGAAGGCGGCGGAAGCCAACGACCATGCCGCGATCGATATGGTGTCGATCTGGGGGCTCGGCTATCAGGCCGAACTCGGCGGTAGTCTCGCGCCGGGACTTTGGATGCATGGCGGCGCGCAGCGCGTCCTCGAGGCCACCAAGCCGGGCGTGTTGTTCGCCGATCTTTCAGCCTGCAATTCTTACCAGAATGCGCTTTCCGCGGCAGCACAGATCAAGGTGCCGACGACGCTGATTCTCGGTGAACGTGACATGATGACACCCGCGAAAGCCGGCAAAGCGCTGGCTGCGGCAATTCCAAATGCGCGCACCATCGTCATGGCAGGAGCCGGTCACATGATGATGGCTGAGCGGCCGGATCAGTTATTGATCGCACTGCAGGAATTTGCCTAGCGAACGCCGATGCGACGTCGTTCCGGGGTTCCGCCTCGAAATGTTGCAGGACCGGGGTGTGGTGCCGGTTCGTTAAATTCCATCGATTCAAAATGCGTTGATGTCGGAGTGGGGCCGTCGGGCCCCGATCGCAAGGGGATCATCGATCGCGACTAGACCTTGACGACAAAAAATGGCCTCCGCTCGGGAGGCCATTTTTCGAGTTCATGAACGCGAAGACAAGCGTGACTCTATCGCATCACGTCGGGATTACCGATAACGCCCGCGCTCCCGAGACGCGTAGCCCGGATTGATGCCGCAATAATCTTCTGTTCCCGAGGCGCTGACCATGCATTGCCGGTAGCTCGAGAACTGACAGTTGCCGGGATAACCCCACCGTTTGCCTTGCAGGCAATATCTATCTTGATGAGCTGAGGCCGGCGAAGCCGAGGCGGCGATCGCCAGCAGGGAAGCGGCCGATAAAGCCGCATAAACTAGATTGCGCATTTCACGTCTCCTTTAGCGAACAATGACCTGGACAACCAAGGGTTCCACGAGTCGTCTCGCTCGGGGGCAGCTTGAACCGCTAACCAATAGATAACAGTGACGAGAATCGCACTGGGAACCGGTTTAGGCAAGTCACTCCGCTGCGAGGGGTAAGCCGCCGGAATCAACTCAACCGCGCGCATCCTCGAGGATCATGTCGGAGGCCTTTTCGGCGATCATGATGGTCGGCGCGTTGGTATTGCCGGACATCAGGTCCGGCATGACCGAGGCATCGACCACGCGCAGGCCCTCCATCCCATGGACACGCAAGCGCTGATCGACCACCGCGAGCGGATCGTTGCCCATCCGGCAGGTCGATGTCGGATGATAAACGGTGGAGCCGCGTTGCCGGCAGAACTCCAGGATCTGCTCGTCGGTCACGACCGATGGGCCGGGCTCGGCCTCGTCGATCACATAAGGAGCCATCGCCGGGGCCTTCAGGATATTGCGCAGGATCTTCATGCCCTCGATGAAGGCGGTGCGGTCGGTTTCGCTGGCGAGATAGTTGATGCGGATTTCCGGCGCTACGGAAGCATCCGCGCTCTTGATGCGCAGGGTCCCACGGCTTTCCGGCCGCAACTGGCACACCGACGCGCTGAACGCCGAGTAGGGATGCAGCTTTTCACCCATCTTGTCGGTCGAGAACGGCAGGAAATGGATTTGAATATCCGGCGAGGCGAGGCGTGGATCAGTCTTGAAGAAGGCGCCCGACGTTCCCGCCGCGATCGTCAGCGGTCCTTTGCGGAGTGCAGCGTATTGCGCGCCGGCCATGATCTGGCGCAACGGGTTGTTCATGACATCGTTGAGCGTGACCTTCTGCTTGCAGCGCATCACGATGCGCGCCTGCATGTGATCCTGCAGATCGTTGCCGACGCCGGGCGCATCGAGCACCACAGCGATACCGCGCTGCTTCAGCAGGTCTGCGGGACCGACACCCGAGAGCTGCAATAATTGCGGCGAACCATAGGCGCCGCTCGCAACGATCATTTCCTTGCGGGCGCGCGCCGTCCGCTCGATGCCATTTTGCTTGTAGACGACGCCCACAGCACGGCGGCCCTCGAACAACAGGCGTTGCGCCTGCGCTTCCGTTTCCACATGCAGATTGCTGCGCTGCATGGCCGGGCGCAGGTAGGAGCGGGCGGTGGAGGCGCGCCGGCCACGCCGGGTCGTAGTCTGGAAGAAGCCTGCGCCTTCCTGGGTCGCGCCGTTGAAGTCCGGATTGGTAGGAATGCCGACTTCGGCGGCGGCCTTCACGAAGGCTTCAGACAGCGGATCGTGATGCCGCCAGTCCGACACCGGCAGCGGGCCGCCGGCGCCGTGATAGTCGTTCGAGCCGCGGCACTGGTCCTCGGCCTTCTTGAAGTAAGGCAGCACGTCGTCATAGCCCCAGCCGATATTGCCGCGCTGGCGCCAGCGGTCGTAATCCTCATGCTGGCCCCGAACATACAGAAGTCCATTGATCGAGCTCGATCCGCCCAGCACCTTGCCGCGCGGTTGAAAGACGCTGCGCCCGTTCAGCCCAGGCTCCGGCTCGGTCTGGAACATCCAGTTGACGCTGGCTTCCTTGAACAGCTTGCCGTAGCCCAGCGGCACGTGAATCCAGATGTTTGAGTCCTTCGGGCCAGCTTCGAGCAGCAGCACCAAATGCTGGCCCGACGCGGTGAGACGGTTGGCCAGCACGCAGCCCGCCGAGCCGGCGCCGACGATGATATAATCGAATTCGCGCGCCTCGGACGCCGACGATCTCCCCACGGACGAGGTGCTGGCAGCATTGGTGGTCATTGGTTTCCCCGAAAGCATTTCTGTTGGGCGTAGCGCCGTCCGAACCGTAAGCAAGCCGTGGCCCGTTCACAACCAAACTCTTGCCGCAAAGCGCTCCGGGCATAGCCCCATGGGGATTGCGAATGACGCCATCGGTCCCGCGGTTTCCAGCGCGCTCCGAATTGACACCGCTGGTGTGGTCGGTCCAACTATCCCTAACATCCGGAGGCAATCCGGGCCGAATGACCGAGAAAAGGATACATCATGGGTGAGGCACTGATCATCGACGCATGCCGGACGCCGCGCGGCGTGGGCAAGGCCGGCAAGGGCGCACTGTCGGGCATTCATCCGCAACAGCTCGGCGCGACGGTGTTGCGCGCGCTTGCCGATCGCACCGGCATCGATACCGCCGATGTCGACGACATCGTTTGGGGCTGCAGCGCACAGGTTGCGACCCAGGGCGGCGATCTTGGTCGGATGTCGGCGCTTGACGCCGGCTATGACGTCCGCGCCAGCGCGGTGACGCTCGATCGCTTCTGCGGCTCGGGCATCACCAGCGTCAATATGGCGGCAGCTTCGATCATGGCGGGCGCGGAAGATCTCGTCATCGCCGGCGGCTGCGAGATGATGTCGATGGATGGCCGGCGCGGGCAGGGTCCGATGATGATGGATTCCGGGAACCTGCGCCTGCGCGCGCGGCATCCACAATCGCATCAGGGGGTCTGCGCCGATGCCATCGCGACGCTGGAAGGCATCACGCGTGCCGATGTCGATGCGCTTGGTCTCGAAAGTCAGAAGCGGGCAGCCAGCGCGATGGCGAACGGGCATTTCAAGAAAAGTCTTGTCTCAGTCTATCGTGAAGACGGCAGCCTTGCGCTCGATCACGAAGAATATCCGCGCCCGCAAACGACCATGGAGGGGTTGGCGGCGCTCAAGCCTGCATTTCCGGCGATCGCGGATTATGTGCTGGACGACAAGGGGACGACCTATCGCGGCCTCATTCAGCAGAAATATCCCGATATCGAGATCGATTTCATGCATCACGCCGGTAATTCGTCCGGCGTTGTCGACGGCTCGGCGGCAATTTTGCTCGCGTCGCCGGCTTACGCGAAGAAGCATGGTCTGAAGCCCCGCGCGCGCGTGGTCGCCATGGCCAACATGGGCGACTCGCCGACGCTGATGCTGAACGCGCCGGTGCCTGCCACGAAAAAGGTGCTGGCCAAGGCGGGGCTGACCATCGACGACATCGATCTGTTCGAGATCAATGAGGCTTTTGCGGTGGTCGCGGAAAAATACATCCGCGATCTCAAGCTCGACCGCGCCAAGGTCAACGTCAATGGGGGCTCGATCGCGCTCGGACATCCGATCGGTGCGACCGGATCGATCCTGATCGGCACCATCCTCGATGAACTGGAGCGGCGCGATCTCAAGCGCGGGCTGGTGACGATGTGCGCGGCGGGCGGCATGGCGCCGGCGATCATCATCGAGCGCGTCTAAGCGCTTTCATCGAGACGGTCGCGCAACATCGCCGCGACCGTCTGCTCCCAGTAGGGAGTCGAATAATTCGCGCCCCGGAATTTTTGCAGGGGCGATGCCGCGCCGCGGCACGTCTTCCCACGCTTTCCATCGTGCATTCTTCGTATAGGCTCATGCACGACGGTGCGGCCAAGTACCGCGACCGCATTTGTGGAGGAAAGCATGACTTTGCTCAGGTCGACGGCTGCTCTCGCTTTCATTGTCGGCGTCATATCCGCGACGCCAACTCTTGCACAGAAAAAATACGACACTGGCGTCACCGACACAGAGATCAAGGTCGGTCAGACGATTCCTCTCAGCGGGCCCGCCTCCGCGTACGGCAGTATCGGCAAGGTGCAGGCCGCCTATATCCGGATGATCAATGAGCAGGGCGGCGTCAATGGCCGCAAGATCAATCTCATTCAGTATGACGATGCCTACAGTCCGCCGAAAACGGTCGAGCAGGTTCGCAAGCTGGTCGAAAGCGATCAGGTGTTCACCACATTCCAGATCATCGGTACGCCGCCGAACGCCGCGGTCCAGAAATATCTCAACGACAAGAAAGTGCCGCAGCTTCTGGCGTCAACTGGCGCAACCCGCTTCACCGATCCGAAGCATTTCCCCTGGACGATCGCGTTCAATCCCAACTACCAGTCGGAAGGGCACATCTACGCCAAATATATTCTGCAAAATCATCCCAACGTAAAAATCGCCATCCTTTATCAGAACGACGATCTCGGTAAGGACTACGTCAAGGGGCTGAAGGACGCGCTCGGCGCGAAAGCCGCAAGCATGATCGTCGCCGAAAAGTCCTACGAACTGTCCGATCCGACTGTCGACTCGCAGATGGTGACGCTCAAAGCATCCGGCGCTGATCTCTTCTACAACATCACGACGCCGAAGTTCGGCGCGCAGGCGATCAAGAAGGCCGCGGAGCTTGGCTGGAAGCCGATCCAGATTCTCGACATCAACGCGACGCCGGTCAGCCAGACGCTGGTCCCGGCCGGCCTCGACAATGCGAAGGGCATCATCTCCGTCAACTACGGCAAGGATCCGCTCGATCCGCAATGGGCGAACGACGAAGGGATGAAGCGCTACAAGGTCTTCATGGCCAAATATGCCCCGGCCGAGGACGCCAACAGCGGTATCGCGACTTACGGCTATTCGACCGCGGCGCTGCTTGTCCAGATCATCAAGCAATGCGGTGACAACCTCACCCGCGCCAATCTCATGAAGCAGGCCACCAACATCAAGGATTATGTGGCTGACCTCGCGCTGCCGGGCATGACGACATCGACGACGCCGGATGACTGGCGCATCAACAAGCAATTCCAGATGATGAAGTTCGACGGCAAGCGTTGGGAGCTGTTCGGGCCGATCCTGACGGATGACTTCAAGGCGAAGTGACAGTTCAGGGTTCGGCGCGCGTAGCGGTGCTACGCGGCATTGACGCGGTCGTCGCCCGCGACGTGGATACGGCCTGCGTACTGTTTCGCGACTGGACCAAGACTTGGCGGTAGCGGTTTATCGGTGAAAAAGTGGTGGCAATCGTCGAGATGTCCGCCGCGCACCGTCGCGTTGCGGCCGAACTTGCTGGCGTCGGCGACAAGCAGCGCGGTGCGGCAGTTGGCGAGAATGGCCTGGCGTGCCTGCACTTCGCCAGAATGGAAGTCGAGCAGCGTTCCGTCCTCGTCGATGCCGCCAACGCCAAAAATTCCGAAGTCGGCCTTGAAGCCGGAAAAGAACCGTTCTGCGGTATCGCCGATGATATCGCGGTCGAAAGCGCGTAGCGTACCGCCGGCCATTGTGATCTCAACGTTGGGATTGCGTGCGAACGCTCCTGCCACGTTCAGATTGTTGGTGATGACCCTCAGGTCCTGACGGTGGGAGAGTGCCTGCGCGACATATTCGGGCGTCGTGCCAAGCCCGATCATCAAGGACACGCCGTCGGGTATGAAGTTTGAGACCGCCTGGGCGATGTGCCGCTTGGCGCCAGGGTTCAATCCCTGCCGGCTTCCGTAAGCGAGGTTCTGGTTCTGAACGGGGAGACTGACCCCGCCGTGAATTCGCCGCAGCAAGCCCTGGTCGCAGAGCTGATTCACGATCCGGCGGATCGTCTGCTGCGTGACGTCGAAGTGGGCGGCGAGATGCTCGATCGAGGCGAAACCCTTGTCGCGCACGATTTCCAGAATACGCGACTGTCGTTCGGTGGCGACCTTGAGCATAGAACCCCGCTGTCACAAAAACCTATCATTCGAAAGATATAAGCGCAATTTCTATTTCATACGCTTATATTTTATGTTCATATGAACAGGCTTCAGATCGGAACGGGCCATGTCGGCGATCAAGTTGGATCACGTCTCCAAGCATTGGGGGACCATGCGGGCCGTCGATGACGTGAGTCTGACGGCTGACGAAGGTGCGTTGCTCGTGCTGCTCGGTCCGTCAGGCTGCGGCAAATCCACGACCCTTCGTCTGATCGCGGGCCTCGAGCAGCCTGATGGCGGCACGATCACCATCGGCGGAGCCGACGTCACCGGTCTCACGCCGGCGCAGCGCAAGATTTCCATGGTGTTTCAGTCCTATGCGCTGTTTCCGCACTTGAGCGTGGCCGAAAACATCGTCTTCGGCCTGCGCGTCCGCCGGATGCCGCGCGCCGAGCGTGAGACACGTCTCAAGCGCGTTGCTGATATCGTCGGCCTCGGCCAGTTGCTCGACCGCAAGCCGTCGCAATTGTCCGGGGGGCAGCGCCAGCGCGTGGCACTCGGCCGCGCGATCATTGCGGAAGCGCGCGTCTGTCTGATGGACGAACCGCTGTCCAACCTCGATGCCAAGCTGCGCCACGAGATGCGAACCGAAATTCGAGCGCTGCAACAGCGGCTCGGGATGACGATGGTGTACGTCACGCACGATCAGACCGAAGCGATGACGATGGCCGATCGAATCGTGCTGATGCGCGACGGCCGCATCGAGCAGAACGGCACGCCGGAAGAACTGTACAATCGGCCGGCGACGGCATTCACCGCCAGGTTCATCGGCACGCCGCCGATGAACCTGATCGCGCAAGGCGAACGGCTGGTCGGCGTCCGCCCGGAGCACATCCGGATCGTGTCACAGGACGGTCACGCCGCACGCGTAAGGACCGTCGAGCATCTCGGCGCCGATAGCATTGTTCTTTGCGACATCAGCGATCAGCCGGTTTCGGTGCGTCAGGATGGCTTCATCAAGGCGTCTCCGGGCGACGACATCAGGCTCGCCTGGGACGCAAGTCACGAACATCTGTTCGACAAGGAATCGGGGCGGCGGCTGGAGACAGCCGCCGGCGAGGCAAGGCTGGTTGCGTCCGGTTGACGCCGAAGGGCGGAAACGGAAGCGCAGAACATGAGAGGGAGGACGATATGAAATTTTTTGGACGGACGATGGTCGCGGCGGCGGCGCTTGCAGTTCTGTCGCTGGGCGCGGGGCCCGCGGCCGCGGTGGACCTCACCATGTATTATCCGGTCGCGGTCGGTGGTCCCGTGACCAAGATCGTCGATGACATGGTGGCGCGGTTCGAAAAGGAAAACCCGGACATCAAGGTGACGGCGGTTTACGCCGGCAACTACACCGACACCATGACCAAGGCGATGACCGCCATGAAGGGCGGCCAACCGCCGCAACTGTCCGTGCTGCTCTCCACCGACGTGTTCACGCTGATGGACGAGAATGCCATCGTGCCGATGGACGATCTCGTCACCGACAAGTCGTGGTTCAAGGAATTCTATCCGGCGTTCATGGCGAACGGGCAGATCGGCGGCAAGACCTGGAGCATTCCATTCCAGCGTTCCACCATCGTGATGTACTGGAACAAGGACGCCTTCAAGGAAGCGGGCCTCGACCCGGAAAAGGCGCCTGCGACCTGGGATGAGATGGCCGCCATGGCCAAGAAACTCGTGAAGAAGGACGCTTCCGGCAACACGGTGCGCTGGGGTGTCGAGATTCCGACGACGGGTTACGCCTACTGGATGCTGCAGGCGCTGGCGATCGAGAACGGCCAGAAGATGATGAACGAACCGGGCACCGAGGTTTATCTCACCGCGCCGAAGACGGTAGCAGCACTCGATTACTGGGTCGGCCTGTCGCGCAAAGACGATGTCATGCCCAAGGGCAGCATCGACTGGGCGACGCTGCGGACCGACTTCCTCGAAGGCAAGACCGCGATCATGTGGCACACCACGGGCAATCTGACGGCGGTGAAGAACGGCGCCAAGTTCAACTTCGGCGTGGCCATGTTGCCCGCCAAGGAACGGCGTGGCTCGCCGACCGGTGGCGGAAATTTCTACATCTTCAAGAGCGCGACGCCTGAACAGCAAAAAGCCGCCGTCAAGTTCATCCACTGGATGACGACGCCCGAGCGTGCGGCCGAATGGAGTATCAAGACGGGCTACGCCGCCGTATCGCCTGCCGCTTACAAGACCAAGGCAATGGACGACTATGCCAAGGGCTTCCCGGCCGCGACGGTCGCCCGCGACCAGCTTGAATATGCGGTGCCTGAACTGTCGGTTCATGAGAACGGCCGCATCTACAAGTTCGTCGGCGATGCCGTGCAGGCGGCGGTCACCGGCTCGCAAAGCCCGAAGGATGCATTGGCGAGCGCGCAACAACAGTCAGACCGCGTATTGCGCGCCTACAAATAATGGAGACAAGCCGGGCGGCGAGTTGCCGCCGTCCGGCTTTGGCTTTCGATGACAGATCAAGCCGCCACAGCAGGATCGATCGTCGCGCGCCGAGCGCGCGCGCACGCGTGGTGGAATGCGGTGAACGCGTGGCTGCTACTGTTGCCCGCCGCCGTGCTTCTGGTGGCATTCACGCACTATCCGATCCTGGCGACGATCCGGCATTCCCTGTTCATCTCCCGTCGTAACGGCACTGAGGTTTTCGTCGGTCTCGACAATTATCGTTCGATGGCGGCCGATCCGATTTTCTGGAAAGCCCTGATCAACAATTTCTGGTTCGCGCTCGGTACGATCCCGACCTCGATCGCGCTGGCGCTGCTGATGGCGGTCTGGGTCAACCGCAATATGCGCGGTCGCGGCTTTCTCCGCCTGGCGTACTTCACGCCCACAGTGCTGCCCATGATCGCGGTGGCGAACATCTGGCTGTTCTTCTACACGCCAGACTACGGCCTGCTCGATCAACTGCGCGGACTGTTCGATCTCGCCGGCTGGAATTGGCTCGGCAGTCCTTCCACGGTGATGCCTTGTCTGATCGTCATGGTGATCTGGAAGGAAGCCGGCTTCTTCATGATCTTCTATCTCGCCGCGCTTCAGCAGTTGTCGCCGGACCTCGAAGAGGCGGCGGCGGTCGAGGGCGCGAGCCGCTGGTATACGTTCCGCCGCATCACGTTTCCGCTGTTGATGCCGACCACGCTGTTCGTGGCGATCAACGCCGTCATCAATTCGTTCAAGCTGGTGGACCACCTCGTCATCATGACCAAGGGCGGCCCGAATAACGCCAGCACGCTGCTGCTGTACTATATTTATGAAGTCGCGTTTACGTTCCAGGATTCCGCCTATGCGGCGACGCTGACCGTCGTGCTCCTCGTTCTGCTCAGCACGCTCGCACTGCTCAAGTTCGGCTATCTCGACCGCAGGATCCACTATCAATGAACGGGCGGACCCATCCTCTTGAAGTCAGCGCCGCGTGGTTTCTGGCCCTGCTGTGGATCGCGCCGCTGGCCTATGCTTTCTGGAGCGCGCTGCATCCGCCGGAATATGCGACGTCATTCAGCCTGACCGCGCCCCTGACGCTTCAGAATTTCGTCCGGGCCTGGAATCAGGCGCCGTTCGGTCGCTATTACATCAACACCGTCGTGCTGGTCGTTCTGATCCTGATCGGACAGCTCATCCTGTCGACGCTGGCTGCCTATGCGTTTGCCCGCTTCAAGTTCAAGGGTAGCGGTATCGCGTTCGCGCTGGTCCTGCTGCAGTTGATGATCATGCCCGATGTGCTGATCGTCGAGAATTATCGTATGATCGGAAAACTCGGCTTGCTGGATACCATTCCGGCTATCGCAATACCGTATCTCGCGAGCGCCTTTGCGATCTTCCTGCTGCGGCAAACCTTCAAGAGCGTTCCGCAGGAACTGGTCGATGCTGCGCGCGTGGAAGGCGCGGGACCGTTGCAGATCCTCTGGAAGGTCTACGTGCCGCTGGCGCGGCCCACCTACATTGCATTCGGTCTCGTCTCGGTCAGCTATCACTGGAATAATTTCTTGTGGCCGTTGATTGTGACCAACTCGGTCGAAAGCCGTCCGCTCACGGTTGGCCTTGCGGTGTTCGGCGCGCCGGAGACCGGCGTCGACTGGTCGATCATCACCGCGGCGACCGTCATGACCATGGCGCCGCTCCTGATCGCGTTCCTGTTGTTCCAGCGGCTGTTTGTGCAGTCGTTCATGCGCGCGGGCATCCGCTGATGCGGCTGATCACGTGGAACATCCAGTGCGGCAAGGGCTGCGATGGCGTGATCGATCTCGCCCGGATCGTGACTATTGCGAAAGAGATGGCGGACGCAGACGTCTATTGCTTTCAGGAAGTGTCCGATAACTTTGCGAACTTCGATGGCGGCGCGGACCAGCCCGCGCAACTCGCCGCGCTATTGCCCGATCATCGTCCGGTCTTCCGTCCGGCAATTGAAAGCGTCGATGATGCCGGTCACGTTCACTGTTTCGGCAATATGACGCTGTCGCGTCTGCCCATCATGCAAGTCGCCAATCACTTGCTGCCTTGGCCGGGTGCGAATACGAAGCGGAGCATGCGTCGTCATGCGCTGGAGGTCACGGTGCAGGTCGGCTTCGGGCCGCTCCGCGTGGTCAATACGCATCTCGAATATCACGTGGCGTCCCAGCGCAACGCACAGATCGTGCGGCTTCTCGATCTTCAGGAAGAGGCTTCGACGGGATCGATGACGGCGAATTCGCACCAGATCGAACCCTACACGAGCCAGACGCTGGCGGCTCCGAGTGTGCTGTGCGGCGACTTCAATTTCGACGTGTCAGATCCGCAGCATGCGATGATCCAAGGGTCAAGCCGGGCCGGCTTCAACTATCGCGATGCCTGGACCACCTGTCATGGCGACGAACCGCATGCGCTGACATGCGGTTTGTATGATCGTCTCCAATGGTCCGACGGGCCGGACTGCCGCGACTTTATCTTTGTAACAGAAGATATCGGTAGTCGGATCCGCCGCATTGAGGTCAACGGCGAGACCGACGCGTCTGATCATCAACCCATTCTGATCGAACTTGCTGACTGAATAGCTTTGGCTCGTCTAGCCGGGCAGCGGTTCGGTGTCCTGCGCCGCGCTGCCGTGGGCATGGATGTCCAGCGCATCCAAAAAGCAGCGCACCTTGGCGGGGACGAATTGGCGTGCCGGCAACAGCGCATGCACGGACAGCGGCTCGCAGACGTGGTCGGGCAGCAAGCGTTTGAGCGCGCCTGTCTCGACGGCCGCGCGGGTGAAGCTCGCGGTGACCCGCAACACGCCGTGGCCGGCCAGGGCGGCCTGCAGCCGGATATGCGCGTTCGAACTGACAAGCCGGGCCTTGTCCACGGTGAGATGTTCGGCCTTGCCGCCCGGCGGTGTGATGGCCCACGCCGTGTCATTGGGACCGGCGAGCAGCGGCAACTGCGCAAGTTCGTCGAGGGTGCGCGGTTCGCCGTAGCGTTCCAGCAAAGCAGGCGCGGCGAATAGTCCGCGCTCGAGCGAGAACACCCTGCGGATGACAATCCCGGCCGAAGGCAGCGGGGCTTCCAGCATGGCGAACACGATGTCGTAATTTTCTGCGATCGGATTGACGATCTCGTGCTCCACATCGATCCGGATGGTGAGATCGGGGTGGCGCGCCATCAAGTCGCAGGCGACGGGTCCCGCATGGTGTGCGCCGAACTCATAGGGCGACTTGATACGCAGCGTACCGGCGACGGCGCTGCTCATCGCCAGCGCCTCGGTCTTCGTCTCATGCAGTGCGATGAACAACGGCTGGACCCGCCGGTAGATGGTGTCGCCGGCATCGGTCAGCCGGAGGTGGCGCGTGGTCCGCTCGATCAGCCGCAGGCCGAGCTGGTTTTCCAGCCGCTGCACTGCAGCACTCAGGCTTGATTTGGGATGACCGAGCACACGCGCGGCTGCCGTGAAGCCGCCGTGCTGGACCACTTCGCAAAACAACTCCCAATCGCGCCATTCCATTCGGCGATTGTCCATCCCGTTGAACAGTGTGTCCAGCCCGATTGCGTTCACCGAATGATGCCAATGACCTAGAAATTGGACCAAGTCCAAAATCGGGAGGGTGACATGAACGACGACGGAATCTTCCTCTACAATTCCTGGTACGTGGCGGCCTGGAATCACGAACTGATCGACGGCAAGAAGCTGGCACGCACCATTCTTGAGAAACCGATCGTGCTGTATCGCGGTTCAAGCGGAAAGATCGTGGCGCTGGACGATCGCTGCTGTCATCGCGCCGCGCCGCTCTCGATGGGCCGCGTCGAGGGCGACGACATCCGCTGCATGTATCACGGGATGAAGTTCGCCTCCGACGGCAAATGCATCCAGATCCCCGGCCAGGACATCATCCCGGCCAAGCTCGGCGTGCGCAGTTATCCCGTGGTCGAGCGCTACAATCTGGTCTTCATCTGGACCGGCGACCCCGAGAAGGCCGATCCGAATCTCATCCTCGACTATCCCCCGCTCTCCGATCCGAAGTGGCGCGGTCTGCCCGGCTATATGCACTACAAGGCGAACTGGCTTCTCATCGTCGATAACCTGTCCGATTTCGCGCATCTCGCTTTCGTGCACACCAACACGCTCGGCGGCTCCGAGGAATACGCCTACAAGACCAAGCCGGTCGCGATCGAGAAGCTGGATGACGGCTTCCGTGTCGAGCGCTGGCACATGGGCGCGGAGCCGCCGCCCTACCACAAGAAGGTCATCGCGAACAAAACCGACAAGATCGATCGCCGCAATATCGGCCGTATGCTGATTCCCGGCACCTTCACGCTCGACACCACGTTCGCGCCCGCGGGACAGGGTGTGGAGAAGGGTGTCGACGTTCCCGGCACGCGGTCTTATCGCAACGCGCAGTTCATGACGCCGGAAACGCGCTCGTCCACCCACTTCTTCTGGAATTACCTGCACGATTTCGACATCGACGATCCGAACATCGCGCTGTCGCTGCGCCACTCGCTGGAAGAAGGCTTCAACGAGGACAAGGACATCATCGAAGCCCAGCAGAAGGTGTTCGATGCCGACCCGAACTACCAGTTGCTTGCGATCGGCGCCGACGCGCCGCTGACCTACTTCCGCTGGTTGTTCTCGCGCAAGCTCGAAGCCGAGAGAAGCGCGGCTCGCGCGGCCTGAACCGGCGACTCGCGGGACGACGGGCTTGATCGCCGGCTGAGGCGATTATCGCGGCTGCGGCAAAGGCCGCGGCCGGCGTAAGCTACAAGCGACACACGCAATGATGCTGGGCAGCGTTGCCAATGCCGCCCTTGCGGCCGAGCTGGCTCCGTTGATATGATACATATCATCTAATTTTGACGTTTCAACGCGACGACGAGAACGGGCGGCTCGAAATCGCAAAAGGACCAAGCGATGCCTTATCTTCATGTCGACCTGCCTGCAAAATATCGAGCGTCGCAAAAGCGCGAACTCGCCGATCGTTTGTGCCGCTTGTATGCGTCCGTGATGAAGACGCAGCTTTGGCGGCCGAATGTCGGGATCGCCGAGTTGGGCGAGGACAATCTTTTCCATCTTGGCGCAGATGGGCTTGAGCCGATCGTCATGGTGCTGGTGGAATTTCGGGCGGGCCGTCCGAACGATTACAGGCTCGAGCTTGCGAAGGGCATCGTCGACGCCTGCGTCGACATCCTCGGCGTGCCCCGGCGGTGGGTGCTGGTCGAATTCACCCCTCATGTCGGCGAGGAAATTTACCGCGATGGAAGATGGGTCGCGGATTGGACGCCGGAGGAGAGTGTGCCCGGCTAGACGCCGCCGTTGGCGATGGTTGCCGTCGATCGTTCGCGACTGGCTTTCGGCGGCTGATTGGCGGAGAGGGAGGGATTCGAACCCCCGATAGGCTTGCACCTATGCCGCATTTCGAGTGCGGTGCATTCAACCACTCTGCCACCTCTCCGCGGTGTCAGACGGGCGGTTCGCGCCCGAGTCGGGCCGTGTTCTAGGCGAGGATGCCGAGCCAGACAAGGCGCGTGGGTCAGGAAAATCGGTCATCAGGCATAGGAACGGGCGATCCTGGCTGCTTTACCTGATCAGCCTGCTTCCAGCGGTAGGTGCCGCCGCCCTGCTTCATGTTGGGGCGTGGGTGGGGCCGCCAGACGCGGTAAAAACCGGCGGCCCCGTGCCGCGTTATTGAAATGTGACCGGGAAGTGCGGCTTCGCCGGCCACCAGCGCGACGCGCTTACGGTAGCGGTTGCGATGACGGCGGCAACGCAATCCCGATTTTAACCTCACTGATCAAGGTTACTACGCGATACAGGACGGGATCGCGGGAGAATCCGCTCTCCGAGCTGCCGAATCGACCTCGAATGATGCCGTGGGTTGGGTTGCGGCCCCGGCCGGCTATGCGACCCGGACGGAATTCAGGAACTTGTTCACTTCCAGCTTCAGCCGGCCGCTATCGCGCGATAGCGTTTGAGCCGCGGACAGCACCTGGGACGATGCTGCTCCTGTTTCGGCCGCTCCGCGCTGGAGATTGTCCACGTTCGAGGACACTTCCTGCGCTCCCTGGGCGGCATGCTGGACGTTCCGGGAAACTTCCTGAGTTGTCGTTCCCTGTTCTTCGATCGCGGATGCAATCGTTGAGGATATGCCCGACAGCCGCTCGATCGATCCCCTGATTTCATTGATCGACGCGACGGATTCCTGTGTTGCGGACTGGATGCCGTTGATCTGCTGACCGATCTCGCCGGTTGCCTTGGCGGTCTGTTCCGCGAGCGCTTTCACTTCCGAGGCGACGACGGAGAATCCGCGGCCGGCTTCTCCCGCTCTTGCTGCCTCGATTGTGGCGTTCAGAGCCAAAAGGTTGGTCTGGCCTGCAATATTGTTGATGATTTCGACGATATCTCCAATGCGAGCCGCCGCATTCGAGAGCGCTCCGACGCGTTCTGCCGCCGAATGGACCTGATCGACGGCGTCCCCCGCCATTTTTGCGGATTCCTGCACCTGCTGGCCGATTTCGCGGACCGAGGCCGTCATTTCTTCCGTTGCCGATGCAACCGAATTGACATTCGAGGACGCATCGGCCGATCCGTTGGCAACGCGCGCTGCGAATTCCTTGGCATGATCCGCGTTCGACGCCAGCGTCGTCGCGGACGCCTCGAGTTCCGTGGCGGCCGACGCGACGGCCTGGACGATTTCGCCGATCGCGGTTTCAAAGGAATCCGCGATTTTCGTCATATCTTCCTTGCGCTGGACGTCGGCCCGGCGCTGCGTGGAATTAACCTCCTCCCGGCCGAAACGAATCAGTGTCTGCACGGTCTGGAGGTGGCGCAACGCTTCCCCGATCTCGTCGTCGCGCTTGATTTCGATTCGATTGTCGAACTTGTCATGCACGAGATTCAGCATCGTCTCGTTCAGATGATGCATGGGACCCTGAAATGCCAGAACGGTCTGGCGCCCCACGAATCCACCGACAATGATTCCGGCACTGGCGAGAAGGCCAACGAGAAGGCCTGAGGTTCCACCCATGACGGCTGCGCCGACGACCCCGCACGCGAGTAAAAAGATGGTCTGGATGACGATCAGCGTCGTCAGTCTCGCCTGTATCGTGCGCGTGAAAATGCCGAAGTGATCGAAGATCGATCGCTTGCGGATGATGCCGGCGTCGATCCGGTATGGATGCGGCCGCTTCTCGCGGATCGCCGCATAGACTTCCTCCGCCAGCGCGCGCTGGTCCGCCGCCAGCTTGGTCCGGATCGAGGTATAGCCCGAGACTTGTCCGTTCTCCCGGATTGGCGAGGCCGTTGCCAGCACCCAGTAGAAGCCGCCGTGCTTCCGGCGATTTTTGATCGCGCCAACCCACGGTTTCTCGGCCTTCAGGGTATCCCAGAGATTTTCAAATGCTTCCGGCGGCATCTCCGGATGGCGGACGATATTGTGGGGCTTGCCGATCAGTTCTTCCGACGAGAATTCGGCCGCATCGATGAAATCGTCATTGACGTAGGTGAGCTTCCCCTTGAGGTCGGTCCTGGAAACGATCAGCGTTTCATCGGAGACGGGATATTCGGCGTCGGTAACCGGAAAATTCTTGCGCATAGGGAAGCTCGTCGATCTCTTGCGGTTGGAACAAGCATCACGACCGCTGCGCCGCCCTGACGTGAATCGCAGGGAATTGCGCACGCAGAACCGGCAGCGATGCCTTCAAAAGCTCACTGGGGAAGAACGCGTGTCGATGCGGGTGACAACGGCGGGAATAAGCGAAACATCACGGGGCACCTTCTGTGTCTTGCCGGGATTCAGCTCTGATGCATGTCACATCGAAAACAGGATGAAGTAACTCGGTTAAAAAAGAGACACTGGCGCGGGACATCGACTGAAGTACGGATCGTCGGGCGCGGCATGATACCGTGGTCCGCAGCGGCGGTGCCGAATCCAGCCCAAAGTCTCGCAAAAGATGGAAAACGAGCCTGTGGGGCATCGCGAATCAGTCTTTGCCCTTTTTGTCCTTATCCTTCCCGTTTTTCTCGTCCGACTTTCTTTCCTTCTTGCGGTTGGTGAAGCGCGCATTGCCGAGGCCGGTGCCGATAGTCAGCACGCCCCAGCGGCTGACCTCCTGCATGGACGGCATTTCGCTCAGGCCCTGCGCCACGCCGTCATTGTGCATCAGCACGGTGGTGTCGTGGCCGCCGATCTCGGGGATCGATTCGATCAGCGACGCGGGCAGGTTGAATTTGCTGCTCTCCCAGTTCCCCGGAAGATTTTGCGCGCCTTTCTCGATCGATCCGTCCTCGTCGATCACGCCGGGACAGGAAATGCCAATGAATGGCGCGAGTCTCATATTTGCCTTTTCCGCTTCGGAAATAAGGCCCTTCAGCATCTTCACGAGCTTCTTCACCGCGCCTTCACGGGTCGGCTCGTCGTTCGCGTGCCGCCAGAGCTCGGACTTCCAGACCGTCGCCTTGGAGAGGTCAGAAGCTTTCTTCCATCGCGTCTCGACCACGCCGCAGCGGATGTTGGTGCCGCCGATATCGACCGCCAGGATGCTGTCGAACGCTTCGAAGATCCACGACGGTGCGAGATGCAGGCAGCCGATCAGCCCGGCCTCGTCGGGATCGAAGCGGATCGGAATGAGATGAATTTTGTGGCCGTCGCTTTTCAGGATCAGATCGGCGCGTGCGATGGCGATCTCGCCGACCCGGCTCTTGCGAAAGCCGCCGCCGACCACGATGCATTCGGTGTCGGCCCAGGCCTTGGTCTTGAGGAAGCGGCCGGTCACATAGGCGAGCTCCTGCGCGAATTCCTCGATCGCGCCATGCACAAGCGCTGCCGCCTCGATGTCGTCGCCGACCAGCGCCTCGTCGAGGGAGCCCTTGGCGATTTTGTCCGATGGGGTCTCGCCGAGCGGATCGTCGCCGTTCTTTTTCAGCGGTTTGCGCAGGCCATCGAGAATCTTGCGGAATGCGCCCTTGCTGGCTCGGTCGCCAAGGAATCCGTCGTCGTCCTTCAGTTCGACATTGTAGCTGTCGATATCCACCGACGGCAGCCGCGGAACGCCGTGCTTGCCGATGCCTGACGTCGTCAGGGTGTCTTCCGCCATGATGTAAGGTGCCCTTGCCCTGTGGTCCTGTCGCGAACCAACGGCTTCGGAACCGGTTGGTTTCAGGGGGCGGGAGATCTGAACCGCCCGAATCGGCCGAGAAAAGGCCGAAATAGCTGATATTGGGCTGTTTTTGGGCTGCCTTGCCTTGACTCTCGGTCTCGGGCAGCTATAAGTCGCGCAACCGGCGCGGGGACTCCCAGCGCCGCTTGTTTTTGCGCGTGCGGCGGGCGATTTCCCTCGATAGCGCGAAACTTGAACCCATAACGACTGACCAAAAAGCCGGCCCGGACATGTCCGAGGCCGGGATCGAACACGAAGGAATAAAACGATGTTCGCAGTCATCAAAACCGGCGGCCGGCAGTACCGCGTCGTTCCGGATGATGTGCTCGAGATTGGCAAGATCGCCGGCGACGTCGGCACGATCGTGCAGCTTGGTGAAGTTCTGGTGCTCGGCGGCGATACGCCGGTGCTGGGTGCGCCGACGGTGGCCGGTGCATCGGTCGCGGCGGAAGTGCTGCAGCACAAGCGGGGCCCCAAGGTAATTTCGTTCAAGAAGCGCCGCCGCAAGAATTCGAAGCGCAAGCGCGGATATCGCGACGAGATCACGGTGCTGCGCATCACCGAGATCCTTGCGGACGGCAGCAAGCCGACAATCGGCCCGCGCCCGAAGAAGGAAAAGGTTGCGAAGCCGGAAGGCGACGACGCCGACGCGCCGAAGGCGGCGAAGAAGAAGGCGCCGGCCAAGAAGGCCGCCGCAGCCAAGGCTCCCGCCAAGAAGGCTCCGGCGAAAAAGGCCGCTGCCAAGAAGGCGCCGGCGAAGAAAGCCGCGAAGAGCGAAAAGTAAAAGTAAGAGCGATTAAAAACTCTCCGTGATTAAAAGTGAATGATTTCGTCACGGAATTGATCTAGAAGATAAGCGAAGTTGGAGACGGGCCATGGCTCACAAAAAAGCAGGCGGTTCATCGCGTAACGGTCGAGATTCGGCCGGCAAGCGCCTTGGGATCAAGGCGTTCGGTGGCGAGCGCGTGATTCCCGGTAACATTATCGCCCGTCAACGCGGCACCACCTGGCATCCCGGCCTTAATGTCGGCATGGGCACGGACCACACTCTGTTCGCCAAGGTCGAAGGTCGCGTCGAGTTTCGTGCGAAAGCCAACGGCCGCACTTTCGTGTCGGTACTCCCGATGACGGAAGCCGCGGCCGAATAAACGGTGGATGACATCGCGTCCGCCGGTCCCTGTTGATCCGGCGGAGCACCAAGGGCTCCAAAGGGGAGGCGGGAAACCGGCCTCCTCTTTTTCTTTGTGCGTTTCTTGCAATCGCATCACGGAGCCCGACCATGCTGCAGGATATCCCAACCCCGACGCCCCTGCTGCGCGAGACGCGGCCGTTCGTCCTTGAGACCGAGCGTCTGACGCTGCGCAAGCCGACGCTTGCGGATGTCAAAGCCATCGCCGATCTCGCCAACGACCGCCGTATCGCGCTGATGACGCGCCGCCTGCCGCATCCCTATACGCAGGACGACGCAGTTCATTTCGTCAAAGCCATCGCCGGCACCGGCGAGACCGTATTTCTGATCGAGAACAATCACACACCAGTCGGCGTCACTGGCGTTGACTGGAGTGAACCGGATGCGCCGGAACTCGGCTACTGGTTCGGCGTCGAGCACTGGGGCCGCGGCTTCGCGACCGAGGCGGCGCGCGCGGTGATCGACTACACATTCGAGGAGTTTGCGGTCGACCAGATGGTGTCCGGCGCGCGCGTCGTCAATCCGAAGTCGCGCAATGTGCTGGAGAAGTGCGGATTCCAGTGGAGCGGCGTCGAGTTGCATCGCTTCACGGCGCTGGGATCGTCGACGCCTGTCGATCGCTTTCGTTTGTCGCGCGGCGTGTGGTCGTCGCTGAAGCACTGGAGCAATGCTGCGCGGCGCGAGCGATGACGCTGCTCACCCTCCCTTGAAGGGGAGGGTGAGAGACGTTCCTTACGCTGTCTTCAATCGCCCCACCGCGGGCAGCAGCAGGGCCGCGCCTACGGTCGCAATCGCGCCGATCAGGAACGCGACGTCGTAGCCAAATGCGCCGGTGAGCAAGCCGACGATCGGTCCTGTCAATCCAATCGCGATATCGAAGAAGGCGACGAAGTTGCCGACCGCGCGGCCGCGTTGCGAAGCCGATACTTGCCGGGTTGCGATCACGCCCATCGCCGGAAATACCAGCGAGAAGCCGGCTCCGGTCAGCGCCGCACCTGCGATCGCAATCCATGGCTGCGGTGCGAGCCACAACAGCACTTGTCCGACGGTTTCGATCGCAAGTGAGATGCCAACGATCAGTACGGCGCCATGCGTGTCGGGCCAGTGCGAGCCGACCAGCCGTACGACAATGTAGACGATGCCGAACGCGGTCATGGCGAGTCCTGCCTGGGCCCAGCCATGCGCTGCATAGTCGAGCGGCAAGAACGCCGCCATTGCCGCGAAGGGGACGGTCGCCAGCATCAGGATCGTGCCCGGCCGCCAGATCAGGCTGATGACCTTGTAGAAGGGAGCGCGGTCGCCGCCCGGCGCAGGCACAGCCGGCAGCAGCCACACGATAACCAGCGCCAGCAGCGGTAGAGCCACCGTCAGCACGCCGACCCCGGCAAAGCCCAGCATACGATAGATCACGAGTCCGATCGGCGCGCCGAGACCGAATGCGGCGTAGATTGCGATGCCCTGCCACGCCATGACCCGGCCGGTGCGTGCCGCTCCGATACGGCCGATTCCCCAGGTCATGGTGCCCGTAAGAAACAGGCTTTCGCCGAAGCCGAGCACGATGCGGCCGAGCAGCAGAACCGCAAGGCGATGCAGCGGTGCGCCCGGTAGCCAGGCCGAAGCGAGATAGAAGATTCCGGCTGCCGCGGTCAGCGGCACGCCAGCCAGCGCGGCGGCTTTCGGGCCGTGGTGATCGGCGATCGTGCCGGCCCAGTGTCGCGTTAGAACCGTGACGACCGACTGCAGCCCGATCACGAGGCCTACGGTGAAGGCGTCGAATCCGAGTTCGTTGTGGACGTAGAGCGAGATCACCGGCAGCGGTGCGCCGATCGACGAGAAGCTCAGAAGGATGATGGCAACCAACGGCGCAAGGCCGGACAGGGCGGAGCGGGTTGCCGCATCGTCGATGGAAGGAGAAGTAATTGCGGTCACATGCGCGCCTTTCGTATCCAGCCCGGGCAGCAGCCCGCAGCGTGGAGTGGCGCGTTGAGTGACGTTAACGCTTACGGAAATGCAGAAGCTGCTTTCGATGCGCGCCCTGTAACGTATCGGATTTTGTGCGTCAAGGCGCGGACAGGCGCGGCTACCTGCACGACTGCCATGCATGAATCAAGCCCGGCAATGACGACCGCCATCTACGCCGGCGGGTTCACCGCCGCATCATCGTGCCCGAGGCGCTGCTCACGAACGAAGATGTAGAGCCCGGCGGCGATGATGATCGCAGCACCCGCGATCGTCGCCCATGAGGGCACGTCGCCGAACACGACGTAGCCGAACGCAACCGCCCACACGATCATCGAATACTGATAGGGTACGACGACCGAGGCGGGCGCGAGTTTCAGCGAGCGATTGACGCAGAGCAGCGCGCAGACCGAGACGAGGCCTGCGGCGGCGAACAGGCCGAGACTCGCCGGTGTCGGTGTCACCCAGCCGATCGGCGCCAGCACCGCGCCGAACGCGAATGTGCCGAGGAATTGCGACGATGCCAGCACGATGTCGGGTGTCGCACGCAACGAACGCGTGATCAGCATCAGGATTGCGAACGAGGTGCTGCCGCCGAGCGCGATCAGCGCCGGCCAACTCACCGTCTGGGCCGAAGGTTGCAATGCGATCAATACGCCGCAGAAACCGACGAGAATGGCGCTCCAGCGCCGCCAGCCTACCTGCTCGCGCAGCACGATCGCCGATAGCGCGGTGACGAAGATCGGGCAGGCGAGATAGTAGGTGATGACGTCGGCGAGCGGCAGGTAGCCCGCCGCGAGGAAGAACGAGGCAACTTCGAGTGTCGAGAGAATGACGCGCAGGAACTGCAGCCACGGCCGTTCCAGCCGCAGGAAGTCATGGCGATGCTGCCAGATCAGCGGCGCCAGCAGCACGAACGAGGCGCAGGCGCGTAGCCACAACAGTTGTCCAAGCGAATAGGTGCCGACGATATATTTGCCGAGCGCATCACCGAACGAGAACATCCACACGCCGAGCAGCATCAGCGCGACGCCGGGCAGCCGCGCGGAGCGCGTATCGGAGGACGGGGAGAGTTTGGCGAGGAGCGTCATGGGCGCAGCGCTGTTTTCGTGCCGTCAAGGCGCGGGGTTTGTTCCCGGCCATCCACGTTTTCTTACCCGTCCCGTTTTAACGACGTTCATGCCCGGGACAAGCCCGCGCATGGCGGCATTGTTGTCGCATCGCTTTCCGGATCGCCGCTTGCGCGGCGTCTGGAATGACGGGATATATCCCTCATGACAGACTTTGACCCGACGCAGCACCGCATGGTGCCGGAGCAGCGCTGGTTTGAGGATTTTATCCTCGGCGAGCGCTTTGTGATCCCCAGCCGCACCATGACCGAAGCGGTGTTCGCGGCGTTTCAGACCGCGAGCGGCGATACCCATCCGATCCACTATGATGTCGAATACTGCCGCGCCCGCGGCATGCCGCATCTGCTGGCGCATGGTTTCCAGACGCTGGTGCACACCGCGCCCGGCGCAGGGCTGTTTCCTTATGTGGTCGAGGAGTCGCTGGTCGGCTTTCTCGAGCAGTCCAGCAAGTTCCTCAAGCCCGTCTACGCCGGGGATACCATCTATCCCGCGCTGGAGGTGACTGAACTCGTTCCCGGCCGTTCGACCGGCGTGGTGGCGCTGCGCTCCACCGTACACAATCAGCGCAGGGAGCTGGTGCTCGAAGGCCTCCAGAAATTCCTGATCCGGCGGCGCAATGCCGTTGCTGCGAAGACGTGATCGGGATCGTGTTCGACTGACCGCCTTCCGGAGAATTGACAAGGTGCTGGCCATCGGGTGCCTTGGTACGTTCCGGTGATCGCATAGACGATCGCCGCCCCGGATTTGCCGCGATGACATTGATTCTGGTTATAGCTCTTGCCGCCGCCGTGATCTGGTGGGCGGAACGCAGCACGCAGCACCTGGCGTTCGCAACGGCCGGACTATGCTTCGTTACGGCGGTCCTGCTGCTTATTGTTGACGACGCGACGAGAGCCATCCTGCTGGCATCGATGCTGACCGCCGCGGTCGTCGGCGCGTCGTTGGTCAAATATGCTCACAGCGGCCTGAAACTGATCGCGACCGATCTGCCGCTGCTCTTCGCGGGTACCGCTCCCTTCTTCATCGTGCAGTATCCGCTGGCGGTGCTGGCGGTCTTCGCGGGCGGCGTCGCGCTGGCAGGTGGTGCCGTCATTGCGCTGCTCTATGTGCAGGGCGCGCCGATTCATGTCGAATGGCAGGCCGCTATCTTCATTGTCGCTGCTGTGGGTCTGTTCGGAGCTTATCGTGTGAACGGCGGTGCGGCCGCGTTCCGGCCGATCGCTGCGGAGCGTCGCTGTTTTTTCTCGGCGTTCATTGCCTCGCTGCTCGATCTGCGATCCTGGCGGCATCTCGGTGGTCTCGCGCTCAGCGATATCGCAAATGAGCGACTACCATTGATGCCGGCGGTCGCGGCGCGCGCGCAGCACTATCCCGACATCATCGTCATCCAGCACGAGTCGGTGTTTGACCCGCGCCTATACGGACTTTCCATCGGGTCTGGCGTCGAAGCCTTTCTGTCACCGGAATATGGCTCTTATGGATCGCTCAACGTCGATATCTTCGGCGGCGGATCGTGGCAGTCGGAATTCAGTCTGCTGACCGGTTTGTCGAGCGCAAGTTTTGGCTCCAACGCGTATTATCTGTTCAAGCGCGGCGTCGGCCGCTTTCATCACAGCCTGCCCAACTGGCTCACGACGCTCGGCTACAAAACGTCGCTGGCGTCGAGCTGCCGCCGCAGCTTTCTCAATTACGATGCGTTTTACCGAGGGATCGGGATCGGCGACCGCATCTTTACCGATGATTTTCCCGCGCCGTTCGATGTCGACACGTTCGAGACGACGCATTCCGATGCGGTGTTTCTGCCGGCCGCTATCGGCGCTCATGCAAGGCGGATCGCTGAAGATCCTGCGCCGCGCTTTCTCTCCGTGCTGACCAATTTCAATCATGGTCCGCATACCCGGCGGCTGGTCGCGCCCGGACAATACGAGCCCGAACGCGCATTCGCATTGGCCAATCTTTCCGATCCCAGTTACGCCGAATATTACGCACGGCTGTCGGAGACCGCGGCGACCTGGGCCCGACTCAAGGCCGAGCTTGCCGCGCGTTTCCCAGGCCGCCCCATGCTGATCGTTCACTACGGCGATCATCAGCCGGTGATGACACGGCGGATCGAGGCGAAGCTCGCACGCCCGCCCGACGCGCGGCGCCAGTTCCGCACCTTCTATGCCATCGAGGCTCTGAACGGTGCCGCCGATCGACTGGCGGCGGGGCCTAGCCGTGCGCTCGACATCGCGTTTCTCGGAACCGTCGCCCTGCAAGCGGCGGGGCTGCCGCTGGATGAGGTCTTTGCGACCCGCGCCAGCCTGCTTGACCAGTGCGGCGAAGCGTATTTTGCCGCGCCGTCGGAGCGGAAGCGCCGCTTCCATCGCACCCTCGTCGCGCAGGGGCTGATCGATGTGGCAGGTGCCCAGGATCTCGGCGTCAATCCGGGGCTTAGTCTCTCGAAGCCCTGAAAACGGCCGCTTTGCGCGGCAGATTCGGGTTGACGGTTGCCGCCTGAGAGACCCTGAGCTACCACTCCGCCATGAAATTCCTCGATGAAGCCAAGGTCTACATCCGCTCCGGCGACGGCGGGAACGGCTGCGTGGCGTTCCGCCGCGAGAAGTTCATCGAGTTCGGCGGCCCCTCCGGCGGCAATGGCGGCCGCGGTGGCGATGTGATCGTCGAGGTCGCCGACGGCCTCAACACCCTGATCGACTACCGCTACCAGCAGCACTTCAAGGCGCCGAAGGGCACCAACGGCATGGGCTCGGACCGCCACGGCGCCAACGGCAAGGACATCGTGCTCAAGGTGCCGGTGGGCACCCAGATCATCGACGAGGATCGCGAGACGCTGATCCATGATTTCACCCGGCTCGGCGAGCGCTTCGTGCTGGCGGAAGGCGGCAACGGCGGCTTCGGCAACGCGCACTTCAAGTCGTCCACCAACCGTGCCCCGCGCAACGCCAATCCCGGTCAGCCCGGCGAGGAGCGCTGGATCTGGCTGCGGCTGAAACTTATCGCCGATGCAGGCCTCGTCGGATTACCCAACGCCGGCAAGTCGACGTTCCTTTCCAAGGTCAGCGCGGCTAAGCCGAAGATCGCGGACTATCCGTTCACGACGCTGCATCCGCAGCTCGGCGTGGTGAATGCGGATGGCCGCGAATTCGTGTTGGCGGATATTCCCGGCCTGATCGAGGGCGCGCATGAGGGCGCGGGGCTCGGCGATCGTTTTCTCGGCCATGTCGAGCGATGCCGTGTGCTGCTGCATCTGGTCGATGCCACCTCCGAACACGCCGGCAAGGCCTACAAGACAGTCCGCGGCGAACTCGAAGCCTATGCCGAGACGCTCGCGGAGAAGATCGAGATCGTCGCGCTCAACAAGATCGACGCGGTTGCGCCGGACGAGTTGAAGAAGCAGCGCGACCGCCTCAAGCGCGCCGCGAAGAAGACGCCGCTGCTGCTCTCGGGCATCACCGGCGAAGGTATCCCGGAAGCGCTGCGGGCGCTGGTCGCCGTGATCGATGAGGCACCGGTGTCGGACAAGGCCAAGAGCGCGGCAATCGAACAGGAAACCGAAACGCCGGTGGCGCAGGCCAAACCCTGGGCGCCGTAATGGTTACGTTCATATATCTTGTCATTCCGGAAGCCGCGTAGCGGCTTTCCGGAATCCATACTCACTGTGGTGGTTATGGATTCCGGGCTCGCTCGTTTCACTCGCCCCCGGAATGACGGTTTACTGAATTCGGACGCTCACGCCGCGCTGGATTGCGTCGCGTTGCTCGCGATCACCGACTTCGCGCCCTTGCGCGAAAACTCCATCGCGTCGTCCTTTACCCGGCCGAACCGGAGCGTCAGGATGTCGAGCGCGTAGTTCTGGTACAGCCGCCACGGCCGCTTCGAACCTTGACGCGGAAACTTGTCGACCGAACGCTGCACGTAGCCCGACGAGAAATCGAGCCACGGCATTTCGGTAACGCCGGGATCGCGGCGCGGCACGCACTGGTCGTAGCCCTTGGCTTTCATTGTGTTGAGCAGACGGCAGACATACTCGCAGGTCAGGTCGCACTTCAGCGTCCACGACGCATTGGTGTAGCCGGTGGCGGACGCAAGATTCGGCACGCCGGAATACATCAAGCCCTTGTAGCTCATGGTTTTTGCGAAATCGACGCGCGCGCCATCGACGAACACTTCAAGCCCGCCGAGCACCTGCAGATCGAGGCCAGTCGCGGTGACGATGATATCCGCCTTGAGCGTTTCGCCCGACGCGAGTTCGATCCCATCAGGCGTGAACGTCGTGATCGTGTCGGTGACGACGGAAGATTGTCCGCTCTTGATCGAGCGGAACAGATCACCGTTCGGCACAAGGCACAACCGCTGGTCCCATGGCTTGTAGCGCGGTGTGAAATGCGTGGCCAGATCGTAGTCGGGCCCAAGCGCATGGCGCACGCCACCGAGGATCAGGTTCTTCACGCGCTCGGGCTGACGCTTGCAGAGACGATAGAAATACATGCCGCGCAGCACGTTCTTCCAGCGCGTGATGCCGTAGGCGAGCTTCGCCGGGAGTCTGGCGCGCAGCCAGTTGGCGATCGCATCTTCATCGGGCCGCGCTACCACATAGGTCGGCGAGCGCTGCAGCATGGTGACATGCGCGGCGGTCTTGGCCATTTCCGGCACCAGCGTCACGGCGGTCGCGCCGCTGCCGATCACGACGACTTTTTTTCTGGCATAATCGAGATCTTCGGGCCACTTCTGCGGATGCACGACGCGGCCTGCGAAGTTCGCGATGCCGGGAAAGTCGGGCGTGTGGCCCTTTTCGTATTTGTAGTAGCCGCTACACATGAACAGGAAATTGCAGGTGTAGTGGACAGTCTCGCCGTTGTGATTGGCCTCCACGGTCCATAGAGCATCGCTCGACGACCAACTCGCGCTGACGACGCGGTGATTGAAACGAATCTTCTTGTCGATGCCGTTGCTGCGCGCGGTGTCGCGCACGTAGTCAAGGATCGAAGTGCCGTCTGCGATCGCCTTCGGCGAGGTCCATGGCCGGAACGAATAGCCGAGCGTGTACATGTCGGAATCGGAACGGATGCCGGGATAGCGGAACAGGTCCCAGGTGCCGCCGATGGCGTCGCGTCCTTCGAGGATCGCGAAGGTGCGATCCGGGCATTTGGTCTGCAGGTGATAGCCAGCGCCGATGCCGGACAGGCCGGCGCCGACGATGAGCACGTCGAAATGAGGGACCGGCATTCGTAATCTCCCGAGCCACAATCGGTTAACGCTCCTCGCAATGACGAGCGTTTCCGCTTCAAGCGCTTGCCTGATCTGACAATATCTATTGTCAGACATCTTGCATCTGACAATTTGCCGTGTCAATATTTCGCCTATGGCCGTTGCCGTCAAAAAATCGCGCCTTTACGGTGGACTGAGCGCCGAGGAACGTCGCACCGAGCGTCGCGCTCGTCTGATCGAGGCCGCGATAAAGGTCTATGGCGAGGTCGGCTACCGCAACGCGACGGTCAAGACCGTGTGTGCCGCCGCCGAACTGACCGAGCGCTATTTCTACGAATCCTTCGCTAACAGCGAGGTGCTGCTGATCGCGGCATACATTGACGTCACCGAACGGCTGCATGCCGAGATGATGGCGGCAGGTGACGCGGCGCGCGGCGCGGCGCGGACGGCCAGCGTTCTCACACTCTATTTCACACGGCTGCAGGAGAACCCGCAGCCGGCGCGTGTGTTCCTGCTGGAGATGCACGGCATCGGAGCGGCCGTCGATGCGGTGCAGATGGATGCGATGAACCGTATGAGCAGTGTGCTGCTGCCGCGCGCGGCGGACGGCGCCGATGCCAAATTTGCCGCCAAAGCGCCGATGTCGCTGGCTGAAATCGGCGCCATGGGTGCGGTGATCAGCATTGCGCAGCGTTGGGTTGCCCAGGACTATCAGCAGCCGATCGGCGAGGTCATCGCCACCGCCGCGCAATTCTGCCGCGTGGCATTATCAGAGAGCGAGTCGAGCAGGAAAATTCGGGCCTGATCAGGGAGAGTCTCCATGCGTGCCGCCATCTTCCGCAACGGCAATATCGTCGCCGATACGATTCCCGACCCGGTCCCCGCAGCCGGGCAGGTGCTGGTGAAGACGCTGGCCTGCGGTATCTGCGGCTCGGATTTGCACATTCGCAAACATGCCGGACGAATGGCCGACATCGTGAAGCATTTTCCAAGCCGCAAGCCGATGGATATCACGCGCGACGTGGTGCTCGGCCACGAATTCTGCTGCGAGGTGATCGACTACGGCCCTTCGACGCAGAAGCGCTTCAAGCCGGGTACACGGGTGTGCTCGATCCCGGTGCTGCTCGGCGCGAACGGCCCGCAAGGCATCGGCATCTCCAACGACGCCACCGGTGGTTATGCCGAGCGCATGGTCTTGAGCGAGCCGCTCATGATCGAGGTGCCGAACGGGCTTGCATCCGACCACGCGGCGCTTACCGAACCGTTGGCGGTCGGCATCCATGCCGTCGCCAAGGCGAACATTCGCGGCGACGAGGTGCCGCTGGTGATCGGGTGCGGCCCGGTCGGTCTCGCTGTGATCGCGGCGCTGAAGATGAAAGGCCTGCATCCGATCGTGGCGTCGGACTATTCGCCGGCGCGCCGTGATCTCGCGGCGAAGATGGGCGCGGACATCGTGGTGGATCCTGCCAAGACGCAGCCGTTCACGGCATGGGCGCAGCACGCCGAGATGACGCCGGAACAGAAGGCGGCGCGGCCGCCGTTCCAGGCGTTCCTGCCGCCGCTGAAGCCCGCGCTGATCTTCGAATGCGTCGGCGTTCCCGGCCTGCTGCAGCAGGTGTTCGAGGGCGCGCCACGCGATGCCCGCGTCGTGGTGGTCGGCGTCTGCATGGAGAACGACCGCTCCGAGCCGCTGCTCGGCATCCTGAAAGAGCTCTCGGTGCAATTCGTCTACGCCTACACGCCGGACGAATATGCCTATGCCCTGCGCCTGATCGCGGAAGGCGAGGTCGATGCGGCAGCCATGGTGACCGCGACCGTCGGCCTCGACGGCGTGGCGCAGGCCTTCACCGATTTGGCCAATCCCGAGCGTCATACCAAGATCATCATCGATCCGTCGCGATAGGGAGCGCGAGCCCTTCCAAGCTCGGCTATGCCGGTCGCCGGTGGAAGAGGGCGTTAAGGCCAACAGACACTATACATCACGCCATCTTGCACCCGCGAACGTCCTGCTGCACAACAGGCGCAAATGGCCGTCACCCGCCCGCAACTCAAGAAATTCCGCCGCATCGTCGTCAAGGTCGGCTCGTCGCTGCTGATCGATTCGGCGGCCGGGGAGGTGCGCGCGGCGTGGCTGTCGGCGCTGGTCGACGATATCGCCAAGCTGCACCGCGATGGCCGTGACGTGCTGATCGTGTCGTCGGGCTCGATCGCGCTCGGCCGCAGCCGCCTGAAGTTGCCGCGCGGTCCTCTCAAGCTCGAGGAAAGTCAGGCCGCCGCTGCGGTCGGGCAGATCGCATTGGCGCGCATCTGGTCGGAGGTGCTCGGCGATCACGGCATTGGCGCTGGACAGATTCTGGTGACGCTGCAGGATACCGAGGAGCGCCGCCGTTACCTCAACGCGCGCTCGACCATCGCAAAGCTGCTCGACTGGCGCGCGGTGCCCGTCATCAACGAGAATGACACCGTCGCCACCAATGAAATTCGGTATGGCGATAACGATCGCCTCGCCGCGCGCGTCGCCACCATGGCGAGCGCCGATCTCTTGATCCTGCTGTCGGATATCGACGGGCTCTATGACGCGCCGCCGCACCTCAAGCCCGACGCGAAACTGATTCCGGTGGTCAAGAGCGTCACCGCCGACATCGAGGCGATGGCGGGCAGCGCCGCGTCGGAGTTGTCGCGCGGCGGCATGCAGACCAAGATCGAGGCTGCGAAGATCGCGACCACGTCAGGCACGCATATGCTGATCGCGTCCGGCAAGATCGAGCATCCGCTGCAGGCAATCATCGATGGCGGGCGCTGCACCTGGTTCCTGACGCCGGCCAATCCCGTCACCGCGCGGAAGCGCTGGATCGCGGGCTCGCTGGAGCCGAAGGGGACGTTGACTATCGATGCCGGCGCGGTGGCGGCCTTGCGCCAGGGGAAAAGCCTGCTGCCGGCCGGCGTGATCCGGGTCGACGGATCGTTCGCGCGCGGCGATGCGGTTGTGGTGCGTGGTCCCGATACGCACGAGATCGGGCGCGGCCTCGTGGCTTACGACGCCGACGATGCCGACAGGATCAAGGGACATTCGTCGTCCGATGCGGCGCAGATTCTCGGCGTCAGTGGCCGCGCCGAGATGATTCACCGCGACGACCTTGTGGTCGGCGGTTCGCGTGGAGACACGAACTAGTGCGTCTCACGCTTCCCGTCAGTGTCCCATCAGATGCAAGGCGTGCGGCGCGAAGATCCCGATCGCGGTGAACCCGACCCCGGCCAGCGCCAGTAACCCAGAGATCCAGGCCAGCACGATCATGCCGGTGATGATGGTGGCCGACGCCAGCACGATCGCGATCTGGAACGCTGCCGACGCCAGTTCGAAGTGATGATACTTCGCCATCGCGAGGTCGCGTTGATGTTCGGCGTGCTTGGCGCGCTCGGCAAGCTGGTCCTGGCCTTCGCCGGTGTTGGGTTCGGAACGATAGCGCGCCGCCGTCTTCTGCCAGTCGTCGATTTGCTTCTGCAGCGCCGCCTTGGTCGCGTCGTCGGTCGCCAGCCGCAGGCTGAGCTTGGCCTGATCGGCCTGGGTCTGGACCGTCGTGCGGCGGATGCTCTTGGCCTGGAAGAAGGCCCAGAGGTTGGATGACTCCACATTCTTGCTGATGGATTCGGTCTGCGCGCCCTTGCCCAGCGTCTCCGATAGCGCCAGGCAGAGGGCGATGACCGCGATCAAGAGTGCGATCTTCTTGTTCTCTCCCGAAGCATGGTTCGCATGCTCGGCATGCTCCATACTCTCGTGCGCGCTCATGGATGGCTCCCCTGATGGTTGGACCGGCGCAACGATTGACCGGCGGCTTTTGCCGCGCAAGAGGTCAGCCGGTATCGGGAGCGGGTGCCGTCGGAAAATCTGTGTGGTGTTGTTTTGCGGCGTCAGGCGCGGGGATGGGCGGTCTTGTAGATCTCGAACAGCCGCTCGCTGTCGATGCCGGTATAGACCTGCGTGGTCGACAGCGAGGCGTGTCCGAGCAGTTCCTGGATCGCGCGCAGGTCGCCGCCCCGGCTCAACAGATGGGTGGCGAAGGAATGGCGCAGCGCATGGGGTGTCGCGCTGTCGGGCAGGCCGAGCGCCCCGCGCAGCCGCTCCATGGTGAGCTGGATGATCCGCGGACTGAGTGGTCCGCCGCGGGCGCCGACGAAGATCGGCCCTTCCGGGGGCAAGGGATGCGGGCATTGCGTCACATAGTCCTGAACCAGTGCGAGCACGTTCTGCAGCACCGGCACCATCCGGGTCTTGTTGCCTTTGCCGGTGACAACGAGGACGTCACCGGCACCGGGCAGCGGTACATCGCGGCGTTTCAGCCCAAGCGCTTCGGAAATGCGTAAGCCCGAGCCGTATAGCAAGGCCATGACGGCGGCATCGCGCGCCCAGATCCAGGGTTCGCGGTCTTCGCCGGCCCGTTCAGCCGCATCGGCAAAGCGCTTCGCCGCACTCATGTGGATCGGCTTCGGCAGGCTCTTGCCGACCTTCGGCGCGCGGATCGCGCCGAGCGCGCCGACCTTGCCTAACCCTTCCTGTTCCAGGAATCGCGCGAACGAGCGAAGGCCCGCCAGCGCCCGCATCAGCGATCGACCGCCGATGTCGTCGTTGCGGCGGGCGGCCATGAAGGCCCTGACGTCGGTGGCTTCAAGGGCGGCAAAGCGCTTCAGCGTCACCAGTCCACCCCAGTGCTCACTGAGAAATGCCAGGCATTGCCGGACATCGCGGGCATAGGCCTCGAGCGTCTTGGGTGACAAACGGCGCTCGGCGCGCAGATGCGCCAGCCATCGCGCCATTTGCTGCCCCACATCCGGGGCCGCGCAGGCAAGATCGGGAAATGGTTCTGGCGCGGGCTTGACCATGATTCGTATCGGGCGCGTGGATTCCGGCAAATATATCGCACCGCTATCGTTTATCGTTCGCTAACTTTCCGGCCGGCGGCTGGCCTCCGGTCGCCCGGCCTCCTAAGTTAGCCGCCACTCCCGATCGAGCACGATTCTCCGGATGGATCACGTCACGCGCAACAGCATGCCTTCATCGTCATCGGCGACGCGCGTCGTCGACGTGCTGGTTCCCGTTGCCATCAACCAGACCTATTCCTACCGGGTGCCGCGCGGGATGGAGATTGCGCCCGGCGATGTGGTGACGGTGCCGCTGGGCGCGCGCGAGGTCATCGCCGTGGTCTGGGCCGAGAACCCAACGCCAGATCCGCGCCTGCACAATCGTCTGAAGGACATTGGCGAAAAACTCGACGTGCCGCCGCTGCGCGAGGAATTGCGCACGTTGGTCGACTGGGTCGCGAACTACACACTATCCGCACGCGGCATGGTGATGCGCATGACGTTGCGCATGGGCGAGCACCTTGGGCCGGAGCGGGTGCGGCCCGGCGTTCGTCTGGTCGGCGCGGCGCCGCAAAGAATGACCCCGGCGCGGCGGCGGCTGATCGAGGTGCTCTCGGACGGCTTGCTGCATGGGAAATCCGACGCTGCGAAAGAGGCGGGGGTCAGCGCCGGCGTCGTCGATGGGCTGGTCGACGAGGGCACGCTGGCCGTCGAGCCGATGCCGCCACCGCCGCCGCCTCCGCCGCCCGATCCCGATTTCGCGGTTCCGGACTTCTCCCGTTCGCAGCGTGCGGCCGTGGATGCCATGCGCGCGCTCGCATCGAACGGAACGTTTCATGTTGCATTGCTCGATGGCGTCACAGGGTCGGGCAAGACGGAAGTCTATTTCGAGGCGGTGGCCGAAACCATCCGACGCGGCAAACAGGCGTTGATCCTCATGCCGGAGATCGCACTCACCGGGCAGTTCCGCGATCGCTTCGCGGCACGTTTCGGCGAACGGCCGCTGGAATGGCATTCCGAACTGACACCGCGCACCCGCGCGCGTAACTGGGCCGCGCTGTCGTCCGGTACGGCGCGGGTCGTCGTCGGGGCGCGGTCGGCACTGTTTCTGCCTTACGCTGATCTTGGACTGATCATCGTCGATGAAGAACACGACCAGGCCTACAAGCAGGACGAGGGCGCTCACTATCACGCCCGCGACATGGCCGTGGTGCGCGCGCATATCGCAAAAATTCCGATCGTGCTTGCGTCGGCGACGCCCTCGGTCGAGAGCGAGGTCAACGCGCGCAAGGGGCGCTACCAGCGCGTCGCGCTGACGTCGCGGTTCGGCGGCCAGCACATGCCGCAGATCGAGGCGATCGATCTGCGGCGAGAGGGGCCGATGCGCGGCCGCTTCATCTCACCGCGGCTCGCCGGCGAGATCCGCACCGCCATCGAGCGGCGCGAGCAGGCGCTTTTATTTCTCAATCGCCGCGGCTACGCACCGCTGACGCTGTGCCGCGCCTGCGGCCATCGCTTCGCCTGTACGATCTGCGACGCGTGGCTGGTGGACCATCGCTTCCGGCAACGGCTCGTATGCCATCACTGCGGCTTCTCGATGCCGCGTCCGCAACAATGCCCGCATTGCGCGGCGGAGGAATCGCTTGTCGCCGTGGGACCTGGCGTCGAACGTCTGCAGGAGGAGGCGGCTGCGCTGTTTCCCGAAGCGCGTACTATGGTGCTGTCGAGCGATCTCGTGACGTCGGTCGAAACTATGCGGTCCGAGCTGAACGACATCGCTGAAGGTCGCGTCGACATCATCATCGGCACGCAACTGGTGGCGAAGGGCCATCACTTTCCGCGCCTGAATCTTGTCGGTGTGGTCGATGCCGACCTCGGGCTCGGCAACGGCGATCCGCGCGCGGCGGAGCGGACGTTCCAGTTGCTCAATCAGGTGATCGGGCGCGCCGGTCGCGAGCAGGGCCATGGCATCGGATATCTGCAGACCCACCAGCCGGAGCACCCGGTGATGCGGGCGCTGGTCGCCAGCGACCGCGAGGCGTTCTATGCCAGCGAGATCGATCAGCGCGAGCGCGCGGGTTACCCGCCGTTCGGCCGGCTGGCGAGCCTGATCGTGTCCGCCGGCGACCGCCCGACCGCGGAAGGTTTCGCGCGCCACCTGGCCAAAGTGGCGCCGATCGATGAGAGCATTCAGGTGCTTGGGCCGGCGGAAGCGCCGTTGGCGGTCATCAAGGGCCGCTATCGCTTCCGCCTCCTTGTGAAGTCGGCGCGGGGCGTGGATCTGTCCGGCTATCTGCGCGACTGGCTCGCTGCTGGGCCGAAGACAAAGGGCAATCTCAAGCTGGAAGTCGACGTCGACCCGCAGAGTTTTCTCTAGCGACGTCCATCTGCGTGAACCTCTATCTGGTTTCCCCGACAAAACTCTGACGCGTGCGGTGGATCACACACGGCGTTGTCTGGACCGCGTAGGTCAGGATTGACGGCCCCTTGGGGCGGCCATCAAGCGGAGCGCGGTGAGGGGCCGATGCATATCTATTTGCGTGGCAGCGGATTGCAGCGATTGAGGCTGGCGTCGGGTCTGACGCTGATGGCCTTCGCAGCCACGCACTTCAGCAATCATGCCGTCGGGCTTGTCAGCCTCGAGGCCATGCATCGCGTGCAGGAATTGCGCACGGCGGTGACCCGATCCTGGCCGGTGTCTATCATTCTCTTGCTGGCACTGGTGACCCATGTTGCGCTCGGGCTTTACAAGCTGAGCCGGCGCGAGACCTGGCGGATGCCGGTGTGGGAGGCGCTGCAGATCGCCATCGGCCTGTCGATTCCGTTTCTGTTGTTTCCGCACATCGTCAACACCCGCGTGGCGCACGCGGTGTTTGGCGCCAACGACATCTATCTCTACGAACTGATGCGGCTCTGGCCGGACAGTGCGGCTCTGCAAAGCTCATTGCTGGTGCTGGTGTGGGTCCACGGCTGCATTGGCATTCACTACTGGCTGCGGCTGTCGGAGTCCTACAGCCGGTTCGCCCCGTTCCTGCTGATCGTAGCCGTGCTGCTGCCCGTACTTGCGCTCACCGGATTCGCGGTCGCCGGGATGCGCGCGACCGACATCATGTCGGACCCCGCTGCCTTTTCCGCGTTGAAAGCGCGAACGCATTGGCCGAATGCTGCGGATGCAGCGACGATGGCAACCCTGCGCGATATCGTCCGATGGGGATTCGGCGCGCTGGCCGCCGCGGCCATCGGCATCGCATTCCTGCGCTACCAACGCGAAACCGCGAAGCGCGGACCGGCCAGGATCAGCTATCTCGATGGACCGGCTGTCGAGTTCACGCCCGGCATGACGCTGCTGGAGATCAGCCGGTCGGCCGGCGTTCCCCATGCGTCGCTTTGCGGGGGACGTGGCCGCTGCTCGACCTGCCGCGTTCGCATCGAAACGGGATTGGCCTCGCTTTCTCCTCCGGCCGGCGTCGAGGCGGCGACGCTTGGCGCGATCGACGCGCCGCCCAATGTGCGACTGGCCTGCCAGATTCATCCATCGAACGCTCTGACGGTGGCCGTCGTCAGTCGGCCCGGCGTTCACAGCCCGGTTCACGTCGAGTTCTCGGAGATCAAGCAGGTGATCGCCGCGCATGTTCGCGCGGACATCGACGGCTCCGCGATTGAATTCGCATCGTCGGATATTGCGGACGTGGAAGACTGGCTCAGGCGCCAGTCCGGTCATGCCGCCAAGGTTCGGGACATCGCCCCTTGGAGCTATCACTTGCGCGGTGCGCGGCTGGACTATGTCGGCGACCGGACCGTCGGCACATGCGTCTACGAACGGGACGGTCGGCTGATTTCGATCTTCATGTTTCCTGAAACCGACGGGGTGCCGTTGGCGATCCGCGGCCAGCGCAACCGCTATTCGGCCCTGACGTGGAGCGATGACGGCACCGTCTGCTGTTCTGTGTCGCAAGTCACAGCGGATGTGCTCGAGCATCTGGCAGAGTCCTGGGACGAAGCCGCTTCCCCGTTGGCGGAACCAGGCGACCCGACTGAATTTGGGACCAACGAGGCGCTGCGATGAGTGATCTGTTCCGCCGCGAAGCCGTCGAGCACGCCACCCAGCGGCTGGAGGGTCAGGTTTTTCTGGCCTCGCCGCTGTCATTGAAAACGCTTGGTCTGTTGCTGTCCGGAATCGTATTCGCCGCAGCGACATTCGCAGCGACCGCCACTTATGCGCGCAAGACAACGGTCGCCGGATTTCTCGTACCCGACCAGGGCATGATCCGGATCACCTCGCAGGCACAGGGCACGCTACGAAGCGTTCTCGTCAAAGAGGGCGACGTTGTCGAGAAGGGAACGCGCCTTGCGATCCTCGATGTTTCGACGGCGACCGCAACCGGCAATACCGGCGAGGCGCTTCTCAAGGGCTTCCAATCGGAATCGCTTGCGGCGAAGTCGCGCGCCGAATCGAAACTTGCGTTGCTGCAGGTGGAGCGGGATCAGGCAAAGATCCGGGCCAGCAAGAGCGAAGATGAACTCGCCGAAGTTGCTCGACAGATCGAGCTGCAGCAGGAGCGGCTCAAGCTCGCGCGCGACGAAGTGGATCGTGGCGTCGCCATCGCAGCCAAAGGCTATATGCCGAAACGCGAGGTCGATCAGCGCCGGCTGGCCGCGCTGGCGATCGAGCAGGACCTTGCCGGCGCGCGTCGTCAGCAGGCGACGGTGCAGCGTGAACTCGCCGACGTCAAAGCGCGGCTGGTGTCGATCCCGCTCGAGATCGAGGCAGCTAAATCCGACGCCGATGTCGCCCAGGCGACGCTCGAGCAGCGCCGTGCCGAATCGGAATCGCGGCGCCTGCAATTCTTCGTGGCGCCGACCGCCGGCCGGATCGCGGCGCTTCCGGTCAGCGACGGTCAGGCCGTTGCGGCGGGCGGCATCGTCGCGGTGGTCATTCCCGCCGGCAGCCAGATCGAGGCTGAACTGCTGGCGCCGTCGCGCGCGATCGGCTTCGTCCGGCCCGGGCAGCAGGTCGAGCTCAGCCTGCAGGCCTTTCCCTACCAGCGCTTCGGAACGGTGCGGGGAACGGTGAGAACCGTCTCGACCACGGTGCTCGGTCCGGCGGATGTCGGCTTTCCCGGCCTCGACATCAAGGAGCCGGTGTTCCGGATCCGCGTCTCGCTCAGCCGCAATGTGATGGAAGCCTATGGCCAGCCCGTACCGATGCAGCCGGGGATGCTGGTGTCGGCCGAAATCGTGTTCGAGCATCGCAGTCTCCTGCGTTGGCTGTTCGATCCGATCTATGCCGTGGGGCGGCGCGCATGAACATTCTCCAACAACTCAATCTCGGTCGGCGGACGCTTCCCGTCGTGGTGGCATCGGAAGCCGCGGAGTGCGGTCTGGCATGTCTCGCCATGATCTCGCGCTATCACGGCCATGACGTCGATCTGAACGCACTGCGTCAGCGGTTTGCGGTGTCGATGGCCGGTGCTTCGCTGAGGAGCCTGATGGGAATTGCGGATCAGCTCGGCTTTTCCACGCGCGCGATCCGCGTCGAGCTGTCAGCGCTGTCGAAGGTCCAGTTGCCTGCCATCGCGCACTGGGATCTCAATCATTTCGTGGTGCTGAAATCGGTCACGTCGAAGGGCATCACGGTCCATGATCCCGCGATCGGGCTTCGCTCCTTCACGATGGCGGAGGCCTCGAAGCATCTGACCGGCGTGATTCTCGAGTTGGCGCGAAGCGAAACTTTCGAGCCGCTCGAAGCGCGCCTGCCAATGAAACTGTCGCTGCTCTGGTCGAAGATGAACGGCTGGGGCTGGGCGGTCGCGCAGGTGATGATTTTGTCGGTGGCGCTGCAGATCGCGGCTTTCGTCATGCCGCTGCAGATGCAGCTTGTGGTCGACGAGGCGCTGGCGCAATCCGACCGTCAGTTACTGACAGTGATCGCGCTCGGATTCGGCGCGCTGGTGGTTATCCAGGCCGGGCTGGAGGCGATCCGCGGCTGGGCGCTGCGCATCTTCGGTCAGCTGCTGAGTTTCCAGATCACCGGCAACCTGGTCCGGCATCTGCTGCGACTGCCCAACGACTATTTCGAGAAACGTCACGTCGGCGACATCATCTCGCGTCTCGGCTCGGTCAAGCCGGTGCAGGATGCTATCACGCAGGGCGTGATCGGCACCGTTATCGACGGCATCATGGCGCTGATCGCCGGCTTCATCCTGTTCTTCTATTCGGCGACGCTCGCGATCATCGTGATCGTCGGCGTGCTGATCAATCTCGGCATCACGCTGGCGCTGTTTCCGGGCACCAAGCGGCGCATGTCGGAGTCGATCGTCGCCGAGGCCAAGGAGCAATCGCACCTGATCGAGACGATCCGCGCCGCGACGACGCTGAAACTGCTGGGGCGGGAATCGGTGCGGGAAGCGACCTGGCGCAACCTGCACGTCGAAACCACCAACGCCAACATCGCCGTCGGCCGCTACCAGATTTCTCAGACCTTCCTGCAATCGGTCGTCACCGGACTGCAGACCGTGATCGTGATCTACGTCGCCGGCACGACGATTCTCTCAGGCGCCGGCTTCTCGGTCGGCATGATCTTCTCATTCCTGTCCTACCGGCAGACCTTCACCGACCGCGCCATGGCGCTGGTCAACCAGATGGTGCAGTTCCGTCTGCTGCGGCTGCACCTCGATCGTCTGTCCGATATCGTGACGACGCGGTCCGAGATCACGCAGGGGCTGCCCGGATTGCTCGTCAATCAGGGCCACATGCGATTGAAGAACGTCTGCTTCCGCTATGGCATCAGCGATCCGCTGATCCTCGAGGACATCAACCTCGAAATCCGGCAGGGCGACTATGTCGCGATCCAGGGTGGATCCGGCGGCGGCAAGACCACGCTGCTCAAGCTTATGCTCGGACTGATCCATCCGACCGACGGCACGATCGAACTCGACGGGCATCGCGCCACGGCGGAGCGCTGGCGGAGCTGGCGTCAGAGTGTCGGCGTCGTTGCGCAGGACGACCGGCTGATGTCCGGCACCATTTCGGAAAACATCGCGGGCTTCGATCCGAACCTCGACATGGAGCGCGTGGTCGCGGCCGCCCATGCCGCCCGCGTGCATGCGGACATCATGCGCTTCCCGATGCAGTATCTCAGCCTGGTCGGCGACATGGGCTCGACGCTGTCGGGCGGCCAGCGGCAGCGCGTGCTGCTGGCGCGGGCGCTCTACCGCCAGCCGCAGATTCTGATTCTCGACGAAGGCACTGCGAACCTCGACGAGCAGAACGAGGAATTGATCGCCGACCTGATCGACCAGATGAACATCACGCGCATCGTGGTGGCGCATCGCCCGGCGCTGCTGCGGCGCGCGCGGCGCGTGTTCGCGGTCGAGAATCGCAGGCTGGTGCAGGTGAGCGGAACCGAGACGGCACGCCGCGAGGTGTTGGCCGAGGCCGTCCCGCTGTCCGTGGCTCCGCCGCAGTGAATGCACCCAGTCTGGAGGCAAGAAAAAAGCCGGCAACGAGGCCGGCCTTTTCCTACGCTTACGCGACGCAACTTGACGCTACGCTTACATGACTTCGGCGACCACGCGGCCAACGCCGCGCCCCGTCAATCCGATCGCCCGAGCAGCGCCCGTCGACAGATCGAGCACACGGCCGCGAATAAACGGACCGCGATCGTTGATGGTGACGACCACGCTGCGACCGCCGTGGGTGACCTTGAGCTTGGTCCCGAACGGCAGGCTGCGATGCGCAGCGGTCATGGCGTTCTGGTTGAAGCGCTGGCCGGACGCGGTGCGTCTGCCAGATTCATTGCCGTAATAGGACGCTATGCCCGAGAACGTCCGGCCCGAACCGGCTGAGTGTCCGATCGACGCATTGGCGTTCATCCAGGACGAGCCCTGGACCGCGGCATGGTGGCCCCGGTGGTGGTGATGGTGGTGGTGCCGATGGTGATGACGCGAACGCGCCGACGCTTCGGTCACGCTTCCCGCAAGCAGAACAGTTGCGGCGATCAAGGCAACCGCCGTGCGCGGCCGGGTTAGAAAGCCCAGCGTCGATTTTTGGGAGTGCAGCATGTTGAAGTCCCCTGAGAGTAGTATTGCCGTCCCTGCGGCAAGTGGAATCCTCATTCATTGAGTTGGTGGAGGGTTGAACCCCGAACTACGGCGTAAAATGGGCGGGGAATTGCTTAATGACGCGGCTGAAATATCTTTTGATCAAAGAACAATCACCTGTTAACGCAATTAATACTTAGATTTATAGAATGTATACGATAATATACTTTGATATACTGTAAAACGAAGTCATGACAGCGCATGGCCAGCATTCGGCAAGTAATCCGGGTCGCTTTGACCCGGAGTCGAATTGCGAGGCGGTGAAAGAAATCGCTGCGGCACAGGCATAACTTGTGTTGGCCAGCGGCCCGGCGAAGGGCCCTGAAATACTGCGCGGTACAAAGGCTGGCCGCGCCTCGGCAAGGAACGATTCTCTTTGTTGGTGAATACGCGCTCCGTGCGACAAGGCATCGCCTCACGCTCCCGTCATGTTGCACCTGCGCGTGCGCTATGTTAGCAAAGCCGCGATTTTAACGCTGCCGGTCCGCTTTGGACCGGCCGAAAATCGAAGTTCCTCTTGAATTCCAAGGGCTTGGGCCGCCTTAACGCCGCACGATGGCGACGGTTTTTCCCTTGCGAATTTGACAGCTTGAAGAGCGCTCTGGTGGCTGCTGAAGATCCGTCGGTTTCTGGTGTGTCCGGTCGTTATGCAACAGCTCTGTTTGAGCTCGCGCGCGACGAAAAATCCATCGATGCCGTCAAGGCTGATCTCGATAACTTCGACGCCATGCTGGCCGAAAGCCCGGATCTGCTCCGGCTCGTGCGGAGCCCGGTTTTCAGTGCCGATGCGCAGGCCAAGGCGCTTGCCGCGGTGCTCGACAAGGCCGGGATTGGCGGTACGACCGCGAAGTTCCTGAAAGTCCTCACCGCCAACCGCCGGCTGTTCGCGGTGGCCGACGTGATTCGGGCGTTCCGCGCACTGGTCGCCAAGTTCAAGGGTGAGGCCACGGCCGACGTCACCGTCGCCGAAAAGCTCAATGACAAGAATCTCGACGCTCTGAAGACCGCACTGAAGTCGGTGACGGGCAAGGACGTCGCGCTCAACGTGAAGGTCGATCCATCCATCATCGGCGGGCTGATCGTAAAGGTCGGCAGCCGCATGGTGGACAGCTCGCTCCGCACCAAACTCAACTCGATCAAGCACGCGATGAAAGAGGCAGGCTGATGGATATCCGCGCGGCGGAAATTTCCGCGATCCTCAAGGACCAGATCAAGAATTTCGGCCAGGAAGCTGAGGTTTCCGAAGTTGGACAGGTATTGTCCGTCGGCGACGGTATTGCCCGCGTCTACGGTCTCGACAACGTCCAGGCCGGCGAAATGGTCGAATTCGAGAACGGCACCCGCGGCATGGCGCTGAACCTCGAAACCGACAACGTCGGTATCGTTATTTTCGGCGCTGACCGCGAGATCAAGGAAGGTCAGACCGTCAAGCGCACCCGCGCCATCGTGGACACTCCGGTCGGCAAGGGCCTGCTCGGCCGCGTCGTCGACGCGCTCGGCAATCCGATCGACGGCAAGGGGCCCATCCAGGCGACCGAACGCAAGCGCGTCGACGTCAAGGCGCCCGGCATCATTCCGCGCAAGTCGGTGAACGAGCCGATGGCGACCGGCCTCAAGGCGATCGACGCCCTGATCCCGATCGGCCGCGGTCAGCGCGAGCTGATCATCGGCGACCGCCAGACCGGCAAGACCGCGATCGCGCTCGATACCATCCTCAACCAGAAGCCGCTCAATGTCGCGGGCTCGCCGGAGAGCCAGAAGCTCTACTGCGTCTACGTCGCGATCGGCCAGAAGCGCTCCACCGTTGCCCAGTTCGTGAAGGTTCTGGAAGAGCAGGGCGCGCTGGAATACTCGATCGTCGTTGCGGCCACCGCCTCTGATCCGGCGCCGATGCAGTACATCGCGCCGTTCACCGGCTGCACCATGGGCGAATACTTCCGCGATAACGGCATGCATGCCGTTATCATCTATGACGACTTGTCGAAGCAGGCCGTCGCCTATCGCCAGATGTCGCTGCTGCTGCGCCGCCCGCCGGGCCGCGAAGCCTATCCGGGCGACGTGTTCTATCTGCACTCCCGTCTGCTGGAGCGCGCCGCCAAGCTCAACGACTCCTTGGGCAACGGTTCGCTGACGGCGCTGCCGGTCATCGAAACCCAGGCCAACGACGTGTCGGCCTACATCCCGACCAACGTCATTTCGATTACCGACGGCCAGATCTTCCTCGAAACCGATCTGTTCTTCCAGGGCATCCGCCCGGCGGTGAACGTCGGTCTGTCGGTGTCGCGCGTCGGTTCGTCGGCGCAGACCAAGGCGATGAAGAAGGTCGCCGGCAAGATCAAGGGTGAGCTCGCGCAGTACCGCGAAATGGCGGCCTTCGCGCAGTTCGGCTCTGACCTCGACGCCTCGACCCAGCGCCTGCTGAACCGCGGCTCGCGCCTCACCGAACTCCTGAAGCAGCCGCAGTTCTCGCCGCTGAAGATGGAAGAGCAGGTCTGCGTGATCTGGACCGGCACCAACGGTTATCTCGACGCGCTGCCGCTCAACAAGGTGCGCGCGTTCGAGGACGGCCTGCTGTCGCTGCTGCGCGGCAAGGACGTCGCGATCCTCAACAGCATCCGTGAAAGCCGCGACCTCAGCGACGACACGGCGGCCAAGCTCAAGGCCGTTGTCGAGGGTTACGCCAAGACGTTTGCCTGATTTTTCTGGCCGGGGACGCTCCCCGGCCATTCACGCACTTTGCGCGTGGACGAATTCAAGACGTGAATGTCCGGCACGCGGTCGGGCATGACGAACGAGGGGTTTGCGACCTGGTCTCGGGCCGGTCGTCAGGGTGAGATAAAGAATGGCGTCTCTCAAGGACATGCGTGTCCGTATCGCCTCGACCAAGGCGACGCAGAAGATCACCAAGGCCATGCAGATGGTCGCGGCGTCGAAATTGCGCCGCGCGCAGAACGCTGCCGAAGCTGCGCGCCCCTATGCCGAGAAAATGGATCAGGTGATCTCGAACATCGCCAGCGCCGCAGCCGGTTCCGGCAGCGCGCCAGTCCTGCTTGGCGGTACCGGCAAGGATCAGGTGCACCTACTGCTGGTTTGCACCGGCGAGCGCGGCCTGTCCGGCGCTTTCAATTCCTCGATCGTGCGCCTTGCTCGCGAACATGCGCTGGCGCTGATGAATCAGGGCAAAGAGGTCAAGTTCTTCTGCGTCGGCCGCAAGGGCTACGAGCAGCTTCGCCGCACCTTCGAACGGCAGATCGTCGAACACCTCGATCTGCGGTCTGTTCGTCAGATCGGCTTTGTGAATGCAGAGGACATCGCCAAGAAGGTCATCGCACGCTTCGAGGCGGGTGAATTCGACGTCTGCACGCTGTTCTATTCGCGCTTCAAGTCGGTGATCGCGCAGATCCCGACCGCGCAGCAGATCATCCCGCTCAAGGTCGATGCTCCGGCGGCGAATGCCGGTCCGGCGACATCGTATGAGTACGAGCCGGAGGAGGATGAAATCCTGACCCGGCTGCTGCCGCGCAACCTTGCGGTGCAGATTTTCCGCGCGCTGCTGGAGAACAACGCGTCGTTCTATGGCGCGCAGATGAGCGCAATGGACAACGCGACCCGCAACGCGGGCGAGATGATCCGCAAGCAGACCCTGATCTACAACCGAACCCGTCAGGCGATGATCACGAAGGAACTGATCGAGATCATCTCCGGCGCCGAAGCAGTTTAAGTCGACCGAACGGGAGTTTGTCATGGCTTATTCGACAAAGGCGACGACCAAGGGCGGCCGCAACGGCCGCGCGATCCTCGACAATGGCGGTCTCGCGCTCGCCATGGGCCTGCCCAAGGAGATGGGTGGCGCCGGCGAGGGGCATAATCCCGAGCAGTTGTTCGCGCTCGGCTGGTCGGCCTGCTTCGGCCAGGCGGTGCTGGCGCTTGCCAAGAAACACGATCTCGATGGTCAGGCGGCCGAAGTCGGTTGCAACGTCACCATCGACAAGGATGAAGTCAGCTTCGCGCTGAAGGCCGAACTCACGCTGCGCATTCCCGGCGCCGACAAGGACAAGGTCAAGGCGCTGCTCGAAGACGCTCACAAGATCTGCCCGTATTCGCGGGCGACACGCAACAACGTGCCGGTGACGCTCAGCGTCCTCTGACACGCGTATTCGCTAAAGGAGACTACTCATGGCTACCGCAGCCAACCAGATCGGCCGCATTACCCAGGTCATCGGCGCCGTCGTCGACGTGCAGTTCGAAGGCCATCTGCCCGCGATTCTCAACTCGCTCGAGACCAAGAACGGCAACAACCGCCTGGTCCTCGAAGTCGCGCAGCATCTCGGCGAATCGACCGTCCGCACCATCGCGATGGACGTGACCGAGGGTCTGGTTCGCGGTCAGGAAGTGACCGACACCGGTCTGCCGATCGCGGTGCCGGTCGGCGACGGTCTGCTCGGCCGCATCATCAACGTCATCGGCGAACCGATCGATGAAGCCGGTCCGGTCAAGTCAGACAGCAAACGCCCGATCCACGCCGAGGCGCCGGCTTATACCGAACAGTCCACCGAAGCCGAGATTCTCGTCACCGGCATCAAGGTCGTCGACCTGCTGGCTCCCTACGCGAAGGGCGGCAAGATTGGCCTGTTCGGCGGCGCCGGCGTCGGCAAGACCGTGCTGATTCAGGAACTGATCAACAACGTCGCCAAGGCGCACGGCGGTTACTCGGTGTTCGCGGGCGTCGGTGAGCGAACCCGCGAAGGTAACGACCTCTATCACGAGTTCATCGAATCCGGCGTCAACAAGAAGGGCGGCGGCGAAGGCTCCAAGTGCGCGCTGGTGTTCGGTCAGATGAACGAACCGCCGGGCGCCCGTGCCCGCGTCGGCCTCACCGGTCTCACGATCTCGGAGCACTTCCGCGATCAGGGTCAGGACGTGCTGTTCTTCGTCGACAACATCTTCCGCTTCACCCAGGCCGGCTCGGAAGTGTCGGCGCTGCTCGGCCGTATTCCTTCGGCCGTGGGTTATCAGCCGACGCTCGCCACCGACATGGGCGCGCTGCAGGAGCGCATCACCACGACGACCAAGGGTTCGATCACTTCGGTGCAGGCGATCTACGTGCCCGCCGACGACTTGACCGACCCGGCGCCGGCGACCTCGTTCGCCCACTTGGACGCCACGACGGTGCTGTCGCGCGCGATCTCGGAAAAGGGCATCTATCCGGCGGTGGACCCGCTCGACTCGACCTCGCGCATGCTGTCGCCGCTGGTTGTCGGCGATGAGCACTATCAGACCGCGCGTCTGGTCCAGCAGGTGCTGCAGAAGTACAAGTCGCTGCAGGACATCATCGCCATTCTCGGCATGGATGAACTGTCGGAAGAGGACAAGCTGACGGTGGCCCGCGCCCGCAAGGTCGAGCGCTTCCTGTCGCAGCCGTTCCACGTCGCCGAAATCTTCACCGGCTCGCCCGGCAAGTTCGTCGATCTCGCCGACACCATCAAGGGCTTCCGCGACCTCTGCGACGGCAAGTACGATCACCTGCCGGAAGCGGCGTTCTACATGGTCGGCACCATCGAAGAAGCCGTCGAGAAGGGCAAGAAGCTCGCGGCAGAAGCGGCTTAAGACGTTATCGTCATTGCCGGGCTTGACCCGGCAATCCATCGATAAAAGTTTTTGACAGATGGACCCGCGGGTCGGACCCGCGGGTGGCAGCAGAGAGACTGGGCACCATGGCCACGTTCCACTTCGATCTCGTCTCGCCTGAAAAGCTCTCTTTCTCCGGAGAGGTCGATCAGGTCGATGTTCCCGGCGTCGAGGGCGATTTCGGCGTACTCGCCGGACATGCGCCGGTCGTTGCCGCGGTTCGCCCGGGCATCCTGACCGTGACCACGGGCGGGACGCATCAGAAGATCATCGTGCTCGGCGGCCTTGCCGAAGTATCGGACAAGGGCCTGACCGTGCTCGCCGATGTCGCGACCTCGATCCAGGAGCTCGATCGCGCGAAATTCGCCGACACGATCGCAAGCATGGAAGCGAAGCTCGCTGAAAAGGAAGGCTCGGAACTGGATCATGCCATCGAGCGACTCGATCATTTCAAGAGCATCCAGCACCAGCTCAACACCACGGCGCTGCACTGAACAGCGCGAGAGCATGATCCCGAAAGGTGGGATCCCGGTTTTCGAACAAGATCATCCTCAATCAGGAAGAGTTGGTCGAACGAAAAAAGGGCGCCTTGCAGCGCCCTTTTTCTTTTGCCGTGCGTGCGTCAGGTGAACCGCGCGAACCGTTCAGCCACCGTGCGATAGACGTCGCGCCGGAACGGCACCACGAGGTCGGCGACGCGGTCGAGACGTTCCCAGCGCCAGCTATCGAATTCAGGCGGCTGCCCGTTGCGCGGTGTCAACGGATCGATGTCGGCGTCGCGTCCTGAGAAGCGCAGCGCGAACCACTTCTGCCGCTGGCCGCGAAACTTCGCCAGGCGATGGGTCTGCGGGCCGGCGTACGGCGGAAATTCGTAGGTGAGCCAGTCGGTCTCGCCGAGATAATCGGCAGCGGTGACGCCGGTCTCTTCCCACAACTCACGCATCACTGCATCGCGCGGGTTCTCGTCGGCGTCGATTCCGCCTTGCGGCATCTGCCATGCGAGTCCGGGCAGGATGATTTCGGGGCCGTCGTCCCTGAAGCGCCGTCCAATCAGAACCTGGCCACCCGCGTTGAACAGCGCAATGCCGACATTGGGACGGTAAGGCTTGTTGTCGCTCATCGCGAGTTAGCTGCCCGAAAGGTCCGCGAATTCCTTGACCACGCGCTCATAAACCGGGCGCTTGAACGGCACGATCAGCCTGGTCAGGTTCTGCATCGGCTCCCAGCGCCAGGTGATGAATTCCGGTTTATGACCATCGCCGGGATTGGCGACGTTGATCTCCTTGTCGTCGCCGGTGAAGCGTATCGCGTACCACTTCTGGCGCTGGCCGCGATACCGGCCCTTCCATGCCCGCCCGGCCACGGTGCGGGGAATGTCGTAGATCAGCCAGTCGGAAACCTCGGCGATCTTTTCGACCGAGCGGACGCTGGTCTCCTCGTAGAGTTCGCGCTTCGCCGCGAGCCAGGTATCCTCGCCGGGATCGACGCCGCCTTGCGGCATCTGCCAGACATGCTGGTCGTCGACGTGCTCGATGCCGCCGGCGCGGCGGCCGATGAAGACGAGCCCTTGCGCGTTGAGAAGCATCATGCCGACGCATGTTCGATAGGGCAGGTCGTCGTAGCGCGTCATTCCGTCAATGCCTCTTCCACCTCCACTGCTCGGTAACAGAGCGGGGAGGCTAGCTCGATTTTGATTTCAGCATCGCGGTTGTCAATGGCACAAGCATCACGCCACGGCTCTCGAGAGCCTTGGCCCAGATGCCGATCCGGTCGATCGAGACCGGAAGCGCCGAAGCCATGCCGATGGCAGAACCCCGTTCCTTCGCCAGATCCGCGAGTCGCGAGAGCGCCTTGTCGACCTCAACGGACGTCGGGACGGCATCGATGGTCACGTCCGCCTTGGCGAACGGCACGGCCTGCCCATCGGCGAGCTGACTCGCGACGCTTCGCGGCGTCGAACCGTCGTCGAGAAAGCCGAGCCCACGCTTGGCTGCTTCGCGGATGACCGGTTGCATCACCGCGTCCGACGAGACGAATTTGGCGCCCATGAAATTGGCGATGCCGACGTAACCCTGGAAGCGGCTGAGATGCCAATGCAGACGGTCGATATTCTGTTCGGCGCCGAGCGAGGTCAGTAGGGTCCGCGGCCCCGGATCGTTGTCGGGATAGTCGTAGGGCTCCATCGGAACCTGCAACAGAATCTCATGGTGTTGCGCGCGGGCGCGCTCGACCAGCTTCGCTGGATCGGAGCCGTAGGGCGTAAAGGCCAGCGTCACGGCTGACGGCAGCTTCATGATGGCATCGGCGGTTTTTGCCGCGCCGACTCCGAGGCCGCCGACGACGATCGCGACCACCGGCATGGTTGCCGCCTTCGCGCGTTCGGCGTCGGTGCCCATGGCGTAGGCCTTGAACGGCTTCAGACCGTCCGCCGCGATGATGGGAATCATCCCGTAACGCGATTTTTCCAGCAGACGCTGGTCGATTCCGGCGGCTATCGTGGCCGGTGCGGCGTCGCTGTCGGTCTTGTCCGGCTCAGTGCCTCCGACAACGACATCCTGACGAGCGCCGCTGGAGCCATCGATGATGGTGATGGTCCTTTGCCCGGTTGCCGGAACTTGCGTCGTCGTGGCGGCACGGCTGTCCGGCTTTTGCGCGGCATGCGGAGTGGTCGCCGGCTTGCCGTCAGATGCGGCGGGCTGCCGGATCGCAATCCGCGCGGTGGGCTCGCCGCCGAGTGGATTGTGGTTGAAGAGCGCGAAGCCGAGAAACGTGACGAGGATCAGCCCCAGCAGAACGGTCGCGGCCTGCGGAAAGGTGAAGGGAAGCCGGAGGCGTCGCCTGCGTGCGGGGGTCTGCCCGAGCGGCGTGCTGAGATCGTCCGTCGTGTCGGCCATGGACCTCCCCGAATCATTCGAGCGGACAATACCATGAGCACGCGCGCCCGCGGCAGATCGCGATCGGTCGGGGCGGTCGGGAGCGAACCAGAACCCGAAAATAAATCGGGCGGCCCGAAAGCCGCCCGATTGCAGAAAGCTGGTCTATTTCAAGGGGATCAATTCGCCGCCTTGCTCGCCGGCTTGTCGATCGCTGCCTTGTCGCCGGTGGCCGGGAGGTTGGCCTTGATGCCGTGCAGAAGGTCGTCGGCCATCTTCAGCGCCTTGTCGTTCTTGGCATCCGGCGGGACGTAGGACTGCGACCCCGTTTTCTCGTCGGTGCCGTTCTTCAGATGGCCGCGCAGCGAAGCTTCGCCCTTGGTATCGGTCCGCGACTTCAGTTCGTCCGGCACATCCTGCAGCACCTCGATATCCGGAACGATGCCCTTCGCCTGAATCGAGCGGCCCGACGGCGTGTAGTAGCGCGCCGTGGTCAGCCGCAGTGCGCCATTGCCGGAGCCGAGCGGAATGATGGTCTGCACCGAGCCCTTGCCGAACGAGCGGGTGCCGACCAGCGTTGCCCGCTTGTGGTCCTGCAAGGCACCGGCAACGATTTCCGATGCCGACGCCGAGCCGCCGTTGATCAGAACGATCACGGGCTTGCCCTTGGTGAGGTCGCCCGGATGCGCGGAGCGGCGCTGGGTTTCCTCGGGATTACGGCCGCGGGTCGATACGATCTCTCCGCGATCGAGGAAGCTATCGGATACCGTCACCGCTTCCTCGAGCAATCCGCCGGGGTTGTTGCGGAGGTCGATGATGTAGCCCTTGAGCTTGTCGCCGATCTGGCTCTGCAGGTCGGCGATCGACTTCTTCAGGCCTTCAGTGGTCTGCTCGTTGAAAGTGGTGATGCGGATATAGGCGATGTCATCCGCCTCGACACGCGCGCGCACCGAACGGACGCGAATATTGTCGCGCACCAGCGTCACATCGATCGGATTGTCCTGGCCCTTGCGGATGATCTTGAGCTTGATCTTGGTGCCGACCGGACCGCGCATCTTGTCGACGGCCTGATTGAGGGTGAGCCCCTGCACCGCCTCGTCGTCAAGATTGGTGATGATGTCGTTCGCCAGAATGCCGGCCTTCGATGCCGGCGTGTCGTCGATCGGTGAGACCACCTTGATCAGGCCGTCCTCCATCGTGACCTCGATGCCGAGGCCGCCGAACTCGCCGCGGGTCTGCACCTGCATGTCGCGGAAGCTCTTGGCATCCATGTAGCTCGAATGCGGATCGAGGCCCGAGAGCATGCCGCTGATGGCCGACTCGATCAGCTTGCTGTCGTCTGGTTTCTCGACGTAGTCGCTGCGCACGCGCTCGAACACGTCGCCGAACAGGTTGAGCTGGCGGTAGGTGTCCGACGTTGCGGCACGCGCGCTCGATCCCATCAGCACCGACCGCGGCTGGGTCACGAACAGCGTCAGCGCCGCACCGGTCGCGGCACTGAGAAGAATAAGAGACGTCTTGCGCATCATCCGCGAACCTTTTCGCCTTTGTTTGCGGCCCACCATGGGCCTGGATCGATAGGAGTGCCGTCCTTGCGGAACTCGATATAGAGAACAGGCTGAGTCGCGTTCACCGCAAGAATCGAGGCGACGCGGGAGGTCGATCCCATCGTCGCTACCGGCTCTCCGGTCAACACGAACTGGCCAATGTTAACCGAAATACGCTCCATCCCGGCGATCAGGACATGATACCCGCCCCCGGCATTGAGGATCAAGAGTTGTCCATAGCTGCGGAACGGCCCGGCATACACAACCCAGCCATCACACGGTGTTGTGACCTGCGCGCCCGGACGGGCTGCCAAGGAAATGCCTTTTTCCACGCCACCGACGCCGTCGGAACCACCGAAATCACGAATCTTCTTGCCGTTGACGGGAAGCGCCAACAAGCCCTTGGCGGACGCAAAGGCAATGGCCGGACTGAGCCGTCCGGGGTCCTTGAGCGCGGTCAAATTGGGCTTGCCATTGAGCAGTGCCGGGGCGCCCTGAAGGCTCGCCGTGGCTGCCGCCTTGGCCGCAGCCTTCACGTCCTGCTCCATCTTGGCGATCAGGCCTTGCAGGCTGTCGACCTGACGCGACAACGCGATGGCGCGCGCGCCTTCCGCCGCCATGTCCTTTTCGACGTTGCTTTGCTGCCGCTGCCGTTCGTCCACCAGTGACGCCAGGCGGGTTTGATCGTCCTTCAGTTTGTCCCGGTCGGCCGCCATCCGGTCGCGCTCGGCGGCGATCGACTTGCGCAGGCCGACGAGCTCGCCGAGATCGGCGACGAGCTTTTCCGCGCGGGCGCGCATGTCGGGGACCACGGCGCCGAGCAGCATCGCCGTGCGCAGCGATTGCAGCGCGTCCTCCGGCCTGACGAGCAATGCCGGCGGGGCGCGGCGTCCGACACGCTGCAGAGCGGCCAGCACCTCCACGATCTCCGAGCGGCGCGACTCCAGCGAGTCGCGGATCTGCTGTTCGCGCGCGTCGAGCGGTTGCAGGCGCGCTTCGGCTTCCGCGATCTTGGCTTCGATGCCGCGGACCCGCGCGGCGCCATCGATCAGTTGCTGATTGAGCTTGCTGCGATCCTGACCGATCGCCGCGATATCGGCTTTCAGCTTTGCCTGCAGCTCGGTCGCGTTCTTTTGCTGCTCCTTGACCGCCTCAAGCTCCTGCTCGCGCTGCTTGATGGTGTCCTCCGACGGAGGCGTTGCAGGAGAGGGCGTACTCGCCGCCTGTGCTCTCGCCGCGGATGAATTGGCGGATGAAATTCCCGCAAGCAGGCACGTTGCGAGGATCAGCATGGCCGCGGGCGGTTGCGGTCCGCGCCGTGCGTTGGACGATCGGAAATGCGCACCCCGGATCAGTCGCATATCCGCCGATCGGCGCTCGTCTGCTTGCACCATGTTGATCCGGTCGCGCAGCGCATCGGGCAGAGCGCTAGCCGCGGTGATAGGGGTGGCCGGCCAGGATGGTCGCGGCCCGGTAGATCTGTTCCAGCAACATCACGCGTACAATCTGGTGCGGCCAGGTTGCCGCGCCGAATGCGACGCTGAGCTTAGCCTTGCGCCGCAATTCAGGCGAAAGTCCGTCCGCGCCGCCAATGACGAAAATAGTGCTGGCCACCGACTCATCCCGCCAGCGGCCAAGATGGCCTGCGAATGTGGCGCTGTCGATGTTTTTGCCCGTCTCGTCCAGCGCCACCAGGGCCGACCCTTCCGGAACCAGGGCGAGGATCGCCGCGGCCTCGTCGCTGATCCGGCGCTCGGTTTCGCGCGCACGGCTTTCGGGGATTTCATGGATGTCGAGGCCGCGGAAGCCGAGCTTGCGACCGATATCGTCGAAGCGTCCGCGATAGCGGTCGGCAAGCTCCCGCTCCGGACCTTGTTTGAGACGGCCGATGGCAATGACGACGAGACGCATGCGTGCAAGCTAGCACGCGCTTCCCAGGACCGCACCGGCCAGACGGGTCAGACCGTCTTCGCCGTCGCCGTGTTCTGCGTCCACAACCGTTCGAGGTTGTAGAACTCGCGAACCTCCGGCCTGAACACGTGTACGATCACGTCGCCGGAATCGATCAGCACCCAATCGCAGTTGGGCAAGCCCTCGATGTGGATGCCTTTGACTCCGGTTTCCTTGAGACCCTTGGCGACGTTCTCGGCGACCGCACCGACATGCCGGTTCGACCGGCCCGTGGTGACGACCATGTAGTCCGAAAATGCCGATTTGCCGCGAAGGTCGATGGTGACCGTCTCTTCCGCCTTCATGTCTTCGAGGCGGGAGAGGATCAGGTTGAGGGTTTCGTCGGCGGCAGATGGCGCCGGTGAAACCGCGGAGGCCGTCTTACGCGTTTTCGATGCGACGGGCTTCCTGGACTTGGACAATACAGATGTGGTCAGGGACCATTCCTTTCGCTGTATCGCGGACGCCGAATCCTTTGGCATCCGACGCTATTCTACGCATGTGGGGTTAAGGGTTTCAATATTCCAGTTACGTGGGTCTTTCACGTTTCCGAAGTCCGGTTCTCCAACATCATGTCTTCCACGTTCCGTCGTGGTTCCTGAGACCTGTCGATGACAGGCTCGATTTCATACCCGTGAGGAATACCCAAGCCGGCGGCCGTTGCGTGGCCAGCCGGCCGGCCGCGGCTTCCGGCATGCGCCAGCGCGCAAGTGCCTGCGCGGCGGGCGCGGCGAGCGCGCGAAAGCTCTGCGGCGGGCGGTCGATCACTGCGATCGGAACTTGCGTCGCGATCCGTTGCCAGTTCTCCCAGCGATGGAACTGGGTCAGATTGTCGGCACCCATGATCCAGACAAAATGCACGCTGGCGCACCTGCGTCGCAGATAGGTGATGGTATCGACAGTATAACGCGTTCCGATGACAGCTTCGAGACAGCTCACATCGATCCGTGGATCGCGGGCCATCGCTCGCGCGGCCGCGGCACGCTCGCCGAGGTCGTGCAGCGCGCTGACGTCCTTCAGCGGGTTACCCGGTGAGATGAGCCACCATACCCGGTCGAGCTTCAGCCGTTTCAAGGCATAGAGACTGATGGCGCGATGCGCAGCGTGGGGCGGATTGAACGAGCCGCCGAGCAGGCCGATGCGCATGCCATTGGAATGAATCGGAATCGCGCTGGATAAAATGATGGAACGCGGATCCAAGTCAGTCTCCGCGCAACCGGGTGCATGGTTCGCCAGCGTGTGCGCGGCCGGGCGATGACATCATGCGCGCCTGGATGATGTGACGCTCACGGCCGGGTCTGTCCGGTGCCGTGCACGCGATACTTGAAGCTGGTCAGTTGCTCGGCGCCGACCGGACCTCGCGCGTGGAATTTTCCGGTGGCAATGCCGATCTCGGCGCCGAAGCCGAATTCGCCGCCGTCCGCGAATTGCGTCGAGGCGTTATGCAGCACGATCGCCGAATCGACCTCGCTGAGAAACTTCTCGGCTGTTTTTGAATCGTCGGTAACGATCGCATCGGTATGGTGCGAGCCGTGGTGCTGGATGTGCGCGATGGCATCGGCGACGCCGTCGACAACTTTCGCGGCGATGATCGCGTCCTCGTATTCGGTGTCCCAATCGGCATCGACCGCAGGTTTCACACGCGTGTCGATGCCCTGCACGGCGGCATCGCCGCGCACTTCGCAGCCTGCCTCGATCAGCATATCGACCAGTGGCTTCAACGTTTTCGGCGCGCTGGCGCGATCGACCAGCAGTGTTTCCGCCGCACCGCAGACGCCGGGACGGCGCATCTTGGCGTTGAGCACGATCGATTTCGCCATGTCGAGATTGGCGTCGCGATCGATGTAGACGTGATTGACGCCTTCGAGATGCGCAAACACCGGCACGCGCGCTTCGGCTTCGACGCGCGCAACGAGACTTTTTCCTCCGCGCGGTACGATGACGTCGATGCCGCCGTTCAATCCGGTGAGCAACAGGCCAACCGCTGCGCGATCGCGGGTCGGCACCAGCGTGATCGCGGCTTCCGGCAAACCTGCTTCGCGCAAACCCTGCACGAGCGATTCATGGATCGCGCGGCACGACCGGAAACTGTCCGAGCCGCCGCGCAGGATCACGGCGTTGCCGGACTTCAGGCACAGCACGCCGGCATCGGCGCAGACGTTGGGACGGCTTTCGAAAATCACGGCGACCACGCCAAGCGGCACGCGCACGCGCTCGATGACCATGCCGTTCGGACGTTGCCAGCGTTCGGTGATCTTGCCGACGGGATCGTCGATGTCGCGCACGACCTTGATGCCGTCGGCCATCGCGTCGACGCGCGCTTGCGTCAGCGTCAGGCGATCGACGAAGGCCGAGGTGGCGCCGCCCGCGCGGGCCTCGGCGACGTCTTCCGCGTTGGCTTGCAGAATCGCCGCCGCGTTGGCGCGGATCGCACGCGCCATCGCATCGAGCGCCTGATTTTTTTGTTCCGGCGAGGCAAGACCGAGCACGCGGGCGGCGGCGCGCGCTTGCTGTGCAAGATCGCTCATCAGGGCCGACAAATCGGCGGCGGCGTCGATCGCCTTCAGGGAGGCCGTCATAATGGTTCCGTTTTCTCTTAAGGCTATGTCCTAGCACAGAAATTTGCGTCCGGCGAGACATCGGCCGGCAGACCTGCCCTGTGGCCGCGAAATGATGCGGCGAACCCAAGGCAAGCCGCTTTGACGTGGCGGGTCTTGCGGCCAAATCAAGGCAGCTCGGCCCAAACTCGGTCAATGGCCGATCCGCCCCGGCGGCGCCTGAATGTGTACCGAAAATACAACCAAAGATTGTAGAAACGGTTCGCGGAGACCGGTGCCGAGGCCGAGTCAGGTTGCGGCCAGCTCCGCCTGTCCGCTCGGTCTGGCACCGGCCGGCGCGAACATGCTGAGCGCGAACCACGAGCGGAACGCCGCGACGTCGCGGCGCGATCCGTCGAGGCGGAGCCGGTCCTCGCGAACAGCCTGATCGATCGTGATGTGGCCGAGCCAGATCTCGGTCAGCAGCCGCAGGCTTCCGCTGACGAACAGATCGACGTCGAAACCCGGATCCTTGTAGCAGAGATCGACGGCGCCGCCCTCGAACACCAGCCAGTAGCAACGCTGGTTGGCCGGCACGCCGGAAAATCTGAACGCAGTGACGTAGCGACGGTCGCGATGGGCGACGCGGTTGGCGGCGTTACGGCGGACGTCCCACATCAAAAGATTCGGATCGAGGTTGCCGGGATCGAGATGATCGTGGCGCAGCCAGCGTTGTGCCCACAGCCCCATGCCTTCGATGACCGGAAACAACTCCCGGCCCGCCGGCGTCAGATGATATTCGGCACTGCCGCTCGCGCCGCTGCGGCGCTCGATGATTCCGGCGTATTGCAATTCCCTCAGCCGCCGCGCCAGCAGCGCCGACGACATCCGCGGCACGCCGCGCTGCAGGTCGTTGAAGCGGACGCTGCCGCACAAGAGCTCGCGGATCACGAGCGGCGTCCATCGTTCCGCCAGCACTTCGGCGGCAATCGCGATCGGGCAGAACTGGCCGTAACCCCTGGTCTCGCGCATGCCGGGACTCTACGCCCGGATGCCGGCCCCGGGCAACTTCACATATTGAAGTTGAGGTCCGGTGGCGCCGGAGCAGCATGGGGCACCATCCAGCAACAGGAGCGTGTCATGACCGGATATCTCGACCTTCAGGCGCTCGTGCAGATCATCGGACCGCGGTTCGCGGACGGCGCTGCGAAGCGCGATGCGGAGGATGTTTTCGTCGCGGATCATTACGACGTGCTGAAGCAGCACAAGGTGTTTTCCGCGCTGGTACCGGCGGAGCTCGGCGGTGGCGGCTTGGCGCACAGCGCCATGTGCCGCTTCCTGCGCCAGCTCGCGCATTACTGCCCCTCGACGGCGCTGGCGCTGTCGATGCATCAGCATCTCGTGGCGGCCGCCGTCTACAATCACCGCAATGGAAAGCCGGGGCAGAAATTGCTGGAGAAGGTGGCGGCATCCGAAATCGTGCTGATCTCGACCGGCGCCAACGACTGGATGGAATCGAGCGGTCTCGCGACGCGCGCCGACGGCGGCTTCCGCATCAATGCGCGCAAGCCGTTTGGCAGTGGCTCGCCGAAAGGCGGCCTGCTGATGACGTCGGCGCCGTTCGAGGATCCGAAAGAAGGATGGCAGGTGCTGCACTTCGGCGTGCCGTTCAGCGCGCCCGGCATCGCGCTGGCCGACGACTGGCAGACGCTCGGCATGCGTGCGACGGGATCGCAGACCGTCGTGATGGAGAACGTGTTCGTGCCCGACGATGCGATCGCACTGCGGCGGCCGCGCGGAAAATTCCATCCGGCGTGGAACGTGATCCTGACGGTGGCGCTGCCGCTGATCATGTCGGTCTATGCCGGCGTGGCGGAAGCCGCCGCTGATATCGGTACCGAACTTGCGCGCAAGCGCCTGAACGATCCCATCGTGCCGTACCTGCTCGGCGAACTCGCCAACGAATTGACCAGGGTGCAGCTCGCGACCGACGACATGGTCCGTCTCGCCAATGATTTCGACGTTACGATGGGCCTCGAGGTGACCAGCCCGATGCTGGTGCGCAAGACCATCGTCGCCGAGGGCGTCCTCTCAACGGTGGAGAAGGCGATGGAGGCGGCCGGCGGCGCCGGCTTCTATCGCAAAGCGGGGCTCGAGCGCCTGCTGCGCGATGCGCATGGCGCGCAATTCCATCCGCTGCCGGCCAAGCGGCAGCACCGCTTCACCGGCCGCATCGCGCTCGGCCTCGATCCGATCATGGACGCGGCGTAAGCCAAGACGAGGCCATTGCCCTCGGGCGTGGCCAGCCCCGCTACCGTCGTCGCGCAACGGCTGTGAGGAAACAAGGGAATGCCCGACTCCATGGAGGTCAGCATGTCGGATGCAACTCGGCTGTTCTGTCTGCGTATCGCGCTGGTGGTTTTCGGATTGATCACGGTCTTCGCGGTCTACCCGCTCTACGTGCTGTGGCCATCGGGCTGGGCATGGGGTCACGGCCACTCGCATTACATCTACATGATCATCGGCATCTACGCGACGCTCGGCGTGTTCCTGCTGCTCGCCGTGAAAAATCCGGACGCCCACCGGAGTCTGATCTGGTTCACGGTGTGGTCGAGCGTGGTGCATGGCGGGATCATGGCATATCAGGCTTTCACCGACCCGATGGAGCACGGGCATCTTTTCGGCGACGTGCCGGCGCTGTTCCTGATTGCGATCGTGCTCGCGGCCCTGATGCGCCGACCGAAACCCGCGCTTTAGGCGCCAGATCGCAGCGCGCGCAGTTCGCAAGCCGTAAAATTGTCGCCGTCGTCCCTCGCGCAAAAGCTCCGCGCCAGCGCTGAGGACGACGCGAACAGCGCCAAGCGCGGCCCGATGACAAGCTCCGCGTCGAGCCTCCGACGCGCAATTGCACGTCGGCGAGCGAATCCCTGCGCAACGATTCCGCCATGCTGGGACGAGATTTAATGAAACCTGCCGTAACCGCAGCGGGTTTCCTTTCTGTAGAGCGATAGCTGGTCAGCTCAATGGCAGATTGGCGCAAACCCCATTGCCGTGGGGCGCGGTGCCGCGCCGTTTCAAACCGGCGAGCGCCTGTTGCGCGCCAACTCAGAAGGCAGCTTTCATGATGAAAGAACTTGTCGCCCATAATCGTCCGACATTCGACCAGTTTCACCCTAACGTACCCAGAATTGCCGCCGGCCTTGTTGCCTGGTTCGTGCTGATGGCATGGGTCTTTTTCGATCGGCAGAGCGTCACCGGGCTTCCGCTGGCCTTCGTCACGGTGTTTTTTGCGGTGCTCGGCCTGGTTCTCGGCGGGGCGGCGCTGGTCTGGCAAAGACATCGGCCGCTCCATACGAGGCACCCGAACACGATTCCGTTCCGGGACTGGAGGATGGGCAATTTCACGGTGTGGGGCGGCAGGCTTCGCTGCGGGCAGGCAGCGGTCGAGATGTTGCTGCCGATCGCGGCTGCCGCCGTTGGCCTCACCTTGCTGGGAATTGTCTTCGCGATCTGCGCAAGCGCGGCTAGCTGAAGCATGTTCGACAAGCCTGACGATACAACTGGCTAAGTGAGACCGATATGCGGCCCTGCGATTGACCGCTGCATCGGCGATTGATGCTGAGGACGATCGCTCATCGACCTGACTTCACAACAAGCACAGGGGCTATTGATTCCGGATCGCCGCTGGCGCGGCGTCCGGAATGACGAGAAGGTTGGTTTGTCAACGTTGGCGCCACTCATGCGGCGTCATTCCCGCATTGCGATGACGATGCGGACAAGGCCAGCGATCGCACATCTCTCACACGGCCGGATCATTTTGAACCAATGACCTGCCGTTGGGGGGATTTGCGTCGGCTGCAGAAGTATTCCATGTTGTGCACGAGGAACGACCCTGCCCGGACCGGAATCGGTTCCGGGCTGTACGGCGAACATCGGCAGACATAGCCGAGAGCCGGACGTCGGTTGAGACATCAGCCGATCGAGAGAAACGAGAGGGAGAGAACATGAAAAAGCTGCTTGCGCTCGCTTTTGCGTCACTCATATCCACCGCCTCCTATTCCACCGTCTCCTATTCAGGCTCCTATCCGGACCACGCCATCAAGCTGATCGTGCCATGGGCGGCCGGCGGCGATACCGATCTCATCTTCCGGCCGCTGCTGCCGCTTCTGCAGAAGTATCTCGGCCAGCCGGTGATCATCGCCAACGTTGGCGGTGCCTCCGGCACCGTCGGCGAACGCGAAGCCGCCAATGCCGCGCCGGACGGCTATACGGTGTTCGGTGCCCACGATTACATCCATTCGGTTTATTTCGGCGGCATCATCGACATCAAATATTCCGATGCGTTCGAGCCGGTCTGCCTGATCTCCTCGACGCCATCGGTCATCACGGTCGGCGCCAAGACGCCCTGGAAGTCCTTCAAGGATCTGGTGGCGGACGCCAAGAAACGGCCCGGGCAGATCGTGGTCGGCGCCTCGCTCGGTTCGACCAGCCAGTATTCGATCGCGCTCGCGGCGAAAGCCGCCGGCATCACGTTCAAATACGTGCCCTATCAGGGCACGGCGCCGCGCATGAACGCGCTGCTCGGTGGACACATCGAGGTCGCCGACTCGAACCTGACCCAGAAGAGCAAGGTCGATGGCGGCTTGCTGCGCTTCCTCGCCAATATGTCCGACAAGCGCACCGAAGGTCTGGAGAACGTGCCGACGTTGAAGGAGCTCGGCTATGACGTCGAGTATTCGGTCAACCGCGGCCTGATGGTGCCGAAGGGAACGCCGGCCGAAGTGATCAACAAGCTCAACGATGCCTGCGCCAAGGCCACCAAGGAGCCTGAATACGCCAAGGCCCTGCTCCTGCAGGGCACCAGCGTGCGCTACATGGATCCGAAGGGCTATGCGGAGTATCTGAAAAAGACCGACGCACAGACCAAGGATATCGCCAAGTCGCTCGGTTTGCTGAAGCGCGAATGATGCTCAGTCGCGACGGAATAGCGGGGCTGGTCTGTCTCGCGCTCAGCATCGGATTGTTCGCGCTGACGTTCGGATTGCCGCCGGCGGTCATGGTGCCGGTCGGGCCGGCGTTCTATCCGCGGGTCGTCATCCTTATCCTCGGCATATTGAGCGTCATTCTGATCGTGTTCGACGTCCTCGCGATGCAACGGCAGCGCGCCGCCGCCGTTGCGCCGCGCGCAACCGCCGCGACCGCCGGGCCGGCGCCGAACTATCGGCTGGTGCTGGCCACTTTCGTCGAGTTCGGAGTCTACATCCTGCTGATCCCGCTGCTCGGGTTCCGCATTTCGACCTTCCTGTTCGTGCTGCTCCTGGAGATCACGCTGGAGTGGCCGCGCAGTCCCAGACATTGGATCGTGATGATCCTCGTGGCCGTGGCGACGAGCCTCGTCTGCTTCTACGTTTTTGAAGATTACCTGTCGGTGCTGCTGCCGCGCGGAACGTGGAGCGGAATGTGAATCACTACGAGCTGCTCTTCACCCACATCGGCACGGTGCTGCACTTCCAGTACCTCATTCCGCTGCTGGTCGGCACCATCGCGGGCGTGATCGGCGGCGCGCTGCCCGGCGTCACCATCACCATGACTGTCATCGTGGTGCTGCCCTTCACCTTCGGCCTCGACCCGTTGCAGGGCCTCGCCGCCATGATCGGCGTCTATGTCGGCGGATCGGCCGGCGGGTCGATCACCGCGAGTCTGATCGGCATTCCCGGCACGCCCTCGGCGGTGGCGACCACCTTCGACGGCTTCCCCATGACGAAGAAGGGCGAAGCCGGCCGCTCGGTCTGGGTCGGCGTCTGGTCGGCGCTGATCGGCGGCGCGCTCGGCGGCCTGTGCCTGATCGAACTGACCGGTCCCTTCGCATCGCTCGCGCTGCAGTTCGGCCCCTGGGAGTTCTTCTCGCTGTTCGTCTTCGCGCTTTCGATGGTCGCCGGGCTGGTCGGGCGTTCCGTGACCAAGGGATTGTTGTCGGGTGCGATCGGCCTCATCGTGACCATCGTCGGCGCCGATCCGATCATGGGCGTGCAGCGCTTCACGCTCGGCATCCATCAGCTCGAGGGCGGTTTTCCGTTCCTTCCGGTGCTGATCGGTATCTTCGCCTTCGCGCAGTTGATGCCTGACGTCGAACTGATCGGGGCGGACGAGCAGGCGATCGCGGCGCGGCCGACGCAAATGAACCTGAAGGTGTCTCACCTGTCGGTGCTGTGGGATATCCTGTGCCGGCCCTTCATGCTGCTGTGGGTGACCATCATCGGTATCGTGATCGGCGTGCTGCCGGCGATCGGCGGCAGCGCCGCCAATATCATGGCTTATGATCAAGCCAAGAAGTTCTCCAAACGCCCGGAGAAATTCGGCACCGGCATTCCGGAAGGCATTGTCGCCTCAGAGGCGTCCAACAGCGCCAATGTCGCGGGCTCCCTGATGATGATCATGGCGTTCGGCATCCCCGGCGATGCCGTCACCGCGGTGATGCTGGGCGCGCTGACCGTGCACGGCATCCAGCCGGGCCCTCTGTTCATCGCGCAGCATCCCAAGGTCGCCTACGGAATCTACGCCTCCTATCTGGTGGCGCTGCCGCTGATGGTCGCGGTGATCTGGGTCGGATCGCGCTTATGGATGCGCATCATCATGATGCCGAAGGCGATGCTGATCCCGATCGTGCTGGTGCTGTGCGTGATCGGCGCCTACGCGCTCGGCAACAGCATGAACGACGTCTATGTGCTGGCGCTGTTCTGCGTGATCGGCTACGCCATGGTGAAGGCGCGCATCCCGCTGGCGCCGCTGATCCTCGGCGTCGTGCTCGGCGACCAGATCGAGTCCAACATGATTCAGGCGGTTTCCACCGATGCCGATCCCTGGCTGTTCCTGACGCGCCCGATCTCGGGCGGCCTGTTGGCCGCCTCGGTGCTGTCGATCGCCTTGGCGGTCTGGCAGCACAACCGCGAGACCAAACGTCTCGCCGCGGCGGCGGAAGAAGAGTTCGACACCGACTTCTGAACGGAGAGACAAACATGGCGGACAGGCATTTCAGGCCGGCGCTGCGCGTCGGACTGGCCGGATTGGGCGCGGTCGGTCTCGGCGTCGCGCGCAAGCTCGAAGCCGGCATCCCTGGCCTGACGCTTGCCGCGGTCTCGGTGCGTGACGTCGACCGGGCGCGCCGCGAACTGCCACGCGCCGGCGGCGAGATTCCCGTGCTCGCCATCGAGGCGCTGGCGGAGAACTGCGACATCGTGGTCGAAGGCCTGCCGCCGGCGCTGTTCCGCACCGTCGCGGCGGCGACGATCGCACGCGGGCGTATCTTCATGCCGCTCAGCGTCGGCCAGTTGCTCGAGAACTGGGAACTGGTGGACGAGGCGCGCGCGACCGGCGCCCGCATCCTGGTGCCGACCGGGGCGCTGATCGGACTTGATGCGGTGCGTGCCGCGGCCGAGGGCGACATCCGCTCGGTGACGATGATCACCCGCAAGCCGCCGGCCGGACTCGACGGCGCGCCTTATCTGCGCGAGCGCGGGATCGCTGTCACCGGATTAACGGAGGCGCTGAAGGTGTTCGATGGCAGCGCGCGCGACGGGGCGCGCGGCTTCCCGGCCAACGTCAACGTCGCCGCGGCTTTAAGTCTCGCCGGCATCGGGCCCGACCGCACGCGGCTCGAGATCTGGGCCGACCCGGCGGTGACGCGCAACACCCACCGGATCGAGGTCGAGGCCGATACCGCGCGGTTCTCGATGACGATCGAGAACGTGCCGTCGGCGGAGAACCCGCGCACCGGACGCATCACCGCGCTCTCCACGGTCGCGGCCCTGCGCGGGCTGGTGTCCGAATTGAAGGTGGGGACGTAGCAGGCCGCGATTCACGATGCTGGAGAGTCGGGTTGATACCACCTCGTCGTGAATCGCTCTAGCTCGCTGCCTTCCGGTCCTCCTCGGACTCGACATAGTAGCCCGAGTAACCGTCCACCCAGCAGATGTGATCGTGCACCTCTTTCACGCCTGCGGTGTTCTCGGCGGCGACGATGGCGGCCTGGCGGGCGCGCTCGTCTACGATGACGCCGTGCAGATGCACGGCGCCATTGCGGACCGTGACCTGGAATCCGATCGGGCACCACGCGGTTTCCTGCGCCGTCCGCATGATACGGTCGCGGATGTGATCGTCGCTCGCGGTCGGGTCCGGAATCTCATGGGCGAGGTTCACCACCGCCTGCATCAAGTTGACGCGGGTGACGATGCCGGCGAGTCGGCCACGCTCGACCACGGGCACGCGTTTGATGTGATGTTTTTCCATCGCGTCGACGATCTCGTCGAGGGGCGTTTCCTCGCCGACCGTGAATGGATCCGGCGTCATCACCTCGCCGACTTTCCGCCCGCGCTCGCGCACGAAATCCGCGCCGGCCCGACCGGTGCCGATGAAGAACTGCAGCCATTTCGGACGCCTGCGCTGGGTGCCGACTTCGGCGCGGCGGAGAAAATCTCCCTCGGTCACGATGCCGATGAGCTTTCCCGCTCCGTCCACCACTGGCAGGCCGCTGACATGATTGTTCAACATGAGGGTGGCGGCATCGACGATGGGCGTATCGGGCGTCACGGTGAGGACATTCCGCGTCATGATTTGATGAGCACGCATGGTGATCTCCTCTGGTTCTGAACAGCTGCATCCTAGCGCGGGGCGGCGGCCGCACGTTGTTCTGCCGCAAACAGCCGGACTGCGGCTTCCGAAGGAGAGGAGAAGGATTTGGGTGCGGTGCTAACCCGACCGTGCCTCGCGCACGCTTTTGCGAAAGCGCTGGATCAGCCGCAATGTGCGTGCCGACCATCCGCTGCCGTCGCCCTGCAGCGTGGCCTTGATCTTCGCCTTCAACGGATCGACCAGCGCTTTCGCCCTGGCCCGCACGGTGAGGATGAATTCGTAGAGCCACTCGAACCAGTTCATCTGCAGCAGTTTGGATTTCGTGACGTCGAACACGAATGCGGTGATGCCGACGCTGAGCAGCTTCGCGAACAGGATCGTCAGCGTCGCGCTGAACCAGTATTTATGCGCGAGCAGCCAGAGCCCCGCGACCTTCAGCGGAAACAGCGGGATGACCGGCACGATGAAGACGATCAGCGTCATCGCCGGCGACAATGCATCGACGCGCTCGGCGAGCCAGTGCTTGATGGTCTTGAGCGGGATCAGCGCGACGACGCGCGCCACGATCGGTTCGAGATGATCCCATAGCCACGCCTCGATCAGGAAGACGATCGCCAGGAACACCCAGACAGCCTGGACAAGGCGGCGCAGCATGATCTCAGCCTATCACCCGGCCCGGTGCCGGGGCAGGCTCACATGTGGATGGCGCGCTTGCCGACCGCAAGGGCGGCTTCCTTGACCGCTTCCGAGCGGGTCGGGTGGGCGTGGCAGGTGCGCGCCAGGTCCTCGGCCGAGCCGCCGAATTCCATCAGCACGCAGGCCTCGTGGATCATCTCGCCAGCCTCGCGGCCGATGATGTGACAGCCGAGCACGCGGTCGGTCTTGGCGTCCGCGAGAATTTTCACGAAGCCGTCGGTGGTCTGGTTGACCTTGGAGCGGCCGTTGGCGGTGAACGGGAACTTGCCGACCGTGTAAGCGATGCCGGCCTGCTTCAATTCCTCCTCGGTCTTGCCGACCGACGATACTTCCGGGGTGGTGTAGACCACGCCGGGGATCACGTCGTAGTTCACGTGGCCGGCCTGACCGGCGAGGAGTTCGGCCACCGCGACGCCTTCGTCCTCGGCCTTGTGCGCCAGCATCGGTCCCTTGATGACGTCACCGATGGCGTAGACGCCCTTCACGGAGGTCGCGAAGTGGTTGTCGATCTCGACCCGGCCGCGATTGTCCAGTGCAACGCCGGCTTCCTTGAGGCCGAGGCCGTCGGTGTAGGGCACCCGCCCGATGCAGACCAGCACGACATCGGCTTCGATCTTTTCCGCTGCGCCGCCGGCGGCCGGCTCGACCTGCGCCACCAGCGTCTTGCCCGATGTATCGACGCCGGTGACCTTGGCGCCGAGCTTGAACGCAAAGCCCTGCTTCTCGAGCAGGCGCTGGAATTGTTTTGCCACCTCGCCGTCCATGCCCGGCAGGATGCGGTCGAGGAATTCCACCACCGTCACCTCAGCGCCGAGGCGATGCCACACCGAGCCGAGCTCGAGGCCGATCACGCCGGCGCCAACGATCAACAGCTTGCCCGGCACCTTATCGAGCGAGAGCGCGCCGGTCGACGACACGATGCGCTTCTCGTCGATCTCGATGCCCTTGAGCTTCGCGACGTCGGAGCCGGTGGCGATGACGATGTTCTTGGTCTCGACGGTCTGGGTCTTGCCGTCGGCGCCGGTCACCTCGACCTTGCCGGTGCCGAGGATCTTGCCCTTGCCGCTGATGACGTCGATCTTGTTCTTTTTCATTAAAAACTCGACGCCCTTGACGTTGCCGTCGATGCCCTGCTGCTTGAAATTCATCATCGCGGGCAGGTCGAGTTTCGGGGCGGAGACGCTGACGCCCATCTTGGCGAAGGAGTGTCCGGCTTCCTCGAACATTTCCGAGGCATGCAGCAGCGCCTTCGACGGCATGCAGCCGACATTGAGGCAGGTGCCGCCCAGCGTCGCATTCTTCTCGACCACGGCGACCTTCATGCCGAGCTGCGCCGCGCGGATCGCACAGACGTAGCCGCCGGGGCCGGTGCCGATAACAACGAGGTCGTAGGAAGCCATAATCTCAATCCCTGTCTTTACCTGTTCGTGACGCGTCTAGCGTCCGCCGGAGACGTTCATCGTCATGCCGGCGACATAGGATGCCTCATCGGACAACAGCCAGACGATGGCGTTGGCGATTTCGTCCGCGGTGCCGACGCGCTGCATCGGCACCGTTTTGGCCAGCCGATGATGACGGTCCGGTTCGCCGCCGCTGGCGTGGATGTCCGTATCAATGAGTCCGGGGCGAATGCCGACCACGCGGATGCCTTCGGCCGCGACCTCGTTGGAGAGGCCGGTGGTGAAGGTATCGATCGCGCCCTTGGAGGCGGCGTAGTCGACATAGGTGTTGGCTGAGCCGAGCGTCGCCGCGACGGAGGAGATGTTGACGATGACGCCGCCCTTGCCGCCGTGCTTGGTGGACATGCGCTTCACGGCTTCGCGCGCGCAGAGAAAGCTGCCGGTGACGTTGACGCGCAGCATGTGATTGATGCGGTCGGCGGTCAGGTCCTCGACCCGCGCGGTCTGGCCGACAATGCCGGCATTGTTGACCAGCGCGCCGAGCGTGCCGAAGCCATCCGCCGCCTTGAACAGCGCGAGGATGTCGCGTTCCTCGCCGACGTCGCATTTTACCGCGAGCGCCTTGCCGTTGCTGGCTTCGATGGTCGCCACCACCTCGTCGGCGGCTTTCTTGTTGGTGGCGTAGCCGATCACCACGCGCCAGCCGCGCTTGGCGGCAGCGAGTGCTGCCGCGCGGCCGATGCCGCGGCTGCCTCCGGTGATGACGACGACGTTATTGGTCATGAGTTTAATCGCCGATATTTCATGCGCGCCAACAATCTTCAGCCTCTTCGTAAAGCGACTTGCCCCACAAATATCGATCTTTGTCGCGGAGTTTTAACCCCCTAGGTGTTTCCTTGACTACCGCGCACTCGAACGCTTTGTAACTTTTCCAAAAATCACTCCAACGAGTTTCACTACAAGTGTCAGGGAGGGCGGGACGCCCAAGCTGCTCTCGTACTCTAACATCATAAATCGTGAATTCGTCAGGGTATAGAACTGCAAGAATTGCAGTTGCTGTTGGCAGACGAAACGTCCAGTTCAAAATCAATGCTTTCAAACGTTGTTCTGCATTCGTCGCTTTAAATAGGTCTTTTGCGATACGCGATACCGCTTGCTCGAAACTACCCTCCTTTGCCTTAAGCCGGTCTCGATGCTTCGTTTTGGCTCGTGGCGCCTTCCAGTGGAGGATTAGAAAGAAATCAAGAGGCTCGATTTCTCCCGAGCGGCAAAATTTCGGACCTACTTCGGAAAGTAAGAATTTCTCCAGATCGTAGAATTTTTGATAGTCGGCCATCGGTCGGAATACCCGCCGAAATCACAGATCCAGCACCAGGCGGGCCGGGTCTTCGAGCGATTCCTTGACGCGCACGAGGAAGGTCACGGCTTCCTTGCCGTCGATGACGCGGTGGTCGTAGGAGAGCGCCAGATACATCATCGGGCGGATTTCGACCTTGCCGCCGATCGCCATCGGGCGTTCCTGGATCTTGTGCATGCCGAGAATGCCGGCCTGCGGCGCGTTCAGGATCGGCGTCGACATCAGCGAGCCGTAGATGCCGCCGTTGGTGATCGTGAAGGTGCCGCCCTGCATCTCATCGATCTTGAGCAGGCCATCGCGGGCGCGGCGGCCGTAATCGGCGATGCTCTTCTCGATCTCGGCGATCGACTTGTGGTCGCAGTCGCGCACCACCGGCACGACGAGACCCTTGTCGGTGCCGACGGCGACGCCGATGTGGTAGTAGTTCTTGTAGATCAGGTCGGTGCCGTCGATCTCGGCGTTGACGGCGGGGATGTCCTTCAGGGCCTGCACGCAAGCCTTGGTGAAGAAGCCCATGAAGCCGAGCTTGGAGCCGTGCTTCTTCTCGAACACGTCCTTGTAGTGCGCGCGCAGCGCCATGACGTTGGTCATGTCGACCTCGTTGAAGGTCGTCAGCATCGCGGCGGTGTTCTGCACCTCCTTGAGGCGGCGCGCGATGGTCTGGCGCAGCCGCGTCATCTTCACGCGCTCTTCACGCGCCGCATCGTCGGCGGGCGAGGGCGCGCGCACCTGCACGGCGGCGGCCGGCTGGTTGACCGGAGTCGGCGCGGAGGCGGCCTTCTCGATCGCGGCCATCATGTCGCCCTTGGTGACGCGGCCGTCCTTGCCGGAGCCGGGAACGGTCGAGGCATCGACGCCACTTTCGGCAGAGAGCTTGCGCACCGACGGCGCGAGTGGCGCGTCGGCGGGTGGCGCTTTTGCAGCCGGAGCAGGGGCTGTCGCAGCCGGGGCGGGCGCGGGCTGCGGCGCGGGAGCCGCAGCCTTGGCGGCGGGTGCAGCAGCGGCGGGCTTCGCACCGCCGGCGCCATCGGTGATCTGGCCGAGCAGCGCGCCGACCGCGACGGTCTCGCCGTCCTTGGCGATGATCTCGCCGAGCGTGCCGGCGGAGGGTGCGGGCACCTCGATGGTCACCTTGTCGGTTTCAAGCTCGACCAACGGTTCATCGACGGCGACGGCCTCGCCGGGCTTCTTGAACCATTTTCCGATGGTCGCCTCGGTCACGGATTCGCCGAGCGTCGGAACGCGAATTTCAGTCATGGTCTACCCTTCTTGCGGCCGCCTCGCGGGCAGCCAGCCTCAATTTAGTTTGCAACAGTGACAAACATTTCGTCCTTGTTCGGGTTCATCCGAACAACGTCCACTTGTAGGCGCCGACCGAGACCTCGATCTTGGGGGCGCCGGCATTTTTCTGGACGCCAGCCCATAAAAAACTCCGCTTACCCGAGCGCCTCGTCGAGCAGTGCCTTGAGCTGGGCCAGATGCTTTGACATCAGACCCGTCGCGGTCGCCGCCGCCGCCGCGCGACCGGCATAGCGCGGCCGCTTGTTCGGCGCGTTGACCTGATTGAGAACCCACTCGAGATAGGGCTCGATGAAGTGCCATGCGCCCATGTTGCGCGGCTCTTCCTGGCACCAGACGATCTCGGCGTTCTTGAAGCGCGACAGCTCCTGCACCAGCGTCTTCAGCGGCACCGGATAAAGCTGTTCGACGCGCAGCAGGTAGATGTCGTCGATCTCGCGCTTCTCGCGCTCCTCGTAGAGGTCGTAATAGACCTTGCCTGAGCACAGCACGACGCGCTTGATCTTGTCGTCCGCCACCAGCTTGATCTTCTCGTCCGGCAGCATCGCCGCATCGTCGTGGAGCACGCGGTGGAAGGTGGTGTCGGCGCCGAGTTCGTCGAGCCGCGACACCGCGCGCTTGTGGCGCAGCAGCGACTTCGGCGTCATCATGATCAGCGGCTTGCGAATCTCACGCTTCAACTGGCGCCGCAGCGCGTGGAAGTGGTTGGCCGGGGTCGTGAGGTTGACCACTTGCATGTTGTCTTCCGCGCACATCTGCAGGAAGCGCTCCAGACGCGCGGAGGAATGCTCCGGACCCTGGCCCTCGTAGCCGTGCGGCAGCATGCAGACGAGGCCGGACATGCGCAGCCACTTGCGTTCGCCCGACGAGATGAACTGGTCGAATACCACCTGCGCGCCGTTGGCGAAGTCGCCGAACTGGGCTTCCCAGATTGGAAGCGCATTGGGCTCGGCGAGCGAATAGCCGTATTCGAAGCCGAGCACCGCCTCTTCCGACAGCAGCGAGTTGATGACCTCGTAGTGGCCCTGGTCCTTGCCGATGTGGTTGAACGGGGTGTAGCGGCTCTCGTCCTCCTGGTCGAACAGCACCGAGTGGCGCTGCGAGAAGGTGCCGCGCTCGGAGTCCTGACCGGACAACCGCACGTGATGGCCTTCCAGCATCAGGGTGCAGAACGCCAGCGCCTCGCCGGTCGCCCAGTCGATGCCGACGCCGTTGTCGATCGCCTTGGCGCGGTTGTCGAGGAAGCGCTGCACCGTGCGATGCACGCGGAAGCCGTCCGGCACCTTGGTGATCTTGCGGCCGATGTCCTTCAGCGTCGTGATGTCGACACCGGTGATGCCGCGGCGCGGTTCCTCGTCCTGGTCGGCGAGCTTCATGCCCGCCCACTTGCCGTCGAGCCAGTCGGCCTTGTTCGGCTTGTAGCCGGCGCCGGCTTCGAATTCGGCGTCGAGCCGTGCGCGCCAGTCGGCCTTCGCCTTTTCGACCTCGCCTTCGGTCATGACGCCATCGGCGACCAGCCGCTTGGCATACAGATCGAGTGTCGAGGGGTGCGTCGCGATCTTCTTGTACATCGCTGGATTGGTGAACGACGGCTCGTCGCCTTCGTTGTGTCCGTGACGGCGATAGCAGAACATGTCGATCACGACCGGCTTGTGGAATTTCTGCCGGAACTCGATCGCGACCTTGGCGGCGAACACCACCGCTTCCGGATCGTCGCCGTTGACGTGGAAGATCGGCGCATCGATCATCTTCGCCACGTCGGACGGATAGGGCGACGAGCGCGAGTAGCGCGGGTAGGTGGTGAAGCCGATCTGGTTGTTGACGATGAAGTGCAGCGAACCGCCGGTGCGATAACCTTTGAGATCCGACAGGCCGAAGCATTCCGCGACCACGCCTTGCCCCGCGAAGGCGGCGTCGCCGTGCATCAGAAGCGGCAGCACCGAAATGCGCTGGTCGGGTGGATCGCCGTGCTGATCCTGCTTGGCGCGCACCTTGCCGAGCACCACGGGATCGACGATCTCGAGATGCGACGGGTTCGCGGTCAGCGACAGATGGATCTTGTTGTTGTCGAACTCACGGTCTGACGACGCGCCGAGGTGATACTTGACGTCGCCCGAGCCTTCGACCGAGTCGGGGTTGGCCGAGCCGCCCTTGAATTCATGGAACAGCGCGCGGTGCGGCTTGCCCATTACCTGGGTCAGCACGTTGAGGCGGCCGCGGTGCGGCATGCCGACCACGATTTCCTTCACGCCGAGACTGCCGCCGCGCTTGATGATCTGCTCGAGCGCGGGGATCAGCGATTCGCCGCCGTCGAGGCCGAAGCGCTTGGTGCCGGTGAACTTGACGTCGCAGAACTTCTCGAAACCTTCGGCTTCGACCAGCTTGGTCAGGATGGCGCGGCGGCCTTCCGGCGTGAAGCTGATTTCCTTGTCCGGGCCTTCGATGCGTTCCTGGATCCAGGCCTTCTGCGCACCGTTCGAGATGTGCATGAATTCGACGCCGAGCGTCTGGCAGTAGGTGCGCTCGCAGATCGCGACGATCTCGCGCAGGCTCGCGTAGTCGAGGCCGAGCACGTGATCGAGGAAGATCTTGCGGTCCATGTCGGCGTCCGTGAACCCGTAGGTGCGCGGATCGAGCTCTTCGTGGTCGCGCGCCGGTTCGAGGCCGAGCGGATCGAGCTTGGCATGGAAATGGCCGCGCATGCGGTAGGCGCGGATCAGCATCAGGGCGCGCACGGAGTCGCGGGTGGCCTGATTGACGTCGACGCCGGCCAGCGCGGTATCCTTCGCCTGGGCCTTATCCTGTGCCTTGGCCTGCAGCTTGGCGCCGATTGCCTTCTCGACCTGCGCCCAGTTGCCGTCGAGCGCGGAGGTGAGGTCGTCCTGCGGCGCGATCGGCCAGTTCGCCTTCTCCCAGGATGGGCCTTCCGCGTTCTTCTGGACGTCCTCGGGGGAGTCCTTCAGGCTCTTGAAGAAGTCCTGCCACTCGGCATCGACCGAGCCGGGGTCCTTCTCGTAGCGGGCGTAGAGTTCGTCGATGTAGGTCGCATTTGCGCCCTGCAAAAACGAGGAAAGGGCAAATGCTGCGTTCGCGTCCTGGCGAGACATATCGCGTCCTGATGATTTTTGGTTCTGCGCGTAACAAACGGCGCTTCGCCGACCCCGTGGCGGGATCAGCGCGAATTCGGACCTTTTACCCTATTTAGGGCAAAACTTCGCGTCCAAAAGAACCAAGCCGCGAATCAGGATTTCAATTTTTCGACAAGAGTCTTTCCAAGTCGGGCCGGCGACGGAGATACAGTGATTCCAGCGGCTTCCATGGCGGCCGTCTTGGAGGCGGCGTCGCCCTTGCCGCCGGAAATGATCGCGCCGGCATGGCCCATGCGCCGGCCGGGAGGGGCGGTGACGCCGGCGATGAAGCCGACCATCGGCTTCTTGCGGCCGCGCTTGGCCTCGTCGATCAGGAACTGGGCGGCGTCCTCCTCGGCCGAGCCGCCGATTTCGCCGATCATGACGATGGAGGTGGTCTTGTCGTCAGCCAGGAACATTTCCAGCACGTCGATGAATTCGGTGCCCTTGACCGGGTCGCCGCCGATGCCGACCGCCGTGGTCTGGCCGAGGCCTTCCTGGGAGGTCTGGAACACGGCTTCGTAGGTCAGGGTGCCCGAGCGGGAGACGATGCCGACATTGCCGGGCTTGAAGATGTTGGCCGGCATGATGCCGATCTTGCATTCGCCGGCGGTCATGACGCCGGGGCAATTCGGGCCGATCAGCCGTGACTTTGAGCCCGAGAGCGAGCGCTTGACGCGCACCATGTCGAGCACCGGAATGCCCTCGGTGATGCAGACGATCAGCGGGATCTCCGCGTCGATCGCCTCGCAGATCGCGTCGGCCGCGCCCGGCGGCGGCACGTAGATGACGCTGGCGTCGGCGCCGGTCTTGTCGCGCGCCTCGCGCACGGTGTCGAACACCGGCAGGTTGAGGTGCTTGCTGCCGCCTTTGCCCGGCGAGGTGCCGCCGACCATCTTGGTGCCGTAGGCGATCGCAGCTTCGGAGTGGAACGTGCCGTTCTTGCCGGTGAAACCCTGGCAGATGACTTTGGTGTTCTTGTCGATCAGAACGGACATTTACGCGGCCTCCTTCACGGCCTTGACGATTTTCTGCGCGGCGTCGTCGAGATTGTCGGCGGGCACGACGTTGAGGCCGGACTCGCGGATGATCTTCTTGCCGGCGTCGACGTTGGTGCCTTCGAGACGAACCACCAGCGGCACCTTGAGGCCGACCTGCTTGACGGCGGCAACGACGCCCTCGGCGATCACGTCGCACTTCATGATGCCGCCGAAGATGTTGACCAGGATGCCCTTCACGTTCGGGTCTGATGTGATGATCTTGAAGGCTGCGGCCACCTTGTCCACGGTGGCGCTGCCGCCGACGTCGAGGAAGTTCGCCGGCGCCATGCCGTAGAGCTTGATGATGTCCATGGTCGCCATGGCAAGGCCTGCGCCGTTGACCATGCAGCCGATGTTGCCGTCGAGCGCGACGTAGTTGAGATCGTACTTCGAAGCCTCGATTTCCTTGGCGTCTTCTTCCGTCTCGTCGCGCAGCGCGGCCACGTCGGCGTGGCGGAACATGGCGTTGTCGTCGAATGACACCTTCGCATCGAGCACGCGCAGGTCGCCCTGCTTGGTGACGACCAGCGGGTTGATCTCCAGCATCGCCATGTCCTTGGCGACGAACGCGTTGTAGAGCTGCGTGACCAGCTTCTCGGCCTGCTTGGCGAGATCGCCGGTGAGATTGAGTGCGTTCGCCACCGTGCGGCCGTGATGGCCCATGATACCGGTGGCCGGATCGACCGAGAAGGTCACGATCTTGTCGGGCGTGTTGTGCGCGACGTCCTCGATGTTGACGCCACCCTCGGTCGAGACCACGAACGCGACCTTGGAGGTTTCGCGGTCCACCAGCGCCGACAGATAGAATTCCTTGTCGATGTCGGAGCCGTCCTCGATGTAGAGGCGGTTGACCTGCTTGCCGGCCGGTCCGGTCTGCACCGTCACCAGCGTCGCGCCGAGCATCTGCTTGGCGAACTCTTTCACTTCGTCGATTGACTTGGCGAGGCGGACGCCGCCCTTGTCACCGGCGGAGGCTTCCTTGAACTTGCCCTTGCCGCGGCCGCCGGCATGGATCTGGCTCTTCACCACCCAGACCGGACCGCCCAGGGTCTTCGCCGCGGCTTCGGCTTCCGTTGCCTTCAGCACCGGCACCCCGCGGGAGACCTGCACGCCGAATTCGCGCAGCAACGCCTTGGCCTGATACTCGTGGATGTTCATCTGGACGCTCTCCCAACCCCTGTCAGGGTGAATTCCCGACTTCACCCAGTTTGATTGTCTGGAATACCGTATACCAGACCAAAGGCGAGGGCGGAAGCCGTCCCCGCATGGCCGAAAGCTGTGCGGCGGGCGCCGCATCGGGCTTTTGGCCGTTTTTCTTGGGCCGGGTCGGACGAGGGCGTCCAACCCGGGTAGGCCATTGGCCGATCAGCAACCCAAAAGGTCGGGCGCGATCTTCTTACAGGCCTCCATCAGGCCCTGTACGGCCGCGACCGACTTGTCGAAGCCTTCGCGGTCCTTGCCCGAGAGGTCGATCTCGACGATGCGCTCGACGCCCTTCGAGCCGATCACCACGGGCACGCCGACATACATGTCCTTGACGCCGTACTGGCCGGTGAGGTGCGCCGCGCAGGGCAGCACGCGCTTCTTGTCCCTGAGATAGCTTTCCGCCATGGCGATCGCGGACGCCGCCGGGGCGTAGAACGCCGAGCCGGTCTTCAAGAGGTTGACGATCTCGGCGCCGCCGTTGCGGGTGCGGTCGACGATCGCGTCGATGCGGGCCTGCGAGGTCCAGCCCATTTTCACCAGATCCGGCAGCGGAATGCCGGCGACGGTCGAATACTTGGCCAGCGGCACCATGGTGTCGCCGTGGCCGCCGAGCACGAAGGCGGTGACGTCTTCCACCGAGACGTTGAATTCGTCGGCCAGGAAGTAGCGGAAACGGGCGCTATCGAGCACGCCGGCCATGCCGACCACCTTGTTCGCCGGCAGGCCCGAGGCCTTCTGCAGCGCCCAGACCATGGCGTCGAGCGGGTTGGTGATGCAGATGACGAAGGCGTCGGGCGCGTATTTCTTGAGGCCGGCGCCGACCTGCTCCATCACCTTGAGGTTGATGCTGAGGAGATCGTCGCGGCTCATGCCGGGCTTGCGCGGCACGCCGGCGGTGACGATGCAGACCTTGGCACCATCGAGGGCCTCATAGGAGTTCGTCCCGCTGAACTTGGCGTCGAAGCCGTCGACCGGAGAGGACTGCGCGATATCGAGCGATTTTCCCTGCGGAATGCCTTCCGCGATATCGAACATCACGACATCGCCGAGTTCTTTCAGCCCCACGAGGTGAGCCAGCGTTCCGCCGATCTGACCGGAGCCAATCAAAGCAATCTTGTCGCGCGCCATGGGAAATTTGTCCTTTGATGACGAAGAGAAGGAAGGAGGGAAGCTTGGGAGGGTGGTTAGACCTTTCGCGCCACCCGTTCAAGTCGGGCATTGGCCCAATTGTCGGGCGCGCTCCATCGTCATTCCGGGGCGCGAATAAAACGAGCGAACCCGGAATCCATAACCCCTTTATTCCCTATGGATCGCACAGCGGCCGCCCGGCTTCACAACGAGCACAGGGAGTATGGATTCCGGGCTCGCGCTTCGCGCGCCCTGGAATGACGGAGTGCTACGTCTCTACCAGCCCCGTCGTCGCGCCGCTGGCGGCGGAGTCGCTGCGGCCATGGGCTTGCGCCAGATAGGATTCCGAGCCCATCTCGATCAGGCGCGACGAGGTGCGCTTGAATTCATTGGCCTCGACGCCGTCGGTGGCGCGATAGAGCGACAACGGATCGCCGTCGCTCGACGCCATCAGCTTCACGCCATTGTCATACAGCGTATCGATCAGCGAGATGAATCGCTTGGCGGCGTTGCGGTCGGCATAGTCCATCACCGGAATGCGGTCGATGATCAGCGTGTGATAATCGTGCGCGAGCCGCAGGTAATCGGACGCGGCCAGCGGCTTCTCGCAGAGATCGGCGAAGGGAAAGCGCGCGACGCCGTTCGCGGAACACGGCACGTGCAGGATGCGGCCCTTGATCGCGATGTCGCGCGGCTTGCAGGGTGCGTTGCCGGTCATGCGCGCCCACGCCTTGTTGAGCGCGGCATCGGCGGCAGCATCGGCCGGCGTCAGCCACATCTTGACGCCGGCGAGCTTCTCCAGCCGGAAGTCGGTGCGGGCATCGAGCCGCAGCACATCCATGTGCGCCTCGATCTGCGCGATGAACGGCAGGAACAGCGCGCGGTTGAGGCCGCCCTTGTAGAGATCTTCCGGCGCGACGTTCGAGGTCGCGACCACCACGGTGCCGAGATCGAACAGGTGCGAGAACAGCCGGCCGAGGATCATGGCGTCGGCGATGTCGGTGACGTGAAACTCGTCGAAGCACAATAGCCAGGCTTCCTCGAAGATCGAGGTCGCGGTGAGATGGATGACGTCGGCGTCGGCCATCTCGCCGCGCGCGATGTTCTGGCGGAACGCATAGATGCGTTCGTGCACATCAGTCATGAATTCGTGGAAATGGGCGCGGCGCTTGTGGGCGACCTGCGTCTGCTGGAAGAACAGGTCCATCAGCATGGTCTTGCCGCGTCCGACCTCGCCATGGATGTAAAGCCCGTTGGGCGGGGCTTCCTTCTTGCGGTCGTTCTTGAAGAACTTGCCGAGGAAGCGCGGCTTGCGCGGCGGCTTGTAGGCGGCGAGCCGTTCGTCCAGCGCGGTGAAGGCTTCCACCGCGCGCGCCTGTGCGGGATCGGCCTCGATCGCACCGGATGCGACGTGGGCCTGGTAGTGATCGCGGAATGAGGAGGGTGACGCCGAGAGCATGGGACACCTTACGGCCCCATGCGGCGACAAAATGCAAGCCGTGAATCGACCGGCGAGCTATGCAGGGCGGTCGATCATGCGCTCAGCGCGTAGGAATCCTCGACCACATAGGGGCCGCCGCCGACCGATGCACGCGAGGAAAACAGCACGAAGCGCTCGGCGGTGAAGACCTTGGTCGGGAAATAGCCGCGCACCGACAGGTAATCCGCGACATCCTGATTGGTGGCGTCGCGCAGCCGCGCCAGCGTGACATGCGGCGTGAACTTGCGGCCTTCCGGATCGAGCCCGCAGCGCCGCACCAGCCGTTCGAGCTCGGCCTGCAGTTCGATCAGCGGCCGGCTCGGCTCCACCGAGGCGACGACCGCGCGCGGTTTCTTGCCGCCGAAACTCGACAGCCCCCGCAGCGTCACCTCGAACGGTTTTCGATTCACACGAAACAGCACCGACGCAATTTCGTTGGCGGAGATGCCGTCGATATCGCCGATGAAGCGGAGTGTGAGGTGATAGTTTTCGGGATCGACCCAGCGGGCGCCTGGCAGGCCACCGCGCAACCCGGACAACGTCCGGCCGATATCGGGCGGGATTTCCAGCCCGGTGAACAAACGCGGCATCGCAAAACCCTCGATGCTTGGGCACGAACCGGCACGCAACTGCTTCGGCCGGATAGCGCCTCGAAGTCAGCCCGGTGACGAATCACCTGCTTCTTTTGTACCGCAGTTCTGTGACGCTGCGAAGCACGCGGCATCCGCTGTGGGTCATTTCCGCGCGAGGTTGCGCCGATCGTGTGCGGCGATCTGCGATTCCATTTCTTCGTCATTCCGGAAGCCGCGTAGCGGCTGTCCGGAATCCATAACCCTGCGCAAGTTATCGAGCAGGAACGGTGTGGACGCGCTCCCTCAGACGAGCGAACGCGGGGGAGTATGGATTCCGGGCTCGCACCTTCGGTGCGCCCCGGAATGACGGAGAGAGTGTTCTAATCTTCGTCGCCTCACTCCTTTTGCGCAGCGATGCCGTGAACGAACGACTCAACCGTCGGCAAAATCTTCCGCACGATGATTGCGACGCCGGCCGCGGTCGGATGCATGCCGTCGGCCTGATTGAGTTTGCTGTCGGCGGCGACACCGTCGAGGAAGAACGGATACAGCGGCACGTCGTATTTCTTCGCAAGGTCGGGATAGATTGAATTGAATTGCTTTGCGTAGTCGGCGCCGTAGTTCGGCGGCGACAGCATGCCGCACAACAGCACCGCGACATGGCGCGCTTTCAGCCGCTTGATGATGTCGTCGAGCGCGGCGCGCGTCACCTTGGGATCGGTGCCACGCAGGGCATCGTTGGCGCCGAGTTCGAGGATCACGCCCGCCGTGCCTTCCGGCACCGACCAGTCGAGCCGGTCGAGGCCACCCGACGTGGTGTCGCCGGAGACCCCGGCATTGGCGATCATGATGTCCAAGCCTTTGTCTTTCAAGGATTTTTCGAGCTGAGCCGGAAATGCATCCGTGGCCGGAAGGCCAAGGCCGGCGCTTAAGGAGTCGCCGAGCACGACGAGCTTGATCGGACCGGCGGACGGGGTCTGCGCGACCGCAGGCGCCACGACCAGCATCAAGGTTAGCAGGCACAGAAACGTGCGGGCGAGCCTCTCGACCGCCGCAAAGGAAGTCCCATATCTGTGTCGCATGGACAGTCTCATCGAACCCTCGTCATCGGCCGGACATTTTGAAATTCCGGACACCATCTCCATCTCGAATGTCAACCTGTCACTCGGCAGCGGCGCCGCGCGAGTCCATATCCTCAAGGACATCAGCCTTCGTGTGGCGCGCGGCGAAGCCGTCGGTCTGATCGGCCCGTCGGGCTCGGGCAAATCCACGCTGCTGATGGTGATGGCGGGGCTGGAACGGCCTGACAGCGGAGAGGTGGTGGTCAACGGCACGTCTTTCAATGCGCTCGATGAAGATGGTCTGGCGCGATTTCGCGGCCGCCATGTCGGCATCGTGTTCCAGTCGTTTCATCTCATCCCCACCATGACGGCGCTGGAGAATGTCGCGGTGCCGCTCGAACTCGCCGGCATCGCCGACGCATCGGAGCGCGCCGCGCGCGAACTGCAATCGGTCGGTCTCGGCGAACGGCTGCATCATTATCCGACGCAACTGTCGGGCGGCGAGCAGCAGCGCGTGGCGCTGGCGCGGGCACTCGCGCCGGATCCCGCCATTCTCGTCGCCGACGAGCCGACCGGCAATCTGGATGAGTCGACCGGTCAGCAGATCGTCGATCTCCTCTTCACCAAACATGCCGAGCGCGGCATGACGCTGGTGCTGGTCACCCACGATACCTCGCTCGCCGAGCGTTGTGATCGCGTGGTGCGGCTGCGCTCCGGTCGCATCGACGGACGCGCCGCTTGAATCCTCATCGCACGTCATTCCTTCCGCTGCGGTTTGCGTTGCGCGAGTTGCGCAGCGGACTGCGCGGCTTCTATGTCTTCATCGCCTGCATCGCGCTCGGCGTGATGGCGATTGCCGGTGTCGGCTCGGTGGCGTCGAGCCTGTCCGATGGACTCGCGCGCGAAGGCCGCACCCTGCTCGGCGGCGACGTCGCCTTCTCGCTGATCCAGCGCGAGGCGAAGCCGGACGAGATCGCGTTCCTGCGCACGCGCGGGACGGTGTCGGCGGCGGCGATGCTGCGCGCCATGGCGCGCGCACCGAACGGTCAACTGGCGCTGGTCGATCTCAAAGCGGTCGATCAGGCCTATCCGATGCTCGGTGCGTTGACGCTGTCGCCGCAGATGACGCTGGCCGATCTGCTCGCCGAGCGCGACGGCGTGTATGGCGCGGCCGCCGATCCTACCCTGCTGGCTCGGCTCGACCTCAAGGTCGGCGATCGCGTCACCGTCGGCAGCGCGAGCTTTGAAATCCGCAGCGCGGTGGAGGCCGAGCCGGACAAGCTCGCCAGCGGACTGGGGTTCGGCCCGCGTTTCCTGGTCAGCATTGACGGCCTGCGCGCCACCAAACTGTTGCAGCCGGGAAGTCTGGTGCGCTGGATCTATCGCGTCCGGCTTCCTGATAACCGCGCGGACGACGGGGCCGCCGCGGCATTGGCCGACGATGCGCGCGCCGCGCTGCCGCACGCCGGCTGGAACATCCGCAGTCGTACCAATGCCTCGCCGCAACTCGCGCGCACCATCTCGCGCTTCACCCAGTTCCTGACGCTGGTCGGGCTCGCCGCGTTGCTGGTCGGCGGTGTCGGCGTCGGCAATGCCGTGAAGAGCCACATCGATCGCCGCCGCGATGTCATCGCGGCGTTCAAGGCGCTGGGCGCAACCGGACGCGATGTGTTTGCGATCTACCTGACGCAGGTCATGGTGCTGGCCGTGCTCGGCTCGGTTGCCGGCCTGATCGTCGGCGCGGCATTGCCATTCGTCATCGTCGGCGCGTTCGGGCATCTCCTGCCGTTGCCGGTGGTGCCGGCGCTGCACGCGGGCGAACTGGCGATGGCGGCGGTGTATGGCCTCCTCACCGCGCTGGCGTTCGGCATGTGGCCGCTGGCGCGGGTGCACGACATTCCGGTGGCGGCGCTGTTCCGCGACACCATCACCGGCGAATTCCATCGACCGCAGACCCGTTATCTGGTCTGGATGGCGCTGGTGATCGCGCTCCTGATCGGGATCGCGATCGGGCTTGCCTACGACAAGCGCGTGGCCGCGGTGTTCGTGGTGGCGTCGGTGGTGGTGTTCGTGCTGTTGCGCGGCATCGCGTCAGTTGTGATGGTCGTGGCGCGCCGGGCGCCGCGCTCGGGCCTCACCATGGTGCGGCTCGCGGTCGCGAATATCCATCGGCCCGGCACGCTGACGCCGTCGGTGGTGCTGTCGCTCGGTCTTGGCCTCGCGGTGCTGGTCACGATCACGCAGATCGACGGCAACCTGCGCCGGCAATTCATGGCGGCGCTGCCCGAGCGCGCGCCGTCGTTCTATTTCATCGACATTCCGTCGTCGGTCTCGGACCGCTTCACCGCGTTCCTCAAGCAGCAGGCGCCGCAGGCCAAGGTCGAGGACGTCCCGATGCTGCGCGGGCGCATCGTCGCGGCGCGCGGCGTCAAGGCCGAAGACCTCAAACCGTCGCACGACGCCGAATGGGTGCTGCAGAGCGATCGCGGCCTGACCTACACCGGCGAAGTCCCCAAGGGATCGAAGGTGGTCGAGGGCACGTGGTGGGGACCGGACTACAAGGGGCCACCGCTGGTATCGTTCGAGAAGAAGCTCGCCGACGGCCTCGGGCTCAAGCTCGGCGATACCGTCGTCGTCAATGTGCTTGGCCGCGACATCACCGCCACCATCAGCAACATGCGTAGCGTCGACTGGCAGAACCTCGGCATCAATTTCGTATTGGTGTTCTCGCCGAATGCGTTTCGCGGCGCGCCGCATACCCATATCGCGACCCTGACGGAGCCGCTCGACGGCGCCACCCAGGACAACGCCGTCAAGGAAACCGCGATCATCAAGGCGGTCGCCGACGCGTTTCCGATGGTGACGAGCGTGCGGGTCCGCGAAGCCCTCGAAACCATCGGCACCGTCGTCACCAACCTCGTGATGGCGATTCGCGGCGCCAGTGCCGTCACCCTGATCTCGGCGATCCTGGTGCTGGGCGGCGCGCTGGCCGCCGGCCATCGCCACCGGGTCTATGACGCGGTGATCCTGAAAACCCTCGGCGCCACCCGATTGCGTCTGCTCGGTGCCTACGCGCTGGAGTATCTGTTGATCGGCGCGGCCACCGCGGTGTTCGGCGTGGCCGCCGGCTCGGTCGCGGCGTGGCTGATCGTGACGCGGCTGATGACGCTCGGCTTCGAGTGGCAGGCGGGCAGCGCGGCCGTGGTTGTGCTCGTGGCGCTGATCGTCACGGTCGGGCTGGGGCTCGCCGGGACGCTGATGGCGCTCAACCAGAAGCCGGCGTCCGTACTGCGGAACTTATGACAATTTGTAGCAGCCGGTGACGATCGCGCCGGAGGCATGACCGTCCCAAGGCGGGATTGAGGAGAATCGCCGCGGAGTTGGGACAATTTGGGTCATCCGCGATCCGCGCATGAGACCAATCCGCTTTCGGGAGGGCGACATTCAGCCGCGCGTGGAAGCTTGCACCGAATGTGCTAGTTTCCCACATACAGCTTGGGTCAGATCGCCGGCCTGATGACGAAAAATTAAGGTCAGCAGGCCGAGGTATCTGAGATAGATTCGCTCTGGCGCGCACACCCTTGGCGTCAGCCAGATAACCAACGGGAATTCGACCATGTCGGACTTTGACCGTAACTATGCCTCGCCATTCGGCCGGGCCGCCGGGCGCGTCGATAGCGCGGCCGTCGATGCAGGCCTGCGGGCCTACATGCTCAAGATCTACAACTACATGTCGATCGGCCTCGCCATCACCGGCCTGGCCGCGCTCGGCGTCTACATGGCGGCCGTCACCGGCGACGCCTCGGGCGCCGCGGCGCGCATCGGCAGCGCCTACCTGACACCGTTCGGCTACGCGATGTTCGTGAGCCCCCTGAAGTGGGTGTTCATCCTCGCGCCGCTGGCCATGGTGTTCGTCATCTCCGCCGGCATCAACCGGCTCAAGCCGGCGACCGCCCAGATGCTGTTCTGGGCATTCTCGGCGCTGATGGGCGTATCGCTGTCGTCGATCTTCCTGGTCTACACCCACACCTCGATCGTGCGGGTGTTCTTCATCACCGCGGCCTCGTTCGGTGCCCTGAGCCTGTACGGCTACACCACCAAGCGTGACATGACCGGCATGGGCTCGTTCCTGATGATGGGCCTGGTCGGCATCATCATCGCGAGCCTCGTGAACCTGTTCATCGCGAGCTCGGCGCTGCAGTTCGTGGTGTCGGTGATCGGTGTGCTGGTGTTCGCGGGCCTCACCGCCTGGGATACCCAGCGGTTGAAGAACGACTACATCTACGGCTATGCGTCCGCAGGCGGCGACATCGCCGAACGCGCGGCCATCACCGGTGCGCTGTCGCTCTACCTGAACTTCATCAACCTGTTCACGCTGCTGCTGCAGTTGCTCGGACAGCGCGATTAAGTCAGTCGGCGAACTCAAATCGAAGCCCCGGCCCAAGGCCGGGGCTTTTTTGTTGTCTCCTATGGTCATGCGCGGGCTTGACCCGCGCATCCATCACTCTTCTCATGCGTGCTGCTTCGAAGCAGATGGATTGCCGGGTCCATACGCGAGCGACGCGACGCCGTTCTTCGAACGGCGATGCCCGACCATGACCATGGAGAGCTCATGTCCGACGTTCTGATCCGGCCCGCCACCGAAGCGGACCTTCCCTTTATTACCGCCATCTACGATCACGCGGTGCGCACCGGCACCGCGACGTTCGAGCTGATCCCGCCGGATCTTGCCGAGATGACGCGGCGGTTCGGCGCGCTGCGCGACGGCGGCTTTCCCTACCTCGCGGCCGAGCTCGACGGCGCCGTGGTCGGCTATGCCTATGCCGGTCCGTACCGGCCGCGGCCCGCTTACCGCTTCACGGTGGAGAACTCGATCTATCTGGCGCCGGCCAGTCATCGCCGCGGCATCGGCATCCAGTTGCTGCGGCGCTTGATCGCCGAATGCGAGGCGCGGGGCTATCGCCAGATGATCGCAGTCATCGGCGACTCCGCCAATGCGGGATCGGTCGGCGTGCACACCCGCGCCGGATTTCAGATGATCGGCACCCATCCGTCGGTCGGGCTGAAGTTCGGGCGCTGGCTCGACACCGTGATGATGCAGCTCGCGCTCGGCGCGGGCGATACGACGATTCCAGACAGCAACGCGTAGCCGATGCGGCGTGCTTGCACCGGCGCATCCTCGCGACGATAGTGCGCGCCGGACAAGCCAATACACGAAGGGAGAAACGGCATGGGACGGCTCGACGGCAAGGTAGCGGTGATTACAGGAGCGACCAGCGGCATCGGCTGGCGCACGGCGGAAGTGTTCGTCGAGGAGGGCGCCAAGGTCGTGATCGCCGGCCGCCGCGCGCCGGAAGGCGAGGCGCTGGCGAAGCAGCTCGGCGCGAACTGCATCTTCCGTAAGACCGATGTCACGGAGGAAGACCAGATGCGGGCGCTGATCGGCGCCGCGGTGGACAAGTTCGGCCGGCTCGACTGTATCTTCAACAACGCCGGCGGCCCGGCGCAGACCGGCGGCATCGAAGGCCTCGAGGTCGATCGCTTCGATCAGGCGATGGCGACGCTGGTGCGCAGCGTCATGCTCGGCATGAAACACGCCGCGCCGGTCATGAAGAAGCAGGGCTCGGGCAGCATCATCAACAACGGCAGCATCGCCGGCCATCTCGGCGGCTATTCGACGTCGGTGGTCTACGGCGCGGCGAAGGCGGCGGTGATCCATCTCACCAAATGCGTGGCGATGGAGCTCGGCGAGTCCGGCGTGCGCGTCAACAGCATCTCGCCCGGTGCGATCGCCACCGGCATCTTCGCCAAGGCGCTCGGCGTCGAGACGGGTGCAGCGGACCAGAAGGCCGCCGGAATGCGCGAGGTGTTCAAGACGGCGCAGCCGATTCCGCGCGCAGGCATCCCCGACGACATTGCGCAGGCGGCCGCGTTTTTGGCAAGCGATCAGGCCTCCTTCATCAACGGCAGCGATCTCGTCATCGACGGCGGCGTGATCGGTGGCCGCAACTGGACCCAGCAACAGCAGGGCTACGTGCAACTGCGCAAGATGTTCGGCCAGACCGTGGACTGAGGCGCGCGGCGCTGCCTCAGATCGCGCAAGTCGCGAAATAAACCGGCGCTGCGATCCGGCCACCCGCGAATGGCGGGCCGGATCCGGCGACCTCGGTCGCAATATCGGCGATGCGGCCGTGCTCGCGCAGGAACTCATGTCCCGCCGCGGTCAATCGCACCATGGTCTCGCGGCCCTGCTTGTGTTCGCGAACGGCAAAACCGCGATCCATCGCGTCTTCCCACACCGTGAGCCGCGGACACGAGGTACGCCAGACGTCGATCACATCGGCGTGGGATCGCGGTTCGCGATCGATCCATTCCAGCAGATCGAGAATCAGCGGATCGAGATCGTGCGTCATGGCGGGCATCCTTGGCAGACTGCTCGTTTTACGACGTTTTCGGTGCGATGAAAACGCGTATCGCGTCATGCTCCGTCCGCAAGCGGCGATGCCGGACTGTAGATCGCCATCGGCGCGGCGACGCCGCGCAGCGTGAATTCGCCGAGCCGGTCGAGCGGGCGGTCGATCAGGCGGGCCGCCGCTGCGGTGATCAGGATGTTGCGGCCAAGCGTCTTTTGCAGTGACTCGACCCGGCTCGCCTCGTTGACGGCGGGCCCGATCACGGTGAAGTCCAGCCGTTCCGGTGCGCCGATGTTGCCGAAGAAGACTTCGCCCTCGTGCAGGGCGATGCCGGCGCGCAGCGGCCGCCAGCCTGCGATGCCGTCCAGCGGCGCGGGCGAGGTTGCGTTGAGGTCGTCGAGGCCGCGATGCGCGGCTTCCGCAGCGTCGAGCGCCGCGCGGGCCGCCGCCTTGCCGCCGTCGCGATCGAGCGGGAATACCGCGAGCAAGCCATCGCCCATGAACTTCAGGACTTCGCCGCCGTTGGCCAGCACCGCACCGGCGAAAATCTCGAAATAGCGATTGAGCACCTCGACCATGTCCGGGCCGGACAGCCGGTCCGAGAGGTCGGTGAAGCCGCGCAGGTCGGCAAACCAGATCAGGGCGCGGATCGGCTCGCCGGTACCGCGGCGGATGTCACCGTTCAGCACGCGCGTCGCGGCGTTCGATCCGAGGTAGGCGTTGAGCGCATTGCGGGCGATGCGAACCGCGATGTGCCGTTCGACATGCAGCGTGAACAGGCTCAGCAGTCTTTCGATCTGCGCGATGTCGGCGTCGGAAAATCCGGAAGGACGCACGGTCGCAAACGTCACCGCATGGCGGTAGCGATCCTCGCCGAGCGGCATGGCGAGGTATTCGGTGTAACCCATCGCCGCCAGTTCGCGCATGATCGGGAATTCGGCCTGCGCCTCGGCGCTTTGCGGCTTGCGCCGGAGCGACGTGCCCTGCGCAAAGATTCGCGACAATGGATTGAGCTTGAAACTATCGGTCTCGGCAGTGGCATGCTGGACCTTGACCTCGTCGCACAGGCCGTCCGCGCGATGCCAGTTCCAGGCGAAGCCGAGCAGTTGCGGATGCAGCGTTGCGATGTGCAGGCTGACGCGATCGATCGGCAGTCCGGCGGCGATGATCCGCCAGATGAACGACTCCAGTACCAGCAGCAGTTCGGGTTCGCGCGATGCGCCGTGCATCAGCCAATGCACGATCTCGTCGGGGGTCTGCGTGGGCGGCGCTGCGGCGGCGCCGCGCGAGGAACGGCGGATGACGCTGACGCCGGTCGGATAGACGCGCGGCGGGATGGATCGGGTGCTATCGCTCACTCAGGACAATCCTCTCAGCGAGAGGCGGTGCGTGAACCTCGTGTCTTACGCCTTCTTCTTTGCCGCCGCCGCGAGATCGGGCGCGTTGACGGTCGGGATCGCGACGCGGCCGGGGCCGGTGTTCTTCAGCGCCTCGGCGGCCTTGTCGTTCGACATGATCTTGGCCATCACGGCTTGCCCTGCGCGCTCGAAGATGGCGCGGTTGTGCACCAGCCATTCGCGGGATTCGCGCAGCGGCGTGATCAGTCCTTGCACTTCCGGCATCACGTAGCGCGCCACCATGTCCCAACTGCGGCGGGTGTTCTCCGGATTGGCCCAGTCGTGAACGAAGCCGACGATGGTGCCGATGCCGCCCGACACCTTCACGATGTCGCGGATCTTCGCGATCAGATCGTCGGGCGTGCCGATCACGGCGGCGGCGTTGTCGACCCACGCGGTCTTCTCCACCGCTTCGTCCGGATTGGCGAAGGGCTGCACGCCCGGCCGCTGCAAGGTGCCGACGGTATATTCGTTGTGCCAGCGCATCAGGCCGTTGCGGGCCTCGAGCCGCGCCTGCTCTTTCGTCTCGGCGATGTGCCATGACAGCAGCACGCGCCAGTTGGCGCGGTCGACGGTTGTGCCGTGCTTCTTCGCCGAGTCCTCGGCGAATTCCCATTGCTGCGGCAGCGCCATCAATCCCTGCGTCGACATCGAGCCGAGCGAGATGATGCCGATGCCGTACTTGCCGGCGAGTGTCATGCCTGACGGCGAAATCTGCGAGGCCACCACGAACGGCATGTCCTCCTGCAGCGGGCGGATCTGCAGCTTGGCGTCGTTCATCACGAACCAGTCGCTTTTCGCGGTGACGCGCTCGCCGTTGAACAGGCGGCGGATCAGGCCGATCGCCTCGTCCTGGCGGTCGCGCTGGGTCATCGGGTCGATGCCGAGGGTGTGCGCGTCGGAGGCCAGCGCGCCAGGACCCGAGCCGAAGATGGCGCGGCCGCCGGTCATGTGATCGAGCTGCACCATGCGCTGCGCCACGTTATAGGGATGGTGATACGGCAGCGAAACCACGCCGGTGCCGAGCTTGATGCGCTTGGTGCGCTCGCCGGCCGCGGCCAGGAACATCTCGGGCGAGGCGATCATCTCCCAGCCGGAGGAGTGATGCTCGCCGCACCAGAATTCGTCGAAGCCGAGGCTGTCGATCTGCGCGACGAAATCGAGATCGCGGCGGAATTGCAGCATCGGATGCTCGCCGACCGGGTGATGCGGGGCGAGAAAGGCTCCGAACTTCAGGCGCGCCATGGGGTTTTCTCCGGCTCGTTGTTCTTGTTGGGGTTCGGCCGAGCCTACGTGTGCGACGGACGCATGGCAATCGCGGACCGCAGCATCGCAGCCTTGCGCATGCCGTCTCGCGGAAAGTCGGCGCCGCGTGCGTTCATGACATTGCAGTCATGTTGGCGGCAATCTCGGTCGTCATCTTGCGACGCGCCGCCGCAGCGCCCGCCCTTGCGCGGGCCGGTTCGGCACTCCCATCTCATGGGTACGCCGTCCTGCATCCGGGCGGCGGCTGGAGGACACGATGAGCTATTTCCGCACCGCGATCCTGCTGGCCGGCCTCACCGGCCTGTTCATGGGCGTGGGCTATCTGATCGGCGGCGCCAGTGGTGCTGTCATCGCGCTCGTGGTGGCGGCGGCGACCAATCTGTTCGCCTACTGGAATTCCGACCGCATGGTGCTGTCGATGTACGGCGCCCATGAGGTGGATGCGCACACCGCCCCCGATCTGCACCGGCTGGTGGCGGAGCTCGCAGGCCGCGCCGGCCTGCCGATGCCGCGCGTGTTCCTGATGGACAATCCGCAGCCGAACGCGTTCGCCACCGGTCGCAATCCTGATAACGCCGCGGTCGCGGTGACCACGGGTCTCGTGCAGTCGTTGCGCCGCGAGGAACTCGCGGGCGTGATCGCGCACGAGCTCGCGCACATCAAGCATCACGACACGCTGCTGATGACCATTACCGCGACCATCGCCGGCGCGATCTCCATGCTGGCGCAGTTCGGCATGTTCTTCGGCGGCAACCGCAACAACAACGGCGGCTTCATCGGCTCGCTGGCGATGATGATCCTCGCGCCGCTCGGCGCCATGCTGGTGCAGATGGCGATCAGCCGCACCCGCGAATATGCCGCCGACGAGATGGGCGCACGCATCTGCGGCCAGCCGATGTGGCTCGCGTCGGCGCTCGCCAAGATCGACAATGCCGCGCATCAGGTGCCGAACATGGAGGCGGAGCGCGCACCCGCCACCGCGCACATGTTCATCATCAACCCGTTGTCGGGGCAGGGCATGGACAACCTGTTCGCCACCCATCCCTCGACCGAGAACCGTATCGCGGCCTTGCAGCGGCTCGCCGGACAGTCAGGCAACTTCGCGCCGATGCCCGCCACGCCGTCCGGCCCCGTATCGCACGGCCCGTGGAATCGTCAGCAGGCGCGTCGCGGGCCGTGGGGCTGAAGGCCTCGGATAGGATAACGGCTGCGCCATTACCTCCGACGTAATCGACGCGATGACGGTCAACTGACATGTGTGGACGCGTGACCTGCGACGATGTCGCGGGCTCGTCGGAGCGGCCACATGCATCAGACCATTGGAGTTCAACGGACGACCACCCACCGCTGGTGGGTGCTGACGATCGTCGTCGCCGCGCAATTCATGTTCGGCGTCGATGCGTTTGTCGTCAACGTCGCCATTCCCACCATCGCCGCCGAGCTGCATGCCGGGGCGGCCGAAATCGAGGCGGTGATCGCCATCTATCTCATCGCCTACGCCACGCTGGTGATCACCGGCGGCCGGCTCGGCGATATCCATGGCACCCGCAGCGTGTTTCTCGCCGGCGTTCTTGGCTTCGCGCTGACGTCGCTGTGGTGCGGGCTGGCGCAGTCCGGCACCGAGCTGATCGTGGCACGCCTCGCCCAGGGCGCGACCGCGGCGCTGATGGTGCCGCAGGTGCTCGCCACCATTCACGTGCTGTTTCCGGACGAGGCGCGCAGCCGTGCCTTTGCGATCTACGGCGTCGTGCTCGGGCTCGCCGGTGCGGCGGGCTTCGTGCTCGGCGGCCTCCTGGTGACGCTCGATCTCGCCGGCCTCGGCTGGCGCACGGTGTTCTTCGTCAACGTGCCGGTCGGTATCGTCATCGCCGCCGCCGCGTGGCGCTGGATGCCGCAGGCGCCGCGCCGCAGCGGAACGCGGCTCGACATCGCCGGCGCGCTGGTGCTGTTCGTCGGGCTGTTGTGCCTGATCGGCCCATTGCTGTTCGGCCATGATGTCAACTGGTCGCCGCTGGTGTGGCTCACGATGCTCGGTGGCGCCGCGGTGATCGCCGCGTTCGTCCGGCTCGAACATCATGTCGCCGCGCAAGGCGGCATGCCGCTGGTCGATCTCGCGCTGATGGCCGACCGCGCGTTCATGCGCGGGCTCTGCGCGGTGTTCGCGTTCTTCTTCGCCAACCTGTCGTTCTATCTGGTCATGACGCTGTTCATGCAGAACGCGCTGCACCTGCCGCCGCTGAGCGCGGGGCTGGTGTTCGTGCCGCTGGCGCTCGCCTTCGTGGTGGCGTCGCGGCACAGCGGGGTGCGCGCGCGGCATCGCGGCACCATGGTGCTGATCGAAGGCTGCGCGCTGCAGCTCGCCGGTCTCGCCGCGGTGCTGCTCACTGTTGTGCTGGTCGAGTCGCCGTCCGCGCTGCTGCTGTCGGTGCCGCTCGTCGTGTTCGGCTACGGGCAGGGGTTAGTGATGGCGCCGCTGTCGAGCGCGGTGCTCGCCACCGTCAAGCCGTCCAGCGCCGGTTCGGCGTCGGGCCTCTACGGCACCACGACCCAGATCGGCAACGCCGCCGGCGTCGCGGCATTCGGCGCGGTGTATTTCGCGGTGCAGGCATCGCACGCGCCGCAGCTCGCGCTCGGCGTGACCTTGATGCTGATTGGGCTGTCGATCGCGGCGAGCGCTGCGCTGCTCATGTGGATGCGCCGCGCCGCTTGAGGCCCTTGCTCTCCATCCGCCAGATCAGCAGGTCGATGCGGTCCTGCCCGAAGAACGGCTCGCCCTCGAATACGAACGTCGGCACGCCCCAATGGCCGGAGGCGGCGTGGTCGCGCTCGTTGTCGGCGATGATGCGCTCGTAGCGGTCGGGGTCTGTAGATATCGCGGCATCGAGCGCCGCGAGATCGACCCCGGCGGCGCGCGCCGCGCGGGCGAGGTGGTCGCCTTCGTTCCAGCCCTTGATGCTGCCGTCCCACAGCACCGGCGCGATGGCTTGCGTGAAGGCCAGCGAGCGGCCCTCGAGTTGCGCCGCCGCGGCGAGACGGGTCAGCCGGTGGATGTAGGGCTGCTCGGCCGCGACATCGAGCGTCGTCATGTCCTGCACGATGGGGTCGGGCCGCGGAAAGCGGAACGGAATGCCGTCGCGTTGCGCCACGCGGCGGCTGTCGAGCACGACATATTTGGCGAATTGCGGATTGGCGCTTTTGAAGAAGCTGGGGACGCGGACGGCCAGGGGATACACGGGGCGAAGCGTCACCTCGACATCATAGGTGCCCACCATTCGCCGCGTCCCGGTCAGGGCCAGGTAGCTGTAGGGGCTGCGGAAGGAGAAGAACAGATCGACCGGAAATGCCATGGATCGCAGTCTTCCTGTGCCCGCTGACGGGGTCAATCCGTAAGGTTAACGCGCCGCGTGAAGCTTTAACGGCCTGCAAGTTTGGCATCGGACGAAAGTCCGGCTTGGCCGGCCGGGCCGCGATATGCGGGGGGTTGCCCGCCGCGCCCTGCGTGCGACAAAAATCCGCGGAACCAAAATCGGGCTACGGCGTTTGGTTTCGATTGTGACTTGAAATGATTGCGGCCGGTTCTGGATCACCTTGCGGGATCGGTCTGCCTAACGACCTGCCTGTCGATGCTGGACAAGACGAGTGTCAGTTCTGGGGCTTTCCTCGCCGGCGGCGGGGAAATGGGAGATTTGACGCGCCGGTTCGACTGGGCCGGCACATCGATCGGCGCGCCTGAGACCTGGCCGCAAAGCCTGCGCACCGCGCTGCGCATCCTGCTCAACACCAACCACCCGATGTTCATCTGGTGGGGCCCCGATCTGATCCAGTTCTATAACGACGCTTACCGGCAGACCATGGGACCGGAGCGGCATCCCAGTGCGCTCGGTCAACCGGGACGCGCGTGCTGGGCGGAAATCTGGCCCATCATCGGCCCCCAGATCGAGCATGTCATGGGCGGTCATGGCGCGACCTGGAACGAGGATCAGCTCGTTCCGGTCACGCGTCACGGCAAGCTGGAGCAGGTCTACTGGACCTATGGTTACAGCCCGATCGACGAGGGCGAAGGCGTCGGCGGCATTCTTGTGGTGTGTCGCGATGTCACCCGCGAGCATCTTGCCAAGGTCGCCCTGCAGGAGCGCGAGGCCGAGCTCGCGCGGGTGCAGGCGATCGGCCAGATCGGCGGGCTCGAGGTCGATCTGCGCACCGGCTTTCGCAATCGAAGATCGCCGGAATATCTGACGATTCACGGGCTGCCTCCGGACGCCGTCCATGAGACCCACGATGACTGGGTTCGCCGCGTGCATCCCGACGACCGCGCGGTCGCCGAAGGGCAATTCGTCGATGCGGTGCGAGGAGGCGACGACGAATATGCGGTGCGCTATCGCATCATTCGCCCGAGCGACGGCGAGGTCCGCTGGATTTCCGTGCGGTCGGTGATCGAGCGCGATTCCGACGGCAACCCGCTTCGGCTGGTCGGCGCCCACGCCGACATCACCGATCAGGTCGAGGCCGAACGTGCGATCCGTCAGCGGGAGGAGGAATTCCGCACGCTCGCGGAAGCGCTGCCGCATCACGTCTGGACCGCGAGGGCCGACGGCCTGCTGAACTGGTGCAATCCGCGCGTCTACGACTATACCGGCGCGAGGGCCGGTGAACTCGATGGCAGCGACTGGAGCAAGGTCATTCATCCTGAGGACGTGTCGGCTGCCGGCGTGGCATGGGCGCACGCGGTCGCCACCGGCGAATCCTACGAGATCGAATTCCGGCTGCGCGGCGCCGACGGCAGCTACCGCTGGTTTCTGGCGCGCGCGGTGCCGGCCCGCGACGAGGACGGCGAAATCATCCGCTGGATCGGTACCAACACCGACGTGCACGACCAGAAGACGATCGCAAGCGAGCTTGGCGAACTGAATGCAACGCTCGCCGAACGCGTCGAGGAAAAAACCCGCGAGCGCGATCGGATCTGGAAACTGTCGCGGGATCTGTTGCTGGTTGCGGACCACGATGGCATCTGGCGCACCGTCAATCCGGCCTGGACGCGGACGCTCGGCTGGAGCGAGGCCGAATTGTTGAATCGCACCGGCGAGTGGATCGAGCACCCCGACGACATCATCAAGACGCGGGTCGAGGTCCGCCGCCTGACGCGCGGCAGATCGACCGTCCGGTTCGAAAATCGGCTCCGTCACAAGGATGGCTCGTACCGGTGGCTGTCGTGGACCGCGGTGCCGGATCAGAACCTGATTTATGCTGTCGCGCGCGACGTCACCGCGGAGAAAGCCGCCAGGGAGCGATTGAAGGCCGCCGAGGAGGCGCTGCGTCAATCGCAGAAGATGGAAGCCGTCGGACAACTGACCGGCGGCATCGCCCACGACTTCAACAATCTGCTGACCGGCATCGTGGGATCGCTCGATCTGATGCAGACCCGGCTGAATCAGGGGCGCGCCGAGCGCGTCGGGCGATATATCGACGCCGCGATGGCCTCGGCCAATCGCGCGGCGGCTTTGACCCACCGGTTGCTGGCGTTCGCCCGCAGGCAGCCATTGGCGCCGAAATCGGTCGATGCTGACCAGCTCATCCTGTCGCTGGAAGATCTGCTGCGCCGGACCATCGGCGAAGCCATCGAGCTGGAGATCGCGCCGTCCGAGCGGCTGTGGCCGACGCTGTGCGATCCCAACCAGCTCGAAAGCGCGCTGCTCAACCTCGCCATCAATGCGCGGGACGCCATGCCGAACGGTGGCCGTCTCGCCATCGCCACGGCAAACACCTCCATCGGCGACGCCGATGGAGGACAGCCCGCGCTGGCGCCCGGCGACTATGTCTGCATCACCGTCGCCGATACCGGAACGGGCATGAGCGCCGAGGTGGCGGGCCGCGCCTTCGATCCCTTCTTCACCACCAAGCCGATCGGTCAGGGCACCGGTCTCGGCCTGTCGATGATCTATGGGTTCGCGCGGCAATCGAACGGCTACGTCGCACTCGACACGGTTCAAGGCAAGGGAACTTCGGTCAGGCTCTATCTGCCACGTCATCAGGGTGTGGCTGAGGCCGATCAGACTTTATCTCCGGACAAGGACGGCTTCGCGGTCACCGGCGAGACCGTGCTGGTGGTCGAGGATGAACGGGTCGTGCGCGACGTCATCATCGAGATGCTGCACGATCAGGGCTATCGGACGCGTCAGGCCGCCGACGGCCAGGCGGGCCTGCGGATTCTGCGCGACGAGTCCATCGATCTCCTGCTCACCGATATCGGACTGCCCGGCATGAACGGCCGCCAGTTGGCGGATCAGGCGCGGGAGTTGCGGCCCGACCTGAAGATCCTCTTCATGACCGGCTATGCGGAGAACGCGGCCAATGCCGAAGGTTTCCTGCAGCCCGGCATGGACATGATCACAAAGCCGTTCGATCTCGGCCATCTCTCGCAGCGCGTGCGCGACATCATCTCCGGCTGACCTGTCTTCGCTTCGGTCTTCTCTCCAGTCGGCATCGTCCGCGAGACACGTCGGTGTCACCGTCGTCATCACAGCTATTTCCAGGAACGATAACGCTTCGCGCGATTCGTTCCATTCATCGGCATTTTTTGCGCTGAGAATCGCCGGAACGAAAGCCGGCGCTGGGACTTTCCATCCCCGCATATTCACGATTGGAGGACAGTCTTATGATTCATCGCGTTGTTGGAACTGCTGCAATTGCGGTTGCGCTGATGCTGCCGGTTTCCGCCATGGCGCAAGGCGTGCCGGGCGGAATGGAGCGCGGTGCCCGCGAGGGCGCACGGTCGGCGGGGCCTGTGGGCGCCGTGGTCGGCGGCACGGTCGGCGCGGTCGTTGGCGGTGTTGCCGGCGTACTCGGCGTCGAACAGCGTCCGCGCTTCCACCGTTACGTGGTGGAGCAGCATCGCCCGTCCTATCACTATCGGGAGCCGGTGCGTGTCGGCGTGGTGCTGCCGGAGTCGGGCGTGACCTACTATGAGGTGCCGGCCGAATACGGCGTGCCGCAGTATCGCTACACGGTGGTGAACGACCAGACCGTTCTGGTCGATCCGCGGACGCATCGCGTGGTCGAGGTGATCGACTAACGTTGGCGGATAGCCGCGTATAGGGAAGAGGCCGCCGTTCCGGGCGGCCTCTTTTTTACGCGTGGCGGCGTTACATCTCGCCGGTCAGGAACGGATTGGTGGCGCGCTCGTGGCCGATGCTCGATCCCGGGCCATGGCCGCAGATGAAAGCGACATCGTCGCCGAGCGGCAAGAGCTTGTTGGTGATCGACTGGATCAGCGTCGCGTGGCTGCCGCCGGGCAGGTCGGTGCGGCCGACCGAACCGTTGAACAGCACATCGCCGACATGGGCGAAGCGCAATGCCTTGCTGAAGAAGGCGACGCTGCCCGGCGAATGGCCGGGGCAGTGGAAAACATCGAAGGTCAATTCGCCGACCTTGACCTGATCGCCCTCATCGAGCCAGCGGTCCGGGGTAAAATTGCGCACGCCGGTCATGTCGTAGTTGCGTCCGCTCTCCACCACGTGGTCGAGCAGGAACTTGTCGGCCATATGCGGCCCCTCGATCGGAACCTTGAGCGCGTCGCGCAACTCCGCAGCACCGCCGACATGATCGATATGGCCGTGCGTGAGCCAGATCTGCCGGACGGTCACGCCAGCCTTTGCGATAGCATCCTGAATCAGCGGGACGTCGCCACCGGGATCGATGACGATGGCGTCCTTGGTCGCCGTGCACCACAGCAGCGTGCAGTTCTGCTGGAACAGCGTCACCGGGATGATGGTTGCCCCGGCCTTTGCCTGGGTCTGATTGTTCTCTGTCATGCGCGCACAATGCCGATTTTTGCGGCTTCGCCAAGCGGTTTGAGCGGCATGGCTGGCGTGACGGGAGTTCGGCCTGTGTTGTGGAGGATAAGTGTCGCGGACGCGCGGTCACGCCACCTGGCGGCGCGGCCGGTCCAGATCGTCCCAGACATCGGAAAGGCCCGTAAACGGCTGCGGCTTGCCGACCACATAGCCCTGCGCGTAGTCGATGCCGATCTCGCGCAGCCGTGCGAGGATGTCCTCGCTCTCGACGAATTCGGCGATCGTCCGCTTGCCGAGCATCTTGCCGAGCCGGTGAATGGTCTCGACCATGGCGAGATCGATCGGATCGTTGAGCATGTCCTTGATGAAGCCGCCGTCGATCTTCAGGAAGTCGACCGGCAAGTGCTTGAGATAGGCGAAGGACGACATGCCGCTGCCGAAATCGTCCAGTGCGAAACGGCAGCCGAGGTCCTGCATCGCGCCGATGAACTGGTTGGCCTTGGCGAGATTGGAGATCGCGCTGGTCTCGGTGATCTCGAAACAGATCATGGTCGGCGGGATGTTCTTCACCGCGAACTGCTCGCGAACGAATTCGACGAAGTTCTCGTCTTCGAAGGATGCGCCCGAGAGATTGATCGCGCAGGTCGCGAGCCGGCTATCCTGGGGATCGTTCAGCCCGTCGGCCAGAATGTCGAAGGTATTGCTGACCACCCAGCGGTCGATCAGGGGCATCAGGCCATAGCGTTCGGCGGACGGAATGAAATTCGCCGGCGGAACCAGCCGCCCGTCCTCGTCGCGCAGACGCAGCAGGATTTCGATGTGCATTCCCTCGTCGTTCCTGGCATCCAGCGCCAGGATCTCCTGGGCGTAGATGCAGAAGCGATGCTGCTCGAGCGCGTCATGGATGCGCTGAACCCAGGTCATCTCGCCGAAGCGCTCCAGCAATTCGCTGTCGCTCGGCGAATGGATCTGGACGCGATTGCGGCCTTTTTCCTTGGCCATGTAGCAGGCCATGTCGGCCGTACGCAGCATGTCTTCCTTGGTGGTGCCGACATGCGCCACCGGAATCGCGCCGATACTCACGGTGGTGTTGAAGACACGGCCCTTCCAGGTGAAGTTGGTATCCTGCACCGACTGCCGAAGCGTCTCGGCCAGCATGGCCGCAGTCTCGATGCCGCAATCGGGCAGCAACACGCCGAACTCGTCGCCGCCGAGACGGGCGACCAGATCGCTGGCGCGCAAGTGCCTCTGCAGGATGGACGAAATCTGCCGCAGCAACTGATCGCCGGCGGCGTGACCGCAGGTGTCGTTGACGATCTTGAACTGGTCGATGTCGAGGAACATCAGGATGTGCCGGGTGCCGTTGCCGTCGAGCTGGCCGAGCGCCATTTCCAGCCGCCGCTCGAATTCGCGGCGGTTGGTCAGGCCGGTGAGCGCGTCGTGCGAGGCCTGCCAGGACAGCCGGTCGATATAGGCCTGCTCCTTGGTCTTGTCGTGGATCACGAGCACGATGCCGGCGGCCTTGCCATCGATGTGCAGCGGGGAGCCGATCAGCGAGACCGGCACCGCATGGGAGTGCGGGCGCATCAGGACATGCGAATGACCCTCGCCATCCACGGGCACGCCGGCCAGAATGGTTTCGGCCAACCGGTCTCGTTCCCTGCCGGTCTTCTGATCGACGATGCGGACCAGTGAGTTCAGCGGCGATCCCCGGGCATCGTCCGCGTCGACCCCGATCAGGCGTTCGGCCGCGGAATTGATGTAGTTGATCTGTCCGTCGGCGTCGGTGGACAGCACCGCTTCGCCGATCGAGGCCAGCGTGACCTGCGCGCGCTGCTTTTCCGCGCGCAATGCATTCTCGAAGGCTTCCCGCTGCTCCATCAGCTTGCGCGTGTGCCACAGCACCAACAGCATCAGAAGTCCGCCGGTGAGCATGTTGGCGAACGTCAGCAGCATCTTGATGGCGCGGGATCCGGCACTGAGACTTTCGGAATAAGCTACCGCCAGCGGCGCCAGACGTTCGTTGATGCGGCCGATCTCTATGGTACGCGCCCTGAACAACTGGGGGGCAACCAGGCCGTCGGCAATGTCGCGATGGAGCATCTCTCCGAGATGATCGAGCTGGTCGAGGACGGGATCGGTCGCGGCCCAAGAGCGGATCGCCTTGTCGAAGTAGCTCATCGAGCGGAAATTACGGTACAGCCAGATCATGCCGGGAATGTCGTCGGCATCGTTTCCGCCCTGCAGGAAGCCGATCCGCGCGGCGTCGAGGTCCGGCGGCGATCGCTCGAGCGCGATCCGCGCGTCGCGGTCGCCGAACGGCACCGCGATCGCTTTGCGGAAGCGCTGATAATGCTGCTCGTCGCGCGAATCCGCGTAAAGCGTCAGATAATGGATGGCGTCCTTTTGGCCCCTCGACCAGCGCGCTTCGCCGCCAACGTAGGCTCGCACCGAGGACATGACGTCGAGGCTGATACCCGCCAGGAACGCCTGCGCGAGAATGAGGACGAGAAACGGCCAGACGAGTCGCAAAAAGCCGGAATTTGCGCGGGGAAGATTTACTCTCATCGAACGTCACAAATTCCAGTCGCGACACGGTGCGGACGATCCGCTCGTAGCCTGCGATTGCCTTTTTCGGCGGGTAATTGTGACGGGCTTCGCTTAATGCGGGTTAAATGTGGCGGACGAGGTTCCGGGGTGCCGCGAAGTTGCATGAATCGGGGGTAAAGCTTTCGCATCAGATTGAGGTATTGGCTCCGGCTGATCGCGAAATCCCTGAATTGTAGGCAGAAAATGATCTGCGGGGATCGCAGGGAGCCGGGGGAAACAGGGTTACCGCAATAATAATGGGCCGAATGCTCCGCTTGCCGGCGGCCGGGTCACGGTCGCCGGCAGCGCTTTTGCAGCCGTCAGCGCCGAATCTGGGCTTTGAGCGTCTCCTCGACGGCGCGGTCGAACGACGATGTTTTGGGCGCCGCCTTGCCGCGTTGTTCCGCGACATAGCGGTCGCGCTTCGCGACCAGCGCGGCGAGTTTCGCGTTGAGCGCCTTGCGCTGTGTCATCTGTTTGTCCAGTTCGGCTGCGCGCTGTTCGGGAGGCAACGCGCGGAGCGCCTCCGGCAATTCGTCATCCTTGACGCTGCCGAGCTGGCGCCGGCCGGCCGCGACGTCGCTGACGAGATCGCCACCGCCGGTCACCGCTTCCGACGTCGTGACGGCGCGCTTGCTCAGGTAGCTCGCCATCTCGGAGGCTGCCGCAGGCGCGGCTGCGGCGAGTTGCGAGAGCTGGTGGGTCTTGTCCTCGGTCCGGCGTTGCAGGGCGCGGGGGCCATAGGGGATCACGGTCTCGTTGATCTCCTTTTGAAGAATGATGATGTCGTCATCGTAAGGCGTCTCGATCACCACCACATGGCCGCCGTCCTGCGGAATCGGAATGAAGCGGCCATTGCCGTTCTGGGCGATATCACGCCACACTCGCTCGGTGTCGCGCGCGTCGCCGGCGAGCACCGCGTTGACGATGATGGCCTTCTGACGCGCAGCGGCGAGCGTGGCCGGATATTTGGTGTCCTGCGCGTAGTCCATGTGCGGCGGGGCGTCGCCGACCAGGAAGATGATGTGGCGGACATCGCCGTCGGCGGTCCATTGCAGCTTGTTGACGGCCACGTCGAGCGCTTCGTTGACGCTCTCCGGCCAGTCGCCGCCGCCGCGCGCCTTCAGCTCCAGGAGATTGGCGTAGAGGTCCTGGATGTCGGTCGTGAGGCCGAACGTTTTCGTGACGTATTCGTCGCCGATGTCGCGGTAAGCGACGAGCCCCATGCGGATGTCCGCATCGGGATTGGAATCGGCGATAGTCGTGGCGATCGACCAGATCTTCCGCTTGGCGCCTTCGATCAGTCCGCCCATGGAGCCGGTGGTGTCCAGCACGAAGGCGACCTCCACGGTTGGCCTGGCGCTGGCGGCCGGCGCCAGCGCGACCGTGGAGAGGAGAACCGCGGCGACGGTCGCAACAAGCCGCGGGATGATGACTGACTTCATGATTGTCCTCCGGTGTCGGGGGTGTTGTTCCCGAGCAGGTTCCGTGGGCTTCGCGGTGGCGCGAGGCTCCAAACAAGGCGCGGTCCGGATAAATTCGCAGCCGGCCGGCCGCGGATCGCGTGGCTCGCGTCCTCGTTTTTGCTATGGTTTGTCGCAATGGAATCGAATGCCGTTCACATCGCGCTCGTGCCGCCGCCGGATCGCCGCCAGTCGGAGACCGCGCTCGTGGTGGCGCGCGGCACCGCCCGCTGGCTGCGATCGATGGGATTTTCCTGCGTCAGCGAATTGCCGCTGCCGTCAGGTCGGCGCGCGGACCTGGTGGCGCTGAATGCGCGCGGCGATGTCTGGATCGTCGAGATCAAGTCATCGGTCGAGGACTTGCGCGCCGATCAGAAATGGCAGGATTACCGGGCGCATTGCGATCGGTTGTTCTTCGCGTTCACGCGCGATCTGCCGTGCGAGATTTTTCCGGACCAGACCGGTCTGATTGTCGCCGACGCGTACGGCGCGCATCTACATTGCGACGCGCCGGAACATCGTCTGCCGGCGCCGACGCGCAAGGTGATGATGCTGCGCTTTGCGATGGCGGCGGCACAGCGGCTCAATCGCCTCGCGGATCCGCAAGGGCACGCGGAGGGTGAATTCTAATCCGAGTATATCCACTGTCGTCATTCCCGAAGCCGCGTCAGCGGCTGTCGGGAATCCATAACCCCTGTATGAATGGTGTCGATAGACAGGGGTTATGGATTCCGGGCCCACGCGAAGCCGCGTGTCCCGGAATGACGGTGTGCTTGGTAATTTCCTGCTGCCCGGAATCAAAAAGCCCCTTCATGGAAGGGGCTTTCTCGATGGCGCGTGCGTCAGCGCGGCGCGCGTTTCGCCAGGATGCGCTGCAGGGTGCGGCGGTGCATGTTGAGGCGGCGCGCGGTTTCCGAGACGTTGCGGTTGCACATCTCGTAGATGCGCTGGATGTGTTCCCAGCGCACGCGGTCGGCCGACATCGGATTCTGCGGAAGCTCGGATTTCTCGTTCCCGCTGGCGAGCAGCGCCGCGACCACGTCGTCGGCGTCGGCGGGCTTCGAGAGATAGTCGACCGCGCCCATCTTCACCGCGGTGACCGCGGTCGCGATGTTGCCGTAGCCGGTGAGCACGATAGCGCGCGCATCGGGCCGCTGACGCTTCAGCGCCGACACCACGTCGAGTCCATTGCCGTCACCGAGCCGCAAGTCCACCACCGCGAAAGCCGGCGCGGACTTTCCGATATGCGCGAGACCGTCCGACACGCTGTCGCATGATGTGACGCTGAAGCCGCGCGTCTCCATGGCGCGCGACAGGCGCTCCAGGAACGGCTTGTCGTCCTCGACGATCAGCAGGGACCGGTCAGCTTGCGGGATGACTTCGGCGGCGGCGTTCACGATTGAGTACCTCGCTTGGTTGACCCAGATCATATGGGCCCCACAAGCCCGGCCGCAAGCGGATTGAGGCCTTACGTCGCAGGTATCCGAAAGTTAAGCCGTTGTTTCCGCGGTCGTTTCGGAAGTCTCGAAGCGACTGCGCGGCCACACGATCTGCACCACCGCGCCATGTTCGGGAAATGTCCGGTTGGCGAAGGAAACCCTCGCGCCGGTCCGCTCCAGCAGCGTGCGGGCGATGAAGATGCCAAGGCCCAATCCGGTGCGGCCTTCCTGTGTTTCATCCTGACTGCGCCGGCGCGACAGATAAGGCTCGCCGATCCGCTTGAGGACGTCGGGTGCGATTCCGGGTCCGTCGTCGGAAATCACGATCTCGACAGTGTTGTCGTTCCACCAGGCGTTCACCTCGACGGCGGTGCGCGCGAAGTCGACCGCGTTCTCGAGGATGTTGCCGACGCCGTAGAGGATCGCCGGATTGCGCATGCCGACCGGCTCGCGGGCGCCGGCCACCGCGATCCGGGTCTTGATGTCGATGCCGAAGTCGCGATGGGGCGCGACGGTTTCCTCGATCAGGGTGGATAGCGGCATGCGATCGAATGGCGCGCCGGACGACGACAGTTGCGCGATCTTGGCAAGGATGTCGCGGCAGCGTTGCGCCTGCTCGCGCAGGATCTTGAGGTCGCCCGACAGCCGCTCGGGATCCTGCGCGCTGCCGTTCTCCTGCAGGGTTTTTTCCAGTTCGCGCGAAATCAGGAAGATGGTCGAGAGCGGCGTTCCGAGTTCGTGGGCAGCGGCGGCGGCAAGGCCGTCGATCTGGGTCAGATGCTGCTCGCGCGTCAGCACCAGTTCGGTTGCCGCCAGCGCATCGGACAGCTTGCGCGCCTGCTCGGTGACCTGAAACGTGTAGAGGCTGGTGACGCCGATCGCGAGCACGATCGAGAACCAGACGCCGGCGAGATAGATCGGCGGCAGGATCAGCGGATCGTCGACATCCCAAGGCAGCGGCTGGTGCGTGAAGCCAAGCACGGTCGCGCAAGCGATCGCGAAGATGCCCAGCGCCATGGTCAGCCGCGTCGGCAGCGCGGTGGCCGAGATCAGCACCGGCGCCAGAAACAGGTAGGAAAACGGGTTCTGCAGACCGCCGGTGAAATACAATAACGCGGCCAGTTCGGTGATGTTCAGCGCCAGCAGCGCCGCGGCATGGCGCGGCGCAAGGCGCTGCATCGGATTGAAGGTGATCTGCAAGGCGAGGTTGAAAAGCGACGACAGCCCGACGATCGCCACGCAGGGGATGATGGGCAGGTCGAATTCGAGTCCCTGCGCGACGACGAAGATCGCCGCGAGTTGTCCCAGTGCCGCGAGCCAGCGCAGCCGCAAAATGGTGTCCAGTCGGACATTGCGGCTCGGATGGCGAAAATCGGAAGCGGTGACGTCGGTCATTCTGCATATCTAGCCGTGCGGGGAATTGACCACAAACTGCGCCAAATGACGCGCCAGGTGATGCATGCCCGGCGAAGGCTTCAGTTTGGTCCGTCATGCCGTCGGTCTTGTTTCCGACAATGCCGCCGGCGTTGTCTTCGGCTGCAATCCTGACGCGCATGAGACGCCTGACAGGCGATTTCGCTCCCGTTCTCGGCCGACCGGGCGGCTGCATTGAATCCAGCGGTTAGGGGGCCGCCGGCCGCGGTTCCCTGCTCCGGACAGGAAAAATGCGGGATATTCCTGCCATATCGCGGTTCTCGGGGAACATTAACCCACTACATGTATGCTTGAGGCGGATTGACGCTGTGCCCCGCAGCAGCCACTATGCTGCGGCGCAAAAGGGGATTTGAGCAGGATGCCGATTGGTGAATTTGGACGGACGCCGGACATGCCGGCCGAAGTCAGTCCCGCGATGACGACGCCGATGTACTGGATGTACGAGATGGCGTACGCGTCGCTCAATCCGGCTCGCGCCGTGACGGATGCGACCAAGCTTCTGTTCCAGAATCCGCTCAATCCGTGGTCGCACACCGAGCTCGGCAAATCCGTCGCCGCCGGCTGCGAACTGTTCGAGCGCACCACCCGCCGTTACGGCAAGCCGGAGTGGGGCCTGCACGAGACCGAAGTCAACGGCGTGCGCACGCCGATCGAGATTCGTTCGGTCTGGGAAAAGCCGTTCTGCCGTCTGCTTCATTTCGAGCGCAAGCACGTGCGTCCGCTGCGTGCGCCGCAGCCGCGCGTGCTGCTGGTCGCGCCGATGTCCGGCCACTACGCGACCTTGCTGCGCGGTACGGTGGAAGCTTTTCTGCCAACCCACGAGGTCTACATCACCGACTGGTCCGACGCGCGGATGGTGCCGGTGTCGGAGGGACGCTTCGATCTCGATGACTATGTCGATTATCTGATCGAGATGTTCCACGTGCTTGGCGGCAACATCCACGTGGTTGCGGTTTGTCAGCCGTCGGTGCCGGTGCTGGCCGCGGTGTCCGTGATGGAAGCCAAGCACGATCCCTACGTGCCGCTGTCGATGACACTGATGGGCGGCCCGATCGATACGCGCAAGAATCCGACGGCCGTGAACGATCTCGCAGCGGAGAAGGGCATCGACTGGTTCCGCAGCAATGTCATCACCAAGGTGCCGTTCCCGCATCCCGGCGTGATGCGCGACGTCTATCCGGGCTTCCTGCAGCTCAACGGCTTCATCAGCATGAACCTCGATCGCCACATGGATGCGCACAAGAACCTGTTCATGAACCTCGTGAAGGGTGACGGCGACCTGGTCGACAAGCATCGCGACTTCTACGACGAGTATCTCGCCGTGATGGACCTGACCGCCGAATATTATCTGCAGACGGTCGATCTGGTGTTCGTCAAGCACGCGCTGCCGAAGGGCGAGATGACCCATCGCGGCCAGCCCGTCGATCCCTCGAAGATCACGCGCGTCGCGCTGATGACGGTGGAAGGCGAGAACGACGACATTTCCGGCCTCGGTCAGACCGAGGCGACCCACGCGCTGTGCACCTCGATTCCGGACGATCGGCGGGTTCACTACGTGCAGAAGGGTGTCGGCCACTACGGCGTGTTCAACGGATCGCGGTTCAAGTCGGAGATCGTGCCGCGCATCAACGACTTCATGCAGTCGAGTGCGACACGTCCGGCGAAACAGGCGCTCGCCGCGGCTGCGGAGTGAATCGCGGCGCATTCGGAAAGCGTTTCGCGCCGGATCAGCATGATTCGGTGAAGTCTGGCCAAGCTGCTGAAATCACCGGGCGAACGGTCGTTCATTGTCTGTGTAAAGAATGAATGTGACTTCGCGGCTTGCGAGGTCGAGTCAGCTCCAATTTGGCGCAAAATTTTTGTTCCGAGGCCCACCCTGTAGGGGAGGCTGCGGCTGATCCCCCTGTATATTGGGCAAATGATTTGTTTTTGCGCCGAGCGCTTTGACTGGCGGCGGATATGGCAGAATCCGGGCGATATCCCCGCCTCCGGATTTGCTGATATGGCCCGCGCACTCCTTTATCGACGTCCCGCCGAACCCTCCCGCCTCCTGGTCAAGCATGGCTCGCAGATCTATTCGGTCCGTCTGAGGCGTCATCGCCGCGCGCGGCGCTATACCTTGCGAATCCATCCGAGCGACCGCGAAGCGATCCTCACCATGCCGCCGCGTGGCACGCTGGTGGACGCCAAGGATTTCGCGCAGCGCCACGGCGCCTGGATCGCCGCCCGTCTCGGACGTCTGCCGAAGGCGGCGCCGTTCCATCCCGGTGCGGTTATTCCGCTGCGTGGTGTCGCGCACCGGATCGTGCATCGCACCGGCGAGCGCGGCACGGTCTGGACGGAAACGCGGGACAGCGGCGAGCGCATTCTCTGCGTCGCCGGCGGCATCGAATATCTCGACCGGCGCGTGCACGATTACCTGAAGCGTGAAGCGCGGAAAGACCTGCAGAAGGCGGCGCAGCGCTACGCCGATGCGCTCGGCGTCAAGGTCAAGCGGCTGTCGATCCGCGATCAGTCGAGCCGCTGGGGCTCCTGCACCTCGGCGGGATCGCTGTCGTTCTCGTGGCGGCTGATCCTGGCGCCGCCGTTCGTGCTCGACTATCTCGCCGCCCACGAGGTCGCGCATCTCGTCGAGATGAATCACTCGTCGCGGTTCTGGCGCGTGGTGGCGCGGGTTTGCGATCATGTCGAACGTGCCAAGAAGTGGCTCGACACCGAAGGCAACGATCTGCATCGCTACGGCATTCAGGGTTGAGCGACGCGGTCGTCTAGCGCCCGCCGCCGAACAGCCGATCCATCAACCAGCCATCCAGGCCCAGACCACTGGCAGGTTCCGGCCGCGCATGAGGCCGGGCCGGGGCAGGGCGGGAATTCGCTGGCGAGCCCGTCGTGGGCGCGGTCACCTGCTGACCGATCTGCGCCACATTCGAGGCGACGCTCGACAGGAAACCGCCCGACTGCGTGCCCGGAATCGGTTCGGGCCGGATGCCCTGATGCGCGATGCGCATGAAGCGCGTCCACACCTCCACCGGCAAGCCGCCGCCGGTCGCCTTGCGGGTCGGCGAGTTGTCGTCGTTGCCAAGCCACACCCCGGTCACGAGCTTCGCCGTGTAGCCGACGAACCAGGCGTCGCGGAAATCCTGGCTGGTGCCGGTCTTGCCGGCGGCGGTCCATCCGGGAATCTCGGCCTTGCGCGCCGTGCCGCTGATCAGCGTCTGCTCCATCATGGTGTTCATCATGGCGACGCTGCGCGGATCCATCACCCGATTGGGCGTCTCGGCGGAGCGCGCATAGAGGATCTTGTTGCCTTCGACGGTACGGATGCGATTGACGATGTGGGGGTTCGCGGCATAGCCGCCGTTGGCGAACGGCGCATAGGCGCCGACCAGTTCCAGCGGTGACACTTCCGAGGTGCCGAGCGCGATCGAGGCGTTCGGCTCGAGTTTCGAGGTGATGCCGAGCCGGTGCGCGGTGCGGATCACATTGGCGGCGCCGACCTCGAGGCCGAGCCGGACCGCGACGGTGTTCAGCGACATCGCGAGCGCCTGGGTCAGCGTCACCGCGCCGAAATATTCGTGGCCGTAGTTCTCCGGCCGCCATCCCTTGATGTCGAGCGGTGCGTCCTGGCGGATCGTTTCCGGCGTCAGGCCAGACTCGATAGCGGTGAGATAGACGAACGGCTTGAAGGCGGAGCCGGGCTGGCGCTTCGCCGTGACCGCGCGGTTGAACTGGCTGTCGGCGTAGTTGCGTCCACCGACCAGGGCGCGCACGGCGCCGGTCGGCGTCATCGCCACCAGCGCGCCCTGGCTGACCTTGAACTTGACGCTCTTCGCCGCGAGTTCGTCGATTACGGCGGCTTCCGCCGCGCTCTGCAGTTTCGGATCGATGGTCGTTTCGACGACGACGCTCTGATCGATCTGGCCGACCAGGTCGTCGAGCACTTCGCCGATCCAGTCGGCGACATAGTTGATGGTGCCGGCGCCGGTCGGCTTCACGGCGTAGGAGGGATGGTCGCTGGCGGCCCGCGCCTGCTGCTCGGTGATGAAGTGGGCGTCGGCCATCGCCGCGAGCACGACCTTGGCGCGGGCCTCCGCGCCTTCCGGATTACGGTTCGGCGCCAGCCGCGACGGCGATTTGACGAGACCGGCCAGCATCGCGGCCTCGGCGAGCGTCACGTTCTTCGCCGACTTGCCGAAATACTTCTGCGCGGCCGCCTCGACGCCGTAGGCGCCGGAGCCGAAGTAGACCCGGTTCAGATAAAGTTCGAGAATCTGCGCCTTGGTGTGCTTGCGCTCCAGCCACAGCGCGAGCTCCACCTCCTGCAGCTTGCGTTCGAGCGTCCGCTCCTGGGTCAGGAACAGGTTCTTGGCAAGTTGCTGGGTCAGCGTCGAGCCGCCCTGCGAGACGCCGCGATGCAGGATGTTGGCGATGGCCGCGCGCAAGATGCCGAGCGGATCGATGCCGTAATGCGAGTAGAAGCGGCGATCCTCGATCGCGATGAAAGCTTTTGGCAAATAGGGCGGCAGGTCCTTGAGCGCGACGTTGCTGCCGGCCATCTCGCCGCGCGTGGCCAGCACCGTGCCGTCCACGCCGACGATCTGGATGGTCGGCGGACGTTTTGGAATTTCCAGCGACTGGATCGGCGGCAGATGCGCGCCGACATAGACCACCGCGCCGACGACGGCGATGGCGCCCCAGAGGCCGAGCACGGCGCCCCAATAGAACAATCGGTACAGGTTGAGGCGTCGCTTCTTTCCACGACCCTTGCGGCTGCGCCGCTCCGGCGGCGGCTTGCGCTCGCGCGGCCCGTCGCTGCCTGAACTCGCGGCCTTGCGCGGAGCGCTGCGCTTGGCAGGCTTGTCGTCGGCGACCGAAACGCGATCGAGCGGGTTGAGGCGCAATTCCGCAAGCGAAGCGGCAAATCCGCTGAACACCGGCTCCTTGCGCCCTCCGCGCTTTTTTCGTCCCCACGCCATACGCTACAACAACACCCACGCCGAACCCTGGCGCACGCTACCGGTCGGGGTTTAAGGGGCGGTTACCCCCCAATTAACGTACGCTTAGGGATTGAAGGGAACCGCGCCGCGGATATCCAAAGCGGATGTGAAAAAAGGAGAAAACATGGGCCATATCGATCCGACCAAGGAGGTGTTCGCGCAGTTCCGCGACAATAATCGCGCAGGGCCGATTCATATGCTGAACCTGGTTCGGCTGCGCGCGCGTGCCGCCTATCCCGATGGGCGCGATGCGAGCGGCGCCGAAGCTTACGCAGCCTATGGCCGGGACAGCGGGCCGGTATTCAAGCGGCTCGGCGGGCGGATCGTGTGGCAGGGCAGATTCGAACTGATGCTGATCGGGCCGGCGGAGGAGCGCTGGGATCACTGCTTCATCGCGGAATATCCGAGCGTCGCCGCCTTCGTCGAAATGATCCGCGATCCGGTCTACCGCGAAGCGGTCAAGCACCGGCAGGCGGCGGTCGAGGACTCCCGCCTGATCCGCCACGCGGTGCTGCCGGTCGGCGAAAACTTTGGCGAGATTCCCGCCGACTGAAAAGAAATCGGCGGCGTCTTGAAACGTCGCCGATCCAGCAAGCGCTTCTTCAGGCTGTTGAAAAAAGCTTCACCGTCATTCCCGAAGCCGCGTTAGCGGCTGTCGGGAATCCATAACCCCTGCGTGGATGACTAAAGAAAGACAGGGGTTGTGGATTCCGGGCTCGGCGCTTCGCGCCGCCCCGGAATGGCGAAAATATCAGCTTTTGGCTTCATCCGTGATGATCGGCCCGAACAGCTCCCAGCGCTCGCCGTTGAACTTCATCATCTGCATCTGCTTGTTGACGCGATAGTCGTTCGGCGTCGTCGAGGCCTTGATGCCGGGCAGCGACAGGTCGAGGCTCACGTCCTTCAGGTTGGTGGCCTGCTTCATCACGTTCGCACGGGTGAGGTCGTCGCCGCACTGCTTCAGCACATGCACCATGAGTTGCGCGGTGCTGTAGCCGTACGAGTTGAAGCTCGAGTTCTTGTCGCCCTCCGGATAGTACTTCGCCATGAAGGCGAAATACTTCTTCATGCCCGGATCGTCCTTCCACTGCGGATCGAGCGGGTCCTTGCCGTAGTTGGTGCTGATGATGCCCTTGGAGGCCTCAAGGCCCGCCGGCTTCATCACCGCGCCCACCGACGTCGCATTGATGTCGAGGATGTGGATGGGATGCCAGTTGAGCTCGGCATTCTTCTTGATCGCCTGCGCAGCCTGCTTCGGCGTCGAGGCGCTGAAGAACAGCGTTGCACCGGCATCCTTGATCTTGAGGATCTGCGAATCGATGGTCGGATCGGAGACCTCGTAGGAGGCTTCGGCGACGATCATCTTGGCCGCCTTGTCGCCAAGGCCGGATTTCAGGCCGTTGAGGTAGTCCTTGCCGAGGTCGTCGTTCTGGTAGAGTACGCCGACCTTGGCATCCGGATGGTTCTTCAGGATGTACTGGCCGTAGATGCGGCCTTCGACGAAGTAGCTCGGGTTGAAGCCCAGCGTCCACGGATAGTTCTTCGGATCGCTGAAGCGCGAGGCGCCGGTGGCGGCGAACAGTTGCGGCACCTTCTTGGCGTTCAGGTATTTCTGGACGGCGGCATTCGGCGGCGTTCCGATGAGCTGGAACGTCAGCAGCACCTCGTCGCTCTCCACCAGCTTGCGCACCTGTTCGACGGTCTTCGGCGGGCTGTACGCGTCGTCATACTGGATGAACTTGATCTTGCGGCCGTTAATGCCACCTTCGTCGTTGACCATCCTGAAATAGGCCGCCTGCGCCTTGCCGATGGTGGCATAGGCAGAGGCCGGACCGCTGAAGGGTGCGGTCTGGCCGATCTTGATTTCAGTGTCGGAGGCGCCGGGATCGTATTTTTTCTGCGCATAGGCCGACGAGGCCGACAAGGCGATCGCCAACGCGGATACGGCAGCCAACTTGAACGTAGTGCTCTTCATCCTGGTGTTTCCCTCTTGGATATGTGTGCCGGCGATCCTGTCCCGAATGGGTTTTTCAGGCCGCCGTTGGGGCGCAGTGTGGATGAAGCTTTTTCGCATTGCAAGATGATGCCGCGTGCCGGACGTTCTTAGGTGAGCCAAAGTGCAATCAGCGCGAGCGCGGCGGGCAACGCCTGGACGAACAGGATCTTCCGGCTGACGGTCGCGGCGCCGTAGACGCCCGCCACGATCACGCAGACAAGGAAGAAGGTCTTGATCTGAAGCGCGACGGCGGGGACGCCATGGACCAGTCCCCAGATCAGCCCGGCGGCCAGAAAGCCATTATAAAGTCCCTGATTGGCGGCCAGAACCGCGGACTCAGTCGCCTTTTCCAGGGAGTTGCCGAACGTCTTGAGGCCGCGCGGCTTGGTCCAGAGAAACATTTCCAGGATCAGGAAATAGACATGCAGCGCGGCGACCAGCGCCACCAGTCCATTGGCGATCAGGTTCATGACATTTGCCCCCAAGGCGGAAAATCCGCGGCCGGGAGCGTAACACGGATGCGCCGGAACAAGGATCGTTGCAAATCGGGTGGCCGGCCGACGCGAAGGGCCGTAGATCATGATGATGTATTGCGCAGGCCCGACATGATCACGAATGGACCCGAACAGTTTTTGCTGGACCGGCTGGAGACGCCGATCGGCACGGCGCTGCTGGTCAGCGATTCCAAAGGCTATCTCCGCGCGCTCGACTGGGACGACTATGAAGAGCGCATGATGCAACTGCTGCGGCGCCAATACCGTGCGGCGTCGCTGGTGCCGGGCTCGGCGCCCGGTTCTGTGCGGAAGGCGTTGTCCGCCTATTTCCGTGGCAGTCTGGATCGGCTGGGCGAAATCAAATGGCGCGTCGGCGGCACACCGTTCCAGCGCAGCGTGTGGGAGGCGCTGCCGGCGATTCCGGCCGGGACCACCCTGAGCTACGGCACGCTTGCCACACGATTGAAAGTCCCGAAGGCGGTGCGCGCCGTCGGTCATGCCAATGGGGCCAATCCGATCAGCGTGGTGATTCCCTGTCACCGGTTGATCGGCGCCGACGGATCGCTGACCGGCTACGGCGGCGGGATCGAACGCAAGCGCTGGCTGCTCACGCATGAGGGTGTGGAGCTGAAAGCCTGACGGGCAATCAGGCGGCGGGCTGCTCCGCCGCGTCGCCGTTGGCGAGCAGATGGACCAGCGCGCGCTTGATCGCCGCCTGTCGTGTCGGCGCGGTGATCTGGGCGCCCAGTAGATCGGTGACGTAGAACACGTCGCGCGCGCGCTCGCCGAAGGTCGCGACGTGGGCGGACGCGATGTTGAGGTTGAGCTTCGAGATCGCCGCAGTGAGCTGAAACAGCAGACCCGGGCGATCGAGACCGGACACCTCGATCACCGTGTGGCGGTCGGACCACTGGTTGTTGATGATGACTTCGGGCTCGACCACGAACGGCCGCAGCTTGGTCTTGCCGGCGGCGCGTCGCGCGACCACTTCGGGCAGGCGCAGCCGGCCCTCGAGCACCTGCTCGATCATCTCGCCGATACGGGTGGCGCGCCGTCCCTCGTCCTCGTCGCGGTCGTATTCGCGCGAGATCGCGATGGTGTCGAGCGCCTGTCCGTCGGTGGTCGTATAGATCTGCGCATCGACGATGTTGGCGCCGGCCGACGCGCAGGCGCCGGCGATGATCGACAACAGCCAGGGATGGTCGGCCGCGAGAATCGTCAGCTCGGTGACGCCGCGCGCCTCGTCGAAGCCGACATTGATGTTGAGCTTCTGGCCGCTCTGCTCGCTGGCGCGCAGGAAGCGCGCATGCCGGATCTTGTGCGCGAGATCGACCTTGAGCCAGTAGGCCGGGTAATGCCGCGCGATATAGGCGTTGAGCTCGGCTTCCGGCCACTCGGTGAAGGCGGCGCGGAATTCGGCCTGGGCCGCGTCGATCCGCTGCGCGCGATTGACCTCGGAGAAGCCGCCGGTCAGCACCGGCTCGGTCTCATAATAAAGGGTGCGCAACAGTTGCGCCTTCCAGCCGTTCCAGACGCCGGGACCGACGCCGCGGATGTCGGCGGTGGTCAGGATCGTCAGGAGCTTCATCTGCTCGACCGACTGCACGACGGCAGCGAAGTTTTCGATGGTCTTGCGGTCGGAGAGGTCGCGCGACTGTGCCACGGTGGACATGGTCAGATGCTGTTCGATCAGCCACGCGATCAGTTCGGTGTCGGTGGCGTTGAAGCCGAGACGCGGGCACAGCCGCCGCGCCACCTTGGCGCCGGCGATCGAATGATCCTCGGGGCGGCCCTTGGCGATGTCGTGCAACAATGTCGTGGCGTAGATGACGGCGCGATGTTCGGGCCGGATCTTGCGCATCAGGTCGCTGGCGACGACGAACTCGTCGTTGCCGCCGCGCTCGATCTCCTGAAGGATGCCGATGCAGCGGATCAGATGCTCGTCCACCGTGTAGTGGTGGTACATGTTGAACTGCATCATCGAGACGATCTTGCCGAAGGCGCGGATGAAATGACCGAGCACGCCGGTCTCGTTCATCCGCCGCAGCACGATCTCCGCGTCGTTCGACGTCAGGATTTCCATGAACAGCCGGTTGGCTTCCGGGTTCTCGCGGAGTTGCGCGTTGATCAGGCGCAACGAGCGCGTCACGTCGCGCATGGCATCGGGATGGAACGCCAGGTTGTTCTTCTGCGCGAGGCGGAACACGCGGATCAGGTTGACCGGATCCTGACGGAAGACATCGGGCGCGGCGAGGTTGATGCGGTTGTTGTCGATGATGAAGTCGTCGCTCTCGGGCACGCGCCGCCGTTTCGCGCTCGGCCGCAGCCGCGCCATCACGCGGCTGAGCACCGGGATCGGCTTGGCCTGCTGGTCCTCGAGCTTTGCGCACAGGATCGCGGTGAGGTTGCCAACTTCCTTGGCGACCAGGAAGTAGTGCTTCATGAAGCGCTCGACGTCCTGCATGCCGGGATGCGAGGTATAGCCGAGCCGCACCGCGACCTCGCGCTGCATGTCGAACGACAGCCGCTCCTCGGCGCGGCCGGCGATGAAGTGCAGGTTACAGCGTACCGACCACAGGAAGTCGGCGCAGCGGCGGAAGGTGCGGTATTCGTGCGTGTCGAACACGCCGCGCTCCAGCAGTTCGTCGGTGTCGCGCACGCGGTAGACGTATTTGGCGATCCAGAACAGCGTGTGCAGGTCGCGCAGCCCGCCCTTGCCGTCCTTGACGTTGGGCTCGACCAGATAGCGCGACTGGCCGGCACGGCGATGGCGCTCCTCGCGCTCGGCGAGTTTGGCGGTGACGAATTCCGCCGCCGTCCCCTGCACGACCTCCTTGTCGAAGCGCGCCACCAGTTCGTCATAGAGCGACTGGTCGCCGGTGAGGAATCGGGTTTCGAGGATCGCGGTGCGGATGGTCATGTCGCCGCGCGCCTGACGGATCGATTCATCGACCGAGCGCGTCGCGTGGCCGACCTTCAGCCCCATGTCCCACAGGCAATACAGGATCGCCTCGGCGACCTGCTCGCCCCATGCGGTCTGCTTGTAGGGCAGGATGAACAAGAGATCGATGTCGGACTCCGGCGCCATCAGGCCGCGGCCGTAGCCGCCGGTCGCCACCACCGCCATGCGCTCGGCGCCGGACGGGACGGGGGAGTGGTAGAGATGACGGATCGCTGCCGCGAACAGCATGCGGATGATTTCGTCCTGAAGGAAGCACAGCCGTTCAGCGCAGTGCCGACCGTGCCGGTCGCGCAGAAGCTGGGCCTGCACGTCGGCGCGGGCCTTGGTCAGTTCGACCTTGAGGAGTTGTGCCAGTGCTGCGCGGAATACATCCTCGTGCCCGGCGTGCTTTTCGGCCAGGACGTCGATGTCGCCGGTGATCCGGACGGTATCGAAACCGTCGACGGCGTCAGTCGGGTCTGATGTCGGTGCGAGATCCATTGTCATCCGGATAATCGAGGCCGTGTGCGCTGTCACCGGAGATTGTGGTGGCGCACGATGGATTCATGCTCCCCGTCACCGGCTTTTGGCAATGATGTGCTCGGACAAGCACGTCCGGCAAATCTATTTTCTCGTTGACTAGGGTAACTAACTATTTGACATAAGACAGCTTTTTCTTGCGGTCCAACGGACTGCATTGCCATCAACTGCCGGGGGAATGATCCATGTTTATGCCTGCACGCCGAACCGTGCTTGCCGCTATCGCTGCCGCTGCGCTGTCGCCGGCCGCATCGTTCGCGGCGGACGCGCCGAAGGAACTTCATATCGACTGGGCGACCTACAATCCGGTGTCGATGCTGATGAAGGACAAGGGCTGGATCGAAAAGGAATTCGCCAAGGACGGCATCAAGGTGCGCTGGGTCCAGACGCTGGGCTCCAACAAGGCGCTCGAGTTCCTGAATGCCGGCTCGATCGATTTCGGTTCGTCCGCAGGCTCCGCCGCGCTGGTCTCCAAGATCAACGGCAACCCGATCAAGTCGGTCTACGTCTATTCGAAGCCGGAATGGACGGCGCTGGTCACCCGCAAGGATACGCCGATCAAGGCGGTGACCGATCTCAAGGGCAAGCGTGTCGCGGTGACGCGCGGCACCGACCCGCACATCTTCCTCGTCCGTGCGCTGCAGAAGTTCGGCATGACCGAAAAGGACATCGTGCCGGTGCTGCTGCAGCATCCGGACGGCAAGACCGCGCTGATCCGCGGCGACGTCGATGCCTGGGCCGGCCTCGATCCGATGATGGCGCAGGCGGAATTGCAGGATGGCGCGCGGCTGTTCTATCGCGATGCCGATGCCAACACCTACGGCATCCTCAACGTGCGGGAAGAGTTTCTGAAGAAGTATCCCGAGATCACGCAGCGCGTGCTCGCCGTGTACGAGACCGCGCGCAAATACGCGGTCGCGCATCCCGACGAACTGGCGGCGAGCTTCATCGCCGCTACCAAGCTGCCCAAGGATGTGGTCGACAAGCAGTTGCGCGAGCGCACCGACCTGTCGAACGGCAAGATCGGCAAGGCGCAACACGACACCATCCTCGCGGCCGGCATTGCCCTGCAGCAGGCCGGCGTGCTCGATGCCAAGGTCGATGTGAAGGCCGCGCTCGACAACCTGATCGACGATCAGATTCCGCTGCCGACCAACTGATCGGCCGCATTAAGGAAGAGCAGGGCCGGCTCGCCGCTCTTGCCGTTTTCCTTGCCGCTTTCGGCCTTGCAATCCGCGGCCGGACAGGGTTTGCCAATGGCGATGACGCTGGACACGCCTGTCGACACCACACAACCGCTCGCGCGGCCATCCGCGCCGCGGTGGCGGCGGTGGATGCGCCCGGCGCTCGGATTGCTGTTGCCGCTGACGGCGGCGATCGCGTGGGAACTGGTGGTTGGAGCCGGCTGGTCCGACGGGCGGCTGGTGCCGCCGCCCTCGAAGATCATTTTCACGATCGACGAACTCGCCCGCAGCGGCGAGTTGCTGCGTCATATCATAGCGACGCTCGCACGCGTCGGCGCCGGATTCGGACTCGGCGTCGCCGCCGGCACGATCCTCGGTGCGATCTCGGGATACTGGGGACTGGCGCGGCGACTGCTTGATCCGACCATCCAGGCGCTTCGCGCCATTCCCTCGATCGCCTGGGTGCCGCTGTTCATTCTGTGGCTCGGCATCTTCGAGCTGTCGAAGGTGGCTCTGATCGCGGTCGGCGTATTCTTCCCGGTCTATCTCGGCGTGATGGGGGCGATCCTCTCGGTCGACCGCAAGATCGTCGAAGTCGGCCGCACGTTCCGTTTGAGCGGACCGGCGATGATCCGGCGCATTCTGCTGCCCGCGGTGTTGCCGGCCTATGTTGTGTCGCTGCGGGTCGGGCTCGGCCTCGGCTGGATGTTCGTCGTGGCGGCGGAATTCATGGGCGCGTCCGAAGGGCTCGGCTATCTCCTGATCGACGGACAGCAGCTTGGCAAACCGGCGCAGATTCTCGCGGCCATCGTGATCTTCGCGATTCTCGGCAAGACCACCGACTGGTTGATCGAACTCGCCGCGAAACCGTTCCTGCGCTGGCAGGATGCGTTCGCGCCGGGCCGGGGAGAGCCCTGATGCTGGTGCTCGATCGCGTCGGAAAAACCTATCTGAACGGCGTCAATGCGCTGGAGCGGTTCTCGGTCGAGATCGGCCTCGGCCAGATCGTCGCCGTGATCGGCGGCTCCGGCTGCGGAAAATCGACGTTGCTGCGCGCGATCGCGGGGCTCGACCGCGCCAGCCATGGCGCCATCACGCTCGACGGCGAAACCATCGCCGCGCCGCATCCGAAGGTCGGCATCATCTTCCAGGAGCCGCGGCTGCTGCCGTGGTTGAGCGTGGCCGACAATATCGGTTTCGGCCTGTCGGATGTGCCGTCCGCCGAGCGGCGCGCCCGCATTGCCGCGGCGCTCGCCAAGGTCGGTCTTGCCGACAAGGCGAAAGCCTGGCCGCGCGAATTGTCCGGTGGGCAGGCACAACGGGTCTCGATCGCGCGGGCGCTGGTGATGCGTCCCGAGGTGCTTCTGCTGGATGAGCCGTTCTCGGCGCTGGACGCCTTCACCCGGCGCGACCTGCAGGATCATCTGCTCGATCTGTGGTCGGAGACGCGGCCGACGCTGGTTCTCGTCACCCACGATGTCGATGAGGCTGTGGTTCTGGCGGACCGGGTGCTGGTGATGCGGCCACGGCCGGGACGGCTGTTCGAGCGGATCGACGTCAATCTGGCACGGCCGCGGGACCGCAATTCGCCGCTGTTCGAGACCACCAAGCGGCGCGTTCTGACTGCGCTCGACCGTTCGCTCGACCGCGATGCCCCGGATCCGGCCGCGGGAGTCGAAACCGGCGACGCGTTGTGGTGGTGAAATCGGCGCGCAGCGATTAAACTCGCCCCGCAATTTCAGAAAAAAGGAGACGTTCATGGACGCCGCAGAGCTTCGCGCCACGCAGGCCCCGATCAAGGAACGCTACAAGACCGATCCGAAAGCCGCGCTGATCACGCTGAAGGCCAAGGGTTCGATCGAGAACGACGGCATCGCCTGCAAGGTCGAGACGGGTCGCGCGCTCGCGGTCGCCGGGCTTCATCCCGCCTCCGGCGGCTCCGGTCTCGAATTGTGCTCCGGCGACATGCTGCTCGAGGCGCTGGTCGCCTGCGCCGGTGTGACGCTGAAGTCGGTCGCAACGGCGATCGAAGCGCCGCTGAAATCCGGTCATGTGTTTGCGGAAGGCGATCTCGATTTCCGCGGCACGCTCGGCGTCGACAAGGAAGCGGCAGTCGGATTCGATTCGATCCGGTTGCGCTTCGAGGTCGAGACCGACGCGCCGCAGGACAAGCTCGATCTCCTGCTCAAGCTCACCGAGCGCTACTGCGTGGTCTATCAGACCATCAAGAACGGACCGAAGGTGTCGGTGGAGATGAAGCGGGTGTAGCCGTCACCCTGAGGCGCGCGCACTTGCTTGGCGCGCCTCGAAGGGCGACGGGCAGTCTATGTGCATCATCCTTCGAGGCTCGCAATGAAGAATTGCTCGCACCTCAGGATGACGTATCCTGTCAGCTCGGTTTCTTATGTCCCCCGACCTCGTCTTCATCCTGACGCTATCGCTGCGCATGGCGGTGACCGCCGTGTTCGTGCTGTTCGCCGCCATGGTGACGGAGCGTGTGGGTCCGACCATTGGCGCGCTGGTCGCAACGCTGCCGATCTCGACCGGCCCGGTCTACGTCTTCCTGTCGCTCGATCATGACGCCGCCTTCATCGCGCAGGGCGCGCTGGCGAGCCTTCCGGTCAATGCGGCGACCATCGCGTTCGGTGCGATCTACGCGCGCCTTGCCCAGGATCGTTCCCTGGCGGTGAGCTACGTGGGCGGGCTTGCCGGGTGGTTTGCGATCGCGTTTCTCGTGCAGGCGTTTCAGTGGAATCTGCTGGAAGGCATTCTTCTCAATATCGCGACCTACGCGATTGCCCTGCCGCTGACGCGCCGCTTCCGGTCCGCACCGATGCCGCCGTTCGTGCGGCGCTGGTACGACATGCCGTTCCGCGCCGCGCTGGTCGCGGTGTTGGTTGGGGCCGTCATCATGCTGTCGCGATGGGTCGGGCCGACAATCACCGGCATCCTCGCGGTGTTCCCGGTGGTGTTCTCAAGCCTGATCCTGATTCTGCACCCGCGGATCGGCGGACACGCCACCGCCGCGGTGGTGGCCAACGGGCTGCGCGGACTGGTCGGATTCGGCGTTGGCCTCGTGGTGCTGCACCTCGGCGCGCTGTACAGCGGCTCCGCTGCGGGCATGCTGCTCGGTCTTGCGACCTGCGTCGCGTGGAATTTCGGACTGTGGTGGGCCGGCCGCCGCGCGCTGGCTCGCTGATTCCGGAAAGCGGGTGGTCGGCAGCGCCTTCACCCGGCAAATCTCGATCCACTCGAGCGACATTGACGAGGGCGGAGCTGCCAAATGAAGGACGCAAGGACGCGCAATCCGTTTGGGGTCATGGATGTTCCCGATCCGAACGACAACGAGGTGCGCATGTTCGCCGCGCATACGCAGCTTGCGGGAGCGGCCGATGACGAAAATGCAGACGATTGGGGTCTCGGCGAGCAGTCCGCGCAACCGGGCGGTATCGAGGGGCAGTGGTTGAGTCGGTGGAATGGCGGCGCCGATCCCACGATTCTCGGCGATGCCGTTGATAAGTGGAAGCAGGGTCGCGCTCAACTGAGAACAGCGTCGGGACGCGTCTATCTCCTGTTCAACTGGCACGATGGTGCACGCAGGGGGTTGATCGATGCAGAGCGCGTCGGACCCACAGGACTGATCGGCAAATACATCAACCTGACCAATCCGGCCACTACCCGGCCCTGGATCGGCCTGATCGTCAGCCATAGCAGGATAGATGGGCGATGGACCGGAGGGCGTCTGGATTTCCGCAGGTAGCCCGAGCGACCGTTTACTTCGGCAGCTTCGCCTTCAGCGCATAGAGCGCGTCCAGTGCCTCGCGCGGCGACATCTCGTCGGGATGCAACGCCTTCAGCGCATCCAATAGTTGCTCGGCCTCGCTCGGCGGTTCGGGCTCGGCAGCGGCGCGCGAGGGCACCGCGAACAGCGGCAGATCGTCGACGAGCGCGCGTGTCGTTTGTCCGCGATCGTTGGCTTCGAGTTTCGCCAGCACCGACTTGGCGCGCGCGACGACGGACGGCGGCAGGCCGGCGAGTTTTGCCACCTGTATGCCGTAGGAGCGGTCGGCCGAGCCCGGCAGCACCTCGTGCAGGAACACCACTTCGCCGTGCCATTCCTTGACGCGCACGGTGGCGTTGAACAGCCGCGGCAGTTTGGCCGAGAGCGCGGTGAGTTCGTGATAGTGCGTGGCGAACAGCGCGCGGCACTTGTTGGCTTCGTGCAGATGCTCGATCGCAGCCCACGCGATCGACAGGCCGTCGAAGGTTGCGGTGCCGCGGCCGATCTCGTCCAGGATGACCAGCGCGCGTTCCGTCGCCTGATTGAGAATGACGGCGGTCTCCACCATCTCGACCATGAAGGTCGAACGGCCGCGCGCGAGATCGTCGGCGGCGCCGACCCGCGAGAACAGCCGGTCGATCATGCCGATGCGCGCGCGGGTCGCCGGCACGAAGCTGCCGATCTGTGCCATCAGCGCGATCAGCGCATTCTGGCGCAGGAAGGTCGATTTGCCCGCCATGTTGGGGCCGGTCAGCAGCCAGATCTGACCTGAAGACTGGTTCGGTCCCGGCGACAGGTCGCAGGCATTGGCGATGAACGGCTGGCCATCGCGCTTCAGCGCCTGTTCGACCACCGGATGCCGCCCGCCTTCGATAGCAAAGCCGAGCGAGGTGTCGACGACCGGCCGGGTGTAGGTCTCGTCGGTTGCGAGTTTCGCCAGCGCCGTCGCGACGTCCAGTTGCGCGAAGGCATGCGCTGCGCTGCGCAGGTCGTCGCTGGCGTCCATGACCATGGCGGCGAGGCGGTCGAAGATCTCCAGTTCGAGGCCGAGTGCGCGATCGCCGGCATTGGCGATCTTGGCCTCGATCTCGCCGAGCTCGGAGGTGGTGAAACGCACCTGACCGGCGAGCGTCTGGCGATGGATGAAGGTCGCGTTGAGCGGCGCGGTCATCAGCTTGTCGCCGTGCTGCGCCGTCACCTCGACGAAATAGCCAAGCACGTTGTTGTGACGGATCTTCAGCGCCTTGACGCCGGTGTCCTCGGCGTAGCGCGCCTGCATCGCGGCGACGACGAGGCGCGAGTCGTCGCGCAGCTTGCGCGCTTCGTCGAGGGCCGGTTCGTAACCTTCGCGCACAAACCCGCCGTCGCG
>JAFKKH010000016.1 GCA_017305665.1 Hyphomicrobiales bacterium
CCGGCGGAATGACCCATCAAGAACAGGCGATCACGATCGATGCCGAATTCGGTCGCATGCTGTCGGGTCCATGCGACGGCACTCGCAATGTCTTCGGTCGCGCCGGGGTATCCGGCATCGCCGGCCAGCCGGTATCCGATGTTGATGCCGACGATGCCGTGACGCGCCAGGAAGCGAAGGACGTTGGCGTAGATCTCACTGGTCCGGTTGCGATGTCCATCGAGAAAGGCGCCGCCGTGAACGAACAGCAGGGCCGCGCGGCGCTCATTCCGATTATCCGGAAGATACACGTCCAGTTGCTGGCGGTTGTGCGGTCCGTAAGCGATGTCGGCTTTCACCTGCACGCCGTCGTTCGATCCCGTTCGATGCACCGCGCTGAATTTCTCGAGCATTAGCTTGACGTGCAGGGAGGGCGACCATTTCGGCCCGACCTCAGCCATCAACTGACGAAGATCGTCCGGAATATCGGGTCTGTTGGAATCCATGGATGCCGCCGATGCTATACGATGAGACGACCGATGCGATGCTCGATCAGGCGAACAAGGCTGAGGGCGGTCAACTCGGATGATTTCGGATTGGTTGCGAGCGGTTTGTTTTCCAGGGTGATTTCCATCGTGCCGAAGGCTCCGCCTGCGACGATCCGATGGCTGTTCAGCTTCGACCCTGGATCGGCGATCATGTCGACGCGCGTTTTGTCCAATCCTACGCCTGCGAGCGAGGTCACGACGGTGGCATTGGCGTTTTGAGGATAAGCTGCGGCGGCTTGTCGCGCCGTCCCGGAAAAGAAGACTTTTCGTTCGGCGAGGTTATCGAGATCGACAAGTTGTTCTGCCGGCGTATTCCGCCAGGCCCGAGGCGGTTTGATGATCTGATGGACGACATCGTCGAGGCCCAGAACCGCCGCGCTGGCGAGGGCATCGATTCCGCCGATCGCGCCGGACGGAACCTGAATTTGACTCCCGTTGCTGTCCGCGAGGTCGATGAGCCAGGCGAGCAGGTCGTCGTCACAGAATGCGCTGGTCGAGGCGACGATCATAGTTGGTGCCACGCTCAAGGCGGCCGGCGCCCACTGCGCGATCGCGGCGCGGCCCGCGGCTTCGATCACCAGGTCGGGCTTGAGATCGGCCAGATCGGAAGGCGCGCTCAGAAAACGAACGCCGGACGGCAGGCCGGCGCGCGCTTCCGGCGTATCGATCGTCGCGATACCGACGATCTCCGCGGGAGTTTTGCGCTCCCGCAGCAGCGCGCCAACCCGCGTGTTGATCGCACCCCATCCGATAAAAGCCAACCTGAGACGTCGCTGCATCGATCCTGCCTGTTCCATTGTCAGGATGACATAGCGCGTTTTGATGGTACAGACTAGTTAGTTAGTATTGACTTTCCGCGACGGCTCGTCGACACTTTCGCCATCTATTCTCGAAAAGCCGGAGGCGAGACGACGAGTCGTGAATGAATCTCCTGGACAGGTTTGTTCGTTGACGGGAGATCATGGAAGTCGGCTCGATCCGAACTCAGCCCCTTTTCGCTTCACACAACCGTGGAAAACCAGTCGTGAGCATGCCTGCTGCAGCGATCAAACCTGAGACCTCTCCCTATCTGGAGATTGAAAACCTCAGCAAGGTGTATGCCAGCAACGATGGGCCGGTAAGGGCGCTCGATCGGGTATCGCTGCAGCAGAAGCGCGGGGAATTCGTTTCGATCGTTGGACCGAGCGGCTGTGGAAAGAGCACGCTGCTCATGATCGCGGCTGGTCTGGCGTCATCGTCCGAAGGACAGGTTCTGGTCGAAAACAAGCTCGTTCGAGCGGCGCGGACCGATCTCGGAATTGTTTTCCAGAATCATGTGCTGCTCGATTGGCGGACTGCGCTCGAGAACGTGATGTTGCAGGCGGTCGCGCGGAAAATGGATCTGCGTGTCGCCGAGCAGCGCGCCCGTGAACTTCTCGCCGCGGTCGGCCTGCAGGGATTTGAGGACAAATATCCGAGGTCGCTGTCCGGCGGCATGAAGCAGCGTGTCTCGATTTGCCGGGCGTTGATCCATGATCCACCGCATCTGTTGATGGATGAGCCTTTCGGTGCGCTGGATTCGCTCACCCGGGATCAACTCGTCTTGGACTTGCAGAGGATTTGCAGCGAGCGAAGCACGGCCGTGCTGTTCATTACGCACAGCATCGCGGAGGCGGTCTTTCTGTCGGATCGTGTGGTCGTTATGACCCCGCGCCCGGGCAAGATCGATCGTGTCATTGACATCGATCTGCCTCGTCCCCGGACGCTGGCCATGCGGGAGTCGCCGGAGTTTGCTCACTACAGCCGCGAGATACTCGACGTGTTCCTCGCTCGCGGTATCCTGAAGGAATAGGTCGGCGCGCAGATATGGTGGATATGGTGAGTGAAGACAACGGATTGTTGTCGATTGAGCAGGTTGAGCGGCGCGTCCAGGAGCAGACCCGCGCCAAGCGGACGCGTGATCGCCGCGCCGAGCTGATTTATCCGTTCCTCGCCGGCATCGGTCTTCTGATCGTCTGGGAACTCGGGACGAGGGTTCTTAATATTCCGATCTATCTCTTTCCACCGCCAAGCGCCGTGATCGTGTCGGCAGTGAAAAACTGGGAGTTGTTGCTGCGCGAAAGCTGGATCACGTCGGTCGAGATTCTGGCGGGCTACGCAGTCAGTATCGCCGTCGGAATTCCGCTGGCATTCGCGATCTTTCGCTGGCCTGTGTTTTCCAAGTCCATCTATCCGCTGCTGATTTCCTCGCAAGCAATGCCGAAAGTAGCTGTCGCGCCGCTTTTCGTTGTCTGGTTTGGATTTGGCCTGTTTCCGAAAGTGCTGATCGCGTTCCTGATCGCGTTCTTTCCGATCGTCATCAACACGGTGATGGGTCTGGCATCGATCGAACGGGAAAAGATCTATCTGGCGCAATCCATGGGGCTGTCGTCGTTCGAAACGTTCAGGTTGATCCGGTTGCCGAACGCGCTTCCCTCGATTTTCGCGGGCCTCAAGATTTCGATCACGCTCGCGGTCGTCGGCGCCGTCGTCGGTGAATTCGTGGGCGGTGACGGTGGTCTCGGCTATCAGCTCATGGTTGCGAACGGAAGCATGGATACGCCGCTGCTGTTTGCGGGCATCGCGGCACTGACCGTGCTCGGCGTGTTGTTCTACTGGATCGTGGAAGTGGTCGAGCGCCTGAGCATGCCGCATCTGGAGAGATCGCCGGATATAGCCGGGTCTGTTTAATCCCGGCAAGGCGCGCATGGAGGCAGTGGATGCCGCCAGGCTCGCCGGAAATGGAAGCCCGTCTCAGGCTCGGCGGAGCCCCTCGGCTTTCACTGTGTGAGCAAGAAGTGTGTGAGCAAGAACAAGATCCAACAGGAGAACGACGATGAGCGTTGCAAGACATCCGCGGCCGAAAGAACTCGAAGGCGCGAGTCTCGAAGCTATCCTTGACAAATATGTCGCCCGGTTCAGCAACCGCAAGGCGGATTGGGCGGCGTTCGAGGACGCCAAGATTGAGGGTTACAAGCGCGCCCAGCATCGCTTCATCGGTGCGGGAGGATCGGGCAAGCACGGTGATGCGGCCGTCATTCCGGCCGGCAATTTCACGCTGTCGATCATGTATGTCGAACCGGGGCAGGGTAACGCCGCGCACACCCACGAGGTCGAGGAAGTTTTCTTCGTGCTGAAAGGGTTTCTGGATGTCTTCGTGGAAGACGAGACCGGCAAGCGGATCACGACCAGGCTCGGACCGTGGGAGTGCATCTGCACGCCGGCCGGGGTCATCCATGGTTATGAGAATGCCAGCCTCGAGCCTGTCTATTTTCAGGTGATGATCGGCCGTGGTAAGCCCGAAACCATGGGCTATGCCGACGAGTCGCTCTTCAAGCGGCGCGATGAGCATCTCAAGCCGGTGAGCTGATCCAGAATTCCGGTCGGACGTTTGTCGTTCAAGAACCTCAAGCTGACGGCTGCTCCGGATTGCCGGATGTGTCCGTCAGCTTCCTTGTTTCCCCGCCTGCAATCCTGCAGCGATCGAATGCCTGAGTGCGGGAGCCTTCGACCTTCTTTCTGTCAATTCTCGTCTTTTGCGCATCGATGACTGTTGCCATGAGGCGCAAGCCACATCATGCTTTGCCGCGAGCAGTATTCCTTCGATTGCTCTGCGGGGGACGAGCCCGGACTTCCCGGGACTAAGTTGGTGGCGCTTGTTCGCGTCTTCTGCAGGGGTTGAGCTATTCTGAATGACTGCTTCTCGCCTGGACTGGATTCTTGAATGAACAACGCAATACCCTCCGCTGGACGGGCGAAATCGAAAAAGACCGCGACCTCCCGTCATCTGGCAAAGGCTCCCCCGAAACAGGCATCGCGTCGGGCCCGGTCGACAAGCCCTGTCGAGACCCGGCAGCGGATTCTGGATGTCGCAACAAAGGAGTTTTCCGCCAAGGGATTTGATGGCGCGCGCGTCGATGACATCATGCGGATTGCGAAGGTCAGCAAGAATCTCATCTACCACTATTTTGGCAGCAAGGAGCGGTTGTTCATCGCAGTCCTTGAAGCGGCCTATGAAGGTATGCATGCCTATCAGACAACGTGGCCGATCGACGTCAAGTCGCCCATGGACGGGGTGCGCAAGCTCGTTCGATCCACATTCAGATACTGGCGCGACTCTCCCGAGTTCATCGGGCTGCTCAATTCGGAGAACTTTCATAAGGGAAAGCATCTCCGCAAGACGAAGCTGACGAAGGCCGGATATTCGGGCCTGCTCGAGAACATCGGAAATCTGTTGAAGGAGGGCGAGCGATCAGGCGATTTCCGCGCCAATGTCGATCCGGTCGAGCTCTATATCTCGATCTCGGCTCTCGCTTATCATTTCCTCTCCAACCAGTACACGCTGGCCTATCTGCTCGATCGCAAATTGTCGACCGAAGACGACATGAATGCGCGCATCGCACATATCGAGGAACTCATCCTCGGATATCTCCGATTTGGAGCTCGGAAATCCTGACGACGCAGGGTCGGCACGGCAGCCGCCGATGAGTTGCTGAAGGCGAGTGCGCTTCCCCGTGCGGAATCCAGCACTTCAGTCAGGAGTTGCGGTTCTGGAACACCGGTATGCATGTCGGCAGAACGCGCTTGACTAACTGGTCAGTATAAAGAATTCTTCGACGCGAAATTGGCGGCTGCGCGGTTTTTCCGCGAACGATCGCCTTCCGCGGGAGTAGCTCTTGTCCGATCAGTCATCCGCTTTGCTCCGAACGCTCGCCGAGAAGGCGGATCCGCGACATGCCGCGCTGCTCGTCATTGACGTTCAGAACGATTTTGTCGCAACCGGCGGCTTCTTCGATCAGGTCGGCGGCGACGTCCGTGTTATTCAGCAGCGTTGCGTGCCGAATTTGCTGCGCCTGATCGACGCGGCGCGGCGAGCTGGCGTGAAGGTCATCTTCGTGAAGGCCATCTACGATCCCGAAGTGCAGTCCGATGCCATGCGGGAGCGCAACTCGCGGCTTGGCATGGAACTGCCGCGCTGTCTTTCGGGGTCCTGGGGCGCTGAGTTCTACCAGGTCAAGCCGCTGCCGGAAGAGTCCGTCATCATCAAGCATCGCTACAGCGCGATGGTCGGCACGCCACTTCTCGATTTGCTGAAGCGGCAAGGCATTCGCAGTCTGCTTCTCGCCGGCGTCGCAACCGATACCTGCGTGGAGTCGGCGGGGCGAGATGCCTATTTCCGCGACCACTACGTGACGATCGTCGAGGATTGCTGCGGCGCGGCCAGTGAGGAGGACCATCGCGGTGCGCTGAAGCGATTCAACCGCGACTATGGTCCGGTCGTGAATTCACGAGACGTCATGGCAACCTGGAATGGACTTGAGCAAACGGCCGGCTCCACCGCGCCGGTTGCGGCTGTGCACCCATGAGTCTGTACAGAAAGCTGATAGCGCCGGGACTATTCAGGATGTCGGCCGACCGCAGCCATGCGGCGGCCCATGCCGCGCTTCGCTTGCCGGCGCCGTGGCGGCTGTTGTCGATGGCCGAGGGATTGAATGTTGACGACGCGAGGCTGAAGACGCGTTTCGCCGGGATTGATCTGCCCAACCCTGTCGGGCTCGCTGCCGGCTTCGACAAGAATGCCGAATTGCTCGAGGGGCTGTCCTGTCTCGGATTTGGCTTCATTTGCGTCGGCTCGATCATGCCGGAGGCGCGATACGGCAATCCGTTTCCCCGTCTCGTCCGTTATCCTTCGCGGCAATCGATCGCGGATTCCATGGGCGTGCCGAGCAAGGGGCGGCCGTTCGCAGTTGATCAGCTCAAAAGGCGTGCGACACGACGTGTCCCCGTCTTTGCCAACGTCGGCGGCTTTTCCTCGGAGCAGATCGCGGACGGTATCAACGCGGTTCAGCCTTACGTCGATCTCGTTGAGATCAGCCTGATGTGCCCGAATGTGCTTGCGCCGGGCGAGGTCTTCGATGAAATCGCCATGTTGCGGGGTGTTCTCGATCGGATCGAGGGGCGGGCCTTGTCGGCAATCGTGCGCGTGCCGAACGATACGACGCAGATACCCGATCGGTTCGCCGAACTCATCGAGGTTTGCGTTTCCGCCGGCGTTGCCGGACTGAAGGTTGGTGGCGGTCGGCGCGTTCCCGAGCCGGGGCTTGGCACGGGCGTGGGAACATTGCATGGGCGCGACATCTTCGACGCGGCCCTTGCCAACGTCGAGCGCGCGGCCGGCTTTGCGCGCGGCCGCATTCCGATCAAGGGAAATGGCGGCGTCAGCAGCGCCGCGGATGTGCTGGCGATGCGACGGGCGGGGGCGACTTGCGTCGACCTCTATTCCGCCTTCGTCTATCAGGGATGGACCGTCGCGCGGGATATCAACAGGGAGCTGGCTCCGTTGTGGCAAACGTCAGGCAGGTCGTCCGATGTAGCCGCTGCGGCGCGCTTGGCATCCTAGCGGCTGGTCGAAAGCGGGCTGAGGCCGGCGGCATGGGAAAAACGGATGATCGTTGCGCTTGAAGAACATTACTTCGATGCCGACTGGAACAACCATTTCGATCCGGTCCATCACACGGCAAAGCCCGCCAATCCGCTAATCAAGCGCATGGAGGACCTTGGCGCCGTGCGCATCAAGGAGATGGACGAGGCGGGAATCGACCTTCAAGTGATCTCGCACGGTCCGCCCGGCGCGCAGGGCCTGCGCGGCGATGCCGCCGTCGCATGGACGGCTGCGGCCAACGATCGCCTGTACGCGGCGATCAAGCTTCACCCGACGCGATTTGCCGGTTTTGCCTCGCTGCCGACCGACGATCCGGACGCGGCCGCTAACGAACTGCAGCGCGCGGTCGAGCAACTCGGATTCAAGGGCGGCATCCTGCATAGCCTGACACAGGGCCCGTTCCTCGACGACAAGCGCTACTGGCCGATCTTTGCGCGCGCAGCCGCGCTGGATGTGCCGCTCTATATCCATCCGGCTGATCCGCTTCCGGCGGTCGTCAAGGCCTACTACGGCGACTACGCCAAGACCCATCCGATGTTCATACGTGCCGCTTGGGGATTTACCTTCGAGGCGGGCACACAGGCGATGCGGCTCGTGCTCAGCGGCGTATTCGAGGCCTATCCCGGTCTCAAGTTGATCCTCGGCCATCTTGGAGAAACGATTCCCTATGCTCTGGCGCGGATCGACGAGGCGCTGTCCCGCGATACGCCGATGAAAAACTTCCGCGAGGTGTTCACGTCTCATTTCTATGTCACGACCAGCGGCTTCTTCTCGGATCCTGCGTTGCAATGCTGCATCCAGGAGCTGGGACTCGATCGCATCATGTTTTCCGTCGACTGGCCGTTCGCGTCCAACGTCAAGGGTGTCGAGTGGCTCAAGAAGACGCCTCTGAGCGACGCCGATCGCGAGAAACTGGCCTCGGGAAATGCGAAGCGGCTTCTGAAATTATGAGGGAATGCTGTTTTGTAGAGTTTCAATGCGGAAAAGGCCTGAGTGGCTGCATCCGATCGAAGGTTGTCGATGCTGGTTGAAAAGAACGCGCTGATTCCGGTGAGCGACGGCCATGAGTTGCGCGCGAACGTCTATCGCCCCGAGCAGGAGGGCCGTTATCCGGTGCTGATGTCGCTCGGCATCTACGGCAAGGACGTTCATTTCGCCGACGGCTACAAGCTGCAGTGGGACAAGCTGAAGACCCTCAACCCCGCGATTTGCGACGCCGGTTCGAGCGGTCGCCATCTTCGCTGGGAGAAGATCGATCCGGAGCGCTGGGTGCCGGACGGTTACGTGGTCATCTCGGTCGATGGCCGCGGTAGCGGCCAGTCGCCGGGTTACCTCGATCCATTCTCGCCGCGCGAAACCCAGGACTACTACGACGCCATCGAATGGGCCGCGGTTCAGCCGTGGTCGACGGGAAGGGTTGGATTGATCGGGATTTCGTATCTCTCGATCAAGCAGTGGCAGGTCGCGGCGCTGCAGCCGCCGCATCTTGCTGCGATATGCCCGTGGGAAGGCGGATGCGACCTCTATCGCGACTGGAGCCATCACGGCGGAATCTTCAGCAACTCGTTTCCGACCGCGTGGTGGCCGCGCCAGGTTCTTCCAAATCAACACGGCAACGGCGCCACGCATCATCGGGATCGCGAGACCGGACAACCGACGACGGGACCGACGCTCAGCGAGGACGTGCTCCGGAGCAATCGCGCCGACCACGCCGACGATCTGTTGCGCCATCCGCTCGACGACGCCTGGTACCGGCAGCGCTCGCCGGATCTCGGCCGAATTTCCGTACCGCTGTTTTCGGCGGGTAACTGGGGTGGGCCAGGATTGCATCTTCGGGGCAACATCGAGGGGTTTGTGCGGTCCGGCTCGCAGGCGAAGTGGCTCGACATGCATGTTGGAACGCACTTCGAGAGCTTTTATCTGCCGAACTATATCGAGCGGCAGAAGCGGTTTTTCGCTCACTTTCTCAAGGGCGAAAGCAACGGGTGGGATCGTGAACCGACCATTCGGCTCGAAATCCGAAGCCCCGATAGTGTGAGCGCGCGCCATGAAGCCGAATGGCCGTTGGCGCGGACGGAATGGCGGCGCTACTATCTCGACGCGGCCAACCATACGATGAGCCGCGAGGCGCCATCCGTTGAGGCGACAAGCACGTTCCTTGCGTTGGGCGACGGCGTCAGTTTCCTGACCGCGCCTTTCGCGGCGGTGACCGAATTCACCGGCCCCGTGACGGCGCGGCTGTGGATCTCCTCGTCCACCACGGACGCGGACATCTTCGCCACGCTGCGCCTTTTCGCGCCCGACGGCCGCGAAGTGGTTTTCGCGGGCGCGAGCGATACCGAGCCGGTCGCGCGCGGATGGTTGCGCGCGTCACACCGTAAGCTGGATACAACGATGTCGACGCCGTTTCGGCCGTATCACAGTCATGACGAGATCCAGAAATTGCAGCCGGGGCAGGCCTATCCACTCGATGTCGAAATCTGGCCGACCAGCATCGTGTGTCCTCCGGGCTATCGTCTGGCCTTGACGATCCAGGGCAGGGACTATGAGGCGCCCGGCGTATCGGGACGTATTCTGCACGATCATGAACTGGACCGGCCGCGACATCAGTTCGGGGGCCGCACCACGCTCCTGACCGGTCCCGACCACGACTCCTATCTGCTGTTGCCGCACATCCCCGCGCAGTCCGGAAAATCCCGATGAAGATGCCGCAGTTTGATTACGCCTGTCCGTCCTCGCTTGAAGAGGCAATCCAACTCCTTTCCGACAACGAGGGCGCCAAGGTGCTGTCCGGCGGCCAGAGCCTGTTGCCGCTGCTTGCCTTCCGCATGGCGCAACCGACGCTGCTGGTCGATATCCAGAAACTCGCCGGCATGGATCGAATCGAAATTTCCGCGGATGGTCTGCGCGTCGGTGCGCGAGTGCGCTGGTGCCAGATCGAGGACGACAAGCGGCTCGCCACCGCGCATCCGCTGTTTCAATTCATGATCAACCACGTCGCGCACTATCAGATTCGCAATCGCGGAACGGTGGGCGGCAGCCTTGCCCATGCGGACCCGTCCGCCGAGATGCCGGGAGTCGCACGGGTCTGCGATTGCGACATCGTTGCGGTCGGCAATGCAGGCGAGCGCGTGATCAAGGCCGCGGATTTCTTTGTCGCGGCCCTGGAAACGTCCCTCCAAGAGGATGAGATCATCACCGAGGTTCGGTTTCCGCCATGGCCATCGGGCCGGCGTTGGGCCTTTCATGAATTCGCGCGGCGCAGGGGAGATTTTGCGATCGCCGGCGTCGCCGTGTTCTTCGACATCGGCAGCGACGGGGTGATTGCGGATGCCCATGTCGGCGTCATCGGCGCGGGAGATACGCCGATCCGGCTCGATGCCGTCGAGCAATTGCTGAACGGTCAGCGGCTGGACGAGGAATTGATCGGCCGCGCCCGGCATCTCGCGTCCGAAACCGTCGATCCGCAATCGGATATCCATGCCGCGGGCGACTATCGCAAGTCATTGGTGGGAACCCTCACGGCGCGCGGCTTGCGCGATGCCGCATCCTCGGGAGCAGTCAAGTGAAGATGAGGATCGAGTTTGAACTCAACGGCAAACCTGTCTCGGCCGAGGTGGAGCCGCGGCTAACGCTGGGCGACTGCATCCGTCATGAGCTGTTGCAGACGGGGACCCATATCGGCTGCGAGCACGGCGTGTGTGGCGCGTGTACGGTGATCGTCGAAGGCGACGCGGTGCGTTCCTGCCTGACACTGGCGGTTCAGGCGGCGGGCAAGCGGGTGCAGACGGTCGAAGGTCTGGCGAACGGCGACAATCTGGCGCCGCTGCAGCAGTCGTTTCAAAAGCATCACGGTCTGCAATGCGGGTTCTGCACGCCGGGCTTCCTGATGACGGCGCATGCCTTGCTGACCCATGAGCCGGCGGCCGACGAGGAGCGCATCCGAGAGGTCCTGTCGGGCAACGTCTGCCGCTGCACCGGATATTTGTCGATCGTGAAAGCCGTCATGGACGCGCGTCCGGCCTATCAGGCGAACAAGGCGGTGCAATCGTGAGCGCGCGGATTCCTCTGGTCGGCAAGCCGATTGAACGCATCGAAGACCGCAAGCTGCTGCTTGGCCGCGGCAGCTTCGCTGACGATATCCATCGTGACGGCATGCTTCACGCGGCGATCCTGCGCAGTTCGGTCGGGCATGGTCTGATACGTCATATCGATGTGAGCGCGGCGCGCGCACTGGAGGGTGTGCATGCGGTGTTCTCCGCGGAGGAGATCGGCCGGCCTGTCCCGCGAATTCCGGTCCGCCTCTTTCCCAACGACGGGATGGATCCGTTCCGTCAGCCGGTGATTGCCGATGGCAAGGTGCGGTTCGTCGGCGAGCCGATCGCCATCGTCATCGCGGACACTCCCGCGATTGCCGAAGACGCTCTCGAACTGATCGAGGTCGACATCGAAGTGTTTCCGGCGGTCACGAGCATTGCGGCTGCCGTCGCGGGACCGGCATTGCTGTTTGAGTCTCACGGGTCGAACCGGATATTTGGCTATGAGATTCGGCGTGATGAACTCGCCGATATCTTCGAGACCGCCGCGTATACGCGCCGCGAGCGGCTCTACGTGCATCGGCACACCGGGATCACCATGGAGACCCGGGGTGTCGTTGCGGAGTGGAATGCCGCCGACGGCTATATGCGATGCTGGGGGGCGGTGAAGGTGCCGTTCGCCAATCGCAAGATACTGGCCGGCATGCTGGACCTTCCCGAAGACAAGGTCGAGATGATCGAAGGCAATGCCGGCGGCAGCTTTGGCGTTCGCGGCGAATTCTTTCCCGAAGACTTTCTGATTCCGTTCGCCGCCCGCAAATTGGGCCGGCCGGTCAAATGGATCGAAGATCGCCGCGAGCATCTGCTGGCGATCACGCATGCCCGCGACGTGGAGTGTGATATCGCGATCGCCTGCGATGGCGACGGCCACATTCTCGGCATTCGGGCTGACATGCGGATGAATATCGGCGCGTATTTCCGCACGTCGACGACGATCGCTCCGCGTAATGTCGGACAATTCGTGCCCGGGCCATATCGCGTTCCGGCTTACAGCGCGGACGTTGCCGTGATCGCGTCGAACAAGTCCCCGTCCGGAACCTATCGCGGGCCGGGCCGGTTCGAGGCCGACTTTTTTCGGGAACGTATGCTGGATCTCGCGGCCGACGATCTCGGCATCGATCGTGTCGAATTCCGCCGTCGCAATCTTCTGACAGAAGCCGAACTGCCGAAACCGTTCCCCGCGATCACCCCCAATCCTGTCGTGACCGAACTCGACAGTGGGGCCTACGAGCACGTTCTCGATCTTTGCCTGGCGAAAGCGAACTGGGCGGACAAGCAGCACCTTCAGGGCAAGCTGGTGGACGGGCGTTATCATGGTCTGGCCGTCTGCTGTTTCGTCGAAGGTGGAGCGGCCGGGCCGCGCGAGAGTGCGCGCATGGTGCTGGAGGACGATGGGACGATCTCGCTCTATGTCGGCTCCTCAGCGGTCGGCCAGGGCGTGGAAACGATCCTGACGCAGATCGCGGCCGATGCGATGGAGCTTCCGCTTGACGCCATTCGCGTGTTCCATGGCTCGACGACTTACGTGAAGGAAGGATGGGGCTCGTATCATTCGCGCTCCACCGTGATGGGCGGCAATGCCGTGCTGTTGGCCGCCGCCGAGATCAAGTCGCAGATGCTCGCGGCCGGCGCCGGTCTGCTGCAATGTTCCGGACAGGAGGTGTCTTACGAGAACGGCCGCGTCATCGCGCAGCATGGCGGGTCGGTCGGCCTCAAGGAGCTGGCCGGCAAGGACATCGCGTTCGAAGCGACGTTTCATAACAGCAAGCACACGTACACATACGGCTCGCATGTCGCCCATGTCGCGGTCGATGCCGAGACGGGGCACATCGAGATCGTCGACTACGTCGCCATCGAAGACGCCGGCCGGATTATCAATCCGTTGACGCTGCACGGGCAGGCGGTCGGCTCGATCGTTCAGGGACTCGGTGGTGCTCTGCTCGAGCACTTCGTCTATGACGAGGATGGGCAGATGCTGTCGGGCTCGCTGGCGGATTATCTGGTGCCGCTCGCGACCGATTTTCCCAACATTCGTACGTCGTCGATCGAACTTCGTCCGTCTCCGAATCACCCGCTCGGCGCGAAGGGCGCAGGCGAGGGCGGCACCATTCCGGTCGGAGGCCTATTGGCCAACGCCGTCGCCGCAGCCTTGCGCGATTTCCATGTTCAGCCGACCGAGTTGCCGTTGTCACCGGACCGCATCTGGCGTCTTGTCCAAGACGCACCAGCGCAGTCAGGCGCCTGATCGTTCGTCCGGGAAATAGATACTGCTGGTGGGCGCGGCCTGATGCCGCAACTCTCGGCAGCAATTGGCGCCCAAAAAGACAGACCAGTTAGTCAATCGCGATTGACTTTGGAAATCGCCGGATAATAATCGGCTATCAAAATAACCAATGGGAGGAGCAGGACAATGTTCGAGGGGTCGACGACGCGGCGAAGCTTTCTCAAGACGAGTGCTCTCGCTTCGGCTGCGCTGGCCGTTCCGGCGATCGTACGAGCCCAATCGACCAAGCCGCTCCGGCCGATTACGCTGCAAAGCGACTGGATATGGGGCGGCCCGAATGCCGGCTTCATCGTCGCGAAGGAAAAGGGCTATTTCGCCGACGAAGGTTTCGACGTCACTGTCAATCAGGGCAAGGGCTCCGGCAATACCGCGCAGATCATCGCCTCCAAGGCGGCGCAATTCGGTTTCGCGGACGGTTATGTCGTGGCGAATACCGTGTCGAAAGGTGCCAAGCTCAAGATGGTTGCCGGAATCTTCCGGCGGAATCCGGCCGCCGTGCTGGTTCTCGAGGAGTCCAACATCCGCGATCCGAAGGGCCTCGAAGGCAAGACCATCGGCATCGCGACGGGGTCGGCTCAATTCCAGCAATTCCCCGCATTCCTCAAGGGTTCAAAGCTGGATCCGGCCAAGGTGCGCGTCGTCAATGTGGACGGTGCGGGCGCCGGTCCCGCGCTGATCAACGGTCAGGTCGCTGCGATCGCCGGCTTCGCCCAAGGCTATATTCCGGGCATCGAAATCCGCGGCAAAAAGAAGGTTCGTCCATTCTGGTATTCCGACGCCGGGGTGACGTGCATGAGCAACGGCCTCATCGTCCACGAGGAGATGCTGTCGGAGCCGGATACCATCCGTGCGATGGTTCGCGCGAGCCTGAAAGGCTTCCTGTACGGACGCGCTCACCCCGACGAGTTGGCCCAGATCGTCAAGAAGTATCTCGCGTCCACGGACCCCGCGATCACGGTGCGCGAGGCGCAACTGTCGTGGACGACATGGGTGACGCCGACGACCGCCAACAAGCCGCTCGGCTGGATGTCGTCGAAGGATTGGTCGTCGACCGTCGAAGTGCTGAAAGCCTACGGCGGCGTGACCACGGCGCTCGACGCGGCGTCGCTCTTTACCAATGAGTTCGTGCCTGATGGCAAGGAATTCATCCCGCCCCAGAATGGATAGAGGCCAGGATCGCTGTGCCCGCAAACACTTTGCGGTCGATTAGCCGCCGCCCCGGGTCGTTGTGACTCTGTGTGACTCTGCCGATGCGACCGATGCGGTCGTCTACTGACCGGCGTGGTGTTGGGTTGGCGTGCCGCGCTGCTCGGGCAGTGGGCGATCGTCGTCGAACAGGATGCGCTCGGCGGCGCCGTCGAGATCGTCATACTGGCCGCTGCGCAGCGCCCACATGAAGGCGACGAGCCCGACGAGCCCGAGACCCAGCGCGATGGGAACCAGATAGAGGAAATTGTTCATCAACTCCTCGCTGAGGAAAGCGTCGCCGTTGCCGGAGACGCGGTCTCTGCGACCTTCCGTGCGCGCGGTCCGGGCAAACGCAAGGCGTTCGCAATGACGATCACCGAGGATGACGACATTGCAATCGCTGCGATTAGCGGCGTGACGTAGCCGAGGACGGCAACCGGCACCGCGACGACATTATAGATAATCGCCAGGCCGAGGTTTTGTTGCACGAGACGGGCGGCGGCGCGGGCGATTTTCATCGCTTGGGGAACCGCGCGCAGGCTCTCGTGCAGAAACACCAGATCGGCGGCGTTGCGGCCGACATCCGCAGCCGAGGCCGGCGCCATCGAGGCGTGCGCGGCGGCAAGCGCGGGCGCGTCGTTCAACCCGTCGCCGACCATCAGGACCTTGCGACCGGACGCTTCGAGGGTCGCGATGTGATCGACCTTTCCGGCCGGAGAGACCTCGGCGAGATGGCCGACGCCAAGTTGTCCGGCAAGCCGGCGGACGGTTTCGTCGCGGTCGCCCGACAGCACCTCGACGCTCAACCCGACGCGCGCGATGTCGGCAATGGCTTCGCGCGCGCCGTCGCGGAGACGATCCTCGAACGAGAACCCGGCCAGCATCAGCCCGTCCCTCGCGAGCACGACGTCGGCGCTGCGCGCGTCGTTTGCCGCCGCGGGATTCAGCGCCCAGGCGGCACGGCCCAATCGATAGGTGTGCGGCCCGATATGAGCTTCCATTCCGCAGCCGGGATATTCGGAAACGTCATTTGCGGCGAGAGCCGGGAGATCGGCGGTTCGCGCGGCCGCCAGCGCGCGCGAATAGGGATGGCGGGAATGCGAAGCCATGGCCGCGGCGATGCGCAGTGCCTCCGGATCGAGACTGTCGCGATTGAGCAATCGCGGTTCGCCGAGCGTCAGCGTACCGGTCTTGTCGAAGACCACGGTATCGATCTCGGCCAGCCGCTCCAAAGCGCCGCCGTCCTTGAGCAGAATGCCGAGTTCGAACAGCCGTCGCGCCGCGACGACCTGCACCATCGGCACCGCAAGGCCGAGCGCGCAGGGGCAGGTGATGATCAGCACCGCGATCGCGATTGTGATTGCGAGATGCGCATCGCCGGTTGCAAGCCACCAGCCGATGCAGGTGAGCAGCGCCACGCTGTGCACCACCGGCGCATAGAGCCGCGCGGCCCGGTCCGCGATGCGGCGATATGACGAGCGGCCGGATTCCGCCGCTTCCATCAGGCGCATCATCTCGGCGAGGAAGGACTCGTTGGCGGCCGCTGTGGCGATGATGCTCAGTGACCCGGTCAGGTTCAGCGTTCCCGCCTGCAGCAGCGCACCCGCATGCGCCGGCACCGGGACGCTCTCGCCGGTCAGCAGCGATCGATCGATGTCGGATTGTCCGCTTACGACCTTTGCATCGACCGGAACACGCTCGCCGGCGGCAAGCAGAATGGTCATGCCGGGCATGATCTCGCCGACCGGAAGATAATCGCGCGTGCCGTCGGCGCGCTGTACCAGCGCACCGCGGGTCGCCAGTCGCGCCAGTCCCGTCACGGCGGTGCGGGCCCGTTCGCGCATCATGTGGTCGAGCGTGCGGCCGATCAGCAGGAAGAACAGCAGCGAAATCGATGCGTCGAAGTAGGCGTGGGAGCCGTGGTGAAAGGTCTCGTAGAGGCTCAGACCGAATGCGAGGCAGACTCCGATGGAGATCGGCACGTCCATGTTGGTGTGTCCGTGCCGCAGCACGCTCCAGGCGGAGCGGAAGAAGATACGTCCGGAATAGGCCAGCGCCGGCAACGCGATCAGCGCCGACAGCCAGTGGAACAGGTCGCGCGTGGCGCCGTCCGCACCGGCCCAGACCGATACCGAAAGCAGCATGATGTTGCTGGCGGCGAAGCCTGCAACGGCGAGCGCGCGGATCAATGCGGCAAGCGTTGTGTCCTTCGCATCGGCCTTGATGTCGTAGAGATGCGCCTCATAGCCGATGTCGCGCAGTGTCGCGACGAATGGCGGCGGCGTTTCGGATGTCCAGCGGATGGTAGCGCGCTTGCCGGACAAGTTGACGCGTGCGGAGTCGACGCCGGGCAGGGCCTGAAGCGCGGTTTCGATCCGATGAATGCAGCCGCCGCAGTGAATGCCCGGTACCGAGAGGTCGGTTTGCCGGACACCGTCGCCGACGACGCGGCTCGCGAGCCGGATTTCATCGGCGCGGCTCTCCGGGTCGAGGCCGAAAGCGACGTCACTGCCGGGCGCGCAACAACTCATGGGGAACTCCGTCCCTCCGCACTAGACCGGCTGCACCGCCCGCCAGGCGTGCCAGGTGCCGTGACCCAGTACCGGAAACACCACGATCAATCCGAGCAGGCCGGTGGCGATACTGAGCAAGATCAGCACCAGCATGATGGCCGCCCAGGTCAGCATGGTCGCCAGATTGGACCACACCAGCGCCAGGCTCGAGCCCATCGCCGTGAGAGCGTCGGTGCGTTGATCGAGCTGCATCGGAATCGAGAACGCGCTGATCGCGAACGAAAAGGATGCGAACAGCGCGCCCACCGCACCACCGACCAGCAGCATGGCCCAGCCGGTGGGCGTGCCGAACAGCATCGACGCGACGTGATCGAGGCCGGGAAATGGCACCAGTCCGAAGAACAGCGCGTAGATGATGACCGCGGCGCGCATCCACACCAGCATCAACAGGCACAGCAGCACGCCCGTGAACATGATCTGCGCGCCGGATGCCGGACGCACGAAGATCATCCGCGCCAGGCTGACCGGTTCGCCCGCCGCGATCGAGCGGCTCTTGACGTAGGGACCGACCGCGAGAATGGGGCCCACCACCATGAATCCGGCCAGCGCAGGGAACAGGATGTAATCGAGGTCGAACCTGAACAATCCGACGACGATGATCGCCGATAGCAGGAAGATCAGCAGGCCGTAAGCGATGCTGGCGCCCGGTGCGTTACGAAAATCCTGCCAGCCGAGCGCGAGCCATCGGAACGCCGATGCGGGTGTCAGATCGCGATGCCAGCGCTTTGTGATCGGCAGCGGAGCGACAACGGGAGGAATGATGATGTCTGGCTTGGCCACGTTAATCCCTCATCGAAGCATGTTGATCGATAGCGTCATGGCGAACAGGAGGATTGCGCGGCACTGAACGACCCGCGCGCGGCATCGCCGGTCCGCACGTGGGTCACGCAATCCGGTTGCGACGTCACCGCGACATAGACCAGGTGCCAGTTCGCGCCGATCACCAGCGCCAGGCCCGCGGCCACCAGCAGCCATAGCGACAGGCGCCCGCGCCGTGTCAGGGTGGCGCCGCCGTTCATGGGTTTGGCTTCCTCAGGCCGACGATATAGAGAGCGAGAATCTTGCGATCGAGCGCGGACAACCGGCTTTCCCAGGTCGGCATATGGCCCTGCCTGCCGCCCCACACTGTCGTTTCGATCGTTTGCGCGTCGCCGCCGTAGATCCAGAACGGATCGGTCAGATTTGGCGCGCCGACTTCGGAATTGCCCTTGGCATCTTCGCCGTGACAGGCTGCGCAGTTGGCGGCGAACAGCGTCTTGCCGGCCGCGACCTTGGCCGCGGGGAGATCTTTGGTCGATGGATTCGACAGGCTGCGCACGAAGGCGACGACGTTGTCGATCTCGTTGGATTTCAACATGCCGTCGTGCCCGAAGGCCGGCATTTGCGAGGTCCGGGTTTCCGGATGCGCGGAATTGATGCCGACTCGAATGGTCTCGGCGATCGCATCCGGCGTGCCGCCCCATAGCCAGGATTGCGTGGTGAGGTTGGGAAAACCCTTGCCTCCTTGTGCCTCTCGGCCGTGGCAGGCGGCACAGTTGTCCCCGAACAGCGCGCGACCGGTCTCGCGCACCACCTCCATCAGCCGTGGATCCTTCTGGATATCGGCGTAGTTTTCCTTCTCGATCCGCGCGGTCCAGTCGGCGCGCTGCAGCGCCGCCTGCTTGATCGTGTTGTCGACATAGGCGCGCTGATCGCTGTCAAGCAGTCCCTTGGTATAAGTGGTCCCAAGCGGCCAGGTCGGCATCAGAATCCAGTAGACCACGGAGAACAAAAAGGCTGCGCCGAGAAAGAAATAGATGATGCGCGGCACCGGCGTGTTCAGCTCGATGATGCCGTTCCATTCGTGCCCGGTGGTCAGGTATCCGGTATGCGGGTCGCGTTCCTCTTTCGCCATGTCGTGTCCTCAGCCTCGATATGGCTTGTCGTCGTCATCGTGGAGGATGGCGTTCGCGGCGCGCTCGAACGGTTTCCGGTTCGCGGGCCAGTAGGCATAGACCAGCACGATGAGTGACAACGCCAGCAGATAGAACAGCCCGAAGGATTTCGAGAACCAGACGAGAATATCGTGATCGAGTGCCATGGTTATTTCTCCGCCGATGCGATCGGCTTGTGCGCCGCGTCCGTCAGCCGCCCGAGAATCTGCAGGTAGGCGACAAGTGCGTCCATCTCGGTCAGTTCATCGGGTCGTCCGTCAAAAGGACGTACCGTCGTCGCCTTGCCGTAGCGGGTGACGACTCCGTCTGCCTGCGGTGAATCCGGTGCGGCCTGACCGTAGGCGTCCGCGGCGGCGTTAGCGATCATGTCGTCGGTGTAGGGCACCCCGACGGTCCGCTGCGCCCTGAGATGGTTGCTGAGATCGTCAGTCCGCAGTTTCGTGCGCAACAGCCAAGTGTAGGCGGGCATCACCGATTCCGGCACGACGTCGCGCGGATTATTGAGATGCTCGACTTGCCATTCGTCGGAATATTTGTTGCCGATCCGCGCGAGGTCGGGGCCGGTTCGCTTCGAGCCCCACAGCATTGGGTGGTCGTACTTGGATTCCACCGCCAGCGAATAGGGCCCGTAGCGCTCCACCTCGTCGCGCAGGGTGCGGATCATCTGCGAATGGCAGGCATAGCAGCCTTCGCGGATGTAGATGTTGCGGCCCGCCAGTTCGAGCGGCGTATAGACCCGCATGTCGGGCGCGTCTTCCACGGTCTGGTGGATCGTGAACAGCGGCGCGATTTCGACGATGCCGCCGATCGAGGCGACGCCGATGATGGCGAGCACGAGCCCGATGGCCTTGCGTTCAAGCCGGTAGTGAAATCCGAACATCGCCGTTACTCCCCAGCCTGCAGCGCGGGCGCGCCTGCAAGCACCGGACGATCCGCCGCCAATTCGGACGCAGCCCGCGGCGCAGTCCGGATCGTCATCCAGATGTTGTAGAGGCCGATCGCTGTGCCGAGCAGGAAGAACACGCCGCCGACGGCGCGAGCGATGTAGTAGGGATGCATTGCGACCAGCGAATCCACGAAGGAATAGGCCAGCGTGCCGCTCTCGTTATAGGTCCGCCACATCAGCCCCTGGATGATGCCGGAATTCCACATCGCGAACACGTAGATGACCGTGCCGGCCAGCGCGAGCCAGAAGTGGACTTCGACCAGCCTCGGCGAATACATCGTCTCGCGTTTCCAAAGCCACGGCACCGAGGCGTAGATCGCGCCGAAGGTGATCATCGCCACCCAGCCAAGCGCGCCGGCATGGACGTGGCCAACGGTCCAGTCGGTGTAGTGCGAGAGCGAATTGACGGGGCGGATCGCCATGAACGAGCCTTCGAAGGTGGTGAGGCCGTAGAACACCGCCGCCACCATCATGAAGCGCAGCACCGCGTCGTCACGCACCTTGTTCCAGGCGCCGTTCAACGTCATCAGCGCATTGCCGGCCGAGACCCACGACGGGATCAGCAGCATCACCGAGAAAGTCATGCCGAGCGACTGCACCCACTGCGGCAGTGCCGTGTAATGCAGGTGATGCGAACCGGCCCACATGTAGAAGAACGTGATGCCCCAGAAGCTGATGATCGACATCCGGTAGGAATAGATCGGCCGTCCCGCGCGCTTCGGCATGTAGTAATAGAGCATGCCGAGAAAGCCGGAGGTGAGGAAGAAGGCGACGGCGTTGTGGCCGTACCACCATTCGGTCATCGCATCCTGTACGCCGGAGAACAGCGAATAGCTCTTGGCACTGCCCCACGAGATCGGCACCGCCAGGTTGTTGACGATGTGCAGCATCGCCACCACCAGGATGAATGCGAGGTAGTACCAGTTGGCGACATAGATGTGCGGCTCCTTGCGCCGCGCCAGCGTACGCAAATAGAGTACGAAGTAGGCCACCCAGACGATCACCAGCCAGATGTCGGCGTACCACTCGGGCTCGGCATATTCCTTCGATTGGGTGACGCCCATCAGGTAGCCGGTGGCGGCAACGATGCAGAACAGGTTGTAGCCGAGCAGCACGAACCACGGGCTGAGCTGGTCCGGCAGGCGCGCCCGCGACGTGCGCTGCATCACGTAAAACGACGTTGCGATCAGCGCGTTGCCACCGAAGCCGAAGATGACGCCCGACGTATGCACCGGCCGCAGCCGGCCAAAACTTGACCAGGCCGCATCGAAGGTCAGGTTGGGATAGGCCAGCAGCCACGCCACCCAGTCGCCGACGAACATGGCGATGACCGCCCAGATCATTGCGACGACAATGCCGAATTTGGTCGGCGTGTCGTAGTAGCTGTCGAGTCTGCTGTCGGAGGGCTCCGGCGCGTAGTAACCGGAGATGACGGTGAACACACCGGCAATGGCCACGACCATCACGAGCGCGCCGTGAACGCCGAACGGATCGCCCTGGCCGGCGATCGCCATCGCCAACCCTGTGACCGCAAGCGCCAGAAGAATAACGAGAGCGGTCTGGCGTTCGTTTGTTGTGAGTTCGGCGATCATCGAAGCAGCCCCCTGTTTCGCGTAGATGCCGGACACGGATCGCTCGGCTGTTCGCTGCGCCAGCCTCGCACCATGTCCGCCATGGGTTCGGCAATCCCGGTCAGACCGTATTTTGTCCGGGGATTCCGTCGTTGTGCAAATGCAAATTGCACGTTTCCAACGTCATTGAAGCCACGTCAGTGGACAGCTCCGCCGGCTCCTGCCTGCGCGGTGGTGTTTTTGACTGCCTCATCCAGCAATGCTGTCATGCGCTTGGTGGCGAGCGGTGGCATCTTGGCCTGTTTCGCTGCGTCCAGGTTGGCAGTGCTGCCGCCGACCTCGATCAGGCCGACCATGCCCATGCCGAAATGCGGAACGCACCGATAGCCATAGAGACCCGGCTTGTCGAAGGTCACGCTGATGTCCTGCGATATCTTGCCTTTGAACGGCGTCGCGCCGTCCGGCAGCATGCCCGGAATCGATTCCGCGTCGTGTCCCTTGTCCGCCGCCACGAACTTGACGGTATCGCCGGACTGAATCTTCAAAAACGGCGGGTTGAACGTCATCATCTGGTTGTCCGGGCCCTTGTTCAGCATCTTGACTTCGAATTCCGCGGCGTGCGCGGGCGCGGTCAATAGCAGTGCACCGGCGCACAGCATCAGTGTGGACAAGCGTGTCATGGTTCAACTCCGTCTGCATGGCGGCCATGAAGGCCGCTCCTTGTCTTGCAGACGAAATCTATGAGGTTCTGCCGCGCGTTCGTTGCGCTGGCGCAAGTTTGGACGAGAGTCCTACAGGACAGGGCCTGGACGGTCCGGGATGATGCGGCCCTGCGCCAGCGCGTCGGCGAACGCGTGATGGATATCGCGATGGAGGGCCTCGTCTTCGCGCATGGCCATGATCATGTCGCTGAGTTGCGCGCCGGGTGCCAGATTCCAGTAAGCGATGGCCGTTTCCGGCGCCGGGCCGTTCGGCACCGCTCCGCTTTCGAGCGAGCCGAGATATTCGGAATAACCGCGCACCGATCGCTCGGCGAGATAGCCGGCCAGCCGATGGGCACTGCGCCCCGAGATCAGCGACAGCAGGAAATAGGCATTATAGAAGGTGCCCTGGCCGAGCACGATCAGCCAGCGTTCGCTCCAGCTCGGACGTCTGATGGCGACGAAGGCCATCAGATGGGCGCGCTGGTTCTCCGCCTCTTCCATGAAGGTGCGCACCCAGCCGCGATCGTCGATCAGTTGTCGCAGGCAACGCAGATGCAGCAGGCTGGCTGCGACCATGGCAGGGACCGCGGCAATGGTTTCCAGCACGATCACCCGGCCGCCGTAGCGGCGGCTGAACCCGCCGGCCATCGCCGTCAGCAGCCGTTCGGCGCCGGCGGCGAAACGATCCGACAGCGTTTCCGGCACATGATGGCGCAGAAGGTCGGTCTTGTTGACGTTGAGCATCGCGACTCCGTTGCTGCCGCCGACTCTGCCAGTGCCTTGCGCCGGCGTCACCGTCTTTGTTCCTGCGCAAAAAACCCGCAATATGGAGCCCGGCTGGGTGCGCGATTCGAATTGCGGCAATATGCGGCGAAGTTTCCGCCGCGGCCAGCCGGTTCGACCAAGGACAGGATCGGACAGCGTGGAGCCTGGATCGGGATGACGCGAAAATAGCGGTATGGCCGAACATCCGGATATCGACATCCTCGCGCGTAGCGAATTGTTCCGTGGCGTCCCGCTTGATGCGTTGCGCGAGGTGCAGGCGGTGGCGTTCCGCAAGCGGTTTGCGGCGGGCGATACCGTCCTTCGCCAGGATGACACGGCGGCCATATTATACGTGGTGGTGGTTGGCCGGCTTCGTGCCACTCAGACCGGGCTCGACGGGCAGCAGATCATTATCCGCTATCTCGGTCCCGGCGAGGTCGCCGGCTATACGCCTCTATCCGGCGGGGACGTGCATCCGGGAACGGTGGTCGCGGTTGATGACAGTCATCTGATCGGCATGCCGTCGGCCGCGCTGCGCGAGATCATGGCCCGCCATGCGTCGATCGCGATCAATGCGGCGAGCCTGCTCGGCGCACGCTATCGCGATCTCCAGGTACGGCTGCGCGAACTCGCCACCGAAAAGGTCGATCGCCGCATTGCCCACACCTTGCTGCGGCTGGCGCAACAGGCCGGCCGCCGCACGGCGCGCGGCATCGAAATCGTGTTTCCGCTGTCGCGGCAGGATCTTGCGGAGATGTGCGGGACGACGCTGCACACCGTCAGCCGCACCTTGAGCGGCTGGGAGGCGCGCGGCATTGTCGACAGCGGCCGTCGCCGTGTGGTGATCGCGAAACCCGATGCGCTCAATGACGTGGCGGAGGAAGGGCAGGGCGGCACGGGTTGAGAGTGATGTTTGTGCCTTGGCCCGGGCGGATGACAGACCCTCAAGTATCTAACTTATCGAATTTAAGCGCCAATATTTCTCGCTTGTAAAATATTTCGGAAAACCCAGAATGAAGCGGTTTCACGCCGGCGAGCCGGCTTGAGGGTCGATTTCGCCTGCCGACACGGCTGCGGCAACCGAAGCGCCGCGCTTTTCCTTCCATGCAGGAGGGCAGGACATGACTCATCTATCTGACATCGACTCCCGGTTCGACAGTTTCCTGTTTGCTCAGCTTTATGAAGATCGTGAAACCTCGCTGAGCGTTTTGTCGGCGCTGGCAAGGCTGGACATCGACGCATGGCAGGAGGCCGCCGATCTGGATGGGCTTCCAAGAGACACGGCGATTAATAGCCTTGCTTCCAAGATATGGAAGACGGACAGCGTGCGCTGGTCGCCTCTCGCCGCAAGCATGCTTGCAGCCAATCTCGTTGATCTACTGCCCTCGCACGCTCCCTGTCGTGTCAAACCGCGATCCGTCGACTACACGAACGGCAAATTCCTGATGTGGCTGGCCTACGGTATTCTCTGGGGATCGATCGCGATATCCGGAAGCAGTAGCCTGCAATTGTCCGCGGCATCGGACACCAAGAGTCCTGCCGCACAGCACCTCACTGTGCCGCAAGCTCCTTCATCAGGAAGCATTGACTGAGACCGTTGCCGCGAAGCGCGACGGCCGGGAAGCCGGTAGTCGCTGAGACGACCTTATATCGATGATTGAAAAAATCGATGATTGAAAAAAATCTGCGACGAAGGGATGATCCCGCCCAGCTGAATAGAAAGTTCCGGCGGGAAAAAGGCATTATAGCTTGCAAGTCTTTGACCTCTCGGGTCGGTCCGAGGAAATCCTTGTCGCTGCATCCCGATTGTTTGCGCGCCATTCGTACGCGAACGTGACGATGGAGCAGGTTGCGGCGGCGGTTCAGGCTGTTCCAGGCGCGCTGTATCACCACTTTCATGACAAGGAAGAACTGATCTTTCAGTGCTATCTCCGCGGTCTTGCGATTTACCGGCTCGAAATCGAGGCGGCCGCGGAGCGGGGTATCGACGGACTTGAGATCATCAGGCGCTTCGTGCGCGGCAGGCTCAGGCCTGACGCCCAACGGATGATCCTGTTCACCGACATCGACGCGCTCACTGCGTCATACAGCAACCAGGTGCACGAAAGGCGCTGGCAGAACGCCGAGCTGCTTGCTGGGATTCTGCAGCGGGGAGTTGTGGATGGCTCGATCGCATGCGACGAGCCTCTGCTCGCCGCAGTTGCACTGATTTCCATTCTCGACTGGGTTCCGTTCTGGCTTTCCGAGCGTGACTACTACACGCGCCAGCAGGCGATCGACGCCATCGACGATATCATCACGCACGGTGTGTACCCGCGCGGAACGTCGGTTCCCAACCTGCCGGATCCACCCAGTCTCGCGTCCTTCATCGAGACGCGCGCAGGCCTGAACAAGCGGGCGGCGAAGCTGGACAGGATGCTGTCGATCGCATCGGACAGCTTCAATCGCAAGGGAGCCTCTGGTACGTCGCTTGAGAGCATCGCATCGGATGCGGGCATGACTCGTGCCGGGATCTACTACCACTTCAGCGAAAAGGAGAACTTGCTGCTGGCTTGCTTGCAGCGAGGGCTCAACAACGAGGTGAAAATTCGCGATCACCTGCGAAATCAGAATCTTGAAGCATTCGATAACATCGTTCAGTGCTTTCGCCTGCTGCTGATGCTGCACGATACGCCGTGCGGGCCGAAGGCCACCTACCATAACATCAACTATCTCAACGACGCCGATCGAAAGGCGTACGTCAAATGGGTGCTGGAGACGATCAGGGAAGACCAGTCGGACTATCAGCGCTGGATCGATCGAGGCGCGCTCCGCCGTGTCGACACATATTTCGCGCAGCGAGTCTTTACCGGAATGGGGCATTGGTATCCGGTCTGGTTCAAGAACAAGGCTGACTGGTCGCCGTTGCAGATCGCCAATAACTTCGCGCGCTTGTTCCTGTGCGGCATTAAACCACGCAGACCGCTGGCTTGACCGCAGCCGCGATCGCACGGCTCCTGGTTTCCGACGTCGCGCGTTGCGGCGTCGGACTAAACGCGACAGGCAGGCGAGTTCAAAGATTTACTCGAAATTCAAAACAGATCGAATCTACATTCCTTCTAGCGGGAAATTTCGCTAGAAGCGGAGTTCAAAACTTGACGATAGGTTCAACTTCTGCTGATCTTGTTTCAAAGGCAGCGGAAGATCTGTCTGCGGGCAAACCATGCGAAGCGCTGGTCGGGATGGGGGGAGATCAACGGAGTCGGCAACAGCAGCGAAATTGCGGTCGGGTCGGGCCGGATAGATGTTGTGCCGAAATTGCTCAAACGCATCAGTCGCAAAGAGACGACATCGATTTGCGCGGGTCGAACAGGCTTGTGTCGTGCAGGGTTTATCCCTGCTGCGGTGAGCAGCCGCTGTCCGGTGATCTTCACGATGACGATGAAGCGGTTGGCCGATCACGGAAGTTGTGAAACTTCGATAATTGCGGTTGTAAGTGCTGAGATGTAACTGAAGAATTTGAAACAAGGGAGAAAGAAAAATGCGTAAGCTGATCGTCGCTGCCACAGCGGCGCTAACGATAACGATGCTGGGTGGCACGTCGTATGCCCAGGATACCTTGAAGATCGGTTACATCGATCCTCTGTCCGGCGGTGGCGCCAGCATCGGCGAGGGCGGACTGAAAACGTTCCAGTATCTGGCCGACGAGATCAATGCCAAGGGCGGCATCCTTGGCCACAAGGTCGAGATCGTTCCGCTCGACAACAAGGTCAACCCGCAGGAAAGCCTGGTCCAGGCCCAGAAGGCGATCGACGCCGGTATACATTATATCACGCAAGGCAACGGCTCATCGGTCGCAGCGGCCTTGGAAGATTTCGTCACCAAGCACAACACCCGCAACCCCGGCAAGGAAGTGCTCTACTTCAACTATGCCGCGGTCGATCCGGCGCTGACCAACGACAAGTGCAGCTTCTGGCACTTCCGCTGGGATGCCGGCTCGGACATCAAGATGGAAGCGCTCACCAACTACATGAAGGGCGTTCCGTCCATCAAGAAGGTCTATCTGATCAATCAGGACTATTCGTTCGGCCAGTCGGTTCGTGCGGATGCGCGGAAGATGCTGGCGGCGAAGCGGCCGGACGTCCAGATCGTCGGCGACGAACTGCATCCGCTGCTGAAGATCACCGACTTCTCGCCCTACATCGCGAAGATCAAGGCCTCCGGTGCGGATAGCGTCGTCACCGGCAACTGGGGACAGGACATCGCGTTGCTGCTCAAGGCGGCTGCCGATGCCGGACTGAAGGTCAACTGGTACACCTATTATGCCGGCGGCGCTGGCGGTCCGACCGCGATCAAGCAGACCGGTCTCGATCATCAGGTGTTCCAAATCACCGAGGGCATTCCCAATGGCGGCTATCAGCCGGCGATGGATTTCGAGAAGGCATTCCGCGCCAAGGTGAACATGTCGCTGTGGTATCCGCGCGCCGTGAACGAAATGCGGATGTTCAAGGCGGCTGCCGAGAAGGCCAAATCGATCGATCCGGTCAAGGTCGCGCAGGCTCTCGAAGGCATGAAGTTCGAAGTGCTCGATGGCGGCGAAGGGTTCATGCGCAAGGATGACCACCAGTTCTTCCAGCCGATCTACATTTCATCGTTCGGTACGCTGAAGAGCAACGAGCCGTTCGACGAGGAAAAGACCGGCTGGGGATGGCATCCGGTGGCCAAGATCGACACGCAGCAGACGATCGTGCCCACCACCTGCAAGATGAAGCGGCCCTGATGGTCGCGGCGGCCCGCGTCCTTCGGGACGCGGGCGCTCCTTGATCGCAACTTGCGTTCGTGCCGGTTGGATCGCTTTTTTGAATTGTCCTGAGCGGCCCGCGGCGACACCGTTCAGAAACCAGCGAGTGCGTCGTGCTTGAGCTGATCGTGATTTCAACCCTCAACGGCGTCCTGTTCGGGATGCTGTTGTTTCTGCTGTCGAGTGGTTTGACCGTCATCTTCAGCATGATGGGCGTGCTCAATTTTGCTCATGCCAGCTTCTATATGCTGGGCGCGTTTTTCGGCTACCAGCTCACGCGCTGGATCGGATTCTGGCCCGCGCTGGTGATTGCACCCCTGCTGGTCGGCGCGATCGGCATGGCGGTCGAGCGCTACGGCCTGCGCAACACCCATAAGCACGGTCATGTCGCTGAATTGCTGCTGACGTTCGGGTTGGCGTTCGCGATCGAGGAAATCGTGTCGATGATCTGGGGCAAGAGTCCCATGGATTATCGCGTGCCCCAAGCGCTCGACTTTTCCGCCTTCACCATCTTCTCCACCAATTATCCCGCCTACAAGATGTTCATGCTGGCGGTGTCGGTGCTGATCTTCATCGCGCTCTTGATCGTGCTCAAGCGGACGCGCGTCGGACTGATCGTGCAGGCGGCGCTGACGCATCCCAGCATGGTGGCCCATCTCGGCCATAACGTCGGGCGGGTGTTCATGCTGGTGTTCGGCGTTGGCTGCGCGCTCGCCGGCGTGGCCGGCGTTATCGCCGGCCCTGCGCTGGTGACGCAATCCGATATGGCAGGGTTGCTCGGACCGATCCTCTTTGTCGTCATCGTCTTCGGCGGTCTTGGCTCGCTGCCCGGCGCATTCATCGCCTCGCTGGTCATCGGGCTGGTGCAGACCTTCGCTGTGGCACTGAACGGCTCGCTCGCCAGCCTTTTTGGCCCGCTCGATCCGAGCTTCAATGCCACGGTCCTTGCCGACATCTGGAATGTCACGATCGCGCAGATCGCGCCCATCCTGCCCTATGTCCTGCTGGTGCTGATTCTGATCTTCCGCCCCATGGGCTTGATGGGGGCGCGTGAAACATGAGCGACACCGCAACCTCTGCCCGCGATCTGCCGGTGCCGGCGCGGGGCCAAAGTCTGCGCTTCTATGGCATCTGGGTGATTGCGGCGATCGTGCTCATCGTGCTGCCGCTGCTGTTCTCGTCGGGCAGTTCGCTGACATCGTTCAGCCTGATCGGCATCGCGATCATTTTCGCGCTGTCCTACAATATTCTGCTCGGACAGACCGGGCTGCTATCGTTCGGTCATGCCGTTTACTACGGCCTTGGCGGTTTCGCGGCCATTCATGTTATGAATGCCGTGACCGCGTATGACTGGCCGATTCCGCTTCCCTTCATTCCGCTCGTCGGTGGCCTCGGCGGACTTTGCTTCGCTGCCGTGATCGGCTGGGTGATGACCAAGCGCGCGGGCACCGTCTTCGCGATGATCTCGCTCGGCATCGGCGAACTGGTGGCCTCGTCGTCGCTGATCCTGCGCAGCGTGTTCGGCGGAGAGTCCGGCATCACGACCGACCGCACTGCTCTGCCGCACATGTTCGGCTGGAGCTTCGGGCCGCAGATCCAGGTCTATTATCTGATCGCGGCCTGGGTGATGATTTCGGCGATCGCGATGTACGCGCTTACGCGGACACCGCTCGGGCGGATCAGTAACGCGGTTCGCGACAATCCCGAGCGCGTCGAATTCATTGGATACGATCCCCATGTCGTCCGCTATCTCGCATCTTGCTTCGCCGGTTTGTTCGCTGGCGTCGCCGGCGGGCTGACCGCAATCAATTTCGAGATTGCCAACTCCGCCTATCTCGGCGCCGTGCAGTCGGGCCTCGTGCTGTTCGCGACGTTTATCGGCGGCACGTCGTACTTCTTCGGCCCGATCCTCGGCGCGATCCTCGTCACCTATCTGCAACTCGGGCTGACCAACCTGACGACGGTGTGGCAGCTTTATTTCGGCATCATCTTCATCGGCATCGTGATGTTCGCGCCGGGAGGTATCGCCGGCCTTTTGATGATGCATCGACCGCTGGTTCGTTCGGGAACGCTCGGTATGGTGATCCCGTCCTATCTGCTCGCGCTGGTGCCGACGCTTGTTCTCGTTTGCGGCGTCATCCTCGGGATCGAGACGATTGCGCACTACACCGAGAGTCAGGGGCAGGGCAATGTGATTGCGCTGTTCGGCATTCCCTTCGATGCGACCGCGGCATCGACCTGGATCATCGCCGCCGTGATGATCGTCGGCGGATATGCGGTCGCCCGGATCACCTGGCGGCGCATCGTCGATGCCTGGGACCGCGCCACCACGGATGCCCGTGACCGGGGGCACCTCGCATGACGCAGGCCATTGAAATTCGCAACGTCGAAAAGCGCTTCGGCAATGTCGGGATCATCCATGATCTCAACCTGAGCGTTGCCCAGGGCGAGCGCCATGCCGTGATCGGCCCCAACGGTGCCGGCAAATCCACTACCTTCAATCTGATCAGCGGCCATATCGCCCCGACCTCAGGCGAGATCCGGCTGAACGGCGATCTGATCTCCGGGCTGCGGCCGTTCGAGATCAACCGGCGTGGCCTGTCGCGCTCGTTCCAGGTCACGAATGTGTTCGCCCGCATGACGGTCTGGGAGAACGTGCGCTGTGCTGTGCTTTGGGCGACAGGTCAGCGTTATGCCTTCTGGAAGAACGTCGACGATCTGCCCGAGGTCCGGCAGCGCACCGCTGAAATCCTCGACGATATTCATTTGCTCCACCGCCGCGATGTGCCGGCGGGGCTTTTGACCTATGCCGAGCAGCGCGAACTCGAGATCGGCATCACCATCGCCGGCGGAGCGAGCGTCATCATGCTCGACGAGCCGACCGCCGGCATGAGCCGCGCGGAGACTGAACGCGCCGTCGCGCTGATCCGCCGTTTGACGGAGGGACGCACGCTCGTGATCGTCGAGCACGACATGAGCGTGGTGTTCGGACTGGCCGACCGCATTTCGGTGCTGGTCTATGGCCACATCATCGCATCCGGCACGCCTGAGGAAATTCGCAACAATCCGAAGGTCAAGGAAGCCTACCTCGGCGAGGAGGGCCACTGATGCTGGAGGTCAAGGATCTTCACGCCTATTACGGCAAGAGCCACATCCTGCAGGGCGTCGATATGCATATCGAGGCCGGCGAGGTGGTGAGCCTGCTCGGTCGTAACGGCGTCGGCCGCTCCACCACCGTCAAGGCGATCATGGGCGAGGTGCCGCCGCAGGGCACGATTCGGTTCAAGGGCAAGGACATCGCCGGTCTGCCGAGCTATGCGATCGCGCGCCTCGGGCTCGGCTATGTGCCCGAACATCGCGATATCTTCCCGGGCCTCACGGTGCGCCAGAATCTTCTGCTTGGCGTCAAGAACACGCGCCGCCCCGGCAAGTGGCGAATGGAGGACATGCTCGACATGTTTCCAAACCTTGCCGCGCGCGCGGATACGCCGGCCGGCGTGCTGTCCGGCGGCGAAAAGCAGATGCTGACGACCTGCCGGACGCTGATGGGCGATCCGGAGTTGATCATGATCGACGAGCCGACCGAGGGATTGGCGCCGCTGATCGTGCAGCAGGTCGGCGACCTCATCGCGCATATCGCGAAAGCAGGACTTGCCATCCTCCTCGTCGAGCAAAAGCTGTCGATCGCGCTGAGGATTTCCCACCGCGTCTACATCATGGGCCACGGCCGCATCGTGTTCGAGGGCACGCCCGACCAGCTCAAGGCCAATGAAGCCGTGCGCAAGGAGTGGCTGGAAGTTTAGGACGGCATGGCCTTGAAGCGGCGAACTGCCCCCGCGGTCCAGGATGCCTCCGGTTCAATTGATCCTTCGTGCCCCCGCCGCGTCCTTCAAAACGCATCCTGACAGGCCTATATTTCGGCGGAACCCTTAGCGCATACAGCAAGACGGGAGACGGACGGACATGACAGCTTCAAGAGACCGCGCAGTCCTCGCCGGAGGCTGCTTCTGGGGAATGCAGGATCTGTTGCGCCGCTATCCCGGTGTGATCTCGACCCGGGTCGGCTACACCGGTGGCGAAGTGCCGAACGCGACCTATCGCAACCACGGCAATCATGCCGAGGCGATCGAAATCATCTTCGATCCGCAAACGATCAGCTATCGGCAACTGCTCGAGTTCTTTTTCCAGATTCACGATCCCAGCACGCCGAACCGCCAAGGCAATGATCGCGGGCCGAGCTACCGCTCGGCGATCTTCTACACAAGCGACGAGCAGAAGCGGATCGCGGACGACACCATCGCCGATGTGAACGCCTCCGGTCTGTGGCCTGGCAAGGTCGTCACCGAGGTTGCGCCGGTCGGACCGTTCTGGGAGGCCGAGCCTGAACACCAGGATTATCTGGAGCGTTATCCGGACGGCTACACTTGCCATTTCATCCGGCCGAACTGGAAGCTGCCGCGCCGGCAGGAGGCCGGTCAGGCGATGGCGGGAGGCGCGCGCTAGAGCGGCGCCTGCTTCTCTTCGTGCAGTCACGCCGTCGCGCGGAGTCTGCATCGAAGATCCGGTTCAACCGAATTTATCGGGTTCATGCAGCGCGCGGCGGTTTCGCCGCGCTTTGCTTGACCGTACGCCAGCGCAATCGTCGATGGCAACGAACTCGCGAACTGACTCCATCAGGATTGCTGCGGCGGCACGCTGTCGTCTGTTTCGCGTTTGGACCGCCGGCGATCCAGTTGCTGGCGGGCCGGCACTTTTCGGGGGAGGTGCTGGTTGGTCGCCCGCTTGCAACTTAGTGTCCACATATTGGACAGATATCAACTATAATGGAAATTTAATGGACAACCATGCTTGGTTGTCTCATTAAAGGAGGCATGAGCTCCACGCCGCGCCAGCCGACCTTCGCTCACTCGCAGTCCGCGGAAGCGGTGCTGGCCGAAAGCGCCGGGGATGCGGCCTTTGCCACCACGCTCGCCAAGGGGCTCGTGGTGCTCGAAGCCTTCAAGGCGGCCGCGCCGCAGCTCGGCAACATGGAATTGTCGGCGCGCACCGGAATTCCGCGGCCCACCGTTGCGCGGCTGACGCACACGCTCGCCGAACTCGGCTACCTTCGTTACGACCCGGACCTTGCGAAGTACCGCCTCGGCGCCCGCGCACTGCTGATGGTCCATCCACTGCTGGCCGGAATGCAGTTTCGGCAGCAGGCCCGGCCGCTGATGCAGGATTTGGCCGCGAGCGTGCGTGGCACGGTGTCGATCGGCCTGCTTGAGGGCACAGCGACGATCTATGTCGAGACGGCACGATCCGGTGATGTGGGCCCGCATTTCCCTGACATTGGCATGCCGATCCCCGTCGTCGCCACTGCGATGGGGCGGGCCGCGGTCGCGATCTTGCCCTCCGCGCAATCGGCGCTGCTCGAGCAGCGGATCAAAACCGATAATCCCGATCTGTGGGCTATCCATCGCGAAAAGTATCGCGCCGGCATTCGCGCGTGCGCGGAGCGCGGATTCTGTACCTGCTTCGGCGAATACATGACGTCGATCCATGCGGTCGGCGCGCCACTGTTCCATGCCGGCGATCTGAAGCAGACCTTCTCGATCAATTGCGGAATCCCGGCCTATCGTCTGCAGCCCGGGCAACTCGAAGCCGAGATCGGCCCGCGAATCCGCGCGCTTGCCGCGAGCATCCGCTCTCTCGTCAACGAAGCCGATCCGGTGATCGAGCCGCGCGACGACGAGGTCGCGACATGATCCGCGTAGTGAATGTAAAGGCAGGGTGGAGACGATGAAGAACGAATTGATCAAACTGGTGATGGCGTCCGCGGTCGCGGTGTCGCTGGCGACGACATCCGCGTATGCGCAGAAGAAGTACGATGCCGGCGCAAGTGACACCGAAATCAAGGTGGGACAGACCGTGCCGTTCAGCGGGCCGGCGTCGGCCTATGCCACGATCGGCAAGGCCCAGGCGGCCTACATGAAAATGATCAACGATCAGGGCGGCGTGAATGGCCGCAAGATCAACCTGATCCAGTACGACGATGCCTACAGCCCGCCGAAGACGGTGGAGCAGGTGCGCAAGCTGGTGGAAGGCGACGAGGTTCTGCTGACGTTTCAGATCATCGGCACGCCGCCGAACGCCGCGGTCCAGAAATATCTGAACGCCAAGAAGGTCCCGCAATTGTTCGCAGCGACCGGCGCGTCCCGGTTCACCGATCCCAAGCACTTTCCATGGACGATGGGATTCAACCCGAGCTACTTCGTCGAAGGCCGCATCTACGGTCAGTACATCCTGAAGGAGCATCCGAATGCCAAGGTCGGCGTGCTCTATCAGAACGACGATCTCGGCAAGGACTACCTGAACGGCATCAAGGCCGGCCTCGGCGACAAGGCCGCGAAGATGATCGTGGCTGAGGCGTCCTATGAACTCTCGGAGCCGACCATCGATTCCCAGATTCTCAAGATCAGGGATTCGGGTGCCGACCTGTTCTTCAGCGCTTCGACGCCGAAGCAGGCGGCGCAGGCGATCAAGAAGATCGCCGAGCTCGGTTGGCATCCGGTGCAGATCCTCGACATCAACGCGACCTCGGTGGGCGCGGTGATGAAGCCGGCGGGCCTCGAAGCATCCAAGGGCGTGATCAGCGTCGGCTACGTCAAGGATCCCGCGGACGCCAACTGGAAGGACGATCCGGGCACCAAGCGCTATCTCGCTTTCATGCAGAAATATTATCCGGACGGTGACAAGGATTCGAGCTTCAACGTCTACGGTTACATCACCGCACAGCTTCTGGTGAAGGTGCTGCAGCAGTGCGGCGACGATCTCACCCGCGCCAACGTGCTGAAGCAGGCGACCCACCTGACCAACGTGCCGCTCGACATGTTGTTGCCCGGCATCAGCGTCACCACCACGCCGACAGACTATCGCGTCAACAAACAATTCCAGATGGCGCGATTCAACGGCGAGCGCTGGGAGCGCTACGGTTCGATCATCACCGACGCGGCGAAGGAATAGGTGAATGGAAGAACGGCCGTCGCGCATTGCGACGGCCGCGATTGCTTCTACTTCAGCGACACCGACACCCGCCCGAAGGCGCCGAAATCCGCTTCCATATGGTCGCCGGCGTCGATCGGCAGCGGCGGATGGCAGGTGCCTGTGGTGACGACCTCGCCGGCATTCAGCGTCACGCCGAGCTGCCGCAGCTCGTTGGCAAGCCAAGCCAGCGCGACGCGGGGGTCGCCGAGCACGTTCTTGCCGTGTCCGGCGTAGCGCTGCCCGCGCAGCATGGTGACAGGCCGCTCCTCCACGAGATCGACCGCGCGCCAGTCCGCCGTCGTCGGCGCGCCCAGAATGAACAGGTGCGCGCAGGCATTGTCCGCGATCAGTTGCGCTTCGCCCGCGCTGACGAAATCCGCGAAACGTGAATCCGGCAACTCGATCGCGGGATGCAGCGACCCAACCGCATCGAGCACTTCTTCCACGGTATAAGGCGTGGATCGTGGCGGCAGGCTGCGTCCCATGCGGAAGGCGAATTCCGGCTCGCCTACGCGCATCGCGTTGCCGGCCATCGGCGCGGTGCCGCCATCCGGAATGACGCGCTCGGCATAGATGCGGCCGGCGAGGGGGCCGGCGACGTTGATGTGCTTTTGTCCGGACTCGCTGGTCGCGGCGATCTTCCAGCCGAATATCCGTCCCGACGTATAAGGCTGCATCGCCGCCTGCACGGCATAGCCTGACTTGCGGTCGCGCGGACGCTGGGCATCCGGCAGCGCCGACAGTTTCGTTCCGGCCTGCCAGTGATCATGCAGGGCTTTTGCTGCCGAATTGATCAGATTTGGGTCAGGCATCGCGCGAACATCTCCGTGGGTTGGCCGGGCCGACATATCCTTATAATGGTAGCCGGCGATCTGGAAAGCGGCGGAGATATATCAAATGACCAAGGGCGCACTGGCCTTGTTGATCCATGGCGGAAGCGCGAACTGGTCCCCGCCGCGCTGGCGGCAGCGCTTCCTCAAGGCTTGCGCCGATCGTGCGGTGGCGCTGTTGCCCGACGATCCGGTCGAGCCAGCCGATGTGCACTATGCCGCCGTCTGGAAGCCGCAACCCGGCGCGCTCGCGGCATTTCCGAACTTGCGCGTGATCTTCAATCTTGGCGCCGGCGTCGATGCGCTGGTCGCCGACCGTAGCCTCCCTGATGTGCCGCTGGTGCGCGTGGCGGTCGACGATCTGACCACGCGCATGACCGAATACGTGGTGATGCACGTGCTGATGCATCATCGCCAGCAACTTTACCTGTTCGATTGCCAGCGCCAGCGCAAGTGGGAGCCGCGCACCCAGTGGGCCGCCGGCGCCATCGAGGTCGGGATCATGGGGTTGGGGACGCTCGGGCAGGATGCGGCCCGCGCGCTGCGGGCAATCGGATTTCGTGTTTCCGGCTGGAGCGCGAGCCGGAAGACGGTCGAAGGCATCACCTGTTTCCACGGTCGGGAAGGCCTCGAACCATTCCTGCGGCGCACGAACATCCTGGTGTGCCTGCTGCCGCTGACACCGGATACGCGCCATCTGCTCGATCGGCGGCTCTTCGCCATGCTGAACCGCGACAGTCCGTTAGGTGCACCTGTCCTGATCAATGCCGGGCGAGGTGGGCTGCAGGTCGAGGCCGATATTCTGGCCTGCCTGAACGACGGCACGCTCGGCGCGGCGTCGCTGGACGTCTTCGAGAAGGAGCCTCTGCCGGCGGACAGCCCGTTGTGGAGCCATCCGAACGTCATTCTGACCCCGCACAACGCGGCCGATACCGACCCGGATGCGATCTCGGACTATGTGGCGCAAATGATCGCGCAATTCGAGGCGGACGGCACGCTGGACAACGTCGTCGATCTCGCGCGGGGATACTAGGTTTGCGTGCTGCGCGATTGATCGCGACCGGGCCCAAGCCTATTCTGGCGGCCAAAGCAAATGTCCGAGGGAACAGCGATGTCGCGCGTATCGATCAAGGGCCGGGACGATCTGCCCGATAGCCTCAAGCCGCTCTGGGACAAGATGACCACCTATGGCGCCTTCGAGAACCAGGCCGGCGTCATGGTGCATCGGCTGCCGATCTTCAAGCACATGTGGTCGCTGCTGGTCGAACTGGCCGAGGACGGCAATCTCTCCAAGCGGCATCTGGAACTGGCGCTGGTGACAACATCTTTGCTCAACAAGTGCGACTACTGTGTCTCGCATCATGCGCCGAAACTTAAAGTTCAGGGTGTCTCCGAGGCGGGCGCCGAGCGGCTGCTCGACTACAAGGATCATCCCGAACTCGATGATCTCGACAAGCTCGTGGTCGAATATTCCATCGCGGTTACCAACAACTGGAACATGACCCGCGACGAGATTTTCGGTCGGCTGCGCGAGCACTTCAGCGAATCCCAGGTCATGGAGTTGACCTGGCGCATCGCGCTGTGCGGCGCTTTCAACCGCTTCAACGACATCCTGCAACTCGATATCGAGGGCGGCGTTCCGGTGCGTGAGGCCGCCGAATGACGGCCTGCAAGAGGATGCGCCCATGAACGTCAGTCCGACTCAAGAAAATCTCGCCAAAGGCGCGACCGCCGTTCCGCCGCCAGCCACGGTCAATCGTCCGGAAAACGCCGTTCCGCGCAATTTGCGGCGCTATCTCTCGCTCGAGGATTTCGAACCGGCCGCAAAACGCGTGCTGCCGCGCATGCTCTATGGCTACATCTCCGGCGGTGCCGAGACCGACGCCTCGGTGCGCGACAATAAACAGGCTTATCAGGAGTACGGCCTGGTGCCGCGCGTGCTGATGGACGTTTCCGGCCGCGACACCTCGACCACGCTGTTAGGCAAGCGCTACGCCGCGCCGTTCGGCATTCCGCCGCTCGGTTCGGCCGCCTTGTGCGCCTATCGCGGCGACATCGTGCTGACGCGGGCCGCGGCGGCGATGAGTGTGCCGATGATCCTGAGCGCGGCTTCGTTGATCAAGCTCGAGGACGTCAAGCGCGAGAATCCGGATGCCTGGTATCAGGCGTATCTCGCCGGCGATGATGTTCGGGTCGAGGCGATGGTCGATCGCGTCGCCGCCGCTGGCTACGATACGTTCGTGGTCACTGCCGACGTGCCGGTGCCGCCCAACCGTGAGAACAACATCCGCAACGGCTTTCAGGTGCCGCTCGCGATCACGCCGCAGGTGGCGTGGGACGTTGCGACCCATCCGCGCTGGCTGTTCGGCAATTTTGTGCGCACGGTGATGAACCATGGCATGCCGCATTTCGAGAACATGGATGCGGCGCAAGGGCCGCCAGTGCTGTCGAAAGAGCTGATGCGTAACATCGGCAAGCGCGACCAGTTGGCATGGAAGCACGTCGAGCTGATCCGCCGCCGCTGGAAGGGCAAGCTGATCGTGAAGGGACTGCTGGCACCGGAGGATGCGCGGACGGCGCGCGAATGCGGCGCCGATGGCGTGATTGTTTCCAATCACGGCGGGCGTCAACTCGACGGCGCAGTCTCGGCGCTGCGCACGTTGCCGGAGATCGCGGCGCAAGCCAATGGCATGACCGTGATCGTCGATGGTGGTATCCGCCGCGGCACGGACATCCTCAAGGCGTTGGCGCTCGGCGCGGACTTCGTGTTCATCGGCCGGCCGTTCCTCTATGCGGCGGTGGTCGGCGGCGAAGCGGGCGTGACGCGTGCGCTGACCCTGCTGCGCGCTGAAATCGACCGCGACATGGCGTTACTCGGGATCCGGACCCTGGACGAGATCACGTCCGACATGGTTCACAGCATCCGGTAACGGCTAAGTGCCGGATTTTGACAGCCGCTTGGCTTCAACAAGGCCGTGAGGCGCCCGGTCTGCATGACAAGAGGGGGTGTTTGGTTATAAAGCATCCCCGAAACACGGCCGGGTGCGGCCGTGTGTGGAGACCGGCATGAAGGTGATTGGCGTTGCGGGATGGAGCGGCGCGGGCAAGACCACGCTGCTGACGCGGTTGATCCCGTATCTGATCGCGAAGGGTTTGCGGGTCTCGACCCTCAAGCACGCGCATCATGGCTTCGATGTGGACGTGCCAGGCAAGGATTCCTGGCGGCACCGCGAAGCCGGTGCGGTGGAAGTCCTGGTGTCGTCGGGCAAGCGCTGGGCGCTGATGCATGAATTGCGCGGCGCCGATGAGCCGAAGCTTCCCGAATTGCTCGCAAGAATGTCATCGGTCGATCTCGTGATCGTGGAAGGATTCAAGCGCGAACCCCATCCCAAGATCGAGGTGTATCGCGCCGCCAATGGCAAGCCGCCGCTGTTCCCGGACGATTCCCATATCGTCGGCCTCGCGACCGATACTACGTTTGCAACGACATTGCCCACGGCGCAGCTCGACGACATTCCCGCGGTCGCGGCGATTGCGTTGACCGGTGCGGTGCGCATCGAGGACCTGCGGGTGCCGGCGTAGGCGGTATCTCAGGCGGTTTCGTCGAGACGGTGATAGCCGTTGAGCCGGTAGATCACGAATGAGATGGTCCAGCTCGCGACGAACAGCGCGACGATGCAATAGCCAAGCGCGCCGAAGTTTTCGTTGAGCGCCGTGACCCAGTCCCAGAACCGGCCTTCGAGACCGAAGTGGCCCGCCATCAACCCCAGCGTCTCGATACCGCCGATGACAAGCGCGACCAGTACCGACACCGATGTGATGGTCATGTTGTAGAAAAGCTTGCGCACCGGATTGCGATAGGCCCAGCCATAGGCGCCGATCATCAGCACGCCGTCGAGCGTATCGATCAGCGTCATGCCGGCGGTGAACAGCACCGGAAAGATCAGGATCGACCAGCTTGAGACATGGCTCGACGCCTGCGCCGACAATCCGAACAGGCTGATCTCGCTCGCCGTCTCGAACCCGAGCGCGAACAGGAAGCCGATCGGGAACAGATGCCAGCTTTGCGAGACGAACCGGAATAGCGGCCGGAACAGGCGCGCCAGCCAGCCACGCTGCTGCAGTAACGCATCGATATCGTCTTCGTGAAGCGGCGCGCCGTGGCGGACGCGCCGGAAGGCGCGATACAGGCCGAACAGCACGATCAGGTTGGAGATCGCGATGACGAACAGGAACAACGCCGACGCCGAGGTGCCGATCACGCCTCCGATGTCGCGATAGGCGGTGAAGCGGTCGGTCAGCGACGTCGCCGCCAATGCGATTGCGACCGAGGCGATCAGCACGACCGCCGAGTGGCCCAATGCGAAGAACAGGCCGACGGCCACGGGGCGTTGCCCGTCCTGCATCAGCTTGCGTGTGACGTTGTCGATGGCCGCGATGTGATCGGCATCGAGTGCGTGCCGCAGTCCCAGCGTATAGGCGAGCAGTGCCGTTCCGATCAGTACGGACTGCCCCGCGAACGCGGTCAGAGCCCATATCCATACAAGAAGATTGGCGATCACCAGCGCGGACAGCACGGCGATCAGCCGCGCGCGGAACCCGTCGCCGCGACTCGGTGGCATTTGTAGAGAATTCGGCATCAACAGCCCTTCAATCCATCGACAGTTTCCTGTCACCGCGGCGGACGAAAGACCGCTCCATGCGCGCGCACCGCACGCCGGAAGGATGACGTTGTTCAGGCCGGTCTCCTGGCTTGCGGGTCGTCGCCGCGGCCGCCTTCCCGGAGACCTGTCGGTCCCAGTGGCATCCATGGCCGCGAACTATCCGCTTACAGTTGCGGGCGCAGCGCCGGACTGAATTCTGCCTCGAACGAGGCTGATCGCACCGGCTTCCCGTGCTGCCGTTACCGGCAGCGCCTGACAGCCGCGATTGGACGGAAACGGCCCAGCTTTGTCAATCCGCGTTTTCGCGGGCCCGCTGCGCCTAATGATGATGTGCGTGGCGGTGGTGGAGATCGGGGTAGTGCGGATGCTTGTGGCGCATCGGGCCGTGGTGATGCCAGTGCGAATGCGGCTCGCTCACCGGCCCGTCATGGTCGTGCTGATGATGTTCGTCATGAACGTGGCTGTGTTCGTGGTCCATGGCCTCGTGATCGTGCATGTGGGTATGACGTTCCGTCAGATGCATCCAGAGGCCAAAGCCCATCAGCAGGGCCGCCAAGACCAGATTGAAAGAAACAGGATATTGCAGGATCGCCACCGCGATCAGCGCGCCGATGAATGGGGCGAGCGAGAAGTAAGCGCCGGTGCGGGCCGCGCCGAGGTGTCGCAACGCCAGCACGAACAGCACCAGGCTGACGCCGATGGCGAAGAAGCCGATCACCGCGGCGATCGCCGCAATCCCAGGTGAAGGCAAACCCGTGCCGCGCGCCGCGGCGATGGCGATGTTGACAAGGCCGGCGGCCAGGCCCTTGGCCATCGCAATCGAAACGGGATTGGCCGCCGACAATTTCCGCGTGACGTTGTTATCGATGCCCCAGGCGATGCACGCCGCGCCGATCAGCGCGGCACCTGCATCCAGCGACAGATGCTGGCCATGCCATGACAGCACCACGGCGCCGGCGACGATCGCCAATGCGCCCAGCAACAACCGCCGGTCGACGTTTTCGCGGAACACCAGCCAGGCGATGCTCATGGTCGCGAGACCTTCGAGGTTGAGCAGCAGAGACCCCGAGGCCGCGTCGGTCCGCGCAAGACCGAGCATGAGCAGGACGGGTCCAACCATGCCGCCCGATATGATTGCCAGCGTGAGCCATGGCAGATCAGTCCGGCGCAGCGGCGCTTCCGCATTCGGAGTCGAGACGACCGATCTTCCCACGTGGAGCACGGCAAGTCCGACACCTGCGCCGAGGTAGAGCAGTCCCGCCAGCAATTGGGGATCGATGGTGTCGAGCAGGATTTTCGACAAGGGCGTAGCCGCGCCGAACAGGACGGCGGATCCCAATGCGAGCGCGACGCCGGGCCAGAGGTTTGAACGTCGATCCCAGACCATGTTTAACTTGCCGCCTGTTGTTCGTCCGAAACTTCTATTGACGCAATTGATTGTCGATGCCAACGTTCCCGCTGGTAGTGCCCGCAAGGGCTAACCAAGGGAATGCGGTGCGCTCGTTCGCGAGCAATTCCGCGGCTGCCCCCGCAACTGTAGGCGGATAGCCGACGGCCATGAATACCACTGGAAGCGTCAATGTTTCTGGGAAGGTGGTCCGAGGCGACAACCCGCGAGCCAGGAAACCTGCTGCCGGTCACGGTCACGCGCGAACGCGTCGGGCGGGGTGCCCCGAAGGCGAAATTGGCTGAGTGTGTCTGCCGTTTGGGGCGAAAGGCAGAAGGCATCAGCGACCGCGCGGACGGTTGAGCATTCGCCGTTTGAGTCCTTATTTCATGTCTATTTTCAATCAAGTGAGCCGCTGTGCGCCGGGTCGCGCGCGGACGGATATTGTCGCGCCGATATCGTTGAAGGCAAAGTCGTTGAAGGGGTGGTTCCGATCCTCGGTCGCCCCCTTGTGTGTTTTGACCTGTCTGCCGTACGGCGCGATGGCTCAGACCTCGGCGCCTGCCGCGGCAAAGCCCGACAGCCAATCCGGCAGTCTCGGGCCCGTCGTCGTCACCGCGCCAAAGCACAAACTGGTCCGCAGAGTGCAGGCCGGAACGGAACGGTCACGCACTGCAGTCCGACGCGCCGGCCATGCACGGTCGCGCGAGGCTGTGCTGGCGCCAGGACCGAACGGGGCTGCTGCTCCGGCGACGCCGCTCAATCTCAACACAGTCGCCGATAGCGCGTCGCGGCTCGGCCTGACCGCGCGGGAAATTCCTGCGACCGTTGAGGTGATCGACAGCCGCACCATCGCGGATCGCGGTTTCCGCACCACGACGGATATCGCCCAGGGGGCAACCGGCGTAACCGCAGGCGACGCGCCGGGCGCGGTTGCGTCGTTCTCGATGCGCGGCTTCACAGGAACTCAGATCAATACGCTCTACAACGGCATCAAGATCGGCCCGTCCGAAATGACCGGCCGCATCATGGATACCTTCAATCTCGATCGCGTCGAAATCCTGAAAGGGCCTGCCTCGCTGTTGTCGGGCGAAGGCGCAACTGGCGGCGCCATCAACTACGTGACCAAGACGCCGCACACCGGACCCATCACCAGCGAGGCGTTCACGTCTTACGATTCGTTTCACGGCTATCGTGCCGGCTATGGCTCCGGCGGCAGCACGCTGATCGATGGTCTCGATTATCGCTTCGACATCAGCCACACCAATGACAAGAGTTTTATCGACGACACCTATTCGCGGCTGAGCAACGTCTCGGGCCAGCTCAACTACAAGGTCAACGATAGCTTTAAGATCTGGGGCGCGTTCGAATACAAGCAGGACAAGGATCGCTATTACTGGGGCACGCCGCTGGTGCCTGCGAACTATCCGGGCATCGTGCCGACTACCGGCATCGTCTCCGGCCTGTGGAGCAACTATTATCTCAATGGACATACCGGACCGCTCAATCCGGTCACGATCGACGCCCGCACGCTGAACACGACCTATAACGTGCTCGACAATCACAGCGGCGCCAACGAGCTGTGGCTGCGCAGCGGCTTTCAATGGGATATCACCAACAACATCCAGCTCAAGAGCCAGGTCTACGCCTATGATGCGCAGCGGCACTGGTTCAACAACGAGATCAATTCATTCGACGACAGCCCGGGCGGCGGGCAGGTCTATCGCGAGCGGCTCTCGGTTGATCACGATCAAAAGCTCTATGGCAACGTCACGGACCTGACGATCAATTCAAACCTGTTCGGCTTCGACAACCGCCTCGTCACCACGCTGTCGGCCTCCAGTCTGCAATTCAATGTGGTGCAGGACGATTTCTTCAACAGTGACTTCGTCAATCTGATCAATCCGGATCGTGGCCTCTACGGTCCGCAGCAGACCAAGAATTTCTACACCCATGTCGACAATGTCGCGTTGGCCTTTGAGGACCGCATCAAGCTCACGCGCAATTTCGCGTTGATCGGCGGCATCCGGATGGAAGATATCAGACTGTCGCGAACCGCGTTCGACGTGGATGGCAATCTGCGCAGCGCGGCGGGTTATCCGTTTGCCACGACGTTCACGCCCGTCACCGGGCGCGTGGGTTATTACTTGGGAAGCGTTGCCTGGCATGACGTTCTACAGCCAGTATGCCACCGCCGCCGATCCGACGGTCGCGAATATCTTCAATCTGGCGCCGACCGTGCCGCTGCGACTGACCACGTCGCGGACCTATGAAACCGGCGTCAAGGTGCAGACCGCGGACAAGCGGGCCGAGGTGACGGTCTCGGCCTTCGATATCGAGCGCAAGAACGTCTACGTTCCCGAAAGCGGCATCAATTTCGATCTCGCCGGCAAGATCGCATCTCGGGGTGTCGAGATCGCGGCCGGGGTCAATCCGTTCGGCGGGTTGAAGCTGTGGGGCAACGTGGCCTTCGTGCATTCGCGCTTCGTCGATTTCGACTACATCGACGGCAACGGAAATCCGACGTCCTATTCCGGAATGACGCCGCCGAACGTGCCGAGCTTCGTGGCCAATGCCGGCGCGTCCTACCGATTCGACACCGCATGGCCGATCGAGATCGGCGGATCGATGCGGCATGTCGGAAACCGCTTCAATTTCCAGGACAACCTGGTGACGATGAACGCCTACACGCTGTTCGACGTTTATGCGTTTGTCGATGTTCCGAAGTCGGTGTTCAATCTGGTCGATCAGACCCGGATCACTTTCCGGATCAGAAACCTGACCGACAAGCGTTACGCACAGTGGGGCGATCCCGGTTACACCGATCAGGTCATTCTCGGGGCGCCGCGCAGTTATGAGGTCGCTGCTTCGTTCAAGTGGTGATTTCCACCGAATTCCCCGCATGCCGGATCATCGTTTGCGCGGTGTCCGGCATGGTGGAGAATTCGCTCTCGGCCTGATAGACATTCGTGCAAACGAGAATGTCTTCGGGAGCCGAGATGTCTTATCCAAATCTGTTTTCGCCGCTGCGGGTCGGCCCCTACACGCTGGCGCATCGCGTGGTGCTGGCGCCGTTGACGCGGATGCGAGCCGACAAGGCAAGCTTCGCGCCGCGTCCACTCAATGCCGACTATTACGCGCAGCGAGCGACATCTGGTGGGCTCTTGATCGCGGAAGCCTCTCCGGTGCTGGCGACCGGGCGCGGCAATCCGGCGACGCCGGGCATTTACTCGGCGGAACAGATCGCCGGATGGCGCAAGGTGACCGACGCCGTGCACGCCAAGGGCGGAATCATCTTCCTGCAGCTCTGGCATGTCGGCCGCGTCTCGCATTCGTCGTTGCAGCCCGGTGGCGTGCTGCCGGTCGCGCCGTCGGCGGTGCCGATCGGCGATGGCTTGATGACGATGACGGCATCCGGAAAGCCGCAGCCGTTTGAAACGCCTCGCGCGCTTGAGACCGATGAGGTGCCCGGTGTGGTTGAAGCATTCCGGCAGGCCGCGCAAAACGCCATGGACGCGGGCTTTGACGGCGTCGAGATTCACGGCGCCAACGGCTATCTGATCGAGCAGTTCCTGCGGCCGCATATCAACCTGCGCTCCGATCGATACGGCGGCTCGATCGAGAACCGCGCCCGCCTGCTGTTGGAAATCACCGACGCCGTGATCGGGGTCTGGGGCGCGAACCGGGTCGGCGTGCGGCTGTCGCCCTATGGCATCGCGAACGGCAGCGGCGAACAGGATCCGATGCCGCTTTACAGCCATGTGATCGGCGCGCTGGACAAGCTTGGGTTGGCCTATCTGCATTTCATCGAGCCGCGCAGCAGCGGCGCCGGCCGGGCCGAGGTTGATCATCAGAATGTGCCGTCGGCCATGAAGCTGTTCCGGCCGATGTGGCGCGGCGTGCTGATGACGGCGGGCGGCTTCACCGGCGAGAGTGCGAATGCGGCGATCGCCGACGGCCATGCCGACTTGATCGCATTCGGGCGCATCTTCATCTCCAATCCGGATCTGCCGGCGCGGCTGAGGAATAACCATCCGCTGACACCTTACAACCGCGCGACGTTCTACGGTGGCGGCGAAGCCGGCTATACCGATTATCCGGTCTATGATGGACTGAGGCAGGCGGAGACGGCGTAGGATAATCGCGCCTCTCGGCGATTGCGGGAGACGCGGGTCATGGCCAGGAAGGCGGGTGCGGTCGGCACGGCGGCGGGACGCTGCCTGTGCGGCAAGGTGGCTTTCGAGATCGATACGCCGGCGCGCTGGGCCTGGCACGATCACACCGCCGCCAGCCGCCGCGCCCATGGCGCGGCCTACGCCACCTATGTCGGAAGCTGGCGCAAGCGCTTTCGTGTCATCAAGGGCCAGTCCGCGATTGCGCGCTTCGAGAACGATGAAACGGGCACCGTGCGCAGCTTCTGCAAGCATTGCGGCACGCCGCTGTTCTATGAACGTGCGCGCTCGCCGCACATGGTGAACATCTCTCGGGCTCTGTTCGAAAGTCGCACCGGGCGACAGCCGCTCTATCACATCGGCATCACCGAGATGCAGGAGTGGACCTATGCCGGCGCCCCGCTGGTGCCGTTGAAAGGTTTTCCCGGCGTCGTCTGGCAGCGATCGAAAAAGAAGAAGCCTCAGGATCGGGAAGGGATGTTCTGACGGCCTTGAATTTTTGCTGGTCAATCCGCTCATGAGCGTCAGGGAGATGGAATATGTCCTGTCGGTTGCCGGCTATTCCGGCAATCCGGCGTCCCGCAGCGCACCGCCAAGCGTCTCCGCGAGCCCCGGCGCACAATTCACACCGGCAAACTGGCGGCTGTAGCGAAAGCCCGGCTGCAATTCGAGCACGCGGGCCGCGGCTGCCCTTGCTTCGTCCAGCCTGCCGAGTTTGGCCAGCGCGCCGGCCAGTTGCACATAAGTGATGCTGTGCGCCGGGTTGGTTTGAACGGACTTGTAAGCCGCGCGACAGGCGTCTTCATAGCGCCCGCGCAAAAAATGGCTCATCGCTTGTGCGTCAAACGCGGCCCAGGTCCACGAATCGAACGGGCTGAGCCGCATGCCGAGTTCGCTCCATTCGATCGCGCGCTCCGCTTCGCCGCTCCATCCGAGAATGACGCTGCCGAAGATGTAGGTGAGCGCAGATGACGGGCTGATGGCGAGCGCAGCTTCCAGTGTCGTGAAAGCGGCAGTGCGATCATGCGCATCCATGCCGATGGAAAATCCGGCCCATGTCAGCGCGAGCGCATCGTCTTGTCCGTGGATGATGGCGGATCTGGCGTGGTGGATCGAAGCGGCACGGTTGATTTCGTGCAGGCCGGCGCGAAGGAACAGGCAGTGATGACACATTGCGGCATTGCCGTGTGCCAGCGCATAGCCGGGTTCGAGCGCGATCGCGCGATCCAGCAGCGCCAGCGCTCTCGTCACCTGCTCCGGCATGCCTGAGTCGACATCGGGTTGGGCTCGCAGCACGAGGTCGTAAGCATCGAGGCTGTCGGGGCGCTTTCGCCTGACGCGTTCGATTTCCGCTTTCCGCATGCTCGGCGCAATCGCGCCGACCGCCGATTGCGCGATTTCGTCCTGAAGTGCGAAAATATCCCCCGCACTGCGGTCGTAGCGTTCGGCCCACACATGGGCGCCGCTCAACGCATCGATCATCTGTCCGGTCACGCGTATGCGACTGCCGGCCTTGCGCACACTGCCTTCGATGACATAGCGCACGCCAAGTTCGCGACCGACCTGCTTCACGTCCACGGCGCGGCCCTTGTAGGCGAGCGTCGAATTTCGGGCGATGACAAAAAGCCAGTTGATGCGCGCGAGGCCGGTAATGATGTCGTCGACCATCCCGTCGGCGAAATACTCCTGTTCTGGATCGCCGCTCAGGTTCGAGAACGGCAGGACGGCGACGGAGGGCTTTTCTGGCAATGTCGGTGCGGACGCGGCGCGTTTGGCGGCCGAAGCATCGGAAACACGGGTGGTCACGGCTGGCCCGACATAGCGATAGCCGCGGCGCGGCAGCGTTTCGATCCAGTTCTCGCCATCCGCGGTGTCGGCCAGCACCCGTCGCAACGCCGCGATCTGGACCGTCAGATTATTATCGGCAACCGCCAATCCGCCCCAGCCGGCCTCGATCAGGGCATCCTTCGACACCGGTACGCCGGCATTTTCGAGCAGTCGGCGCAGCAGCGCGACAGCACGCTGCCCGAGCATGGTCGGCTCGATACCGCTGTACAGAATGCCCGCCTCGGGATCGAGGCGGAACAGGCCGAACTGGTAGAGGGCGCCCCCGGTCGTCATTCGATGCTTTTAGCAGATTTTTGAGAACTGATTCACGACTTCCCGGAACGGCAGGCCGATGTTGACCAAGTGCTCGCACGAGTAAGCACCTGGTCAATGGAGGGTCACATGAGCGCCGATGCTGTCATCCGCATGCCTGACGAGATGAAGGGGGTCGTGTTGCGTGGTCATCCCATGGTATTCCTCGTGACCGGCGAAGATACCAAGCACACCAGCATGTTCGACTGGACGATCCCGCCGGGATTTGCGACTGGGCGGCATGTTCACCGGGTGCAGGAGGAAACCTTCTACGTGCTCGAGGGTGAGTGCGAGTGGCATGTCGGCAACAAGACGATACGTGCCACGCCCGGAACCTATCTGTTCCTCCCGCCGGGGGTGCCGCACAACATCACCAATGTCAGTGAGAAGCCGGCTCGCGTGCTGATGACCGTTTCACCGCCCGGCCATGAGCGCTATTTCGAAGAACTCGCCGAACTTGCGGCGAGGGGAGCGCCGGATGCGAACTCGCTCGCCGATCTGCGACAGCGCTACGACACCGATCAGATCTCGAGTTTAACGACGCGCGCGTGAGTTTCGGAGCGGGCTAGTGCATCCCGCTCCGTCGCACCCGCGCGATCATCTGCTCGACATGCGCGATCGGCGTTTCCTGCAGGATGCCGTGGCCGAGATTGAAGATCAGCCGGCCGCCGGCGAAATTCGCCAGCACATCATCGACAGCACGGTCGAGGGCCGCGCCGCCCGCGATCAGCGCCAGCGGATCGAGGTTGCCTTGAACGGCGACGCGGCTTTGCACCATCTCGCGGATCAATGACGGCTCGGCGGTCCAGTCGATGCTGACGGCATCGACGCCGGTCGCCTCGACATACGACGGCAGCAGCGCGCCGGCCCCGCGGGGAAAGCCGATGATCTTTGCATCCGGCACCTGCTTGCGAACGCCCTCGACGATCCGCTTCGTCGGCTCGATCGACCAGCGCGCGAATTCGCGCGGCGGCAACACGCCGGCCCAGGTGTCGAAGATCTGCAGCGCCTCGGCGCCGGCCTTGAGTTGGCCCAGCAGATAGCGGACGGAATTCTCCACCAGCACGTCGATGATTTCGGCGAACGCCTCGGGATGGTTGTACGCCATCATCCGTGCGGGCGCCTGGTCCGGCGTGCCCTGTCCGGCCACCATGTAGGTTGCGACCGTCCATGGCGCGCCGCAGAATCCGATCAGCGCGGTTTTTGAATCGAGCTCGCGCTTCACCCGTCGCAAGGTCTCGAACACCGGTTCGAGCTTGGCCATGTCGGCGTCGCGCGCGAGCGTTGCGACCTTGTCCGGCGTGTCCAGTGGATCGAGCCGTGGACCTTCGCCGGCCTCGAAGCGCACCGAGCGGCCGAGCGCGTAGGGAATCACGAGAATGTCGGAAAAGATGATCGCGGCATCGAAGGCGAAGCGGCGGATCGGCTGCAGGGTTATTTCGACGGCATAATCCGGCGTGAAGCAGAGGTCGAGGAAGCCGCCGGCCTTGGCGCGCAGTTCGCGATATTCAGGCAGATAGCGGCCGGCCTGCCGCATCATCCAGAGCGGCGGCACCGCCTGGCGGCGGCCAGAAAGGACCTCGAGAAATGGCTTGATCGTCGTGCTCTGTGTCAAAACGTGTTCCGTCGTTCTAGTGGTCCGATTCTAACATTCGCATCCCGTTTCAGCGAGCCTTCGTGCGAATGTTAGAATCAAAGGACCACTAGCAAATATAAGTTCTAGTGGAGGTTTGAATTTGACATTCGCCTCCGGGACGTGCGGCCGCGTGGGTCGCGAATGTCAAATTCACTCCACTAGGCCGTGTTTACGGCCCGTCTGATACACTGCCAGCCGTGCCTTGACCACGGCGCGGCGGGCTTTCAGGGATGCCTTTTTGACCCAATACGAGACCGCGGACGAAGCGTCGTTGCGGGCCGGGCCTGCGCTGTCCTAATGTGCGGCCATTCTTTTACGTGGAAGGCGTGCACGTTGCTCGACAAGCTTGAACTTCTGCTGGCGCTGGCGAAAGAACGTCATTTCGGACGGGCGGCGGAGGCCTGCGGCGTCACCCAGCCGACGATGTCGACCAGCATCAAGCAGCTCGAGGAGATTCTCGGCGTGATGCTGGTGCAGCGCGGCTCGCGCTTTCTCGGCTTCACGCCCGAAGGCGAGCGCACGCTCGACTGGGCGCGGCGGATCGTCGGCGACGCGCGCGCCATGAAGCAGGAGATCAACACGCTCAAGAGCGGCCTGTCGGGTGAGATCAGGCTCGCGGTGATTCCGACCGTGCTCGGCATGGTGGCCTCGCTGACGACGCCGTTTCGCGCCAAGCATCCGAACGTGCGCTTCCGCATCCTGTCGTGCACGTCGATCGAAATTCTCGGCCAGCTCGAAAACCTCGAGGCCGATGCCGGCCTGACCTATCTGGAGAATGAGCCGCTCGGAAAAGTCCGCTCGATTCCGCTGTTCGACGAAACCTACGTCCTGCTGACCGCGCCGGATGCGCAGTTCGGCGATCGCGAGCAGGTGACGTGGGCCGAGGTCGGGCAGGTCCCGCTCTGCCTGCTCACCGACGATATGCAGAACCGCCGCATCATCGATCGCGCGCTGCGCGCGGCGGGAACGCAGGCGCAGCCGACGCTGACCTCGAACTCGATGATCCTTCTTTATACGCATGTGAAAACCGGACGCTGGGCCAGCGTGATGCCGGCGATCCTCGCGGAAACGCTCGGTCTTTCGGACTCCATCCGCGCCATTCCGATCATCGATCCGGCCGTGACCTATCGGGTCGGCCTTGTCATTCCGCCGCGGGAACCGATGACCCCGCTCATTGCCGCCTTGGTCCAGACGGCGAACGAGGTGATCCCGACCCTCAGCCGGTCGATCCGGCGCCCTAAAACATAAGGGACGGCCGACACGTGTGACGGTCAGCGTCGATGGTGATTTTCCATCGAAAGTCGTAGATCAATTGGAATTCCGTATCGCAGCATAAGACGGCTTTATTGCTTTTTCGATCGATTCCAATTGTTTGTAGGCTCTCGCCCTCAGCAATCGGAGACCGTGATGACGGGGACCTACGAGCCATGGGACGCCCAGCGCGCCACCGAAATCATAGCTGAGTACCGGTCCGTTGAGGGACCCACCGTCGTCATCCTGCATGCGCTGCAGCACGTGTTCGGGTACGTGCCGGAGCCGGCGATTCCGATGATCGCTTCCGCCCTCAACCTGTCACGGGCCGAGGTCCACGGCGTCTTTACGTTCTACCACGATTTCCGGAAGGAGCCCGCCGGCCGGCATGTCTTGAAGCTGTGCCGGGCCGAAGCCTGTCAGTCCGCCGGCGGCAATGCGCTGGCCGCGCGAGCCGAGGCGAAACTCGGCGTTTCCATCGGAAATACCACAGCGGATGAGCGCGTTACGCTTGAGCCGGTCTATTGCCTCGGTCTCTGCGCGACCGCGCCGTCGGCGATGCTGGACGGGCGCGTGGTTGGCCGGCTCGATGAAGCGCGGCTCGATGCCTTGGTTGCGGAGGCGCAGCGATGACCACACGGATTTTCGTTTCCCGTGACGCCGGTGCGGTGGCCGTTGGCGCCGATGAGGTCGCGCGCGCACTCACGCAGGCCGCCGCGAAAAAAGGCGCGTCGATCGAGATCGTCCGTACCGGGTCGCGTGGTCTCTACTGGCTGGAGCCGATGGTCGAGGTCGCGACGTCGAAGGGCCGTGTCGCCTTTGGTCCGGTGACCGAAGCCGATGCCGTATCGGTGCTCGACGCGATGCTCGCCGATGGTTCGCATGCCCTGCGGCTTGGCGTCGCAGAGGAGATTCCGTGGCTGAAGCGGCAAACCCGTCTGACCTTCGCGCGCTGCGGCGTGGTCGATCCGCGCTCGGTCGAGGACTACAAGGCGCACGGCGGCTACAAGGGCCTTGCGCGCGCGCTGACGCTTGGTACCGCCGGCATTCTCGATGACGTGACGAAGTCGGGGCTGCGCGGCCGCGGCGGCGCCGGCTTCCCGACCGGTATCAAATGGAAGACGGTGGCGGACGCCAGCGCCGACCAGAAGTATGTCGTCTGCAACGCCGACGAGGGCGACAGCGGCACCTTCGCCGACCGCATGATCATGGAAGGCGATCCCTTCGTTCTGATCGAAGGCATGACCATCGCCGCCATCTGCGTCGGCGCGACCAGGGGCTACATCTACATCCGCTCCGAATATCCGCATGCGATCGAGGCGATGAATGCCGCGATCGCGGCAGCGAAGCGCGCCGGTTATCTCGGTGCCAAGGTCGCGGGATCGGCGCACGCATTCGAACTCGAAGTGCGGGTTGGCGCCGGCGCCTATGTCTGCGGCGAGGAAACGGCCATGCTCGACAGCCTTGAAGGCAAGCGCGGCATGGTGCGTGCCAAGCCGCCGCTGCCGGCGCTGAAGGGCCTGTTCGGCAAGCCGAGCGTGGTCAACAACGTGCTGTCGTTCTCGGCCGTTCCGTTCATTCTCGATCGTGGCGGACAGGCCTATGCCGATTTCGGCATGGGACGCTCGCGCGGCACCATGCCGATCCAGTTGGCCGGCAATATCAAGCATGCCGGCCTGTTCGAGGTCGCGTTCGGCGTCACCCTCGGCGAATTGGTCGATGACATCGGCGGCGGCACGCGGTCGGGCCGGCCGGTCCGCGCGGTTCAGGTCGGCGGCCCGCTCGGTGCCTATTTCCCGCGCGCGCTGTTCGATACGCCGTTCGACTACGAAGCGTTTGCCGCCAAGGACGGTCTGATCGGCCACGGCGGCATCGTCGTGTTCGACGACACGGTCGACATGGCGAAGCAGGCGCGGTTCGCGATGGAGTTCTGCGCGATCGAGTCCTGCGGCAAGTGCACGCCATGCCGGGTCGGTTCGACCCGCGGCGTGGAGGTGATCGACCGCATCATCGCCAATACCAACCGCGCCGCCAATACGACGCTGCTGCAAGACCTGTGCAACACCATGAAGTTCGGTTCGCTCTGTGCGCTCGGCGGCTTCACGCCATATCCGGTGATGAGCGCGCTCACGCATTTCCCCGAGGACTTCGGCGCACCGCCGCGTCTTCAGGCCGCAGAATAGGAGACATCCATGTCCTTCGTGCATGAGATCGACTACGGCACCCCGAAGTCAAAGGCGGAGAAGACCGTCACGCTGACCATCGACGGCAAGCAGGTCACGGTGCCCGAGGGCACCTCGATCATGCGCGCCGCGATGGAAGTCGGCACGGAAATTCCAAAACTCTGCGCCACCGACATGCTCGACGCATTCGGCTCCTGCCGCATCTGTCTGGTGGAGATCGACGGTCGCAACGGCACGCCGGCTTCCTGCACCACGCCCGTCGCCGACGGCATCGTGGTGCACACGAAGACCGAACGGCTCGACCGCATCCGCAAGGGTGTGATGGAGCTCTATGCCTCCGATCACTCGGTGACGTCGCTCGATCGTTCGGCCAAGGAGAACACGTACGTCGACCTGCTCGATGTCGCCGCTGACGTCGGGCTGGAAGAAGTCCGCTACGGTTTCGACTGCGAGCATCACCCAAATGCGGGCGTCGACGAGTCCAATCCGTATTTCATCTACGATCCGGCCAAGTGCATCGTGTGCTCGCGCTGCGTGCGCGCCTGCGAGGAAGTGCAGGGCACCTTCGCGCTGACGATCTCCGGCCGCGGCTTCGACTCCATCGTGTCGGCCGGCATGAACGAGTCGTTCCTCGGCTCGGAGTGCGTGTCGTGCGGCGCTTGCGTGCAGGCCTGTCCGACCGGATCTTTGATCGAAAAGAGCGTGCTCGCCGCGCAGGCGGTCGAGAAGCCGGCGGACCATTCGGTGGTCACCACTTGCGCCTATTGCGGCGTGGGATGTGCGTTCAAGGCCGAAATGCGCGGCGAGGAAGTCGTGCGCATGGTGCCGTACAAGGACGGCAAGGCCAATCGCGGCCATTCCTGCGTCAAGGGCCGGTTCGCCTGGGGCTATGCCAACCACAAGGAGCGCATCCTCAAGCCGATGGTGCGCGAGAAGATCACCGATCCGTGGCGCGAAGTGTCATGGGACGAGGCGATCGCGCGCACCGCGTCGGAATTCAAGCGTATCCAGCAGAAGTACGGTCGCGGCGCGGTCGGCGGCATCACCTCGTCGCGTTGCACCGACGAGGAAACCTTCCTCGTTCAGAAACTGGTACGCGGCGGCTTCCGCAACAACAACGTCGATACCTGCGCGCGCGTCTGCCATTCGCCGACCGGTTACGGCCTGTCGAGCACGCTGGGAACCTCTGCCGGCACGCAGGATTTCGACTCGGTCGAAGACTGCGATGTGATGGTCCTGATCGGTGCGAACCCGACCGACGCACACCCGGTGTTCGCTTCGCGCATGAAGAAGCGCCTGCGGCAGGGTGCCAAGATCATCGTGATCGACCCGCGCGCCACCGATCTTGTGCGCTCGCCGCATATCGAGGCGGCTTATCATCTTCCGCTGCTGCCCGGCACCAATGTCGCGATGCTGACCGGGCTTGCGCACGTGATCGTCACCGAAGGTCTCGTCAACGAGAAATTCGTCCGCGAGCGGTGCGAGGGGGATGCGTTCCAGGATTGGGCGGAGTTCGTCGCCGATCCCAAGCATAGCCCTGAGGCGATCGCGAAGATCACCGGCGTGCCCGCCGACGACATCCGCAACGCCGCGCGGCTCTATGCAACCGGCGGCAACGGCGCGTTCTTCTATGGTCTCGGCGTCACCGAGCACAGCCAGGGTTCGACGGCGGTGATGGGGATCGCCAATCTGGCCATGGCCACCGGCAACTACGGCCGGCCCGGCGTCGGCGTGAACCCGCTGCGCGGTCAGAACAATGTGCAGGGCTCGTGCGACATGGGCTCGTTCCCGCACGAGTTCTCGGGCTATCGCCACGTCGCAACCGATTCCGTGCGCGAGCAGTTCGAGATCGACTGGGGCGTGAAGCTCGACAAGGAGCCGGGCCTGCGTATCAACAACATGTTCGATGCGGCGATGGACGGCTCGTTCCTCGGCCTCTACGTGCAGGGCGAGGACATCCTGCAGTCCGACCCGAATACCTCGCACGTCGTTGCCGCGTTGTCGAAGATGGAATGCGTCGTGGTGCAGGACCTGTTCCTGAACGAGACCGCGAACTACGCCCACATCTTCCTGCCGGGTTCGACCTTTCTCGAGAAGGACGGCACCTTCATCAACGCCGAGCGTCGCATCCAGCTCGTGCGCAAGGTGATGGAGCCGAAGAACGGGTATGCCGATTGGGAGGTCACCTGCCTGATCAGCAATGCGATGGGCTACCCCATGCATTACAACCATCCGTCCGAGATCATGGACGAGATCGCGCGCCTGACGCCGACGTTCTCCGGCGTCTCGTTCAAGCGGCTCGAGGAGCTCGGCTCGATCCAGTGGCCGTGCAACGAAAAGGCGCCGCTGGGTACGCCGGTTATGCACATCGACACCTTCGTGCGCGGCAAGGGCCGTTTCATCGTCACTGAATACGTGGCGACCGACGAACGGGTCGGCCCGCGCTTCCCGCTGCTGCTGACCACCGGCCGTATTCTCAGCCAGTACAATGTCGGCGCACAGACCCGCCGCACCGACAACGTCGTCTGGCATCCGGAAGACCGGCTCGAGATCCATCCGAACGATGCCGAGATGCGCGGCGTGCGCGACGGCGACTGGGTCCGCCTGCAGAGTCGCGCCGGCGAGACGACGTTGCGTGCGCTGATCACCGAACGGGTGGCGCCGGGCGTGGTCTACACCACGTTCCATCATCCCTCGACGCAGGCCAACGTCATCACGACGGACTTTTCGGATTGGGCGACCAACTGCCCCGAATACAAGTGCACCGCCGTGCAGATTTCGCCGTCCAACGGCCCGACCGAGTGGCAGAAGAGCTACGAGGAGCAGGCCCGTCAGTCGCGGCGTATCGCTCCGGCGGAGGCCGCGGAATAGCGCATGCATGAGCCGGTTCGCATCGTTCCCCGCAAGATCTGGCGCGTTGGCAGCGCCAGCGAAGGGCTGCGGTCGGTTCCGGAGGAGACCGCAGTCGCGCTGACCTACAATGGCGGCACCTATGCCGTCATGATGGCGACGCCGCGCAATCTGGAGGATTTCGCGGTCGGCTTCAGCCTCGACGAGGGGATCGTCAAGAACGCATCGGAGATTCAGTCGCTTGAGGTTGTCGAACTCGACGACGGCATCGAACTGCGGATGTGGCTCGCGCCATCCATTGCGGAGCACTTGAGCGCGCGGCGGCGGCAGATCGCAGGTCCCACCGGCTGCGGCCTGTGCGGCATCGATTCCATCGCTGAGGCCGTCAAGCCGGCAGCGATCGTCGGACCTGGCGTGACATTGACGCCGCAGCAGGTCATGTCCGCGATGGCGGCGATCCCGCCGCTGCAGAAGATCAACATCGAGACGCGCGCCGTCCATGCCGCCGCGTTCTGGACACCGGCGCTAGGTATCGTGGCGCTGCGCGAGGACGTCGGCCGCCACAACGCGCTCGACAAGCTCGCCGGCGCGCTGGCGCGCGACAACGTGAACGCGACGGAAGGCGCGGTGCTGCTGACCAGCCGCATCTCGGTCGAGATGGTGCAGAAGACCGCGGCGATCGGCGCGAGCATCATGGTGTCGGTGTCGGCGCCGACCGCGCTTGCGATCCGGATGGCGGAAGCCGCCGGCATCACGCTCGCCGCCATCGCCCGCAATGACGGCTTTGAAGTTTTCACCTACCCGGAACGGATAGCCCCGAGAGCGCCCGAACATGTCAACGTCGCCTGATAACCTCGTCTACATGGCCAACCAGATTGGCACCTTCTTCAAGTCGCAGAAGCCGGAGACGGTCGTTCCCGGCATCGCCGACCACATCAAGAAGTTCTGGGATCCCCGGATGCTGAGATCGATCTACGCGCATGTCGATGCCGGTGGCGCGGGGCTCGATCCCCAGGTGCTCGAAGCCCTGCAGAGTCTGAAGGCCAAGGCGGCGTAAGGCGGCGCATCCTCTCACCCCAATTCCTAGGAGCGAGCTTCGCTCGTTAGGTCAAGCCGGTACACCCGCGCCGCGGTCTTTGAGAACATCGCGGTCTTCTCGGCTTCGGTATATCCTTCGGCGACGCGTTTGAACGCGTTGAAGATCACCTGATAGCTGCACTGGCCCTTGTCGGGCGGAAAGTTGCTCTCGAACATGCAGCGGTCGGGGCCGAAGGCCTCAATGCAGGTTTCGATGTAGGGTTTCCATGCGACGGCCAGTTCCTCGGAGGACGGCGGTCGAGCGCGCTCGTGGAAATCATAGCCGAGAACCTTCATGGCCAGTCCGCCGAGCTTCACCACGACGTTCGGACACTTTGCGATGTCCGCGATCGAGGCCTTCCATTCCCTGAACACCTCGTCGCGCCGGCCCGCGAAGCGGCCGCGACCTACCGGGCCGCCGCAGTGATCGAGGGTGATGCTGGTGGTGGGAAAGGCGCGGGCGAGATCGGCGAGCTCGCCGATCTGCGGATGGAGCAGCCATGCGTCGAAGCTGAGGCCCAGCGGCGCGAGATGGGCAAAGCCCTTGCGAAAATCCGGATCGCGCAGCAGCCCTTGCGGCCGCGACGCATACATGCCGGCGACGGCCGGCTCGGAATCCCACGCGCTGGAATGCCGGATGCCGCGGAAGCGGCCATTGCCGGCCGCGATCTCGGCTTCGAGCACGGCGCGGGCGCCGTCGCCAAGCCGCATGTCGACGTGGCTGACGATGCCGGCGCAGATCGCCGCGGGCCCGTAGCCGCCACTCGCGCTCATGGCGGCGACGCCGTTGGCGAATTCGACTTCGCCGACCGGGCGGAACGCATCGGGACCGTGCGCCCGATACATCGAGCGGCAATCGACATAGACGGTGGCGAGGATGTTGTGGCCGGATGCGACATCTTTGACGATGTCGTTCAGGAGATAGTGCTGTCCGTCGCGGTCCCAGAGATGATGATGCGGATCGACGATGGGCCGGGCCGGATCGATGATGTCCTCATGATGGAGGGCGAGCCAGTCCTCACGTGGATCTTCGTAGAGCCCGCTCCGGTTCATGGTGACGTACGGCTTGGCCATCGATCGCTCCCTGCATTTTCTTGTTGGGAGAGATTATTTCAGGCCAAGGCGTCGCTCGACAAGAGAGAGATGCGCAAAGAGGGGTACCATTTCCGTCATGGCCGGGTGAGGAACGGCGTCGCTTCCGCTCGCCTATGTCCCGGTCATCCATATTTTATTTGATCCACTGTTCAAAACGTGGATGCCCGGCATAAAGCCGGGCATGACGATTCAATCAATCTTATTCCGCTCTAGCCGTGCAGCTTCGTCGCGGTCTCCGCGATGACCCGGCCCTGATAGCGCGCGCCGGCGAGTTCGTTCGCGCTCGGCAGCCGGCTGCCGTCGCCATCGGTGATGGTGGTCGCGCCATAGGGCGAACCGCCGGTCACTTCCTTGACGCCCATCTGGCCGGCAAAGCCGTAGTTGAGGCCGACGATGGTCAATCCGAAATGCAGCAGGTTGGTGATGATCGAGAACAGCGTGGTCTCCTGGCCGCCGTGCTGGGTTGCGCTCGACGAGAAGGCACCGCCGACCTTGCCGTGCAGCGCGCCCTTGGCCCAGAGGCCGCCGGCCTGATCGAGGAAGTTCGCCATCTGCGACGACATGCGGCCGAACCGCGTGCCAGTGCCGACGATGACGGCGTCGTAGTTGGCGAGATCTTCGATTTTCGCGACCGGCGCGGCCTGATCGAGCTTGTAGTGCGCGGCCTTGGCGACGGCTTCCGGCACCAGCTCGGGCACGCGCTTGATGTCGACGGTCGCGCCGGCCTCGCGGGCTCCCTCGGCGACGGCATTGGCCATCGCTTCGATATGGCCATAAGCGGAATAATAGAGGACGAGAACTTTTGCCATTTTGTTGGTCTCCGTTTTGGGAAAAGGATGCGCGGCGCGAAACCGCGCATCAGGTTGATTTGGAGCGGTGCTTTACGCCGCGTCGATCAGCACCACTTCGGAATCCTCGAGCGCGGTGATGGTCAGGTTGGCCTCGTCGCGGATCGCCGCGCCGTCGCGTGCATTGACGCGCACGCCGTTGACGTCGACCGCACCGACCGCGGGCACCAGGTAGAGGTTGCGCGCCTTGTCCGTGCTGTAGTTCGCGCTCTCGCCGGCCTTCAGCGTGGTGGCGAGCAGGCGTGCATCAGCGCGGATCGGCAGCGCATCGGTATCGGACTTGAAGCCGCTGGCGAGCGTGACGAGCTTGCCGCTGCGATCGCCCTTGGGAAACGGACGTGCTCCCCAAGCCGGTTCGCCGCCGTCCTTCGTCGGCTCGATCCAGATCTGGAACAGCGTGGTCTTCACCGGCTCCAGATTGTATTCGGCATGGCGCACGCCTGAGCCAGCGCTCATCACCTGCACGTCGCCCGCCTCGGTGCGGCCCTTGTTGCCCATGCTGTCCTGATGGGTGATCGCGCCTTCGCGAACGTAGGTGATGATCTCCATGTTGGCATGCGGATGCGGCGGGAAGCCGGTGTTCGGCGCGATCTCGTCGTCGTTCCAGACGCGCAGGCTGCCGTGACCCATATTGTCGGGATCATGATAGCTAGCGAATGAGAAGTGATGCTTGGCCTTGAGCCAGCCGTGGTCGGCGCCGCCGAGCTTATTGAAGGGTCTGAGTTCGATCATGATGTGTCCTTTCACAACTTGCGTTGGATCTCTTGAGAGCGTTGGTCAGGCGCCGAAGCCGCCATCGACGTTGAGCACCGTGCCGGTCACGAAGGACGCGCCGGGGCTTGCGAGGAAGACGACGCCGGCGGCGATCTCCTCCGGCTTGCCGTAGCGCTGCAGCGCGTGCAGCGAGCGCTGCGCTTCCGCGCCCGGTCCGTCCTTCGGGTTCATGTCGGTGTCGATCGAGCCGGGCTGCAGCACGTTCACGGTGATGCCGCGTGGGCCGAGGTCGCGGGCCGCGCCCTTGGTGTAGCCGACGATCGCAGCCTTGGTGGCGGCGTAGTCGGCCATGCCTGGAAACGAGGCGCGGGTCGCGATGTCGGAGCCGATGGTGACGATGCGTCCGCCGTCGCCCATCAGCTTCGACGCCGCCCGGATCGCGGTGACGACCGCATCGAGGTTGATGGCGTACTGACGATCGAATGCCTTGGTGTCGCTTTGGGGATCGTCGACCGCGCCGGTCACCGCGACGCCGGCATTGTTCACGAGGATGTCGAGGTGGCCGAAGTGGTCGGCGACGTCCTTCACGAGCTTGTCGACTTCGACCGTGTTGGCCTGATCGGCCTTGAAGGCCTTGGCCCGCACGCCCTTCGCCTCGAGGTCGCGGACGACCGCTTCGGCCTTGTCGGGAGAGGCGCTGTAACTGATGGCGACGGCCGCGCCTTCGTCGGCCAATGCCTTGGCGCTGGCTGCGCCGATGCCCCGCGAACCGCCGGTGACGAGGGCAACCTTGCCTGTGAGTGTCTTGGCCATGGGACTATCTCCGTTGTTCGAATTCCGATGGCGTCTGGATAAGCCTCCCGTCATGGGTTATAAATAGAAACTATTGAAACTCATTGTTTCAAAAAATGGTCTTATCCGACGAGGCGGCCGAATGACGAAACTTCCGGATTTCGAGGCGCTGGCGATCTTTGCCAAGGTGGTGGAGCTGCGCTCGTTCGCGGCGGCGGCGGCCGAACTCGCGCTGTCCAAGGCGACCGTGTCCAAGGCCGTCAGCCGGCTCGAGGAGCGGCTCGGCACCCGCCTGTTCAACCGCACCTCGCGGCGGCTGGCGTTGACCGATGCCGGCAAGAACCTGTCCGAGCGGGCGGCGCGGCTGCTGGCCGATGGCGAGGCTGCCGAGAACGAGGCACTGGCGCAGTCGACGGTGCCGCGCGGGCTGGTGCGCCTCGCGGTGCCCATGACCTTCGGTGTGAAGATGATCGCGCCGCTGTTGCCGGGATTCCTCGCGCAATATCCGGACGTCTCGATCGACCTGCACTTGAGCGATGCGATGGTCGATCTGATCGGCGAAGGCTTCGATGCGGGCCTGCGCATCGCGAGACTGCCGGACTCGTCACTGGTGGCGCGGCGATTGTGCGGGATGCCGCGTTACACCGTGGCGGCGCCGGCCTACTTGAAGAAATACGGCACGCCCACGCACCCGATGCATCTCGCCCAGCATCGCTGCTTCGGTTACGCCTACCTGTCGACACCCGGCGTCTGGCACTACACCAACGCGAGCGGCGAGCAGGCGACGGTCCGTCCGTCGGGCCAGTTGCGCGTCAACAACGGCGAGGCCGTGCTGCCGTCGGTGCTGGCCGGGCTCGGCATCGCCGATCTGCCGGAGTTCATCATCGGCGATGCCATCTCCAAGAAGAAGGTCCAGGTTCTTCTCAAGGATTGGAAACAGGTCGAGGGCGCCGTGCATCTGGTGATGCCGCCCGGCGGCCCGCGCCCGGCGCGTGTCGAGGTGCTGATCGATTATCTCGCGCATCATCTTGCACGACCGAAGCGGTCGGCTGCCGACGCCTCATACGAAATGCCATGATCGTTGCGGGCGAGCGGCGTTGACATCGGCGATCAATCGGCGAGACTTTCCCAAAATAAAAGGGGGAGGGGATCATGCGCATTGGAATGGCGGTTGTCGCCTGTCTGGCGGCGATAACGTTGTCAGGCTGTTTTGAAGGCCCGAAGGGCGATCAGGGAGCCAAGGGCGATCCCGGGCCCGCCGGCGTAGCGGGCGCTGCCGGTCCCGCGGGAGCGCCGGGTGCAAAAGGCGATCGCGGCGAAACCGGACCGGCTGGTCCTGCCGGCCCTGCAGGTGCACAGGGTCCCGCCGGACCCGCAGGCACGGCCGTGAATGTCCGCGTTCCGCCATCGGGGAATTGCAGTTCGCCCGATACCTGCAAGGTCCAGTGCGCGGCCAATGAAGTGATGATCGCCGCAGTCTGCAACAATCACAAGGCGCGTGACGGCCAGTCAAATGCGGACGAGCCGAAATACGAGCAGACGGCTGGCGGAACCATTGCGCGTTGTCCCGCACCTGCGGGCGATTCCATCGTTGCGCTCTGCGTGAAGCCGTAGTCGGACTGGCGACGCCGGACTGGCAACGTTTGATGTCGCGGCCGAAGCAGGCCGCGACACGATTGTCCTTGCACCCGCACCGGTTCCGCACGCCGGATTAGGAGCATCTTGTCGCCCGAAATGAACCTTCCTGCTGCCCCAGTAGTTTTCAATACTGGGACCAGGAAGGACATGCGGAGGTGCGAGATGCGCATGCACCAACTCGCGATCGGCCTGTCGGTGTGGGCTGTGTGTGGAAGCTTCGCGGGCGCCACCGCCCAGGAATATCGCGGAACCTACGCGCAGCAAATGGCCTGCACGCCCGATGTGTTCAGGCTGTGCGGCAGCGAAATTCCCGACGTCGGACGCATCGTTGCCTGCCTGCGGCAGAACGAGCAGCAACTCGGCGCGCCGTGCAAGGCGGTCTTCGAGTCGAATGCCGAAGCGGCGCCGGGGGACGTTGCGCAGAGGCCCGCGCCCGGACAAGGTGACGTCGCGCCGTCGCACCAGCGCGGGCAGATCAGAGCGCCTGTTCGCTAGCGGCGGCCGGCGCGGACTGGCAGACGTCGACCCATTCGCCGGCGACCAACTCCGCCATGCGGTCCGGTGAGATGCGCACGGCGCTGTTGATCGAGCCAGCGGCCGGCACCACTTCGTCGAAGGCTTTCAGCGACACATCGCAATAGATCGGCAGCGCCGTCTTCAGTCCGAACGGACAGACGCCGCCGACCTCGTGGCCGGTGATGTCGGCGACCTCGTCGAGGCCGAGCATCTTTGGTTTCGCGCCGAACACCGCCTTCATCTTCTTGTTGTCCATCCGCGCGGTGCCGGCCGCGACGATCAGCACCACGCGGTCGTTGACCCGCAGCGACAGCGTCTTGGCGATTCGTGCCGGCTCCACGCCGTAGGCTTCTGCGGCGAGCGCGACGGTTGCGGAACTCTTGTCGGATTCGATGACGGCGATGTCGGGGGCCTTTTCCGCGAAGAAGGCGCGGACCGATTCGAGGCTCATGTCGTTATCCAGGGGGATGGTTTGGGCGGACGAGAACTCAAGGAGGCAACATGCCGAAGAGAGCCACGACGCGCAAGTCAGCTCACAAGTCGCCTCACCGGACCAAAATCCAGTCGCGAACGCGATCGTCGGCGCGGCGCAATAAGCCTGTCCGCAAATGGTCCGGCCGCGTCACGGCGACCTCGGATGCGCTCGATCTCAAGCACGACGTTTTCAAGCAGCGCAGCGCGAGTGCGATCGCTCGATCGCTGAAGCGCTCCGCCGAGCACAGCCATCGCCGCAAGAGCAGTCCCTATCGCTCGGCGATGTCGATGCTGGTGTTTTACATCAATCGCGCCGGCAAGAATCTGCCCGCGTCGCGGCGGCGCGTTCTGGAAAACGCCAAGGGCGAACTGCGCAAGGCTTTTGGCAAAGCCGCCTGAGGCCCGCAATTCGAGCCATCGCCGATCAGGCGCTGGAGACGAGACTCGGCCGCTGCCGGCTCGTGCGCGCGAAATTCCGGGTGGTCATCGGCTTGCCGAACAGGAAGCCCTGGATGAAGTCCACGCCGATGCCATGCATGGCGAAGAAGTCCTCCCGGCTTTCGACACCCTCGGCCACGGTCTTGACGCCATGACTCTTGGCCATGTCCACAATCTGGCGGCAGACGCTGCGCTTCAGCCGACCGGCGGCGCTGCCGTCGACGAATGCGCGATCGAGCTTGATCTCGGAGAACGGGAATTGATCGAGCGCCGCCAGGGCGGGCCACTCGGTGCCGACATCATCGATGGAAAAAGCGATGTTGTGGAATCGCAGCCGTTGCGCGGTATCGAGCGCGAGCGGCAGATTCTGTACGACTTCGCTGCCGTCGACCTCGACGGTCAACCCGTCGAAGGCCGGGTGATCGGGAAACTGCGACCGCAGATCGTCGACCGCACTCGCATCGTGGAAAAAGGCCAGGGGCAGGTTGATGGAAATGTGGATCGAGCCGGATTTCGCGACGAAGTAGCGCCAGTCTTCGAAAACCCGGCCGATGACGAAATTCGACAGCGCCCGGAAATGCGGGTCGTCCTTGTCGGGCAGGAAATAGGCCGGCGGAACGATGCCCCAGTTCGGATGGCGCAGGCGAATCAGCGCTTCGGCCCCGCTGAGCACGAGGCTGCGCGCATCGATCTTCGGTTGGTACCAGAGTTCGAGCCAGCCCGCGCCGAGCGCCTCGGCGACATCGACCGCGGGAGGCGGCGGCGGTTCGACCGGAGCCAGCGTCGCGACGCAGGCGTGCAAGTCGCGATCGCTGAAGGGCGTCGAGAGAACGGGGAGCATGCCGAGGCCAAGCTGCTCGCCGAGTTCCCTCGCGGCCACGATCGCGGGCGCGGAACGAGGTCCGATTAGCAACACTTGTCCGCCGCAGCCGCGGGCCGCTAGCAGGTTGAGCGTATCCGGCATGGCAATGCCGTTCATCGAGAAGCTGACGACGACGAGGTCCGGGAACCCGGCGCGCAGCGACGCCTCGAGGGTTTCCAGCGTGGGACAGGCGTGCGGAATGAAACCCTGCTCCTCCAGCGTATCGCACAGCAGCGACTGCACATGCTGCTTACTCTCGACGACACAGGCGCGGGGCTTCAGCTTCCGCTTACCGAACGGTGTTTCGGAAATTGTGTCGTCGTGGCGAGTGTTGTCGATCATCATGGAATCCCCGTTGCAGGACGCCAAGGTGAGACCGTCGGTATGGCCGCATAAGGGTTCGCGTCGGCTATGCACCGGAGAATGTCGGCGCATCCTTAACCTTGAGAACGCGATTCAAGATTGACTCGAATTCGAACGGATGTTCCCGATCAGACTGCGGCGAGTTTCGGCAAGTCCGTCAGCGCGCCGATGCGGTGGTCCGGCTGCAGATCCATCTCGTCCATCTGCATGCGGAGCGCCTTGAACATCGTCAGCGGCGCGACGACGTCGCTCTTCTGACAGAGCAATGCCATCGCCTCCGGCGTGACGCGTTCGATCCATGCGACATTCAGGCCGAACGATTTGGCGCCGATCGCGTCCCACGGATTGGACGACACGAACAGAACCTCTGTCGGCTTAACGCCGAGCCGTTCCTCGATCAGCGTGTAGGCTTGCGGGCTCGGTTTGAAGATGCGTTTGGAGTCGATGCTGATGGTGGCGTCGAGCACGCTATCGAGGCCAGTGTTCTTCACCAGCGCGTTGAGCATGTCGGACGAGCCGTTCGACAGGATCGCGAGCTTGCGCCCCTTCAGTGCGGCGAGCGCCTGCCGGGCCTCGGGATAGAGATCGAGATGAACATACTTGTCCATGATCCGCTCGAAGGCGGTCGCATCGAATTTCAGACCAAGAATCTTGAGCGTGTAGTTCAGAGATTCCCGCGTGATGGCGGAGAAATCCTCGTAGCGGCCCATCAGCGAGCGCAGCCAGCTGTATTCGAGCTGCTTGATCCGCCAGATCTGGGTGATCAGATCGCCGTAACCGGGAAAGGCCTCTTCGGTGATCGCGGCCACCGACTGGACGTCATAGAGGGTGCCATAAGCGTCGAATACAACAGCCTTGATTGTCATGAGTCGTCCTGTTCCGGCGATGAGCGTTCAGCGTGCGGTAAGCCGGATCATTCCGCCGTTCAAGGTTTTTCGTTGCTGACGCGATCAAGAAATCGCCGGACAGCCGTGAACGACTGATGGGCGGCGGCCTCGTCGAATTGCAGACGATGGCCGGCATAGACGATCGGCAACGTCAGCTCGGGAATGTCGAATGCATGGTAGGCGTCGGGATAGACGATGAGCTGGATCGGCGCGCCGTTGCTCTTCTGCCGTGAAATCCCCCAGTCGTCACGGCCTTCCGCCATGGTGCGACAGGCCTCGGCGGGCATCCAGTCGTCGCGGGCGCCGATCAGGATCAGCGTCGGCACCGTCATCACGCCCTTGAAGCCGGTACAGAGCGGATAGAACGCGATCGCGGCGCGAAACTTGTATTTGGACAGCCGCTCGACCAGGCCCCGTTCGGTCGACAACAGCGTGAGGTATCCGCCTTGCGAAAACCCCATCAGCGTGACGTTCGCTGGATTGACGAACGGCTGACGCGCCAGGAAATTCAAGGCGCGATAGGCATCGAAGCCGAAATCAGGCGGCAGGCCGCTCCCGCAGGTGTTCTCGGGAGTGCGCAGGTTGAGGTTGTCGAGGGTCAGGGTGACAAAACCCCAGGACGCCAGTTTTGCGCCCCATCGGGCGTCGAGGTCGTGCCCGCTGCTATTGCAACTGTGCAGCAGTACGACGGCGGGCAATTGGCCGTTTCCGGGCGGCCGTCTCAGATAACCGCGCATCGTGAGCGGACCGGCTCGCGCCGGCAGGCCATCGAATGTCACCAGCTTCGGCGGCGGTGGAGCGCCAGGAGCCGCGGTCGATCGGACGCTGCAGGTCAACGCCATTGCAACGATTGCAACGCCGAGCAGTTCTCCGGTTCGATAGCGCGACACCGCGAGCCTCCCGTGGAGCGGGACTGTTCAAGACTAACATCATTATGTCGCGAGCGGGCCGCCAATCCCGGCTTCCGATGTCACGTGTAGGCGATGGAGGGTGGCGAGCATCATGCTGCGCAGGCGCGCCGAACTTGAGTCCGTAGCAATCGCGTTACGCTCGCAGGAATGCTGCCGCCGCGAGTCCCAGCGCGGCCAGCGCAACCGCGACGAAGATCAGTTGCCAGAGGTGCTGCCGTCTTGCCTCGTAACGGTCGTGAAAGGCCAGCCAGTCCTGAACGAACTCGGGCGGGATATCGTATATGACTGTGTGCTTTTTGGTCCGATGCGTTTCATGGTCGGCGAACATGATACGGACGGTGGACACACCGAGCCGCTCCAGTTCGCAGTGCCACTGCCAGGCGTGTTCGCCACTCGCCCATCTGTTTTCGAAAGGAAGCCGGTGCGATCTCATAACGGACCTCCACGCTGTGTCCGTCGCCGCCTGGCTCTCGCCGTGTCTTGTTGTTCCGGCGAGCCGTTGGCGCGCCCTCGGCCAATATTACTGCGGGGAGACCTCGCCGTCCAATGCGTCTTCGTGCCACCCGCGTTGCCGGCGAGGACTTTCAATGGAGCTCTGAATTTGACATTCGTTTCCTGGACCCGCCGCTATGGGGACAGTGAATGTCAGATTCGCTCCATGAGTTGGCGATCACGATGCGGTTGAGGAGTGCATGACATGGGCGGGGTGGCGTTCGATCTTCCGGAGGATGTGCTGGCGGTGCGTGATGGCGTGCTGCGGTTCGTCGAAGCGCAGATCGTCCCGCGCCTCGATCGCCACCGTTCAGTGCTGGAGGATCAGCGTCGGCTTTATGATGAAACCGGCCGCTATACGTCCGAGGTGCGCGCGCTGATCCGCGAGGTGCGGATGCTGTCGGCGGAGGCCGGCTTCTACGCGATGTGCGCGCCGACGGAGTTGGGCGGCGGTGGCCTTGGCCATCTCGTTTATTACGTCGCCTGGGAGGCGATTTATCGTCGCCTCGGCGGGCAGGGCACCATTATCCCGTGGGTGATCGCGCACTGGGCGTTCGGGCCGAGCCGTTTGCTTACCCAAGTGACCGATGAGGCCCGCAGCCGCTGCCTCGCCGGCATGATGCGCGGCGAGACGTCAATGTGCTTCGGCCTGTCGGAGCCCGGCGCGGGGTCCGATGCCAGCATGATCCAGACCCGCGCGGTGAAAACCGCAAGCGGCTGGCGCATCACCGGCCGCAAACTGTGGACCAGCAACGCGCCGACCGCCGAGTGGTGCATCGTGTTTGCAATCACCGACCCGGAGAAGGCCGTGCGCAAGGCCGGCGGCATCAGCGGGTTCCTGGTGCCGACCGCCGCGCCGGGCTTTTCCGTCGAAAGCGTGGTCCGGCTGTTCGGCCATGCCGGCGGCCACGAGGGCGCGCTGGTGCTTGAGGATGTCGCCGTCGCGCCGTGGCAGTTGGTGGGGCAGCTCGACGAGGGTTTCAAGCTCGCGCTTTACGGCGTTTCGCTCGGCCGCGTCTACAACTCGGCGCGTGCGGTGGGGCAGGGCCGCTGGGCACTGGAAATGGCGCTCGACTACGCCAAGCAGCGTGTCGCGTTCGGCCATCCGATCGCGGACTATCAGGGCGTGTCGCTGCCGCTGGCGCAGGCCGCCACCGAACTGCACGCCGCGCATCTGATGGGACTGAACGCGGCGATGCTGCTCGACAAGGGCGACAAGGCGGTGAAGGAACTGTCGATGGCGAAAGCGTATGCGGTGCAGGCCGGGCTTCGCGCGGTGGATCGCGCGATGCAGACCCACGGCGGCATGGGCCTCACCAACGAAGTCGGTCTCGTCCACGCGTGGCACGACCTACGCGTCGTCAACATCGCCGACGGCACCAACGAGATTCTCGCACGCACCATCGCGCAGCGGCTGCTCGCGGGTGATGTGGAGGTGTAACGTCTGAGCCGCGGCTCACATGCCGAGCAGCTTGCGTGCGTTGGCCTTCAGCACCTTCGGCCGAATCTCGTCGCGGATCTCGAGCTTTGCGAAATCCGACATCCAGCGATCCGGCATGATCACCGGCCAGTCCGAGCCGAACAGCATCTTGTCCTGCAAAATGCTGTTGATGTAGCGCACGAGGATCGGCGGAAAGTATTTCGGCGACCAGCCGGAGAGGTCGATGTAGACGTTCGGCTTGTGGGTCGCGACCGACAGCGCCTCTTCCTGCCAAGGAAAGGACGGGTGCGCGAGAATGATCTTGAGGTCCGGAAAATCCGCGGCCACGTCATCCATGTACATCGGGTTGGAATATTTCAGCCGCATCCCCATGCCGCCGGGCATGCCGGAGCCGACGCCGGTCTGGCCGGTATGAAACAGCGCGATGGCGCCGCCGTCGTTGATCGCTTCATAGAGCGGATAGGCGAGGCGATCGTTCGGGTAGAAGCCCTGCATGGTCGGGTGGAATTTGAATCCCTTGACGCCGTATTCCTCGATCAGCCGCCGCGCTTCGCGTACGCCGAGCTTGCCCTTGTGCGGATCGATTGAGACGAACGGAATCAGCACGTCGGAATTCTCCGCGGCGATCTGCAGCATCTCGTCGTTGTTGTAGCGGCGGAAGCCGGTTTCGCGCTCGGCGTCAACCGGGAAGATCACCGCAGCGATGTTCTTCGAGCGATAGTAGGCGGCGGTTTCCTGCACGGTCGGCGGATGCTTGTGCGGCGACTTGAAGTAATCCGCCATCTGCGCCTGGAAATCGTCGTAGCCGTCGTCGGCATGGCTGCCGCAGGGCTCCTCGGCGTGGGTGTGGATGTCGATGGCCGCGACTTTGTCGAGATCGGGAAACTTCCATTTGGGCATGGTGACATCCGAAAGGGTTGAGCAGGGCGCCGTTTCAAATTGATTATACTATATAACGAATTTGACAAGGCCGCGACCCGGACCGGATCGTGGCCGGACAGGGGTGTGCGGCCGTTCGAAACGGCGCTGCAGGCCTGCCTTCGGTTTGCCGTAACTGCCTTGGGTTTGCCGCAAGACGAAATTTGCGTTGGGATTGTCAGCCGCGACGTTCTGGGGTTCGCTTGCGTTGAAGAGATAATCAAAAATCGCGGGAGGAGTGGATGGCGCAGGCGGAAGCTTTCGAGACCGACTTCTGGAAGGATGCGAACCTGCGCAAGATGTGGGACGACATCGTTCCCGGCGAACCGCGCAAGACCATTCCCTACGTTCTGACGCAGGAAGCGATCGCGCTCTATTGCAAATCTGTCGGCGAAACCCATCCGCTTTATTTCGATGAAGCCTATGCGAAGACGACGCCCTATGGCGGGCTGATAGCGCCGCCGTCGATTCATATCCTCTTGATGTTCTCCTGCACGCCGGCCGACGACTGGATGCGCAGTCCCGGCACAGTGAATGCAGGACAATCCTGGAGCTACAACATTCCGGCGCGGCCCAACGATACCATCACGCTGCAGGCGCGCGCGCTCGACAAGTTCATCAAGCGCGAGCGGCTGTTCGTGGTGCACGACAACGTCTTCTTTAATCAGCGCGGCGAGGTGATCTGCTCCGGCCGCGGCTGGACCATCCGGCCGCAATAGGGAGGCGCAGGCGATGACGACGACGTTTGAAGGATTGAAGGCCGGCGACGGCATCGAAGGACCGAGCTTCGCGGTGTCGCGGGAGTCGATCCGGCTGTTCTGCGATGCCTCGCTCGACTACAACCCGCTGCATCTCGACGATAACTACATGAAGGGAAATTTCGGCAAGACCAATTTCGGTGGCATCATCATGCATGGCATGAACAACTTCGGCCTGATCTCGCGGATGATCACCGACTGGGCCTATCCCGCCGGCGCGATCCATCGCCGGCTGGAGACGCGCTGGGTCAAGCCGGTGAGACCGGGCGATACCATTCAGCCGATGGGGGTTATCAAGTCGAAGCAGGAGACCGCCAAATCCCGCTGGGTGCTGATCGACGTGCTGGTGCGGAATCAGCGGGGCGACAAGGTCGCGACCGGGGAGGCGATGGTCGAGTTCCCGCGGCCGGCCTGATATCGAGGGCCAAAATCGCCCCGGAGAGGCGGAATTCGTCGGAAACTGAGAGGTTCGGTCGGCGAACTGGCAGTTATCGGCCCGTTTCCATTGACATTCCGGGGTCGCATGGCCTAAAAACCGGCCGTCCCGGGCGGCGTGGCCGCAAGCCGGGGTAAAGCCCATTTTGCTGTTTTTCGGCCTGTCGCACACGGCCTTTGGAAGATCAGGAACGTCCCATGAAGGTCCGTAACTCGCTGAAATCGCTGCGCGCGCGTCACCGTGACAACCGTCTGGTTCGTCGCAAGGGCCGGGTTTACGTCATCAACAAGACCCAGCGCCGCTTCAAGGCCCGCCAGGGCTAATCAGGGCTGATACGCGCGCCCGCGCTGTCGCACCATCACAGCTCTTTGACGCGCCTCGCGCTTTGCGGGGCGTTTTGTTGTGTCTAGACTCCCGGAATGCACTCGAGATTCCCAGCGCTCACCTATCTCTGCCTCGGACTTCTGGTCATGGGCGCGGGGGCTTTGACGTCCACGGCCGCAATCGCGCAAGCGCCGCCACGTAACGCGCCGCAAATCGCGCCGCCTGAAACCACCGAGCCAAAATCGCTGCCGCAACCGCCCGCGAGCCTGCCGCAGGTTCCCAAGGATCGCGCCCACGGGCTCGATTTCCTGTTCGGGGCGCTCAAGGCCGCGCCCGATGAGGACAGCGCCAAGCATGTCGAGGCGCGGATCTGGGCATTGTGGAGTCAGACCTCGAGCGACACCACCGCGCTCCTGATGCAGCGCTCCAAGGTCGCGATGGATACCAAGCACCTCGATGTCGCGCTGAAACTGCTCGATGCCGTGATCAAGTTGCATCCCGACTACATCGAAGGCTGGAACCGGCGCGCGACGCTCTATTACATGCAGAACGATTACCGGCATTCGCTCGAGGATATCGAGCAGGTGCTGGTGCGTGAACCTCGCCACTTCGGTGCGCTGGCCGGGCTCGGCATGATCATGCAAGAGCTTGGTGACGACAGGCGCGCGCTCGATGCCTTCCGCAAGGCGCTAGCGATCAATCCCCACATCGAGCACATTCCCGACCTCGTGAAGACGCTGACCGAGAAGGTCGAGGGCCGCGACATCTGATTGTCAGCCGCGCGGCGTCGTGACGAAAGGGACAACTCCCTCGCATGGTCACAGCGCATGGACGTGCAAATTAACCATGAACATGTTTGATACATTGTGACGCGAAACAATTCTGGCTAACGCGGGTTTGGCTCGATCTTTCGAGAGCGGAGCGACACGATGAAATCGCTGATGCTAGCCGTCATCCTCACTTGCGCCGCAGCAGGCACGTGCCTCGCCGATGGGATGTTCTGGGTGGTGGGCAACCGCGCCACCAACAAGTGCGATATCGTCACCAGCAACCCGGTGATCAACGGTGACATCTGGTTCGGAGACGGTCCGTACAAATCGCTCGCCGACGCAAAGCTTGCCCGATCGACGATCCGTGCCTGTCCGAAGGAACCGGACTGACTCGTTCAGGTCGCGGTTGGCAAAGCCCGATCAATGCAGCGTGCTGCCTTCGCGCGCCGCCGCATAGAGCCGCTGCAATTCGTCTTCCAGATGCTCGTTGACCATCAGCAGCGCTCTCAACGCGCCGCGAACATCACCGTTGCACGACGCCACGATCTCATCGATGGCATCTTCGCCTGCTTCATAGGTCATGTAAAAGTCTCCGTTCATACGCCGCCACTCTCCGCTGAGATCGTGAACAATTTTTGTACGGTTGTTTGTGTTCCTGTGGATAATGTGGATAACCGTCCGGCCGGATGGCCCGGATGGCGCTGAAATCCCGACATAAATTGTTAGTGGCGCAGAGCCACCGCGAAACCGGCAATTTGCGTCTCCGTAGCTCATTCGTGCGAAAGGCCTTTCGGATTTTTTTCATCATCATTGTCGGGATCGCCGCGGCACTGGCGGGGCTCGTGCTGGTTACGCAGGCCGGTGTGCTGATCCTCAATCGTCTGCATCCTGCGAGCGGCGAGATGGTCGATGTCGCCGGCGCGCGTCTCCATGTCGTCGACATCGGGCCGCGCGATGCGGCCGGGCCACCGATCGTGATGATCCATGGCGCGAGTTCGAATCTGGAAACGATGCGGCTGCCGCTTGGCGACAGGCTGGCAAGGAACCATCGCGTCATCCTGATCGATCGGCCGGGTCACGGTTGGAGCTGCCGTGATCGGCTGTCCGACTCGACCCCTGCCATTCAGAGCCGGGTGATCGACGAAGCGCTCGGCAAGCTCGGCGTGACCGGCGCTATCTTCGTGGTGCATTCATGGGCCGGATCGATCGGCTCGCTGATGGCGCTCGATTATCCGGCGCGCGTGGCTGGCCTCGTCATGCTGGCGCCGGTCGCCTATCCGTGGCCGGGAGGTGTCGGCGCCTACAACAAGGTCGTGACCACGCCGGTGATCGGACCGCTCCTCGCCTATACCATCACGCTGCCGCTCGGACTGATCCTGGCCGAACCGGGCACTCGCGCTGTTTTCCTGCCGCAAACGATGCCGCGGAATTACGTGAAGGATGCTGCGATCTCGCTGGTGCTGCGTCCGCGCGAATTTCTGGCCAACGCCTGGGATCTCGTCACGCTGAAGGCCGCGATTGTCGCGCAAGCACCGCGCTATGCCGCCATCAAGGTGCCGACGGTCGTCATTCATGGCGACGCGGACAAGACGGTGTCGCTGAACATCCATGCGCGGCCGTTCGTCGCCGCGGTATCTGGTGCAAAGCTGATCGCGCCACGCGACGTCGGCCACATGGTCCAGAACGCCGTGCCTGATCTGATCATCGACGAGATCGAGCGGATGACCACCGGATTGCGCTAGAGAACGATCCCGAACGCAGTTGAATCAGACTCTAGAGATCCGCGTCGTTGTTCGGACCGACGAAGGCAATGCGGACCATGTTGGTCGCGCCCGGCGTGCCGAGTGGAACACCGGCGACAATGATGACGCGCTGTCCGGCCTTGGCAAAGCCGTCGCGAAACGCGATCGAGCCGGCGCGATCGACCATGTCGTCCTGATCGTGCGCATCTTCCGCGACCACGCAGTGCACGCCCCAGACCACCGCCAGTTTGCGGCCGGTGGCAAGGTTGGGCGTGATCGCGACCACTGGCGGTTTGGGGCGTTCGCGGGCAACGCGCAGCGCGGTCGATCCTGAACTGGTCCAGCAGATGATTGCCGACAGGTCGAGCGTTTCGGCGATCTGCCGCGCGGCATCGGCGATGGCGTCGCCGACAGTCGGCTCCGGTTCGGCCCGTTGGGCATTGACGACGCCACGATAGGTCGGGTCGCGTTCGACCTCCTCGCCGATGCGGTTCATGGTGGAGACCGCCTCGACCGGAAATTTTCCGGCGGCGGATTCCGCCGACAGCATGATGGCGTCGGCGCCTTCATAAACTGCGGTGGCGACGTCGGAGACCTCAGCGCGGGTTGGCACCGGCGACTGGATCATCGATTCCAGCATTTGCGTTGCGACCACCACGGGTTTGCCGGCCCGGCGCGCGAGCCGCGTCATCTGTTTCTGGATGCTGGGCACCCGTTCGAGCGGCAGCTCGACGCCGAGATCGCCGCGCGCGACCATCAACGCATCGGCCATTTCGATGATCTCGGGCAGGCGATCGATGGCCTGCGGCTTCTCGATCTTGGCCATCACCGCCGCACGCCCGCGGATCATCTTCTTGGCTTCCGCGATGTCGTCGGCGCGCTGCACGAACGATAGCGCAATCCAGTCGACGCCCGCTTCCAGCGCCGCATCGAGATCGGAGCGATCCTTCGGCGTCATCGCCGAAACCGCGAGATCGGTATCGGGCAGGCTGACGCCCTTGCGGTCGGACATCCTGCCGCCGATGACGACGCGGGTCACGGCGCGCTCGGACGAGGCCTCCTCGACGATCAGGCGGACCTTGCCATCGTCCAGAAGCAGCGCGTGGCCTGGCCGTAGCGCGGCCAGGATTTCCGGATGCGGCAGGTAGACACGGGTTTTGTCGCCGGGCGTCTTGTCGGCGTCGAGGGTGAAGGTCTCGCCGTTGTTGAGCTGGATCGGTCCGTCCGCGAACGAGCCGAGGCGGAGCTTCGGACCCTGCAGATCGACCAGAATTCCGATCGGGCGACCGTAGCTGCTTTCGACATTGCGGATCGTCGTGATCAACTCGCGCATCTTGTCATGCGCCGTATGGCTCATGTTGATGCGAAAGACGTCGGCGCCCGCCTCGAATAGCCGACGGATCATGGCGCTGTCGGATGAGGCAGGTCCAAGCGTCGCGAGGATTTTGATACGGCGCAGACGTCTCATGGCTTGTGCCCGGGGAGCGTGCCGGGCGGCAGACCGGACGCACCCGGAGGCGCTCCGCTAGGGGCGTTGGGCATTCCCGGCAGTCCGGGCGACGGCGCGGGGATTCCAGGCACGCGCGGCGGTCCCTGTTCACCGGACTCCGTCAGTTGCACGGTCCAGGCGCGCTGGTCTCCGGTATCGACCTCGAAGTAGCCGGTACGGTCAAAGCCACGCGCGAGACAGTTATCGACCCCTCTGATGGTAAACTCCTTGTCGCGCGAACACATGAAGGCTTGACCCGACCATTCGCCACCCCGGTCGTAATCAAGAGCATAGATATAATAATATCGTGCGACGAGTGTTCCGCGCAGCAGCGTTTCGCAGGCGCGCGAGGAGACATTCCACCAGCCTTCGGTCACCCAGCCTTCGGCATCCTTGTAGCCGAGCGCGATCCCGACGCGGCTCGATGTGTTGTTGCAGAGCCGGAAATCCGCCGCGGCCGGTGCCGACCACAGACATGCGACGAGAATTGCGAACACCGTCAGGAGGCCTGCGGTGTGCGCCCGGCATGTGAGCGGCGATTGGTGAAGCGAATCCGGTTTGATCATCATATCGTTGCGCGGTGATTTCGCGTGACCCGTCACGACCTGTCAACGGTTGGGGCCGGGTTTTCACGGCTAGTCGAGTGGATTTGACATTCGCTACCCCCTTTACCGCGAACTCCGGGGGCGAATGTCAAATCCAAAACTCCACTAGAACCATATATTTGCTAGTGGTCTTATGATTCTAACATTCGCAAAAGCATCTGCTGAAAGGGATGCGAATGTTAGAATCGGACCACCAGATGCGCATTTTCGGGCCGGCAAACCGCTATTTGCGCTGCGATATGGTAAAATCTGTGACAAACCCCGATATGACAGGGATGTCCGATAGACGATAGCGAGACCCGCCATGGCCCTTGATGACAAGACCAAAACCGAATTGGAAGCCGCGGTGTTTCGGCGCCTGGTCGAACATCTGCGCGCGCGCACCGACGTGCAGAATATCGACCTCATGAATCTCGCCGGCTTCTGCCGCAACTGTCTGTCGAACTGGCTCAAGGAGGAGGCCGACGCCAAAGGCGCGGCCCTGAGCAAGGACGAGAGCCGCGAGGCGGTCTACGGCATGCCCTACGAAACCTGGAAGGAAAAATATCAGGGCACCGCGTCGCCGGAACAACTCGCCGCAATGAAGAAGAGCCAGAGCGGTCATTGATTGCCTTCACCGGCAAACCTCGAGCCGGCACGAGCCTGTGGGTCGCTGTGGATGAGCGCGATGCTGCCTTGACGCCAGACCTGCCACTCTGGAGTGTCATTCTCCAAGCGTGGTGAGCGGCGACCTCGTCCGAGCCCACGTTCCACCATCATCCGTTGATTTCAGGAGTACCAGGATGGCCACCGCTGCCGCCGCCAAGGAAGAGCCCGCGACCAGATTCGCGAAGGATCAGCTCAAGGCCATCATCGAACGCATCGAGCGGCTCGAGGAAGAGAAGAAGACGATCTCGGATGACATCCGCGATGTGTATGCCGAGGCCAAGGGCAACGGGTACGACGTCAAGGCGCTGCGTACGATCGTGCGGATGCGCAAGCAGGACGCCAACGAGCGTCAGGAGCAGGAAACCATCCTGGAAACCTACATGCAGGCGCTGGGAATGCTGTGAATCGCGGACGCTTCGCTGCTGCTGTCTAGCGCAGCGAGGCGGTTTGCATCGCGAACGACGTCATGGTCAGGCGGGCGGTCGCTGACCCGCTGAAACGATCATAGGTGAGAGCCATCTGCGGATCGTCGGAGAATGTCATCGTGATCGCCGTATCCGGCTTGACGAAATAAACCCGCATCAACGTCATGTCCTGATCGCCGAGGACGGTGGCCGACATGCCGCGGCTTGCGCTTCGCGCGAGGATCATCGCGCGCATCCAGGCATCGCTGTCGCGCGCGGCGGCTGGCGCCAAACGGCGCGAGGTGGCGACCGTTGCGCCCTGTCCCTGCGCGCCCTTGGCGACGACAGTGGTTACGTCGTTGGCCGCCATCGGGTCGCGCGGTGCCGGAGCGTGCCGGAGCGGCGGGATCGAAGCTGACGCGGCGATGATGCGCGCACGGCCTGTGTTTCTGGCAGCCGGCGCGTAGGCGAGCGCCTCGAAGGCCTCGGAGACGCTGGAGGCCGATCGCGGGTCAGCCTTGGCCAGCGCCTCGCGGGCGCTGATGGCTGCCATCACCTGCTGCGGCGTGGCCTGCTTCGGGGCCGACGACATATCGTCCCAGAAGCCACGCGCATTGATGATGTCGGCCGGCGTCTGCGGCTTCGGTCCGGCCTGTTGCGACGGCTGTCCGGCCGGAACGGCCCGGACGTCCGCCGATGCGAGCTTGAAGGCGGCGGCGGGTTTCGATCGGGGTATCGGGATCGGTTCGGCTGACGCGGCCGATGCGACCGGCGTCGGGCTTGCCGGCTGAACCGCGGCGCCGTCGGACTCGTCGTCGTTATCGGCATCGGCAGATTTGCCCTTGAACAAGGCCAGCAGGAAATTCGACGGCTTGCCGCGGGCCGCGCCGTCCTCATCCGCGTTCTGTCCCCGCTTGTCGATGTCGGCCATCGCCAGTTGATAGCCGGCTAGCGGTTTGCCGTCGGACGGGATGTGCACGGTGCGGCCGTTCGGGAAGACGCGCACCAGCTGGTCGTGCGTCATCCGCGGCCAGTGCCGCACGTGCCCGGTGTCGAGATGTACGAAGGGTGAGCCCGACGTCGGATAGAAGCCGACGCCGCCGCGCTGCAGGCGAAGCCCGGCGTAACGGATCTTCTCGAGCGGCACGCCGGGGATGAAGAAGTCCATCGCGTGGCCGAGCATATGCTGGCTGAAACGAGCGACGCCGCTGTGTGCGGAGCGGTGTCGGAGCATGGCGTTGGTCGAGGGGGAGCGATAGGCGGAGATGATGTTGATCGGTTGCTTGGCGTCGACGTCGCGGTAGACCTCCCACAGGATGTCGAACAGATGACGATCCATTGTGGTTTGATCCTGGCTGCGCCAGTCGCGGAGATAGTGATTGAGTTGCTTCAGCGCGGCTTCGTCGTAACGGCCGTTGCGCTTGAAGGTGACGGTCAGGTCTTCGTTGGAATGGGTGTGATGGAAGGAGAGCGTCCGTGTTTCGTTGAGCGCAGCGGCATCATGCACCGATCCCGCGCCTGCCAGCAGCAACAGCGACGACAGGCCGATACGGTAACCGGCCTGGAAAAACGACGATGATTTCAGACTGCGTGCAAAACCAGCAAGCACGTATGAGCCCACCCAGAGGAGATCAGTCGAGGGACCCTTCCGCGACCCCGTGTAGCGAAAGGTCATGAATTCGAGTCGTAGGACAGGCCGGTTAATCCGAGATTTACCTTACCCGCCTGTTCACAAAGGACAATTAGCTCCCGGAGTATGGCAGAAAAGTGCCGGGAAGTTAAGACGGGGTGGACAATGGTTAATGTTAAAAGGGCTCCATCCGAAGATGAAGCCCTTGTTTTTAATCAACTAAACCGTCTTTTGAGGATCAGCGCCGGTAGACGCGGCGACGGCGATCCTCGACATGCGGCGGCGGGGCGGTGGGAATGCCAAACAGCCGTTCGAAGAACGACGGTCCGCTGCTGAAGCCGCCGCCAAACCCGCTGTTGTCGTTGAAGGCAACCCCCTGCGGGATGTCACCCTTGGGACGGGAGTAGTTCGGCTGGGCGTGGGCGATCACAGCCTCGAGGTCGCGGCCTTTGGAATTCCGCAACAGCGCCAGCATCTGCGCGTCGCGGCCGTAGATGTCCTTGCGGATCTGCAGCTTGCCGGCGGCATCCACAAACGCGGTCTGATAGGTGATGTTCACCGGAATCGGCGTCGGGAATTTGATGTCGATTTCGTTGTGGCCATACATGCTGCGGATTTTTTCCGGCGTGTAGTGCTGGTTCGGAAATTCGATGCCCAGCAGCGTCGCTGCGTACTGGTCCGGATTTTGAACCCGCATGCAGCCGTGGCTGTAAGCGCGCTCTTGCTTCGCGAACAGGTACTTGTCCGGCGTATCGTGCTGATACACGAGGAACTTGTTCGGGAAATTGAAGCGGATGCGTCCCAGCGCATTGCGCTCGCCTGGCGGCTGCGAGATGTGAATGCCACCCTTGCTGTCGCGCTCCAGCTTGAGACCCATGCGTTCCAGCACTGTCGGATCCTGCTGCAGGGCGGGCAGGTACTCGTTGTAGATGATGGATGGCGGCACGTTCCACGTCGGATTGACCGTGATGTATTTCATGGTTTCCGTCAGCAGCGGCGTGGCGTGTTTCCCGGGCTTGCCGACCACGACACGCGTGCTCCAGAGCTGAGCGCCGTGCTGCATCACCTTCAACGTGTAGTCCGGAATGTTCAGGATCGCATAGGCGTTGCCGAGCGAGGGCGCGCCAAGCTCACGCGGCAGCCAGCGCCAGCGCTCCATGTTGACGATGATGGTGTCGATCTCGCGGTCCCGCCGCGGTCCGTTGATCGCGCGCAACGTGTTGTTGCCGAGAACGCCATCGGGCTTGAGGCTGTGGCGTCCCTGGAATTCGCGCACCGCGGCGGCGACATCGGCATCGTAGTGAGTGTCGTCCGGATTGGCTGAAACGCCGAGCTTTGCGCGAATCTGCGGCACGCGCGCGTCTTCCATCTCGGCCTTGTTCCGGAAGACCAGAGTTGGACCCTCGGGAATTTCGACAACCGGGCCTTCCGACGTCCCCCGCAATTCAGCGAGCTTCTTCTTCAACTCGCGATAGAGCTTTTGCGGCGGGTTGTAGCTGTCGAGCGCCGCGGACGCGTCCTTGGACGTCGTCACGTTGGTCAGCACCTGTTCGGGGTTGATCGGATGTTCGGGAAACTGGATGTCGCCGCTGACCTGCGACCAGTGCATCCGCCCGCTCTGGGCGTGACGGGCGTAATCCATCATGCTGGCGGTCAGCTTGAGATCGGCGTCCGCAAGCGCATCTGGCGTCGTCGCTGCGGCGAAGTCAGGCACCGGATAGTCGGTCGGATTGAGGCCGTCAGCGCCAGCATCCTTGAGGCGCGAGATCACGCCTTTTGCGGTCGCGTTCAACTGACCGCCCTCGGTCCACAGCGGCGCATAGCTGCGCGCCGTATAGAACGCTTCGATCGCGGTGCGCTCAGCCTTGCGGTCGAAGAATTTGGTGGCCTTGCTGTCGAGCAGTTCGTGCAGCTTGTCGGCCACCGGCTGATCAGCCGGCGCGACATTGCTTGCCGCCTTTACAGGCTCTTTCGGCGGCTCGGCCGCTGGAGCGGTGGCGGTCGCCGCCGGCGGCGTGACAGCGGGGGTGATCGTCGCGGTCGCGTCCTTCTTCGTATCGTCGGTCTGGGTGTTGTCCGCAGGGGCGGTCGCGACGTCGGCCGGCTTGGTCTCGGCCGGTTTGGCATCTGCTGGCTTTGTCTCTGCGGCCTTGGTGTCGGAAGCCTTCGCGTCGGGTGAAGCCTTGGTATCGGGCGAGGTGCCTGCGTCGGACGCCTTCACCTCGGGAGCCTTGACGTCGGAAGCCTTGACCTCGGAAGCCTTGACCTCGGAAGCCTTGGTGTCAGCCGGCTTCGATGCGTCCGCAACCGCCGGCGCCGGAGGCACGTTGTCCATCTTGAAATCGGAGGCGGTCGGCGGCGGAACATTGGCAGGTTCCGGCATCGGGACCGCGGCATCGATCGCGAGTTCCGCGGCGCTCTTCGTCGCTGGGGCCGTTTGGGCAAGGGCTGCTGAGGTGGAGACTGTCAGGAACGTTGCTGCAACGGCCATCAGGACCCGATCGAATCCGGTCCGGTTAGTCGAGTAGTCTCGCATTCTCGCACCCCTTGGGTGAAACTGTCCCGGCGTGGAACAATTTTCTGATGATTTCGTCCTGCGTTCGCCAAGCCTTGATTCCGGCGTACCGCGATTCATGCACGGACGTTACACGCGCCCGATTCGGGCAGCTAGCGCCACAGAGGGCAACTCACGACAAACTGACCGCAAAATGTATTGTTTGCAACGCGCTGCGCGTTTTCAGCAGGCGTTTTCCATTGGTCTGTCACCAACCCGCAACGGTTCATGCGCGTATCGCATTCTCCTATGCGATGAACGCCGCAAGACTCAAGGCTGTTCCTCGTTGGCAGCCATGTCGTCGAGCTTGCGGTAGAGCGTCGAGCGTCCGATTTTCAAACGTCGTGCCACCTCGGACATCTGCCCGCGATAGTGTGAGATCGCGAAGCGAATGATATCGGCTTCCATCTCTTCCAGTGCGCGCACTTCGCCGTCGTTGGCGAGCATCGCAAGGCTGCCTACGGCGGAGAGGGGCGCAATCGGTATTTCGTTACCTGATACGACTTCAGGTGCGGTGGGATGGAGAACCGGTTCGATGACCAGCGGCGCGCCGATCGATTCAGTACCGTCGACGGATTGCGCGCCGATCAGTGGAAAATCCGAGAGGTCCAGTTGGTCGCCTTCGCTCATCACCACGGCACGATAAACCGCATTTTCGAGCTGACGGATGTTGCCCGGCCAGGCGAGCTGCGTCAGCCCGGCCATCGCTTCGCCGCTGATGGCGCTGATGGCGCGGTTTTCTTCGGCGCAGAATCGGGCGAGGAAATGCCGCAGCAGGTTCGGGATATCGTCGCGCCGCATTCGCAACGGCGGAATCGTCAGTGGCAGCACGTGCAGGCGATAGAACAGATCTTCGCGGAACTGTCCTTCCTTGACGCGGTCAAGCAGTCGCCGGTTGGTCGCAGAGATAATGCGCACATCGACCTTGACCGGCTTGCGCCCGCCGACAGCTTCGACCGCGCCTTCCTGCAACGCGCGCAGCAGTTTGACCTGCGCCGCCAGCGGCAGTTCGCTGACCTCGTCGAGGAACAGCGTGCCGCCGGAGGCTTCGACGAATTTTCCGGTGTGACGCTCGGTCGCGCCGGTGAACGATCCTTTCTCGTGGCCGAACAGGATCGACTCCACGAGGTTGTCGGGGATTGCACCGCAGTTCACGGCGACGAACGGTTTTGTGCTGCGGTCGCTGGTGCCGTGGATCGCGCGCGCGAACAATTCCTTGCCGACGCCGGATTCGCCCTCGATCAGCACCGGGATCGACGAACTCGCGGCCTTCTTCGCCGCCTTCATCACGTTGGCCATGGTGTCGCTACGCGTGATGATGTCGGCGAAGGTGAGGCGGCCTTCGCGGCTGTGCCGGATGCGTTGCAATTCGCCCTTCAAGGCACTGGCATTGAGCGCATTGCGCAAGGAGACCTGCAGCCGCTCGATGCCGACGGGCTTGACCACGAAATCCTGGGCGCCGGCGCGCATCGCCGATACCACATTGTCGATGCCGCCATGGGCGGTCTGGACGATGACGGGGACGTTGAGATCGGCTTCGCGGATTTTCGCTAAGACGCCCATGCCGTCGAGACCGGGCATCACGAGGTCGAGGATCAGGGCGTCGATCGCCGCGCCCTCCGTCGCCGTCAGCGCGGCGATTGCGGCATCGCCGCTCTCCACCACGATGGTCTCATAGCCGCACCGCTGCACCATGTTTTCGACGAGCCGGCGCTGGACCGCGTCATCGTCGGCGATCAAAATGGTGGCAGTCATGGCATTCCCCGCACGCTACAACTATCTGTACCGAATCGGGGCACTCTGGCGGACGGTGATTAATGCGCTCTTAAGGTTTGTCGCCGGGCTGTCATGTTGCGACAGTCTTCTTGGTGATCGGCATTCATAGACAAGGTCTGGATCGATAATGGCTTCGCGTTCGTCCTCTGCTTCACGCAAATCGTCCGCTTCGCGCAAATCCGCGCCATCGCGCAAGGCCCCGGTCAGGAAGCCTGCTGCGATCGCCAAATCCGGCACCGGACATCTTCCGGAGTGGAATCTGGCTGACCTCTATGCGGGGATCGGTGCGCCCGAAGTGACGCGCGATCTCGACAAGGTCGATGCGGACTGCAAGGCGTTCGAGGCCGACTACAAAGGCAAGCTCGCGGAAGAGACCGCGAAGCCGGACGGCGGTAAATGGTTGGCGGAGGCGGTGCGCCGCTATGAGGCGATCGACGATCTGGCCGGCCGGCTCGGCTCCTATGCCGGCCTGGTCCATGCCGGCGACAGCGTCGATCCCGCGATCTCGAAGTTCTATGGCGACGTATCGGAGCGGCTGACGGCCGCCTCCGTGCATCTGCTGTTCTTCGCGCTCGAACTCAATCGCATCGACGACGACGTGATCGAGCGAGCCATGCAGACGCCCGAACTCGGGCACTATCGCCCGTGGATCGAGGACAGCCGCAAGGACAAGCCGTATCAGCTCGAGGATCGTATCGAACAACTCTTCCACGAGAAATCGCAGACGGGATATTCCGCCTGGAACAGGCTGTTCGACCAGACCATCGCCGGATTGCGCTTCAAAGTCGGGGCGAAGGAGCTTGCGATCGAGCCGACGCTGAATCTGCTGCAGGACCGCGCGCCGGAGAAGCGCAAGGCGGCCGGGCAGGCGCTGGCAAAGACCTTCAAGGCCAACGAGCGCGCCTTCGCGCTGATTACCAACACGCTCGCCAAGGACAAGGACATTTCCGATCGCTGGCGCGGCTTTCAGGACGTCGCGGACTCCCGCCATCTCAACAACCGTGTCGAGCGCGAGGTGGTGGATGCGCTGGTGGCGTCGGTGCGTGCGGCCTATCCGCGGCTGTCGCATCGCTACTACGCGCTGAAGGCGCGCTGGTTCAAAAAGAAGACGCTCGCGCACTGGGACCGCAACGCGCCGCTGCCGTTCGCGGCGACCGGCGCCATTTCCTGGAACGATGCGCGCAAGATGGTGCTGACGGCTTATGGCGATTTCTCGCCGCAAATGGCCGGGATCGCCGAGCGTTTCTTCACCGATCGCTGGATCGATGCGCCGGTGCGCCCCGGCAAGGCACCCGGTGCGTTCTCGCATCCGACCACGCCGTCGGCGCACCCTTATGTGCTGATGAATTATCAGGGCAAGCCGCGCGACGTGATGACGCTTGCGCATGAGCTTGGCCATGGCGTGCATCAGGTGCTGGCCGCGAAGAACGGCGCGCTGATGGCGCCGACGCCGCTGACGCTCGCGGAAACGGCATCAGTCTTCGGCGAGATGCTGACTTTCAAGCGGCTGCTGGCGCAGACCAGGAACGCAAAGCAGCGGCAGGCGTTGCTGGCCGGCAAGGTCGAGGACATGATCAACACCGTGGTGCGGCAGATCGCGTTCTACACCTTCGAGCGCGCCGTCCATACCGAGCGCAAGAACGGCGAACTCACCGCCGAGCGCATCGGCCAGCTCTGGCTCAGCGTGCAGGGCGAGAGCCTCGGACCCGCGATCGAGATCAAGCCGGGCTACGAGACGTTCTGGATGTACATCCCGCACTTCATCCATTCGCCGTTCTACGTCTACGCCTATGCCTTCGGCGATTGTCTCGTGAATTCGCTTTACGCGGTCTATGAGCACGCCTCGGAAGGGTTCGCGGAGCGCTATCTCGCGATGCTCGCGGCCGGCGGGACCAAGCATTATTCGGAACTGCTGAAGCCGTTCGGGCTCGATGCCAAGGATCCCAAGTTCTGGGACGGTGGGTTGTCGGTCATCGCCGGGATGATCGATGAGCTGGAGGCCATGGGATAGGCATTTGGGAGTAGGCCATTGGCCGACCTGATTTAGTCGAGGCGTAAAACAAACAACTGGCCTCCAAGGTGTCACAAATAAAAATCCCCGCGGTGCGAACCGCGGGGATTTCCTTGTTTGACAAGACCAGCCCTACTTGATCACCATCTCGGTGAACGGGTGAACGTAGGCCTGCAGCATCACGAACAGGCCGACCAAACATGCCAGCGTGATCGAGTGCTTGAACACGAAGCGCAGGATGGTGCCTTCATGCCCGTACCAGTTGGTTGCCGTGGAGGCGACGACGATCGACTGCGCGTCGATCATCTTGCCCATCACGCCGCCTGAGGAGTTCGCCGCGCTCATCAGGATCGGCGACAGGCCGAGCTGTTGCGAGGTGATCTTCTGCAGATTGCCGAACAGCACGTTGGAGGCGGTATCCGATCCTGTCAGAGCCACGCCGAGCCAGCCGAGCAGAGTGCCGAAGAACGGGTACAGCACGCCGGTCGCCGCGAAGGCGAGGCCGAGGGTAGCGTCGATGCCCGACAGGCGGGTCAGGGTGCCGATCGCCAGCATCGCCGAGATGGTGATCAGCGAGACCGCGCAGATCTTCAGGGTGCGGCCGTAGACGGCGAGGATCTTGCCTGGCCCAAAACCCATCACCAGGCCGGAGATGATCGCTGCGATCAGCATCCCGGTGCCGGTGTAGGACAGCCAGGTGAAGGAGAACACCGCGCCTTCCGGCGTGGGCTTCGGAACGATCGGCGCGACCTTCATGATCACCTTATCGAGGTCCGGCACCGCGTAGTTCCAGGTGGCCCAGGGATTGACCGCCGCCTTGAATCCGCCCGTGCCCCAGATCAGCAGCACGATGCAGACGATGATCCATGGCACCAGCGACGACCAGATCTCGGCCGAGGTCAGCTTCGGCATGGTCGTGCTCATGTCCGCCTTGGCGAGATCGGCGGAAATATCGTGACTGCGCAGCGCCGGTGAGGTCCACAGCTTCTTCGGCTGCCATATCTTCAGGAAGCCGATCAGACAGGCCATCGAGATCAGCGATGCGCCGATGTCGACGATCCACGGATTGACGTAGTTCGAGATCAGGAATTGCGGGACCGCAAACGACACGCCGGTGACGAGAATCGCGGGCCAGACTTCCTTCATGCCTTTCCAGCCGGCGAACGCCCACACCACCCAGAACGGTACGATCAGCGAGAAGATCGGCAATTGCCGGCCGACCATGGCGCCGAGCAGATAGGGATCGAGGCCGGTGACGGAGGCCAGTCCCTGGATCGGCGTTCCCAGCGCGCCGTAGGCGACCGGTGCGGTATTTGCGATCAGCGACAGACCTGACGCTGCCAGCGGCGAGAAGCCAAGGCCGATCAGGATCGCGCCCGTGATCGCAACCGGCGTGCCGAATCCCGATGCGCCCTCGAAGAAGGCGCCGAACGAGAACGCGATCAGCAGAAGCTGCAGCCGGCGGTCGGTGGTCACGCCGCCAACCGCGCGTTGCAGCGTCTCGAACCGGCCGGATGCGACCGTGAGTTGGTACATGAAGATGACGTTGAGAACGATCCAGCCGATTGGGAAGAAGCCGGTGACCACACCCAGAATCGAGGCGCGGATCGACATGCCTGCCGGCATGGTGAAGGCAAAGATCGCGATGAGGTTGGCAACGATGAGTGCCACGATTGCCGCGATGTGGGCCTTCACCTTGCCGCTGGCGATCAGAACGAGCAGCGTGACGACGGGTATCGCAGCCGCGATCGTCGACAACGCAGCATTGCCGAACGGATTGTAGACTTGATTCCACATGTGGTTTTCTCCCCACGCCATTATTGAGCGCTCTGGCCAGCGTGGATGGCCACAAGGCGCCTGGCCTGCATGAGGGGAAGGCTGCTTGCGGACCGGCGCACGTCTGCTATTCGCCGGCCGCTGATAACGACTGAACTCGCCCCCAAGCCATGCCGTTGGTGCGATGGTACGGGTGTGTCCGTGACGGTGACAAGACGGATATGACGGCTTGGCGAGTTGTAGTCTGGAATGATTCTAAATTGAAAAAACTGTGCCGGCAAAAGATGTTCCGGTCCGCCAGATGCCGGCTTGGCTGGGAACGTACTGGCGATGCGCGGCCGGGTCGGGGCCGGCTATCAGAGCGATCGAGGTCGTCGCCGAATCAAACGGGCATCACGGGCTTGCCTGCGGCGATGCATGATCGGCGGGCATGTCTGAATAAAAAATCAGCGGACACTCGACATTTCGGAAGACCTGCCGCCGTTGCCCTCACATCGCGTTTGCGGTAATTCCACCGGTAATACGACCCTTTGGCTGGAGATTTGACGTGGCACATAACGAAGTGGCTTACACGACGGCGGATGGAAACGATTATGTGGCGCACGAGGCGACCTATGAGGGCTTCATCAGGCTGGTGAAGTACGGCACCGCCACCGTCGTTGTGATCCTGGCCTTGATGGCGATCTTCCTCACCTGATTTTCCGGTCGTTCGTCTGACCGTCCTGAAATTCCGTTTCACTCGCGGCGCGGCTGATGATTTAGTCATCCGTGGTCCTAGTGTGGCGGTTGAGGCGAACTTCGGACTCGGGACACTGGGCTGCGGGAGGCGTCATGAAGATTGCGATTGCGAAGGAAGTCGACCCGTCCGAGCCGCGGGTGGCTGCGACGCCGGACACGGTGAAGAAGTTCAAGGCGCTGGGCGCCGAAGTCGCAATCGAGCCAGGTGCGGGGATGAAGTCCGGCTTGCCGGATTCCGAATTCTCGGCCGCCGGAGCTATCGTCAGCGCGGACGCGCTGAAGGACGCTGACATCGTCATCAAGGTCAAGCGGCCGGAGGCGTCCGAGCTTTCGCGCTACAAGCGCGGCGCGCTCGTCATCGCGATCATGGACCCTTACGGCAACGAGGCGGCGCTCAAGACCATTGCCGATGCCGGCGTCTCCGCCTTCGCCATGGAGTTGATGCCGCGCATCACGCGTGCGCAGGTGATGGACGTGCTGTCCAGTCAGGCGAACCTCGCCGGCTACCGCGCCGTCATCGAAGCGGCCGAAGCCTTCGGCCGCGCCTTTCCGATGATGATGACCGCGGCGGGCACGGTGCCCGCCGCAAAAGTGTTCGTGATGGGCGTCGGTGTCGCCGGCCTTCAGGCCATCGCAACGGCACGCCGTCTCGGTGCGGTCGTCACCGCGACCGACGTGCGGCCTGCCACCAAGGAGCAGGTGGAAAGCCTCGGCGCCAAATTCCTCGCCGTTGAGGATGAGGAATTCAAGAACGCGCAGACCGCCGGCGGCTACGCCAAGGAAATGTCGAAGGAGTATCAGGCCAAGCAGGCCGCGCTCACTGCCGAGCACGTCAAGAAGCAGGATATCGTCATCACCACGGCGCTGATCCCCGGACGTCCGGCGCCAAAACTCGTCGGCGCCGAGATGGTCAGGTCGATGAAGCCCGGTTCGGTGCTGGTTGACCTCGCGGTCGAGCGCGGCGGCAACGTCGAAGGCGTCAAGGCCGGGGAGATCGTCGACATCGATGGCGTGAAGATCGTCGGCTTCACCAATGTCGCAGGTCGTGTCGCGGCCTCCGCGTCGGGCCTTTATGCGCGCAATCTGTTCTCCTTCATCGAGACGCTGATCGATAAATCGACCAAGGCGCTGGCGGTGAACTGGGACGACGAACTGGTCAAGGCCACCGCGCTGACCAAGGACGGCGCGGTGATCCACCCGAACTTTCAGCCGAAATAAGGAGCTTCGCCATGGAGCATATCGCGCAGGCCGTCGATCCCTTCGTGTTCCGGCTGTCGATCTTCGTGCTGGCCGTGTTCGTCGGTTATTTCGTGGTGTGGTCGGTGACCCCGGCGCTGCATACGCCGCTGATGTCGGTCACCAACGCGATCTCGTCGGTGATCGTGGTCGGCGCGCTGCTCGCGGTCGGCGTCGGCATGATCTCGAGCGGCTCGGGCTGGGCGCGGGGCTTCGGCTTCGTGGCGCTGGTCTTCGCCTGCGTGAACATTTTCGGCGGCTTCCTCGTCACCCAGCGCATGCTGGCGATGTACAAGAAGAAGCAGAAGTGAGCGGCGTTCACCTCGTGGTGACGGAGACAAAGGGGGCCTGAGATGAACGCCAATCTGTCTGCACTGCTTTATCTGGTCGCGGGTGTTCTGTTCATCCTGTCGCTGCGCGGGCTGTCGAGTCCGGCCTCGAGCCGTCAGGGCAATTTCCTAGGCATGATCGGCATGGCGATCGCGGTCGCCACAACGCTGGCGACGCATCCGCCGGCGGACGGCACGGCGTGGCTGCTTGTGATCCTCGGTGTCGCCATCGGTGGCAGCATCGGTGCCGTGATCGCGCGCCGCGTGCCGATGACCTCGATGCCGGAACTGGTCGCGGCGTTCCACTCGCTGGTCGGCATGGCGGCGGTGCTGGTGGCCGCCGGCGCGTTCTATGCGCCCGAAGCGTTCGGCATCGGGACGCCCGGTCACATCCATTCGCAGAGCCTGGTCGAGATGTCGCTCGGCGTCGCCATCGGCGCGCTGACCTTCACCGGCTCGGTGATCGCGTTCGCGAAACTGTCGGGCCGGATGAGCGGCGCGCCGATCATCCTGCCGGCGCGGCACATCATCAACATCGTGCTCGGCCTTGCGTTGATCTTCTTCATCGTCGGTCTGGTGATGTCCGGCAGCGCGATGGATTTCTGGCTGATCGTCATTATCGCGCTGTCGCTCGGCGCGCTCTTGATCATCCCGATCGGCGGCGCCGACATGCCGGTCGTGATCTCGATGCTGAACTCGTATTCGGGTTGGGCCGCCGCCGGCATCGGCTTCACGCTGGGCAATTCGGCGCTGATCATCACCGGCGCGCTGGTCGGCTCCTCCGGTGCGATCCTGTCCTACATCATGTGCCATGCCATGAACCGCAGCTTCATCTCGGTCATCCTCGGCGGCTTCGGCGGCGAGACCGCCGCGGCCGGTGGTGGCGCCGGCGGCGAAGTGCGTCCGGTCAAGCTTGGCTCGGCCGACGATGCGGCTTTCATCATGAAGAACGCGCAGAAGGTGATCATCGTGCCGGGCTACGGCATGGCGGTGGCGCAGGCGCAGCACGCCTTGCGCGAAATGGCCGACAACCTCAAGAAAGAGGGCGTCGAGGTCAAGTATGCCATTCACCCGGTCGCGGGCCGTATGCCCGGCCACATGAACGTGCTGCTCGCCGAAGCCAACGTGCCCTATGACGAGGTGTTCGAACTCGAGGATATCAATTCCGAGTTCGCCCAGGCCGACGTCGCTTTCGTGATCGGCGCCAACGACGTCACCAACCCGGCAGCGGAAGAGGACAAGACCTCACCGATCTACGGCATGCCGGTGCTGCAGGTCTGGAAGGCCGGCACGGTGATGTTCATCAAGCGCTCGCTGGCGTCAGGCTACGCTGGCATCGATAATCCACTGTTCTATCGCGACAACACCATGATGCTGCTTGGCGACGCCAAGAAGATGACGGAGAATATCGTCAAGGCGATGTAATACGGCGACGTTCAACAGCGGGAGACCGACATGGCTGACAACAAGGCGAAGCGTGGAGGAAGCGATCGACGCTTGATCGCATTGAGTGAGGCTTACGAGGTCCGTTACTGGTCCAAGAAGTTCAAGGTCACACCGGCCAAGCTGAAGGCAGCCGTCAAGGCCGCTGGACACTCTGCGAAGAAGGTCGAAGCCTATCTCAAGCTGCAGAAGCACAAGGCGCGGGATCGGGCGCTGATCGCGCTGAGCCAACCCTATGAGGTCAGCTACTGGTCGAAGAAGTTCAAGGTGACGCCCGCGCGGCTGCGTGCCGCCGTCAAGGCGGTCGGCCATTCTTCGAGAAAGGTCGGCGAATACCTCGCTCCCAAGAAGAAGACCGTCAAAAAGAAGAAGATGGTGAAGAAGGCGAAGAAGAGCACCAGGAAATCCGTCAAGAAACGCGCCAGATAGCGCCGCTTCGATCTGATGAGTTCGCATAGCTCAATGCCGCGGTCAGCGTGGGTTTTCCCCGCGCTGGCCGTTATGCTTTTTGCGAGCTCGGAAATTCTTGGCGTCACGTTCACGCCCACGGCAGGCGGCCTTGTCATCGCCGCCGTTCTGCTGGTGATCCTGTTCGGCACCGTCTTCGCCGCCGTGCATCATGCCGAGGTGATCGCGGAGCGGATCGGCGAGCCCTACGGCACGTTGCTGCTGACGCTTGCAGTTACAATCATCGAGGTCGCCCTGATCGCGACCATCATGCTGGGCGACAAGGCGGTGCCGGCGCTGGCGCGCGACACCGTGTTCGCAGTGGTCATGATTGTCTGCAACGGGCTCGTCGGCGTTTGCATCCTGACCGGCGGATTGCGCTTTCGCGAGCAGGACGTCCGGGTAACCGGCACCAACGTCTATCTCAGCGTGTTGATCGTGTTCGCGACGATCACGCTGGTGATGCCCAACTACACGCTGTCCACGCCGGGGCCGCTGTATTCGGAGCTGCAGCTCGGCTTCGTCAGCGTCGTGACCATCATCCTCTACGCCGTCTTCCTGTATACGCAGACCGTTCTGCATCGGGATTACTTCGTTATCGACGATGGCAGCGGCGATGACGGCGCCGGGCAAATGCCGAACCGCATGCTCACTCTGAGTGTCGTGCTGCTTATGGTCTCGCTGCTTGCCGTTGTGCTTCTGGCCAAGAAATTTTCGCTGGTTGTCGATGCGGGAATCGCGCTCGTCGGCGCGCCGGAAGCGTTGGCCGGCGTGCTGGTGGCGCTCCTGATCCTGCTGCCGGAAAGCGTCGCGGCGATTTCGGCCGCGCGTCACAACGATCTGCAGAAGAGCATCAATCTCGCGCTCGGGTCATCGCTGGCAACGATCGGCTTGACGATTCCGGCCGTCGCGGTCGCGGCCTACATCATGGACAAGCCGCTCGAGCTCGGTCTCAGCGCGCAGAAGATGATCCTGCTCGGTATGACATTTCTGCTGAGCATGCTGACCTTTGGAACCGGACGGACCAATATCCTGTTTGGAATGATCCACATCGTGGTGTTCGCGATCTATATCTTCATGGTCTTTGTGCCATGAACAATCTCACGAATGGAGTCGAGTGATGCTTGCAGCGAAATCCGACGTTCAGCAGGACACCCCTGAGGTCCGCGTGACCGAGTGGCGGCTGGTGCCGGGCAGTGCCACGGGCCCGCACACCCATGAAATGGACTACGTGATCGTTCCCATCACCACCAGCGAAATGACCATTGTGGCCCCGGATGGCAGCCGGTCCAAATCGCAGATCGCGACCGGCAAATCCTATTTCCGCAAGGCCGGCGTTCAGCACGACGTGCTGAACGAAACCGCCAGCGAGATCGTGTTTCTGGAGATCGAACTGAAGCCGTAGCGACGCGCCGTCTGGTCAAGACGGCAAGATGCGAATATCATGATCCCATGGGCGGGATTTTGCGACGCTGTCTTGTGGTCATTCTCTCGGCGGCGCTGCTTGCCGCTGGACTGCCGGTTGCGCATGCGATGCCTTGCGCAACCACGTCGCAGCCGCCTGCATCCGTGCATCACCATCATGACATGGCCACAACCATGGATATGACGTCGCATATCCATGACAGCGACCAGGTTGCGATGCCGTCACAGCGTCATGAGCATCGTGACAAGGCCGCGTTCGATATCTGCAAGTGCCTGAACTGCGGGATGTGCGCGACGCCAGTGATGCAGCCATCGGCCCGCGGCGCCATTCCGGAGCGCTTCGGCCATCGCTTCCTCCATGCCTTTGCGGAGGAGATTTGTCCGGCGGTGGCCGTCGGAGTCGATCCAGGAGTTCCCATCCTCGTTGCATGAGCGCGTCTTGCGCCATTCGCTGACCGCCGCCGCTGGTGCGGCAATGCGTCCGTTTGTTTCGAGGAAATCATGTCACACGTTTCGCTTCATTGGGGCCGCCGTCGCGCGTGCCTCGCAGTTATCCTGCTGACTCTGGCGTCTGCGGCTTCGGGCGAGGAAATGCCCGATCACATGCACATGGATCATGTCGCGTCAGATCACGTATCCCACCGTTCCGGATCCGTACACCAAACGAAAAGAAAGCATCCGACGGCGATGCCAAAGCCTGCCGCGCCGGCCACCGCGACAGAAATGGATCATTCAACGATGGATTCCGGACATATGGATCACGGGATGTCCGGCCACGGCGCCATGACCGGCTTCCTCGGGCCTTACATGATGACGCGTGAGGCGTCAGGAACGAGCTGGCAGCCGGACACCTCGCCTCACGAGGGCCTGCATCGCCAGCTCGAGGAATGGAGCGTGATGACCCATGGCTCCATCAATCTGAACTACGTTGGCCAGCCGGGTCCGCGCGGCGCGGACAAGACGTTCGTCAGCGGCATGCTTATGACCATGGCGCAACGTCCGCTGGGTGACGGCACCTTCGGCGTGCGGGCCATGCTGTCCCCGGAACCGTTCATGGGCGCGAGCGGCTATCCGCTGCTGCTTGCAACCGGCGAGACCGCCGACGGTGTCTCCCATCTGGTCGATCGCCAGCATCCGCACGATCTGTTCATGGAGCTGGCGGCGACGTACAGCCGGAACATCACCGCGAATTCGAGCGTCTTCATCTATGGCGGTCTGCCCGGCGAACCTGCGCTTGGCCCGCCGGCGTTCATGCATCGCCTGAGCGGCATGGACAATCCGGAGGCGCCGATCAGCCATCATTGGCTGGATTCGACGCATATTACGTTCGGCGTGGTGACAGCGGGCGTTGTCCTCGACAACTGGAAATTCGAGGCTTCGACCTTTCGCGGCCGCGAGCCCGACCAGTATCGCTACGACATCGAGCGACCTTATCTGGACAGCTTTGCCGGACGCGTGAGCTGGAATCCGGTTCGCGAACTGTCGCTGCAGGTCTCGTACGGACATATCAATTCGCCGGAGCAGCTTGCTCCGTCGGTCAGCGAAAACCGCCTCACGGCATCGGCGATCTACACGACACCATTCGGGGACGGACATCTGTGGAGTACGACGGTAGCCTGGGGCCGCAAGATGCTGAGCTCCGGCGACACGCTGGATGCCTATCTGTTCGAGAGTTCGGCGATCCTGAAAAACAACTGGACCCTGTTCATGCGTGCCGAGAGGGTCGCGGAAAATGAACTGACCGACGACATTATCGGTCTCGAAGGAAGGACGTTCACGGTCGGCAAGGTATCGGCGGGTGGCATCTACGATTTCGTCCGCACCGCGCATGCCAAGTTCGGTATCGGCGGGCTGGTCAGCCGCTATGTGCTGCCGGACAATCTGAAGCCGGTCTATGGCCGCGACCTCACCGGCTTCATGGTTTTCGGCCGGATCAAGCTGCTCTGATCCACCCGGACATGAAACATCGCGGCGGATGGGGTGTTTGCCACCGATCCGTCGCGATTGATCCCTGAATCGGCCCTAAAGTTCACCCATCAGAAAGTGCGGGGAGAAGCCGGTCATGCTGAAAGTCGCCTCAAAATTCTTTCTTGAAAAGATCCTGCCGTCGATCGTGGCGACGGTTACGGGCGCCTACATCGTCAACCACTACATCGTCGGCACGCCTGCCGATGCGCCGGTTGCTGCCGCCGTCTCGACTGCACAGCCGGTCAAGGCGGCCGATGCCAAGACCGCAACTGAAGCGTCTGCAGCGTCCGACGCTTCCACGCACGTCGCCAACGTTCCCGAGGACGGCGTTCACGCCAAGGGAATTTCCGAGAAGGCGATCGAGCGGACACCGGTCGAAAAGGTGAAGAAGGCCGAGAAGCCGGTCGAGGCCGCGAGCCAGCCGGCGGAGCCGAAGCGGCATCCCCAGGTCCAGCGGGAGAGGGCGGTTGCCAAGCTCACCCCGGCCGAGGCAACAACCAGTCCTGATGAGCGCCGCGATGCGACCGACTTGGCACGCGCCGCGATCGAGCGTCTGCGCGGAACGAGAACGAGCGAGCGTCCGCAGGAGGCCGCCCGGTCTCAGGAAACCGCGCCTCGTCAGCCGGAGCCGCCGCGCGTGGCGGTCCAGGAAGCACCGCGTGTGGTGGCACCTTCGGTTCAGCCGCTGCCGCCGGCCATCATGGTGTCGACGCCGCGGGTGGAAACTCCCGACCCGCAGATGCAGCCTGACACCCAGCCTCTCGATCCGCGGCGGCCGATCCCGCCTGCCAATATCCCGGACGCTGCGCGCCCGCTCGACCTTCAGGCGAGCGCTTCAATCCCGTCGGTGCGTGCCCACGATACGACCGTCGCCGACGACGTGCTGTCGGCTGCCAAATCGGTTTTCCAGGCGGTGCTGCCGCGGTAGGCGTGTCGGCGACTGGATAGCCGAAATAAAAAACGCGGGCCAAAGGCCCGCGTTTTTTATTCGGATGGAATGTCGTCTTAGCGCGGAGCGCGGGGACCCGCGCCGGCGCCACGACCGCCCGCGCCACGATCACCGCCCGGACCAGCACCGAATGCCGGCTTCGGCTTCATCGGCAGCAGGCCTTCGCGCTGCAACTTCTTGCGCGCCAGCTTGCGTGCGCGGCGCACGGCTTCGGCCTTTTCACGGGCCTTCTTCTCGGAGGGCTTTTCGTAATGTCCGCGGAGCTTCATCTCGCGGAAAATCCCCTCGCGCTGCATCTTCTTCTTCAGCGCCTTGAGGGCTTGATCGACATTGTTATCGCGAACGAGAACCTGCACGCGGCATCCTCTTCCAATTGCACGGAGTGTGAATTCGTCAGACAGCCGGGGGCCGACAAAGGCCATACCCTCAGCGTCAAGGGCGCCGATGTAACAGATCAAAACGAGAATGTCCACCGGCTAGGAGCCATTCCGGCTGCCGGGATTCCGCAGATTCCAGGGGATTCACGCCTCACGCCACCTCAAAAAGGTTCAGAAATGGGTCACAGCCGGTTCCTATGGTTCCCGGGAGGGCGGACGATTCCCGCAATCTTATGGAGGTGCGATATGGACGTCAGGAAATACGCGGCCGAGGCGATCGGCACATTTTGGTTGACCTTTATGGGGTGCGGCAGCGCTGTGCTGGCCGCGACCTTTCCGCAGGTTGGGATCGGATTTCTCGGCGTTGCCTTCACCTTTGGCCTGAGCGTTGTCACCATGGCCTATGCCATCGGGCATATCTCGGGTTGCCATCTCAATCCGGCGATCACGGTGGGATTGACTGCCGGCGGGCGGTTTCCGGCGGGGCAGGTGGTGCCTTACATCATTGCGCAGGTCATCGGTGCGGTGGCCGCATCGGCGCTGCTGTATGTGATCGCCAGCGGGGCGGCGGGCTTCGATGTTGCCAAGGGTTTTGCCGCGAACGGTTATAGCGAGCATTCGCCGGGCCACTACAGCCTTGTCGTCGGCTTCATCACCGAGGTGACGATGACGGCGATGTTCCTGTTCGTCATCATGGGATCGACCCATGGCAAGGCGCCGGCGGGATTCGCGCCGCTTGCGATCGGTCTGGCGCTGGTGATGATCCACCTCGTCAGCATTCCCGTCACCAATACGTCGGTGAACCCGGCGCGCAGCACGGGTCCCGCGCTGTTCGTCGGCGGCTGGGCCTTGCAGCAACTCTGGCTGTTCTGGGTGGCGCCGCTGATCGGCGGCATCATCGGCGGCGTGGTCTACCGCTGGCTCAGTGACGAGCCGCAGGGCGTCGTTGCCGGAAACTAGGGCGAGTCGAAAGGGCCGCGATCAGTCGCGGCCCTTTGTTTCGGTGACATGGACTTCCGTCACATGTCCCATCTTGCGGCCGGGGCGCGGCGCGCCCTTGCCATAGAGATGCACGGTCGCGCCGGGAACGGTGAGCCATCGTTCGTAATCGAGAATGTCGTCGCCGATCAGGTTGGTCATGGTGACCGCGCTGTGACGCACCGGCTTGCCGAGCGGCCAGCCCGCGACGGCGCGGATGTGCTGCTCGAACTGCGAGATCGATGCGCCGTCCAGCGTCCAGTGCCCTGAATTGTGCACGCGCGGCGCGATCTCGTTGACGAGCAGCGTCGGCCCGTTCGGGCCGGGCACCACGAACATCTCCACGGCGAGCACGCCGACATAGTCGAGCGCGGTCGCGATCGTCTCGGCCATCGTGCGCGCCTGCGCCGCGAGCGTATCGGGAATTGCCGCAGGCACGCGTGAATACTTCAGAATGTGATCGCGATGCTCGTTCTCGGTGACATCGAAGGATTCGACGCTGCCGTCGGCGCCGCGCGCGGCGATCACGGAAATCTCGCGCTCGAATGGCACGAAGGCTTCGAGGATCGCCGCCTTGGTGCCGAGATCGTCCCACACCTGATCGAGATCGTCGCCTTCGCGAATGATCGCCTGGCCCTTGCCGTCGTAGCCGAAGCGGCGGGTCTTGATCACCGCAGGCAGGCCGATGATCTTGACTGCCTCGCGCAGTGTCTGCACCGATCTGACGTCGGCATACGCTGCGGTGCCGATGCCGAGATCGGTCACGAAATCCTTCTCGATCAGCCGGTCCTGTACCGTTTCCAGAATGCGATGGCTCGGCAGCACCGGACGGCGCGCGGCAAGAACCATCGCGGTCGCAGCCGGGACGTTCTCGAATTCATAGGTGATGACGTCGACGTCAGCGGCGAATAGCTCCAGCGCTTCGACATCGGCATATTCGGCGCAGGTGGCGTTCTGCACCACGTCGAATGCCGGCGAGTCAGGATCCGGCGAGAACACCTGGCACTTGAGGCCGAGGCGCGCCGCCGCCAGTGCCAGCATCCGGCCGAGTTGTCCGCCGCCGAGAATGCCAATGGTGTCGCCCGGCTTGAGCGTCACCCGCTGCGAACCGCTCACGTCGATCCCTCCGGACGCTCACCGACCGCTTCGGTCTGCTGCTTGCGCCATGCCGCGAGACGGCCGGCCAAGCCCTGGTCGTTGAGCGCGAGCACGCTGGCCGCGAGCAGGGCGGCGTTGATCGCGCCCGCCTTGCCGATCGCGAGCGTTCCCACCGGAATGCCGGCCGGCATCTGCACGATCGAATAGAGCGAATCCACACCGGCGAGCGCCTTGGACTCGACAGGTACGCCGAACACCGGGAGTTCCGTCAGGGAGGCGGTCATGCCGGGCAGGTGCGCCGCGCCACCCGCACCTGCGATGATGATTTTGAAGCCTTCGGCCTTGGCGCCCTTAGCGAACGCGAACAGCCGATCCGGCGTTCGATGCGCGGATACGATGCGCTTTTCACAGGCGACGCCCAGCGCGGCCAGCGTTTCCGCGGCGTGGCGCATGGTCTCCCAGTCCGACTGGCTTCCCATGATAATGGCGACGGCAGCGGTCATTTCAGCGATTCTTCAGCAATTCTTTCGGGAATCCAGAAACATAGCCTGGATTATAGGAGGGCGTCTTGACGAGGCAAGCAGTCCGGCATGGACTATCCTTTCTTGGTGAACGGCGGCAAGCCTTGTGACGATGAAAAAGACACCTAAAGCGTCCTCTTCCACGGCCGCGAAACGCAAGGCGAGCCGCAAGGCCGGATCTGCATCGCGGCCGGCCAGCGCTCCGTCGGCACGGCTGGCTGCGCTTGCGCCGAAGCGCTCGGCCGGCGGCCACGATGTGCCGGCCGACGCCAAGGCCACCATTCGCCGTCTGAAGTCGCAGCTTGCGGAAGCGCGGGCGCGGATCACGGAACTCGAGGCGTCGGCGGACACCGATTTTTTGCTCGGCATTTTCAATCGTCGCGGCTTCGAACGCGAACTTCAGCGCGCGATCGCCTATATCCGCCGTTATCACGCCGGTGGTGCGCTGATTGTGCTCGATGTCGATCGCCTGAAGCCGATCAATGATGCGTTCGGCCATGCGGCGGGGGACGCGGTGCTGAAGGCTGTCGTCGCGGCGTTGCTTCGGCACGTGCGCGCGTCCGATCTGATCGGGCGGCTCGGCGGCGACGAGTTCGCGCTGCTTTTGTGGAATCTCAGCGAGACCGACGCCAAGGCCAAGGCGGCATCCCTCGAAGAGACCATCGACGGGCTGACCTTCACCTTCCGTGGCCATGCCATCACCGCGGGCGCATCAGCCGGCGTCGCTGTTCTTGGTCCGCATTCCGACGCGGAGACCGCGCTCGAGCAGGCCGACAGCGCGATGTATGTCCGCAAGGCGCAGCGCCGGCGCGGTTGAAGGCGTGGCAGCGTGACACTCAAGCGGCGTTGCCTTTGAGTTGCGACAACCGTTCGAGCGCCGCCGACAACGCTTCCTGCATGTCCTGCATTTCCACTTCGAGATATTCGTTGGCCATGATCAGCGCCTTGATGGTGCTGCGCAGGTTGCCGTCGCACATCGCGATCGCCTGATCGCAGGCCTGTTCGTAGCGGCGGTTTTCGGCAAGCGGTGTCGAGTCGGACATGGCGGCGTCTCCGGCAGAATTCGGGGCGATGAGGGAAGGCCGATGTTCTCTTTTTGTTCTTCTTGAGTCAAGCCGCTTCCACCGTGCCCCACAGGTATTCCCGGCTGTGGCTCGCATTCGAAACGGCGCACGATCAGCTTCGCGCAGAACGTGTGTGGCTAAGGATTTGGCGGACAAAAACCGCCGCGGCGCGGTTCGCAGGTGCCGGTCAGGCGATGATGTCGGGCGTGATCTGGTCTTCGATGAACGCGATGCGGTCGCGCAATTGCAGCTTGCGCTTCTTCAGCCGTTGCAGCCGCAGCAGATCGGGCGCGGGCGACTGATGCAGCGCATCGATGGCAGCGTCGAGATCACGGTGTTCCTGTTGCAGCCGGGCGAGCTCGGCTCCGAGTTCGCGCTCTTCTTCGTCGGTCATGATGACGTTTTGACTTGAATCGCGAAGAGTTTGCGAAAGGTTGTGAGTTTCACTGCGGCGAATTATCGCCCTTGTGCGCGCGCCGTGCAAGCCGCCGGGTTCCATGCTCACGGTTCATTTCGGATATTCCCGGAAATATGATCGATGCGTTTTTCTGTCCCATCGACAGTCCGTGCCGCTCATGTAAACTCAACTGTCCGGATCGAATCTGAGGTTTAATCTTACCGAGGAGGTTTCGAATGGCAATTCAGGCGCATCTCGTTGAACTGGAACGGAAACACCGCATCCTCGAAGACGAATTGCACGATGCTCTCCTGCATCTATCCACAGACGATATGAGGATCGTCGAACTGAAGCGCCGGAAACTGATGGTCAAGGACGAAATCGAAAGACTGAGGCAATCGACCGCCGAGACGCTCCATTAGCGTCGCGGCTTTTTCTCTCTAAAGCGGATTGCGACGAGCGAGCCGACGTCACGGCTGTTCGTCAGCGACGGCGACGTTTATGCGTTAGCCAGCGTGATCACATGATCCGCGAGCGCGAGTGATGACGTGAGTCCGGGCGACTCGATCCCGAACAGGTTGATCAGTCCGCTGACGCCGTGGTCGCGCGGCCCCTCGATCACGAAATCCTGTTTCGCGACCGCTGGCGGCACGATCTTGGGCCGGATGCCGGAATAGGCCGGCATCAGTGCGCCGTCGGGCAGCCCCGGCCAGTAGCGCCGGATCGCCGGGTAGAAGCGTGCGGCCCGCGCCGGATCGACGGTGTAGTCCTCTTCGTCGATCCATTCCACGTCGGGACCGAACCGCGCCTGTCCGGCGAGATCCAGCGTCAGGTGCACGCCGAGGCCCCCCGGCTCGGGCACCGGATAGATCAGCCGCGTAAACGGCGCGCGGGCACTGCAGCTGAAATAGTTTCCCTTGGCGAGGTAAGCCGGCGGAATCCGCTCCACCGGCATGCCTTCGATGCTGCGCGCCACTGCCGTCGCGCCAAGCCCGGCGGCGTTGACCAGCAGCTTGCAGGCGAGCGTCATCGGTGTGTCGCCGCCGGTCTCGATCTCCAGTCCGTCCGAGACGGCCTTGGCGCGCGCGAGCGGCGTGTGAAACGCAAACGCCGCGCCGTGGTGCTCGGCATCGCCTTGCAATGCCAGCATGTAGGCGTGGCTATCGATGATGCCAGTGGTCGGAGACAGCAGCGCGGCCACGCAGTTCAGTGCCGGTTCGAGCGTACGCGCCGCGTCTCCGTTCAGCATCTGCATGCCCTCGACGCCGTTGGCTTCGGCGTGCGCCTGGATCGCCTGCAGCTTGCCAGCCTCGTCCGGCGTGGTCGCGACGATCAGCTTGCCGCTGTTGCGATGGGGAATGCCGTGATCGCGGCAATAGCCGTAGAGCGCGCGGCGGCCGCTGACGCACATCCGCGCCATCAGGCTTCCCGCTGGATAATAGATGCCGGCGTGGATCACTTCGCTGTTGCGCGATGACGTTCCGGTGCCGATCCCTTCGGCTGCTTCGAGAACGACGACCTCCCGACCGGATTGGGCCAGTCGCCTTGCGATCGCGAGCCCGACCACGCCCGCGCCGACCACCACGCACTCAACACTGTCCATTGGTCGCCTGGAAGAATTGCCGGTTGCCGGCAGAACGTTCTGCGGTTCGAGAAATCGCTCTCGTTGCTATCTTGAAGCTGCTTCCGCTCTCCGTCAGGCCGGTTCCCGTTAGCAGAGTATTAATCATGGGAGGCCATTTGCCGGAATTTCGCCCGGTTTTTTCGGGGGCAGGAGTATGCGTTTACCCGATTCAAACCCGCGAAGCCAGACACTCCCCATGCAAATCTCAGGTGGGCGATGGCTGGCAAGAATTGGCAGGCAGGCGGCAAGAATGCGATTGCTGCGGGGGGCATCGTGTGCGCCGCCATCGCGGCGTCGTCGACCTGCGCGCGTGCGGCCGCTAACGGATTCTCACCGGACAGCTATATCGCATTCGCCGATCCCGGCCTGATCTGGGAAATCCTGGTCGGCGCCTTCGTCGTCGTGTCCTTCCTGGCGGCGGTCGTTATCTGGGCGACGTCGGCGCTGCGCAGGGTCAAACGTTCGCATCTGCGCAAACATGCATTCATCAGTTCGGCGCTGAACAATCTCAACCAGGGCGTCGTGATGACGGATTCGCGGCGGCGGGTCATCTTCTGCAACGACCGCTATCTTCAGATCTACGGACTGACGCGCTCGGATGTCCCGCCCGGGATGACCGGACCCGAACTGCTCGATCTGCGTCGCGCGCGTGGCGGTCTGGACGTCAGCAACGATGAATTCTATCGGCTGTCGGATGCCGGGGAGAGCCTTGTCACCGAGCTGCCCGACGGCCGTTCGATCGTGGTGCGGCACTGGAGACTGCCGAACGGCGGCGCTGTGGCGACGCATGAGGATTGCAGCGAGCAGCGCAAGCTTGCGAAGCAACTGGCGACGACCAAGCAGTTTCTGGAATCCGTCATCGATACCGTGCCGGTGTGCATCGCCGCGAAAACGATCGAGGACGGCCGTTACATCCTGACGAACCGGGCTTTCGAGAAATTTGCGGCGATCCCCCGCGAGCAAATTCTCGGTAAGCGCTCCGATGACATCTACGCCGCGCATACCGCCGCCGCGATCGCCGTCGCGGATCGTCGGGCCGCCACCACGTCCGATAGCTTCACGCTCGATGAAATGGACGTCGATCGTGGTTCCGGTCCCCGCACGATGGCCAGCAAGCGCATCGTCGCACGAAACGAGCGTGGCAATCCGGAATTTCTGATCACGATGTTCGAGGATGTGACCGACCGCAAATCGCTGTCGCGCGAGCTGGAAAACACCAAGAAATTCCTTGAAACGGTCGTCGACAACATTCCCGTGGCGTTGGTCGTCCAGCGCGTCAGCGATGGACATTATCTGCTCGCCAATCGCAGCGCAGAGACCATCCTCAATCGCCGCCGCGAGGATGCCACCGGCTTGACCGCAAACGACATCTTCGATCCGCGCGAGGCGAAATTGATCGTCGCCCGCGATGAGGCGGCGATCAAGAAGGGCGGTCTGCTGACGGAGGAGCATCCGATCAGCACCAGCGAGGGTTTGCGGTTGTTCCTCACGCGCCGCGTTACGGTGCCGGATGAGGACGGCGAACCCCAATATCTGATCAAGACCCACGAGGACGTGACCTACCGCCGCCAGACCGAGTCGCGCATGGCGCACATGGCCTACCACGACGGATTGACCGACCTGCCGAACCGCACCGCCTTCCTGAAGGCGCTGTCGCAGATGATCGAGGCGTGTCAGGGCACGGACGAGGAATTCGCGGTGCTGTCGGTCGACCTCGACGGACTCAAGGAGATCAACGACGTGTTCGGCCATGCGGTTGGCGACAAGCTGCTGATCGAGGTGGCGCGGCGCATTCAGGGCGCGGCGCAGGGCGGCGTGGTCGCACGGCTCAGCGGCGACGAGTTCGGCCTGATCATCGACGGCAAGCAGCCCGCGGCCGGGGCCGCACTCGCCGAACAACTGGCTGAAGCGATGATTCCGGAATTTCTGGTCGACGGCAAATCGGTCAGGACCGGTCTTACGACCGGCATTTCGCTGTTTCCGCGTGACGGTACCGATCCGGCGTCGCTGCTCGCCAATGCCAGCGTCGCGCTGTTCCGCGCCAAGGCGAAATCGCGCGGCTCCATCAGTGTCTTCGAACCGGAGATGGATCGGCAGATTCGCGATCGCCGCGTGCTGCACCAGGATCTCTCCAACGCCATCCGGAACGGCGAATTGTCGCTGCACTACCAGCCGCAGGCGCGCACCAGTTGCGATTGCGCGACGGCCGACGTGACCGGCTTCGAGGCGCTGGCGCGATGGATTCACCCGACCCGCGGTTTCGTTCCGCCCAGCGATTTCATTCCGCTCGCCGAGGAGAGCGGCCTGATCGTGGCGATGGGCGAGTGGATTTTGCGCGAGGCTTGCCGCGAGGCGGCGTCCTGGCCGATCCCGAAGCAGATCGCCGTCAACCTGTCGCCCGCCCAGTTCATTCACGGCGATCTGGTGGGGCTGGTGCATTCGATTCTGCTCGAGACCGGCCTCAATCCCAGCCGGCTGGAGCTCGAAATCACCGAAGGCGTGCTGATCGAGGATTTTGATCGCGGTCTTGCGCTATTGCGGCGGCTGAAGGCACTCGGCGTCCGTATCTCGATGGACGACTTTGGCAGCGGCTACTCGTCGCTGACCTATCTGCAGGCGTTCCCGTTCGACAAGATCAAGATCGACCGTGCGTTCGTCATGCACCTCGGGCGAAACCCGCAGTCGGCCGCGATCGTCCGCGCGGTGATCGGCCTTGGTCATGGTCTCGATGTGTCGCTCGTCGCGGAAGGCGTCGAGACCCAAGAGCAACTCGGCTTCCTCGCCGAGGAGGGCTGCGATGCGGTTCAGGGCTATTTGATCGGCAAGCCGGCGCCGATCGCGCAGTACGCCACCCTCGTTGGACGCTCGCCCCAGACGTCCGACAGGATGTCCCGCAAAGTCGGTTGACGCGGCATCCGCCGCAACCCCGCGACGATAATGTTGTGGCTTCCGCCCTCCGGCGCGGTTGAGCGATGGCGCGTCTGTCACTAGCCTCTGCATCGCGAAAGGGGCGGGACGGAATGACGGACGATGTGACACAAATCCCTATTGACGCCGGTTCGATCGACGCGCCGCTGTTGCAGATCGACGCGGTCGTCAAACGGTTTGGCGGCTTCACAGCGGTCGACGGGCCGTCGCTGGAGATCAGGCGAGGGGAGTTCTTTGCGCTGCTTGGGCCGAGCGGCTGCGGCAAGACCACGCTGTTGCGGATGCTGGCTGGCTTCGAGACGCCGGATGCCGGACGTATCCTGCTCAACGGACGCGACATCGCCGGCGTGCCGCCGCATCAGCGTCCCGTCAACATGATGTTCCAGAATTACGCGCTGTTTCCGCATCTCAGCGTGCGCGACAACATCGCCTTCGGGTTGAAGCGGGCAAGCCTGCCGCGCGCAGAGATCGCGAGCCGCGTCGCGGAGATGGTCGCGCTGGTCAAACTCGAAGGCATGGAACGGCGCAAGCCCGATCAACTCTCCGGCGGCCAGCGGCAACGCGTGGCGCTGGCGCGCGCGCTGGCACGGCGGCCGCAATTGTTGCTGCTCGACGAACCACTGGCGGCGCTCGACAAGAAGCTGCGGGAAAACACCCAATCCGAATTGATGCGGCTGCAGCGCCAGCTTGGCATGACCTTCATCATCGTCACCCATGATCAGGAAGAGGCGATGATGATGGCGGATCGCATCGGCGTGATGGAGTCCGGTCGTCTTGAACAGGTGGCGACCCCGCGCCAGCTCTACGAGGCGCCGAAGTCGCGCTGGGTCGCCGAGTTCGTCGGCGGTGTCAACATTATCGAAGGCGATGTGGAATCCCGCGACGGCGGTCGCATGATCATTGCGACGCACGATGCAGGACAGGTAACCGCCGCGGCGCCAGCGCAGCCGTTGACGAAAGACCGCGTCTGCATTGCGATCCGTCCCGAGAAAGTTCGCCTGTCGCGGCGTGCGCCGGCTCCCGATGCAGACCATCGCGCTGCCATCAACCGGCTGGAAGGGATCGTCACGGGCGTCAGCTACCTCGGCGGCCAGACCGACTACCAGGTCAGGCTCGACGGTGGCGCGGTGCTGCGCGCCTCGGTTGCCAATACCGCGCGGCTCGACGTCGATGCCTATCACGTGACGCAGCGCGTGGTGGCGTGGTTCGCATCCGATGATTGCGTGGTGCTCGAGCCATGAGCGGGCGCCGGCTTTTCGCAGGCCCGGCCCGCAGGGCGGCGGTCGCGCCGTTACTGTGGATGCTGCTGTTCTTCCTGCTGCCGTTCGGATTCGTGCTCAAGATCAGCCTGTCCCATACGGTCATTGCGCAGCCGCCCTATCTGCCGGTGTTCGATCTGACGGCGGGCGTGGCCGCCATCAAGGCGGCCTTCGCGGCGCTGTCGCTCGAGAATTTCAGGCTGCTGATCTCCGATGACCTCTACGTCCTGTCCTATCTACGGAGCGTGACGGTCGCGCTGATCGCGACGGCGATCCTGATTGCGATCGGCTATCCCATTGCCTATGGGATGTCGCGGCTGCCGAGGCGATGGCAACCGATCGCGATGATGCTGGTGATCGTGCCGTTCTGGACCTCGTTCCTGATCCGCATCTACGCCTGGATCAATATCCTCCAGCACGATGGCCTCCTGAACAAGGTCCTGCTCGCGTTGCACGTCGTGTCGGCGCCGGTGGTGTGGCTGTCCACGGATACGGCGATGTATCTCGGCATCGTCTATTCCTATCTGCCGTTCATGATCCTGCCGCTCTATGCGACGCTGGCCAAAATGGACTCGTCGTTGCTGGAGGCCGCCGCCGATCTCGGCAGCTCGCGGCTGCAGGCGTTCTGGCTGGTGACGTTTCCGCTATCGTTGCCGGGCATCGCCGCCGGCGCGCTGCTGTGCTTCATCCCCATCGTCGGCGAGTTCGTGATTCCCGATCTGCTGGCTGGATCGGATTCGCCGATGATCGGGCAGACGCTCTGGCTGGAATTCTTCACCAACCGTGACTGGCCCGTCGCTTCGGCCATCGCCACCGTGCTGCTGGTGCTGCTGGTCGCGCCGCTTCTGGTTTACGACCGCCTGCAGCGCCGCCAACTGGAGGCGCGGCGATGATGGTGCATAACTTATTCCCTCTGATGGTTAGGGAGGGGGATGAGCCGCACACGCTGGACTCACGGTTACCCCCACCCCGAGCCCCTAAGAGCGAACTTCGCTCGTCTCGACCCTACAAGGGGAACGGGAGATGGAGCCGGTGATGAAATTGTCCCGCTTCAATCTTGTCACGCTGATACTCGGCCTGGTGTTTCTCTATCTGCCGATCGTCATCCTGGTGATCTATTCGTTCAATGCTTCACGGCTGGTGACGGTGTGGGGCGGCTGGTCGCTGCGCTGGTATTCCGAGTTTTTCAGGGACGATGCGATGCTGGCAGCGGCCGCGATGAGCCTGCGGGTGGCCGCGGTCTCGGCGACGGCAGCCACGTTGCTCGGCACGCTCGCGGCGGTCGCCCTGACGCGCGGCGAGAACTTCAGGGGCCGCACGTTGTTCTCCGGCATGCTCTATGCGCCGCTGGTGATGCCGGAAGTGATCACCGGCCTGTCGCTGCTCTTGCTGTTCGTCGCGGTCAATGCGGAGCGCGGGTTCTGGACGGTCACCATCGCGCATACCACGCTGACCATGTGCTTCGTCGCCGTGGTGGTGCAGTCGCGGCTCGGATCGATGGATCGCAGCCTCGAGGAGGCGGCGATGGACCTCGGCTGCAATCCGCTGCGCGCTTTCATCGCGGTGACGTTGCCGCTGATCCTGCCGGCCGTCGCCGCGGGCTGGATGCTGGCCTTTACGCTGTCGCTGGACGATCTGGTGATTGCAAGCTTCACCACCGGTCCCGGCTCGACCACGCTGCCGATCCGGATATACTCGGAAGTGCGGCTCGGCGTGAAACCGGAGATCAATGCGATCTGCACGCTGATCATCGGATTGATCACGCTGGTCATCATCGCCGCATCGCTGGCCTCGAAACTGTCGAGCCGGCAGGGCGAAAGCGCCGCGCCGTTGTAGGTGTGATTGCAGGGAACGTCAGTTCGTGCGCGGCGTCGCGGCCGTGGTCGGCGCAGCGGGCACGGCGGCCTCGGGTGCCGTCTTCTGGCCGGTCAGGCGCTCGATGACCGAACGGACCGCATCGCGCGTCTTGCGGTCCTTGACCGCATTGAGCAGCGGCGCAGAGGCCGGCGACCGGCGGATCAGGCTTTCGGGATCGGGAAAGATCAGCGGATCGTCCCACGGTCCCTGGACGACGAACGGCAGCTCGAAATTGCCGGCTCCGGCCGCGCTCGTCAGGCTCGCCACGCCCTTGAGATCGTATTCGCGTGAGGGGACCGATGCGGTGCCGGCGAGTGTAACGCGCGCCGTAGGTCCGTCGACATGCACATCGCTGACGGTGGCAACTCCGTCCCTGAAGTTCACTGCGACGCTCAGCTTGTCGAATGGCGTCTGTCCGCTGCGGAAGTTGCCGCCACCGGAGAGCGGACGGCGCTCCAGCCGTTTCAGCAACTGCTCGACGTTGAAGCCGCTGATGGCGCCGTCGTGCCCGGTCAGAAGCGCGGTCCCGTCGAGCGATTGTGCCAACCCGAACGGACTCGACCCCGTGGCTTCCAGCATGACATTCAGGTTGCCGCGTCCGGTCAGCCGGCTGGTCCCGAACAAGTCGCTGGCGCAAGCCTGCAGGTCGACGTCGGTGAGCTGGAACTGGGCCTTCACGTCGGCGGCCGGGTTGGCCCGCGAGATGCCGAACGATCCCTTGGCGATTCCGCCGTACATTTGCGCCTCGCCGACGCTGAGCGCCAGTGTGCCGTTGCGCAGGTTGGCGCCGAGCGCGGTCTTGCCGAGCTTGGTGGAGCCGACGGTGATCTTGGCCGCCGACAGCCGCATGTCGAGATCGGTGGTGGACAGCGCATGAAGATCGAACAACTGCCGGTTCCAGTCACGGGCACCACTCGCGAGCAAGCGGACGGTCGCCACATAGGGCGTGAAATCGAGCGCGCCGGCGGCCAGCGTCGCCTGCAGCGTCTGCCGGCCGTTGTTGGCGTAGGTCAGTACGCCCTCGGCTACGTTGCCGTCGAGTTCGATGTTGACGTTGGTCAGCGCGACCGACGCACCGACGACGTTGGCGCGCGCCTTCAAGGCGAAGCGGCCGAACCCGCCGCTGCCGGGCGGCGGCTGTCCAAACCAGCGTAACGCGCTGCGCAGCGAGGTGCTGTCTGCCGTCAGCGTGCCTTCCATCATCAGGCTGGTCCGGTTCGCGACCGTGCCGTCGAAGGCGAACTTCAGCGGTGTGCTGGCGACCCTGGCTTTCAGGCCGGATCGCTCGCCGGACAATGCGGCAAGGAAATCGCTGATGCTGATGCTGCCGTCGACGCGTTCGCCGCGCCAGTCGAACTGTCCGGTCGCGGCAAACGAGCGCGAGATCGACGGCCACGCCAGCGACAGGTCGATGTCGCCGAGATTTTCCGTCACGTGATTGGTAGCGTCCTCGTAGCTGAGCTCGCCGTCCTGGATCCGGATTTCCGAAAACGAGACCGGGCTGTCCGCGCCGGGCTTCATGGTGTGTGCGACCGTTTCCACGAACGGAGTCCAGTTGCTTTGGCCGTCAGCCGCGCGAGTCACCCGGATGTGAGGGCGCAGCATCATGACATCGGCGATCTGGAAGCGCTGCATCAGCAAGGGAAGCAGATGCAGGTTGGCGGTCAGCACATCGACGCTGAGCGCAGGGTCGCCGGCCTTGCTGCCCTTGAGGCGGACGTTGTGGAACGAGACGTAGCTGCCGGGAAAGACCGAGATATCGGTATGGCCGTCGACGACGAAGTCGAGCCCCGTCACGGCGCGGATCTGCGCTTCCACGGCATCGCGCAGGGCGTCCCGATTGAGCAGCCACGACATCGCGATCAGCCCGATCAGCACAACTCCCAGGAATGCCGCAACCGGCATCCCCAGGCGCTTTATTCCTTGGGCCATCGACAATGACGTATCCGAGGTTGTTGACATTCGTCGGGCGGGCCGGCGTCCGGCTCCGCTATGTCAGCAACTTGATTGGTTTTCTTGACGCTTTCAAGGCCATCCGGCACAGCAATACCTCCGATTGACGTGCCGCGAAGATTTCGCCTAATACTCGCTGATATCCGTGTCTGTGCGCTGACAATCGGCGCCTCCCTCCATCAGGTTCAGCCCCATGAACAAGGTCTATCCCGACGCCAAATCGGCCCTCGACGGCATTCTCAAGGACGGCATGATGATCATGTCCGGCGGCTTCGGCCTGTGCGGCATCGCGGAGACGCTGTCGGACGCCATTCGCGAGGCGGGAGTCAAGAATTTGACCGTCGTCTCCAACAATGCCGGCGTCGACGGCATCGGGTTGAGCCGCCTGCTCGAAACGCGGCAGATCAAGAAGATGATCTCGTCCTATGTCGGCGAGAACAAATTGTTCGCCCAGCAATTCCTAGCAGGCGAACTGGAGCTGGAATTCAATCCGCAGGGCACGCTGGCCGAACGCATTCGCGCCGGCGGCGCGGGCATTCCGGCGTTCTACACCAAGACCGGCGTCGGCACTCTCATTGCCGAAGGCAAGGAGGTGAAGGAGTTCGACGGCCAGAAATACCTGATGGAGCGCGGACTGTTCGCCGATCTCGCCATCGTTCACGCATGGAAGGGCGACACCGCCGGCAATCTGATCTATCGCAAAACCGCGCGGAACTTCAATCCGATGATGGCGACCGCCGCGAAGGTCACCGTCGCCGAGGTCGAGCACCTCGTGCCCGCCGGCGAGCTCAATCCCGATCACATCCACACGCCCGGCATCTTCGTGAAGCGCATCATCGAGGTCGGCACCGCGAAGAAGCGCATCGAATTCCGCAACACCCGTCCGCGTCCGGCGGCGTGAGCGCAGCGACTTAGCAGGAGAGCACCATGGCCTGGACCCGTGAGCAGATGGCAGCGCGCGCCGCCAAGGAATTGCGCGACGGCTACTACGTCAATCTCGGCATCGGCATTCCGACGCTGGTATCGAACTTCATTCCCGACGGCATCGACGTCAGCCTGCAGAGCGAGAACGGCATGCTCGGCATGGGGCCGTTCCCATATGAGGGCGATGAAGATCCCGACCTCATCAACGCCGGCAAGCAGACGGTGAGCGAGCTGCCATCCACCAGCTATTTCTCATCATCCGATTCCTTCGGCATGGTGCGCGGCGGTCACATCGATCTGTCGATCCTCGGCGCGATGCAGGTGGCGCAGAACGGCGATCTCGCCAACTGGATGATCCCCGGCAAGATGGTCAAGGGTATGGGCGGTGCGATGGATCTCGTCGCCGGCGTCAAGCGCGTCGTTGTGGTGATGGAGCATTCCGCCAAGGACGGCCCGAAGCTCCTCAAGAAATGCAACCTGCCGCTGACCGGCGAGAAGGTGGTCGACATGGTCGTCACCGATCTCGCGGTGTTCACCATCGACAAGCACGGCAAGGATGGCATGGCGCTGATCGAGCTCGCCGATGGCGTCACGCTCGACGAGGTCAAGGCGAAGACCGAAGCCGATTTCCGCGTCGCGCTGAAGAACGCCTGATCTGCGGCGGCGCTATCGCTGCGCTGCCTGCTAGCGCCGTCCGCCGAGTTCTCTGGGCAGGAGGCTCGAGCTGATGTCGCCGTCGCCGAGACCGGACTGGAATTGTGTATAGCCGGCCGAGAACGACAGGCTGAGATTCGAGGTCGGCCGGATTTCGACGCCCGCATGAACGTCGTAAGCGGGCGGCGTGCTGTCGCTCGGTCTGAAGGACGTGATCGTGTTGAACGCGTCCGGGCTGTATTTCAGGGTATCGACGCCACCGAACAGCGTCACGGGCATGTCGCCCACGCCCTTGAAGTTGTAACCGAACTGCGAACGTTCGTAGGACAGTGAACTGCCGAACGCACTCGGTCCGCCGCCGAAGCCAAAGCCCGTCAGCGAACTGACGGGCGCACTATAGCTTCTGAAAACGAATCCGCTCTTGTCGGTTTGCCCGGCGTCGAAGCTCGGAAAATTGGCATACGTTTCTGCGCTTGCGGTATCGACCGCGCCGCCGCCGTAGCCGAACGGCCCGAAGGGAATCCAGTATTTCACCGGTTCGCCCTGGGCGTTCGCGGCAGACCAGCTCAGGCAGAGCGCTGCCGCGATGACCAGACTGCATTTAGTTGAGAACGTCGACATTCGGGCTCCAGGAGCATGATCCCGAAAAGCGGAAACCGCTTTTCGGATGAGAACATGCCCAATCAACGCCCGTGATTATACGCCTCGGAGATGTTGCAGGCCAGCGTACCGTGACGAACCGACGCGCCTGCAGGTTCCAATGTCAGGCGGTGACCGGCTGTTGTCCGCGCGGCAACCCGGCGCGGGCGAGGCCGCCGTAGAGCGCTTCCTGCGGCATTTCGCTGCGCAGGATCGCGCGCACGTCGATCAATTTCTCGATATCGATGCCGGTCTCGAATCCCTTCGATTGACAGAGGAACGCGAGGTCCTCGAACACGACGTTACCCGTTGCGCCGGGAGCAAAGGGGCAGCCGCCGAGGCCGCCGAGCGAGCCGTCGAGAATGCGCGCCCCTGCGTCCAGCGCCGCCGCGGCATTGGCGATGCCCATGCCTCGGGTGTCATGCAGGTGGACGCAGACGGGCTTGCGGCCTGCGATCTTCACCGTCGCGGCGGTGAGTTCGGCAACCTGCTTCGGACCGGAATAGCCGACCGTATCGGCGACGCCGACCACATCGGCGCCGGCCGCGTAGCACCGTTCGGCGATCCGAAGCGCTTCCTTCGGATCGACCGCGCCGGTGATCGAACATCCGAGCGCCATCGAAACCGCCACGTGCACGATCGGCTTGTGCGCGCTGGCGTCGCGCAGCCGGCACAGCCGCTCGACGTTGGCGATGGCCTCGTCGCGCGAGCGGTTGGCGTTGGCGCGGCTGTGTTCTTCCGTGGCGGAGACGACGGTCGCGATTTCGGCGACGCCGGATTCCAGCGCCTCGTTGACGCCGCGCTCGTTGAGCGTCAGCGCAATGCCATGCGCGCCCGGTAGCGACGCCACGGTCTTCACGATGTCGCGCACGTCGGCGAATTGCGGAAAGGTCTTTGCGGGCAGGAACGAGCCGACCTCGAAGTGACGCACGCCGGCGTCGTATTCCCTGGCGATCCAGTCCTTCTTGGCGGCTGTGGAGGGAAACGTCTTCACCAGTTGCAGCCCGTCGCGCAGCCCGACCTCGCGCAGGACGACCCTGTCGGATGGATAGATATCTTGAACGCGGGTCATGCACGCCTCCTTGCGGTGTCGGTCTTGTGATCGAGCTCGGCGCGGACAGCCGCGGTATCGCCGCCGAGCGGGGGCACTTTAAGCCCATCGCCGATGCTCGCGCCATTCCATTCGATCGGCAATGCCGGCGCCCGGAACGGAGCGCCGTTGGCATTGATCGATCCGACAAGGCCGCCCTCGCGCTGAACGTGCGGATCGTTGAACAGGTCCTCGGGCCGGTTGATCGGCGAGAAGGCCACGTTGAGGCGATCCAAAGTCGCCGAAAGATCGGCCACCTTGCATTGCTTCACCTTGGCGGCAACCAGCGGCAGGATGCGGTCGCGCGCGAGGATGCGGTCAGTGGTGCTGCGCAAGGTTGGATCGTCTAGCAGCTGGTTCAATCCGAACTCCTTGCAGAATGCCTGCCAGTGGCCTTCGGTGACGACGCCGATGAAGATGCGCTCGCCGCCCGCGGTTTCGAAGATGTCGTAGATCGGCCAGGCGTGTTCGCGCTCCGGCATCGAGCGCGGCTTGTTGCCGGTCATCTCGTACTCGACCATGTGTTGGGCGACCAGGAACAGGCAGTTCTCGAACAGCCCGATGCGGATGTCGGCGCCGCCGGTCTTGCCGCCGCGCTTCTGATAAAGCGCTGCGAGAATCGAGATCGCGCCGAACATGCCGCCCATGATGTCGTTGGCCGACGAGCCGACGCGCTGCGGCTTCGCCATCGTGCCGGTCATGGTGGCGAGGCCCGACATCATCTGCACCACTTCGTCGAGCGCCGGGCGATGATCGTAAGGCCCTGACAGAAAGCCCTTGTGGCCTGCGACAATCAGGTCGGGATGGCGCGCCTTGATCTCGTCCAGGCCGAGTCCCTGTTTGGCGAGCAGTCCGTCGCGAAAGTTCTCCAGGAACACATCCGCGGTGTCGAGCAGCCGATGCATCGTCTCGCGATCGTCGGCCTTGGTGAGGTCGAGCACCACGCTGCGCTTGCCACGATTGAACAGCGGAAAGAACGACGTTCCCATGCCACCGAGCGTACGCGTCTTGTCGCCGACCGGCGGTTCGACCTTGATGACCTCTGCGCCAAGTTGAGCCAGGATCATGCCGCAGCTCGGGCCCATCACCATGTGGGTCATCTCGACCACCCGCACGCCGGCCAGCGGCAATTCCGTTCCGGTCATCGATGTCTCCGTGTTCTTGTTGTCGCGCCTAAGTCTCTAGTGTGGTGGTTCAGACGTTCGCTACTCAATCGCGCCCGTCGAGCGAATTTCTGAACCTAAACCACACTAGGCGCTCGGGCACCATCCGGAAAATATTATCTGGCGAATAGTGCATTCGCCGGGCCAGAACGCGGAGCAACTCCGGCCTGAAAGGTCAACGCGAACCAGGGACAGCGGCAGTTCATCCGCAGGGCCGCTCCATGCCCGCCCGCTTGATCGCCGCGAGCAAATTATCGGTGTTCGAAGAAAGAAAATCGATCAGGCGCTTGGCGGCTTCGGGCGCTTGAGAGTCGTTGACGATCGCGGCTGTGAAGGTTTGGACAAGCTGCAGACTGGAGGGGAGCAGACCGACGATTTCGATGCCGTTCTCCTGAATCAATTCGCTTGTCGGCCCGATCGACAAATTCGCCTTGCCCACTCTCAGCGCCTCGGCCGAGTCGGTCCCGCGCGTCGCAAGAGTGAGCACGACCGTATCTGGCAGATTCAGCTTCGGGAAAATTTTATCCCGCACGTACTGTCCGCTTGTGCTACTTGGCGCCACCACCTGGCCCGCGTCGATCAAAGCTTTCCTGAGTGCGCTATCAGTGCCGATGTCTGGTTTGGGCGAGGGCGGCGGCCAAAGGGGCGGTCGCCAATCCGGCTTCGGACCCCGCGCGAATCCGTCCGTCCTTGATCAGATTTTGCAGTCCCTCCCGCGAAAGGATGACCACGTCCGCTTTCGTGCCGTTCGCAAGCTGGTACCGGATGGTTTTCGGTCCGGTGCCTTCCGAGGCTCCAGATCCGGTTTCCACCTTGATGCCCGTACTTCGCTCGAAATCGGGCAAGACGTCTCGGTAGACTGCCGAGAAACCTCCCGAAATGATGACCTTGATCGTTTTCGGGGTGGCGGCGATGGCCGAGTCCGATACGGGGGTGGTGGCTTGCTTGATCATTTGCGCCTTCTTTTCTCGAGGCTTGTTTTTGTTCAGCTCGCATCCACCCGGCTATGACTGGCTACGATGAAAGAGTCCGCGCCCTAACTGGACGTCAGCGCCTTCGCTCGCGCGAAGATCACCTCGATCAGCGTGCCTGAAGGTGGCGATGTCTTGATCTGGAATTGCGCGCGGTTGGCTTCGACCAGTGCCTTGGTCAGCGACAGGCTGACACCCGCGCCGTCCGAGGCCCGGTCGGAAGGTGGATGAGTGCGGAACGGCTCCATCGCGGCGGCGACTTCGTTGTCGTTGAGGCCGTGGCCGGTATCGCGGACGCGCAGCACCACGTCGCCGAAATCCGACAGCGCGGTCGAGACGATCACTTGCCCGCCGGCATTGGCGAGATGGATTGAATTTCCGATCAGATTGAGCGTGATCTGGCGCAACGCGCGCGCATCCGCCACGACCGGCGGCAGCGTGTGCGCGAGCGATGTGCGGATGATGATGCGCTCGCGGTTGGCCTGCGGCTGCATCACGGCAACACATTGCTCGACCAGTTCGTTGAGGTTCTGGTCGACGAAGGCGAGATCGAGCTTGCCGGTTTCGATCCGCGACAGATCGAGCAGATCGTCGATGAACGCGATCACCCGTTCCCCGGACGCACGGATGTCCTTCATGTAGTCGATGTAGCGCTCGTTGCCGAGCGCACCGAATTTTTCGCCGATCATCACGTCGGCAAAGCCGATGATGGCGTTCAGCGGGGTCCGCACTTCATGGCTGATCCGCGCCAGCACGTCGGCCTTGGCGTTGGCGGCGCGATCGGCCTGGCGGCGGGCCTGCAGCAGTTCGGTTTCGATTTTCCGCGCCTGCGACAAATCGCGGAACACGGCGAAGAAGTTGGGACCGTCGGCCTGCGTCCGCCCCATCGTCACCGACAGCGGGATCAGGCCCTCGGCGCGAACGCGGCCAAGCACTTCGCAGCCGTGATCGAGCAGGCTTGCGACGCCGGCGCTACGGACGGCGGCGAGATAGTCATGCATCGCGGCTTGGCTTTCCGGCGCAAAGAGATCGGCGAGATTGAGCGCGGTGAGATCGTCGCCGGAATGGCCGAACAGTGCCTCGGCGCTGCGGTTGCAGGCGGTGATGCGGCCGTTCTCGTCGAACATCACGACGCCTTCCGCGGCGGTGTCGAGAATGGCGCCGAGCTCTTCGGCGGTGGCGTGACCCACGGGAGAGGGTGCGGGCGGCATGACGGGTGCAGGTTCGGCACCGGTCGCGGCCGGCACCGGTTCGGCATTGGCCGCTGTGCCGGCGCAAATCAGCGCATGCGCGGGCTCGCCATCCCATTGAATCGAGAACAGATGCGCGGCAACCGGCGCTTGCTGGCGTTCGTTTGCAGGCCGGGTCGCTGAAATGGTGACGGGCGTACCGGTGGCCGACGTGCTGCTGGCAGCGGATACGCCGGAGTCCACCATCAGCGCATCGAGACCGCCGGCGTCTTCCAGCGCATGCAGGCTGTCATGGCCAACCTGTTCCAGGAAGGCGCGGTTGGCATAGAGCAGGCGGTCGAGCCGGTAGATCATCACGCCGCTGGGAAGCAGATCGAATACCTGACGGTCGCGCGCGCTGGTGCCTTGCGGCGGCGGTGCCGGTTCGGTCAGCCAGTCCGGTTGCGCGGTCGTGGCCTCGGACGTTTCCATGGCGGGAGGTTCTTCGGCAACGGCCTCGGGCGCGACAGGCACGGTCTCGTTTTCGAGCCGCGCCGAGAGCTGGCGTGCGAGCTCGTTGAAGGCGTTGTTCTCCACGGGTGTCAGCGACGGCGATTTCATGTCGTTCGCAGGCCTGAACGGCAGGACATTCTTGGGAGTTGCCTGGGTCGTTTCCACGGGAGCTTCCGGTGCTGGTGGTTGCGAGGAGTTTTGAGCGGCGGACTCGGGCGATCCCGAGGCATCCGCCGACAACGGATGCGGGCTTTCGCTGAACAGGAATTCGTGGCGGCGGCGCGCTGCGACGCGTGCGAGGCCTTCGAGATCGCGGCAGACGCCGAAGCCGCGATAGCCTGTGAACTCGCGGTTGCGGTCGTAGATCGGCAGTCCTGACAGTTCGACCGGCAACCGGGCGTCCGGCCCGTCGACCGGCCAAAGCAGGACGATGCCGCTCCAGGTGTCGCGGCTTGCCACTGCCTTGGCGACGCGGCCGTCGGGATCGAGCCCGAAGACGTCGGCAATCTCGCTCCACAGCCGTCCAAAGCCCGCCGCGGTTCGCGTGCCGATCAGGCGCGTGAATTCGTCGGATCCGAGCGAGAAGCGGCCATCGGCATCCATCTGCCATACGAAGCGCAATGGATGACGGCGGCCCTGCGGCACGGACTCGTCGATGCTGGACAGCATATGAGCCGCGTCGCCGGTTGCGGACGGCGTCGCTACCGTTTGTGGCGGCGCCGGTGCTGCTTCGGGGACGGGCCGTGATTCATCGGCTTGCGGAGCAATCGGCTCATCGGCGACCGCCTCGACGTAAGGCGAAGGCTCGCGTGGTGGTGCGATGTCCGGCACAGGTTCTGCTGGCGGTGGTGGCTCGATGTTGACCGCAATGGTCTCTGACGCAGGCGTGGCGAATGTTTCGCCCGCGACCTCGTCGTGCGATCGAGCTGTCTCGGCCGATGGCTCGTCGAACGCATCGAACAGCGCGAACTCGGCCGGAGCTTCGGTGATGGTGGTGGGCTGCTCGTAAGCCGGCGGCGCTTCCGTTGGTGCGGGCGCATGCGCGCCGGGATCGCCGTGATGACGGTCTCGGCCGTGCATCGCCGTGTCGTGCGTGGCCGTTGGCTGCGACGGTTCTGGCAATGCCTCGACGACAGGATGTCCTGTCGACCCGACGGCGTCTGGCTGCGGTATGTGCGGCGCATGTGCGTGATGAATGACGCGGCCGGCGAGCTCCATCGCGGCGACGAGGATGCCGCTGCCGCCGTCGGCAAAATCCAGCCGCGTGCACCCGCAAGTGACGAGGCCGCCGAGCGCCGCGCCGAAGCCGCGCAAACGTTCGAGCCGCACGGCGCCCGTCGTGGACAGGCGGCCCGCGAGCTGCGCGACCTGGCGCCGGTGCGGATCGGCGGGACTGAACTGTCGCGACGCCAGCGCGGATGCATTGGCCGCGCCGAACACGCCGGCCCCGACCGGATTGGCCCACAGGATGCGGGCGCCGTCGAGCGACCACAGCCACGCCGGCTGGGTGCTGGTCTCATGAACGGCCAGCCGTGGATCGGTCCCGGCTTGCAACTGAAGATCGGTGCTGTTCATGGACACGTGGTGTTCGGGGTCTTCCGTTCGGGTCTGACAGGCGTGATGTCTGGCTAACGCGCGGCAGGCTTAACAGATCGTTAGTATCGCGCCCGCCATGCCCGAAATCCACGGCTGCGGCCCGGCTGTCCCCGGTAAAGCCGGGATAACCTTAATTTGGGGCATCCTGGCGTCCGACCACACGGACCTTCACGCGCTGCGGCACGTTGGGATGTTGCAAAAGCAGACCGGAGGTTCACCATGGGACAACCAGGCAAGAACCCGCCGGGATCGAGCGTGCAACAGGAGGTCGGACCATGAGCGACGAGGGGCGTAACCGTTTCGAGATTCCGAATGACATGCGATCGATGGCCGAGGCCGGTTTCGAGCAGGCCCGCAAGGCCTTTGACAGCTTCCTGAGTGGCGCCCAGCAGACCGCCAGTTCGATGGAGGGACGTGGCGAAGCGGTGCGCAGCAGCGTCCACGAGATCAGCAGCAAGGCGATTTCCTATGCCCAGCAGAATATGACCGCGTCGCTGGACTATGCGGAGAAGCTGGTGCGCGCCAAGGATCTGTCCGAGGTGATGCGGCTGCACACCGAATACGTGCAGGGCCAGATGAAGGCATTGACCGAGCAGGCCAGCGACATCGGGCAAACCATGGGCCGCGCGGCCATGGAAGCAGCCAAGCCGAAAAGCTGAGCCAGATCAGCTACTTTCCACGTTTCTGGTCACTGGCGATGTTTCCAGAGGGCTCATGCGAAGCTTTTGCGACGCAAAATCTTATTGCGTTGCACAAAATTGACATGATAGGGGTGTAAGAGATGCTTGCCTTACTCCCGAACCGGGATGAGGGCATCCGTGATCCGCTCCGACGATTTAAGCCCGCATTTCAAGGCGAATGGCCGTGCAGGGTCACACCGGATTCACCCGATGCAAAAGGACGTATGCCATGGCCACCACCAACGATCCGTTCTCTTCCTCTGTCATTCCGTTTGAAGTGCCTGAGCAGGTGCGCGCGTTCGCCGAAAAGGGCGTCTCGCAGGCCCGCGACAATTACGCGAAATTCAAGGAAGCCGCGCAGAGCGGCAACGGCACCATCGAGGCCGTGTTCGGCGCCGCCTCCAAGGGCGCGCATGCCTATTCCTCCAAGATGCTGGATTTCGTGCAGGCCAACACCAATGCCGGCTTCGATTTCATGCAGGAGCTGGTCAGCGTGAAGTCGCTGTCGCAGGCGACCGAAGTGTGGAGCTCCCATACCCGCAAGCAGGTCGAGACGTTTGCCGCCCAGGCGAAGGAACTGGCCGAGCTCGCCCAGAAGGTTGCCATCGACACCGCCGAGCCGATCAAGGCCGGTGCATCGAAGGTGTTCCAGCCGGCCGCCTGATCGAACGGATTGTCTTCATCGCACGACAAAACCCGGGCCGGTCGGTCCGGGTTTTTTGTTGTTTCGGTCCCGCAAGATCGTCGGATGCGGCCTTGCCAAAAGAGGGCGTTGCACCTAGTTTCCGCCCCGTTCCGGACCCGTGCGGGCCGGTCAGGATGCAGTTGTAGCTCAGTTGGTTAGAGCGCCTGTCTGTGGAACAGGAGGTCGGTGGTTCGAGCCCACCCAACTGTACCACCCGCCCTCAGCAGTCCCTGTCAGCCACGAGTTCGTCGCTCCGGCCATCTGCCTTTTTCACGTCTCAATGGAACTTACGCGGCCATTCGCCCGTTAAATCCCTGTGGTTTTCGTTCACAGGGAGGTTTGCGATGACCGATCTGCATCTCTGGCGTCCCGCTCACCACGCGCCGATTGAGGATATGCGCGGGACGGTGCACGAGGAGACCAACTACGCCATCGGCTGGATGATCAGCGCGCTGTTGACGCTGACGGTGGTGGCGATCGTCTGGAGATTCGGTTTCTGAGACCGAGCCGAATTTGGTCAGGCGTGCGATGGCACGCCGGGCATTGATGCGCACGCGCCGATGCTGTTTCAACCAGTGCTTTTTCAGCTATGTGTTCAGCCGATCCGGCTCGTTGTCGTTGAAGGCGTAGACGCGGGCGTGCCGTAACTCGCCGAGACGACGTGTCGTCGTGCGAACGCTTTCATCGGCCTTCCTGATTTCCATCAGACATGCATCGAGTGATGCGGCTTGATCCTGCTTGTGGTCCACTACGCTGTCCTCATCAATCTACGCTGTCCTCATCGATCCTTCTGTACCGCGGTCACGCTGCGTAGCGACCGCGATTTGTAGCAACGCGACGGTACGAATCCCGTTCCGCATTGATGAGTCATGGCAGTGCAGATGGTTCGCGTGCCGCTTGCCAACCTGCCGGCCTTCGCCCACACTTCGAGGATTGCGGCGGTGAATGACCGCCATAAGGATTTTGGGGGAAATTGATGAGAACGCAATTGGGTGCGTTGCGGGCGGGAGTTGTGCTGGCAACGACGATATCGATTTCAGCATTTGTAACGGAAGCACACGCTTACACGGCGGAAGAGCAGCAGGCCTGCATGGGCGATGCGTTTCGGCTCTGCGGGTCCGATATCCCGAATGTTCAACGCATCACCGCCTGCATGATCCGGAAGAAGGCGCAACTCACTCCGGGGTGCCGGGCGCATTTCCATCCTTCCGAACCGGCCGTAAAGCCCGTGACCTCGCGGTCGCTGCGTGGCGCGCGTAAACCGGCCCACAAGATTCATAGATGGTGGCATCACAAGCGCAAGGTGCGTCACGAGAGCTGATGACTGCGCTGATCTGCCGCAGCGGTCGTGCGCCGATCCAAAAGTGACTCGATGGAGTCAGGTTGCGGCTCACGTCGGTTTGCGGCGGGATTGTGTTTTGCGCGACGGCATGCCGCCTTGCGGCCATGGCGGACTGCTAGCATCTCTCTGTCATGGAGAGATCAGTGAGCAACGATCACAGAGCGGAGCTGGATCGGCATTTTGCGTGGTTCGAAGGCAAAATGCCGCCGCGGCTGGCAAAATTCATCGGGTGGGTGCGCCAGCCGTCATCGCGGCTGGTGCGCATTCCCCTGGCCATTCTGCTGATCCTCGGCGGCATCTTCAGCTTTTTGCCGGTGCTCGGACTCTGGATGTTGCCGCTGGGACTGATCCTGATTGCGCAGGACTTGCCGTTCCTGCAGGGACCGATGGCCCGGTTGCTGGGTTGGATCGAGCGCAAGTGGCTCGAGCGCAGGGCGGCGAAACGCGCGTCATGAACGATTCATGCGCGACGTGATTCAGTTTTCGAGTCTTTTGCAGTGCATGGTGTGACTCAAATACCAGCGTCACGAAAAAAATCCGGCTTGTCGCGGCCGTTGCCGGTAAATTTGCCTTTAACGAATCAGCCTGCTGATTCATTTTCGCCTTCTGGGGTCAATCTGGAGGCCAAGGTATGAACGTCATTGTTTTCGCATCGCGTAAAGGCGGCTCGGGCAAAAGCACGCTGGCCGCTCATCTTGCCGCGCAGGTTCACAAGGCTTCGAGGCCGTGTCTGCTGGTGGATGCCGATCCGCAGGGATCGCTGACGCTCTGGCACAAATTGCGCGGCACCAACGAACCGCCGATCCGGTCAGCCAATCGCTCCGTGACCGAGATCGTCAACTCCGCAAAACGCGATGGTGTCGAATGGGTGTTCATCGACACGCCGCCCAATCTGTCGGCTGTCGTCGACGACGCCATCAGGAATGCCACGATGGTTGTGATTCCGGCGCGGCCCGGCGTGTTCGACGTCAACGCCGTTCAGGAAACCATCCAGACCTGCCGGTCTGCGCGCAAGCCGTATGCCGTTGTCATCAACGGCGCGCCGGCAATGCGCGACGGTGCCGAAAGCCCGATCGTCACGATTGCCCGCGAGGCGCTGGCGAAATTCCGTGCGCCGGTGTGGAGTGGCCAGGTCACCAATCGCGCCGACCTGTTGCTGGCACTCGCTCATGGCGAAGGCGCCCGCGAATACTATGCCGAAGGTCGTGCGGCCTCCGAGATCGGCCGTCTGTGGGCCGCGATCGAACGGTCGGTCAAGGCGATCCGCGGTGCGGCCCCGTCAGGCGGCGCGATGCACAGGCAGGCAGCCTGATCGTCGCATCGATATCGGGTGATAAAACGCGCGGTGTTCGCGCGTTTTTCGTTTGCGCGTCCGAAATGTCAGGCGGTCGCGGCGAGCCGGAGAGGTGATCGATCCTCGGCCGGCGCCGCATCGTCATGGGTGAGCGTTCGGAAGTCGCCGATCGTGGCCGGGCGCCCGAGCAGATAACCCTGAACCTCGTCGCAGAGTTCGCCGCGCAGGAAATCCAGTTCGGCCGAGGTCTCGACCCCTTCCGCCAGCACCGGCAATCCCAGCCCCCGCCCGAGGCCGAGCACGGCCCGCACGATGGTTGCCGCCTGATTATTGGTGTTGACGGCCTTGATGAAGGAGCCGTCGATCTTGATCTTGTCGAACGGAAAGGCGCGCAGGTTGGACAGCGACGAATAGCCAGTGCCGAAATCGTCCATTGCGATGCGCACGCCGAGCGCTTTCACCTGCCGCAGCGTCATCAGCGCGCGGTGGAGGTCGCGAACCAGCGCGGTCTCGGTGATCTCGAGTTCGAGACGGCTCGGCGCGAGCCCGGTCTCCAGCAGCACTTCATGCACGAGCCGCGCGAAGTTCTCGTTGTAGATTTGAACGGCGGAGACATTGATCGCGATCGTCAGCGGATGTGTCCATGAGGCGGCTTCCCTGCACGCCGTCCGCAACACCCATTCGCCGATGTCGAGGATCGCGCCGGCTTCCTCGGCGATCGGGATGAAAATTCCGGGCGATACCATTCCGCGTGACGGATGGGTCCAGCGCAGCAGCGCCTCGAAGCCGACCACCGCGCCGTTGCGGATATCGCTTTGCGGCTGGTAGACGAGGCTCATCTGGTTGCGCGCCACCGCCTGGCGCAGGTCGTGCTCGAGGATGCGTCGGTCACGAACGGCTTCGCCCATGCCGGCCTCGAAGAAGCGGTAGGTCGCACGGCCTTCGGTCTTGGCGCGGTAGAGCGCGGTATCGGCGCAAGACATCAGCGCTTCGTGGTCCGGCGCGTCGTCCGGGCAAATCGCGATGCCGATGCTGGCGGAGATGGCGTCGACGCCATCGGCGCCGTCCTTGATGCGCAGCGCTTCGAGAATCTCGTCGGCGAGTCGTCCGGCCGCCTCGGGGGCGACCAGCTTCGGCAGCAGGATGGCGAACTCGTCGCCGCCGAGACGCGCCATGACCTGGTCCTTGACGAGCAGCGGCGCGATGCGTTGGGCCACCGCCTGCAGCACGTTGTCGCCGGCGGCATGGCCGAACAGGTCGTTGACTTCCTTGAAACGGTCGAGGTCGAAGCAGAGCACGCCGAGTTTCATGCCCGGCGGGAGAGCGGCGATCTGCTGGTCGATTTGTTCGTTGAAATGGCGGCGGTTCGGCAGCGCCGTGAGCGCATCGTGGTGCGCGAGATAACGGATATGCTGTTCGGCCTCCTTCCGCGCCCGGAGGTCGCGGACGGCGATCACTTGATGGGGGCCGCCAGCGAATTCGATCTGGCGCACGATCGCTTCGACCGGAATCAGCGCGCCGTCGCTGTGACGGAGCGAAACTTCGACCGGCTGGTTCAAGGTGGCAAGCAGGCGCTTGCGCGAAGTCTCGTCCGGGAAGCAGGTGTCGAGCGTGGCGTCTGCGAAATCCTGCGGCGATGCTCCGGCCAGTTGGGCGAAGCTGGTATTGACGGTCACGACCGCGCTGCCGTCGCAGACCAGCAATCCTTCGACCGCGGCGTTGGCGAGACCGAGCATCCGGTCGGCCTCGCGCTCGGATCGCCGCTGGTCCATCACGTCGAGAACGACGCCGGCCAGCGCCAGCGCGATGATCGCGATGCTCGCAAGCGCGACGCCGATCGCCAGCCATCCGGCGGGCAATGCCACATCCGGCACGCGAACGGTTGGGTCGGGCACGATCGAGGCCGCGCCCATGGCCGTGAAATGATGACTGCAGATCGCAAGCGTGAGCAGAGCGGCGCCGCCGATCTTCCATTTCTCCTCGGTGCCGCGCAGTCCGACAGGCAACGCGATCGCGCCGAGCGCGCCACCCACGACGATCGATGCGATGACAAGGGCCGGATCCCAGACCACGTATCCCTGGATTTCAAATGCCGCCATGCCGACGTAATGCATCGCCGCGATGCCGCCGGCGACGATAGCGCCGCCGAGCCACGGTCCCGGCCTCCAGTCCGGCAGCAGCGACACGGCAAGTCCAGCGCCGGTCAGCAAGACGGCGGCGACCAGCGATAATGCGGTGAGAAGGATGTTGTAGCCGCTCGGAATGCCCGGCGAGAAAGCCAGCATCGCGATGAAGTGGGTGGCCCAGATGCCGAAGCCGGTCGAGATCGCGGAAACGCCTAGCCAGACAGGCTGCATCCGCCGCGTTGACTGGCGGGCATGTCGCAGCAGGTTGATGGCGGCAAGCGAGGCGAGGGCGCAGATCACCGCGGCGAGGCCAACGAGACGAAGGTCGTGCGCCGTGGCGATGCAGGTATAGATTTTAAGCATTGTCATCCGCCCCCAGCGGATCGTTTTGAAATTTTGCCGGGACGCTAGGTAGGATTACGTAACAAGCGGTAAATCCGCCGGGCAGGCAGGCCATGCGAACGCTTGCCGCTGTTTTATCGTTAGGGATCGATGAATCCTGCGATGCGAACCTTCCATACGGTCTGCGCCATCATGGTTCATGTCGCGTGTTGAAGCAGCGCCCCGGCGGTCCTGCGTTCGATCTCGCGATCCAGTCTGTGCGCAAGCTCCGGGCTGACGTCGACCATCGGCAGGCGTACCTCGGCGCTGTCGATCAGGCCGATGCGCCACAGCCAGTGCTTGAGCGGCGCAGGACTCGGCTCCGCAAACAGAAGCCGGGTGAGTTGAGCGACGCTCTGCCAAAGCTCCCAGGCCGCTTCACGGTTGCCTGCGAGCAGCAGGGCTCTGATCGCCGCGAACGTTCCGGTTTCGAGATGCGCCGAAGCGAGGATGGCACCGTCGGCGCCATCAGCCAGTGCCTCGAAATATTGTGCATCCTCGCCGGTGAGAACCGTTGTGCATCCTCGCCGGTGAGAACCGTGAAGTCATTCGGGCGCTGTCGCAACAACTCGATGGATTGCTTGCGGACGGCGCAACAGTCCTTCAGCCCGACGATGTTGTCGTGATGCGCCAGTTGCAGCATCGTCTCATTGCCGAGATTGACGCCGGTGCGATAGGGGATGTTGTAGATCATCAGCGGATGCGCGGCTCGCTCCGCGAGCACGGTGAAGTGCTGCAGCATGCCGCGCTGCGACGGGCGCGCGTAGTATGGCGTCGAGATCAGGTATCCGTCGATCGGCCAAGCCGCCGTCTCATCGAGGGTCTCGCACAGCTTCGTCGTGTTGCTGCCGGACAGGCCGAGATAGATCGCGATCGGCCGTCCGCTTGCGCGCACCTCCGCGCGTGTCAGGGCGGCGATCCGTTCCAGTTCGGCGATGTCGAGCGTCATACCCTCACCGGTGGTGGCGCCGAGGATGAATCCATCGATCGGCGCGCCGGCATAGTGCGCGACGAGTCGCCGCAGCGATGCTCCATCGAGTTGTCCATTCTTGAACGGCGTGACGAGCGGGAGCCAAAGGCCATGCAAGGCTGTGTGCGGTACGGGCATGTCCATCTCCTTGGGGTGCAGGCCGGAGACGGGCGACAATAAAAAACCCCGTCCGAACGGCGGGGTTTGGGATCGGTGATGCGTGAAGACGTTATCGCGCGCGATCGCAAGGCCCCGGGCAGGGCGCTTTTTTCGACTGTGCGGCGACGTATGAATTCGACATCATTCGTGAATGATGTGGCGCGTTCCCATCATTGTCAATGTGGTGGGACATGCGGCGGCCAAGTGTGATGCGCGCAAAAAAAACCGGGCTCCGAAGAGCCCGGTTTAAGGCAATGGCCACGTGAGGCCGACACAATCACCTTCCAAGAGGGATAACCAGGTTTCCGCACCGCTGGAGGAGGGGGACAAATGCGCAGTGCGAACCCTTGGTGTGCAAGCAGTATGATCCCCGTCATGCCGCCGCAGCAACTATCGGGGTCGCATGTCAGTCATGCGGAGTCCGGGGTGCGACGCGATACCGCTGTCACAGGCGACGCAGCAGCTTTTCTCGAGACAAGGGTGTCAGGACGGCCAGCGCTGCGCCTTGCTCACCACGAAATCGCGGAAAACCTGCACGCGCGCCACGGTTTTCAGCTCTTCGGGATACACAAAATACGTATCAAGCTGAATCGAATCGGACTCGCCGAACAGCTGCACGAGGCGATTGTTCTCGCCGACCAGATAATCCGGCAATGCAGCTATGCCGAGTCCCTGCTGACAGGCGCTGAACAGACCGAGGATGTTGTTGACCTTGAAGTACGGCTCGCGCGGTCCCATGCCGTTGCGTCCCGCCTCGATCAGCCATGACCGGTTCTGCAGATGCGGTGGTACCTGTGTATCGCTCAGCATGACGATGCGATGCCCGTCGAGTTCCTCCAGCGTCCGCGGCGTGCCGAAGTGCTTGACGTATTCGGTCGAGCAGTAGGCGTGAAAGCCCATCGCAAACAGCTTGCGCTGGATCAGGTCTGGCTGGGTCGGCTTGCGCGTCCGGATCGCGATGTCGGCCTCGCGCATCGACAGGTCGAGCTCTTCATCGGTGACGATCAGCGAGATCCGGATTTCCGGATAGAGCGCGGTGAATTCGCCGAGTCGCGGGATCAGCCAGTTGATGCCGACGCCGGGGGTGGTGGTTACCTTGAGGTCACCGCTCGGCCGCTCGCGGCTGTCGGTGAGTTTGGCGCGCGCCGCCTGCAACTGCATGAAGACGTCGTGCGCGGTGCGAAACAGCAGGTCGCCCTGTTCGGTGAGGATCAGGCCCCGCGCATGGCGGTGAAACAGCGATACCGAAAGCTCCTGCTCCAGCGCGCTGACCTGTCGGGACACCGCCGACTGCGACAGTCCAAGCTGCTCGCCGGCGTGCGTGAAGCTGCCTGCCTCCGCTGCGGCGTGAAACACCTTCAGCTTGTCCCAGTCCATGTCGGCAAACCCGTCGCGATTCCGTGCCATAGTTACTCCGCTGCCGCCCGCTCGCTCGCTCGCGCGGCGAGAAACCGTTCGGCTTCCAATGCGGCCATGCAGCCAAGGCCCGCGGCCGTGACTGCCTGACGATAAACCTCATCGGCGACATCGCCCGCGGCGAACAGGCCGGGCACCGATGTGGCCGTTGAATTGGGGGCGACCTCGACGTAGCCCGATGGTTTGAGCTTGACCTTGCCGGCGACCAGCTCGGTGGCGGGTGCATGGCCGATCGCGATGAACACGCCGTCGGCCGGGATCTCGGTCAGCGCGCCGGTCTTGATGTTTTTCAGCCGCACGTGGGTGACCTTCGCCGGATTTTCGGCGCCGCGGATTTCGTCGATGACGCTGTCCCAGATCACCTTGATCTTCGGGTGCTTGAACGCGCGGTCCTGCAGGATGCGCTCGGCACGGAAGTGATCGCGACGATGCACCAGCGTGACCTGCGAGGCGAAGTTGGTCAGGAACAGCGCTTCCTCGACCGCGGTGTTGCCGCCGCCGACCACGATGACTTCCTTGCCGCGGTAGAAGAAGCCGTCGCAGGTGGCGCAGGCCGAGACGCCAAATCCCTTGAAGGTGTCTTCGGATGGCAGGCCGAGCCAGCGGGCCTGCGCGCCGGTGGCGAGGATGACGGTTTCGGCGATGTAGACGTCGCCGCTGTCGCAGGTCAGGCGGAACGGCCGTTGCGACACGTCGAGCGAAGTCACGAGGTCGGTGACGATCTTGGTGCCGACATGCGCCGCCTGCTTCTCCATCTGCTCCATCAGCCACGGCCCCTGGATCACGTCCGCGAACCCGGGATAGTTCTCCACGTCGGTGGTGATGGTGAGCTGGCCGCCCGGCTGGATGCCCTGGATCAGAATTGGCTCCAGCATGGCGCGCGCCGCATAGATCGCCGCCGTATACCCCGCCGGCCCGGAGCCGATGATGACAACCTTGGCGTGGACGGGTGCAGGCATAGATCGGACCCCATGATCAGGAAACGAGCCTCTGCAACCAAGAAAATGCCGCGGAAAGCGGCGCGGAGGCGTCAAAAGTGTCAAATCGAAGTCTAGGGTATCTGGCTAGCTATGCAAGATTTGCAATCCGTAACCGCAAAAATTCCCGTGAACTGGGAATTTAGAGGGATATCGCGCAATAAAATTGCGCAGATCGCCCAAGCTGGAGTAAGAGATTTGCCAGGATTCCCTCTATTTGGCCATCAGCCCCGGGATTTGGACGCGCGTGTCGAAGAGTCTGGACGAAATCGACCTTAAAATTCTCAGCGAAATTCAAGCCGATGGCCGAATCACCAATGTCGAATTGGCGAAACGGGTCGGCATTTCGCCGCCGCCCTGCCTGCGCCGCGTGCGCACGCTGGAGGAGGAAGGCTACATCCAGGGGTACCGCGGATTGCTCGACCCGCAGCGTCTCGGCTTCGAGGTCACGGTGTTCGCATCGGTGCACCTGTCGAGCCAGGCCGATGCCGATCTACGCGCGTTCGAGGATTTCGTGCGTGGCGAGCCGCTGGTGCGCGAGTGCTGGATGCTGTCGGGCGACGTCGATTTCATCCTGAAATGCGTGGCGCCGGACATGGCGACATTTCAGGATTTCGTCTCGCAACTGACCGCCGCGCCGCATGTGCGCAACGTGCGGACCTCGCTGGTGCTGCACAATTCCAAATACGCGGCCGCGGTGCCGCTCGAATTGAAGGTCTCGGACTAGCTCCGCAAATGAGAAATGCCCGGCTCCACGCCGGGCATTTTTGAATTTGAAGACGTTTTGGCGGCGCGATCAGCTCTTGCCGCGCGCGCCATCGACGCCGATCGGGCCACCGCCCGAGGTTGCGAGATACAGACACGCGAAGCAGAACAGTATCGCCGCGGTGCCGCCGTTGACGAGCGGCAGAAAACCTTTCGGGAAATGACCGATGAAGTAGGCGAAGGCCATCTCACCCGCGAGGATGAAGGCGACCGGCCGCGTGAACAGACCGATCATCAGCAGCGCGCCGAGCACGAGTTCGAGCGCGCCTGCCGTCATGATCAGCGGCGGCGGATTGGCGAAGTAGGGCAGTGCGGGAAATTTGAAAATCTTGGCGACGCCATACTGAAACAGCAGCAGCCCGGTGATGAAACGGAACAGGCTCAACGCCGTTGGCTGCCATTTGGAAAACATCTGGTCCATGTCGGTACCCCCGGTTGCAACGCAAGCGAATCTTAGCACGCCTCCGGCCGCAGTCACCGCAAGCTGCCCGAGATGCCAACATCTTTACCGTCGAAATATTCCGATCCAGAGAGTGTGTATCGCGCAAGCAACTGCATCATTGCAGCGCGGCCGGAGGGCGCATGGCTGGATTTTGCGGGTCGCCGGCCTCCGTCGTTATCAATCGAGACAGCGGACCGGTTTGGGCTGACAGGAAAAGCCGATGTTGGAGCAGACCGGCGCCGCGCGGTCGGCGCCGCGCGAACAGCTCACGCAATCGTCGGTCCACCGGCTGCAGTTCGGCGGGCCCTTGTGCACCGAGATGCCATGAGGCGGCGCGACGGACTTCGGAATTTCCATATCCGCGGCAAGCCTGGTTTCCGCGGCGCGAACCGTGCTGACCGACGGGAGCGTCGTGACGGCGAAGGCGGCAGCCGCAACAATCAGAAGAAAGCGTCGCATCCTGGTCTCCTGCCGGGCTGGATCAAACGGCTTGCAGGAAAAACAAATGGCCGGAACGAGGTCCGGCCATTGTGACGCATTTACTGCAAAAGAACAGGTGTCAGCGCCACTCGACCTTGGCGACCTCATAGGCCTTGGCGCCGCCGGGCGCGACGACCTCGACCGACGATCCCTTCTTCTTGCCGATCAGCGCGCGCGCCAGTGGCGAGGTGATGGAGATGCGGCCCTTCTTGGCGTCGGCTTCGGCCTCGCCCACGATCTGCCAAACCGCCTTCTTGTCGGTGTCCTCGTCGATCAGCGTCACGGTCGCGCCGAACTTGATGGTGTCGCCGGACAGCTTGCTGACGTCGATGATGTCGGCGCGTGCGAGCTTGTCTTCGATTTCGGCGATGCGGCCCTCGTTGTGCGACTGTTCTTCCTTGGCCGCGTGATATTCGGCATTCTCCGAGAGGTCGCCGTGCGCACGCGCTTCCGCGATGAGCTCGATGATGCGCGGACGGTCCACCGTCTGGCGCTTCTTCAGCTCATCCTCAAGGGCAGTGTGTCCGCCGGGGGTCATCGGAACCTTCTCGACCATCTCAATTCGTCCTTCGCTTCATTCGCAGGTCAGACGCCGCAACAGCGACAAAACGGGTATTCCGGCCGTATCGAAGGCCGCAAAACCCGTTCTTGCCTGGCTGCTTACGACCGGCCTGAGCCGGAACAGAACATCCCCATGGCCGGCAGGTTCCGGCGGTGTCGGGGTTTGCAAACCGGAGTTTGGGCCAATAAGCCCGATTCCGGCCTACGTTTCGGAAAAATAACTCTGCAACGTGCGGACCTCAAGGTCCCCGCCCAGATAGGCCCGGATCCCCTGCGCGGCCGCCACGGCACCCGAAAGAGTGGTGTAATAGGGCACTTTATGCAAGAGGGCAGCACGCCGCAGCGATCGGCTGTCGGCCAGTGCCTGGGGCCCCTCGGTGGTGTTGAACACCAATTGCACCTCACCGTTGGTGATGGCGTCCACGATGTGCGGGCGGCCTTCCAGCACCTTGTTGATCTTCTCGGTCGGCACGCCGTTGTCCGAGAGGTAACGCTGTGTTCCGGAGGTGGCGATCACCCGGAAGCCGACCGACGACAACAGCTTCACCGCGTCGAGGATGCGGGTCTTGTCGATTTCGCGGACCGAGACGAACACCGTGCCCTTGCGCGGCACCCGGGTGCCGCCGCCGAGCTGGCTCTTGGCGAAGGCGATTTCGAACGAGCGGTCGATGCCCATCACCTCGCCGGTCGATTTCATCTCCGGGCCGAGCACGGTGTCGACGCCGGGGAAGCGGGCGAACGGGAAGACGGATTCCTTGACGCCGACATGGCCGAGCTTCTGCGGTTTGAGCTTGAAGTCGGCGAGCTTCTCGCCGGCCATGATCCGTGCCGCGATCTTGGCGACCGGAAGGCCGACCACCTTGGCGACGAACGGCACCGTGCGCGAGGCGCGGGGATTGACCTCCAGCACGTAGATCTCGCCGTCCTTGATTGCGTACTGCACGTTCATCAGGCCGACCACGTCGAGGCCGAGCGCGAGCTCGCGCGTCTGCCGCTCCAGTTCGGCGATGGTCGCGGCATCGAGCGAGCGCGGCGGCAGCGAGCAGGCGCTGTCGCCGGAATGGATGCCGGCTTCCTCGATGTGCTCCATGATGCCGACGACGTAGGTGTCCTTGCCGTCGCTCAGGCAATCGACGTCGATCTCGATGGCGTCCGACAGATAGCGATCGAACAGCAGCGGGTTGGTGCCGAGCACGGTGTTGATCTGCCCGGTCTTGTCGTTCGGATAGCGCGCCTTGACGTCGGCGGGCACCAACTCGGGCAGGGTGCCGAGCAGATAGTCGCCAAGCTGGCTTTCCTCGCGGATGATCTGCATGGCGCGGCCGCCGAGCACGTAGGACGGGCGCACCACCAGCGGGTAGTCGAGGTCGGTCGCGACGAGGCGCGCCTGCTCGACCGAATAGGCGATGCCGTTCTTCGGCTGCTTCAGCTTCAGCCGGTCGAGGATGCGCTTGAAGCGGTCGCGGTCTTCGGCAAGGTCGATGGCGTCGGGCGAGGTGCCGAGGATCGGCACATGCGCGGCTTCGAGCGCGCGCGCGAGTTTCAGCGGCGTCTGGCCGCCGAACTGCACGATCACGCCGTGCAGCGTGCCGTTCTGCCGCTCGGTATCGATGATCTCCAGCACGTCCTCGGCGGTCAGCGGCTCGAAATAGAGCCGGTCCGCGGTGTCGTAGTCGGTCGACACCGTTTCGGGGTTGCAGTTGACCATGATGGTCTCGTAGCCGGCGTCATGCAGCGCGAAGCAGGCGTGGCAGCAGCAGTAGTCGAACTCGATGCCCTGGCCGATGCGGTTCGGTCCGCCGCCGAGAATGACGACCTTCTTCTTGTCCGACGGCGCGCTCTCGTCGGCGACGTGACCTGCGAACGGCGCCTCGTAGGTCGAATACATGTAGGCGGTGGGTGAGGCGAATTCCGCCGCGCAGGTGTCGATGCGCTTGAACACCGGGCGCACGCCGAGCGTGCGGCGCAGCGTCTTGACCTCGGTCTCGGTCTTGCCCGCGAGCACCGCGAGCCGCGCATCCGAAAAGCCCATCGCTTTCAGCGTGCGCATCCCGTAGGCGTTGCCCGGCAGCCCATGGGCGCGGACCTTCGCCTCCATCTCGACGATGCCGCGCATCTGCGCCAGGAACCACGGATCGATCTTGCACGAGTTGAAGATCTCCTCGTTGCTCCAGCCGAGCCGCATGGCCTGCGCGACCTGCAGCAGGCGGTTCGGCGTCGGCGTGCCGAGCGCGGCGCGGACCGCGTTCTTGTCGTCGCTCTGGCCGAGTCCCTCGATGTCGATCTCGTCGAGCCCGGTGAGGCCGGTCTCGAGCCCGCGCAGCGCCTTCTGCAGGCTTTCCTGAAAGGTGCGGCCGATCGCCATCACTTCGCCGACCGATTTCATCGACGTGGTCAGGGTGTGGCTTGCGCCAGGGAATTTTTCGAAAGCGAAGCGCGGAATTTTCGTGACGACGTAGTCGATGGTGGGTTCGAACGATGCCGGCGTCGCGCCGCCGGTGATGTCATTGGCGATCTCGTCGAGCGTGTAACCCACCGCGAGTTTGGCCGCGACCTTGGCGATCGGGAAGCCCGTCGCTTTCGAGGCCAGCGCCGAGGAGCGCGACACGCGCGGATTCATTTCGATCACGACCATGCGGCCGTCGGCCGGATTGACGCCGAACTGCACGTTGGAGCCGCCGGTCTCGACGCCGATCTCGCGCAGCACCGCCAGCGAGGCGTCGCGCATGATCTGGTATTCCTTGTCGGTCAGCGTCAGGGCAGGGGCGACGGTGATGCTGTCGCCGGTGTGCACGCCCATGGGATCGAGGTTCTCGATCGAGCAGATGATGATGCAGTTGTCCTTCTTGTCGCGGACCACCTCCATCTCGTACTCTTTCCAGCCGAGCACGCTTTCTTCGATCAGCACCTCGTTGGTCGGCGAGGCGTCGAGGCCACGCTCGATGATGTCGAGAAACTCGTCGCGCGTGTAGGCGATGCCGCCGCCGGTGCCGCCCATGGTGAAGGACGGCCGGATGATCGCCGGCAGGCCGATCTCCGACAGCGCCATCAGCGCTTCGGCCATCGCCTGCTGCTGATAGCGCTTGCGGCGATCGTTCTCGCCGAGCGCCCATTGCCGCTCGAAATCGGCCAGCGCATCGCCGGAGAGCTTGTTCTTGTCGGCGAGATGCGCGTCGCGATCCGCCTTCTTCATCGCGGATGCGTTGGCGAGACGGGATTTCGGCGTCTCGAGGCCGATCTTGGTCATGGCCTCGCGGAACAGCTGGCGGTCCTCGGCCTTGTCGATGGCATCGGCGGTGGCGCCGATCATCTCGACGTCGAATTTCTCCAGCGTGCCCTGCTTGCGTAACGACAGCGCACAGTTCAGCGCGGTCTGTCCGCCCATGGTCGGCAGCAGCGCGAAGCCGCCGGGAACGACGTGACGTTCCTTCTCGATGATCCTGGCGACAATCTCGGGCGTGATCGGCTCGATGTAGGTCGCGTCCGCCAGTTCCGGATCGGTCATGATCGTCGCCGGGTTCGAATTGACCAGGACGACGCGGTAACCCTCTTCCTTCAGGGCCTTCACGGCCTGGGTACCGGAATAGTCGAATTCGCAGGCCTGCCCGATGACGATCGGGCCGGCGCCAATGATGAGAATGGTCGAGATGTCGGTGCGTTTAGGCATTAAGTCCCGCAGGCTGGCAACTGGGCATAAAAAAAGGGCGCGCGTGCCGCGCGTCCCTCGAAACACTAGCGCTAGGTTCCCCTCGCGCGCGAGGTGTCTTTAGACCAGATTCCGGAGGTGGAAAAGGTTTTTGGCGGCCCATCAACCGCCAATTTAGGGTAATTTCGCGCTGTTGGTTCAATCGTGAAGCCGCGCCGGCCCTCGTGAAAAAAAGGATGTGTGCGACGGTCCGTCCCATGCGCCGCCGGTAGTCGACGATTAACCTCTTGTCGCGATTCTGAGGCCGCGATCAGGGAAGTCGGTTCGATGCTGAAAAATGGCAGATATTCTTCGTGGTTCAGAACCCCGCTCGGCGAAGGTACCGGCGTTGTCACGCTCTGTGACGGCAAGATCTCCGGCAGGGACGTGGCGATGGCCTATGAAGGATCCTACGCCGACGACGGAGAACAGCTGACCGCCACGTTCAGATCGTGGCGTCACAGCGATAGCGCGCCGTCCCTGTTCGGTGTCGACGATATCGAGGTTTCGCTGTCGGGCAAGTCACCGTCCGGCAAGGTCGTCTCTTGCTCCGGCTTCGCCAAGCAGGCCCCGGACCTCCCGTTCGAGGTCACGCTGGTCCGCATGGATGATTGAAGCGGCCCCGGATGATGTATCGCGGGTTGGGCCGAGCTTCCGCTCAATGTAACGTTAATTGTAGCCGGAACGCATTCGCGCGCGCGACGTGCTAATGATATCGCATGCGGGTTTAGCTTAGTGGCAAAGCCGCGGTTTCCAGGCCGCAGACCGATGTTCGATTCATCGAATCCGCTCCAGCAAAATCACGGTTGTCGTCATTTGCGCATCGCGTAAGGCCTGCGGTGTCGCCGAGACGCGGACAACTTGGCATTCATTCGAGTTCAATTGCCGCTGATCCGAACGATCAGCCGCGAAACGCGTTTCGCCGTTACAGCATCAAGGTGATGGGCGATGGCGGAGCAACGGCGTCGGATTCGCATCGTGCATGTCACGTGCCCGAAGTGCAGAAATGCGATCGAGGTGCGCAATCCGCAAAACATCCGCGAGGATTTCGGCGTGACCTGCGAAGTGTGCGGAAAGCGCAGCATTTTCCACGTCAGCGACATCCGCTGAATGGAACAGAGATCGGGTGGAAGTGCTTAACCCAACAGGACTCCGCAACTGCACCGCTTCGCGAAATGGGGAGCGATGAGGGCTGGACTGAGGCAGAAATCCGACGCGGTCCTTCATCGCACATTCAGTGGCGTTGCGATGAGATTTCACTTTCTGCACTGAAGAGGAAAGCACCATGAAACTCCTGGCTTCTCTCGCTTTCGCCGTCGGTCTCGGTATGGCGTCGGCGCAAGCGATGCCCGTTGCGCCGATGCATGACACGAGTGGCAGCCCCGTCACCCGAGTCGGTTGGCGCTGCGGTCCCGGCTGGCATATCAACGGTTGGGGGCGCTGCGTGCCCAACAGGCGCTTCTATCGGTCCTACGGCTACTACGGCGTGCCGCGATTCCATCATTGGGGTCATCGTCCCTGGCATCATCGCCACTGGCGCCGCTGGTGAGGCGACAGGAGAGCCCGCGCACCGCGCGGGCTTTTCCGCTGTAAGTGTCGGCGAGCGTATGCCATCCGCCGAAATGGCGGCGCGCATGCATGATCATGTTGAGAAAGGAAGAAGTTGGAGGCCCAGCCTGGACTTGAACCAGGATAAAAAGCTTTGCACAGCTCCCGCGTAGGACTTCCGCCACCGGGCCATCCGTAATATTCCGCAACGGACGGCGACGAGCTAGGCTTAATGGACCTTAACGTTAACGGTTAGCGCGCCGTATCCGAACCTCTCGCGCGATCAAAGGCATGGCGCGCGACGAAAGTCATCCGTGAGGGGTTATGGCCGATGTTGTCAGGCGCTCGCGATGCGGTAAATCCCGCGGCCTTGAGCTTGGCGAGCATGTCGGCCTCGCTGTAGCGCTGCAAGCCGATCCTGTTGCGGAGTTGCCGATAGTCGGACAGCGCGGTTCGCGCCAATCCCCACAGCGCATCCTTCACGAAGCCATGCTTCGCCGCGAAGCGCAGCAGCGCGATCACGTCGCCGGACATGCCGACATTCGGCTGCAGGATATCGCCCAGCACCAACTGGCCGGCCGGCTTGAGAAGCCTGCCGACGATCGCGAAGGCGGTGTCGAGCTCGTCCGGGGTCATGTATTGGGCGACGGAGTTCATCACCGCCAGATCGACGGACTTTTCATCCATGTGGCGGAGTTCGTCCAGCGAACGCACCCGGATCTTCGTATTGGGTGCGAACCTGGCCACCAGACGGCCGCGAACGCCCGGCGCGGGTTCGGCGAGGATCAGCCGACCGCAGGCATCGGCCACCCGCTCGGCGGAGAGGGCCTCGCCGCAGGCATAATCCAGCACGACCGAATCCGTCGATGCGATGTAGCCAATGATGTCGCGCGCGATGGCCTCGAAGTGGACGTCGCGATGCAATTTGCTGACGTAAATCGTGTGGGTGGAATCGTAATAGTCGATCCAGTCATCCATGGACGGGTCTGAGCCAATCTTTGTGTTCCGCGGTCGGAACCTTGGGGGAGAATAGCGCGTTACAGGGGTCTGGGGGGCGATTTTCGAGCGGCGAGGCTTCTCATCGGCCAGCGAAAATCCCCCATTGACCGCTTTTCCTAACAGGAAGGTTCATCGTGACCAAAGCCAAAAGTTCCGCTTCGCACCAGAAAGTCAATCCAGAGCTGGATACGCCGACCGATCTTTCGCAGGAGGGCGTGGACAAGATCTCGGCCGCCATGAACACCATTCTGGCGGATACCTTCGCGCTTTATTTGAAGACCAAGAACTTCCACTGGCATGTCAGCGGCCGGCACTTCCGCGACTATCACCTGCTGCTCGACGAGCAGTCGGAGCAGATCTTCGGCACCACCGATGAGATCGCCGAGCGGGTGCGCAAGATCGGCGGCACTACGGTGCGCTCGATCGGGCAGATCGCCAAGCTGCAGACCCTCGACGATAACGACGAGAGTTATGTCCCGCCGCGCGAGATGCTGCGCGAGCTGATGAACGACAACAAGAAGGTCGTGGCCGCCATGCGCAAGGCTCACGATGTCTGCGACAAGTACGAGGATGTGGCAACGGCGAGCTTGCTCGAGAACTTCATCGATGCGGCGGAGCGGCGCACCTGGTTCCTGTTCGAGGCGAGCCGTCAGGAAGGCGACAACGCGGCCTGATCCGGCGCCGTCGATCTGCGACACGACCCGCAGCGGCCGCGCGGCCACTCCCGCGAGGCCGCTTTTGTCATTCATGAGTATGAGTTAGCTGCGCGACCCGGCGCAGCTACGATCCGGCGCGGCTCCGCGAATTTGCGTTCGAATGCTGTCGCCACAGGGCGACCAGCGGGCCATTCGCGCCGCCCACTGGATCGGTCGCCGGTTGCGGCACGGACGGAATCTGCTGCAGCGCCTTGCGATGATTGTCGTAGGTCGGCAGCGTGACGTGCATCTCCGATCCCGGTGGATAGGCGCCGATCGCCCGAAAATTGTGGCTGGCGAACAGGCACTTGTGGCCGGTGCCCGCGGGCAGGATGGCGACGTCGCCGGCGGACAACTGGATTGCCGTGCCGCGTTCGCCGCCGAACAGCACCAGCGCATGGCCGCGCGCCACGCCGAGCACCTCGTGCACCGTCGAATGGTAGTGCTGGTAGTCGTAGATCCCGTTGCGCCACAGTCCGCCCCAGCCATTGCCGCTGAAGACGTCTTCGATGGTGCGCTCCGGATCGGCCGTCAGCGTGTCGATCGCGTCGCGATAGAGCACGAGCGGCAGCACGCTGTTCGGAATGAGGCCGTCATCCTCGAACACGAACGTGCGTGGTTTGATGCCGTCGCGCACTGCGGACATGATTACCCTCCGGACCGGAATATGTGAGGGGTCAACGGCCCGGAGCACGTTACGTTCCGCGTGGGCCGGCTTTCGGGAGTTCGAGCACGAGGCAGGTCGTGGTGCCATGCGCGAGCAGGCGGCCCTGGCCGTCGAGCAGGCGTCCTTCCGCGGTGCCCACGCGGCGTCCGACATTGAGCGCGCGACCCTCGGCGCGCACCTCGCCGGTGTCCGACGTGATCGCCTTGATCAGTGTGATCTTGAACTCGAGCGTGGTGTAGCCTTGGCCTTTCGGCAGCATCGACTGCACCGCGCAGCCCATCGCGGAGTCGAGAAGCGTCGCGGCGAAACCGCCATGCACGCTGCCGATCGGGTTGTAGTGCTGCGGTCCCGGTATCGCCTGAAACACCACGAAGCCGGGATCGGCGCTGCCGCGGGTGAAGCCGACCTGCTGCATCATGGTGGCGTGCGGCAGCTCGCCTGAAAACATCCTGCGCAGGAAATCGAGGCCGCTCATCGACGCCAGCACGTCCGGCGGGGTGAGGCCGAACAGCGACGATGACTGGAGCTCCGTGGTCACGCCCGCTTGTTCTCGCGCATCAAATCCGCAAAACGCTTGAACAGGTAGTGCGAGTCGCGCGGGCCGGGCGAGGCCTCGGGGTGGTATTGCACCGAGAACACCGGCTTGCCCTCGAGCTCGATGCCGCAGTTGGAGCCGTCGAACAGCGAGACGTGGGTCTGCTTGGCGCCTTTCGGCAGCGTCGCCTCGTCCACGGCGAAGCCGTGGTTCATGGAGGTGATTTCCACCTTGCCGGTGGTCTCGTCCTTCACCGGATGATTGGCGCCGTGATGACCCTGATGCATCTTCTTGGTCTTGGCGCCGACCGCGAGGCCGAGCATCTGGTGGCCGAGACAGATGCCGAAGGTCGGCGTGCCCGACTCGATCACCTTCTGGATGACCGGCACCGCGTACTTGCCGGTCTCGGCGGGATCGCCCGGGCCGTTGGAGAGAAACACACCGTCCGGCTTCATCGCCAAGATGTCTTCCGCCGAGGTGGTGGCGGGAACGACGGTGACCTTGCAGCCTTCGCCGGCCAAGAGGCGCAGGATGTTGCGCTTGATGCCGTAGTCTACCGCGACGATGTTGAATTCCGGCTTGTCCTGACGGCCAAAGCCCTTGTCCCACACCCACGGCGTCTCGTCCCAGGTGTAGCGCTGGGCGCTGGTCACCATCGGCACGAGATCCATGCCCTCGAGGCCGGGCCATTCGCGCGCCTCTTCCTTCAATCCATGCAGATCGAACTGTCCGTTCCTGGCATGTGCGATCACGGCGTTCGGCATGCCCTTGCCGCGGATCAACGCGGTCAGCGCGCGGGTATCGATGCCGGAGATGCCGATGATGCCGCGGGCGCGCAGCCACTGGTCGAGGTGCTTCGCGGCGCGATAGTTCGAGGGATCGGTGATGGCGCTGCGCAGGATGACGCCGCGCGCGCCCGGCGTTGCCGCCATGTTCACCGTCTCGATGTCCTCGTCGTTGGTGCCGACGTTGCCGATATGGGGGAAGGTGAAGGTGATGAGCTGGCCGGCATAGGAGGGATCGGTGAGGATCTCCTCGTATCCGGTCATCGCGGTGTTGAAGCAGACTTCGCCGACCGCCTGTCCTTCGGCGCCGAGGCCAAAACCTTCGAGCACGGTGCCGTCGGCGAGCACGAGGAGCGCGGTCGGTTTGAGGTCCGGCCAGGCTGAAGCATTTTCTGATGTGGTCATGAACCCATCACATAGACCCGCCACCGGCTTGCGTCAAAGCCGGAACGATACGATTCACATGCGAAAGCGGGGATTTGACAGACAGGCCGGGAATTTTAATCTGTTCCCGCGTTCGCCGATGAAATTTTCGGAAAATCCGGGGGGATGACCATGCGCGACACGATGCCGATCCTGCTGGTCCCGGGGCTCACCTGTTCGCCACGGATTTATGCGCCGGTCGAGGGGCCGCTGTGGCGCTTCGGGCCGGTGACGACAGCCAACCATATCCGCGATGACAGCATGGGCGCGATCGCGCGCCGGATTCTGGCGGAGGCGCCGCCGCGCTTCGCGCTCGCCGGGCATTCCATGGGCGGCTACATCGCCTTCGAGATCATGCGGCAGGCGCCGGATCGTGTCGCGAAACTGGCGCTGATCAACACCCAGGCGCGGCCCGATACGCCTGATGTGAGCGAGCGACGCCGCGGTTTCATGGCGCGCGCGAAGGCCGGCAAGCTGCATGACGTCATCGACGAGCACTTTCCACTGATGGTGCATCCCTCGCGCACCGGCGATACCGATATCCGCAAGCTGGTGCACGACATGGGCGACGACGTCGGCGCTGAGGGGTTCATCAACCACCAGACGGCGATCATTGCCCGCGTCGACTCGCGGCCGACGATGGCGACCATCCGGTGTCCGACGCTGGTGCTGTCCGGCGATCAAGATCTGCTCATCCCCAATTCGCTGTCGAAGGAAATGGCCGACGGCATCCCCGGCGCAAAACTCGTGATCCTCTCCGATTGCGGCCACTGCCCGCAGCCGGAGCGGCCGGAGGCCACCGTCGCCGCATTGACGGACTGGATGCAGATGTAGTTGTCGGGGCGCCGCGAACGCCTTACATCGGGGGTCTGCAAACATGGCGGCGTAACGCGCTGCGAGAGGAGATCACCATGCTGCGCGATGACATCAACACCGCCGTCAAGGACGCGATGAAGGCCAAGGACGAGCGCAAGCTCTCCACGCTGCGCATGGTGAACTCGACCATCAAGAACGCCGACATCGAGGCGCGCGGGCAGGGCAAGCCGCCGCTGTCGGACGGCGACCTGCTCGGCCTGTTGCAGAAGATGATCAAGCAGCGCCAGGAGTCGGTGGAGCTCTACGAAAAGGGCGGCCGCGAGGAACTGGCCGCGCAGGAGCGCGCAGAAATTCTCGTGATCTCCGGCTACCTGCCGAAGCAGATGTCCGACGACGACGTGAAGGCTGCGATCGCCGCCACCATCACCGAGACCGGCGCGGCCGGCATCAAGGACATGGGCAAGGTGATCGGCGCGCTGAAGGCGAAGTACGCGGGGCAGATGGATTTCGGCAAGGCCAGCGGTCTCGTGAAGGCCGCGCTGACCGGTTAGCTTCCCTAACTCTTTGCTCGTCATGTCCGGACTTGATCCGGACATCTATCTTCGAAGGATGGATTGCCGGGCCGAGCCCGGCAATGACATGTCGTGTCAGGCTCTCAATACGCAGCCTGTGCTCCGTCGCTTTGCGTGATCGTGTCGTAATGCGAGGCGCGTCGCATCGGCTGAAATCGTTCCAGTACACCAAAGAAATTGTTCGGTTCCTGCGCCGGAACGACGTTCTCGGCGTCGCGTTGTCGCCCCACAAACAGGAGGCGACGATGGGCTTTGGACGTGGAGTTCTACTTTGGCTGATTGGCATTCCGATTCCGCTGATCATTCTTCTTGCGATTTTCATGCATCACTAAGCCTTGAGCGAGGGACGACATGAGCATCGGCACAATCATTCTGATCATTCTGATTATCGCCTTGCTGGGCGGCTTCAGCGGTTTCGGCGGCGGACCGTTCTATGGCACCGGCTACTATGGCGGTGGCGGCCTTGGACTGGTGATCATCATCCTGATCATCCTGCTCCTGATGGGACGGATCTAGAGCATGATCCCGAAAAGTGGGAACCGGTTTTCGGACAAGATCATGCTCAAATTAAAAAGGTAGGCGACGAGTCTGATTCAGCGCAGTTGGATCAGACTCTAGCCGCCATCTGCGAGGCGGTTGAAACGACAAGCGAAGGCCCCGGTTCGCCGGGGCCTTCGCCATATGGAGAGGGGCAGGAAGAACGGCGGCGGTTATCAGGGCATCGCGATTCCGAGTTTCTTCAGCGCCGCCAGCATGCGCTGCGGCGGCTCCATTTTCACTGACAGCGGCTGACCGGTTTCGAGCAAACTCTTCAGGCTTGAGAGAATGGCAGGCCAGCCCATGCGTCCGCCCGAGAGAATATCGTCGTCGAGCGTACGTTCGTGGGATTCTGTCATCGTCAGCCGCACTGCATCGCCCGCTTGCTCGATCTCGTAGGTGACGAAGGTGTTGCCGAGTTTCTCGACAAGGCCGGGCCATGTGACGTTCCAGGTCACGGTGAGCCTGCGCGGCGGATCGTGGGCGATCACCTTGCCGTCGATGTGCAGCGAGCCGTCCGGCGCCAGCACCTTGAAGGCCCCACCGATTTTCGGCTGCATCTCGATCGCGAAGCCGAAGAAATACTGCTTGCTGAATTCGGCCGACGTCAGTGCCTCGAACACCTTCTGCGGTGTCGACGCGATGTAGATGACGTAGACGGTGTCTTGGCTGGTCACGGCCATCGGTCCTCCACTCTATGCCTTCGCGCCGACCTCGAGATCGGCCTTCGCGTCCGTGAGGACAGTTCCGGTCTCGAGCAGCGACTTGAGGTTCGACAGGATGCGAGGCCAGCCGCTCGACACCGAATTGATGAACTGCTGCCCGTCGGCGACGTGGGTGACGGTGAGCTTCACCGCCTGTCCGGCGGGTTCGAGCTCCATCGTGCAGGTCGAAAAGCCTTCCGCTTTCATCTCGGGCCGGAACTGATTCTGCCAGTTGCCGATCACGAGGCGCCGCGGCGGATCGGCTTCGAGGATTTTGCCGGTATCGGCGATGCGGCCATCCTCGAACTTGATCGCCCACGGCGAACCTACCGTCCAGTCGCATTCGATATCCATGCCGAACCAGTATTGCCGCATGAAGTCGCGGTCGGTCAGCGCGGTCCAGAGCTTCTCCGGTGTGGTGCGGATGTAGGTGGTGTAGACGAATTGCGGCTTACTCATCACTGGTCTCCAGTCTGCGTTTCAGATCGCTGAGCGCCTGAAGTTTTCCGCGCTCGAACTTCTTGATCCACCGCTCGCCGATCTGATGGATCGGGACCGGGTTGAGGTAGTGCAGCTTCTCGCGGCCACGCTTCACGGTGCTGACGAGGTTGGCGGCCTCCAGAATCGCAAGGTGTTTCGTAACGGCCTGCCGCGTCATGGCGAGGCCGTCGCAAAGCTCGTTCAGGGTCTGGCCGTTCTCGGCATACAGCCGGTCCAGCAGCGATCGCCGGGACGCGTCGGCCAGCGCCTTGAAGACCTCATCCATGACGTGATAATTGGCAACCAAATGGTTGCATGTCAAGATGATGTTTCGAACCATTTGCTTGGTTTCGTCTGCGGGAGAGGGAGCAATCTTTCACCGGCACTGCGATCGTGCATAATCGAACCACTCCCTGGTTCGCGCGAGTCCACCTCATGTCCCTCAACCTCTATCTCGCCTTCGTTGCCGCCTGCATCGCGCTGGCACTGCTCCCCGGTCCGATCGTGACGCTTGTCGTGGCCAACGGCCTGCGCCATGGCACCCGCGCCGCGCTGATCAACATCGCCGGCGCGCAGGTCGGGCTCGCCATCACCATCGGCATCGTCGCGGTCGGCCTCACGACCCTGATGGCGACCATGGGCTATTGGTTCGACTGGGTGCGCTTCCTCGGCGCGGCCTATCTGGTCTGGCTCGGCATCAAGCTGGTGCGCGCGCCCGTCGTCGCCGCAATCGCGTCCGATGCGCCACCGCCACCGCCGCGCGGCGGCTTCTTCCTGCAGGGGCTTCTGGTTCTGCTCAGCAATCCCAAGGTGCTGGTGTTCTTCGGCGCGTTCATTCCGCAGTTCATCGACATGAAGCACGAACAACTGCCGCAGGTGATCCTGCTCGGCGCCACCTTCATGGTGGTCGCGGGGATTACCGACGGCATGTACGCGGTGCTGGCCGGACGGGCACGGGCGCTGATGTCGGCGCGGCGCACGCAACTGATCTCGCACATCTCCGGCAGCCTGATGATCGGCGGCGGCATCTGGCTCGCGCTGACGCGGGCGCGTTGATCTCACGCGATCCGATGCTGATTATGCCCGGGACGACTGCGGCGTGATCAGCGTCGCCTCGATCTCGCGGAACAGCCGCGTCAATCGCTCCGCCCATTGTGCTTGTCCGGCTTCGTCTCCGATCAAGTCCTGACGGATCTCGATGCCGGTGTTCATCAGTCCGCGCTTTTCGCCATGCACGGGGATGGTGAAGTCGGTGAGGTCACTCACCGCGTAGGGCTGGTTGTCGCCGACCACGAGGTCGCCCTCGGCATGCAGCAGCTTCAACAGCAGCGGCGGCAGCCGCGTGTCGCGATGATAGAGCGTGCCGATGTGCCAGGGCCGCGCGACACCCGCGTAAACAGGCGTGAAACTGTGCAGCGACACCAGCACGGTGGGGCGGCCGTCGCGCAGACGCACGTCGATCGCCTCATCGATCCTGTCATGATAGGGCGTGAAGATCGCGGCCCGCCGCGCATCGGCTGCGGCCTGCGAGATGCCATCGTTGCCGGGAATGGTGGTCGCCTCGCTCAGTACGGGGATCGAGCTTGCGACGTCAGGCGGCCGGTTGCAGTCGATCACCAGGCGCGAATAGCGCTGCGCGATCAGATGGGCGCCGAGTGCGTCCGACACCCGCTCGGCGACGCCGGCGATGCCGATGTCCCACGCGATATGTCGTGTCAGTTCGCTCGCGGGCAGGCCGAGATCGCCGAGCGCATCCGGGATCACGCGTCCATAATGGTCGCAGGTCAGAAGAAAAGGCGAGCGGCTTGCGGCATTGCGCTCGATGACGGGCGGTTCGGGAAGGGGCAGGCGGGACATGTTGCAAGCGTATGTTTCAGGTCGGTTCGTATCATCGTCTATAGCCGCTGTTGCCGATTCCGCGCCAGCGCATCCTTACCGGACTTGACCCCGATCTCTCATTCTCCCAACAAGGCGAGCGCGAACAGCACCAATCCGGGACTGCAATGCTCGATCTTCTCTTTGTCTATGGCACGCTGATGCGCGGCTACGATCATCCGATGTCGCGGCTGCTCTCTGCCAACGCCGCGTTCGAGGGCGAGGTGAGTTGCCGCGGCCGGCTGCATCTCATCCGCCACTATCCGGGACTGGTGCTGTCCGACGCGGCCGGCGATGTCGTCCATGGCGAACTCTATCGCCTGCGTGAGCCCGACGCGCTGCTGCGCGAATTCGACATGTACGAGGCCTGCGGCGAGGGTTTTGCCGAGCCCACCGAATACGTGCGGCGGGTTTTGCCAGTCACGCGGACCGGCGGTGACGCGGTGGAGGCGTGGACCTATGTCTACAACTGGCCGGTGTCGCACTTGCCGCGGATCGAGTCGGGGCGGTTCCAGAAGGCTTGAAGGGCCGCAAACGGTCGGTTCAGGCTGTGAATAACGGCGACAATCCGGGTCGTTGCGTGCCCGCCTTGGGCCAGCGGACCGGCCAGCCTATATTGATGGCCGGTTGCGGAGACTGTCACAAAATCCATGCGCTTCACGCCTCAATTCCTCGACGAACTGCGTGCGCGGCTTCCGGTGTCGGAAGTTGTGGGCCGGCGCGTGAAGTTGAAGAAGGCAGGGCGCGAGTACAAGGGCCTGTCGCCGTTCAAGCAGGAGAAGACGCCGTCCTTCACCGTCAACGATCAGAAGGGCTTCTACCACTGCTTCGCCAGCGGCAAGCACGGCAACATCTTCGACTTCATCATGGAGACGGAAGGCGCGAGCTTCGTCGAGGCTGTGGAGACCGCGGCGTCGCTCGCGCACATGCCGATCCCGGCGGCCTCGCCCGATGCCGCGAAGCACGAGCAGCGCCGCCGCACGCTGCATGACGTGATGGAGCTCGCGGCAAAATTCTTCGTCGATACGCTGGCCTCGCGCAACGGCGCCAAGGCGCGCGGCTATCTCGCCGACCGCAGCATCTCGCCGTCGACGCAGGTGCAGTTCCGCATGGGCTATGCGCCGCCCGAGCGTTTCGCGCTGAAGGAATATCTGGGCGGGCAGGGCGTATCGGTCGAGGACATGAACGAGGCAGGGTTGCTCGTTCATGGCGACGACATTCCGGTGCCGTACGACCGCTTCCGTGACCGCGTGATGTTTCCGATCGCGGACGCCCGCAATCGCGTCATCGCGTTCGGCGGCCGCGCGCTGCAGAAGGATGCGCCGGCAAAGTATCTCAATTCGCCGGAAACGCCGCTGTTTCACAAGGGGCACAATCTCTACAACATTGCGTCCGCGCGGCAGGCCGTGCACGACGGCGCGCAGCTCATCGTCGCCGAAGGCTATGTCGACGTCATCGCGCTTGCGACGACGGGGTTTGCCGGCGCGGTGGCGCCGCTCGGCACCGCGCTGACCGAAGATCAACTCCAATTGCTGTGGAAGATGGCGGACGAGCCGATCCTCTGTTTCGACGGCGATAGCGCCGGGCGCAAGGCCGCATACCGCGCCGCTGACCTCGCGCTGCCGCACCTGAAGCCCGGTAAAAGTTTGCGTTTCGCTCTGATGCCGGAAGGTCAGGACCCCGACGATCTCGCGCGCACCGGCGGCCGCGCCGCGATCGAGGACGTCATCGGCGCCGCGCGCTCGCTGTCGGACATGATCTGGTCGCGCGAGATCGAGGGCGGCAGTTTTGCGACGCCGGAGCGCCGTGCTGCGCTGGAAGCGCGCATCAACGAACTCGCCAACGCGGTGCGCGACGAGGTGGTGCGGCGCTATTACCGGCAGGATCTCGCGGAGCGGCTGCGGCGAACGTTCGCGCCGGAGCCGGCCCGCGGCGGCGGCTTTGGCCGGGGCGGTTTCGGGACCGAATCAGCCCGGCGTTTCCCGCCGCGCGGACCGTTTTCGCCTGCCGGCCGAAGCGGGGCGCGGCCGGGCCCGGCGCCCGGATCGAGCCTTCCGCGCGGGCCCTATCAGGCGGTCAGCCCGCAACTCGCCAACTCCCCGATCATGCGCGGCCAGCGCAGCGTGCTGTCGCGCCGGGAGGCGCTGATCCTGCGCACCCTGATCAACCACCCCTGGCTGCTGCACGATCACCTCGAGGAGGTGGCGGCGCTGGAGCTTGCGCACCCCGACGCCATCAAGCTGCGGGCCGGAATTTTGGCCGCGTTCGCGCAATACGGTGCGACCGAGGATGAGGAGGCGGAGCGGGCGCGGGTCGGCGACTGGCTCGAAAAAAATGGATATGGCGAGCAAATTCAACGCTTTGACCGCGCCATCACGACCCAGGCGGTATGGGGCGCGCAGCGAGGGGCGGCGCGGGATGACGTTCTTGCGACGTGGCAGCAGTTGATTGCCTTGCATCGCCAATGGCACTCCTTACTTAGGGAATTGAAAGACGCCGAGCTGGCACTGGGCGACGAGGCCACCGACGCCAACATGGCTTGGCTGCGCGACGTCAAGGCGCGGCTGTCGGAGGTGGACGGCACCGAGGCGCTGATCGAGGGTTTCGGTGAATCCTCCGGTCGGTTCCAGCGGAGCGTCTGATACAAAATGATACGGGACGGCGCCGTCCGGAACCGCGAAAAGACTCGCCAAATCCAAGCTTTGGCGGCAAAAACAGGGTTAATCGAAAGTTAGAAGCTGGCAGGCCAATAAGTCCGGGCGTGATCCGACACGTCGTTCAATGCGAGTGCGATCGTTCGGTGTGAGTTGACAGGGTGGCGAGAGGTTTGCGCCGCCCTTTGCGCGTCGTGCACGGCGCGGATTTCGAGATCAGACGCGGGTGCGCTTCCCGCATGAGTGCGTTTCAGGAGCTGTGAATGGCGAGCAAGGCAAAGACGCTGCAGGTCAAGGACAAGGAAAAAGACGACAAGGCAGCGGATGCTCCCGAGAAGGATACGCCGGACGCGCCGTCGCCGTTGCTCGACCTGTCCGATGCCGCCGTCAAGAAGATGATCAAGCAGGCGAAGAAGCGCGGCTTCGTCACTTTCGATCAGCTCAACGAAGTGCTGCCCTCCGACCAGACCTCGCCGGAGCAGATCGAGGACATCATGTCGATGCTCTCGGACATGGGCATCAACGTCTCCGAGGCCGACGACGACGCCGAGGAGGACGCCAAGGACGAGGCCGACGACGAGACCGACAACGAGCTGGTCGAGGTCACGCAGAAGGCCGTCACCGAGGTCAAGAAGTCGGAGCCCGGCGAGCGCACCGACGATCCCGTGCGCATGTACCTGCGCGAGATGGGCACCGTGGAGCTGTTGTCGCGCGAAGGCGAAATCGCCATCGCCAAGCGCATCGAGGCCGGCCGCGAGGCGATGATCGCGGGGCTGTGCGAAAGCCCGCTGACCTTCCAGGCCATCATCATCTGGCGCGACGAACTCAACGAAGGCAAGATCTTCCTCCGCGACATCATCGACCTCGAAGCCACCTATGCCGGCCCCGAGGCCAAGAGCGGCATGAACCCGGCGCTGATCGCAGGGCCGAACGGCGAGGGCCAGGCCGCCGAGGGCGAGGGCGCCTCCGCCGCCGGCAGCAACGGCACCACCGTGACGGCGCCGCCCGCCGCGCCCCCGTCGCCGACCCCGTTCCGGGCCGCGCCCGCGCGCGGCGCACCGGGCGATGCGGATAGCGAGGAGAAGGATCCGGGCGAGGCCGCCGCCGAAGGCGACATGGAGGACGACGACTTCGAGAACCAGATGTCGCTCGCCGCGATCGAAGCCGAGCTGAAGCCGAAGGTGGTCGAGACCTTCGACAAGATCGCCGACAGTTACAAGAAGCTGCGCCGCCTGCAGGAAATCGACATCGCCAACCAGCTGCAGAGCGAGAAGCTGTCGCCGCATCAGGACCGCAAGTACAAGAAGCTGAAGGACGACATCATCGTCGAGGTGAAGTCGCTGCGCCTCAACCAGGCCCGCATCGACTCGCTGGTCGAGCAGCTCTACGACATCAACAAGAAGCTGGTCTCGTTCGAGGGCCGTCTGCTGCGCCTCGGCGACAGCCACGGCGTCGCGCGCGAGGACTTCCTGCGCAACTACCAGGGCTCGGAGCTCGACCCGCGCTGGCTCAACCGCGTCTCCAAACTCTCGGCCAAGGGCTGGAAGAACTTCGTCGCCCACGAGAAGGACCGCATCAAGGAGCTGCGCGGCGAGATCCAGTCGCTGGCGGCGCTGACCGGACTCGAGATCGGCGAATTCCGCAAGATCGTGCACGGCGTGCAGAAGGGCGAGCGCGAGGCGCGCCAGGCCAAGAAGGAAATGGTGGAGGCGAACCTGCGCCTCGTCATCTCCATCGCCAAGAAATACACCAACCGCGGCCTGCAGTTCCTCGACCTCATCCAGGAAGGCAACATCGGCCTGATGAAGGCGGTCGACAAGTTCGAGTATCGCCGCGGCTACAAGTTCTCGACCTACGCCACGTGGTGGATCCGGCAGGCGATCACGCGCTCGATCGCCGACCAGGCGCGCACCATCCGCATCCCCGTGCACATGATCGAGACCATCAACAAGATCGTGCGCACCTCGCGCCAGATGCTCAACGAGATCGGCCGCGAGCCGACGCCCGAAGAGCTCGCCGAAAAGCTCGGCATGCCGCTCGAGAAGGTGCGCAAGGTTCTCAAGATCGCCAAGGAGCCGCTGTCGCTGGAGACGCCGGTCGGCGATGAAGAGGACTCGCACCTCGGCGATTTCATCGAGGACAAGAACGCGGTGCTGCCGATCGACGCCGCGATCCAGTCCAACCTGCGCGAGACCACCACGCGAGTCCTCGCCTCGCTGACGCCGCGCGAGGAGCGCGTGCTGCGCATGCGCTTCGG
>JAFKKH010000047.1 GCA_017305665.1 Hyphomicrobiales bacterium
CAGATTTCCGACGACGTCGTCAAGCTCGGCGTGCTCACCGACATGTCGAGCCTGTATTCCGATGCCACCGGCAAGGGCTCGCTCGCCGCGGTGCAGATGGCGGTCGCCGACTTCGGCGGCAAGGTCAAGGGCAAGCCGATCGTGGTGCTGTCGGGCGACCACCAGAACAAGCCGGACGTCGGCGTCAACATCGTCCGCAACTGGATCGACAACGACAAGATGGATGCGCTGTTCGACGTGCCGACCTCCTCGGTCGCACTCGCGCTGTCCACGCTGATGACCGAGAAGAACAAGATCTTCATGAATTCCGGCGCCGGCAGCTCCGACCTCACCGGCAAGGCCTGCTCGCCGACCTTCGTGCACTACACCTATGATACTTACGCGCTCTCCAACGTCGCCGGCAAGGCGATGGTCAAGCGCGGTGAAGACACCTGGTTCTTCATCACCGCCGATTACGCGTTCGGTCACGCTCTGGAGCGCGACGCGGCCAACGTCGTGAAGGAAAACGGCGGCAAGGTGCTCGGTGACGTAAAGCATCCGTTGAACTCGTCCGACTTCTCCTCCTTCCTGCTGCAGGCCCAGGCCTCGAAAGCCAAGGTCGTCGCCCTCGCCAACGCCGGCGGCGATACCACCAATGCGCTGAAGCAGGCCGCGGAATTCGGTCTCACCCAGGGCGGCCAGAAGATGATCGCCCTGCTCCAGGAAATCACCGACTCCCATTCCCTCGGCCTGAAGCAGGCCCAGGGACTGATCCTGACCGACGGATTTTATTGGGACATGAACGACGAAACCCGCGCGTTCTCCAAGAAGTTCATGGCCAAGGTCGGGCACATGCCGACGATGATCCAGGCCGGCCTCTATTCCGCAACCATGCATTACCTGCAGGCGATCGATGCCACCGGCACCGACGATACCGCGAAGGTGATGGCCCAGATGAAGAAGACACCGATCCATGACTTCTTCGCCAAGAACGGTCACATCCGCGAGGACGGCCGCATGGTGCACGACATGTACCTGTTCCAGGTGAAGAAGCCGTCGGAATCCAAAGGCGAGTGGGATCTCTACAACTTGCTCGCGACGGTCCCGGGCGACGAAGCCTTCCGTCCGATGGACAAGGGTGGCTGCCCGCTGGTGAAGGGCCACTGACCCGCGTTCAGTCCGGCAATCTACGCCGGTCAGACACCACAAAAAACGCGCCCGGCCAAAAGCCGGGCGCGTCGCTATTCGACCGTTCGATCCGCCGATGACTCAGGTCGAATACTTGAACTGAGGCATCGACTTCAACTGATCCTTGGTTGCCTCGAAGACCGCGTGGTCCGGATACCAGGGATTCGACTTGGTCGTGCTCGGCATCGATGTCGATTTGCTCGATGTCGATGGCGCAGCGCCAGTCGTGGTGCCCGGACGCATGCCGCCACCCGACGAGGTGGATGTCGAAGCCGAGGTCGACGGCACCGGCGTATCGACGAATTTCAGCTTGTCGAACGCCACGGCTACATCGTGCTGGCCGACACCGAGGAAGCCCCCGACGCCGATCACCGCCGCCTTGACGTTTCCGCTCTTGTCGAACAGCAACTCGCCGATCGAGCCGAGCTTCTCGTTGGCGTTGTTGTAAACGTTCAGGCCAATCACCTTCGATGCACGCCAATCACCATGATAGCTCGAGTCAGAGGTCGTCGCCGCTGCCGATGGAGCGCTCTTGGTGCTGTCCATCGCAGACGGGGCGCTCTTGGTGCCGTCCGTCGTTGTGCTCGGTGTCTGCGCGATAGCTGCCGTCGCCAGGAGTGCAGAGCCAGCCAGCGCGGCCGTCATATATTTCGAAATCATCGATGTGCCTCCTTCAGTTCTAAAAATCAGTGAGGAAAACACGCGACTCCAGCAGTCGTTCCCGGTTTATTACCGATAGTTCAGGTTCCCACGGCGGCGAAACAGCGCAAGCAAAGCGTCAACACGACAGTCAACGAGCGCGCAATTCGCGCATGTTTTGCGAGCATGTTTTGAAGAAGCAGCGCGCATGAAACGCGCAGCATTCAAGGCGCACTACGCGCGCGCTGCATCATCGCTATGCGCAGATGATTTGTCTTGCGCTGCCGGCGATCAGTAGCCACCCCAATACGGCGGTATGCCGTAGTAGCGATGCAGGTCTTCCTCGCGCGTGCGATCTCCCCAGTCGAAATCCTTGTCCGCCAGGAATGATGGTGCGCGCTTCAACTCTACGTCGTCGATATCGAGATGATAGGCACCAAGCTCCGGATCGTAGGTCAGACTCGCCCACGGCAGGGGAATCAAATTGGTGCCGATGCCGAGGAAGCCGCCGAAGCTGAGGATCGCGTAGGCCACCTGCCCGGTCGCCTTGTCGATCATGAGCCGCTCGATATGCCCGATCTTGTCGCCGTTCGGCCGCCGCACCGTGGTGCCTTCAACCCGGTCGCTTGCGATCAGATGGTGCGGCTTTGTCATGACGTCGTTTGTCATCTCACCCTCCTCCGTTGGTGAAGGGATCTACAGATCTGCGGAATCAACGCGTCAGCGCCGCCACCGTTCCGCCGAATATGCGACAAAGCCTCAAGACCGGTGCGCGCCCGCGATCCTCAAGCCGCGATCGCGTCGGGCCGCTCCGCCGTGGCAAAGAACGCAACCGACTCGAACCGGTAACCGCACGCGGCGCACTGCCAGAGATACGCTGTCCGGTGCGGTCCATCCTCGAACCAGGCCGGCGCGGCAATCGGCTGACCGCATTGCGCGCAAGGATTTTGATGAGGCTCGTTTTGATGAGGCAAATAACCAGATACGACAGCGGCCATGACGCTTCTCCCATCTGCTTTGCTTGGCGGATTCTCACGCCGTCGATCGGCGCCGTCAAGAAATCCACGTTGCGCGATCTTGACTCCCGTTCGCGACAGATTTGCGTCGTGCAAGCCTAAGCCCTGCACACAAGTGCCTGATCGCACGCACCGCCTTGCCGGAGGCAAGCCATTCCAGGCGAGCTCGGGTTCCAGTTGCTGAGCCCTCCGGAACCAAGTATGACGCGCTGGATTTCCGGTTTTGCCACAGGAAAGTCGCGATTAAGGCGCGATAGGCATAGGTCCATCGCGAAGAGTTGTCCGTGACATATTGCAGAAAATTCGCGCCGTTGCTGTTCCTGATCGTGCTGGCATGGCCTCAGCCGTCGTCGGCACAGCGCGCGCAATACGAGGCCATGGTGGCGGCGCATGCGCAGGCCAACGGCGTCCCCGTCGAGCTGGTTCATCGCGTCATCATGCGCGAGAGCCGCTACAATCCGCGCGCCGTACATCGCGGCAACTACGGCATGATGCAGATCAAGCTCGCGACCGCGCGCGGCTTGGGTTACACCGGCACCGCCGAAGGTCTGCTCGATCCCGAAACCAATCTCACCTACGCGGTGAAGTATCTCGCGGGCGCCTATCGCGCGGCGCACGGCAACCACAACCGCGCCGTGGCCTACTATGCCGGCGGCTATTATTACGTGGCGAAGCGGCAGCGTTTGCGGCGCGCGCGGCATGAAACCATGAGCGCCAATGCGGACGCAGGCGCGCCGCTATCGCTCGCTCCGCGCTGACATCGGCTCAGCTTCACCTCAATCCAGTGTCGGCCTGATCTTCGGTGCGGCGTTCGTCACCCGCACGTGCACTACCGCGTCACCGTCGCCATAGACGCGCTGCCAGCCATCAAGACGGTCGAGCAAATGCACCGCCGGCGACGATGGCTCGAGCATCGTCGCATCGATGCGGTAAGCGTCGAGCAGCGCCAGAAACTTGCCGACGTCCTGAAGCTGAAGCGCGCTGTTGTAGGAGAGCACGAACTGCTCGCCGTAAAGCTCGGCCCGGCTGTCGATAAACACCGGCACGCCGGCCGCGATCAGCGAACCGCCGAAGAAGTAATCGTTCAGAACGCGCCGGGCGCCGTGATCCTTCACCGCCTGAACGGCGCCCGCCACCGACTTTCCCGCGAGCGGGACATAGGAATGGCCGGCAGCGAACGCGGCGGTGAAGCCGCCGAGCACGACCGCGACGGCGACGAGCCGTAGCGGCGGCACCGATACTGGTGCGCTCGTGGTTGTCCTCAGCGCCGCGAATTGCGTGGCGAGCGGCTTTGCCACCACGAGCGGCAGCAGGAACGCGAAGATCTCGCTGTTGCGGCTGTGCGCCAGCGCCATCTGCACCAGGCCCAGCACCAGCAGGATGCGCGGCGGCGTCAGCTTCACCCCGCCATGCAGCGCCAGCCCGAGCAGGGCCAGCAGGCCAACCTCCAGCGCGTTGACATGCGAGAAGTCCACCGGCCGCCACTCGGCGATCAGCGACAGCACCTCGCCGAGCGAAAGGATATTCCGCGCCGCCAGCAGCGAACCCCAGCCGTACGGCGTGACGCAGCTTGCGCCGATCGCAGCAAGCCCGAACAGGATCCAGCGCAATGCCACCTGCTTCCGCTGCGCAGCCTCTGCATTCCACAACGCGTCGAGCGCGAAAGCGCCGATCAGCGCCAGTCCGAACACGAAGCCGCCGTGAAGGTTGGCCCACACCGTCATCAGCGGCAGCAGCGCCAGCGAGGGCGCCTTGCCGCGACCGCTGGCCGACACGAGCCCGGCAACCCAGGCAATCATCACCGGCATCGCCAGCACATGGGGCCGCGCCAGCAGATGCGACATCGTCAGCACGAGGATCGCGACGGTCGCGACACCCGCGTGCAGCGGCGGAAGAACGCGACAAAGAATGTGTGTGAACAGCGCGAAGGCCACGGCCGCCGCGAGCGCCGACAGGATCACGACACCGGACCAGCCGCCGAGATCGAAGGCTTTGGCGAACAGCACCTGCGCAAGCCACGACGACGACATCCACGGTGCGCCGGCGCGGGTGAACGAATAGACGTCGGTGAACGGCACGGCGTGATGCGCGACGATCCACTGCCCGACCTTGATCTGCCAGAGCATGTCGGGATCGTTCAGCAGACCGTTGCCGCGGATCAGCAGCAGCAGGTAAACGCCGGCGCCGGCGATCAGCCATGCCGGAATCGCGGCAATGCCGCTGCGCTGGCCGACCTGTTCTGTGCCCGCAATGCTCATCCGGATGATCCGATCGGCGGAAATCGCGACGCGATCCGGCGCCGGCATCCGACTATTCCGGCAAAAGCATAATTTGGGGTAAAATGGCGGAACTGCATTCATGCGGGGAGATTGCCTCTCCCGCGTTGACACCCTGCCCCAACGGCTTAAATTAGAGGTGTTCCGAGGGGTGCTCCGTCAGGGAGCTGAGATACCGCACCGATCGCGATCCACGCGACAGCGCGGTGACCCTTTGAACCTGATCCGGGTCATGCCGGCGAAGGGACAGGGATGTTTCAGGGTACACAAGGACTACGCGGGGATTCCCCCGTTTCGGTGATTGGCGCTGGCATTGCGGGTGCGTGGCAGGCGCTGCTGTTCGCGAAGGCCGGCCATGCCGTTACGCTCCATGAGCGCGACAGCGATGCAATGACGCAGGCCACCAGCCACTGGGCCGGCGGCATGCTGGCGCCGTGGTGCGAGGCCGAAGCCTCCGAACCCGTGATCACACGTCTTGGCCAGCGCTCGCTGGCGCTGTGGCGGGAACATGTTCCCGAGACGCCTTTCAACGGCTCGCTGGTGGTGGCGCATCCGCGCGACCGCAGCGATTTCGCGCGCTTTGCGCGGATGACGTCGGGGCATCGGCGGATCGACGCCGCTGCGTTGAGCGATCTCGAGCCGTCGCTCGATGGCCGCTTTGGCGACGCGCTGTTCTTCCCCGACGAAGGCCATGTCGAACCACGCCATGTACTGCCGGAATTGCATGCACGGATTCGCGATGCCGGCGGCACCATCGCATTCGGCAGCGCGCCTGATGCGCGCGATATCGACGGCCTCGCGATCGACTGCCGCGGATTGGCAGCGCGCGACGTCTTCCCGGACCTGCGCGGCGTCAAGGGCGAGGAGATCATCATCGAAACCGACGAGATCGAATTGTCGCGTCCGGTGCGATTGATGCATCCGCGCTGGCCGCTCTACATCATTCCGCGCGAGAACCACCGCTTCATGATCGGCGCCACCTCGATCGAACGCGAGGATTCAGGCGTCAGTGTCCGCTCGGCGCTGGAACTGCTGAGCGCGGCCTATGCCGTGCATCCCGCTTTCGGCGAGGCAAGGATCGTGGAGATCGGCGCCGGCCTGCGCCCGGCGTTCCCGGACAACTTGCCGCGGATCGCGATCGACAAGGATCATATCGCCGTCAACGGACTTTACCGTCATGGCTTCCTGCTGGCGCCGGCGCTGGCGGAACTGACGCTCGGCTATGTCGCGCGCGGCGAGATCGACAATGAGGTGATGCAATGCAGGTGACGCCATGCAAGTGACCGTCAATGGCGAACAACGCAAAATCGCGGCGCGGACCGTGGATGCGCTGCTGACCGAGCTCGACTACGAGGGCACGCACTTCGCGATTGCCGTCAATTTCGACGTGCTGCCGAAGAGTCGCTGGGCGGAGACAATGCTGAACAGCGGCGACGAGATCGAGATCATCACGCCGCGGCAGGGAGGGTGAAAGTGGTCCGTTTCTACGATCAAGAATTCTCCTCAAGACTCCTGATCGGCACGGCGCTGTATCCGTCGCCAAAGATCATGCAGGATGCGATCCGCGCCGCAGGCAGCCAGATCGTCACGGTATCGCTGCGGCGGGAGACGGCGGGCGGCAAGACCGGCGACGCGTTCTGGTCGCTGATCCGCGAGCTCGACGTCACGGTGCTGCCCAACACCGCCGGCTGCAAAAGCGTGCGCGAAGCGGTGACCACCGCGAAACTCGCGCGCGAACTGTTCGGCACGTCCTGGATCAAGCTCGAGGTGATCGCCGACAACGATACGCTGCAGCCCGACGTGGTCGGCCTGGTCGAAGCTGCGTCGATCCTCATTAAGGACGGCTTCGAGGTCTTCCCCTATTGCACCGAGGATCTGAGCGTCGCCATGCGGCTGGTCGATGCCGGCTGCAAGGTGGTGATGCCGTGGGCCGCACCGATCGGCAGCGCGAAGGGCATCACCAACCGCGACGCGCTGAGACTTTTGCGCGAGCGCCTGCCCGACATCACGCTGGTGGTCGATGCCGGGATCGGCGCGCCCAGCCACGCGGCGCAGGCGCTCGAACTCGGCTACGACGCCGTGCTGCTGAATACCGCCGTCGCCAAGGCCGCTGACCCCGTCGCCATGGCCGGCGCCTTCAAACTCGCTGTCGAGGCCGGCCGCGCCGCCCATGAGGCGGGCCTGATGGACGCGCGCGACTTCGCCTCCCCTTCAACCCCTGTCGTTGGGACACCGTTCTGGCATGCCGTATCCTGATCGCTTCTATCCTGTCGTCGATACGCTGGATTGGGTTCGCCGGCTGACAAAACTCAGCGTCGGCACCGTGCAATTGCGCGCGAAGGACCTCAACGACGGCGAGGCACTGCAACTCGTGAGCGACGCGCTGGAGATCGTCAAGGGCACGCGCACCCAGCTCGTGGTCAACGATTACTGGCGCGCGGCGATCGTGGCCGGCGCCGAATATCTACATCTCGGTCAGGAAGATCTGGCCGACGCCGACCTGCACGAAATCCGCAGCGCAGGAATCAAGCTCGGCATTTCGACCCACGACGACGACGAACTGGAGACCGCACTGAAGGCCGACCCTGACTACATCGCACTCGGCCCGATCTTCTTCACCACCCTGAAGGCGATGCGCTTCAAGCCGCAGGGCATCCCGAAGATATCCGCCTGGAAGAAGCGCATCGGCAACATCCCGCTGGTCGCGATCGGCGGCATCAAGCTCGAACACGCGGCCGAGATTTTCGCCGCCGGCGCCGATTCCATCGCGGTCGTCAGCGACGTCACCCAGAACGCCGATCCCGATGCACGGGTGAAGGCGTGGCTCGAACAGTCCACGGAAACAGCATGAGGTGCCGTCATGCAGACATCGATCTTCATCGCGCGCCTGATCGGCCCGGTCATGATCGTGGCCGGTCTCGCCGTGCTGCTCAACCGGCAGGACTTCCGCGTCATGGCGGAGGACTTTCTGGCGCACCGCGGGCTGATGTTTCTGGCCGGCATGATGGTGATGCTGGCCGGCCTTGCCATCGTGCTCACGCACAATGTCTGGACATCCGACTGGCGCGTGCTGGTCACGCTGTTCGGCTGGCTGCTGATCGTCGCGGGTGCAATCCGCATGATCGAACCGCCGTTTCTCTATTCAGGCGCGCGCGCCTTCCTGCGCCACCGCGCCATGCCAACTGTCGCCGGGATCATCTGGCTCGCCATCGGCGCGGTCTTTTGCCTGCTCGGCTATTCGCACTGAACCCCAACGAGAACTCGTAAACCGGAGACACGCCATGAACATCCGCTCCAATCCGGACACCACCCTTCCCGCAGTCACCACCGGAGGTCTGCGCGCCTCGCGCAAGATCTACGCAACGCCTGACGCCGCGCCCGACCTGCGCGTGCCGCTGCGCGAGATCATCCTGTCGCCGGAGGCGAAGGAGCCCAACCTTCCCGTGTACGACACCTCGGGCCCCTACACCGACCCCGACGTCATCATCGACGTCAACGCCGGCCTCGCCCGCAACCGCATCGCGTGGGTGAAGGAGCGCGGCGGCGTCGAGGAATACGACGGTCGTGTCATCAAGCCGGAGGACAACGGCAACGTCGGCGCCAAGCACGCCGCTGCTGCCTTCAAGGCCCATCATAAGCCGCTGCGCGGCCTCGACGGCCACAAGATCACGCAGCTTGAGTTCGCCCGCGCCGGCATCATCACCAAGGAGATGATCTACGTCGCCGAGCGCGAGAACCTCGGCCGCAAGCAGACGCTGGAGCGCGCGCAGGGCGCACTCGCCGACGGCGAGAGCTTCGGCGCGGACGTGCCGGCCTTCATCACGCCGGAATTCGTCCGCGAGGAGATCGCGCGCGGCCGCGCCATCATTCCAAGCAACATCAACCACGCCGAATTGGAGCCGATGATCATCGGCCGCAATTTCCTGGTGAAGATCAACGCCAATATCGGCAACTCGGCGGTCACCTCATCCGTGGAAGAGGAAGTCGACAAGATGGTGTGGGCGATCCGCTGGGGGGCCGACACCGTGATGGACCTCTCGACGGGGCGCAACATCCACACCACCCGCGAATGGATCCTGCGAAACTCGCCGGTGCCGATCGGGACCGTGCCGATCTATCAGGCGCTGGAAAAGTGCGACGGCGATCCCGTCAAACTGACCTGGGAGCTTTACCGCGACACGCTGGTGGAACAGTGCGAACAGGGCGTGGACTACTTCACCATCCACGCCGGCGTGCGCCTGCCCTACATCCACCTCACCGCCGACCGCGTTACCGGCATCGTCTCGCGTGGCGGCTCGATCATGGCGAAGTGGTGCCTCGCGCACCACAAGGAGAGCTTCCTCTACACGCATTTCGAGGAGATCTGCGACCTCATGCGCAAGTATGACGTCTCGTTCTCGCTCGGCGACGGCCTGCGGCCCGGCTCGATCGCCGACGCCAACGACCGCGCACAGTTCGCCGAACTGGAAACGCTGGGCGAACTGACGCAGATCGCCTGGAAGAAGGGCTGCCAGGTGATGATCGAAGGCCCCGGCCACGTGCCGATGCACAAGATCAAGATCAACATGGACAAGCAGCTCAAGGAGTGCGGCGAGGCGCCGTTCTACACCCTCGGGCCGCTGACGACCGACATCGCGCCGGGCTACGACCACATCACGTCGGGCATCGGTGCCGCCATGATCGGCTGGTTCGGCTGCGCCATGCTGTGCTACGTCACGCCGAAGGAGCATCTCGGCCTGCCGAATCGTGATGATGTGAAAGTCGGCGTCATCACCTACAAGATCGCGGCGCATGCCGCCGATCTCGCCAAGGGCCATCCGGCGGCGCAACTGCGCGACGACGCATTGAGCCGCGCGCGGTTCGACTTCCGCTGGGAGGACCAGTTCAATCTCGGCCTCGATCCGGATACGGCAGTCGCCTTCCACGACGAGACGCTGCCGAAGGAGGCGCACAAGGTGGCGCACTTCTGCTCGATGTGCGGCCCAAAATTCTGCTCGATGAAGATCACGGCCGATGTGCGGGAGTACGCGGCATCCCTCGGCGACAACGAGAAGGCAGCGCTGGGCTTGCAGGCCGGCATGTCGATCAAGGGCACGATCGAGGACGGGATGGCGCAGATGAGCCAGAAGTTCAAGGAGATGGGCGGAAACGTCTATCTCGACGCGGATAAGGTGAAGGAGAGTAATAAGGCGCTGCAATAATCGCCGCGTCACATTCGCTTCAAACACATGCCCGGGCTCGGCCCGGGCATCCACGTCTTTTCATTCGGCTCGTTGGACGGTCAGCCGAGGCGTGGCTCGCCTGCGATCCTATAGAAATCTCCTGTCATCCCCTGCCAGCATATCCCGCAAATTCGCGGTCACCGGAAAGCCATAGCCGCGCCAGTCGTCGCTCCATGAAAGCACACCCGCTTTATGCGCTTCGCTGGAATAAATCTCCGCACCGATCATCGTCATCGCATTGATCAGCGCCTGAATGGCATCGACACCGCGGCCTGAATTTGTGCGCGGTCCATCCGGCCAGTCGATCTCCCAGCGACAGTCCCACGCCTTGTCATCACTGATGGGCCAGACCACACGTACCGGAACGTCATGGGTAACGCCACCGTCTTGCAATTTCAGGACGCGTATCATCGCGTGCGTCATTCCAACTCTCCTGCCATTTCCGCCACGGACGGAGGTTCGTTCATCTTCCGACAACCGCAAAGCATTTGACCAGAGAATGGCGCGACCTAAAATTGCTCTGACAAGTCCGGGACCACACGAGTCGACGGGCGGACTGGCGACAGCGATCCATTATGACCTCTCGCACGATCGAAGACTATCGCAGGCGTAACGAGGATGCACCGCTCGATCTGATCAGGCAGAGCGAAGACTGGAAGCCCGTCGTTCGCCTGATCGACGGCTGGGCGAAGGAAAAGCTCGGCGACGATTCCGGATATTCGCGAGAGGAGCTGGATCACTGGTCCGGGACTCTCGGTGTCCGTCTTCCTCCCGTGCTGCGCGAATGGTGGCGCCTAGCAGGACGTCATCCGTTCGTCGAGCCGGGTCTTCTTCCAGACAATTCGAAATTCCTCACGCCTCGCGAAAGGCCATTGGTCCAGAACGAATTACTCGCTATCGCGGTAGACGATATTCAGACGTGGAGCTGCAACGGCATCCATACCGATTTTCTATCCGAGGCGAATCCCGAAGTTCATGGGATCAACGGCACCATTGGGCCCGACGATGACCTAAGCCTGACCTGGTATAAAGGAAAATTCATTGCAACAGGGTTACGCGTCCCAGCCCTCATCTTCACAACGCTGCTCCATCACCTGTTCGAGCCAAGCCCGTTAATTCAGGATACGGTCGGCCACCTCAAAATCGATCGCCAAGGTCTTCGCGGCGGCAAGCCCGACGAGCGGCTAGTCTCTGCACTCGGGCTTAAGCGTTTCCCGAACGACACTATCGTGGGAGACATTTACAGCGACGGCCTGGATATCATTTACTGGTGGATGAGAGGATGCGCATGCCGCACGCCGGAGGCGGCTGAACTGGTCCGCCGTGCGACGCGCCCCAAACGCTGATGATCCGGCGATCGTATTGAAACATGCGGCGCGTTGAACCGCCCGTGATTCAATTGCGGCGGATTCGCGGCTCGTTGATTCGTCATTGGCGCGCGTCTCAACGCAACACGATGATCGTGTGGACAACTCGCGCGCATCGCGCCACTGCGATCGCATTTTTCGACTTCATTTTTCAGCGCTTCGTCGCGTCACGACCGCCGGTTGCGTGACGGAACCCGATGACCGCGCGGCACTTTTCCCGCCGACGTGTATTCATAGCGCCACGTTGCAATTCCAATGCAATCAGAGCGGGTTATCCACGTTAGGATTTTGTTAACCACGCGCGCCCACGTTTCGCCCCAAGGGTTGGGGACAGGTGAATTCGCTTCAGGTTTGGCCGTGCATACGGCCGAACGGCAAACGAGGGACCGATGACCCACGATGTAGAGTACGGACCGCATCGCGAACTGCACGACATCCAGCCGGCTGTACCCGAGCGCGTCGTGCCGCTGCTGATCGGCGCCACCGTCGGAGAAATCGAGCGCGAACTCGTGCTGCAGACGCTGGCACGCTGCGACGGCAACCGCACCCATGCCGCGCGCCTGCTCGGCTTCTCGGTGCGGACGCTGCGCAACAAGATCCGGCAATACGCCGCCGACGGACTGGATGTGCCGGCCCATGGCCATGCCGGCGCGCACGACGAAGCCGGGCCCATGGCCATGCCGGCGCGCACGACGAAGCCGGAGACGCGGAGTAAGTCGGTGCAGCTCCGTGACGCGGAGCGACGATACCTTGCGCTCGAACCTCTTGCGGGGTTCGCGCGACACACACGAGGGATTTGTCAGCATTCGCGAGGCCAGACCATGACGCCGTTCCGGGCGATTGCCCTGTTGTCCGCCACAGCCTTCGTTCTCGCCGCCGTGCCTGCCGTCGCGCAACAGGCGCCGTCCGAGTCCGCGCAGCTCACCGAAAAGCTCAATGCCTATATTGGTTGCATCAATCGCTTGTCGGAGCGCTCCTACGACTCCCGCCGCCGTTACTTCTCCTGGGCGGCGAAAAGCGGACCGACCGGCAAGGAGCGCATCATCTACGGCACCTACACCATCTACGACACGACCGACTGCAAGAAGAATGTCGAGAAAGCCAACGCGCTGGAACCGCATGACGCCGCGCTCGAGGCTTCGGCCACCGCCTACGCGACTGCCGTCGGCCAGCTCGAGCCGCTGCTGAAGGAAGCCGACGACTACTACAGCCAGGAGAACTACAAGGACGACAAGATGGCCAAGGGCAAGGCGCTGCATCCGCGCCTCGTCGCGGCCTGGGATGCCTTCGCCGATG
>JAFKKH010000017.1 GCA_017305665.1 Hyphomicrobiales bacterium
CCTTTCGGCATGGGGCTTCCAGCCTTCCTGAAACATCTGCGGGTGCTTGAACACAGCGGCCTCATCGCGACAGAGAAAGCCGGTCGCACCCGCACCTGTCGCGTGAACATCACACGGCTGGAGGAGGCCGAATCGTGGCTCTCCGAACAGCAAGCGCTTTGGCGGGCCAGAACGGATCGGCTGGCCGAATATGTTGAAACATCCATGTCGAAAGATGATTGAAAATGTCCGCCGACAACAGCGAACTCACGATCTCACGGTTGATCAAGGCACCTCCCGCCAAGGTTTGGAAGGCATGGAGCGAGCCGAAGCATCTTGCTCAGTGGTGGATACCCGCGCCCCTCGAATGCCAGGTCATCAAGCTGGATCTCCAGCCTGGAGGTGGCTTCGAGACTCGCATGCGTGAGGGCAAAGGTGAATTCCAGCCGCATGTCGAGGCATGTTTTCTGGACATCATTCCGGAACGGCGCCTGGTGTTCACCACAGCGCTCGGCGAGGGCTGGAAGCCGATTGAGCCATGGCTGGCGCTGACTGCCATCATCACCTTCGAAGCTGAAGGTGATGGCACGCGCTACGCGGCTCGCGTGCTTCACAAGACCCCGGCGGACAGCCGCAAACACGAAGAGATGGGATTCCATCAAGGCTGGGGCACGACGATCGACCAACTCGCGGCCTTCGTCGCGCGCATGAAATGAATGGGCAACGATTAAAGAGACCGCCTGCGCTGCCAGCGGCGTGCAGCGAGAACACGAATGACGCCCAAAGAGTGTGGACTTTGTTCTAGCGATCGGCGTGCGTCGACCCAGCCGAAGGCAAGTGACTAGAGCCATCCTCGCCGAGAAAATCCAGCATCGCCTGCGCCGGCGGAAGCAGTTCCTTATCGAGCCGGCGCACGGCATACCACTGCCGCATGACCGGCAGGCCTGCGACATCGAGCACGGCGAGACGACCATCGGCAAGCTCACTCGCCACTGTGTGCAGCGAGATGAAGGCCACACCCAACCCCGCAATCACGGCCTGCTTGATCGTCTCGTTGGAATCCATCTCCATGCCGATCTTTGGCTGCAGATCGCTCGCCTGGAAGAACTGCTCCATCAGCATACGCGTACCCGAGCCCCGCTCCCGCGTGATGAAGGTTTCATAAGTCAGGTCGACCACGGCAAGGCCTGAATCCTTGACTAGCCAATGATCGGCCGCGACAACGATGGCGTGCGGATGCTCGCCGAGCAGGCGCTTTTCCACCGCGACATCCGGCGGCGGCTGGCCCATGATCGCGATGTCCATATCATAACCGCGTAACGCCTGGCGGATATCCTCGCGATTGCCGATCGTAAGGATAACGTCGATCTTTGGATGGCGTTTCGAAAACGCGGCGATCATGAACGGCACAAAATATTTCGCCGTCGACACCGCACCGATCGAGACCCGCCCTCCCGAGCGGCCGGCAATCATGTCGAGCGTCAACTCGCAGTCGACGAGCGCAGCTTCGATGCGCTCGCTCAGGGCCATCACCTCGCGGCCAGCATCCGTCAGCCGCATGCCATCGCCGGTGCGTTGGACCAGCGGCAAACCGGCTAGCGCTTCAAGGTTGCGAAGCTGCAGGGTCACCGCGGGTTGAGTGAGATTCAGTCGCTTCGCGGCGGCCGTCACCGAGCCCATTTCATGCACGGCCGCCAGCGCACGGAGCTGCCGGACCGTCAGGTCGCGTTGAAAATGGCCTGCCATGCTGACCTTTATAAGAAAGACTTTGGTCAAGCCCAAGATATTGAAATTTTACTAATTGCTCAATCCCGGCATTGATATCGGTGCCCGCAGGTTGTTGTCCGGCCGCCCGGGCGATCAGGCAAAGCCCCTCAAGAGGTGCCAGTACAGGGAACGAGCCAATGGACCACTCCCTTTCCTTGGATGCGTACCTCGACGGCGCCACCCTGTCTCTCGAGCAGGGAAGCTCTGTCGCAACGGTCATCAGCGACCTCGCTCATGCGGCAGATGAGTTGTCCGAACTGATCGCGGCCGGACCTCTTTACGGCATCGACGGCCACAGCACCGGCATGAACTCCGGCGGCGACCAGCAGATCGACCTCGACGTCGAAGCCAACGGTCGGATGTGCGCAGCGCTTCGCAAGTCATCCGTCGCCGCCATCGTGTCGGAGGAAACCGAGCTGCCGGAAATTGTCGATTCCGACGCCGAGCTTTGCGTGGCGATCGATCCGCTGGATGGCTCGGCAAACCTTGCGAACAACATTTCCATCGGAACAATCTTCTCCATCCGGCGCCGCTCACGGGATGCGCTGTCGACGTTCTTCGAACCCGGCACGACGCAGCTTGCGGCGGGCTATTTCATCTACGGCCCGCAGACGACACTGGTGCTCGCCCTCGACCGCAGCGTCGACATCTTCATCCTCGATCGACGCACGCGCAATTTCGTCCTGATCCGGCGCGGCGTCCGTATCCCCTCCGACACGCCGGAGTTCGCCATCAACATGTCCAACCAACGCCACTGGAACGCGGCGGTGAACGCGTACATCGACGACTGCCTGCTCGGCACCAGCAGCGAGCACGGCGAGGACTTCAACATGCGCTGGATCGGCTCGCTGGTCGCCGAAGCCTATCGCATCCTGATGCGCGGCGGCGTGTTTCTCTATCCTGCCGATGCACGGCGCAACTATCACGAAGGCCGATTGCGGCTGCTCTATGAGGCACATCCGATGGCGCTGATCATGGAGTGGGCGGGAGGTGCCGCGAGCACGGGCCGCGATCGGATTCTCGACCTGTCGGCAAGGATGCCGCACCAGCGCGTGCCGCTGATCATGGGTTCAGTGCGGGCGGTGCGTGATCTCACCCTGCTGCATCAGAGGATTCAGCCTCTGTACGAGAGCAGCACAGCTCCGCTGTTTGCGCGGCGCGGCCTGTTTCTCTGAGGGGGCTCCCGATGTCCCGCCGGCATCCTATCATCTCGGTCACAGGCTCTTCAGGCGCCGGCACCACGTCGGTCAAGAAGACCTTCGAGCAGATCTTTCGCCGCGAGAATGTGACCGCGGCCTTCATCGAAGGCGACGCCTTCCACCGCTATGACCGCGCCGAGATGCGCAGCAAGATGGCGGACGAGGCGGAGCGAGGCAACAGTCACTTCAGTCACTTCAGCCCGGAGACAAATCTGTTCGAGGAGCTCGCGAAGACGTTTCGCGAGTATGGCGAAACGGGCACGGGCGTGACGCGCCATTACGTCCACGACGCGGAGGAGGCGGCGCTCTATGGCGGAGAGCCCGGCACATTCACGCGCTGGGCGCCGCTGCCGGACAATTCCGACCTGCTGTTCTACGAAGGGCTGCACGGCGCCGTGGTCACCGACAGGGTAAATGTCGCACAATACGCCGACCTGAAAATCGGCGTCGTGCCGGTGATCAACCTCGAATGGATCCAGAAACTCCATCGTGATCGCGCCCACCGCGGTTATTCGACGGAAGCGGTGACTGACACGATCCTGCGGCGGATGCCGGACTACGTGAACTACATCTGCCCGCAATTCACCGAGACGGACATCAATTTTCAACGCATTCCGACGGTGGACACGTCGAATCCGTTCATCGCGCGGTGGATACCAACGCCGGACGAGTCGATGGTGGTGATCCGGCTGAAAAACCCGCGCGGCATCGACTTCCCCTATCTGCTGTCGATGATCCCGCACAGCTTCATGTCGCGCGCGAATTCGATCGTTATTCCCGGATCAAAGCTCGATCTCGCGATGCAACTGATCCTCACGCCGCTCATCCTGCAACTCATCGAACGCAAGAGGCGCTCGCTATGACGGTTCAACCCGCCGCCGACAACTTCCGCACCTTGCCCGCGCACACCGCCATGGCGAACACCGTGCGCTTTCTGGCCGCCGATGCGGTCGAAAAAGCGAAATCGGGCCATCCGGGAATGCCGATGGGGATGGCCGATGTGGCGACCGTACTGTTCTCCCGCTTCCTGAAATTCGATGCGGCCGATCCGAACTGGCCGGATCGCGATCGCCTCGTGCTGTCGGCTGGGCACGGATCGATGCTGCTCTACGCGCTTCTTTATCTTACCGGCTATGAAGCAATGACCCTGGATGAGCTGGAACGCTTTCGCCAGTGGGGCTCGAAAACGCCCGGCCATCCAGAATACGGTCATACGCCCGGCATCGAGACCACCACCGGACCGCTTGGGCAGGGACTGGCGACCGCTGTCGGCATGGCGCTGGCCGAACGCCTGCTGAATGCACGCCTCGGCGACGACGTGGTCGATCACTTCACCTATGTGATGGCTGGCGACGGTTGCCTCATGGAGGGGATCAGCCACGAGGCGATTTCGCTGGCCGGGCATCTGAAACTCTCGCGCCTGATCGTGCTGTTCGACGACAATCAGATCACCATCGACGGCGCGACCTCGCTGTCCTGCTCCGACGATCAATTGATCCGCTTCCTAGCGTCGGGCTGGTCTGTGCGCAGGGTCGACGGCCACGACCATGACGCAATCGCGAAAGCGATCGCCGAGGAGCGCGAGACCAATCGGCCGTCGCTGATCGCCTGCCGTACCGTGATCGGCTACGGCGCACCGACGCGCCAGGGCACCGAGAAAGTCCATGGCGCACCGCTCGGCAGCGACGAACTTGCGAAGGCTCGCGCGGCATTGGACTGGCCGCACGCGTCATTCGAAGTGCCGGAGGAACTGCTGACCCGCTGGCGCGCGGTCGGCGCACGCGGCCGCATCGCACGTCACGACTGGATGGAGCGCCTCGGGCGCCTCGATGAATTCGAACGCGAGAGCGTTGTGAACGCACTCAAGAGCGAACTGAGCGACGAGGTCGGTTTTGCGCTGCGCGCGATCGAAGCCCGCTTTGCCGACGAGCGGCCAAAGATCGCAACCCGCCAGGCCTCCCAGCGCGTGCTCGAGGCAATCACGCAGGCCGCACCGAACCTGCTCGGCGGCTCGGCCGATCTGACGCATTCCAATCTCACGCTCACGGGCGCGCAGCAGCCAGTGCGGCCCGGGGCCTATGGCGGCAGCTACATCCATTACGGCATTCGCGAGCACGCGATGGCGGCCGCCATGAACGGCATCGCGCTGCATGGCGGCTTCATCCCCTATGGCGGCACGTTCCTGGCGTTCTCCGATTACAGCCGGCCGGCGATTCGTCTCGCGGCACTGATGGGCCTGCGCGTCATTCATGTCATGACGCACGATTCGATCGGGCTCGGCGAGGATGGACCGACGCACCAGCCGGTCGAACATCTGGCCGCGCTGCGCGCGATCCCCAATCTCCTGGTGTTCCGGCCCGCGGACGCCGTCGAAACAGCGCAGGCCTGGGACTGCGCGCTTGGCGCCAGGCAACAGCCTTCGATCCTTTGCCTGTCGCGCCAGGCGCTACCCGTACTCGATCGCGATTCCGCTTCCGAAAATGCGGTCGCGCGCGGCGCCTATTTGCTGGCCGAGCCGGAAAGCGCACGCGATGTGACCTTGATCGCCACCGGATCGGAAGTCACCATTGCCGTCGATGCAGCCGAACAGCTTGGCAAACGCGGTATCACCGCAGCCGTCGTGTCCGCGCCATGTTTCGAACTGTTTGCCAAGCAGGACGCGGCCTATCGCGCAAAAGTGCTTGGGCTGGCGCCGCGCATCGGCATCGAGGCAGCGATCGAGGGCGCGTGGGCCGGCTTGCTCGGCGACAGCGGTGAATTCGTCGGCATGACGGGCTTTGGAGCGTCGGCGCCCGCCGCTGAACTCTATTCGCAATTCGGCATCACGGCAGATGCCGTGGCCGCGGCCGCGGAGCGGGTGATTGCGCGTGTCAACGAGCAGCCGCCCTCGGCCGCGACCTGAGCTCCGATGGAACCTGGAGGAAAGCAATGGCAAAAATCACCCTGAGGCAGTTACTCGATCACGCCGCCGAGCGCGGCTACGGCGTGCCGGCCTTCAACATCAACAACATGGAGCAGGGCCTGGCCATCATGCAGGCCGCCGACGCCGTCGACGCGCCCGTCATCATCCAGGCGTCGCGCGGCGCACGCTCTTACGCCGGCGACATCATGCTTTCGCGGATGATCGACGCACTGGTCGAGATGTTTCCCCACATCCCGCTCTGCCTGCACCAGGATCACGGCAACGACGAAGCGACCTGCGCCACCGCGATCCAGCACGGCTTCACGTCGGTCATGATGGACGGTTCGCTGAAGGCCGACGCCACGACTGTCGCCGACTACAATTACAATGTCGACATCACCCGGCGCGTCGCCCACATGGCGCACTGGATCGGCGCCTCGGTCGAAGGCGAGCTTGGCGTGCTCGGCTCGCTCGAGCATGGTGCAGGCGAGAAAGAGGATGGGCATGGCGCGGAAGGTGAAATCGGCGCCGACCAACTCCTGACCGATCCGGATCAGGCGGTCGACTTCGTCTGTGCGACCAGGGTCGATGCGCTCGCGATCGCGATGGGCACCTCGCATGGCGCCTACAAGTTCAGCCGCAAGCCGGACGGAGATATCCTGGCGATGCGCGTGGTCGAGGAAATCCACCGTCGCCTGCCGGATACCCATCTCGTCATGCACGGCTCGTCCTCGGTGCCGCAGCCGTTGCAGGACATGTTCAACGCCTTCGGCGGCGAGATGCCCCAGACCTGGGGCGTGCCGGTGGAGGAAATCGCGCGCGGCATCAAGCATGGCGTGCGCAAGGTCAATATCGACACCGACTGCCGCCTCGCCATGACCGCGATCTTCCGCAAAGTCGCGGTGCAGGCGAAAAATGAATTCGATCCGCGAAAATTCCTGAAACCGGCGATGGATGCGCTGCGCGATCTCTGCCGCGAGCGCTTCGAGCAGTTCGGCACCGCGGGCAATGCGAGCCGACTGAAACCCGTTCCGCTCGCCGAAATGGCACGCCGCTATCGCACGGGCGCGCTCGATCCGAAGACCGACATGACTGTCGCGGCCTGATTGCCGGCCACCAAGCTCAAAGGAGCGTCACATGAAACACGAGTCGATCACCGTCCGCGGCAAGGAACGCTACAAGTCCGGCGTGATGGAATACAAGCGCATGGGCTATTACGAGCCGGACTACGAGCCCAAGGACACCGATGTCATCGCGCTGTTTCGCGTGACCCCTCAGGATGGTGTCGACCCGATCGAGGCTTGCGCGGCAGTCGCGGGTGAATCCTCGACCGCGACCTGGACGGTGGTGTGGACCGATCGCCTGACCGCGGCGGAGAAATATCGCGCAAAGTGCTATCGCGTCGATCCGGTCCCGAATTCGCCCGGTAGCTATTTCGCCTCTATCGCCTACGATCTCGACCTGTTCGAACCGGGCTCGATCGCCAATCTTTCGGCCTCGATCATCGGCAATGTGTTCGGCTTCAAGCCGCTGAAAGCGCTGCGGCTCGAAGACATGCGCCTGCCGGTCGCCTACGTGAAGACGTTTCAGGGCCCGGCCACTGGCATCGTCGTGGAGCGCGAACGGCTCGACAAATTCGGCCGCCCGCTGCTGGGCGCGACCGTGAAGCCGAAGCTCGGCCTGTCGGGCCGCAACTACGGCCGCGTGGTCTATGAAGCGCTGAAAGGCGGGCTCGATTTCACCAAGGACGACGAGAACATCAACTCGCAGCCGTTCATGCACTGGCGCGAGCGGTTCCTCTATTGCATGGAGGCCGTCAATCGCGCGCAGGCCGCGACCGGCGAAGTGAAAGGCACTTACCTCAACGTCACCGCCGCGACCATGGAGGACATGTATGAGCGCGCGGACTTTGCGCGCGAGCTCGGCTCCAACGTCGTCATGATCGACCTGGTGATCGGCTACACCGCGATCCAGTCCATGGCGAAATGGGCGCGCCGGAACGACATGATCCTGCATCTGCACCGCGCCGGTCATTCCACCTACACACGGCAGCGAAATCACGGCATCTCGTTCCGCGTCATCGCCAAATGGATGCGACTGGCCGGCGTCGATCACATCCATGCCGGCACGGTGGTCGGCAAACTCGAGGGCGACCCGAACACCACGCGCGGCTACTACGACGTGTGCCGCGAGGACTTCAATCCGGCCAAGCTCGAGCACGGCATCTTCTTCGACCAGCACTGGGCGAGCCTGAACAAGCTGATGCCGGTGGCATCTGGGGGCATTCATGCCGGACAGATGCATCAGTTGCTCGATCTGCTCGGCGAAGACGTGGTGCTGCAATTCGGCGGCGGCACCATCGGCCATCCGCGCGGCATTCAGGCCGGCGCCACCGCCAACCGCGTTGCGCTGGAAGCGATGATCCTCGCCCGCAACGAGGGCCGCGACTACGTCCACGAGGGTCCGGAGATCCTGGCAAAGGCGGCGCTCTCCTGCACGCCGCTGCGCGAAGCGCTGGAGGTCTGGAAGGACGTCACTTTCAACTATGAATCAACGGATTCGCCGGACTTCGTGCCGACGCCGAGCCTTGCAGTGTGAGAGGTGAAGATCATGCGAGTGACCCAGGGCTGTTTCTCATTCCTACCCGACCTGACCGACGACCAGATCAGGCGCCAGGTCCAATACTGTCTCGATAAGGGCTGGGCGGTGAACATCGAGTTCACCGACGATCCGCATCCGCGCAACACCTATTGGGAGATGTGGGGACTCCCCATGTTCGACCTGCGCGATGCTGCCGGAATCATGAAGGAGCTTGCCGACTGCCGGCGCGTCTATGGCGATCGCTACATCCGCTTGTCCGGCTTCGACTCCTCGCACGGCTGGGAGTCGGTCCGCATCTCCTTCATCGTCAACCGGCCGGCACATGAAGGCGGATTCCGGCTCGACCGGCAGGAAGCCGCGGGCCGCAACATCCGCTACAGCACCCGCGCCTACGCGGCCCAGCGTCCGGAGGGCGAGCGCTACCAATCCTGACGAGAAGGACCGAAGAACATGGCTCACTCCAACCTGCAAGCCGTGCCGGACGCACCACACGAACCCGCCCCTTCCTCCGTCGACTTGAGGCGCGAGTTCGAGGCGGTCGATGTCGACTCGATCCTGGCGCAACTCGACAGGGAGCTGATCGGCCTTGTTCCGGTCAAGACCCGGATTCGCGAAATCGCCTCGCTGCTGCTGGTCGAGCGCATCCGCCGGAAGATGTCGCTCGCCAGCACTTACCCCACGCTTCACATGTCCTTCACCGGAAATCCCGGCACCGGCAAGACCACGGTGGCGCTGCGGATGGCGGACATCCTCCACCGGCTCGGCTTCGTCCGCCGCGGACACGTCATCAACGTGACGCGGGACGATCTCGTCGGACAGTACATCGGTCACACCGCACCGAAGACCAAGGAGATTCTCAAGAAGGCGATGGGCGGGGTGCTGTTCATCGACGAGGCCTATTACCTCTACCGTCCCGAGAACGAGCGAGACTACGGACAGGAGGCGATCGAGATCCTGCTGCAGGTGATGGAATCCCAGCGCGAGGATCTGGTCGTGATCCTCGCAGGCTACTCCGACCGCATGGAGCGGTTCTTCCGCAGCAACCCCGGATTCCGCTCGCGTATCGCCCACCACGTCGATTTCCCCGACTATACCGACGCGGAGCTGCTGGCGATCGCCGACATGATGCTCGCAGAACAAAACTACCGGTTTTCACAGGATGCGCGAGACGCCTTCGTCCGTTACATCGCCCTGCGCAAGGGCCAGCCGCTGTTCTCCAACGCACGCTCGATCCGTAATGCGCTTGACCGCATCCGTCTGCGGCAGGCGAACCGGCTGGTCTCCGACCTCGACCGCGTCCTCACCAGCGACGATCTGACATCGATCGAAGCCGGCGACATATTGGCAAGCCGCGTCTTCTCCGGGAGATCGGACGCTCCGGTGAGGCAGCCATGAATGCGATCCTGCCGCGGGGCTTTCCACCCTTCCGCGACTTGAAGGACCGACTCGCGCGAACCAGGGTCCTGATCTTCGATGTCGATGGCACGCTTGCCGAGACCGAGGCCATCCATCGCTGCGCTTTCAACGCCGCATTCCGGGAATTCGGCATCGCCTGGTACTGGGATCATGGAACCTATAAAAAGCTGCTTCGCGTCACCGGCGGAAAGGAACGCATTCGCGCATTCAACCAGACGCACTCAACATCGATCACCCTCTCCCGTCTGGAAATCGCCGAGCTGCATCGGATCAAGACGCAGCACTACAGCCGCCTGATTTGCAAACACGCCTGCCGGCTTCGGCCCGGCGTCGAGGCCTTGATCCGCAACGCGGTTGCGCGCGGTCAGACGCTTGCAATCGCGACGACAACCACACTCAGCAATGTCGAGGAATTGCTGTCGGTCGCGTTAGACCGCGACTGGCGCAGCCTGTTCGCCGCCATGGTGACCGGTGACGAGGTTACGTGCAAGAAGCCGGCTCCCGACGTCTATCTGGAGGTCCTGGCAAGACTGCAGCATCCCGCCGACGCTTGCCTTGCGATCGAAGATTCCGCCAATGGCCTGAAGGCGGCTTCGGCGGCCGGCGTTCCCGTTCTGATCAGCCGCAGCGAATATTTCCGCTACGATGATTTCTCATCGGCGCTTGCGGTCGTGGACGAACTCACGGAGCTGGTATGACCATTTGGATTTGCGGTCGCGACCGCAGATCCAAGCGGATGACCGTAGCCGTGCGAATGCGCTGGCTCATGTCAGCTGTCGCCAGATTTCCTCTGATCTCCCGCTGCGCCGGTTGATGTGGGATGGAAGTTCACCTTGACCGATGCTGCGGACTTCCTAATGAGGCTAAATTCGTCGCTGCCGTTTTTGTGGGTGGCGTGAGGACGACGGGGGGCCATGTAACGAGCGACCGAGTAGTAGCGGGGACGGAAAATAGAAAACCCCGCCAGAGCGGGGTTCTTGTATTACTACGTCATGTCAGCCAGAAGCTCGCCGTATTCGAAGCGACGCGACGCCTTCTACTTGATCAACCGAAGCAGTGATCGTCCCGCGCGCGACTTTAGCTCCTTGGCATCCAACGTTCCATCGTTGTCAGGATTGGCCGCGTTGAAGTGCTTCTCGACGACGGCAAGGTACTCATCCTTGTCGAGCGTACCGTCATTGTCGGGATCGGCCGCACGCAACTGCTTTTTGGTCAGCCTCCCGCGAAGCTCGCGGGCATCAAGGGTGCCGTCCTTGTCCGGATCGAGCTTGTCAAACAATGCAGACGCGGCATTCTTGACCTCGGACAGGTCGAGCGTGCCGTCGTTATCAGGATCGAACTGCTTGATGGTGTTGTCTTGGCGCGCTGCCGCAAAAGCCGGACCCGAGAAAACCACGGTCGCGGCAAGCGCCACACCAGCTAATGCCCGTAATACCATTCTCGATGTTCCTCTAATTATTTCGGGCAGTTAGGCTGATCCTGTGCTGCACTGCCGTCAAGATAAATTCCCGGCCACTCTACTGAACGCGCTTCAGTGACCATTTTGGGGTTTATATGATGGTACGAGAGATGGCGGGGCGCGGGTAAACCGCCTTCAGGAAAGCACCTAAGTGGTTAGGTGCTATTTGTGGCGGAGAGAGTGGGATTCGAACCCACGGTACGGTTTCCCGCACACACGCTTTCCAAGCGTGCGCCTTAAGCCACTCGGCCATCTCTCCGGGCGCCCTCTCATGACGGGGCGTGCCGGTTTTTGCAAGAGAGCGGCGGTCCGGCGCCACGTTTTTCCATAAACATATGAATTATATGAGATTTTTTACTCGCCTCCGGCCCGTCCGGGAGCGACCGACGGGAATCGGCGGGAATCAGATTGCAGCAATCCGACACCGCCGCACTGCCGGAACTAAAGGAATGGATTCGGCGCCGCCTGCCCGTACCGGCCACATCCCGATCGACGCGAGACGTCAAAACGCGGACATCCGGCATCAAACCGGGCGCAACGATCCTAACTCATGCCATTTCAGTGAAACCGCGCGCTGCCTGATCCGGCGGCCTGACGCGGCCACGGGTCGGGCGGACCGACCGCGATGACGTCGTTTTCATTGGCGGACGTCGTGTTGCAGGAGCGTGAGTCCTCCAGCGCCTCGATGAAATCCGCGAACCACTGCTGGATGGTGCCGGCGCGCAGCTTGCGCATCATGGCCTCCCAGCGCATCCGGCGTTCCGTCAACGGCATCGACAACGCGGTGGCGATGGCGCGCGACATGCCTTCGATGTCGTGCGGATTGACCAACAGCGCGGTCGTCAGTTCGTTTGCGGCGCCGGCGAATTTCGACAGCACCAGCACGCCAGGGTCGGCCGGGTTTTGCGCCGCGACGTATTCCTTGGCGACCAGGTTCATGCCGTCGTGCAGCGGCGTGACGAGGCCGACCTGCGCGGTGCGATAGAGGCCGGCCAGCACGGTCTGACTAAAGCCCTTGTTGAGATAGCGGATCGGCGTCCAGTCGACTTCGCCGTGGCGTCCGTTGACGTCGCTGACCAGCTTGGCGAGCTCGCTTTGCAGATTGCCGTAGGCCTCGATGGTGCCGCGCGACGGCGTTGCGATCTGCAACAGCGACACCGTGCGCTTCAAGGCCGGCTTCGCCATCAGCATGCGATCGAACGCATTGACCCGATTCACCAGGCCCTTGGAATAGTCCAGACGATCGACCCCGATCACCAGCCGCTCGCCGTTCAGGCTGCGCCGCAGCCGCGACACATCCGGATGCGACGAGGCCTTGGCCGCCTGCAGTGCGAATTTCTCCACATCGATGCCGATCGGGAAGACGGCGCAGCGCGACTTGCCGTAGCGCGACGTCACCACACCGTCCTCGACAGCGAGGCCAAGCTCGGACTGAAGATAGCCGATGAAGTTCTCGCAGTCGTCGTCGGTCTGGAAGCCGATCAGATCGCACGCCAGCATCGCCTCGATCAACTCGCGATGATGCGGCACGCAACTGATGATCGCGCGCGCGGGCCACGGCGTGTGCAGGAAGAATCCGATCGGACCGCGAACACCGCGATCGCGTAGCTCCGCGCCCAATGCCAAAAAATGATAGTCCTGAATCCAAAACGCCGTGTCCGGCTTGCGGAATCGCATCAGGGATCGCGCCATGAAGGCATTGACCTCGCGATACGACTGATAGTCGTCCTGCGAGACACGGATCAGGTCGGAGCGGGAATGAAGCGCCGGCCACAGCGCCGAATTGGCAAATCCCTCATAATAGCCGCCATAATGCGCAGCCGGCAGATCCAGCAATGCGAGCGCACCGGCACCGAGAGCTTCGATTTCAGCAAAGGAATCCTTGTGCGATCCGTCGTGCACACGACCGCTGGAACCAACCCAAACAGCGCCGGATTTCTCCACCACCGGCAATAATGCTGCCGCGAGGCCGCCGGTCATGGGCTCATTGGCCCGCGCGCGCGCCACACGATTTGAAACGACAACGAGATTCACAGGGTCCCCTCCCGGTTTCGTACTCGTTAGATAAACGTACGTTCATCAATATGGTTCCTGGTCACCTTTCCAGCCAAAATGAAACCAAATTCGGGCAACGCGGGCATGGAACTCCGCAAGTTTCTGCAGAGACAATGTTGGTGATTGAAATCACGACGTTTTTCGTGACGTAACTAAGCGCGATCACCGCGCCAGTAACGATCTTCCCAATTCCGCGACAGTTTCATGCCGGTGAGAATCAATCCAGCCATGGAATATGTTTGCGGAAAGTTCCCGAATAACGCGCCGGTTTTCGGATCGACGTCCTCGGACAGAAGGCCGTAGCGATTGCGATGTGCCAGCGCATCGACGAAGGCTTCGCGGGCTTCCTCGCGTCGTCCCAATGCCCACCACGCATCGATCAACCAGAATCGGCAGATCAGAAACGCCGTCGCGGGCAAACCGAAATCATCTTCCGCCGCATAACGCATCACGTGCTTCTCGCGGAGCAGCTCGCGCTCCATGGCGGCGACGGTCTTCACGAAGCGCGGATCGCTGACCTCGCACACGCCGAGTTCGGGCAGCAGCAGCACGCTCGCGTCGAGATCGTCGGAGTCGAACGCCGCAGTGAACGCCTGACGTTTCGGATTCCAGGCACGATCGATGAGTTCGGCGTGCAGCCGATCGGCGATCGTATTCCAGTAAGCGGCGCGGTCGGGCAAATTCAGCCGATCCGCAATCGCCGAGAGCCGATTGACACCGGCCCAGCACATCGCCGCCGAATGCGTGTGGATGCGCTGGCGGCCGCGATATTCCCAGATGCCGGCGTCGGTCGTCATCGCAACCTTCGCCGCCTTCTCGCCGAGCGATTCCAATAGCCGGAACAGGCTCTCGTCACCGGGACGCGGCAGGCGCCGGTCGAAGAACAGAGGCAGCGCCGCGAGAATGACGCTGCCATAGGTGTCGTGCTGGTTCTGGTCGACCGCCGCATTGCCAATGCGCACCGGCCCGTCGCCGCGATAGCCTTGGAGATCGGCCGCGATCCATTCGTCCAGCGGCAAGTTCGGGACCACGCTGTAGACCGGCTTCAGATCGTCGTCGGCATTCGATGCGATCGACAGCGTGAAGCCGATGAAATCCTCCATCGTGCGCGTCGCGCCGACACGGTTGAGCGCCTTCACCACGAAATAGGCGTCGCGCAGCCAGCAGTAGCGATAGTCCCAGGTACGGCCCGAACCAGGCGCTTCGGGAATCGAGGTGGTGTGCGCGGCGATGATGCCGCCGGTCTCCTCGAAGTTCGACAGCTTGAGCGTAATGGCCGCGCGGATGATGGCTTCCTGCCACTCATAGGAGATGTAGAGTCGCCGCACCCAGTCGAGCCAGTAGGTCTTGGTCTCTTCCGCGAAGCGCTGGGCGGTGGATGCCAGATCGCCGGGAAACGCCTCGTCGTTGCCGAATACCAGATACACCGGGCGCGTCAGAACGAACGGCGCTTCGTTCTCGATCAGGGACAACGGCGCGTCGGTGGTGACCCGTATGGCGGCATCGTCGTCGAAATAGCGAATGTGGTTGCTGCCCATGGAGCAGCGGCGCAGCGGCTTGCCATAACCATGCGTCGGACGGATGCGAATCGTGATGCGCGGCAAGCCCGCAACCGGCTCGATGATCCGGAACAGTTGCGGCGGCCGGAACATACGGCCGTACTGACGGAAGCGCGGCGCGAAATCGGTGATGCGCACCGCATTGCCGTGGCGATCGGTCAGCACCGTAGAGACGATCGGCGTGTTGCGGACGTATTCCGACTGGAAGTCGGCCATGCCGTCCAGCACGACGTCGCTGAAACCTTTTTCTTCATCGCCCGCGAGCAGGCGCGAGAACACCGGATCCGCATCGAAGCGCGGATAGCACCACCACACCAGCCGCCCTTCGGGATCGACCAGCGCGGCTGTGCGGCAGTTTCCGATGACGGCGAGATCGAGGCCGTGATCCGTCATTCTGCGGCCGTCCGTTCGCCCTCGAGAAGATGACTAAGCCATGCCCTGACATCGCGCGGCGCGTTGAAATGACCATCGACGCCCTTGGCGTGCCGCCCCACCGAGAATGAAAGGCCCTTCATGTCCGGCATGATCGCAAACACCGTTTCGTCGGTAATGTCGTCGCCGATGAAGATCGGCCGCCGTCCCTTGAACGGTTCATGGGCCATCAGTTCGGTCACGCCGGTCGCCTTGGTGAATCCTGAATGCTTGATCTCGCACACGAGCTTGCCCGGCAACACCTCGATCGGCGCGTTGGGCAGGTCGGCGCGAATCGCCGAGACCGCATCATAGATCGCCTTCTCCGCATCCGGCGCCTTCCTGAAATGCAGCGCCAGCGAATACCCTTTGTCCTCCACCAGGATGCCCTCGTGTAACCCGGCGATGGCGGCGAAGCGACGGCTCAAATCCGCGCTCATCGGCGGCGCGCGCGATGCCACCGCTTCGCTTTCGACCGAGATCCTCATTTCGGCGCCATGACCCCCGACCGCGGGAAACAGCATCGGCGCGAAAATCCGGTCGATATCGTTCAGCGAACGGCCACTGACCAGCGCCAGCGCACCTTGGGTCCGTTGCAGTAACGCCGGCAGCGCCTTCGCAAGCTTCGGCGGCACGCGGACCTCATGGGGCGACGGCGCGAGATCGAGCAGCGTGCCGTCGATATCGAGCAGCAACGCGCATTCTCCGAGCGGCGGCAGTCGGAATTGGGGTTCGGTCGCAATCGGCGTGTTTTTCTTCGGCACGGTCTCCATTACATCCCGATTCATTGTGACTCCACAACGGCCAGCGGCGATGCCACCGTTTCGAGTGAGCGCCGCTCGGCCGCTACTCCATATCGCCAGCCGACCAGCGCGGCGGCGATCATCAATACCGATCCAAGACAATAGCCTGCAAACACGCTGGTACGCGAGCCCGTGTCGATCAGGGCGCCGAACAGCGCGGGGCCGGCGACGCCACCGATCCCGGTGCCGATGGCATAGAACATCGCGATCGCCAACGCACGGACTTCGAGCGGAAAGGTCTCGCTCACGGTCAGATACGCGGCACTGGCGGCGGGTGAGGCAAAAAAGAAGATCACCATCCATGCGATCGTCTGTGTTTGCGCCGTGAGATAACCTGCGGCGAAGAGATAGCCAGACACGGCCAGCAGAATGCCGGAGATCCCGTAGGTGAAGGCGATCATGGCACGGCGCCCGATGGTATCGAACAGCCGGCCGAGCAGCAGTGGCCCGAGGAAATTGCCCGCCGCGAACGGCAGGATGTACCAGCCGATATGTTCCGACGGAATGTGAAAGAACGACGACAGCACCAGCGCGTAGGTAAAGAAGATCGCATTGTAGAAGAACGCCTGCGCGACCATCAGCGCCAGGCCGACCATCGATCGTTGCCGATAGGTGTAAAGCAGCGTTCGCGCTACCTCGCGCAAGGGCGTGTGATCACGCATGCGAAGCCGGATGGTCGGCCAGACGTAATCGGCGCCGATCTCGGGATCGCGGGCCGCCATCCGTTCGATGTCAGCCACGATGCGCAGTGCCTGTTCCGGCCGACCGTGAATCATCAACCAGCGCGGGCTTTCCGGAATCCACAACCGCATCACGACCACCACCAGCCCAAGCGCGGCGCCGGTCAGGAATGCGAGCCGCCAGCCGAGATCCGGATCGATGACCTGTGGATCGAGCAGCACGATCGCGCTGACCGCACCAAGAGCGGCGCCGATCCAGAAACTGCCGTTGATAACCAAGTCAGTCCATCCGCGATAGCGCGCCGGCACCAGTTCCTGAATCGTCGAATTGATCGCGGTATATTCGCCGCCGATGCCCGCGCCGGTCAGAAACCGAAACAGCGCGAAGCTGCCGACGTTCCACGACAGCGCGGTTGCCGCCGTCGCGACCAGATAGAGCGTCAGCGTGACGAAAAACAACTTCTTGCGTCCGATCCGGTCGGTCAGCCAACCGAAGCCGACTGCGCCGAGCACGGCTCCGACGAGATAGGCGCTGCTGACAAAACCGATATCCAGATTGCTGAAATGAAGTGTGGGGCTGTCCTTGAGAGCGCCGGACAACGCGCCGGCGAGCGTCACCTCAAGCCCATCCAGTATCCAGGTGATCCCGAGGGCGGTCACAACGCGCGTATGAAACGGGCTCCAGCGCAGGCTGTCGAGCCGCGCGGGAATATCGGTCTCGATGATACGGCCGGTCCTGCCCTGCAACGATTGTCCTGTGGCCGTCTCCAAAACCTGCACCTACTCCGCACTGACCGGGACCACCGTCGCGGCGGGAGCGAGATTGGAGCCTGCGCAAATCCCACGGCCGGCCAACTTCCCGGTGGAAGATTTGCCCCTGACTGAAGCAAGTTAACGCAGAACCCGGCTTCGGGTTCCACGTTGTTGCCGGCAAGCGCGATGCTTAGGCGGCGCGGATGTTCGCCATGAAGCGGTCCAGCTCCTGCCGCAGCCGGGTGCTTTCCGCCGACAGTGTCTGGGCCGAGTTCAACACTTCCTCGGAGGCCGAGCCGGTTTCGATCGCACCGCGATTGACCTGCGTGATGTTGTCGGCGGTCGACTGCGTACCCTGGGCAACGCCCTGAACGCTGCGCGCGATTTCCTGCGTGGCATCGCTCTGCTGCTGCACAGCGGTGGCGATCGTCGCAGCAATGTTCGAGATCTGCCCGATGGTGCTGCCGATCTCCTTGATGGCGGCGACCGACTCCTGCGTCGCGCCCTGCATGCCGGTGATGTGCGAGGAAATCTCGTCGGTCGCTTTCGCGGTCTGGCTCGCCAGCGATTTGACCTCCGACGCCACGACAGCGAAGCCGCGGCCGGCCTCGCCCGCGCGGGCCGCTTCGATCGTGGCATTCAATGCCAGCAGGTTGGTCTGCTCCGCGATCGCCGTGATCAGCTTGACCACGTCGCCGATCTCCTGCGCCGCACGCGACAGCTTGCCGATGCGCGCGTCGGTCTGTTGCGCCTGCTGGACCGCGCCGTCGGCAATGCGATTCGAGTCGCGCGCCTGGCGACCGATCTCATCGACGGATGCGGACAATTCTTCCGTCGCGGCTGCAACCGACTGCATGCTTGAGCAGGCTTCCTCGGACGCGCCCGCGGCCTGACCCGACAGGCTTTGCGTGGTTTCCGCGGTGCGCGTCAGCGTCCCTGCCGCCGCCTCCAGTTGCACTGCCGATGATGACACGTTCGACACGATGCTGCCCACCGCGGCCTCGAACTGATCGGCGAAGCGGATCAGCTCCGCACGCCGCGCTTCTGCCGCCGCCTTGTTCTGCGCCTCGTGCGAGGCTGCGTCACGTTCGGCCTTGGCAACAGCCTGCACCTTGAACTCCTCCACCGCGGCCGCCATGTCGCCAAGCTCGTCGTTGCGGCCAAGCCCCGGCAGGACGACGTCGAAGTCGCCGCCCGCAAGCTTGCGCATCGCAGCGCACATCGCGGTCATGGGACGGGAGATGCCGCGGCCGAGCAGCCACGCGAACAAGCCGCCGATCACGAAGCCGCCGACCGCCAACATCAGCAGCAGGCGCTCCGTTTCGGTGATCGCCCCCTTGGATTCCTGATCCAGTCGCTTCTGATCGGTGAGCAGATCGGCCTTCATGGCATCGGCGAGTTGCGTGATCGCCGTCGCCGACTCCGTCATCTCGCTCACAAGGCCTGCGACACCCTTCGCATTTTTGATCAGCTTGCCGAACTCGCTCTGATAGCTCGTGAGCAGCGCGTTGATGTCCTTGACCGAACCGGCGACCTTTTCGTTATCCGTTGGAATGGCGTGAATCGCATTCGCCACGAACTTCAGGCGCGCCACCGCGCTGTTCGCGACCGTGACATCGGAATTGAGCACGAACGAACTGGTCAGCCCGGTTGCCGACAGAAGCTGGGTCATCACCTGCTTCGCGCTGAAGACCACCGCCGGCAGTTCAAGTTCGCCCGCCGTGCTTGCCAGGTCTTCCAGCTTGTAGCGCAGGTTGTTGCCGTCGCGCATGAGCTGATTCTGGGTGATCCGGTCGCTCTCGTGCTTCAGGTTGCGGATGTCCTCGAAGATCTTGGTAAAGGTTTGGAATTCCCGCGACAGTCGGGTGATCTTGTCGAGCCGGGTGGAATCGGTGGTCGCCTTCATCGACAGGTCGATGGCGTCCTTAAGCTTGGCTTCCGAGGCAAGCGCGGCCTTCTCGTCATCATCCTTGGCGGTCACGACGTAATAACGCGCGAGCGCCTGATAGGAGATCAGCTCACGGTCGATATTGCGGGCCAGATCCGCTTCCGCGACGCTCTGACGATACGAAGCTACCTTGTTGGAGACCCGTTCGAAGCCGAAATAGGCGATGCCCATGCTGACGGCCGTGATGGCGAGAACCAGGGCGAAGCCGAGCGTGATCTTCGCACGAAACCGGAGCGTCGGCATCCTGATCGATCTGATCGAAATCGACCGCAGCCAAGCGCGCTTTCCGCCCATCATATTCGCCCCCATTAGCCCAACCGGATAGATGACGGAGGCATGCCTCCGAGCCCGATGCCGAAAATTAGAGGAGAATGGATAAGAGGTTGTAAATCGTTACCCCTTCGCGGAGAAAATTCCGTGCAGGTGGCCAGAAAGGTGATGGACTGTGCTGAAAAGACGGGGAGCCGTCAGCGACGTGCCGGCTTTGTTGCAGCGCGGCAGTCATCGGGGCGGACGCTTGACGACGCCGGGCACACCTCTGCCACGCACACCGGCATCTTGAAAAAGCCGCTTGCTACTCCCCGATGCAGGCGAGACAATTTGAGCAATACAGACCCGGTGCTGCCTCGAGACGCGCCCAACATCAGGGAAGAAACAACGTGCTGGATAAGCCCGCCCCGCAAGCCGCCACGCGTACCTCCGGGCCGTTGGCCGGCTTTCGCATCGTCGAATTCGCCGGGATCGGTCCGGGACCTTTCGCCTGCATGATGCTGGCGGACATGGGCGCCGAGGTGATCACGCTCGACCGGGTCGGCGCCAAGAAAAACCTGAAAACGATCGCCGTCCGCGGCCGCAAGGTGGTCGAGCTCGACCTCAAGGACAAGGCCGCGATCGCCAGGGCGCTCGATCTGCTGGACCATGCCGATGCGCTGATCGAAGGCTTTCGTCCCGGCGTGATGGAACGGCTCGGTCTCGGCCCCGATGTGGTGCTCGCGCGGAATCCGCGTCTCGTTTACGGCCGCATGACCGGATGGGGACAGGAAGGCCCGCTGGCGAATGCCGCCGGCCACGATATCAACTACATCTCCGTGACCGGAGCTCTGGCTGCGATCGGAACTAAGGACAAGCCGGTTCCGCCGCTCAACCTCGTCGGCGACTTCGGCGGCGGCGCACTTTATCTTGTGGTCGGCGTGCTGGCCGCGCTGCTGGAGGCCAGGAAATCCGGCAAGGGTCAGGTGGTCGATGCCGCCATGTGCGACGGCGCGGCCTCGTTGATGTCGATGTTCTTCGACATGAAGGCGGCCGGCCGCTGGACCGATCAGCGCGAGAACAACTTTCTCGACGGCGGCGCGCACTTCTATGGCGTGTACGAATGCGCCTGCAACAGCTTCATTTCCATCGGTTCGATCGAGCCGCAGTTCTATTCCCTGCTGCGCGATCTGGCTGGTTTGTCGGAAGCCGACTTCAACAACCAGATGGACCAGAAGGCGTGGCCCGAGTTGCGTCAGAAGCTCGTCGAGGTGTTCAAGACCAAGACCCGCGACGAATGGTGCAAGATCATGGAGGGAACCGACGTCTGTTTCGCGCCGGTCCTCACCATGACCGAAGCGACGAAGCATCCGCACATGACCGCACGCTCGACCTTCATCACCCGCCACGGCATCACCCAGCCGGCCCCCGCGCCGCGCTTCTCGCGCACGCCGTCAGCCGCCCGCGACGCCACAACCGCGGACCTCGCCGAAGTCGTGAACGACTGGAAGGCGTCCCGGCCATCCTGATCGCAATTTGCACAAGGCGATATTGCATGACAGGGCAGCGGGCGAACATCAACAAACCGCCTTGCAGTTCGGCCGTGCTTCCTGCGTGATTGCTCCAAGAATAACGACAAGGAGCTTTCATGGCCCAGAGCCAGACCGGCCGTCCGCAGCCGTCCCCGACCATGCGCGTGACCGCAGCCATTCTCGGGAATGCGCTCGAATTCTATGACTTCACCGTCTATGCGGCATTCGCCACCTGGCTCGCCAAGGCCTTCTTTCCGACGGAGAATCCAAGCACCGGTCTTCTGTTGTCGGTTGCGACCTTCGGCGTTGGATTCGTCGCGAGGCCGCTCGGCGCCATCGTGATCGGTGCCTATGCCGATCATCACGGGCGCAAGCCTGCGATGACCTTGACCATCTGGATGATGGCAGTCGCGAGCGGCATGATCGGGCTATTGCCGACCTATTCGCAGATCGGTGCACTGGCGCCGGTTCTGCTCGTGTTCGCACGCCTGCTGCAGGGCTTCTCCACCGGCGGCGAGATGGGGCCGACCACGACCTACCTGCTGGAAAGCGCGCCGGAGTCACGCAAGGGCTTCTTCGGAAGCTGGCAACTCGCGAGCCAAAGTCTCGGCACCGTGATCTCGGGCCTGGTAGGTCTGCTGCTCGCGCTGATGATCACGCCGGGTGCCACCGACAGCTGGGGCTGGCGGGTGCCGTTTTTGCTCGGCATCCTGATCGCCCCGGTCGGCTATTACATCCGCCGCAACCTCGACGAGACCATCGATACCACCGAGGCCCATGACAGCATGGGCAAGGTGATGGCCGATGTCGTCTCCAATCACTGGCAGAAGATCCTACTATGCATCCTGCTGATCTCCGGCGCCACCATCACCCAGTATTTCTTTCTCTATACCGCGACCTACGCCATCAACACCCTGCACTACAGCTCGGGCTGGTCGATGGCCGCCAATCTTGCGACAGGCATCAGCGGTGTGGTGTTCTCGCTGGTGGGCGGACTGCTGGCGGACAGGTTTGGCATCAAAACGATCGCGCTGGTGCCGCGACTGATCGTGACATTGCTGCTCTATCCTGCACTGCAATTGGTCGTGACATCCGGCTCGCCAGCCGTGCTCGTCATTGTCGCCGCAGGCCTGATGTCGCTTCATGCCATGGCAGGCGCGGCCGGAATTGTTCTCATTCCGCTGATCTTCCCCTCGGCCGTGCGCACGTCGGGGCTGTCCATCGCCTATGCACTCGGCGTGACCATCTTCGGGGCACCGCGCAGCTTGTTTTCACATGGATCATCGGCACCACCGGCGATAAGCTGTCCTGGATCTGGTACATCATCGCCATGAGCATCATCAGCTTCCTTGCAACGCTCGCGATCAAGGTGCCGGATACCCTGCGGCAAACCCCGCAGGCCGTTCCGTCACACGCCTGAATGCTGCATGCGATTGCTTGATTGAGACAACAGAAAGACCCGCGATGAACAAACATCCCTTGGTTGACGCGCTCAAGGCCCACGAAGCGGAGATGATCGAGATCCGGCATCAGATCCATCGCAATCCGGAAGTCGGCTTCGAGGAAACGCAGACCGCCGCGCTGGTGGCGAAGAAGCTGCGCGAATTCGGACTCGAAGTCACCGAGGGCATCGCCAAGACCGGCGTGGTTGCCACCCTGAAAGGGAAACAGCCCGGCCAGCGCGCGATCGGACTGCGCGCCGATCTCGATGCCCTGCATATCCAGGAAGTGCCGGGCCGCAACTACGGCTCGACCGTTCCCGGCAAGATGCACGCCTGCGGCCACGACGGCCACACCGCGATGCTGCTGGGCGCCGCCCACTATCTGTCGGAACATCCGGATTTCGGCGACACCGTGAACTTCATCTTTCAACCGGCTGAAGAGGGACTCGGCGGCGGCAAAAAGATGGTCGAGGAAGGCCTGTTCGATTCCTTCCCGGTCGACGCGGTCTACGGCATGCACAACATGCCGGGCATTCCGGTCGGCCACTTCCACACCCGGACCGGATCGTTCCTGGCGGCGAGCGATAGCTGGGAAGTGAGTTTTCATGGCACCGGCGGTCACGGCGGCGCCGGCGCGCATCTCGCGACCGACCCGACGCTCGCGGTCGCGCAGTTCATCACAGCGATCCAGACCATCGTCAGCCGTTCGGTGCCGGCAATCGAGACTGCAGTGGTCAGCGTCGGCTCGATCATGGGCGGCGATCCCGGCTCGCCGAACATCATTCCGTCAAAGGTGACGATCACAGGCACGGCGCGATCCTACTCGCCGGCTATCCGCGACCTGCTTGAAAGCCGGCTGACGGCGCTCGCGCATGCGCAAGCCGCGGCCTTCGGCTGCACGGCGGAGGTGATCTACAATCGCCGTTACCCGCCGCTCATCACCCATGCCGAGCAGACCGACATTTCCATCGCCGCCGCTTCGGATCTGGTCGGTGCGTCACAGGTGGTCGGCAATGCCGCGCCCATCACCGGCTCGGAAGATTTTTCATTCATGCTTGAAGCGAAGCCCGGCGGGTTCATCATGATCGGCAATGGCTTCGCACCGGACGGCTCGTTCCACAACGTCCATACGCCCGGTTACGATTTCAACGACGACATCCTCACCCTCGGCGCCGCCTACTGGGTGAAGCTGGTGCAGACTGAATTGTCGGTCGAAAGATAAAGGCCGGACGGCCTCCAGACAAAATGCGTGATGCCCGGACTTGATCCGGGCATCATCCATCTTCCCTCAAGAAAAATGGCTTGCCGGGTCATAGACGAACGGAGCGACGCCGTTCTTCGAACGGCTATGCCCGGCAATGACAAAGCTATTGTTCACGCCGCCGTCTTGTCCTTCAGCACGCCGCGCCGGATCTGATCTTCCTCGATCGATTCGAACAGCGCCTTGAAGTTGCCTTCACCGAACCCATCGTCGCCCTTGCGCTGGATGAACTCGAAGAAGATCGGCCCAATCGCGTTGGCCGAGAAAATCTGCAGCAGCACCTTGGTGTGCCCGCCATCGACCACGCCCTCGCCGTCGATCAGGATGCCGTTCTTTTGCAACCGCGCGATGTCCTCGCCATGCTTCGGCAGCCGCGTATCGATCTTCTCGAAATATGTTGCCGGCGGCGACGGCATGAACGGCAGGCCATCGGCCCTGAGCTTTTCGATGGTGCGATAGATGTTCTTCACGCCGCAGGCGATGTGCTGAATGCCCTCGCCCTTGTAGACGTTCAGATACTCCTCGATCTGGCCGGAGTCGCCGGCATCCTCGTTGATCGGAATCCGGATCTTGCCGTCGGGACTGGTCAGCGCGCGGGAAAACAGGCCTGACGCACGACCCTCGATATCGAAGAAACGGATTTGCCGGAAGTTGAACAGCCGCTCATAAAAGCCGGTCCACACGTCCATGCGGCCGCGGTGCACGTTGTGGGTGAGATGATCGAGATAGAACAGCCCCACGCCTTCGGGCCGCGGATTCTGCGCACCGAGCCATTCGAATTCGAGCTCGTAGGCCGAGCCCTCCGCGCCGTAACGATCGACGAAATACAACAGGCTGCCGCCGATGCCCTTGATCGCGGGAACATCGAGCGTCTTTTGCGCAGAGTTGGCATCGGCCGGCTCGGCGCCGAGCGACACCGCGCGCTCATAGGCACGCTTCGCATCGACGACGCGAAACGCCATGGACGGCGCGCAAGGCCCGTGGGCCGCGACGAAGTTATAGCCGTGTGTGCCCGGCTCCTCGTTGACGAGGTAGTTGATGTCGCCCTGGCGATAGACCGTGATCTTCTTGGTCTTGTGCCGCGCGACGGACACGTAGCCCATCAGCTTGAACAGCGCATGCAATTCTTCGGGCTGCGGGTGGGCGTATTCGACAAACTCGAAACCATCGGTGCCCATCGGGTTGTCAGCGGAAATGACGGCGGGCGGCGCATCGTGCGGAAACGGTCCCATGGCAAATCTCCCAGGCTGAATCTTTCCACCATTGTCCGTCCGAAATCCCGCAAAATGTGTGCAAATGAGGCTCAATTTCGATAATCTATGCATGATTTGTGTATAGATAAGGTATTTTACGCATGATTTCTGTTGACGCCTTCGACCTCAAGATGCTGGCCGCGCTGCAGGATGACGGTCGGTTGACCAATCAAGAGCTCGCCGACATCGTCGGCCTGTCGGCCTCGCAATGCTCGCGGCGGCGGATGCGCCTCGAAGAGGAAAAGATCATCGCCGGCTATCATGCGAACCTCGCGGGCGAAGCGCTCGGCTTCACCCTGATCGCGTTCATCCACATCACGCTGGCGACGCACTCTCCCGACAACGCAGACAAACTCCGTGCGTTGGTCAATCGTGTCGACGAGATCCAGGAAGCCTATTCGCTGACCGGCGACGCCGACTATCTGCTCAAGGTCGTGCTGCCGGATCTCAAGAGCCTGTCCGACATCATCAATAACGTGCTGATGCCGCACCAGAGCGTGGCGCATGTGCGTTCGTCGATCGTGCTCGACCGGCTGAAGGAAACGTCAAGGCTGCCGCTCTCCGCGACGCGATAGGCGTTGGGACCGGAATCGAGGGGAATCGACCATTCGCTAAGACGCACCGATTTTGCCATGATCGCGGCGAACCGAGAATGAGGAGAACATGGGATGGCGCTGCAGCTTCGACCGAACTGCGAATATTGCGACAAGGACCTGCCGCCGCAGGCGCTGGATGCCCGCATCTGCAGCTATGAGTGCACGTTCTGCGCGGATTGCGCCGAAACGAAATTGCACAACGTCTGTCCGAACTGCGGCGGCGGCTTTGCGCCACGGCCGATCCGCCCCTCACGGGAATGGCGGCCGGGCGTGTGCGTGGCGAAGCAAACGCCGTCGGACAAGCGCGTACATATGAAATACGAGGCCGACGACATCGCAGCCCACATCGCGCGGATTGAGAAGCTACCGCCGGAGCAACGATGAGCAACGATAGCAAAACAGCAGGCGCCTCCCATTCACCGCCGTCATTCCGGCGTGATGCGAAGCATCGAACCTACTGCCGGGGATTATGGATACCGGACAGCCGCTACGCGGCTTCCGGAATGACAAAGTAGGTTTGCTACCCCGCCGCCCGGATGGTCCCTTCGACCTCGCCGAAGCCGACGCGATAGCCGTCGCCCTGGCACCAGCCGCGCATCACAAGCGAATCGCCGTCCTCAAGGAACGTGCGCTTGTCGCCGCCAGGCAATTCAAGCGGCTCCGAACTGTTCCAGGAGATTTCCAGCAGGCTGCCGCGCTGATCCTTCTCGGGGCCACTGATGGTGCCGCTCCCCAGGAGATCGCCGACATTCATCGCGCAGCCGCCGGACGCGTGATGCACGAGTTGCTGCACCGACGACCAGTACATGTATTTGAAATTGGTCCGCGAGATATTCGCGGCCGCCTTCATTGCTGATGTGCGCAAGCTGACATCGAGGTGCAGATCGTAATTGTTGGCGCCTTTCTGCTGCAGATACGGCAACGGCTGCGGGTTCTGCGCCGGTCCCTGCACGCGGAACGGCTCCAGCGCTTCGCGCGTCACCACCCAAGGGCTGATCGAGGTGGCGAACGCCTTGGCCTGGAACGGGCCGAGCGGCACGTATTCCCATTGCTGGATGTCGCGGGCGCTCCAGTCGTTCAGCAGCACGAATCCGAAGATCATCGCCTCGGCCTGCGCCTCGGTCAGCATCTCGCCCATTGGCGATACACCGCCGACCACGACGCCCATCTCGAGCTCGAAGTCGAGGCGCTTGCAGGGGCCGAAGCTCGGCGCATCCGCCGTCGGCGGCTTCAACTGTCCGCGCGGACGGCGCACCTCGGTGCCGCTGACCACAACCGTGGAGGCGCGGCCGTTATAGGCGATCGGAATATGCAGCCAGTTCGGCTGCAGCGCATTGTCCTTGCCGCGGAACATGACGCCGACATTGGTGGCGTGCTCCTTCGAGGAATAGAAATCGGTATAGCCGGACACCGCTATCGGCAGATGCAGCTTCGCGTCACGCCGCGGCAGCAGCGCGCGCTTGCGCAGGGCGGCATTGTCGCGCAGCTCCGGATGGTCATCGCGCAACAACTCACTGATGCGCGCACGCGTCTGCGACCAGACTTTCGGCCCGAGCGCCATGAAAGCGTTGAGCGACGGCTTTGCGAACACGCATCGCTCCGCGCCGGTGCGCAGCAATCCTTCGGATTCCAGCAGCGCCAGATCGAGAACCTGATCGCCGATCGCAACGCCGACCCGCAATGCCGGCGACTGCGCAGTCGAGAATACGCCATAGGGCAGGTTTTGGATCGGAAAGTCGGACGCCGGATCGACGGCGATGAAGGATTTCAGCTTGGGATCGTTGGGATGGGGCATGAACACTCCGGCTCTGCATGTGTCATGCCCGGACTTGATTCGGGCATCCATCTCTTGAAAAAATGGATTGCCGGGTCAAGCCCGGCAATGACGTCGCGACTAGGGTTTCGTCGGATCGAAACGCTTCTCAAGACCCTTCCAGCAATCGGCGTAGTCGTCCTGCAACGTAGCTGACGTCGCGGCGTATTCGGTCACCCGCTGCGGAAAGCGCGTCTCGAACATGAAGGCCATGGTGCCCGTGAGCTTGACCGGCTTCTGCTCGCCATTGCTGGCGTGCTCGAAGGCTTCACGGTCCGGCCCGTGCGGCAGCATCTGGTTGTGCAGGCTGATGCCACCCGGCACAAAGCCCTGTGGCTTGGCGTCGTAGACACCGTAGATCAGGCCCATGAACTCGCTCATGATGTTCATGTGATACCACGGCGGGCGGAAGGTGTTCTCCGCCACCGCCCAGCGCTCCGGGAAGATCACGAAATCGATATTCGCTGTGCCCGCCGTCTCCGACGGCGAGGTCAACACGGTGAAGATCGACGGATCGGGATGATCGAAGGCGATTGCGCCGACCGGCGAGAACGCACGCAGATCGTATTTATACGGCGCGTAGTTGCCGTGCCACGCCACCACATCGATCGGCGAATGCGGCAGCGTCGTCTTCCAAAGCGACCCGCCCCATTTCACGAACAGATCGGTCGGCGTGTCCTTGTCCTCGTAGGCCGCAACGGGGGTCAGGAAATCGCGCGCATTGGCGAGGCAGTTGGCGCCGATCGGCCCGCGCTCGGGCAATGTGAAGGCGCCGCCGTAGTTCTCGCAGAGATAGCCACGCGCGGGACCTGCCGGAATCTCGACGCGGAATTTGACGCCGCGTGGAATCACCGCGATCTCACCGGGCTCGATATCGATACGGCCGAACTCGGTGATGAAGCGCAGGTTGCCCTGCTGGGCTACGAACATCATCTCACCGTCGGCGTTGTAGAACGCCTGATCGACCATCGATTGGGTGATGAGATAAACATGCGCTGCCATACCGGCTTGGGTGTTGGCGTCGCCTGCTGTCGTCATGGTGTGCATACCCTGCAGGAAGGTGACATCTCCCTTCGGCAGCGGCTGCGGATCCCAGCGCAGCTGAGCGATCGGCATCTCGTTTTCCAGACATGGCGCGGTGCGCCACAGCCCCGCATCCACTTTCATGAAGCGACCCGAATGCTTCACCGAGGGGCGGATGCGATAAAGCCACGAGCGCTCGTTGCTGCCACGCGGCGCGGTGAACGGCGACCCGGACAGTTGCTCGGCGTAGAGACCGTAAGCGCAGCGCTGCGGCGAGTTGCGGCCGATCGGCAATGCACCGGGCAAGGCTTCGGTCTCGAAGCTGTTGCCGAAGCCGGACATGTATCCCGGCGTGACCTGAGCGGCGGCGCGGCTGATGACGTCGGGCGCGGTGTTGATGTTCATCTCACTCTCCTGTTGGCTCGCGAGATTCAAGTTCCGTCATTGCTAGCGCAGCGAAGCGATCCAGGAAATTGAACGACAAGAACTGGATTGCTTCGTCGCTCTCGCTCCTCGCAATGACGAATGGCGGCATTTATCCTTGTAATGTCGCCCACATTTCGCGGTCGCGCTTGTCGGTCCAGATCACGGGATCGTCGATGCCGGACGCCTCGTCGAACGCACGCGATACGTTGAACGGCAAGCAGTGCTCATAGATCGCGAAGCTGGAGAACTTCGGGTCCATCACCTCGCGTGTGGCGGCCATGCTGTCCTTGAGTCCGCGGCCCTTCGCAACCGAGGATTCGGCCGCGCCGTAAAGCGTGGTGACAAAATCGCGGGTCATGGCGATGGCGTCGCGCACCATCGTTTGTCCGGTGAGCGCATCGCCGCGGCCGGGCGCCACCGCCTTGGGATCGAAGGCGCGGATTTCGTTCAGCGTCGCCGGCCACTCGCGCAGATGCGCGTCGCCGCAGTAACAGGCCGAGTGGTATTCGATGAGATCGCCGGAGAACATCACCTCGGCGTCCGGCACCCAGGCAACGATATCTCCCGACGTATGCCCGGCACCTAGCTGCATCAGCCGCACCTCGCGCTTGCCGAGCCAGATCGACATGTCGCCTTCGAATGTCAGCGTCGGCCAGGTCAGGCCGGGAATGCTTTCATGCCCCTCGAACAGCCGCGGAAAGCGGCCGAACTCGGAATCCCAATCCTGCTGACCGCGCTCCTCGACCAGACGGCGGGTTTCCTCCGATGCGACGATGGCTTGCGCCTTGTAGGCGGAGGCTCCGAGCACACGGACCGCGTGATAGTGCGACAGCACCACATACTTGATCGGCTTGTCGGTGACGGTCTTGACGCGCTCGATCACCTTGTTCGCGAGCGCCGGCGTCGCCAGCGCGTCGAACACGATGCAGCCGTCGTCGCCGACGATCACGGCCGAGTTCGGATCGCCTTCGGAGGTGAACGCATAGAGATCGGGACCGATCTCCGAGAACGTGATCTTCTTTTCACCCATATCGGTGGTGGACGCAAAACCCTTGGCCATTAACTCACTTCCTTCTTGGTCCGATCTGTCTGGATCATTGCTGCGATGGCTGCACTGCCTCGATCACTTGCCGCTTGGCGAGCGTGATGGCGTCGCGCAGCACGCCGATATCGCCGATATGGTTGGCGAGAATCAGTACCAGCGCCGCATCGAGGTCGCCGCTCTGCGCGTCGTCCAGCCCGCGATGCGCTTCCACGATCATGCGGAAGGCATCATCAGGCTTCGCGAAATTCGAACTGGTCGACAGCGCCATGTGCCGCTCCTCAATTCAGGCCAGACGCGCGCGCCAGCGCCGCTTCGAGCGCGGCACGGGTCGGATGACGGAAGCGCGCGGCGACATAACCATCGGGCCGCAGCAGATAGGCCGAGCCGGGCGCGGCATCATAACGCGCATCGAGCAACCCGGCCGCATCGGTAAAGTCGCCACCGCCGATGCGGATCACGCCGACATCGTTGGGCACATCGGGCGCAGCGCCATTGGCAAACGCCAGCACCGTGAACCGCGTTCCCGCCGCGACGAAAGCATCCGTCAGATAGGTTGACTGACCGCTGCGATCCTTCAGCGGCGCGTCGGGCATCGACGCTCCCGGCCGCGTGCCGCCGTTCCAGGCATCGACATCGGGCGTGGATAGCGGCGTCTCGTATATAGAAGGAATCGACAGCCGCCCGCCGTTGATCATGCGCTTGCCGAAGTCGGTCTCCCTGGCCAGCGCCAGCACCGCTTTGCGCAGCCGCGCCTCCTGGTTTGTGGCGGGAGCCATGAAGTCGGTCGAGCGTGTGGACTCGCGGATGTTCTCGTCGGCCGCCGCGCTGCGCTCGATATGATAGCTTTCAAGCAGCCGCTCCGGCGACAGGCCGCGCAACACGCGGTCGAGTTTCCAGCCGAGGTTCTCGGCGTCTTCAAGTCCCGAATTGGCCCCGCGCGCGCCGAACGGCGACACCTGGTGTGCGGAATCGCCCGCAAAAATCACCCGGCCATGGTTGAATTTCTCCATGCGCCGACACTGGAACTTGTAGAGCGAAATCCATTCGAACTCGAACTTGTCGTGACCAAGCATGCGCGCGATGCGTGGCCGCACGTTCTCGGGCTTTCTCTCGACCACCGGATCGGCATCGGGACTGAGCTGCAGATCGATGCGCCAGATATCGTCAGGCTGGCGATGCAGCAGTGCCGAACGCCCGGCATGGAACGGCGGATCGAACCAGAACCAGCGCTCGGTCGGGAATTCCGCCGACATCTTGACGTCGGCGATCAAGAACTGGTCCTCGAACACCTGCCCTGCGAATTCCGCGCCAACCATGCGTCGCAGCGACGAGCGCGCGCCGTCGCAGGCAACAAGGTGGCTGGCGGCAAGACGATACGCCCCGTCCGGCGTCTCGACGGTCAGCACCACATGATCGTTGCGTTGCTCCAGTGCGATCACTTTGTTGCGCCAGCGCAGGTCGATGGCCGACAGCTCCTCGACGCGATCGACGAGATAGGCCTCGGCATAGAACTGCTGCAGGTTGATGAAGGCCGGACGCTTGTGGCCCTCCTCCGGCAGCAGATTGAATTGATAGAGTTGCGACGCGCCATGGAAGATCTTGCCGACGCTCCACACCACGCCCTTGTCGACCATGCGGTCGCCGACCCCGAGCCGATCCCAGAATTCCAGCGAGCGTTTTGAGAAGCAGATCGCGCGCGAGCCTTCGCCGATGCGGTCGGCGTCGTCCAGCAACACGACGCGCTGGCCACGCTGCGCCAGATCGATCGCCAGCGATAATCCCACCGGCCCCGCCCCGACGATCACCACCGGATGATGGGCGGGATCGGTCTCGCGCCGGTCCTGATCCGGGTGGCGGCGGTAGCCGAACTGGGTTTTGGTTTGCTGCGCCATGACGCTCTGGTGACAATCAGGTTGACGCCAGATAGTTTCACATGCAACTATTTTGCCGTCAACTCAAAAATGCGCGAAACCGGATTGCAGAATAAACAGGATATCTCGTGGCCCGCCTCGATCTTCTGAAATTCATGCCGTTTCGCCTCAGCCGTCTTGCGGCGGAAGTCAGCACGGCACTGTCGAGCGAATACATCGAGCAATATGGTATCGACGTGCCGCAATGGCGCGTGCTGGCGACGCTCGGGTTTCGCGAAGAGCCGTGCAGTGCGCAGTTCATTTCGCAATGCACAAGGACGCACAAGTCGACAATCAGCCGCGCGGTCACGGAGCTGCTCAAGAACAAGCTGATCGAGCGCGTGGCGAACGCCGATGACCGCCGCGAATTCCGTTTGCAGCTTACGGCAAAGGGAACGCGGCTTTATGAAGAATTGATCCCGCGCCTGCTGCGCAGGGAGCAGGACATGCTGTCCTGCCTTTCGGTACAGGAGCGCAAGGATTTCGCCACAACGCTCGGCAAGATCGAGGCGAGCCTCGATCTGGTCCAGACCAGCCAGCAGGCCAAAGCCAAGGCGGCTTACTGACGTCAGGCGAAAGATCGCGATGGTGCCTTGTGCAGCGCGAACGCATCGACCCCGTCGCCCGAGCGCGGATAGATTTCACTCACCAGCGGATCGTGGCCGGGAATGACGCGGTCGGGATGACCGGCAAGCCGTTGCGCGATGTCCCAGGCGTCGTACATGTCGCCGACATTGTAGACGATCGAAAACGGGCTGCGCCGATGCATGTTGGCATAGTAGTGCGCGGCATCCGACGCCAGCACCACCGGCCCGCGCGCGGTCGGCACCCGCACCACCTGCAGACCATCCGAATGGCCACCGACGCGATGCAGCGTGATGCCCGGGGCAATCTCGCCCTCGCCGTTGTGGAAGGTGACGCGCTCGCCGAACACGTGCCGCACCATCAGCGTCACGTCCTCCACCGAAAACGGATGCCGCAGCACGCCGTTGCACATGCAGCGGCCGGTGGCGAAACTCATCTCGCGGTCCTGAATGTGGAATCTCGCGTTCGGAAAACGGTCGAGGTTGCCGGCGTGGTCGTAGTGCATGTGGGTGATGACGACATCCTTGATGTCCTCGGCACGGACGCCGAATCTCGCCAGCGCATCGACGGGATTCAGCGTCAGCTTGCGGGCGCGTTCCTTTGCCGCGACTTCGTTGAAGCCGGTATCGACCAGAATCTGCCGCCCTTCGCCGCGGATCAGCCAGACGAAGTAATCGAGATCGGCGCCCTTCGTGTCGTGCGGATCGGGTACGAGAAAATTCATGTGAGGCGTCCGCCCCGTCATCGTCGCGTAACGAATGGCGTAGATTTCATAGACGGGGTCCATGGGCATGCCTCCTTTTGTCTGCGCACTTGTCATCGCGCACTTGATCGGCCCGCAGCAAGCCACCCGCCTCCTCAAAGGTCAATCGGCTGTGCTGCGTCACGAGGACGACACGGATCGCGGCATACGCATTGATGATTGAAGCGGTGGCGCGCATTGAATAGTCTTGTGTGCGTCTCGGCCGATTGACCTTCAATCAATGCGGGCCGGTTTATGCACCAATCGATTTTGAAGTCCCGGCGACCTCTGTGATCTAGATCACAGTTAGGGCGGATAACCTGGCCCATCGTGCCCATGGTTGCCCGCATCGCGCGGCGAACCGAGAATTATAGGGAGATGATGATCATGCTGATTCAAACGATATCCGGAAAAGGCCTCAGAGCCGCCATCCTGGCGGCCGGTCTGGCCTTGATCGCAGTGCCGCACGGCGCATCGGCTGGAGATATTTCCGCGCAGCAAATCATCGACGGCCTGAAGGTTTCGAAGACACGAAGCCTGAGCGCACACGCGCAGCCCGCGATGAGCGCCGGTGATCTCGCTTTTGTGAAGAGCGTACGCGGCAAAACCCGTTCGCTGTCATCGGGCGATCGCGAGCAACTGGCGGCCATCGCCGCGAAGCGCCCGAGCATCGACCTCGACATCAATTTCGATTTCAACTCGGCGGCCGTGACGCCGCGCGCCGAACCGCAACTCAACAACCTCGGGAAAGCGTTGACCAGCAACGAGCTCGCGGGCTCCCTGATCATGCTCGGCGGCCATACCGACGGCAAAGGATCCGACGCCTACAACCGCGAGCTCTCCGAACGCCGGGCAGCCGCGGTGAAGCACTACCTGATCGAGAAATTCCGCATCCCCGCGGCGAACCTGGTGTCAACCGGCTATGGCAAAACGGGCTACAAGAATCCTTCAAACCCGTTCGCAGCGGAAAATCGTCGCGTCGAGGTCATCAACATGGCCTCGAAGGATCAGGCCGCGAATTAACGATATACGCCGTGGAGTCCCTTGCGGCTTCACGGCGTCCGCCTGAACGGCCGCGATCGCACACGATCGCAGCGCGAACGCGATCAATCGCCGCACCTCTTCAGGCGTTTACCACGCGATGACGGATACGATCCCGTCCGTTTGATAATGCGAATTGCGTAAGATAAGGTCGCCACGGCGCGGACTGCATTGGGCGCCTGATTTGTTGGACTGGCGTCGCATGAATATTCGATTTGCTCTGCTGGCCGCGTTGATCCTGGCAATTGCGCCAGCGGCCCCCTCCCTCGCAGCCGAGAACAGTGGTTCGCGAGTTGCGCTCGTAATCGGCAATGCCAAATACCCGGACAGCGAGGCGCCGCTCAAGGAGCCGCTCAACGATGTCCGCGATGTCGCCGACGAACTCAAGCATGACGGATTCGACGTCGAGACCGGGCAGAACCTGACCGGCGAGGCCATGCGGCTCGCGCTCAGCCGCCTCTACAGCCGCATCAAGCCCGGCAGTGTCGCGCTGATTTTCTTCAGCGGATACGGCATCCAGTCGGGGCGTCAGAGCTATCTCATCCCGGTCGATGCGCAGATCTGGACCGAAGCCGATGTTCGCCGCGACGGATTCAGCCTCGAGACCATCCTGGGCGAGATCAACAACCGTGGCGCTGGCATCAAGATCGCGCTGCTCGATGCGTCGCGCCGCAATCCGTTCGAACGCCGTTTCCGTAGCTTTTCGGCAGGCCTCGCGCCGGTGATCGCGCCAAGCGGCACGCTGGTGATGTATTCGGCGGCGCTGAGCTCGGTGGTCAGCGACGCCGGCACCGACCACAGCCTGTTCGTCAGCGAACTGCTCAAGGAGATTCGCGTCCCCGACCTGACAGCCGAGGAAACGCTCAACCGCACCCGGGTCGGCGTGACACGCGCCTCGCGCAGCGAGCAAGTGCCGTGGATTTCGTCGTCGCTCGCGGATGATTTCTATTTCATTCCCGGTTCGCATGCCAAACCGGGCGCTGTGGCACCGCCGCCCCTGCCGCCACGCCCGGTAGCGACGCCCGCCGCGCAACCTCCTGCCGTGACACCACCAGCCGTCGCCAACAAGCCGGCGACGGGCCCTGTCGTGGCATCCAAGCCCCCGGCAACCGAGGCGCCTCCCGGACACGCCACGCCGCCTCCGCCGGTGGCGTCTCCTCCAGCCGCGGCATCTCCTCCGGCCGTGACGCCACAGCCAGCGAAGCCGCCCGCAGCGCCTCCGCAAGCGCATGGCGATGCGAAAACCGCGCTCGCGCTGGCCGACGATCCCACGATCAAGTCGCTGACCGCCAAGATCAACACCAATCCCAATGACTCCAACGCGCTGTACCGGCGCGGGCAGGTCTACGCCAGCAAGGGCGCCTACTCGCTCGCAATCAAGGATTTCGATGCCACGATCCGGCTCAATCCGAAGGATGTCGAGGCCTACAACAACCGCTGCTGGACCCGCACGGTGATCGGTGACCTGCAGCCCGCGCTGCGCGACTGCAACGAGGCGCTGCGGCTTCGGCCGAATTTCGTCGATGCGCTGGACAGCCGTGGCCTGCTCAATCTGAAGAGCGGCGCGAACAAGAACGCCATTGCGGACTTCGACGCGGCCCTCAAGATCAATCCGCGACTGACCTCGTCGCTTTACGGGCGTGGCCTCGCCAGGCAGCGCAACGGCGCCGTCGAGCAAGGCAATCTCGACATCGCCAATGCCAAGGCCATGGACCCCGACATCGTGAAGGAATTCGCCGGTTACGGCGTGCACTGAGCTATTTTAGCGAGCCGGAGACGCGAACCTCCCGGCACTTTTTTACGACGAATATTTTCAGGCGTGCTCATAGGGCACGAATTTGCGCGGGAGATACGGCAATGCACAAATTGACCGGTAATTTCAAAACAGTTCGTTTTATTGCCATGGTCGGTGCGATGCTGTCGGTCACGACAGGATTTGCGATCGCGGGCGAGGTGGTAACCGAAGATCAGATCGTTCGGGCACTCAGTCCCAAGACGCCGCTGACCCGCGGCCTTTCGGTCGCGACGCCGGCCGATGAGACCGTTTCGACCGCCCAGGGCAAATTCATCGACAGCTTGCGCAATCGTCCGACCCGCTCGTTGTCGGCGGGAGAGCGCGATCAGCTTGCCGAAATCACCGAGGCCAAACCGAACATCGATATGGAAATCACCTTCGACTACAATTCGGCGACCATCAGTGCGGAGGCACAGCCTGCGATTCAGGCGCTCGGCAAGGCGCTCTCCAACCCCAACTTCAAGGGCTCCACCTTTGTCGTTGCAGGTCATACTGATGCCGCGGGCGGCGAAGCTTACAATCAGGATCTGTCGGAGCGCCGCGCCGATTCCGTAAAGCGTTATCTGGTCGAGAAGTTCGGACTTGCCGGCGCCGATCTCGTAACCGTCGGATATGGCAAAAGCCGGCTCAAGGATGCAGCCCATCCGCTGGATGCGGCGAACCGCCGGGTTCAGGTTGTGAATATGGTGGACAAGACCGCGTCGAAGTGAACCGGCGGAAAGCGACTTGAGCTGACACAGCGCTCCGCACGCCGCGGGACGCTGTTTGTTTTGCCGATTGCCGATGCACTGTGTAGATTGCCCTTTTGTGGACTATCGATGTGCCGGGCCAGTGAGAGAATTGCGACGTGAGGGGATTTTCTGATTTCGGATACAGGCTGCGTGGTACACGAGGGGTTGCCCCCGGACTGATCTGCGGTGTGCTGGCATCCGTCGCCGTCCTCGCCGGCCCCTCATGGGCCGCCGAGGACAATGGCCAGCCCGGCGGCGCGCTGGTGACTGTCGCGCGCGCGACCAGCGCCTGCTTTTCCGACATGGTCCGCGTAACCGGCTTTGTCGTCCCGAGGCAGGAAGCGGTGGTCAGTCCGGACTCGGAAGGATCACGGGTGACCGACGTGCTCGTCCGCGAAGGCGACATGGTCACGCTCAATCAGGACCTGGCGCGGCTGACGCCCTCGCCTACCAATCCCCGGGGGGGACCGATCGTCCTCCACGCGCCCGCGGCCGGGCTTGTCACACAGGTTCGCACCGCGGTCGGAGCGCCCGCCTCGCCGCAAGCCGGGCCGATGTTCCGGATTGCCGTCAACAATGAGATCGAACTGGACGCCGAAGTACCGTCGATCCACGTGCTGAAACTCAATCCGGGCGCCACCGCACGCATCAGTCCGGAGAACGGGCCCGATCTGGTCGGCCGCGTCCGGCTGGTATCGCCCGACATCGATCGCAAAACCCAGATGGGCCATGTCCGGCTGTCCCTGACCAGAAGCCCGACGCTCCGGATCGGAATGTTCGCCCGCGCCAATATCGACGCCAAGCGCAGTTGCGGCGTGTCCATTCCCCGCTCGGCGATCGACCATCTCACGGTTCAGGTGGTGGTCAACGGCGACACCGTGGAGACGCGGCACGTTCGCGTCGGACTGACCTCCGACACCGGGATCGAAATTCTCGAAGGCCTGAAGGTCGGAGAAATCGTCGTTGCCGATGCCGGCACGTCGCTGCATGACGGCGACCGCGTCAAGACCCGGTTTCCGGATGAACTCGATCGATCGCGAGCACGTTAATGGCCCTCAACATTTCCGCCTGGTCGATCCGGCACCCACTTCCCTCCGTCGTCTTCTCGATCATTCTGCTGGTGCTCGGATGGGTCAGTTTCACCAAGCTCGCCATCACGCGGCTACCGAGCGCTGACATTCCTGTGATCTCGGTGGCCGTCTCGCAATTCGGCGCGGCGCCTGCCGAACTGGAGGCGCAAGTCACCAAGACCATCGAGGACGGCGTCTCCGGCGTCGAAGGCGTCCGGCATATTTCATCGTCGATTACCGACGGCCTGTCGGTCACCACCATCCAGTTCAATCTCGAAACCAACACCGATCGCGCGCTGAACGACGTCAAGGACGCGGTGACCCGGGTTCGCGCCAACCTGCCGCAGAACGTCAACGAACCGCTGATCCAGCGCGTCGACGTCATCGGCCTGCCGATCGTCACCTATGCCGCGATCTCGCCGGGCAAGACGCCTGAGCAACTGTCGTACTTCGTCGACGACGTGGTGAAGCGGGCGCTGCAGGGCGTGCGCGGCGTGGCGCAGGTCGAGCGTATCGGCGGTGTCGAGCGCGAAATCCTGGTCTCACTCGATCCCGACCGTCTGCGTGCGGCCGGCCTGACGGCAGTCGATGTCAGCCAGCGCCTGCGCGGCACCAATGTCGATGTCGCCGGCGGACGCGCGGAGATCGGCAAGAACGACCAGGCAATCCGCACACTTGCAGGCGCCAAGACGCTCAACGAACTCGCGGGCACGATGATCGCGCTGCCAGCTGGTGGCGAATTGCGGCTCGACGATCTCGGCACGGTGACCGATACGATCGCCGACCGCCGGACCTTTGCCCGCTTCAACGGTGAGCCGGTCGTCGCGCTCGGCATCAAGCGCTCCAAGGGCGCCAGCGACGTCGTGGTCGCCAAGGCCGTACAGAAGCGGATTGATGCGCTGAAAGAGCAATATCCCGACGTCGACCTGAAGCTGATCGACACCTCGGTCGATTTCACCAAGGGCAATTACGAGGCCGCGATCTCGACCCTGTTCGAAGGCGCGATTCTGGCCGTCATCATCGTCTTTCTGTTCCTGCGCGATATCCGCGCCACCATCATCGCCGCGATCTCGCTGCCGCTATCGATCTTCCCGGCATTCTGGGCGATGGACATTCTCGGCTTCTCGCTGAACCTCGTCAGCTTCCTCGCCATCACGCTTTCGACCGGTATTCTCGTCGACGACGCCATCGTCGAGATCGAGAACATCGTGCGCCACATGCGCATGGGCAAATCGCCCTATCGCGCGGCACTGGAAGCAGCCGACGAAATCGGTCTCGCCGTCATCGCGATCAGTCTGACCATCATCGCGATCTTCGCGCCGGCGAGCTTCATGTCGGGCATCGCCGGGCAGTTCTTCAAGCAGTTCGGCATCACCGTTTCGGTGCAGGTATTCTTCTCGCTCTTGGCCGCACGTTTCGTGACGCCGGTGCTTGCCGCCTATTTCATGAAGGATCACCCGCATGAGGATCCACCGCCGGGTCGCGTGCTGCGGGCCTATACCAGTCTCGTTACCTGGTCAGTGCGGCATTACATCATCACGGTCCTGATCGGCTTCGCGATCTTCGCGGCCTCGATCTGGAGCATCAAGCTGCTGCCGCAGGGCTTCCTGCCTGCGCAGGACACCGCGCGCTCGCTGCTGGCGATGGAGTTGCCACCGGGCTCGCAGCTCGCCTACACCGAGAAGGTGACCGAAGATATCGTGGCGCGGCTGCGCAAGCGGCCGGAAGTCAAGAGCGTGTTCGTCGACGGCGGACGCGTGCCGCCCGGCCTTCAGGAGGTGCGCCGCGCCTCGCTGATCATCAACTATACGCCAAAGCACGACCGCGAAATCAGCCAGCGCGACCTCGAACTGTCGATCGGGCAGGAGCTCGAAAGCATTCCCGACATCCGCTACTGGTTCCTCGACGAGAACGGACTGCGCGCCGTGTCGCTCGTGGTTACGGGGCCCGACATCAGCATCGTCAGCAACGTCGCGAGCGAACTGGCGACGCAGATGAAGCGGATTCCGCTGATTGCCAACGTCACGCCCGAGACCTCGCTTGATCGCCCCGAATTGCGCATCCAGCCGCGTGCCGACCTCGCGGCGCGGCTCGGTGTCTCGACCGAGCAGTTGTCGCAGACCATCCGCGTCGCGACGATCGGCGACGTCGGCCCGGCGCTGGCCAAGTTCGATGCCGGCGACCGCCAGGTTCCGATCCGCGTTCAGCTCGAGGACAGCGCGCGGTCCGACCTGAAGATGCTGGAGCAGATGCGCGTGCCGATCGGCGGCGGGCGCGGTCAGGTTCCGCTCTCCGTGGTTGCCGACGTCAAGCTCGATCAGGGCCCGACCAGCATCAATCGCTACGACCGCCAGCGGCAGGCCACCGTCGCGGCCGACCTCGTCGGCACCGCCGCGCTTGGCGATGCGACCAAGAAGATCAACGAACTGCCGGTCATGAAGAGCCTGCCCAAGGGCGTGACGGTCAATCCGTCCGGCGACGCCGAGAGCCTGAACGAACTGTCGGAAGGATTCGCCACCGCGATCACGGCCGGCCTGATGATGGTCTACGCCGTGCTGGTGCTGTTGTTCGGCACCTTCCTGCAACCGATCACCATCCTGTTCTCACTGCCGCTGTCGATCGGCGGCGCGATCATGGCGCTGCTGCTCACCGGCAAACAACTCACGACGCCGGTCTGGATCGGCATCCTGATGCTGATGGGCATCGTCACCAAGAACGCCATCATGCTGGTGGAGTTTGCCGTGGAGTCGATCCGCGAGGGCAAGGCGCGCGACGCGGCGATCATCGACGCCGGCATGAAACGGGCACGCCCGATCGTGATGACCACCATCGCCATGGCCGCGGGCATGATGCCAAGCGCGCTGGCGTTCGGCGCCGGTGGCGAATTCCGCTCGCCGATGGCGCTCGCGGTGATCGGCGGCCTGGTGTTCTCGACGATCCTGTCGCTGGTGTTCGTCCCTGCGATGTTCATGCTGATGGATGACGTCGGCGCCTTCATCTGGCGCTACGGCAAGCGGCTGTTGACCTCGGGAGCGGACACAGACGAGCCGGCCGCCGCCAGCCATCAGCCGCCGAAAACCGCGCAGGTGCCCGGCGCCGAGTAAGCGCCTACGTTACGCGTTGCGCGCCACTGCGGTCAGGCGGCTCATGTTCTTGAGCAGGATACGGCCGCGCTGGAGATCGAGAATACCGTCCTTGCGCCACTGCTGGAGCTGGCGGTTCACGCTCTCGCGCGCGGCGCCGACGTAAACGCCGAGCTGCTCCTGCGAGATGTGAACCTCCGACCCGTAGTCATCGGCCAGCGCGCACAGCCGGCGCGCCATCCGCACCGGCAGCGGCTGCAGCACCGATTCCTCCATGCGCTCGCTGATCCAGCGGATGCGCTGGCACAGCAGCTCGATCAACCGAATGGCGATCTTCGGCTCCCGTTCCAGAAACGCCAGCAAGTCGCCACGGCGCAGAACGAACAGTTCGGTCGGCTCGCCCGCCACCGCATCGGCGGTGCGCGTCTGACCATCGAGCACGGCGATTTCACCGAACAGATCGCCTGACCCTTGAAAATTCAAGGTCAGCCGCGAACCGTCGGTGGCGCCGGTCTCGATGCGAATCTGGCCACGGCGAACGCCATACAGCGCATCACCATCATCGCCCTTCTGAAACAAGACCTCGCCGGCATCGAGCTGCTCGGTATGGCAAAGCGCCGCGATGCGCTGCAATTCCTCGGCACCGAGATCTGAAAACAGCGGGTTCATCTTGAGAATGACCGCGAATTCCGATTGCTTGCTCATCGCAATTCATCCTTGAGGCCGACCGCACTGCCCGGAAGCCGGCAGGCGCTGGACTGAATAACAACCTGAAAATCAAACGATTTCGGAGACGCCCCAAGGGCGCCCCTGCGCTACAATATGCCCGATCATGCACCCGGAAAGTGTGTCATAAGTCACAGAGATTTGCACCCCTGCAGACGACTTTGACACGACGTCTTCGTATTCCACTCTCGTGAGAATTGTCCTTCAATCGCCCAATGGTTGCGAGCCGAGACCCGTTGTTCGAGATGGCCAGATGAGAGCATTGAAAATCGCCGGCGCCGTTGTCTCCGGCCTGATCGCCATCGTGATCGTACTCCTGGTGACCGGAATTCCGTCCGGCTTCATCACCTCACTGGTGCAGGACCGGATCGAGCGCGAGACCGGCTACCGGATCGCGATCGCCGGCAAGACCGCGATCGATGTGTGGCCGTCGTTCGGCCTGACGCTCCACAACGTCACGCTCGAAAGCCCCAAGGATGGCGCAACCGACCCGCATCTCTCCGTGGGAGAAGTCCGCGCCGACCTTCCATTGTCGAGCCTGCTGTCGGGCTCGCCGAAAGTCTCCGAACTCACCATCGACCACCCCACGCTGCGGCTACCGATGCTGCGCGAACGCACCCGCGTCAACGCGCCCTCCGGGACGACCCACGCTGACGATGCGACTACGAATACCGCGGCCTTTCCGATCGGCAGCGTGACAATCTCCAACGGCGCGATCGTGTTCTTCGATCCGGATAATCGCCTGGAAGACCGAATCAACGATCTCGATGCAACGGTGACCATCGGTGCCGACCGGAAAATCGATATCGCCGGCAGCGCGCGTCCCGGCAATCAGCCCCTGAAATTCACCATCAAAGCCGCTCCCCCAACCGGCGCGCCGGGACGGCAGAACATTCCGACGGAATTGACGCTCGACGCCCCCGGCGTACTGACGCACCAATTGACCGCCAAAGCCGACGTCCGGATCAACGGTCAGGTGCTTCTCATCAACGGGCTGTCGGGCTCGCTCAACGACGGCAAATTCAACGGCTGGGCTTCGGTCGATCTCGCGAGCAAGCCGCTGGTGAAAGTCGATCTCGATTTCCAGCAGCTCGGCTTTGGTCCGGCGTCCGGCTCGCCGGGGACCAGTCCTGCGACGCGATCGGGGACACAGCCATGGAGCGATGTGCCGTTCGATCTCAACGGACTGAACTACGTCGATGCACAGGTCACAATCTCAGCCGCCGAATTGAGGTTCGGCGACGCACGCTTTGCCCCTGCATCGGCGAGTGCAACGATCGCAAACGGCGTCTTGCAGACGACGTTTTCCCGCCTGGGCACCTATGATGGCGAAGCCAACGGTACGCTGTCGGTCGATGTGTCCAAAGGCAGCCCCTCTTACGCATTGAAAGCCGACGTCACCGGCGTGCGCGCGTTGCCGCTGCTGTCGAGCCTTGCGGATTTCGACACGGTAGACGGCAAAATGCAGGCGAAGGCCGATGTGCAGGCCACAGGCAACAGTCTGCGCGCGATCATGTCGAGCGTGGCCGGAACGGCATCGGTCGATGTCCGCGATGGTGCGCTCCGCAATCTCAACCTCGCGAAAATGATCCGCGCGCTGACGTCGGGCACCCTGTCGGGATGGCAGGAGCGTCCCGACCAGACCACCGATCTGTCGCAACTCAGCGCAACCGCAACCATCGCGCAGGGCAAGGCCACCACCAGCGACCTCTTTCTGGCCGGTCCTCTGGTGCGGATGACCGGCGCGGGCACGGTCGATCTCGGGTCGAAGATGCTCGCGTTCCGGGTCGAACCGAAGCTCGTCATGACGACCGAGGGCCAAGGCGGCAGCGCCGACCCGATCGGCCTCGGCATTCCCGTCATCGTGCAGGGGACGTGGAGCGAGCCGCGCATCTATCCGGATATGGCCGGCATCCTCGACAATCCCGGCGCGGCCTATGCGAAACTGCGGGAGTTGGGACAGGGACTGTTCGGCCAGAGCGGCCCGGGAAGCTCCGGCAAGTCCGGTCTCGGCGAAACCCTCGACAACCTGATCCAGCAAGGTCTGGGCGGAGGAAATGCCGGCAAGCCAGCTCCCGGCGGCTCGCCCGCTCCGGGCCAGCCTTCTCAGGGCCAATCTCCTCAAGGCGGGGCATCTCCCCTTGATGACATCATGAAGCGGCTGTTTGGCCGATAAAATCCAGCCAATGCTCCAATAACCACGCTGGCAGACCGCCCGCGCCACCGGTCGAATTGTGCTAGACATGACCGTGTGAGGCGGACCGCCCGACATGGCGACGACCTCGGCTGTTTGGCCGCCCGATCGGGCGCTATTGCAGTGCAGGGAAATCGATGAACGGAGCCACGACCAGCAGCCGATCCCGTCACCGAGGCCTGTTCGCCAAATACGTCATCTCGCTCGTCGGTCTGGTAGTGTTCGTCCTCGCGGTCAATGGCGCCCTCGAGATCTGGATCAGCTACAACCAGACCAAGACGGCGCTGATCCATGCGATGTCCGAGAAAGCCGACACGACCGCGCACCGGGTCGAGCAGTCGATCACGGATCTGGAGCGTCAGGTCAGTTGGGTGACACGCGCCAGCGTGGTCACCGTCGAACAGCGCCGCGCCGATTACGCCGAATTGTTGAATCAGGTCCCGGCCGTCAACCAGATCTTCCAGCTCGACGGGCTGGGCCACGAACAACTCCGGTTGTCGCGCCACTCGGTATCGTTCGGCAGCGGAACCGATTTCTCCCGCGATTTGCGATTCACGGAAACCGTGAGCAAAGGCGTCACCTACGCTCCGGTTTTTTTCCGCGACCAGCAGCCCTTCATGTCGATCGCTGTCGCTCATTCCGGACGGGATGCGGGCGCGTCCGTCGCGGAAATCAATCTTCATTTTCTGTCGGAGTATGTCGACGATGCGCAGGTCGGCAAGGTCGGCACGGCCTATGTGGTGGATGCGCATGGCATCCTGCTCGCAAGCTCCGACAAGAAAGCGCAGCCCGGCAAGAACCTGTCAACGCTGCCGCAGATCGCAGCCCTGCTGAAGCCCGGCAACGAGTCCCCAAAGTCAGGTACGAATGCTGAAGGCCAGTCGGTGCTGACCGCCGCGAAGCCGGTTCACAAGCTCGGCTGGTTCGTACTGTTCGAACAGCCGACGCGTCAGGCGCTCGCGCCGATCCACGACCTCTTGATCCGCATCGCCGTTCTGGTCGCGTTCGGTCTCGCCGTCGCAATCCTCGCCGGCATGCTGCTGGCGCGACGCATGCTGGTTCCGATCCAGGCGCTCAACACCGGCGCGCAGCGTCTCGGCGACGGCGACTTCGGGCACCGGATCGAAGTCAGAACCAAAGATGAGCTCGAGCAACTCGCCGATCAGTTCAACAGCATGGCCGGCCAGCTTCACGAAACCTACGCCGACCTCGAGCACAAGGTGGAAGAGCGCACGCGCGACCTCGCCCAATCAGTGAACGAACTCAAGGTGCTCGAGGAAGTCGGCCGCGCCGTCGCCTCGTCACTCGATCTCAACGCCGTGCTCCCGACCGTCGCCGCCCGCGCGCTGGAAATCACCAAGGCCGATGCCGTGCTTATCTATGGCTTCGATGCGGCGAAGCGGCAGTTCAATCTCGTCGAGGCCAGCGGCGTGGGGAAAGCAGCGAGCGGCAAGCACCTCGTGATCAGCGGGGACAGCAGCCTGCTGAGCCAGGCCGCTGCGAGCGGCCAGCCGATTGCGATAGCCGACCTCGCAACCGCAGAGGCGAATCCGTTGAACGATGCCGCAACCGCGGCTGGCTTCCATTCCGTTCTGGTCGTGCCGCTGATCGACCAGCAAGGCATTCTGGGCTCCCTAATCGTGCTACGGCGAACGGCGGGGCCGTTCTCGCCGAATCTCATCGGCTTGATGCAGACGTTCGCTCATCAGGCGGTGCTGGCGATGCGCAACGCCCGGCTGTTTCATGAGGTCGATCAAAAGGGCCGCGAGCTCGCAACGGCGCATGGCATCGTCCAGCAGCAGGCCGGCAAGCTTCAAGAGCAAACCGATCAGTTGCGCGACTGGAACAGGTCGCTCGAAGAGCGGGTGCAGAAGCAGCTCGGCGAAATCGAGCGCATTCGCCGGCTCGAACGGTTTCTCGCCCCGCAAGTCGCGCAGCTCGTCGCATCGTCCGACGGGAAGAACTCGCTGCTCGACAGCCATCGCGGCGAAGTCACGGTCGTGTTCTGCGATCTGCGCGGCTTTACCGCGTTCACGGAAAGCTCCGAGCCGGAAGAGGCCATGAACGTGCTGCGCGAATATCACGCGGCGCTTGGCGAACTGATCTTCAAGTATGAAGGCACGCTGGACCGCTACGCCGGCGACGGCGTGATGATCCTGTTCAACGCCCCAATCCCTGTGCCGGATCACACTCAACGTGCCATCAGGATGGCAGTCGAAATGCGCGACAGCATCGGACTGTTGTCGCAGAAATGGCGCAGTCGCGGTCACAGCCTCGGCTTCAGTGTCGGAATCGCCGTCGGCTACGCAACGCTCGGCCAGGTCGGCTTCGAGCGTCGCCTCGAATATGCGGCGATCGGCAGCGTGACCAACCTCGCCTCGCGGCTATGCGACGAAGCCAAGGCAGGCCAGATCGTGGTCAATCAGCGCGCCTATGGCATGGTGGAGCAGTGGGTCGATGCGACACCGCTGGAGCCACTGGTACTGAAAGGCTTCCATCATCCGGTTGCCGCCGTCGAAATCCACCGTTGGCGCGATCAGACCACTGATGGGGTCGCGCCGCCGGTGCGCTCGGCCGCCGCAGGCGGAAGCAGGTCCGCATGAACAGGCGCCTGACATGGATCGCTTGCGGCCGCCTCTTGGCTGGCGAGCTCGGCTTGACTAGTGTCCCGAATCCGACGTTCGCCTCGTTGTGCAGTCGAACTTCTGAACCACACACACCAAGCTCGCAGTCCGTTGATTCCCGAACAAACCATCGCAGTGACATCACGATTTTTCTGAAAGTATCTTTCAATGCCTTTTGAATGTCTTGGTACACGCCTCATCACACGACAGACGATCGCAATCGCTGCTCTTCTCAGCATGACCGCCCTCACTCGTCCTGTTTTCGCGGCCGGCGAGCAGGACACTCCGAAAGGTGCCGCCGTCACGGTGTTGAAAGCAGCCAAATCGTGCTTTTCGGCAACGGTCGAGGTGGCAGGAATCCTGATTCCAAAAGAGGAGACGGCGGTGCGCCCGGACCGCCCGGGTCTGAAAGTTGCCGAGGTGCTGGCGGAGCCCGGGCAGACCGTCACAGCAGGACAGGAACTGGCGCGTCTCAAAGCTTCCGATGGCGGAACGGTCCAGGTTCAAGCGCCCGTGGCCGGACTGGTCAGCAGTTCGACAGCCACAATCGGAGCAATTGCCTCAGGCAAGGGCGAGGCGCTGTTCAACATCATCACCGGCAACGAGTTCGATCTGGTCGGCCAGGTCGCAACGAGCGATCTGTCGAAAATCGCTGTCAATCAAACCGCCAAGGTCAAGGTCGTCGGTGCTGGCGAGATGGACGGAAAGGTGCGGCTCGTTGCGCCAACGATCGAACCGAACAGCCAGCTTGGGCAGGTCTTCATATCCGTCGACCCGAGCAAACACCTGCTCGTCAATGCGTCCGGCCGCGCCATCATCAAGACCGGCGAAAGCTGCGGCATCGCCGTGCCGCTAACGGCAGTTCTTTATGGGACCGCCGGCACCGTGGTGCAGGTCATTCGGCGCCAGCGGGTCGAAACTCGCCACGTCGAGGTGGGATTGCTGTCCGGCGGACAGGTTGAAATTCGCGAGGGATTGTCGGAAGGCGATATCGTGGTAGCGCGCGCCGGCGCCTTGCTGCGTGAAGGCGATCCGGTCAGACCGGTCCCGATGGATGCGAGCGCGAAGTAAAACTCTTAGCTGCCGGCCTTGCGCGAGGCGATCGCGGCGTCGGCCTTGAGCGGCACATCCTCAGCCAGCGACGACGATACCGTCGGCACTTGCTCGCCATCGGTCGCACGCGACACCGCAACGCGGGTCTTGCTGAACACGGCCTCAGCGCCCGCGTTCGGTGTGTCCAGACTCTTGAGCAGTTCGGCCATCAGCAGGCTGTATTGGCCGCCGGCATCATCGACAACCTGTCCAGGCGTTGCCGACGACAGGATCAGCGCGTTATCCGGCACGTTGATCGGTGCAAGACCATGGGAGTATGCGCGGAAGCGACGCTCATACGGATTGCGCCGCGAGGCATCGATCACCGCGAGCTTGACCTTGGCGCCACGCTCCTTCATCGCACCGAGCACGGATTCGACGGACAGCCCGTCGTGCCGCACATCGATTTCCTTCCAGATCTGCGCATCGACCGGGATCATGTAGCTCTCGCGACCGGACTGAATACCGAACCCGCTGAAGAACAGCATGGCGGTTGTTTCCGGACCGATCTTCGATTTCAGACGGCTGACTGCGCGGTGCATGTCGTCCTTGTTGGCATCCTCGATCATGATGACGTCGAAACCATCGCGGCGCAGGATCGTCGTCAGTGCGCGGGCATCATTGATCGATTGCTTCAGCGGGCGGTTGGCATCCGGATAATGTCCGTTGCCGATCACCAGCGCGACCCGCGACGGCTTGATGGTCACGCTGCCGGTTGTATCGGCAACCGCGAGGGCCTTCGCGACATCCAGGCTTCGCTTGTTGAGCGCGGCATGGGCTCCAATCGCCAGCGACACCATCCCGACAAGGACGGCGGCCAACGTGACCGATCGAGGGGAAACGCGAAACTGCCCTAGCTTCATAACGGTCAAGTCCTGGTCGTGCTCGATGACGTTCTTAGGTCGCGCCACCGCCAAATTGGTTTTAGGGAGTGCCAGACGTATTGCGGTCAAATGCGCTGGTTTTGCGGCACCGCAGCATGCGAAAGGTCATACCCTGCGAGACCCACATGAGCAACACGAAACCTTTATTTATTGGAAACACCATGGCTTAAGCATACTGCGCCGACCGAGCGTGGACATGTCATTTTCTCAAGTGAATACAACTAATTAGATCAATCCCACTGCTGATCTGTTGCAAGTCTGAAAGAACATGTGTCGGATACGAGGGGGAGCAAATGCTCCGCTTGGAACGCATGGCTCTCGAGGACCCTAGTGGTGCCAAATTGACGCCTCTGCCAGCAGACCGGCTCATTCCCCAGCTCCACCCTGGCTCTGTTTGTAAGTCTGTAATCAGCGGTGCCGTCCGAGTATGGTGGGGCACTCGCGAAATCTCAGGCTGCGATGTGCTTGGATGGTCAGGCTATCGCTACCTCACCGCTCATCGCCGTGACTTAAGTCACATTTGTCTTTCCTGCTGATCCGTATAATTTTTTCAATAGCTTGGGCCGGACAGGCCTTGATGCGGTTTGCCAACGCGCACGGGGGCGCGCGAAAAGGAAATCATGACTGCTCGCCATGTCGCCCGCGCCGTTCTCAGTGCGCTGACGAACCGCAAGGACGGTCCTTCGCTGTACGATGTGTGCGACCCGATGTTGTTGCGTCACCATGGCGGCGACGGTCATCTGGCGAAATTCTACCGGACAGCGCTGGCAAACCCGGCTCTGCGTCCCTTGCTGCGCCGGGCCGGCCTGCCGGAGCTGAAGGACGAGGGCCGCTTCCGCGAGCTTCAGGATGCCCTGCGCCATGCGCGGGACGATGAATCCCCGGACTGGGCAGCGATCGGAAAGCCGGTGGCGGCGCTGCTGGACACCGTGAGTCTGCGGCACCCCCAGCCCCAACCGCTAGCTTCGAGCGGGCCCGCGCCCGGCCTTGCCGACATCGAGCACGTCATCCGCACCTGTGGTGCGCATCTTGTCCGATCGTTCCGCAAGAACGGCTTCATCCCGACCTTTGCCGCCTTCAACCTGATCGGCGATCCGGATCTTCACGGCCGGGATTTTCTCGCTGCCCTCACCGGCCTCGATGCCCGCGGCTACAAGAACTCGACCTTGCTGTTCAATCTGGCGCGCATCTTCATCGCGCGCTCGCCGGCGCGCGACCTGATCAATCCGCCGTGGCGGGGGATCGCCGAACCGATGTGGCAGCCGATGCAGATCAGGCACCGCTCGGCCTATTACGATGCGTTCTTCACCGAGGCACTTCTGAGTTTTGCGGAAAGCGGTCTCGCGACGCCGGCGGAAAACGAGACCATCCGCAAGGCGACCGCAGACATGGTCGACTTCTGCCTCACAACCAGCCGCGAAGATGTGCTCGCCCGCGACGGCAGCCGCGTCAGCGTGATCACTGCGCTGGCGCCGCACCCGCATCCGTGCTTCAGCCGCTTCTTCGCCCAGATCAAGCAGGATCTTGGTTTCGGCATCTACGTTCCCGACTGCGATACGACCGCCTGTTCGTTCTCTGCCGCCACGCAAGCGGGCTCGACTGATCCGGTCCTCAATCAGCCGCTGCTCGATTTCTATGCAGGCTATCAGGCCGGCAACGGCACCAACGAGCCGCTGGTGACCGTGCCGCTGAATGACAATATTGATTACGACGGCGGCATCGTCACCTGGATCGACAACCTCGCCGGCGACCGTCCCTACGGCAACGATCTCGACCCCACCCTCAATCTCGATGTGCTCGAGGTCAGCTTTCGCAACTGTGTGCGGTGGCGCGTCCTCGAAACACCTCAACGACTGCAAACCGTACAGCGAATCATCGGCTTTCAACGACGGCTGGTCGCAAGCGGCGCGTTCAGCGATCCCCGGTCGCACATCTACTATCTGCCTGAACTCTACTGTGCCTATTTCGGGCGCTGCTATGCAGCGTTCAGGGCGCTGCCGCCGGGAACACAGCAAGCGATCGATCCCGATGACACGTTCGGTTTCATCCGCAACCGGGTTCTCTCCTATGTACAGGACACGCTGATCGCCAACGAGATGAACGTGTTCGATGCGGCACTGGCGCTGATCGCGCTCGGCCACCTCGGAGCAGACACGGAGGCCTTCACGCCTGCGCTGCACTGCATCGTCAATCGGACCGGCGAAGGCGGCCGCCGTGGTCCGTTCAAGGCCTACGAATGGAACAAGATGAAGACGCCGACACGCATTCTGGTGGGCGGTCCGGAGGTGACCTCGGCTTTCGTGCTGATGGGACTGGCGCTCGCCCGCAAAGCAATGCGGGGACGCGGCCTCGCGCCGAATTGAAGCGGGGACGGGCTCTGTCGCTGGCGCGTTTGCGCGAATAGCCTCATAATTTCGACGACCTGTTGATCCGCCTCTCGCAAACGGCCAGGCCTGATGAAATCGATTGCTGCACTCCTGTTATCCTTCTCGGTATTGCTCTCGCCGATTGCCGCCCACGCCGCCGATGTTTCCGGCCTCCCGAAAATCCATGACGGCGACACGCTGCAGATCGGACACGTCAAACTTCGGCTCGCCGGCATCGATGCGCCATCGACCGACCAACTGTGCCTCAACGACAAGGGTGAGCGTTGGACCTGTGGCGTCGCCGCGCGTAACGCGCTTATCCACTACACCGACAAGAAAACCTGGACCTGTCACGTGTTGCGCGCCAACCGTCACGGCCGCTCGATTGCCAAATGCATCGTCGATGACGAGGATATCCAGCAGTGGATGGTGAAGACCGGGTGGGCGTTGTCGCTTCCGCGCATCTCCCACGCCTACGACGCGGATCAGAAAGCCGCGCGCGAGGCCAAGGCCGGAATGTGGGCCGGCGCTTTCATCGCGCCGTGGGACTGGCGAGTGCGCAACAAGAAGACCACGATTCTGGGCGCGGTCAAACCACCACCGACGGCCCGTCGAATCCTGCTGGCGTCGGCGTCCGGGCCCGTCGCGCCCTCGCCTGAATGCACCATCAAGGGCAACGTCAACCGCTCGGGCGTGTGCATCTATCACAAGCCGACCAGCCGCTGGTACGCGCAGATCAAGATGAAGATCAGCAAAGGCACGCGGTGGTTCTGCTCGGTCGAAGAGGCCGAAGCCGCCGGCTGCCGCGAGACCCGGCGATAGATTGCCGTCCGCTATGGTATGGTCCGCGTATCGCAATTCTGAGCCTTGCCGTTGACGGACCTCGAACCTTCCGCCAGTCGTCCCGCACCGCTCCGGCACGGCCGCCTGCGACGCGCCGCGCTGATCACGTGCGTCGCTGCCGTCACCTATGGTGCCGTCGCCTATCTCGCGCTGCCGTCGCTGTGGACGCATTACGAGCATCAGAAGGGGCTGGCGGGCCTGCCGATGGTGACGCGTACGGCGCAAGGCATTCCCGGCGACCCGATCAATGTCGGCATGATCGGCAGTGAGAAAGATATCGTCTGTGCCATGCACGCCGCCGGCTGGTACCCGGCCGATCCGATTACGCTGCGATCGAGCCTCGAAATCGCCGGAAGCGTATTACTGGATCGACCCTATCACGACGCCCCGGTCAGCCATCTCTACTATCAGGGGCGGCGCGAGGACCTGGCTTTCGAGAAGCCGGCCGGTGCCAGCGCCGACACCCGCCACCATGTCCGCTTCTGGAAGGTGCTGGACAAAGGCGTGGAAGGCCGCCCGGTGTGGCTCGGCGACGCGACGTTCGACCGAGGTGTGGGCATCAGCAAATACACCGGCGCCGTAACCCATCACATCAACGCCGACATCGACGCCGAGCGGCAGTCGCTGGCTGCCGATCTGGAGACGGCGGGCATGGTCGATGCCAAGTATCAGGTGACCGGCGTCGGCCCCACACTGACCGGACGCAACGGCGGCGGCGATCTCTATTACACCGACGGAGAGGTCTGGCTTCTGAGACTGGTGGTCGGCTGCGCGAAGCGGTCCGGTCCCGTCGTCGATATTCCGAGTCCGGTGGCGACCGAGATCAAGGACGATATCTGGCAACAGGTGCGGACCGCGCTGGAACAGCTGCCATCGCGCTAAATGTCATGGCTGCTCTTCGCTGGCGTCGATTGAGCCCGATCTGCCTTGATTTCGCGCCGTCCCATGCGCCACATAGTGGAGTGAATTTGACATTCGCGACCCACCTTCCCCAACGCCGCGGACGCGAATGTCAAATTCAAAACTCCACTAACGAATTGTATCTGCTAGTGGTCCTTCGATTCTAACATTCGCAAGAAGGCGCGCTGAAATGGGATGCGAATGTTAGAATCGGACCACTGGCGCGGCCGATAATTGAGCAGGAAGAAGCAGACGATGGTCGTTCGAGCGGGACGTGAATTTCTGGCTATCCCCGGCCCCACCACGATGCCCGACGAGGTGTTGCAGGCGATGCATCGCCCGGCCCTCGACATCTATTCCGATGCGATGGTGCAACTGACGGACGGGTTGCTGCGCGACCTGAAACGGCTGTTCGCGACCAAGGGCCATTCGTACATCTACATCGCCAACGGTCACGGCGCCTGGGAAGCCGTTCTCAGCAACGTACTGTCGCGCGGCGACAAGATCCTCGTGCTGGAAAGCGGCCGCTTCGCCATCAACTGGGGCAACGCCGCCACGGCCATGGGTGTCGAAGTCGAAGTGCTCAAAGGCGATATCCGCCGCGCGGTCCGTCCCGCCGAGGTCGAAGCCCGGCTGCGCCAGGACACCGAAGGCAAGATCAAGGCGATCGTAGTGGTGCAGGTCGATACCGCCTCGGGGGCCTTCAACGACATTCCCGCCATCGGCCGCGCCATCAAGGCTGCGAAACACAACGCGCTGTTCATGGTCGACGCGGTGGCCTCGCTCGGCTGCATGCCGTTCGAGATGGACGCGTGGGGCATCGACGTCGCCATGTCCGCCTCGCAGAAAGGCCTGATGACGCCGCCGGGCCTCGGCTTCGTCGCGGTCAACGATCGCGCGCGCGAGGTCCACAAGACCGCGGGCCTGCGCACACCCTATTGGGACTGGAGCGAGCGCGACGGCGTCGAACATTACCGCAAATATGCCGGCACCGCGCCGGTGCACCTGCTGTTCGCGTTACGGCAGGCGTTCGACATGCTGTTCGCGGAAGGGCTCGACAATGTCTTCCTCCGCCATCGGCTGCTGGCCGAAACCGTTCGCCACGCGGTGGCGGCATGGTCGGAGGGGCAGGTCCTTTCCTTCAACATCGAAGCGCCGGCTGAGCGAGCCAACACGGTCACGACAGTTCGTATCGGCGAGGGCCACGATCCCGCCAGTCTGCAAGCCTATTGCAAGGACAAGTGCGGCGTGGTGCTGGGCACCGGCATCGGCGATTTGTCCGGACGCGCTTTCCGCATCGCGCACATGGGTCACGTCAATGCGCCGATGATCCTCGGCACGCTCGGTGTGGTCGAGGTCGGCCTTGCCGCGCTTGGTATTCCACATGGGCGCGGCGGCACCAGCGCAGCGATCGACTGGCTCGGCCATAACGTCAGCGCCTAGCGAGGCGGGCTTATGGTCTGCGCAGTGCAGCAAAGTCCGCTTTGACGCACGGCAACGCTACCGATTTACCCCGTTGACATGTGCACCTCCAGGTGATCGCCCTTCGACGCATTGACGCCGCTCGCGGAATGCAGGCAGAAATGGGCTTCGGGATGCCTGCATCCCCACGTCACAAAGCCGATGGCCAAAGAGCCCGGCACGGGAGGAGACACATGAGTTCAATCAAGCATGCGATGTTTGCCGGCACGTTGGCGGCGGCATTCCTGGCTGCGCCGTCGGCGTTCGCCCAGGTATCCGACGACGTCGTCAAGATCGGCGTTCTCACCGATATGAACGGACCGGCATCAACGCCGACGGGCAAGGGATCGGTCACCGCCGCCCAGATGGCGGTGGAGGACTTTGGCGGCAAGGTGCTGGGCAAGCCGATCAGCGTCGTCGTTGGCGACCACCAGCTCAAGCCGGACATCGGCGCATCCATCGCGCGGAAGTGGTACGACGTTGAGCAGGTCGACCTCATCGTTGACGTGCCGGTCTCGGCCGTTGGTCTTGCCGTCCAGAACATCGCCAACGAGAAGAAGAAGTTGCTGATCGTCCACTCGACCGGCACAGCCGACTTCCATGGCAAGTTCTGCTCGCCCTACGCAATCCAGTGGGTGTTCGACACCCATGCGCTCGCCGCGGGTACCGCGCAGGCGGTTGTCAAGCGCGGCGGCGACACCTGGTTTTTCATCACCGACGATTATGCTTTCGGCCATTCGCTCGAGAAGGACGCATCGGATGTCGTAAAGAAAATGGGCGGCAAGGTGCTCGGCGCCGTGCGGCCTCCCTTTGCAACGCCAGACCTGTCATCATTCGTTCTTCAGGCGCAGGCGTCCAAGGCCAAGATCATCGGTATCGCCGGTGGCCCGCCGAACAACAACAATGAGATCAAGACCGGTTCCGAGTTCGGCGTGTTCAAGGGCGGCCAGCAGATGGCGGCCCTTCTTGAGCTGATCACGGATGTCCATTCGCTCGGGCTGCAGGCGGCGCAAGGCCTGCTGCTGACGACCTCGTTCTACTGGGACATGGACGACAAGACCCGCGAATGGTCGAAGCGCTATTTCGCTAAGATGAACCAGATGCCGACCATGTGGCAGGCGGGCGTCTATTCGTCGGTGATGCACTATCTCGAGGCAATCAAGGCAACGGGCACTGATGATCCGCTGAAGGTCGCCGCCGAGATGCGCAAGCATCCCATCGAGGACTTCTTCGCCCGCAACGGCAAGCTGCGCGAGGACAATCTGATGGTGCACGATCTCATGCTGGTGCAGGTCAAGACGCCTGAGGAATCCAAGTATCCGTGGGACTACTACAAAATCCTCGCCAAGATCCCCGGCGAGGAAGCTTTCGGCCCCGAAAATCCGGCGTGCAAGCTGGTGACGAAGAAGTAACGCGCTGGCATTTCAGGATGATCAGGGGGGCGCCGGCCGTGAGGCCGGCGCTCCTAATCATCATGGACGTAGAACTAATAGAATAATCATTCCCCACTATCCCTGCCCGCAATGCGCGTGGAGCACTTGTACGGGTTGGACTGGCCCGAGATGCGCGTTTGCCGGCTGGATAATCGCGAACCGCGTATGAACGCGATCAGTGCCTTCGCGTCAGGCGTCACGCCCTTCTCTTTGGTAGTCCCGGCAACCAAAGAGAATTGACTCGTCAATATATTTGCGAAACACATATATTTTTAAGACACCCGTATTGCGTCCTTCGAGGAAGCAAGGAAGCCTCATGTCCGATGTCAATCGCGCCATAGCGGATAAGAACATTCTCATCACAGGCGCCTCCGGTGGGATTGGCAGCGCGCTGGTGCAGGCATTCGACAAAAGCGGTGCGGCCAAGATCTACGCCGGCACACGTCGAGGCGACCCGATCACGGGAACGATACCCGTTGCGATGGATGTGACCTCTCAGGAGCAACTCGCCTCGATCGCATCGGAGCTCGGTCCGCAGGTCGACATCGTCATCAATAATGCCGGATTTAATGCCAATTCAAGCTTTCTGGCCGGCGACTTGTCGCTGGTCCGCCGGGAGATCGAAGCGAACTACTTCGGGCCGTTGAACGTCGCGCGAGCGTTTGCTCCATTCTTCAAGTCAAGAAAATCAGGCGTTTTCGTAAACGTGCTGTCGGTTCTCAGTCACGTTAATCTACCAACCGTGGGCTCATATTGCGCAAGCAAAGCGGCCGCACTCTCTCTTACCCAAGGGTTGCGGGGAGAATTGCAGCCGTTTGGAGTTCGGGTTTGCGGAATATTTCCGCCCGTGGTCGACACGAACATGAGCACGCACATACCGCATCCAAAGCTTTCGCCCCAGCATGTGGCCGAGGCTCTGATCAATCAGATCGGGAGCGGCGTCGAGGATTGCTATCCGGGGATGGCAGCAACAATCTACAATCGCATTCAAGAAAACGCGAAAGGCGTCGAACGGGAGATGGCCGATCGATATCTTACCACCTTACGTACTTAGTTAACGTCAGAAGCCTTTTGGCTCAGCCCGGCTAGATTGGCACCGCCTCCTCTTTTCATCAAAAGGTCGAACAATCGCAGCGCTAAAAGCTAATATGCAGCCGCCCCTCACGAACGTCGATCTTGTACGTTCTTAGGTCGACAGTGCAGGGAGAGGCCACGACCGCTCCCGTGCGGATATCGAACTGCCCTCGATGCCATCCGCATTCGACGGTATGCCCCGCCAGTTCGCCATCTTCTGACAAGGACGCCGCTCCGTGAGTGCAGCAGTCCTCGAAAGCAAAAAACTCGCCGTCCACATTCGCAACAGCGACTGCGCCGTCGAGGCCTTCGACAATGAACTGCCTCATTTCTCCCTGGGGAATGTCTTCAGCACCGCACAATTCGACGCACATTACGACCGTCACGGGCACCGATCTCCAGATGCGCTTGAACCCACGCCCGCGGCTTTCCTGATCTCGGTCGGAAGATGAACCTCCAACCCTTGCGGGCCTAGCGCGCTATGGCCGCCGTCGACGTGCATGCAGGATCCCGTGATGAAACTTGCATGTTCGGAGCAGAGGAACAGCACCGCCTGCGCAACTTCGTCAACCGTTCCCATGCGCCGGAGCATATGGAGTCGAGAAGATAGATTCTGATATCGTTCTGCGACCTCGGCGGGCGCCGCATCATGAAACGGCTTTCGTGTCCAACCAGGCATGACCGAATTCGAGCGAATGCCGAACTCAGCAAGATCCAAAGCCTGACTTCGGGTGACCTGCTCAATGGCGGCCTTGGTCGCGGGGTAAATCCAGCGTCCGGCGAGTCCGACGTGCGCGCTCTCGCTGGAAAAATTGACGATGGATGGAGAGCTCGATTTCTTCAAGTAAGGAAGCGCCGCCTGCACGAGAAGCACATGGCCGACCAGATTGCTATCGAAGCCGTTAAGCCATTCCGATCGTGTGGAGGACGCCCCCTTATCGACGTAGGTTGCCGCACAGTTGATAAGAAAGTCGATTTGTCCGAATTTTCTGATGGCTGTGTCTACGATCTTCGCGATGTCGCCATCGACCCTCAGATCAGCTTTGAGAAACGTCGCCTGGTCCCGAAAGTCATCGATAAACCTTTCGCCGTCCCCCTGTATGTCGACGCAGATCAATTTCGCGCCACTAGCCGCGAAATTTTTGATCAAACCGGCACCGATACCGCTGGCGGTTCCGGTGATGATCGCTACGCGCCCTTTGATGCCCTTCATCCGCATCTTCCTCTACAGGATGATTGAAAGTTTGCCGTGGGGCCTGAGCGCTCCAATCGACAAAATGCTTCGCTTCTCGCGAGCCAGCAGCTTCTCATCAGCCTGAACAAACTTGTATTCCTGGCGGCCGAAATAGGTGTCGATCACTCCGCTCTGGCTGCTGGTGCGATTGATAGTGAAGTTGCAACTTACCTTGAGCTCACCGTCCCCAATACCAAGAAAACGAACGTTGCTGATCGTCCTATGGGTCGTTGAATGGGGATATTCTGCATGAGCCGTCTTCTTGCCTAACCGCTTCACGCGCTCGGTCAGATGGTGACCGTCATCCGAGATCAGATACAGCGTTGATTCAGGAGGCGCGTAAGGGTCGCCGGCCATGTTGGGGACCAGATAGCGAGCATCTTCGGTGAACAGTTGCCGCCATTCCGGCAACCTCCACTCATCGAGAAGAGCGGCCTCCGAGTAGAGCCAATCCTCGATATCGGAACGGGACCAATCCTTGAGTTCACGCATATCATGCTCCCGTTGAAAGCAGCCGTGCCTGCCAGCCGCGCCAGAAGGCTCTCTGCGGCAACTCATCCTTCGTGTCACCGACCTTGTCGGCGCTCTTCGGATCGAACCCCTTTGACAGATCGTTCCATGGCGCCTCGCGCGCACTCAGTGCAGCGCGCTGACACGACTCCAGCGCCTCGATGTCATCCGGCGTCGCGAACCCGCCGGGCCCGAGAAATTCGAGGAAGTTGCTGAGCCTTCGTTCGAGAGCCGGCGTACCTATTTCTTCTTTCGGCGCCAGCGCCCAAACGTTGACCTCCATGTAGTCGGCTGCCTTAGGCTGAAAACTGCGGACCGTGATCGACATGATGTCGTTGATGACAAGATTGGGGAAGATCAGCAGATTGCGCGAATAGCGCGCCATTCGGATGGCTCGCTCCTCGCCATACATCTTGACAAGCCTGTCATAGATCGCATCGATTTCGGCCTTCGCGTCATCTCCCCAGAGCGAGATCCACTGAGCGATAGGCCTGCCGTACGTGGCTTGGCGCTCGATGACGGAATGCCCGTTGCCAAGATCGACGCACTTGCCGAGCATCTTGCCGCGCTTCATCGCGCCACCGGAATTGGTCGCCACCAGATCGAGGTAAGTTGGGTGCAACGCCTCGACGTGCAGAATATCCGTGCTGTTCTCGGCGAGCAGTTTCCAGTTCGCCCGCGCGCTGTACTCCTGCGCTTTGCCGACGATGTGCATTTCAGTCGCGGCTTGATCGACGATCACGTCGATATAGTCACACGCGTCCCCGAGGTAGTCTCTCAGGCTCTGGGCCTTGCGATCGAAATTGACGAACCAGAAGCCCCGGTACTCCTCGAACCTCGGCACCGGCACGAGGTCATTGCGCCCGCCTTCCCCGAAGTTGGGCGGATACGTCTCAGGCTCGGCGATGCTCAGGGACTTGCCGGTATTCTCGAATATCCAGCCATGATAGATGCAGCTGAATGACCGCGCGTTGCCTTCGGATAAACGGCATACCTGCGCACCTCGATGAGGGCAGACGTTGAGGAAGCATCGAATGCTTCCGTTGCGATCCTTGAGGAAGATCACGCTGCGGTCGGCCAGCGTCCTGGTCTTAAAATCTCCCGGCTTTTCGATCTCGGTCGAGTGTCCGACATACAGCCAGCAGTGCGAAAAGATACGATCCATCTCCAGTTGGTACACTGCAGGATCCGTGTAGGCCTGGCGTGAGATCTGGAACCTGGAGGCCGCAGCCTCTGTCCGAATTGCCTCTGCAATATTCATCGAGAGCCGAGTCCCTTTGCTTGTCTTGATCGGACGACCAGGCGAGACGCTAGCTCAATTAATCGCACTTTACAATAGTTGTAAACTGCGATTATTTCGTTGCGACGCAGCGAAACGCTGCTCAAATGCGCGCCGTTCTGCTAGAACCTCCGCGGGGATAGGAGGCAATGATGACACCCAGGAGCTCGCTTATCAGGCGCACGTTAGAACAAAGGACGACCTACAGATTCTCGATCATTTCGAAGCGGCTCGTCGATTGCCTCGCTGAAGTCTTTCAGTCGAAATTCAGCCTTTCCGTCAACAGCTGGAGGGTTTTGAGCGTCGTCGAACGGTTTGGTCCCCTCGCCGCATTTGAGGTTGGAAAGTACGTAAGCCTGGATGCCGACAAGGTTACGAGGACAGTGAATTCCCTCGTCAAGCAGAAGCTCCTCCTCCGCCGGGAGGACGAACGGGATAGACGACGAATCAGCCTATCGTTGTCTTCAAAAGGCAAGGAGGTGTTCGACGAGATCGAAAGCGTACGAACTTCTCTCGAATGTGAATTTCTTAGCGTGCTGAGTTCTTCTGAATTGACCACTTTCTACGAAGTCATGGACAAGCTCGACGCAAAGGCAAACGAGCTTTTCGATCGCCGCAAGGAGCGTAACGCCCTCAATGGAGGCAATTCTCCGGTCGGCGGACCTCATGCGCCGAAGCGCTCGCCGTCCGCGCGACGGTGAATTTTCCGGAGATCGCTTCACTTTGCCGTCCGATCTCGTACGGTGACAAAGCGAAGCGAGCTCATTTGTGCAAGCAGCCCGAAGCGTCAATGTTCGACTGCAGCGTCCGTCGCTACCGCGTCAAGGAGCCGATGGCCACGTAGTGACCACCGACGATCTTGCTGGGCTGCAGGTGGGTTATGCCACCATGATTCTCCGGTGTCGGGCGATATTCGACGCCAGGCAGCGTGAGCGATAGTTTGAACGCCTCGCCCGAGGTAGCTTGCTTGATTATATTTTGTGGCGAGAGATCATTGCCGCAGCGCTTGATGATTTCGACCAAGGCTTCGCCGGTGGTATAGGCGCTCACGTTCGTGAAGTCGTCGGGGTCGGCACCGGGTACTCGCTTGGTCAGGAAGTCGTAGTATTTCTTGAAATGAGGGTTCGTCTTGGCTTCAGGGTCCGAAGGATCGATGAAATAGCGAAACGCCACAACGTTTTGGCTCTTCTCCAGTCCGGCCGGCTTCATCGTCTCCGGGATGGACGATGCCGCGGCCGTCACCAGATGCGGCGCCTTCCACTTTAGATCATAGGCCTTCTTGAGAGCCTGCGCTGTCTGCTTGGACAGCGTAAAATCGACGAGGACTTCGGCTCCGCTCGCGTGCAATGAAACGATCTGGCTATCGACCGTTGGATCGGTAACATTGGCACTCATTTCCGAAACGATGTTGGCTGCCTTGGCTCCCAGCACCTTTTTGAAGGTGGCCAGGTAAAGCCGGCCGAAATCGTCGTTCTGATAGAGCACGCCCATCTTCGCATTTGGCATTGTGCTCAGGATGTAGCTGGCGAATGCCCCGCTTTCGACCTCGGCGCTCGGCGGCAAGATCGTGGACCACGGTGCCTGCTTGGGATCCGTAAACCGGTCGCCAGACGCGTTAAGGAGAAGATGCGGCACCTTCTGGGAGTTGATGTAACGAAGCACCGCGCTGTTGGTGGCCGTTCCGAAACTTCCGAAGATCAGCGCGACCTCATCCTGTTCGACGAGCTTGCGAACCTGCTCTACCGTTTTGGACGGTGAAAAGGCGTCATCATAGCTGATATACTTGAGCTTACGGCCGTTGATCCCGCCGCTCTCGTTGATCATGTCAAAGTAGGCGGCTTCCGTCTTGCCCGAGATCGCATGGCCCGAAACCGGCCCACTGTACGGCCACGTTTGTCCGATCTTGATCTCCTGATCAGTGACCCCTCGGACGGTTTGCGCCGATGCCGATGTAAAAATGAAAAATGCACTTACTGCACAAAGCCAAGCTCGCAGCATCTGACTACACCTTCGATGTTTTGCCTCGTCGGCAGCTGGGACTGTTCAAGCGGGTTGACGCTGGCATCAATGCCATCCTTTATTTGTAATTTCCAATTATACTAATTCGCAACAAAAATCGTCGCGAGGAGGTGCGGCCAATTTTCCCGTCTCTCCAGATCCCGCAGCGCAAACAAACCCAGCAGCTATCGAAAGTCACATGAAACATTGCAAGCAGTCCCCTCGGCCGCGGCCTCCTAAGCTCCGCCGATGAGACAAACCTCGCCTTTGACAGCGCACGATAACTGTTTGATATTCACAATTAAATGACTCCATGCTCCTGGGGGCCGGATGAACCCAAACGATAGCGTTTTCCACGAGAATACGACCGTGGTGTCGCGGCCGCCTCTGACTTGGCCGAACGGATGCCGGCTCGCTTTCGCCGCCGTCGTGAGCGTCGAATACTATGAGCTCCAGCCTCCTCCCGGCGCCTTCATCCCACCCAATGTGCCCGGAGGCTTTGGACGAGCACCGTATCCCGACGTTCGCGCCTTTTCCCAGAGAGAGTATGGCAACCGCGTTGGCGTCTTCAGAGTGATCGACGCATTCGACAAGTCCGGCTTATCGGCAACGGCTGCCGTGGACGCTTCCAGTGCCCGACGCTATCCGTATCTGGTCCGCCAGTTCCGCGAACGCCGCTGGCCCATTATTGGTCACGGCTACAGCGTCACCCAAGTCATCTCGAACAACATGACGGTCGAGCAGGAGCGTGAGTATCTTCGTGACTCGCTTGCGCAGGTGGAGAGCCAAGCAGGTACGCGCCTAAAGGGCTGGCACGGTCCGGAGTATGGAGAGTCCGAGTGGACGCCAGCCCTCCTCGCAGAGCTTGGAGTCAATTATCTGCTCGATTGGCCTAACGACGAACAACCCTACGTCATGCGCACCCCGTCGGGTCCGATCATTTCGCTACCGATAGCACTGGAGCTTGATGACGTCGTCGCTCACTACCACCGTCGTATTAGCATGAAGCGCTGGAAACAAGCCGTTCTGGATGCAGTTGATCAGTTATCGAACGATGGTACGCAGAGCGGTCGACTTCTTATCTTGAATCTTCATCCTTGGCTCATTGGTCATCCGCATCGGATTGGCTATCTGGAAGAGCTCCTGGCGGAGATCGCGAGTCGAAAAGACGTCTGGAAAGCGACAACGGAGCAATTGGTCGATCACTATTGCGCCGTCAGTCAATCCAACTAAGACGCTCCAGCCGATCAGAAGACCCCAGCGATACCCTACCGTCTGAAAGATCTAAAGCGAACGCCAATCGCAGGCTTGTTCGAATGCATGAGCCGCGCGGTAGATCATGGCCTCCTGCCACTCAGAACCGATCAGCATCATTCCGACTGGCAATCCATTGATCAGACCACACGGCACTGTCATCGCGGGATGATGCGAGGCGTTGAAGCAACACGTGTTGACCATAACCTCCGCCGATTCCCGCAGGACTCTCTCACGGTGACCCTCGCCCTCCGGCAAAACGGGGGCCGTAAATGGCACTGTCGGCATCAGCAAGAGATCAACACTCTCAAAAGCCCGATCGTAAGCTCTTTTGAGTTGGCGCGTGAGATTCTGGGCTTTTCCGTAGAACTCTCCGTGAAAATGGTCGCGAATGTATCTTCCGACCGTCAGGATCACCTTTACGGTATCAGGCAGTTCCTGCGCCTTCGCACGCAGATTGACCAATGCTCCGCCTAGCCCTGCGATGTGCAGTCCCCGCTGCCCGAAGCCTGAACCACAGTCCTCGAAGGCAAGTGCATACGTTCCTTCCAACGACAGGGCGCGCCAAATGATGGGAGCTTGCAGATGCATGGGAATGGATATCTCTCTGACCTGAGCACCGAGCCGTTCAAACAAAGCTGCGCCGTCGCGCACCTTTTGGTCCACTTCAGGCATCGATTGAGGATGGCCGAAACCTTCCTGCACGATTCCAATTCTTAGACCTGCTACCCCTTGTCCGATGGCCTTCGAATACGCATCGGTTTTTGGTCCATATTGGCGCGGATCGAGATCATCCTGGCCAGCGACCACCTCGAGCAGAAGCGCATTGTCGGCGACTGTCGCAGTCATCGGCCCCAGATGTTCCAAAGTTGGCTCCATGCTGAGAACACCTGTATAGGGGACCAGACCATGTGTCGGCTTCATTCCGTATATGCCGCAATGAGCAGCAGGAATTCGGATCGATCCTGCCTGGTCGCCACCAATCGCCATGTCGACTTCTCCCGTCGACACGACAACCGTGCAACCGGACGAAGATCCGCCACTCGAGTGCGCCGTATTCCATGGATTTCTGACGGGGCCGCGAGCTGAGGTGTTGCTTCCGCTGGATACGCAAAAGCATTCACAATGCACATTGCCGACGATTAACCCGCCCGCGTCGAGAATGCGCGTCACAACGGTCGCGTCATCCCTGGGGACAAATCCCTCAAGAACGGTCGTACCGTTCATCATCGGCACGCCCGCCATGCCGATGTTGTCCTTGAGGGCGATCATTTTCCCAAAGAGCTTTCCGCTTCGTTCGCCGGCGATAAACGTCTTGCGGTGCCAAGCACCGAACGGATTATCGCTCAGACTCGGCTCATAGCCGGCTGACCGCGGATAGAGGACTGGCGCTATCTCCAGTTCAATCTGATCAAGCGCACGATAAGTCCCGAGAGTTCGCTTGAGAGCCTGGAATAGCAGCGCGGTATCGTCTTCCGACGTCAATGCGATTCCAACAGCTTCCGCAGCAGCTGCAAGTGCGTCTAACGTCGGTTCTTCGATCATTGAGCACTCCTACACGCCATTTCGCCGGCGCATGCCAAATCGCTCCAGATCGGAGCCAGAATCGCAAAACCATCCGGCAACATTAGTCCATTAATTGTGAAAAACAATCATTTGCGCGTCCATCGGATCGACGACCGTACACGACACAAACAGTGGTGATCGTCGACGCCAAGCCGGCGCGCCTCCCACCTCAGTTAAAGATCGGAACGAATCCTAGCTAACTGATCTCGCTCGATCGACCGCGCGCTTGGATGCAGCAAGGGCTTGTTCCGCCCAGGACGTTGGTCCGAGTCCGGCAAGGCGGGTGCTGTTCGGCACCTCCACGCCAATAGGAATGTCGGTGGGCAGCCGCGACAAAATGCCTTGGATATCCACATCTCCTTCTCCGGGCATCAATCGCTCGTACCGCGCGGATTGCATCATTGCTTCCGGAGTTACGTTTCCAAGGTTCTTGCCGTCACAGATTTGCACCGATCGGATCATGCTCGGCGGGATTGCGCTCAAGTCATCGAGCGTGGTTTTCGACCTCGCTACATGCAAGGTATCGACGAGGATTTTTGCGTTGGATAAGCCAACGCCCTTGACGACTGTGTGCGCGGTACGTGCATCCGGAACCGTGGTCCAAGGCATAAATTCAAGCTGGATATCGAGACGGTAAGGAGCCGCCAATTCGCATAGCCCACCCAACCTATCCGTTAGCCGCAACTTGTCTCCATCATCGGCAATCACCAGAACAGCAGCCGCGCCCAACATGGCCGCGACCTCCATGAACCGCTTATATTGCCTTACCTCGAAGTCTGCACCGATCCTGACAACCTCAACATCGAAGATCTCGATGCCCGTCGCTCTCATACGTGAGATGGTCTCCTTTAGCAGAGCAACGTTTCCGAGCAGAGCGTTCGGCTCATTCGGCCCCGTCGTCGTTAAGCGAGCGCCGATTGATTCAAAGCCCACGCGTCTCGCGAGTTGAACCATATCTGGAGCTTGCATCGGAGCAGTCGTGAGATACGACAACGAGTATTTGTCAGCCATGATTTTCGCCGATGAAAGAGGATGCGGTCTTTAGGACGGTTCTCCCGGACACATCGGGAGCGCATCAGCAGAGCGTCACCTTTATCCGTTCTCCAAGGATTGAGAACAGAGTCAGGCCGATCTGCAGGAGCTTGATATCTTTCCCGCGCGGAGCATACAGCGTTACGCCGAAGGGAGCGCCATCGGCACCTTTTCCAATTGGAATCGCCAGAGCCGGCGCACCAGCTTTTCCAGTGCACTTCGCAGCCGCCGCCATGGGAGTCATAAGGACATCAACGTCGCCGAGCTTCGTTGCCGCATCGATGCCCGCCCGCCGTGCCAGGTAGATATCGCGGCGGCGGTCCAGCCGATATTGCCTATCCTGAAGCCCGCCAGTCGCTTGAGCAGCGAGCAATAACGATTGCCCATATGGAATCGCATCCGGATGCCTCTCGTTCCACGCAATCAGGCTCTGCAGAGAGTCGATCCCGCATGGAGACTCGTTCTCAATCAAGAACGCGTCAATGGCAGCCTTGAACTCGGTTCGAAACACTGATGATCGAACGTCTTGCAACTGTTCGGCCGCCGGCAGATCACAGGGGTCAACGATCGTTACACCCGACTTGCGGAGTTCATCTATCGCGGCGTGAAATGCAGCCATCGCATCAACGAAATCGGGACGATCGGCCATTGCTCGACGGGGAATCCCGACGCGTATTTGCCTTGGCGGCAGAGGCTCCAACTGGGCTGGAATATCGTGCAAGCACTCGAGTCCCAACGTGTCAGCGGTGTCCGCGCCGGCTATCGCAGAGAGAACGAGCACGAGGTCTTCGACCGTCCGCGCAAGCGGCCCGGGTGAGTCCTGGCTAGGCACCAGGGGTATAATGCCAGCCCGGCTGACGAGACCCGTGCTGGGCTTGAATCCGACAATCGATGACGCCAAGGCAGGCGATTGGATCGAGTTTTGCGTCTCGCTGCCAATGGCAAAGGGAGCAAGCGAAGCTGCCACAGACGCCGCAGACCCCACACTCGAGCCCAAACCTCGGCCATATTCCTCGCCGGTCAGCGGGTTCTTGACGCGCCCACCCGCACCGCTAAAGCCCGAGGGCATGACGTCCGACACGTAGTCAGCAAATTCTGTCAGATTGGTCTTTCCGAGTACGAGAGCGCCTGCCGCTCGGAGCCGCTTTACAATCGTAGCCTCTCGCATTGGTTTGAAGTCCGCCAGCGCTGCAACGCCCGCGCTCGCCCTCAAACCATCCGCGGTCATAATATTGTCCTTCAACAGCACAGGTATGCCGTGAAGAGGCCCTCGAGGCCGCCCTGCAGCAAACTCCTCATCAAGACGAACGGCCTCTCGCTCGATATCCGGAGCGAGCTCGCGAACAGCGTTTAGTTTGATCCCGGCTCTATCGACCGCGCCGATCCGCGCAACATAGAACGCAGCAATCTCCCGGATGCTCACTTTGCGCGCACGGATCGCATTCGACAGATCGCCGATCGTTCCATTCAGTAACAGATCGTTCATGTCGGTCGGCCCTAGCTCTGTGAGCGCTGTGAACTCAAGTTTCAAACGGCCCCATGGGAGCAGTTGTTAGGATCAGAAATGAAATGGGGTGCCCTCGCCTTGATGGTCGCCGGCCGCTCATCGCATTGCGGCAACAGCGGAAGGCAGTTCGGTAACGGCCTCGGAATCGCATCTGCGGGATTCGTCCAGCCAATCTTTCTCCACCACAGGCAAGGGAACTGCGCGCAACAGCTTCTTCGTGTAGTCGTTGCGAGGATCGTTAAAAACCCTCGTACACTCTCCGGCCTCGACCACCCGACCGTGCTGCATCACGACGACATCGTCGCAGAGCGTTCGCACAACGGAGAGATCGTGGCTTATGAAGACCATGCCAAGGGAGTTTTCGGCACGCAGTTGCCGGAGCAGCGCGAGAACCTGCGCTTGTACCGATACGTCCAATCCTGACACGATTTCGTCGGCCACGATGTAGCTCGGCTCGAGTGCGATGGCTCGCGCGATTCCAATCCGCTGGCGCTGACCGCCGGAGAGCTGATGCGGATAGCGGTCACCGTGGGCCGGCCGCATGCCGACCCGCTCCAGCAAGGCGAGCGCCTTGTTTCGTGCGTCACTTCGGCTTGCTCGCCCATTGGCCACGAACGGATCCGCCAAAATATCGATGATCTTTCGTCGCGGGTTCAGCGAGGACTGCGAATCCTGGAAGATCATCTGGATTTTGAAGCGAGCTTCTCGCAGTTCCTCCTTCGAGAGCGAGGCGAGATCCTTGCCTTCGAGCATCACCTTTCCCGTGACCGGACGGTAAAGACCCAACAACGAGCGGCCTATCGTGCTCTTGCCGGAGCCTGACTCGCCAACAATGCCAACCACTTTCCCGCGCTGGACGGTCAGATCAACATTCTGGATGATTTTCAGCAGCGGCGCGCGGCCAAACAGCGACTTCTGGCTACGATCGGGCAACGCGATCGAAACATTGATCGCTTCAAGCATGGCTCTGCTCCAGATCAGATGCCACTGCATCGTTCCACAAACTAGCCGTAAGTTCACCTGGTACCGGTTGTAGTCCGGCATCCGGCCGATCAAGACGGGGGGAAGCCGCTATCAACGCTTGAGTATAGGGATGGGCTGGACGTCCAATGACGTCTTCCGTTCGGCCTTGTTCAAGAATGCGTCCGGCAAATATGACAGATACCACATCGCAAATCTTGGCGACCACGCCGAGGTCATGCGTGACGAATAGAACAGCCGTGCCTGTCTTGGCTTGCAACTCTTTGATGAGCTTTAGGATCTCGAATTGGACAGTGACATCCAGCGCTGTTGTCGGCTCATCGGCCACAATCAGGGATGGTTTCCCGGCGAATGCAATCGCGATCACCACGCGTTGACACATTCCTCCCGACAATTCGTGGGGATATTGGCGAAGCACCCGCTCGGGTGCGCGAATGTGGACCATGCTCAGGAGTTCGAGAGCATAGTCACGCGCGCTCTTCCTATCGTAACCTAAACGCCGCGTCAGCACGTCGGTGATCTGGTTTTCAATGCGGAGAACCGGGTTAAGCGCCGTGCTGGGTTGCTGCAGGATCATTGCGATTTTCGTTCCGAGCAACAGACGGCGGTTCTTCGCAGGCAGCTCAAGCAAATTCTGCTCTTGGAACAAGATGCGTCCCGACGACACCACTGCGCTGCTTGGAAGCAATCCCGTGATGGCTTTGCCGACCATCGTCTTTCCACCGCCGGATTCTCCCACCAGCCCTCTGATCTCGCCGGGTTTGATCTCAAGGTTCACACCACGCAGAATCCGCGTGGCATGCTTTCCCGTTCCGATCTCCACACCGAGATCTGACACTTGAAGAAGCGCTTTGCTCATCGGCGAATAACCGGATCGAGCGCCAACCGAAGTCCATCGGCAAGCAGACTGAGCGTTAGGACCGATAGCGTGATGGCAAAGATGGGCAGAGTCATGATCCACCATGCCTGATATATGTAGTTCCTTCCGTCTGCTAAAATTCCGCCCCATGTGGCCATGTCGCTGGTGCTGAACCCGATGAACGCGAGGATGGCCTCAACGACGATCGCGCGACCCATTTCCAGAGCCAGAAGTGCCAACACCATTGGAATGATATTGGGCAGCAGTTCCTGGAACAGGATTCGGAACCAGCGGTAGCCCAACAGATGCGCTGCCGTTATGAAATCCTGTTCGCGCAGAACCAGAACCTCGGCGCGAACGACGCGCGCAAATCGCGTCCATCCGATCAGGGCGATCGAAATGACGACGGCATAGAGTCCCGGACCGACGACGGCGACAAGCACAATCGCCAGCAACATGGGCGGAAAGGCCATGAAAACCTCGATGATGCGACTGAGGACTGCGTCCGATCCGCCTCCCAAATAGCCAGACACCAGCCCGACGATCACGCCAACCACGCCTGAAAGCGCAGCTCCCAAAACCATTACGATCAACACAGGACGCGCGCCCCATACCAGCCGCGAAAGCAGATCGCGACCCAAGCTATCCGTTCCGAGGAGATACGACGCGTCATGGCCTGGCAGCCAAAATGGCGGAAGATTCTGCGCAAAGAGGCTTTGATCGAGCGGGTCTTGAAGCGGCAGCAGAGGCGCTGCGAGCGCGATCGCCGCGATGATCGCCAACCCCAGACCGCCAATCAACAATTTCGGATTGGCAAAGGCGGTATCCACGTATCGGGTGAGATTCATCAATCTAGCCGCACTCTTGGATTGATCAGCGCATAGCTCATGTCAATGCATATGTTGATCAGGATGAAGACAACCGCGAAAACGATAGTGATGCCCTGCATCAGCGGAAGGTCACGGTTGATGGCCGCTCCGAAGAGCATATTTCCAATTCCCGGATAGGCGAAGATCAGCTCGATCAGCACCGTTCCGCCGACCAACAACGTAAATTGCGTACCCGTGATCGTAATGGTTGGAATGAGAGCATTTGGAAGCGCATGCCTCAGTAGGACGTAGAGCGGTGAAAACCCCTTGGCTCGCGCGAGAAGCACATAGTCCTGATTGATTGCATCCAGCAGCGAGCTCTTCAGGACCCGCCCTATGACGGCCGTCAGGGGAAGGGCTAAAGAAATTGCAGGAAGAAACATGTGACGCAGTATCTCCGCAAAATCGGAGAACCTGGCGGTGAACAAACTCTCGAAGAGATAGAACTGAGTGTGAAACACCGCGGCATTTGAAGGATCTGTCCGTCCCGAAATAGGAAACAGCGGTATGGATACGCTCAACAACAGAATGAGCAGTAGCGCCCAGAGAAATTCCGGGAGAGCTAGCGCCAGGGCGTTAGCGGCATCTACGGCAACCTCAGGCCACCGACCGCGCCAGTAGACAGAGGTCAGCGCGAAGGACACACCCAATACAGTCGCGAAGAAAAGCGCAAGAATCGCCAGCTCCAGAGTTGCAGGGAGCCGTCCCATGATCAACTCGAGGACATCCTGGTGCAAGCTGATCGATGTCCCCAAATGCCCGGTCGAAACAGTCTTCAGAAAATAGAGAAACTGGACAGGTATCGAGCGGTCCAGCCCGTAAGCTTCGCGCAACTTGGCAATGTCGTCGGGCGACGCCTCCCCCGAAATCATCATCGAGATCGGATCGCCTGGAACGACCCGAATCAGAACAAACACGACAACCATGACGCCGAGCAACGTCGGCAAAGCCATCGCGAGCCTTCTTAGCAAGTAAGCTAGTCGCATTTGATCCCTAAGCACCCTTGATGATGCATCGGCGACTCCCTAGTCAGGCGTCGCCGAGCACCTTCCCTGCGCCACACAAAGTGCGGAGGAAGATACGACACGGTCCCGCCCGCCAACTGCATTTTCATCAGACGAGCAAAATTGACCGGCTACATTACCAGCTGTTGACATCAATCCTCCCCTTCTCGGCCGGCGCTCGCTTATTGCATTTTTTTTGCACGGCCCACGAAAGGCGGACCAAATCGCAACAAAAAAGCTCGCGGCCCGGTCCCGCCTGGGGCAAAACTATATCGCTTTTATTTGTGACTTACAACAACTGTGATTCACAAATAAATTGTACTAATGTGCTTCTACCGCGGCAAACGCGGGGCAAGGAGATTACTCGTGCTGCAGTACAGCTACAGGCCGCAGTTTCCTGAAACTGCCCGCCAGCGACGGGATATCGACCAGGCATGGATCGACTATCTTCCAATCACGGAGCGACCGCCGCTGACATGGCCAGGCGGCGCTCGTATTGCCGTGATGGTTTGTCCAAATGTCCTATACTACGAACTGATGCCGCCCCCCGATCCGTGGATCAATCCGTGGGCTCGCATGACCCCGGATGTGATGATGTATGGACGGCAGGAGTTCGGCGCGCGCGTCGGATTCTGGAGAATGGTTGATGTGCTCGACAAGTATAATTTGCCCTGCACAGCCGTTCTGAATGTCGCCGCGCTCGCGAAATTTCCGGAGATCCGCAACGCGCTCATCGAACGCAGATGGGATATCCTCGGACACGGCATGCACAATACGCGCTTTATCTGCGGGTACGGCGAGGAACAGGAACGTCAGTATTATCGGGACATGCGGCGGATTGTGCTCGACGAAACAGGTGTCGACATGAGGGGCATGGGTGGACCGGGTCCTCAAGCTGCCACCGAGAACACTCCCGATCTGCTGGCCGAAGAGGGGTTCTGGTACTACAGCGATTTCTTTCACGATGACCAGCCCTTCCCCATTCGGGTGCGCTCGAACAGATTGATCTCGATGCCTTACTCAGTTGAGACCAACGACGTTCCCGTGTTTGCGACTGCTTACGAGGCTGACGACTTTGCCGACCTGGTGAAAAGGCAGTTTGACCGGCTTTACGCGGAGGGCGGCCGCACAATGTGCTTCACGATCCACCCCGCACTCATCGGCCAGGCCCAACGAGCAAAATACCTTGAAGTGGCGCTGCAATATCTAACGTCTCGATCAGACGTGTGGTTCGCTACCGGAAGGGAAATAGCCGACTACTACCTGACCCACTGCTATGCTTCGGTCGTGAACCATCTGTCGACTTGGCAAAACGCCTAACCGAGAACGGAGATGATTTTGCAGAAAGCACGCATTTTCCCGCGAGTTTCGGCTCCGGTACACCTTTTCCCAGTTGCGAGAGGCAGCTTCTCGGTCTACTTCTGGTAGAGAGCCGCTTGGATCCCTTGGCCAGTGCTTTACCCTTACGAACCTTAGACTGGATTACCGAATGGCCCTCAAAACTAAACCTCGAGAGGGGGCTGACAACATCCGCTTGGAATTATCAGAACGCTCCTTCTATCGATTTTCCCTCCTCGCCGGCCAAATCAACAAAGCCATCGGTCGCGCCTACGTAAGGCGCTATGGTCGTCCGGCCCACGGGTGGAGAGTTCTTACAGTCCTCGGAAACTTTGGTCCTTTATCCGCGACTGAGATTACGCATCATAACACTCTCGAAATCGACAAGGTTACGCGCATTGTCGATAGCCTGGTGGAACAGGGCCTTGTTACCCGGCAACAGGATAGCGAAGATCGTCGAAGGGTCATCGTTGCTCTCACCGCCAAGGGCAAGCGCATCTACGTCCAGATTGAAGAGATGATCGGTCAGATGGAGCACGAGTTCTTGATCGTTCTTTCGAACCAGGAGCGCGAGATCCTCTACGATATCCTGGAGCGATTGAAGCAGCGCGGCGACCAGGTATTTCGGACAGCGGCCCGTTGGGCCACTTAAACTGAACTGCCGCGACACAACGAGCTCCGCCTTTCATGCTCTCATTTGCTCTTTATCGAGAGGCGACAAAGCTCTTTAGCGGAATTGATGTGTCAGTCGCCCGATCAACCGGTACTAGAGCATCGGCAGCTATAAGCTTCCGGGCGGCCATATGGTCGGCAGGTTTGTTGACGGATTCGACGACTTTGAGCCGACCGTCGCGATCATATCCAAGTATCGAGAATGCGCGGTCAGCAACGTCGCCGCGCGCTACGAATGTGTCGCAGTTCGACCAAATGCCGGCAATTTGCAGCTTAAGATCCGATTGGTCGCTCCAGAACCAAGGCACCGCATCATAGTTTCCTTTCTTTCCGGTCAAACGACGCGCAACAGTCTTGGCTTGGTCGAGAGCATTTTGCACGCACTCCAGGCGAGCAAGTCCTCCTGGCACGAATTTGTTGGGGTGCCGTGTGCAGTCGCCGACTGCCGAAATGGAATCGTCCGCCGTCAGCAGATCGATATCGACAATAATCCCGTTATCGCAGGGCAAGCCTGCCTCAATCGCCAGGCCGTCTTCTGCTGTCGTTCCGATGCCCGCAACCGCGAGGTCTGCCGGCATTACAAGGCCATCGGACAGTCGGAGTTCAAGCTCGGAGCCGTTCGATCGAATGCCAACAACGGTCCTGGAGAGGCTGATATTGACTCCCATCCTTCGGTGCTCGACCTCGAAGAACGACGACATCAACGGGCTCACGCTCCGAGCCAGGAGGCGATCACTTTGTTCGACGACGTGAGCTTCACAGCCCATCTGCAAGGCGACCGCGGCGAACTCCAAACCGATAAAGCCGGCCCCGATGATCGCTATCCTCTCTGCCCGTGTCAGACGAGCGCGCAACGCTTCCGCGTCCCGCAAACTTCCGAGATAATTTATTTCAGCGCCGTCCGTTGCGAACGGCAACCGCCGCTGGCGAGATCCTGTCGCAAGAATAAGATGTCCGTACGACAGCGTTTCCCCGGTTTCGAGACATAGGGCCTTTGCATGTCTATCGATGCGGATCGCTTTCCCGTGATGAAGCTTGATATCTCGCTGCGCGTAAAATCCCTCTCCGCGAAGCACCAGCCCATCCGCCTCCACCTCGCCCTTCATGAAGGCCTTGGACAAAGGCGGGCGTTGATACGGAAGGTTCTGCTCGCCATTTACGAGCAGAACCGGTCCGTCGAAGCCCTCATCTCTGAGAGCTGCGGCCGCGCCCACACCGGCATGACCCGCTCCTAAAATTACAACCGGTTCGGCGGCCATCGCTGCCCGCAGCACTATTGAGCCATGACTGCATTCGCGGTCGACAAATGCCGCTCATCGACACCCAAGGACCGCTCGTAATCCTCCTGCGCCTTCACGACCGCCTGCCAAGGCTTATCTGCTGAAAGATTGAATGAACAAGCACGCTGGTTGTAGTCGAGCGAGGGATCCTGACCCGGCAACGGCTTTCCTTCATCCATTTCCTTGAGCTTCTGCAACAGGAGCTTACGATAGAACATCACCGCCTTATCGCTGGTCCCGAGATGCTCCTTCGTGCGATCGACGATGGGCAGCATGCTTTCTTGGACAACACGATCCTGAACCGCAGCACCGGATACCCCTGAGAAATTGCCGCGCTTCATTCTCTCGCGGTCCTGCAAGTGCATGTTGGCCAGACTATGCGGCGTTTTGTATTCCGGTGGCGAGGTCAGGTGACCCCAGTTCGAATACGCGGCCTCCTTATCGATCGGCTTTTCAAGGTCAAAATGAACGTAGAAGGTATAACAGTTGTGATCGTCGATGGGATGCCATGCCTTGAACAACCTGGACTCCCGCGGGCCGGTCGCAATGTAGCAATAGAATGGCGCGATCCACTCAGTTGAACGGACATAGTGCACGTCCGGCTTCTCGGTGTTGCGAACCGCACCAACACGCATGAGGTATGGCGTCTCTTCGCAATGGATGACTGGCGCGCCGTCCGACATCAGATGGGCAATCGACTCCCAACCCGCACCGGCCCAACTTTCCTTGTCCTCGAGATCGAAATCTCGATGCAGATAGTTCGGATGCGCCGGGTCCAAATCACCTTCGACGCCCTGCAAGTAATTGCTCGCCTGGTGCATCTTCACAACAAGCAGCTGGCTCTCGGGAAGATTCAGCCAGGGAAATTTCGGGAAGGGAGGCTCAAGCTCCGGCGGCCCCATATACGCCCAAAGAAGCTGCCCGGCTTCCCGAACTGGATAAGAGACGTGCTGCAATTTTTTGGCGAAGGTTCGCGTTGGCGGCTCAGGCGGAGATTCCAGCACGTAGCCACAACCCATCTTCCAACCGTGATAGAGGCACCGAAGGCCATCCTCTTCGTTTCGGCCATACACCAGTGATGCTCCGCGATGCGGACAGTATTCACCGATGAGACCGACCTTCCCATTCGGATCGCGGAACGCAACCAAGGCCTCACCCAACAGCTTCACCCGAATTGGTGCACCGCCCGGCTCAGCAATTTGCTCCAGCTTGGCGGCAGGAATCCAATACCGCCGCATGAAGCGGCCCATAGGAGTTTCAGGGCCCACCTGCGTGAGCGCCATATTGTCTTCATGTCTCAGCATAGCCGCCTCCGTTCGATCCCATTGTCGACGATATAATCATTTTAATTGCGAAACACAATTATATTGTGATGCCTTTTTAAGCAAAGCGTCGCTTCGGAGCAGAGCTGCGAGTCCGCTCACGGCGATCGCAGGAACAGCGCGAAGCCAACCGCATAAGCAGCTATGGCGGCTCCTGCGATGGCAAAGGCTCGAAGGATATCCTTCCTGAAGGACCGATAATCCTTCTCTTCTGCGACCGGAAAGAGCTCCCACATGAATCAGCTCATTGAACGCCGAGAGACCGTCTCAAATCTCGACACTTCGCTTCGTTATCTCGCGCAAACGCCTCTTTCCGAAACCACCGCATCAAATGTGCTTCGTCGATGCAGTCGGGAAATGCGCGACCGAGTCCACACGCTGACGTCAACTGGCCAGCCTTCGATAGGCCCCGTCGAAGTACAAAAGCGGATCCCTCTGCTTCACGCAGGTATCGATAACTCGACCCACGAAAATCGTGTGTGTATGCACATCAAGTCTCGATTCCAGTTCGCATAACACGTACGCAATGGCATCCGACAAAACTGGCGTTCTGCCATTGATCAGCCTGTGTGGCGCCGATTCGAACGGGTTTAGCTTTTTCGACGCGAACAGATCCGCCAAATCCTCTTGGGCCGCTCCCAATACATTCACGGAAAACGCACAACTCCCTTCCAGAAAGGCGTGCGTCCTGGACGTTTTATTGAGAATAACCAATAGAGTCGGCGGATCTGCGCTGGCGCTGCATATTGCCGTTGCGGTCATCCCGTGCAACCCGTCAGGACCCGCAACGCCAACCACGCAGACCGCACCAGCCAGTTTCCTCATCACTCCTTTGAACGTTGAGCTGTCGACGCCTTGCGAGTCGCTCTGAATACGCATGTTCAGGACGCGTCCCTCTGTTCGCTCGATTGCCATGTTGACTGATCAGTCAACGCTTCGCCGTTAGAGTTCGCCGCTTTACGCCATGGAAAACAGAGAGGGCATCACATATCCCGCCACATGCGGCGTGAACTTCAGCGTCGGCTTGTAGACGACCGGTTGGTAGTACTGAAAGAGAGGGATGATGTAGGCATTGTCGGACACGGTCTGATCGATCGCTTTGTACTGCGCGAGCCGCTTCTCCTCATCCTTCTGTACAAATGCTGCCTTCAATGCGTCGTCCAGCTGGCCGCCCTTCCATGAGGAGTGAGCACTGGCGGAGATCATGGCTGTACCAAGCGAGCTTTCCGGATCAGCGGTTGAATTCCCCCAGTCATAGAATGCTGCCGGCGCCAGCTTGTGCTGTGCACGCAATTCGAAGTGCTTCGCAATCTCATAGACTTCGATGTTCGCGTGGATACCGACCTTTCTCCACATCTGGACGATCGCCTGAACGATCTCGTAATCTTTCGGTTTATAACCCTTCGTGGTCTGTATCGTCAGCTCGACGGGCTTGCTTGGCGAATAGCCGGACTTGGCAAGCAACTCACCAGCCTTTGCGGGATCGAACGGAGTATAGATCGACGGATCGAAGCCCTTGTATTCGGGAGCCAGCAACGTCCCAAGCGGCTTTGCATATCCGCGCAGCAGACGTTCAACGATCGCCTTCTTGTCGATTGCAAAGACCGCAGCCCGTCGCACGTTCTCATCGGCAAACGCGCCCTCGTTGTTTACGAAAATTAGAGCGACGTCGGCGATCGGATAACAACTGCCCGCAAGCCCGCGACTTTTTAGCCGTTCGTATTCCTCATATGGAACATCGGCCGTTGCATCGGCACTTCCGCGCTCAAGCTCGGCGACCCTGCTGGGTGGATCGGTGACGAATTTGAAAACAACCGTCTCAAACTCCGGGCGAGGACCCCAATAGTCGCTGAATTTCTTCAAACGGAGGAACGATCCGCGTTCATACGTATCGAACATGTATGGGCCGGTTCCGATCGGCTTCTTCTCGAAGCCCTCGGCACCCACCTTCTCGTAGTATTTCTTCGGAAGAAGATAGCAACCGAGGAACGTGAGGCGCTCGAGCATGTTTGCACGCCAAGGCGACACATCGAACGTGATGGTATTGCCGTTGACAACAAAGTTCTTGTTACTCGCAAAGATGGGGGCAAGCGGCGCCTTGGGATCGGTAAGTCGCTTCAAATTCCAAAGCACATCATCGATCGTTACGGTTTCGCCGTCGTGCCATTTCACTCCCGCGCGAAGCGTCAACGATATCTTCGATTTGTCGTCGTTCCAGCCAAACTTCTCGATCACACCCGGACTGAGCGTCAAATCGGGATTTTGGGTAATATACGGGTCATAGATGGTTCGAAAGATGGACTGATTTCCCGGACTCGTTGTCTGCGGACCTGTGTTGGGGTCGAAGGCCGCCGGCGCTGCCGGGTAAGCGATCGTCAGAACATCGCCCGGAGCGGACTTGGCCGCCTCGCCGAATAAAGCAAAATCACTTCCGGCCGCCAGCGTGGACAAGCCGGCAAGCTGCAATAGAGAACGTCGTGACAGATTGCTCATGTTGGGCCTCCTCCTGTACTCCCCGATCCTCTGGCTGGGATCGTGCGTGAGTGATCTACGAAAGCAAAACGGCTAGGTCGGCTACGAAGCTTCTCCGACGTCGATCGGACTACTGGGCACGCAATCCCTTCCTGGCAAGACGTGGCAAAACCTCTTGAACGAAGAACGGCATTTCCTCGAGGTAATTCACGAACGAGATTGCGACTCCGTCAAAACCCGCATTCGACAGTTGGGCGAGTTGCTCCGCCACGTCATCGGGAGATCCGCACAGAGAGTAGCTCCCACCGTAGCCAAGCACGGCTCTGACCTGCTGTTGATGACGGACATACTCAGTCTCCGCGGATGAACGGGTCTTCGAACCAAATGCGCCGGTATACAGCCGGTACTGCTCATCCAACGCTTCCCAATCGGCATTTTCGACGCAGTGCATTGCGTATTGCTGGGCCAACTCACGCGTTCCCCTGCACACAACCGACGCCGGGATCCATACGTTGATATTGCGTCCGGCAGCCTGCGCCAGAGCCTTGGTTTCAGCGATGCGGCCGCGGCTCTCTTCGGGAGTTCGGCAGTAATCGAAATGCAAATCGACGTTGCGGATTGCGAAATCGCGCCCCGTTTCGGACGCTCCAGCGCTCATTGTTATGGGAGCGACACCGCCGTACGGAGCCGGCTCTCCGGTCAACTTCTTAAGATCAAAAAATTCGCTGGTGTAATCTTGTGGCTCTTTGGCAGCCCATAGCGACTTCACGACATTGAACCAGTCTTCGCCGTACTTGTAGCGCAGGTCGTGCGCGAGAGCTTCAACGCCGAACATATCGAATTCGCTTTTATTCCAGCCGCAAACGATATTGAGGCCAAATCGACCGTGGCCGATATGATCTGCCGTCACCATCTGCTTCGCGGCAAAAACGGGATGAACCATCGGCACGTGCACCGTCCCGAAGACAGTAATCCTGCTGGTCTTCGCCAGCAGACCGGTCGCCCAGGTCAGTGTTTCCCAGGATTTCGAATTGACGTTCGAGGCGCCGCCAAAGCCGCTCCAGCGGGCAATCGGCACCATGCACTCGAAACCGACCTGGTCGGCGAGCATGGCGAGCCGCTCGTTCCCCTCCCAACTTCCGTTCCATCGCTCGGGAAGCTTGGTAAAGGCCAATCCTCCACTGCAGTTTGCTCCGAACAGACCAAGCTTCAGCTTGTTGCCGCCGAGCAAACCCGGATTGCGCTCCACCATCTCGCCCCTCACCTGTCGGCTCTGTTCATTGCCAGGATATCTATATTTTTTATTTGGGAAACGCAATCACATATTTGTATATCCCAATAATCTATCAATCAACCCACCTGCCCCGCCAAGCGCTGAGGCCAAGAGAAGCAATTACCTTGAGCGTCCTCCTTGAGCGCGGCTGTTCGGCTTTGAGGACAGTGGCAAGCAACGACGCGAGACCGGCCGGTCGACGAGCTTCATAAGAAAGACAGCGATCTTCCTGAGAGGTGCCAGGCCTTGGACGTCAAAAAAATGGCCACCAGGTGTGTTCCCAGTGGCCAAGTCTCGGGAGAAAGTATGAGCTTTCCAGATTTTAACCTGTACTCATAGTATTTGTTTTTTACAACTATTATTCTGATGATCATTTTAGCCCGCCGTACAACCACCACTGAGATTCAGTGAGGTCACCAGCTTCTAACGACCGCCCTTGCAAAGACGCCATTACAAAGAGATGAGAGCAACGGCGTCTCTGCGGATTCCGCGGACAACACCGAAGGCGCTTTCTGCCGCTCCGCCAAGCGCTACTGGCGGGTGACTGACCCTTTCCCGAAATCGAGCGGCGGCCGCATCAATGCTCCGGGGCCGAAGCCAAACAACTAGACTCCGGCATTGATGATCAATATGACGACAGGGCGATTAATTTCACCGAAATTTGCCAATCTATAGAAGGTTTTCGCATGAATGATCGTCCGACCGTTTTGATCACGGGCGGCGCCGGCTATATCGGGGCGCATTGCTGTAGGGCCTTGGCTTCAGCCGGTTATAAGACTGTCGTCTACGACAATTTTTCGACGGGGCATCGCAGTTTTGTCACTGGCCCGTTCGTGGAAGGCGATCTCCGCGACAGATCAACCCTGGCAAGCGCCTTCGCGCAACACCGTATTGCGGCGGTTTTGCATTTCGCGGCGTTCAGCCTGGTTGGTGAATCCGTCGTTAATCCGCAGAAATACTACAACAACAACGTCGCGGGCACGCTGTCTCTATTGGACGTGATGCGCGAGGCCGGATGTAACAGGCTGGTGTTTTCATCAACCGGAGCGGTCTATGGCAACGCTGATAGTAAAGCGCTGCCGGAAAATTTCCCGTGCGAACCAATCAATCCTTACGGTACGTCGAAATGGATGATCGAGCGGATTTTATCTGACTACCGTCAGGCCTACGGGCTTGGTGCCTTTTGCCTGCGTTATTTCAACGCCAGCGGCGCCGATGCATCCGCAGAAATAGGTGAATTCCGGGAGAACGAAACACATCTCATCCCACGCGCGATGATGGCGCTGCAGGGACATGTAGGTGACTTCGCGATCTTCGGTGACGACTACGATACGCCCGACGGCACTGCCATCCGCGACTATATTCACGTCACGGACCTTGCAGCTGCTCATGTCGCAGCGTTGAAGCTTCTGATGGAAGGTCATGTCGGCGGCACTTGCAATCTCGGCACCGGGTCGGGCTTTTCGGTGCGGGAGATCCTTGCCGCGATCGCTGCGGAGACCGGACGCGAGGTGCCTTCCACTGTCAAACCGCGCCGCGCCGGCGATCCGACCTACCTCATCGCCGACCCCAGCTCAGCCCGTCATGTGCTGAAATTCAAGCCAACACATTCGGACCTCGTGACCATCATCCGGACGGCATGGGCCTGGCACAAGAAAGCCCATCCCTTGAAGGTTTCTGTCTGATCCCTATGCCGCTGCGCGGCAGCGACGGAATTCACGCAACATCGCGTGCGTCGGTCACTATCGGTCCCGGATTTCGCTGACATCGACCGACGTCCACCTCCGATCGACTGAATTGTCGCAGTCGATTTGGCATTCAAACCATACCCTTCGACCCCACCCGAATACCGTGCCATCAATCCAAAATTAACCGTAGATCTTTACTTTGCGGGAGGTCGCAGTTTGGGCCTCGTTGTGTCGCGCGAGTTGGATTTTCGGTATGTCGCTTGAACAAGAGGGGAGCGTCAGGAAGGTTAATGACGGCGCGACAGCCGCGGCCCGAGCTTTGGAGGGCATCAGTCTCGGCGATTTGGCCGGCATTCTCGTTCGACGCAAGGCATGGATTTTCGGAACGGCCGTCGCTTGTGTTGTGCTGGCAGCCGGATATCTGGCCGTCGCAAAGCCGACCTACACATCCACTGCCGAGGTCTATGTTGATCCGCGCGATCGCCCTATTCCCAAAGAAGACCCGAGCGAGCGAAGCAATGTGCCGGGAGACGGTATTCTCCTTGTCGAAAGCCAGTTGAAAATAATCACGTCCGGCGAAGTGCTTTCGCGGGTCGTCGATCGGATGAACCTGCTCCAGGATCCGGAATTCAACGGACGGAGCGGCTTCATCGCGAACATCAAGGCGATGTTTGGCTTCGGAGGATCCGATAACCCGCGTCTGGCCGCTTTGCGCCGCTTGCGCCAGGCGACATCGGTCAGACGAAATGAGCGATCCTACGTGATCGATATTTCTGTCTCAGCCCATGCACCACAACGGGCGGCAGACCTCGCGAATGCGGTTGCTAACGCGTATCTCGAGGAACAAGCCGACGCCAATGCCGGCTTCAACCGGCGGATTTCCAGTGCGATCACGTCGCAGCTGGAAAGAATGCGCGATGCCGTGAGCCATTCGGAGCAAGCTGTTGCAGCTTACAAGGTGGCCAATAATCTGGTGGGCTCGCGCGACAAGCTGGTCACCGATCAAGAGCTTACCGAAGCCAACACCCAGCTTACCAATGCCAAAGCAAGGCTGAACGAGGCGCAGGCGCGCGTCAAACTCATTGATTCGATCGAATCAGGCGGCGCGCCACTCGAATCTCTGCCCGAGGCCATACAATCAAATACCATAGTACAGTTGCGGGCACGCGCCGTCGACGCTTCGCGTACTGAAGTTCAACTCGCGCGGGTCCTTGGCTCCAATCATCCCGCCCTGCAGCAGGCTCGGGCTGAGGTGCAAGATGTCCAATCCGCCATCAAGAGCGAGGTCAAGCGGATTGCTCAGTCCGTGCGAAACGTCGCCGCGAGCGAGCGCATCAACGTCCAGAACCTTCAGACTCGTTTCAATTCATTGAAGGCGCTCACACAGACCAACGAAAAGGCTATGGTGCAACTGCGCGAACTCGAACTCAAGGCGAACTCCGACCGCGCGGTGTATGAAACCTACCTTGCAAAAGCTAAAGCCGCAACTGAAGAGCAAAGCATCAACAGCACGAACATTCGGCTGATCTCCCGAGCGATTCTTCCGGAACAACGGAGTTGGCCACGGACGATCCCTTTAATCGGTGGAGCGCTGTTCGGGGGAATATTCTTCGGTGTCATGCTGGCGTTACTGCGCAGCGCCTTGGACCAGTTTGTGAGGACGCCGCCAAAGCCGAGCGCGGAAAGGACAGAACAATCGCTATCACACGCCGTGGAAATTCCTGCCGTCGGACGGCGAGACGAGTTATCCCGTCTGAAGGCGGAGTTCATGGCAGCGTCGGCAGATCATTCCATTCTGCTGGTACGCACTTCAAATGAAGAAGCGTTGCGTCTGGTCGCATTGGAGCTCGCACGTGCTGTCGACGAGTGTGGACAGAAAGCCGTCGTGATCGATGCCGATTTGAAGAACAGTACTGTATCGTCACGATTGCGGTTCGATCGGCGTCTCGGTGTTCGCGACATTCTGGCGGGCCGGGCTTCCTTCCGCGAGGCCGCACATGCGCTGGGACAGACGGCAATAAAGGTCATCCCCGTCGGCGTAGCCACCTTGGCGCCGCTCAACCAGCAAATGCGAAACGCCTTCCTGGCGGCTTTGCGTCAGGCGCGAGAATTCGGTCGCGTTATTATCGATGGCGGTGAATTGAGTATGACGCGATCGGAACTTGGCCTCTATGCTTTAGCCGATGAAGTTATCTTTCTCGAGCCGCTGCACGACGACCGACTATCTGACGTATCCATGTTCGTGGAGCTGTTGCGTCACAATGCGATCAAAGCCAAGGTGGTATCCATCGATACAACGTCGCAAGCGATGGCCGCTTGATTTGCACGACATCTCACCTACCCAGATCGTCAGACGAACCTGCGATTCAGGCGATGGCCGCTACGGCTGAACGGTAGACCCGATCAGCCCGCACTCGCATGATTTGGCACGGCGGACGGATGTGCACCGGCCTGATTGAACCAGCCGAAAACTTGCCGGCGCATAAAGTGTCGCTGACGATGAAATCGCCATAGCAGACTGCGATCAACCGTGAGTGAGCGTCTATACCCCGCCGCACGCAGGGCCTCGATATCAGTCGCTCGCTTGACCGGATCGGAATAGAATTCCTTTATCTTTTCCTTGCCCATCCCCGGTGTCTCGACCCATTGCGGGATAAGAACATTGCAAAGCCTGTCAACATCCGTCAGCAGCCGGGTGACCCCCGTTCCGGCAGCGGGACATGACGTCTGGAACGCATCTCCAACGAGAACGATGCCGTCTTGATCGACGTTTTCAGCAACGGAAAGATTCATGACCCAGCTTTGGACCGGATCAATCGGTTCCATGTCGCCAATGAAATTGGCAACACCCGGCAAAGCTTTTGACAATTCTGCAATCGGAGTTCGCCGGAATTCGCGAATCCAGGGATCCTCTTGATCGAGGAAAGTGAAGAGGTTTGCGCGAAGGAGTTTGCCGATCGGAAAGATATTGAGATAGTCGATCCGGTTTGAGGCGCCTGCACCGTAATAGGTGAACACCGGGCATGCTGATGCACGCTCTGTCCTCGGTGCGAGTGTAAAGCCAAACGATATCGATTGCTTTTCCGCTATGATCCGGCGGCCGATACCGACCTTGTGCCGAAGCGCGTCTGCCATGCCCGTCGCCAGAACGATGAGATCGGGCGTGATCGAGCCGTGCTTCGCCAGAGATACGCGTTGCGCCTGCGGGCTTGTCTGAATATCCCGAACGTCGTCGATGACCAGATCGACGGATGCGGGAAGCTGTGCGCGGACGATGCGCACGATGTCTTCGTAAAGAATGCCAAAATGTGGGGCTTGGGTGCGATCGACGATGCGGCCCGCGCGAACGTTGAGAATGTCGTGAAATAGTGTCGCTTCGTCGGCGATGGGACCGAAAACCCCAAGCTTCCGCATCAGGTCAATCTGGCTGCCCGCAATCTTTTCGACACGAAACTGCTTTGGATAGACCGCATGCTTGTCGATAAGCGTGACTCGGTAACCCGCCTGCGCCAGAACGACAGCAGCGAGAGAGCCGCTCAGGCCGGCGCCAATGATCGCGATGTGCGCGTTCTTGGACGGGCCGAATGTCGATACCGTTTCACGGTTAATATATGTCATGTGAGCAACCAGGATTAGGCAGCGCTAGCTTTTGCCAGTTCACTTTGTGATATCGTGTTGGGGAAGAGATCGAGCTCGACGAGATATTGCCTGCCGATAGCTTCGATCGAGAAAAGCCGGAGGTATTCCTTCAACTCGTTCGACATGGCCGGCTTGGGATTGTCCAGATTTGCAGCTATTGCACGTGCAAGCCCATCGACGTCGCCAATCGGGACGAGCGTGCCGTAGCGTCCGCCGGCCAGGATTTCCCGGGGACCATGAGGACAATCCGTACTGATCACGGGCGTCCCGCATGCGAGAGCCTCCACGAGGACGTTGCCGAAGCCCTCAGCCACCGACGACAGCACAAAGACAGCCGCTTGTCGCATGTAGGCGAGCACGTTCGGCGTATATCCGAGAAAATGAACACGCGAGGCGATGCCGAGTGAGTTGGCCAGCCTTTGCAATTCTTCGCGCTCGTCGCCTTCACCCAGGATGACGAGATGCGAAGGCCGTTGCTTGACGACGCGGGCAAAGGCCATGAGCAGATGTCTATAACCCTTCTGCTTGTGCAAGCGGCCTACCGCGAGCACAAATGGCTCTTCTGGTCCGACCGAGGACGGCAGTGCTGGAGTCAGGCTAGCCTGCGCATCAAACTCCTTGTGAATGATCGGATTGTAGATTTGGTGGATCGGCTTCTTGCCAAGGCCGGGGACGCGGCGGAGCTGCTTCTTCAACCCCTTGGATACCGCGACGAACCCATCAGCAGCGTGAAACGTGGATGCAATGGCCATCATCACGGGCCAACGGTGTGCCTGCAGCGGCAGTATTCCTGGCTCGGACAGCGAGTTGTCGAGGCGAACGAGAAGCCGATGGCGATGAGAACTAAGCATCTTCCCGATGCACGAGATGATGTTGGCGTTTTCGACCGAGCTCAGAACAACCGATGGTCGTGCGATCCGCAGATAGCGCAGGTAAGCAGGCAGGCTGAGCATCACTTTGGAGGCATCGAGACTGATCAGCCGAACGCCGCTCGGTACCTTGTCCTTCAAGGAACCGACGTATTTGCATACGACCAGGTCGACCCGAAGTCCTTGATCAAGAAAATATCTCGCCAGGTTGATCTGCACGCGTTCCGCTCCCCCGCTATAAAGCGTTGGGAGAAAAAGCGTGATATCGGGCCGCGCTTCATCGACGGCCAACTGCGATACGGAGACACAGACCGGCGCGGTCATCGCATGTAACTCGTTATCATGATATGGCGGGCCACTATTCCAGCGACATAGGAGACAATGATCGCACAGGCCGCGCCTTCGAGCGCGAATGCAGGAATTAGAATCACGTTGGCTAAAATTGATAGTGCAATGACGAATAATCCGCTGAACAGCGTGAATGAATCCTTGTAGCGACTGTAGAAAACAGTGCCCTGAACCTCATAGGCCATGCGGAGCACGAAGCCAAACAGCACCAGCCACAGCACCTGTATCCAGTCCGCTACGAGAGGGCGGTTCAGATATGGGATTGCGATTTTTACGAGTATGGCGGCAACGATCGCCAGCACGATCGAAATCGTTATCGTCTCGACAAGCAGAAATCGAAAGACGGTCCAATAAGAGCGATCTTGACGCGTATGCGCGTCGATAAGCTTGGGTCCGGATATTTGAACAATGCCCGTATCAACAAGGTTGCTCAGAGCGTTCCCGATCGACCAGAACAGCACGTAGACGCCGGTAAACTCCAGCCCCATGAACAGGCTGACGAGATAGCGATCGGTGTACTGCGACACGGTATTGGCAATATCGTTCGCGTACAGGGTTCGAGAAATCTTGAAGTGATGCAAGAACCAATCCCGATGCCCCTCCCCTCGCGCGCGGTCCAACCATGGCCAACCGCGCGCAGCCAGGGCGAAGCCTGCAATCGCCAGCAGACCGCCGCCTATCCAGAACAGCAGCAGGACGTGCAGATTGCGAAGAGAGGGAAACATGAATGCGAAAATCATATAGATGCAGATCCATGCGGCCGTGCGGAGGAACATCAGCACATTCGCCAAGCATGGTCGCAAAAGATGATTGAGCAGGATGAACAGGTCGCCGTTCACGTGCTCGAGAAACACGATGGCGAGGATGATTGAAGCGAAAACGACCTCATGGAGATAGATGCCGATCCCGAGGCCGATAACGCTGATAAGCCCATAGATGGCAGCCTGGACGCCCCAGTAGAGACGGAACGTTCGAGTGACTTCATCGAGCTGTTGTGCCACCGCGTTACGGCTCAGGATGCGGATCAAGCCAAGACCAGCAACGGTTGGAAAAATCACCGCGGCGCCGGCGATGAGGCCGTAGATTCCCAAGGTATGAAGGTCGATAAACCTTGCGATAAAGAGAGTAAGCGCGAACTTTGCAACCAGCGCGAATCCGCGCAACCCCATGATCGTCAACGACGTCAACGTGCGGTTGTTCAGCACCGTCTCTAATGCCGCATCGACGAGCAAAAAGTCACCCTTTGCGAAAAGCAGCACGGCGAGCACATTGTGTGGCACCGGAGCGCTGGCAGTGAAGGTAATTGACCGTGACGATCATCGAAGCGCCTTCTCCACCGCGCTCCGGCCGGCAACCTGTTCTCGATTCTTCTGATCGAGGTGAACTGCTGGCGTCATTTTCGCCTTGGGCGCCTCTTCGACAAGGCTATCGTATAGTTCGACCAACTCGTAGTTCATCCGCTCTCCGCGAAACATGGTCACATAGGTCGCGCGCGCTGCCGCGTTCATCGCCGAGCGGTCGGCATTTTCGAGTACCGTCAGAGCGCGATCCAGGAAGCCGGATGTGTTGATGTCCGTCAGAACGCCATTGACGCCGCTTTTGATGAAATACGGAAACACACCATGATTGCTGCAGATCAATAGGCGCCCGGAGCGAAGCACCTCGAGGGCGAGCAAAGGCATACCTTCCCAGCGTGACGGCATGACAACGGCATCAAACTTCGCGAACATCGCCGGCAGAGTCTCGCGCGGCACCCAGCCGAGCAGTTTGACATCGGAAGGTATCGTCAGGTCGCGATTGTTGACGATCTTTGCACCAACCAAGCTCAGCGTCGCGCGGCCCGGCTCGAGCCGTGTGAAGTCGCGCAGGAGAAGATCGAGACCCTTCTGTTGGTCGAACCGTCCGACGAAGAGCAAGCGCATTGGACCCGTTGGGGGCAGCGCTTCGGCATCGGGAAGCGGCGTCAGATCCCTTATACCACTCACAACAAGTCTGGTGTTGCCGAGCGAAATACCGCTCCTCCGAAGAAGCTTCCCCTCGTGAGGAGAGATGTTCACGATGGCGTCGGCGTAGTGGCTGAGCTTGCGCTCAAGAATTGCGTAGAGACGAGTCACAATGGTCTGCTGAGGCCGATCGAATGCCCAGCAATGCGCGCAATAGACAACACGGGCCTTCGAATGGATTCCGCGAATGATCAATCGGCCGATGGCGCCGGCAAAGCTGCTGTGCAAATGGACGATGTCGGGATTGTGCCGTTTGATATTCGCTCGAATCGCGAAAGCAAGTGCTAGGATCGAGCGGACATCGCGGCCCCTTCGCCTATAGGTTTCGACGACACAATTGACCGATGCGATCGAATCGCGCTGGTCTGCCGGCGCAAGCACCATGACATTGTCCGCCCCGAACCGCTGTATTTGGTACGGCAGCACTTCCTCGAGATACGAAGCTGGGCCGCCAATGAGGCTTTCGCAGATGTGAAGAATTTTCATAAATGCTCCCGCGACGAATTGAGGGCGGAGCAATTCAGTGGGACGTCCCGCCGCATACTCAACATTCGCATGCATTCGAAACTTACCGTCTCTGCGTCCCAAATGGACGTCAAAACCAAAACAAGGTGAATACGTCAGCGCGCGGCGGTCACGGGGATGTAGCTCACCGATGTCTTCGGCTGTAGCTCTAAAACGCCGTTTGTGTTCGGTTGTGAGACATCTTGCCGTCCCAAATAATCAATCGCGGGACCGGACCTGCGCCAGCCTGGCACAGCCACCTTCTGGGGTGTCCCACTTGTTTCGGTAGTCCAGACAACGAGCTTGCATTGTTGTGAAATTTCACCGCAAAATCGCAAAATCGTGATGCCTCGCGCGGTTGCCGGCTCAAAACGTGCAATCGTCTCGCGCAAGGACATGCTGCCGATCTCACGCGATAGGGTCTGATAGGCCTGAAACGACGGGCGCAGAGTTCCGTCGGATCGCACCAGTCCGAAGCGGTCCTCCATCTCGTTGTCGTTGTTTCCGGTGTCGATCAGGCAGTACCAATTGGTCAAGCCGACCTGCTCCATCAGATTGGTAAGGACCATGCGAGGAAGCCAAAGCGCCTGGGTATCTTCAGAAATGCCCGATCGGTAGACCGAGTCGCCCCATTCGGTGTCGACAATTGGTTTGCGCGGGACCGACGCCGGCCACGCCGCGAGATAGTCGTTGCGGAGAACGGCATAGTCGCGGGAAACGGTCTCGGGCGACTGTCCGAAACGATGCGTATGCAGGCTGATCGCATCAAGGCAGGTCAAAAGCTCCTTATCGTTCAGGAGTGCCTGGATAAGGGGTTTTCTTGGACGCCAAACCGTTGGCATCTGAGCTGCCGCAGGGCCGACCACGAAAGCGTTTGGGACACGTTGCCTGATCGCAAGGCAGGTTGCGCGGGCGAGAGTGACATAGCCCTCCGGGTTGGGTTTCGGCGGCCAAAATCCGTCCTCGTCAGGCTCGTTCCAGATCTCCCAAATCGGATTGAGATGCCGGTATCGCTCGGCTGCCGCGGTAGCCCATCGGGTAAACGCCGCAATCTGCGACGGCGTGGAGGGGGGCTCGGCGCCTCGATGGCGCGCGCCGTCGACAACCGCATCGTAGGGCACCCCATACAACGGATTAGGCCTGTTCAGAATAAACAACGGGCGCAACCGAAGCTTTTCCAGCTCCGCCGCATACGCGTCGTAGAGGGACCAATCATAATGGCCGGGCTGTTTCTCAATCCATGGCCAGTTGAGGTCGATACGGACGATAGCCGCGCCGAGGGTCGACGCGAGTTCAAGCCGTTCACGCCAATCCGGCAGGTGCAGGTATTTATCCGAAAATTGAACCGAGAGGCCACTGCCAACTGTTTGCGCTGATGATCGCGCATGGACTGCGGACAGCGGCGCAAGGAAAGCGCATGCGACCATGGCGATGCTGATGCGTCTTCGGCGAACAGGTCGGTTAGTTAACAAACTTTCAATCCAACCCATCGATTCACCACAGTTCGCAGATTCACCACAGTTCGCATCGTTCAGATATTTCCGAACGATTTAACGTATAGGAGGCTACGATATCTATAACATCGCCATACGTTTCTCGTCACTGATCGGCCGCCTCACGGAGGTCTCGCACGACTGCGAGGCCGCGACGGAGCAATAAAAAAGATGAAGCGACGAACTGCCTTTCTTATGCCGGCCTATAATCCGACTCGCGAAGATCTGGCGCGAACGGTCAACTCCTTGTTGGCTCAAACCGAAGATGCCGACATCGTCATTGTTGATGATGGCTCGCGGATATCGATTAGCGAGATGTTGGCACCGCACGAGAACGTCGTTCTGCTTCGGTCCGATCGCAATCAGGGTATCGCGACCGCCCTGAACCAAGGCCTCGAATACATCGTCAGGAGCGGCTACGAATTCGTGGCGCGCATGGATTGCGGTGACATTTGCACGCGGGACCGTGTCGCAAAACAACAGGCCTATATGGACGCCCATCCTGGCATAGACCTGCTCGGCGCCTTCGCGGACATCGTGGACGAAAGCGGGAATCATCTGTTCTTCGAAGGAACGTCTGGCGGCAGGGCCGCGATCGGACGGAAGCTGCGAGACAACGCGGCGTTCAAACACCCGACATTCTTCTTTCGGACGTCCTGTATTCAGAAGCTGGGCGGGTATTCAACAGACTATCCGCACGCTGAAGATTACGAATTTATGGTACGGGTTTACAAAGAGGGTGGCATTGAATGTCTCGACGACGTTCTTGTGATCTATGAAAAGAATTCCGGCAGTATAAGCAGCAAGAACCGCGGCGCGCAGTTGCGGTCACGGCTGCGGGTTCAGCTGAAGTACCTCGAACCGACGAGTGTCTCCGCATATATCGGAATGGCCCGCACGATCGTTACTCTACTCGTGCCGGCACCGATATGGGCCCGTCTTTCGCAGTTGTACTGGGATCATGCAGGTGAGCGCACGGTAGTTGCCAAGGCGCGATTGCTTCGATGAGTTCGATGGAAGCGGCAGCCATTGATGAGAGGACGAGAGCGCAAGGTAACTTGCGCGATCGACTGATCTGGTTTGCCGTCCTGCTGCTGCCGATCACGGGCCTCTCAGGCATTGGCGCGTTTGGTGAGCTGAAAGGATCGGCTACCGTTTATGTCCTCGCCGCGGCAATTCTGGTCGCAGTCACGACGCAGTTCAACGAAATCCTGATCCCGCGAACGCTCTTCGTCTTTGTCGCCTGCATGCTGATCTGGCTCCTTGTGAGCACTGCGGTCAATTTCCAGGGAATTCTGACGTCTGTCTATCACGGCCGAAGCGGTTTCAATAAATTCACGACATCATCCGCCGTTCTCATTTTTGGTATTGCGAGTGCGGTTATCTGCACGAGCTCGTTCCGGCGTGTGAGCGACGTTGAAAAGTTGTTCGCGAACCCGCTGATGGTTGCCCTGTTCGCTTGTGCGATTTTCGCTGTGCCGGAGGTGTTGTCGTGGTTCTCGCCGGCTGGCGAGATTCTTTACAAGATGTCGACAGGATTGTTGCACACGGCAGAGGACGAGAAAGGACGGGCCGCCGGTCGCTTGATCAGTCTTGCTTTCGAAGCGCCCGACCTTTCCTATTTCTGCGGCTTTGCGTGCCCGTGGGCATTGTTCGCTTATCGCATACGAGCCAAAAACCGCTCGCTGCTCAGTGTTCCGATCGTGATAGGCTTGCCTCTCTTGCTTGGCCTGATCATGTTGCTACTGAGCAACTCGCGGACGGGTTTGTTGATGCTTGGCGGGCTGATCTTCGCTGAGCTGGTCTATTGGATCGCAATGCGTGGCATGCGGCTCGGCGTATTTGCACTGGTCGCAGCCGTTCCCGTGTTTGCCGCGGTCTTGCTCGTCCCTTTGTTCGCCTTGCACCATGTCGATGCCACCCTCGCTGCGGGCGATGTCTCGACAACATCGCGACTGGCGTTGTTCAGCGCGCAGCTCTCGATCTTCGCTCACAATCCGATCTTTGGCGTCGGATTCGGACAATTCGGCTTTCACGCGTATCCGGTTTTGCCGTCGTGGGCTTGGGACAGCTACGAGGTCGTCAATTGGTTCGAGATGTTCGACGACCTGCCGCCGACGTTCAATATTGCGGGGCGACTGGGCGCGGAGCTCGGAGCACCCGGCTTGATGATCTGGTACGGTTTCTGGGCCACCGCGATTTTCCGGATCGCACGAGCCGCGGTCCGACAGCGGCGGGATTCAACCGTGAATTTCCTGAATGTCGCGCTGCTCGGCAGCATTTTCAGCTTGATCCTCGGCGGCATGAGTAACGATCCGTTTCGTCGTCCGGAAACCTGGATCCTCGTGGCGATCACGGCACTTCACGCGGGACGAACGTCGGAGGCGTCGGCGTGACGACCGGGATTCCTATGATCGAAAGCGATGACTCGCGGCGCACTCGTCGCCGCACTACCGCTTCGTCCTCAGTTCAGGTCGTAAACCTTAACTCCGAAGGTCGAGGGCGATCGCAACCACAACCGGATACACTCGATCGATCCTTTGGATCTGCGCTGGATTTGCGCAAAGCTGGGGTCGAGCTCAATGCCCGCTGAGTGCTGCACGACAGATTTATCGATGAATGAGGAGACGCCGCTTCGGCGTCCGAAGCCACATTCTTTCGGTAACGAGCATAATCGAACATCCCAAGGGGCGGACCGAACGCGCCTTGCAATCATTCTGCCGAGGTACCGGCTTTGGGAATGGCATCGTCAACTGCTTCGGCATCTCAAGAAGAATTACGACGTCAGCGTGTTTCTCGACGATGGTGCGCCACCATATGGGCGCGCAAGGCAGCTTTGGCTGAAACTGGAACAACTCGCGTTCTCCATTGGAGAATCTGCAAGACCGATCGCTCCTGATGAGGCCTGGCGTCCGGCCTCCGATCTGGAAGACGGCTTTGACGAGGTTGTCATCAACCTGTCCGAGCGCCCTCGACCTTATGCCGGAGCGATCGAACTTCGATATAACGACGCCTTGGACAGCAGCGCCCTCATCGAGGGGCTGTTGTCGCAGAGAACTCCGTATCTGGCGGTTCACTGTTCTGACCAGAACAGAACTCTCGCGACGTCGAGATTGGCGATCGAAGACAAATTCTCGATTGGGCGGGGGCTGCAAGATTCATTCTCGCGTTGCTTGGCGCTTGTCGACCGCGCGCTGTCTTCAGCCGATGGCGAGCTTGCCGACGAGACAGCCGCGGCTGGAGCACCGCGAAACGCTACCCTGGCCGAATTCGCCTTGCGCGTGATTGCGCATAAGGTCTCGAATCTGATGATGAAGCCGTTTCGGCGCCCGGAGCATTGGCAGGTGGCGTTACGCCGCGATGCACAGCCATTCGACGTCATTCCGGACGATGGCGGTCGGTTCTACGCCGATCCATTCCTGCATCATGCAAATGGCCGGACGTTTTTGTTCGTCGAAGAATACCCCTACACCGACCGAAAGGGAATCATCTCAGCCGCCGAAGTTGTCGACGGTCGACTGGCGACCGCACCTGTGGCAGTACTCAAGCGCCCCTATCATCTTTCGTATCCGTTCGTTTTCGAACACGAAGGAGAATTCTGGATGATCCCGGAGACGGGTGAAAACCGATCCATTGAACTCTATCGAGCAGCCGAATTCCCGTGGAAATGGAAGCTGAGTACTGTCCTGATGGAGGGCGCCGTGTTCTCCGATGCGACCGTCTTGTTTCATGGCGGCCTCTGGTGGCTTTTTGTAACCGCTGATTGGTTTGGCACTTCGACGCAGGATGAATTGTCGATCTTCTACAGCGAAGCGCTTGAAGGCGAATGGAAGCCGCATCGTGCCAATCCGGTGAAGTCGGATAGCCGCTTTTCCCGACCAGCGGGTCGCATCATCCAGCAAAACGGCCGCCTGTTCCGGCCTGCACAAAATTGCGATCGAACCTACGGTGCCGGTATCGTGTGGTTTGAAATTACGGAATTGACGCCGACAAGCTTCAGCGAACGGGAAATAGCCGACTGGGATGGCCAAACTGAGCTATCGATGGATGGGCTTCACAGTTTCGATCAGCTCGGTCCGCTTCAAGTCATAGACTTCAAATGCCCGGTTTATCGCGGAATGGCGCGCAGGAACATCACGGCGGTCACGCCGCGCCATGGCGGTGAATTGGAGCGTTCGTTTTCCAAATTGTCATTTCTTCAGTTCAGCCGGGGCTAGTTAGCCTGGACCCTTATGAAAAACGCCATTCGAGAGTCATCTGTGTTCACAGTCGCGGTTACGTCACAATTTGACTTCCTGTCGGAAGAATACGCAATTCTATTTGCCGAATCGTCCGCGACTGCATTTCAGCATCCGATCTGGCTCGACGCCATTTATCGTAAGCTCGTTCCAGAATTAAAGGTCGACCCCCTTATAGTAACCGTGCGGGACGCTGCGAGCGGTCGTCTCACAATGGTACTCCCGCTGGTGCGCCGACGATATCGCGGACTCCGCACCATCGAGTTTGCAGACCTTGGGGTGTCCGATTATGTGGCGCCTATCGCCAGCGACGCTGCCATTGACGCAATTGCCGCCGATCCTTTCACCTGCAAGCGCGTCAACGCCGTGTTGAAGCCATTCGATATGTTGCGGATCCGAAAGCTGCGGTCGCCATCGATGGCCGTGAAGAAGCTGTTAGGTGCGACGGACTGTTCAGAGATGTCGATGGGTGCCTATGCGGTGCCGCTCAGTTCCGATTTCGCTGCCTGGCGAGCGGACAGCATATCGGCGTCCTACTGCAAGGAACTGGACAAGAAGTCTCGACAATTACACCGCAAGGGTCAGGTTTCATTTGATTGTTCGACCGATGTGGAGTTGATCGAGGCAACGCTTCTGAAGATGCGGGAATATCGCCGGGGCCGTTTTGAGACTGGAGACCTGCTGCAGGATCAGATTTATTTTGATTTCTATCTCGACATCGCGATCCGCGCACGCTCGACGCTGAGCCGGCTCTATAGCGTGCTGATGGATGGTGCACCTATCGCAGGAGCCATGTGTCTCTCGCATAAAGGCTCACTTCTGATCATTCTCACTGGGTTTGACCATGACAGATACAAGAGCCAGTCGCTTGGTTCCTTGATCTTCGAGATGGTTGCGAAACACAGCATAAATGTCGGCGACCGGGAACTCGATTTCACGATTGGTGATGAATCGTACAAGACCCTGTTTGGTGCGCGGAAGTCACCCATCTATCAGATCTTCCGCTCCGGAAGTATTCCGGGCGCCATCGCGGGAGCAGCGGTGCAGCGCTCGTCATGGATTAAAGGTCTCGCGCAGCGTTTTGCTGAATAGGATTCGAGGGAGCGATCTTTGCTGCGCAGGGGAAAATAATCGACGGCGGCCGCGCCAGCAATCAAATGCAGCCGAATTCTAAAGTTGGAGGCCCGGCCTGGACTTGAACCAGGATGTGAAGCGTTTGCGGCGCCTCCGCGTATTCTTTCCGCCACCGGGCCACGAACATATTCAGAAATATTCCGAACCGGTCCAGCGTATGGTTAGCGGAGTGGTTAACGGGAGGACACCGATGCGATGCGGCGTCCACAGCGCGCAAACATGCGCTGGCACAGAGTTCGCGGTTCTACTCTGAAGGACGGCGAACTGGCGCACCCGACACGATTCGAACGTGTGACCTTTGCCTTCGGAGGGCAACGCTCTATCCAGCTGAGCTACGGGTGCGTGACCTTCCGTTTAGCCGATTGACCCTGGATCGGCAACGCCCCGAGGCGCTGCCGATCGCGGAATTTCTGCCTGATCAGGCGGCGGGCTATCCGGCTGAACCTCAGGCCCGCCCGATTTGGCGGCACACCGTGTCGCGAGGCCGTTCTCCCGATTTGACACCCGCTTGCCTTCTGACGAACAAATGCCGCACCGGCTCATCCGGCGGCTTCGCCGTCCACCCGGACAGGTGGATCAATAAAGGAGCGCGATCATGCCCGTAACAATCAATGCGCTCGACCACCTCGTTATCAACGTGGCCGACGTCCGGCGCACGGCCGAATGGTACAGCAAGGTGCTCGGCATGGCGGTGAAGGTGTTCGATCCCGGCAACGGTCGGGCACCCCGGACCTCACTGATCTTCGGCGCCCAGAAGATCAACGTGCGCCCGATCGATGCTGACAAGGTCGAGTGGTTCACCGCGGACCACGAGGCCACCGGCAGCGACGACCTCTGCTTCCTCACCGCGGCGTCTCCGGCCGAAGTCGTTGCGCACCTCACTTCGTGCGGCGTCGTGATCGAGGAAGGCCCGGTCACCCGGCAGGGCGCGCGGGGCACGTTGCAATCTGTCTATTGCAGGGATCCCGACGGCAGCCTGATCGAAATCTCGTCGTACGCATGACGCGTCGCGGCTATCGGAATGCGCGCTCCACCACGGCATGGACGGCGTAGCCGCGGAACAGGCTGGCGACGCGGCCGCGCATGTTGAGCGTCGTTGCGACATCGTTGACAGCGAGGCGGAGATCGGCACGCGGCGTCACGTCGAACCACCCGAGCCATCGGGTGAGGCCGGATTGGAACCAGGCCGGCAGGCCGGACTGGTCGCCGAAGTCCACCACATGCAGCGAGCCGCCGACCGACAGGCACTCCGCCGAATGCATCAGCACGTCGCGCCAGGGCGGGATCATCGACAATGCATAGGAAATGAAGATGCGATCGAACGACGGCTGGCCGAACAGCGCATCCGGCTTGAAGCATGTGGCGTCGGCCTTGGCCAGCCGAATGCGGTCACTCAGACCCGCGCGATTGACGGCCTGACACGCCGTGTCCAGCATTTCGAGCGAGACATCCAGACCGAAGCATTGCGCGGTCGGATAGGTTCGCGCCGCCTTCACCAGATTTCGCCCGGTACCGCAGCCGATTTCCAGTACGCTTCCGCCGGGCGGAATCGCGAGACTCTCGATCAATTCGTCGCGGCCCAGAAGATAGAACTTCCGGCTCGCGTCGTAGACATAACGTTGCCGGCGATACATCCGGTCCATCAGGCTTGCCGGATCGTCCGGCGCCCGCGGATTCAGTTCAGACAGGATCATGCCACACGATCCTTCAGCGTATAGAGATGGAACGCGCCGTAGATCGATGAACGATCCTGCTGCCCCAATTCGTGGCTGCGCGCGGCGTTGAATGACCACATGTCGAGAATTGCGGCGGGGATTCGCCCCGGCAACAGCCGCTCATCGGCGGCAGTGCGGAAAATCACCCGGCTTCCCGGACGGGCCGTGCGCGTGATCTGGGTCCACAGCGCGGTGAGATCCGTATCGTTCATCCAGTCCTGCGCATCAAGCAGGACGTAGCAATCGACGCTTTCCGCGGGCGCGTCCTGCAAAAATCCTGTCATCGCACATTGCCGGAAATCCAACCGATCGCTGCGCGCTCGCAAGAGCTCGAAGTTTTCGCGCTGCAGATAAGGCGGCAGCGGCGCATCGGATGCCGAGCCGTAGCCGCGGCCAAAGGCCTGCCAGGCAAAATAGTTGGATTTGATGTCGAAGCCGCAGGCGAGCCGCTCGAGGCGCTGCCGCAGGACGTCGGCGATGCCGCCGGGCAGATCGCTTGCGAGCGCGTGATATTGGGCGGGTGGAATACCGAGCCCATAAAGCGACGCAGGTTGCCGGATCAACCAGCGAAACAGTGGCTTCTCGAACACCGGCGCAAGATGCCGCTCGAACAATTCCTTCTGCTCCGCGAGCGTCGATGCGCGCAGGATCGCACGTGGATCACATCCGAACATCCGCGCCAGCAGGTGCCCGGCGCCGATGAAGGTGCCGAGCAGACCGTGACGATAGAAATTGTCTGTAAATTGCGCGATCCGGCGGCGGCCGGTGAGTTGCCGGCCCTCCCAGTAGGCGCGAGAGACGCGATCCAGATGGGGTGCGACCCAGGATTCGTAGGCTTCGATATTGGCGCTGGCATTTGCACTGCCGAAAAGCCGCAGGAACGCGGCACGATCGGGCAAATTGCGCAGCGCTGCGAGCTTGAGATGACCGAGCGCGATATGGGCACCGTTCAGATCCACCGCGCTAATCCGCGTCGGGTTTGCCGTCAGATACGACAGGACGTTGCAGCCTCCCGACGCAATCGCGACGATATGATCCGTCGGCCGGATCTCGAGCGCGGCCATATCGACCACGGGGTCCTCCCAGATCTGCGGGTAGACCAGGCCCCGGAAGGCAAAGGTGAACGCCCTTTCCAGAAGTCCGGCCCGCGTGAGGGCCTTGCTGCGATGAACCGCCGAATTCAGTCCCACCGCCGTGGCGCGCCGAACGGCGCGAGCCGATTGAGTCACAGGAACGTCTCCGAACAACGCCTGACCCGTGGCCATAGAAGACTCGCATGACGGCGGTGTGACTTCCGCCATGGGACCGCGTATCTTTTGACGGGAACCCAAGCAAGAAAAACAGGGATGGAAATGACGATGACTCGACCCGCCATTCGACCCGGAGATATTGGCCCGTTTGCCGGCCTCGACGTGCCGTGGCTGCTGCGGATGCGGGCTGAAACCCGCCGGGATCACCCGTTCCTGATCTGGGCACCGTTCGATGCACCGGCCCGGACATGGAACTATGGCGAATTCCACGACCGGGTCGGCGCGCTGGCCGCCGGTCTCGTAGCCCGCGGCGTCAAGCCGGGCGACTTCGTTCTGATCCATCTCGACAACTGCATCGAGGCGCTCCTGGCCTGGTTCGCGTGCGTCGAACTCGGCGCCATCGCGGTCACCACCAACACCCGCTCCGCTGCGGCCGAGATCGAATACTTCGCCGATCATTGCGGCGCCGTAGCCGCGATCACCCAGCCGGCCTATGCGAGCCTTGTGGCCGCGAGCTGCCGCAACCTGCGCTGGATGGCAGTGATTTCCCACGATGCCGGCGTATCGCCCGCACAGGGAAATATACCCGCGCGGGCCGAGCGTTTTGAATCGCTGTTCGCCGACAGCGCCGATCGGCCACGCCGTCCCGCCGATCCGTTCGCGCCATGCAGCGTGCAGTACACATCGGGCACCACCTCGCGGCCGAAAGCGGTGCTATGGACCCATGCCAATGCGCTGTGGGGCGCGAAGGTCAACGCCGCGCATCAGGATCTGCACGCGAACGACGTGCACCAGACCTATCTGCCGCTATTTCACACCAATGCGCTGGCCTACTCCATGTTGTCGAGCCTGTGGGTCGGCGCGACCTGCGTGATCCAGCCACGTTTTTCGGCAAGCCGCTTCTGGACCGTCGCGGCCGAGCATCGCTGCACCTGGACCTCGACGATTCCGTTTTGCATGAAGGCATTGCTGGATCGCGAAATCCCGAAGCAGCATACCTTCCGGCTCTGGGGCACGGCGGTTTGCGAGCCGCCGGCGTTCTCCGTCTTCGGTGTCAAGATCATCGGCTGGTGGGGCATGACCGAAACCATCACCCATGGCATCATCGGGGAAGTGGATCAGCCGAATACACCGATGGCGATCGGTCGTGCCGCGCCCGAGTACGGAATTCGCGTGACCAATGACGACGGCACTCCAACGGCCGTCGGCGAGACCGGCAATCTGTCGATCCGCGGCATCCCCGGTCTTTCGCTGTTCAAGGAGTATCTTCACAACGAGCAGGCGACACGCGACAGTTTTGACGAGCGCGGCTATTTCCTGACGGGCGACCGGGTGACGCTCATGGAACGCGGCTTCATCAGGTTCGGCGACCGCGCCAAGGACATGCTGAAGGTCGGTGGCGAGAATGTCGCAGCATCCGAGATCGAACAGATCGTCATCACCGTGCCCGGTGTGCGCGAGGCTGCGGTGGTGGCCAAGAAGCATCCGATGCTGGACGAAGTCCCCGTCGTCTTTATCATTCCGCGCGACGGGACAACCGGCATGGCGACCGCGCTACACGACGCGGTGATGACCGCGTGCCGCGGCGCGCTCGCCGATTTCAAGGTGCCTCACGAGATTCGCTTCGTCGACGACATGCCGCGCTCGACCCTGGAGAAGGTCGCGAAGGCGGAGCTGCGAAAGATGCTGGCCTAGTTTAGCGCGCAGGCACTCAATAGCCCATCGCGACCGGACGAAAAGCCTGCAGCAGGTGCTGATCGAGCTTGTCACCCATTTCTTCCATGATAGCGAAAGCCTTGGCGTGGGTGAACGGCAGGCGGTAGGCCCGGTTCTCGACCAGCGCGGCATGAATATCCACGATCGTGGTCAGGCGCACGATATCGCTGATCTGATCACCGCGCAGACCGTCGGGATACCCCGAACCATCGAGTAACTCGTGATGATGCAAGACCACGTCGAGCATCTCGGGCGGGAAACCACCCTGCTTCATCAGGGCTTCATAACCGAGGCGCGGGTGCTGTCGTATCTGCCCCATCTCCTCGTCCGTCAGTTTGCCCGGCTTGTCGAGGATTTCCACGGGAATGAAGGCCTTGCCGACGTCATGCAGCAATGCCGCGCGCGCCAACCGGCGCTGATCGTCCTCGCGCATGCCGAGGTGCTGGGCGAAGGCCACCGCGAACCCTGTGACGAACAGACAATGCCGATAGCTATGAGTGTGATGACGGCCGACCGCGGTGAGCCACTCGCGCAACGACGAGCGCTTGATCGCCTTTAATATTTGATTTTCCGCCTCCAGCACGTCGCTGAACGCAAGCGGAATTCCGGTCGGAAGCCGATCGAATATCTTGACCAGCACGGCATGCGCCGCGGCAATGCCTCGATTCAGCGCCTTGCCGCTCGCCGTCGCATCGTAGACATCGCCGTCAGGAAATGCGGAGCGAATGCGTTGCAGGATGCTCTGCGCATCGAATGGACGTGAAATGGTATCGGTGGCGCCGAGCGCCCACGCCTGCATCGAACCGTGGTGAAGCGCGTCCGCCAGGACGAACAGCCGAGGCACCGAGCGATAGGCCTCGCCGCGCAGCTTGTCGCGCACCCGCTGCACGCTTTCGGCCGAGCGTAAATTGATATCGACGACGATGCCGGCAAACTTGTTCGCAGGCACCTCCGGAATATCCGAGGTCGGAATGGTCTCGACCTCGCCGGCGCGTTGCAGGATGGCCGCGAGTTCGCCGCTTTGATCGCTGCGGTCAGACGCCAGGAGCAGGCGGCGCCTTGCGGGCGATCCAGTTGTGAGAGTGGTCATTCATCCTCATCGGCTTGCAGTTCGGCGCTGGGAACTTTAGCCGATAAGTAGATTCGCGAAGCTTAAGGGGTATTATTAATGCTTGCATAGCGGTACGCCGATAATTCAAGCGAAAAGCAGCCTCCCAGCGATTTCGCAAGGAATTTCAGCAACTCTTCGGCGAATCGACCAGTCAGCCATGGAGAGCGCCCGCAAGGCAGGCCCGCAATAATGAAAAGCGCACGGAGAGACCCTTGGCCGATCTGATCACCGTTCGAACATCCGTGCTCGATATTGCCTGCGAGCAAAGCGGCCCGGCCGACGCAACGCCGGTCGTGCTGCTGCATGGATTTCCCTACGATCCGCGCGGATACGATGACGTGGTCGGGATACTCAACCGGGCCGGCTACCGCACCTTCGTGCCCTATCTGCGCGGCTATGGCCCGACGCGCTTCCTGTCGCCGGACACGCCACGCTCCGGCGAGCAGGCGGCGCTCGGCCATGATCTTCTCGAACTGCTCGATGCATTGAAGCTGCCCCGCGCCGTGCTGGCAGGCTTTGACTGGGGCGGCCGCGCCGCGTGCATCGTATCCGCCCTGTGGCCCGAGCGCGTGATCGGGCTTGTCACCTGCGGCGGCTACAACATCCAGAACATTGCCGTATCGCACCAGCCGGCCGCGCCGGAGCAGGAGCTGCGCTACTGGTATCAATATTATTTTCATACCGAACGCGGCCGCAACGGATTAACCGAGAACCGCCGTGCGTTGTGCCGGCTGCTGTGGTCCTTGTGGTCGCCGACCTGGACGTTCGACGACGCGACTTACGAGCGAACGGCAAAGTCCTTCGACAATGCGGATTTCGTCGACGTGGTGATCCAGTCCTACAGGCATCGCATGAAGGCCGCGCCAGGAGATCCGCGCTATGCGGGCATCGAGGCGCAACTCGCCGGGCAGCCGATCATCCGCGTGCCCACCATCACCATTCATGGCGCTGTGGACGGCGTGACGCCGATGCAGGGTTCGGAAGGTCATCCGGAATATTTCGGCGCGCATTACGAACGCCGTGTGCTCGCCAATGTCGGCCACAATCCGCCGCAGGAGGATCCGAAGGCGTTCACGGACGCGATCCTCGCGCTGGGCAAAGGCGTCCTCGCTTGAAGATGCGCGATTCATAGCCAAAAAAATCCGCCGGAAGCAGCGCTTCCGGCGGATTGATTTTATTTGCAGGTACCTGTCAGGCCTTCATCGCCGCCTTGACCGCTTCCGCGGTGATCGGCAATTCACGTACGCGGGCACCGACCGCGTTGAAGACCGCGTTGCCGATGGCAGGCGCGATCACGGTCACCGCCGGTTCGCCGACACCGGTGGCATGCTCGCCGTTGGAGATGACGTTGACCGTCACCTCAGGTAGCTGGCTCATCCGCAGCGGCATGTAGCTGTCGAAGTTGGTCTGCTCGATGCCGCCGTCCTTCAGCGTCGCCTTCTCGTACAGCGCGAGCGACAGTCCCCACAACGCCGCACCCTCAACCTGAGCACGGATCCCGTCAGGGTTGACCTGCGTACCGACATCGGTGGCGACGGTGAGCTTCTTCACCGTCACCTCGCCCGATGGCGCGACCGCGACATGGGCCGCACAGGCGGTCCAGCTCGCGGTCTTTCTCTCTTGTGAAGAGACGCAGGCGACGCCCATGCCCTCGCCCTTCGGCAGCTTGAGCGAGCCGTAGCCGGCAAGCCCCATCGCGGCGAGCAAGGTATTGCGGAGACGTTGCGCGCCGCCGTCGTTCTTACCCTTGCCGTCCAGCAGTTCGATGCGGAACTGCGCCGGATCCTTGCCAGCCGCGTGTGCGATCTCGTCGATCATGCTTTCAACGGCCCAGAAGGTCCAGCCGGGCGCCACCGACCGCAACTGACCGGACGGCGTGGCCTCGTGCGCCATCTCGTTCTTGATCGCCCGGACGTAGTGGTTCGGCACGGTATAGAAGAAGTCCGCGCCGTTCACGGTGAACGCGTCGAGCGGGCCCTTCTTGTCGACCGACGGCGACAGGAAATCTGGGATTCCCCAGCGCGCGGTCGGCCAGGCCGACACCACATCATGGCTGATCGCGACCAGCTTGCCGTCGCCGTCGAGTCCCGCCTTGACTTTCTGGTAGGTGAGCGGACGCGAGAAATCCATCGTCATGTCGTTCTCGCGCGAGTAGATCACCTTGACTGGCTTGCCGACGGCTTTCGCCGCCTGCACCGCAGGCACCGTCATGTCGCCATCGAGACGCCGGCCGAAACCGCCGCCCAGATACATCTGGTGCATTACCACATGCTTGGGGTCGATCCCGGCCGCTCCAGCCGCGATCGCACCCGAGCGGGTCGCGAACTGATTACCCGTATAGACGTGCAGGATGTCGCCCTTGAACTCGGCCACAGCGTTCATCGGCTCCATCGGGCAATGGATGTTGATGTTGGTGGTGTATTCCGCCTCGATCACTTTCGCCGCGGAGCCCAGTGCCGTTGCCGGATCGCCATCCTTGACGAAGAACTCTCCGGAATCGCTAAGGCCTTGCAGACGCTTCGCCTCATCGAACAGCGACTGACTCGACAGCTTGGCGTTCGGTCCATTGTCGTAGGTGATCTTCAGCGCGTCGGCTGCCTTCTGGGCGTCGATGTAGGTCTTGGCGACCGCCACCACCCAACCCGTCGTCGTCTTGGTCTTGTCGTCGATGACCACGGTCTTGATGAAGCCCGGCACCTTCTTCGCCGCGCTGTCATCGACCGACTTCACCGTTGCGCCGTAGCGCACCGGCGGCGTCACCAGCTTGCCATACACCATGTCCGGAAGCATGACATCGATGCCGTATTTGGCAGCCCCCCGGGTCTTGTCGGGAATGTCCAACTGCGGCACCGAGACGCCGACCTTGGTGTATTGATCGGGCGTCTTGAGCGTGATCGCCTTGAGATCGTCCGGCGTGAAGGTCTTGGTGATCTTGCCGCTCTTGACGACGTCGGCAAACGTCTTCGACTTCTTCGATTTGGTGTGCATGATCACGGAATCGCGGACGGTCAGTTCGCTGGCCGGGACGCCCATCATGCCGGCGGCCGCCTCCGTCAACGCGATGCGGCCTGCGGCACCCGCGCGGCTCATCGCATCGAAGTTCATCATCGTGCTCCAGCTTCCGCCGGTGATCTGCGCGCCGAGCACCGGATCGTTGAATTTCGGATCGTTGGTCGCGAGATGGATGCGCATGTCCTTCCAGTTCGAGCCGAGCTCTTCGGAGATGAGCTGAGCCATGGTGGACGCGATGTGCTGACCCATGTCGGCCTTGCCGACCGTCACGGTCACGACCCCGTCCGGCGCGATCGCATACCAGACGCTTGGATCGAAGTTCTTGGCAGTCGCGGCAAGTGCCTGGTCATCTCCGACCATTCCGGGAACAGCCGAGTAGCCGAGCGCAAGGCCGGCTGCAGCGGTGCCGATGAGGAACGAACGGCGCGAGAGATCGGCAGGCTCGCTCTTGGTGATTTTCACGTGGGTATTCATGTGTGCCTCCGCTCGGTTCCGGCGGACGCGGTGCGCATTTCGTGCGCGGCCCGCATGATCGCTTTCTGGATGCGCGAATAGGTCATGCAGCGGCACAGGTTGCCGTCCATGTGCGCGACCACCTCTTCCTTGCTCGGGTTGCTGTTCTTGGCGAGCAGCGAAGCCGCCTGCATGATCTGTCCCGACTGGCAGTAACCGCATTGCGGCACCTGCTCGGCAATCCAGGCTTTCTGCAAGGGATGATCACCCTTGGCACTCAACCCTTCGATGGTGGTGATCTTCTTGCCCACGGCATCGTGAACCGATGTCTGGCAGGAGCGAACGGCTTCGCCATTGACGTGCACCGTGCAGGCACCGCAGAGGCCGGCGCCGCAGCCGAATTTTGTGCCGGTCATCTGTAATTGTTCGCGGATGACCCAGAGCAGCGGCGTATCGCCGGCTGCCTCCACGGACATATTTCGTCCGTTGATATTCAGAGTAGCCATCGTTTCTTCCCCTCCGGTGTATGAAGCCGCTTACGGCGGCAACTCACGTGTGGGCAACCGGTCCGACATCCACCGGGTCGATGTCGGCCTGGCTGGAAGCATGATCGCCTTGTCATTCGAAGGCAATCGAAATTAGAATCGATCAAATTGGACTTCGAACGGCGGCGGCAAAAGAATTCCACGCCGCAGATTTGTGCGATGCGACGGCTTTGTCATAACGGTTCGGCAGATGAAACCGCGCTAGATAAATGTGATCGCGAATTTTCCCGCGTCGTCGGACCTGCGCGTTACAATGGTCATGAATGCTGACTGAATTCTGGGAAGGCCGCCAATGCCCAAGCTCGACCGCGACGGTGTAAACATCCACTACGAGGTTCACGGCAGCGGGCCGGCGCTGCTGCTGACGCACGGCTACTCCTCGACCTCGGCGATGTGGGCCGAACAGATCAATGCGCTCGCGAAGCAGCATACGCTGGTGCTGTGGGACATGCGCGGCCACGGACAGTCCGACTATCCCAGCGATCCCTCGGCCTATAGCGAAGATCTCACCGTGGGTGACATGGCGGCGCTGCTGGATCACATTGGCACAGAACGCGCCATTGTCGGCGGCCTGTCCCTCGGCGGTTACATGTCGCTTGCGTTTTACCGCGCCCATCCGGACCGGGTCCGCGCACTGCTCATTATCGACACTGGCCCGGGCTTCAAGAAGGACGACGCGCGCGCGGTTTGGAACAAACGCGCTCACGACACCGGCGATCGTTTTGAGCGCGAAGGCTTGGCCTCGCTGAAAAACGCCAGCCGCGAACGCTCGACGGTCCACCATCGCGACGCCAGCGGCCTGGCGCTGGCCGCGCGTGGTATGCTGACCCAGCGCGATGCTCGCGTGATCGAATTGCTTCCCCATATCAAGGTGCCGTCGCTGGTGGTGGTCGGAGCTGACGACACACCATTCCTGCCGGCATCCGACTACATGGCGGCAAAAATTCCCGGCGCACGGAAGGTGGTCATTCCGGCGGCGGGGCACGCGGTCAATATCGACCAGCCGCAGGCGTTCATCGATGCGGTGACGCCATTTCTGGATGGTCTCGACACAAGGACACCATCATGAGCCGACAACCATTGGCGTTGATCCTGGCGGGAATCGCCGCATTGCTCGCAAGCCTTGCCCCCTGCAATGCGCAACCTCCCGAGATTCCACCGCATTCGCCGCCCTTCACGGCGACACTATCGAACAACACGCCGCTGGCATTCGGGATGGATGAGACCACGGCGGCAGCCGCGCTGGGCGTGCCCCTGAACTACATCAGCGGCCGTCCCGGTAATGAAATCTTCCTGGCATTCCGAACCTATGGCGGCAGCGGATTCTTCGATCGCAAGGATCGGCTCTATCTGCAATTCCGCCGCGGCCGGCTCACCGGCTGGAAGGGCGACTGGGGCCGCAACTGGATGTGGCGATAAGGGCAACGAGCGAACGCCCGGACCGCTTTCGCAAAACACCAACGGCCCGCGGATGATCGATCCACATCCGCATTTGCATAACTCAAGGAGTAAATGACGTGGGACAAGATCTGACCCTGACCGCTTCGGACGGCTTTCAACTCGGCGCCTACCGCGCCGATCCCGCGACGGCACCCAAGGCCGCGATCGTCGTGATCCAGGAAATCTTCGGCGTCAATCATCACATCCGCGCGGTGTGCGACCGCTACGCAGCAAAAGGCTATGCCGCCATCGCGCCGGCGATCTTCGATCGAAGCGAGCGCAATTTTCAGTCTGGTTATTCGCCTGAAGAGGTCGCGGTGGCGCGAAAATTCATCGCCAATCCCGATTGGCCGGCGATGCTGCGCGACACCCAGGCTGCGATCGATGCAGTGAAAGGCGTGGGACCGGTCGGCATCGTCGGCTTCTGTCTCGGCGGCAGCGTCGCCTATGCGGCGGCGACAAAACTGTCAGGCCTGACCGCGGCGATCGGCTACTACGGCGGCGTCATCGCGCGCTTCGCCGACGACAAGCCGAAAGTGCCGACCATGCTGCACTTTGGCGAGAAGGATACTAGCATCCCCTTGACCGACGTCGAAACCATCCGCAGCAAGCGGCCCGATGTCGAAATCTTCGTCTACCCTGGCGCTCAGCATGGCTTCAGTTGCGACGAGCGCGCAAGCTACGACAAGGCAAGCTCTGATCTCGCCGGCGAGCGCAGCCTCGCCTTCTTCGCCAAGCATCTCAAGGCATAAGCGCGGTACTCAGAACCAGCGTTCGCCGACGACGACGGTGTCGCCGGGGCTGAGCGATGTGGTGGCGGGCACCACGAGGCGGACGGTGCCGCGCGCATCGGTGTGGGTGACGGTGACGGTGTCGCGCTTGGCGCGGGGCGAGAAGCCGCCGGCGATGGCGACCGCGCTCTCCACCGTCATGTTCGGCACGAACGGATACTGGCCGGGCGCTGCGACCTCGCCGAGAATGAAGAACGGACGGTAGGCTTCGATCTCGGCGGCGACATAGGGCTCGCGGATGTAGCCGTTGCGCAGTTTCGCGGCGATGGCAGCGGCGAGTTCGGCCGGTGTCCTGCCGCGCGCCGCAACCGAGCCGATCAGCGGCATGGTGATGTGGCCGCCGGCATCGACCAGATAGGTATTGGTGAGGCCTTCCTGGCCGTAGACCACGATACGCAGCCGGTCGCCGGCATCGAGGCGATAGGCGGGATCGTGCACGACCGGCGGCGCTGCGGCATAGACGACAGGAGCGGCGTAAGCAGAAGGCGGTGCACCGCGATAGGCAGACGGTACGGCGCCTGGCTGTCCGCCATAGGCCATGGCATCGAGATTGCTATGCGGCGCGACCCCAGCCACCGGCACCGGACGCCGCATGCAGCCGGACAGCGCCAGCGCGGTCACCGCGACTGCCAATGCCTTTTTAAATGCGCGCGCGCCGGGCACTGGACCCATCCCTTGTCATAAGATGTCTCCGGTTCTGCACCGCTATGGTTAACAAATGGTATTTTTTCAGGAGTGCGGCTCATATCGGCCGGAGATCAGTTCCGCGAGTAACCGATCAATGGCCGCCGCGGCCGGAACAGCAACATCAGGAGAATGCCGACGACGGCGAGCACTGCGAAGGCCGGCTGATTCAAAATCACCTTGACGACGTGATCCCACAGCCAGGGAGCCGAAGCTTCCATCCAGGTCCGCACCGCCTGCTGACTGGTCTGGTGGATATCGTTCCAGAATTCGCCGAACCTCGTCAGCCGCACGGCCTGATCGGCGATCGAGCGCGCTCCGTCATAGACCAGGAAGACGAAACCGCCGGCAAGCAGCAGCAGCCCTATCAAGCGAAAAAACCCGCGGATCATGCCTCACCTGCCCTCCAGCTACCGGACCTGCCGACCGCCCATTACCGGCCGAAGACAGGAAATTCAACCTCGCCAGTGTCTTAGCGCTATTTATCGCGGCATCTGCACGAGAAGCCGTTGACGCTCCAGACCAGGCCCTCTATAAGGACCGCCGATGGCGGCGGGGGCAATCCTGCCGCCGCTGTTCTTTGAACGACGACACCTCGTGAACCTGTTCGCTCCGAGGATGGCATTTTCAGGAACACCCGGAAACACATTCAGGCTCACCTGCAGGCCCACCCGCGTCGTCGAATGACCGGTACTGGCCGGCCTCTCGCGGTGAGACCCTGCGAAGGATAGTTGGAGACCATGGCCAATACGACTTCCGCCAAGAAAGCGACGCGCAAGATTGCCCGCCGCACCGCCGTCAACAAATCGCGGCGCACCCAGATGCGCGGGTCGATCCGGATCGTCGAGGAAGCGATCGCGAAGGGCGATCGTGACGCGGCCATCAAGGCGATGACCCGGGCTGAACCGGAACTGATGCGGGCCGCCCAGCGCAACATCATTCATAAGAACAATGCGAGCCGGAAGGTATCGCGCCTGACGCATCAGATCGCGAAGCTCGCGAAGTAAGCTGATCGGCGACGTTATTCGTCAGCGACATTCTCGTTTGAAAGGCCCGGCCAAGCGCCGGGCCTTTTTTATGCTGACACACCGTCTCGGCATTCCGCGATCTCACATCCCGGTTCGCACCGCGAAACGTCGACCGGCGATTGGCCTGCGGCCTCGCGAGTTCATGTCGGTTCGATGACATCGACGAGATACCCTCGCCGGCGCATTCGATTTCAATCCAGCGCGACCGGCGCGGGTTACCCTCAAAAACAGACAGAAAAAAACGCGCGTCGATAATCACTTATCCACATAGTGTGACGAAGCACTTCCAAAATGAGCCGGCGCCTCGCTCCGCTTTACGGTTTTTTAAAATATTTTGGACACCCGCGACGAATTTGCGACACCTGGCGCGCGCTTCGAATCCGCGCGCAGATTCAAAAAGATGCCGCAGCGATGCAGCAAGTGTCGATCATATCGCGTGCGGTCGCTGCTTTTCCGTCGCACCCGAACGAGACGAAAGCCGTTGCGGGAATTGGAGCGTCGTGTATTCCTTTCTTGCGCGCGTCACTCATAGCTCTCCAGATCAGCGCGGTTTGAGAGTCTTGAGTGGACATGCAAATCGGCGGCGATGTGCACGTTAGTGACGCTTTCCAAGCGATGCTGGAGTTGCAGCTCATAGCAATATGAGAACGGATGTGCTGTGTCGAAATTTCTCAAACCCGGTGCTCGGACAGAGCATCGATAAGCAAGAGAGATACGCTACAGATCATTCTGCATCTTCGGACTGAAAGCGGCTGCGCGAGCGAGTTGGACGGGTAGGTAGAGTGCGCGGCGTAGCGATCGCCATGCGGGGCATCGCGGACTGAATTTGAAATGCATCTGAACGGATGTCTTGACGCGATCCATCGCGGCGAGAAGGGGGAGACTATGCCTGAGAAAAACGCCACGGAACATCATCGCGCGGTTGGCTTGCGCGGTTTTCCTTCGAGTGCCGTGTCTGTGCGTCCCCCGACGAGAATTCTAGACAGACCGTCGAGTAGTCGCTGACCTCGCGTCCACTGCGTTTCCCACCACCTGAACTGCCTGCGGCGCTTCGCCGAATGGCTGGTTGTTGGCTGAAACAAAGCACGCTGAAGGTCGGGTCATTGCAACAAAATGCATGACCCATTGTTTGCAGAGCGGCCGGGCCGCAACGTCATTCAAATCAGAGAAGTCGCCACACAGATGTCAAACATGGAACAGGATCGCTGGTCGCGGGTCAAAGGTCGGTTGCGCTCGACGGTTGGAGAGGATGTCTATTCGAGCTGGTTCGCGCGGATGGACCTGGAGAGCGTGCAGGGGGAAAGCGTCCACCTGTCGGTCCCGACCCGGTTCCTGAAGAGCTGGATCCAGGCGCACTATGCCGAGCGCGTTCTCGCCTGCTGGCAAGCCGAGCTACCGGACGTTCACCGGATCGATCTGACAGTGCGGTCGGCTATGCGCTGCGCGGCTCCGGCGAAGGAACCAGCAGTGGCGACCGATCCGCGACGTGTCGAGCCGGGCGATGGCCGGCCCCATGCCGATCTGAAGACGACGGCGACCACGCCAGTCTCCGCGAGCCACGATGCGCTCGGCGGTTCGCCGCTCGATCCGCGCCTGACTTTCGCAAGCTTCGTCACCGGCCGCTCCAACACGCTCGCTTATGCCGCGGCGCGTCAGGTCGCCGAAGGCCGACGCGGCGATGCCGTCATGTTCAACCCGCTCTATATCCATGCGGGTGTGGGACTCGGCAAAACCCACCTTCTGCAGGCCGTCACTTGGGCCGGCAATGCCGGCAACGAGCGCAAGGTTCTCTACCTCACCGCGGAAAAATTCATGTACGGCTTCGTCGCTGCGCTCAAGAGCCAGACGGCGCTGGCCTTCAAGGAAGCGCTTCGCGGCATCGACGTTCTGGTGATCGACGACCTGCAATTTCTGCAGGGTAAATCGACGCAGGCCGAGTTCTGCCACACGCTGAATGCACTGATCGACGCCGGCCGTCAGGTCGTAATCGCAGCCGACCGGCCGCCGTCCGATCTCGAAAGCCTCGACGATCGCGTGCGCTCGCGGCTCGCCGGCGGCTTGGTCGTGGAAATGGGATCGCTCGGCGAAGAACTGCGGCTCGGCATCCTGAAATCGCGCGTCGAGGCGGCGCGGGTGCATCATGCGAGCTTCGATGTGCCGGAGCCGGTGCTGGACTATCTGGCGAAAGCCATCACCCACAACGGACGCGACCTCGAAGGCGCGATCAATCGCCTGCTCGCCCACAGCAAGCTCAATGCGCAGCCGGTGACGCTGGAGATGGCCGAGCGCGAAGTGCGAGACCTGATCCGCCCGCAGGAACCCAAGCGGATCAAGATCGAAGACATCCAGCGGGTGGTTGCCCGGCAATACAATGTCAGCCGTTCGGACCTCTTGTCCTCGCGCCGGACCGCGAACGTGGTGCGGCCCCGGCAGGTCGCGATGTATCTGGCGAAGACCCTGACGTTGCGCTCCCTGCCCGAGATCGGCCGCCGCTTCGGAGGCCGCGATCACACCACGGTGCTGCATGCCGTGCGCAAGATCGAGGCGCTGGTGTCGAAGGATGCGACCCTTTCGGACGAGGTCGAGTTGCTGAAGCGCCAGCTTCAGGAATAGGCCCGGCACAGGCATTTTCTGGCAAAATACCGGGGAAAGCCGGATCGGGGCGAGCCACAGGCTTGCGCCGGCCGGTTATCCGCGTCACCTTGCAGTCCCCCCGGATTTGAGCAAAATCGGCCTTGAACTCCGGATTTTGGTGCCGCGGTCCCCGCGGCATTTTCATCACAGAACGTGAATTTGGATCGGACGGATTTGCAATGAAGGTCACCGTCGAACGCGCGCAACTGCTGAAATCGCTTGGCCACGTGCATCGCGTGGTCGAACGGCGGAACACGATTCCCATCCTGGGGAACGTGCTGGTTCGTGCCGAGGGCTCCAAGCTGTCGTTGAAGGCGACGGACCTCGATCTCGAAGTGACGGAAACGCTGGCCGCCGAAACCGGAACCAGCGGCTCAACCACGGTTCCGGCGCACATGTTCTACGACATCGTGCGCAAGCTCCCGGACGGCTCGCAGATCGTACTGGAAGGCGACGGCGACCGCTCGGTGCTGGCGATCCGCGCCGGACGTTCGCGCTTCACCCTTCAGACGCTGCCGGAGAACGACTTCCCAGATCTCGCCGCTGGCGACATGACGCATTCGTTTACGCTGGCCGCCGCCGACATGAAGCGGCTGATCGATCGCACCCAGTTCGCGATCTCGACCGAGGAAACCCGCTACTACCTCAACGGCATCTACCTGCACGGCGCCGGCAGCGCCAAGAACGCCACGCTGCGTGGTGTCGCGACCGACGGTCACCGCCTGGCACAGGTCGATCTCGCGCTGCCGAACGGCGCCGGCGGCATGCCCGGCGTCATCATTCCGCGCAAGACCGTCGGCGAGGTGCAGCGGCTGATCGAGGACAACGAGGCCGAAGTCGGCATCGAACTGTCGCAAGGCAAGATCCGATTCACCATCGGCAACGTCGTGCTGACCTCGAAGCTGATCGACGGCACCTTCCCGGACTACGGCCGCGTGATTCCGCAGAACAACGACAAGGAACTGGTCGTCGACAAGAAGGATTTCGAGGCGGCGGTCGATCGCGTCTCGACGATTTCGAGCGAGCGCGGCCGGGCCGTGAAACTGGCGCTGTCGGCGGGCAAGCTCATCCTCTCGGTGACCAACCCGGATTCCGGCAGCGCGACTGAGGAACTCGAGGTCGAATACGCCTCGGACGCGCTCGATATCGGATTCAACTCGCGCTATCTGCTGGATATCGCCGCCCAGATCGAGGGCGAGGTCGCGGTTCTGAAGCTCGCCGATCCCGGCTCGCCAACGCTGGTGCAGGACAAAGATTCCAAGAACGCACTCTACGTGCTGATGCCGATGCGGGTGTGAAGAGCACTTCCTTTCCCGACGTTTTTTCGTCATGCCCGGCCTTGTGCCGGGCATCTACGTCTTTGCCATTCGACGCTCGTAAAGTATCCAAGACGTGGATGGCCGGGACGAGCCCGATCATGACCATCACAAGCGAACGATGACCGCCTCGCGCATCCACCGTCTCAGCCTCACCCACTTCCGCAACTACCACGCGGCAACGCTGGAGACGCGTGGCGAGATGGTCGTGCTGGTCGGACCGAACGGCGCCGGCAAGACCAATTGCATCGAGGCGATTTCCTTCCTGTCGCCCGGCCGCGGGCTGCGCCGTGCCACGCGCGAGGACGTCGCCGACATCCAGGGCGACGGCTCCTGGGCAATCTCGGCCGAAGTCGAAGGCGCGCTCGGCCTGGCCACGCTCGGCACCGGTATCGATGCATCAGGCGGCGAATCCACCGGCCGGCGCTGCCGGATCGACCGTGAGCCGGTGGGTTCGGCGGCGGCCTTCGGCGACCATCTGCGCATGGTGTGGCTGACGCCGGCGATGGATGGGCTGTTCACGGGCGCGGCGTCGGAGCGGCGGCGCTTCTTCGATCGTCTGGTGCTGGCGATCGACAGCGATCATTCCAGCCGCGTGTCGGCGCTTGATCGCAGCCTGCGCTCGCGTAATCGCCTGCTGGAGGTACGCAACTACGACGACCACTGGTGCGGCGCCGTCGAACACGAAACCGCTGAGCTGGCCGTCGCGGTGGCAGCGATGCGCGCGCAAACCGTGACACGGCTCGCCGCCGCGCTGGATGCACGCGGCGCGGCTTCGGCCTTCCCGTCGGCGAGGATCCGGCTCGACGGCTGGATGGAAAATGCCCTGCTCACCGAGCCGGCAACGGCGGTGGAGGATCGCTATCGCGAGATCCTGCGCGACAATCGCGCTCGCGATGCCGCGGCCGGCCGCACGCTCGATGGCCCGCACCTCACCGATCTCGAGGTGGTCTATGCGCCCAAGAATATGCCGGCAAAGGATGCCTCCACCGGCGAGCAGAAGGCGCTGCTGATCGGGCTCGTGCTCGCGCATGCTGGTCTCGTCGCCGAAATGACCGGCATCACGCCATTGCTGCTGCTCGACGAGGTGGTGGCGCACCTCGATCCCGGCCGCCGCGCCGCGCTGTTCAACGAATTGTCGAACCTCGGCGCACAGGTCTGGATGACCGGCGCGGATCCGGCCGCGTTTGCGGAGATCGGCGCGGGCAGCGAGATTTTCGACGTGGAAGCGGGACGGATCGCACGGCGTCCGGCGCCATAGAACCGCGGGAGAGACCATGCCGGACAATGGACCGCGCGGAACGGAAGGCTACGCCAGCGAAGCTGACGCGCTCGTCCGACAATACGAGAGCTTGCCCTTCGCCGATGTCCACCGGCACGTCCTGCACCTGCTGCCACGGCCGCCGGCCCGTGTGCTCGATATCGGGTCCGGTACCGGCCGCGACGCGGCCGGCCTTGCCGACCTCGGTCATCTCGTCACAGCAGTCGAGCCGACGGCTGCATTGCGCCTGCGCGCGAAGCATCTGCATCCCTCGCCCCGGATCGATTGGGTCGACGATAGCTTGCCCGATCTGCGCCTGCTGGCGGCGCGCGAACACACCTTCGATGTAGTGATGCTGACGGCGGTCTGGATGCACCTCGACGCTATCGAGCGGGTCCGCGCGATGCCTGTCATCGCTGGTCTTCTACGCTCCGGCGGCCTGATGATGCTGACGCAGCGCCATGGGCCGGTGCCTGCCGGCCGCCGTATGTTCGATGTCCCGGCCTCGGAGACGATCGCGCTTGCGGAAACGCATGGCCTGACCTGTATCCAGCGGCTCGAGGGCGGCGACAGCCACTTCAACCGTCCCGGCGTCACCTGGGACCGCCTGGCATTCCGGCGTTGAAGCGATTGTCGCGCGTGTGAACGAGAGTTAATCCGCTGGACATATTCCCTTCACCCGCAGGCGCCTACATTTGCGGGCGCAAACTCAGGGGGAGTCGCGTCCACCCCTCGCCTCGGCGCTGGTCCGCGCCAATGCATCACTGGAATTCGGGGGCAACCTTGAAACCAGGAGATGTCCACATGACAACAACCACCCTGTTCGACCGCCGCATCCCGCGGCGCACACTGCTGAAGGCCGGTCTCGCAATCGGCGCCGTCAATCTGGCCTCGCCGCTTGCAAGCGCCTCACTGGCCGCACCTGAGCGGCACGGCGGAGGGGCCAACCGCGGCATCATCAAGATCGGCAATATCATGCCCTACAGCGGTCCGGCCTCGGCCTACAGCACTATCGGTAAAACCGAGGCGGCCTACTTCAACATGATCAACGATGGCGGCGGCATCAACGGCCGCAGGATCGACTTCATTTCCTACGACGACGGCTACAGTCCGCCGAAGGCGGTCGAACAGGCTCGCAAGTTGGTCGAAGACGACAACGTGCTGTTGATCTTCAATAGCCTCGGCACACCGAGCAACACGGCGATCGAGCGCTACATGAACGATAAAAAAGTACCGCAGTTGTTTATTGCCACCGGCGCGACCAAATGGAACGATCCGAAGGACTTTCCGTGGACCATGGGCTGGCAGCCCAGCTACCGGAGCGAGGCCCAAGTCTACGCCAAATACCTCCTCAAGCATCGTCCCGACGGCAAGGTTGCGATTCTCTATCAGAACGACGACTACGGCATGGATTACCTGAAGGGCTTCAAGGACGGCCTTGGCGGCAAGCTGAAGATCGTCGCCGAGAAGTCCTACGACACCACCGAGCCGACCGTCGATTCGCAGATGATCAGCCTGAAGGCATCGGGCGCGGACATCTTATTCGACGTCACCACGCCGAAATTTGCCGCACAGGCAATCACGAAGGCGGCCGAACTCGAATGGCGGCCGTTGCACATTCTCAATAACGTTTCGGCTTCTGTGGGAGCGGTGATGAAGCCTGCTGGCTTCGATCACGCCAAGGGTATTCTATCCACCGCCTACCTCAAGGATCCCACCGATCCGCAGTGGAAGACCGATTCCGCCCACAAGACCTGGCTGTCGTTCATGGAGAAATACTATCCGGACGGCGATACGACCAGCGCCTTCCCGGTCTACGGCTATGCCGTCGCCGAAACCATGGCCCACGTCCTGAAGCAATGCGGCGACAACCTCAGCCGCGACAACATCATGAAGCAGGCGGCCAGTCTTCATGAATTCAAGCTCGGACTGCTGCTGCCCGGTATCACCATCAGCACCGGGCCTCACGACTACGCACCGATCAAGCAGTTGCAGATGATGCGCTTCACCGGCAGTCGCTGGGAGCTGTTTGGCCCGATCGTCAATGGCGCCGTCTCGAGCAGTTAAGCTACCCGCAGTGCCGCCGTCACGCCCGAAGCAATGTCCCGGAAGCCATCCGAATGACGCCGGGGCGGAATGGCGGCGGCATATGGCCTTCGATCCCCCAGCTTGATAGCGGCGGACGACACGTCCCGAAGCGGCGGGCACAGACCCAGGACACGGCAATTCACCGCGACGGAAATCCCTGCCGCGGGGCGCGATTTGCGGGTCTCGAATCGCCGTTTTGAGAGCCTTGTGAATCCGCCGTTTCCGCCCTTGAAAAACCGCCTGAAAACCACATCTATTCAATGACTTGAAAGGGACCACTTTGCGCTATGCGTGGTGCCGCTTTCATGTCAGAAATAGAGCGTTTCAGCCGTCATTGTCCGGGCTGATTCGGGACACCTTCTGAAGGCCTTTCATGAACGAACCTGCCCGGCAGCCAATTGCCGAAACCGAGCCTGCTGCGCCCGTCGAATACGGCGCAGAATCGATCCGTGTTCTGAAAGGTCTCGACGCCGTACGGAAGCGGCCGGGCATGTACATCGGCGACACCGATGACGGCTCCGGTTTGCATCACATGGTCTACGAAGTCGTCGATAACGCCATCGACGAGGCGCTGGCGGGCCACGCCACGGTGGTGCAGGTCACGCTCAATCCCGACAATTCGGTCACGGTCTACGACGACGGCCGCGGCATTCCGGTGGGCATCCACCAGGGCGAAGGCATCTCGGCGGCCGAAGTCATCATGACCCAGTTGCACGCCGGCGGAAAATTCGACCAAAACTCCTACAAAGTGTCCGGCGGACTGCACGGCGTTGGCGTTTCCGTCGTCAACGCGCTGTCGAGCAAGCTTGCGCTGCGCATCTGGCGCGACGGCAAGGAGCACTATGTCGAGTTTACGCATGGCGATTCCGTCGCGCCGCTGAAAGTGGTCGGCGACGCCAACGGCAAGCGCGGTACCGAAGTGACGTTCCTCGCGTCGAGCGAAACCTTCAAGAACATCGAATACGATTTCGCAACGCTGGAGCATCGGCTGCGCGAACTCGCGTTCCTGAATTCCGGCGTCAACATCCTGCTTTCCGATAAGCGGCACGCCGTCGAGAGGCGCGAGGAAATGCGCTACGACGGCGGCGTCATCGAATTCGTGAAGTATCTCGATCGCAACAAGAAGGCGATGGTACCGGATCCGATCATGGTGAGATCGGAAATGAACGGCATCACCGTGGAAGCCGCGTTGTGGTGGAACGACAGCTACCATGAGAACGTGCTGTGCTTCACCAACAACATTCCGCAGCGCGACGGCGGCACTCATCTGGCCGGCTTCCGCGGCGCGCTGACCCGGCAGGTCAACGGCTATGCCGACGCCATCGCCAAGAAGGAGAAGATCGCGCTGACGGGCGACGACTGCCGCGAAGGCTTGACTGCCGTTCTGTCGGTGAAGGTGCCCGATCCGAAGTTCTCGTCGCAGACCAAGGACAAGCTCGTCTCCTCGGAAGTGAGACCGGTGGTCGAGAACGTCATCAACGAGGCGATTGCCGCGTGGTTCGAGGAGCATCCGACCGAGGCCAAGCTGATCGTCAACAAGGTGGTCGAGGCCGCCGCCGCCCGCGAGGCCGCGCGAAAAGCGCGCGAGCTGACCCGCCGCAAGGGTGCGCTTGATATCGCGTCACTCCCCGGCAAGCTCGCCGACTGCCAGGAACGCGATCCCGCGAAATCCGAGTTGTTCATCGTCGAGGGTGACTCGGCCGGCGGCAGCGCCAAGCAGGGCCGCAACCGTGAATTCCAGGCGGTGCTGCCCTTGCGCGGGAAAATCCTCAACGTCGAGCGCGCGCGCTTCGACAAGATGCTGTCCTCCGAGCAGGTCGGGACGCTGATCACGGCGCTCGGCACCGGCATCGGCCGCGAGGACTTCGACCTCGCCAAATTGCGCTACCACAAGATCATCATCATGACCGACGCCGACGTCGATGGCGCACACATCCGCACGCTGTTGCTGACGTTCTTCTTCCGCCAGATGCCGACGCTGATCGAGGGGGGCCATCTCTATATCGCCCAGCCGCCGCTCTACAAGGTGACGCGCGGGAAGTCCGAGCAGTATCTCAAGGACGAGCGCGCGCTGGAAGACTACCTGATCGCGACCGGGCTCGACGACTGCGTGTTCAAGCTCGCCACCGGCGAGGATCGCAGCGGCCGCGACCTGCAGGCGCTGGTCGAGGATGCTCGCGTCGTTCGCAATGTGCTGCACAATCTGCACAGCCGCTACAACCGCAAGGTGATCGAGCAGGCCGCGATCGCCGGCGTGCTCAACTCGCGCGTCACCGGCGATACTGCCACCGCCAACGCTGCCGCCGATTACATCGCCAAGCGTATGGACGCCTTGGAAGATGACGTCGAGCGTGGCTGGGTTGGCCGCTTTACCGAAGGCGAAGGTTTTTTCTTCGAGCGAACCGTGCGCGGCGTGAAGGATGTCGCCGTAATCGACGCCGCCCTGCTCGGCTCCGCCGATGCGCGCAAGCTCGACGAATATGCACCGCGGCTGCAGGAGGCCTATCCGCGCGTCGGGACGCTGCGGCGGAAAGATGCCGAGACGCCCATCCACGGTCCCGTCAGCCTGTTCGAAGCAGTAACCGACTCAGGACGCAAAGGCGTGGCGCTGCAGCGCTACAAAGGCCTCGGCGAGATGAACCCCGGCCAGCTCTGGGAGACCACGCTCGACACCAACGAGCGGTCGCTGCTGCAGGTGAGGATCAAGGAGGTCGACGAGGCCGACGACATCTTCACCAAGCTGATGGGCGACGTGGTGGAGCCGCGCCGCGAGTTCATCCAGGATAATTCGCTCAGCGCGAATGTGGACGTGTGAGGTCGTCGGGTCGAGATTCCCGCTGAGTCAGACCGCAGCCTGTATCGCCTCTGCGACGCTGTGATAGAGACGATCTTCCCCGAGCAGATCGGCCACGCCGAATTTCACCAGCGCGTCCTGCGCGCGCGGAGACTCCAGCCGCGCGATAGCGAACCCGATCCCCTCGCTGTGACACTTGCGGATGATGTCGCTCAGGGCTTGCGCCGCCGTGAAGTCGATCTCGACGATCCCCGTCGCTTCGAGCACCACCAGACGCGGCGGCGGCGGCGCTGACGCCAGCAGCGTTTCGATATCGCGCTTGAAATGGTCGGCGTTGAGGAATGACAGGGGCGCCTGAAATCCGACGACCATGACACCCGGCTGGGTTTCGCCCGCGATCGAGGAATTGAACGGCCACCAGACCGACGTGCCTGGAACGCGTTCGAAGACAAGCACGCGGGCCCGCGTCGTGCTCCAGATGCCGTGAAGCAACGACAGCCCGATTCCGGTGGCAACACCTTGCTCGATCGGCAGAACGATGATGGCGGCCGCCGTCGCCGCCACCAGCAAGAACTCCCCGGGCGATTGGCGGAAGATCGTCGCGATCACTTTCATCCGCACGATCCGGCACGCCACGAACAGCAGCACGCCCCCGAGCGCCGCGCCGGGGATATGACGCAGAACGCCGACGCCAACCAACAGCAGTGCGACAATGATGACCGCGGCGGCAAGCCCCGCGAGTTGCGAATGTCCACCAGTCTCGGACACGATCGCCGTCCGGGGCGGACTTGCGTTGACAGGGAATGCGCCGATCAGGCCGGCGAGGATGCTGCCCGCGCCGACACCGATGAAATCGCGATTAACGTCTGGCGGCCGCTGGGGATCGGATAGGAATGATCGCGTGGTCGCGGCGGTCTGCACCATCACGACCAGCGCCACGATCAGCCCCAGCGACAGAAGTTCCGACAAACGGTCAAGGCCGACGTTGGGGATAGCAAAGGACGGCGGTGTCGCGGAGATTGTGCCCAGCACCGAAACGCCGCGCTGATCGAGATGGAACAGAGTCACACAGGCCACCGCGAGAACGATACCGATCAGCGCACCCGGAATTCGTGCATCGATCCGCTCCGAAATGGCGATGACCGCGAGCACGCCGAAGCCGATGGCAATGGAGAATGGGTTCGAATCGCCAAGATGCGTCGCGATGGCGACGAGGCGGTCGAGCATGGGTCCTGTCGGCATTGCGATGCCGAGAATGCCCGGAAGCTGCGAGATGATGATGTGGGCAGAGATGCCGGCGAGAAAGCCCGTGGTCACCGGCGTCGATAGTAGATCGGCAATCCATCCCAGCCTGAAGATGCCGCCGGCGATCAGAAACAGGCCCACCATGATTGCAAGCACCGCCGCCAGCGCGGCGTAGTCCGGCGATCCCGTGGCGGCCAGCATTGCAAGGCCGCCGGCAAAAATCGGCGTAATCGTGGAATCCGCGCCGGACGACAGGAAGCGATTGCTGCCGAACACGGCGAACGCCGTGGACCCCGCCAGAAAAGCGAAAAACCCGATCAGGGGAGAAAAGCCGCCCAATCGCGCCGTGGCCATCTGTTCCGGAATGGCGATCGCCGCAAGCGTCAAGCCCGCGAGGACATCTCCGGTCACGAACGACAGACGATAGGCTCCGAACGAGCGAAACACCGGCCACATATGTCCGGTACCCGAGGACGTCACGGCGGGAATATTCGGTTTGTCAGCCATAGGTGCATTCGCTGAAAAGACATCCCGCTCTATCACGAAAACCCGGCATTGCCTCCTGTCATGATTTTGGCCGCCAGCAGTGCTACCGTGACCCGATGACCTCCCTGAATAACATCGAAGGCGCGCCGGCCGGAGCTGGCGGTGCGGAAGGGTCGGCGCGCAACCGGCTGTCCCTCGAGCTCACCGAGACCTTCCGCCTCGCGGTGCCGATCGCACTGACGCAGCTCGGCCAGATCGCGATGATGACCACCGATCTCGCGCTGATCGGCCGGCTCGGCGACAACGCCGTCGCGGCGGCCGCGCTCGCGCACACCGTGTTCTTCGTGAGCTTCACAGCCGGCATGGGGCTTGTATCCGCGGTGGCGCCGCTGGCGGCTCAAGCCTTCGGCGCACGCGATCCGCGCATGGTTCGCCGCGCGCTGCGTGTCGGTCTGTGGGCCGCGCTGCTGGCAGCACTGCCACTGATGCTGCCGCCGCTGTTCGGCGAACAAATCCTGCTATGGCTCGGACAGGCGCCAGAGTCCGCCGCGCTCGCCCAACGCTATCTGCATGGCCTCACCTGGTGTCTGATTCCGGGCTTGTGGTTTCTGGCGATCCGCGGCTTCATGGGCGCTGTGAACCGCCCCGAGCCGGGGCTCTGGATCACACTCACGGCAATTCCCGCCAATGCCGGCCTTGTCTATGTGCTGATGCACGGCAAATTCGGCCTGCCGGAGTTCGGTATCTTCGGCGCAGGCCTCGCCACCACGATCGTCAACATCGGCATGTTCGGCGCGGCACTGTGGTTCACCGTCAGCCGCCGACCGTTCCGCAAATATCAGGTGCTCGGCGGCATAGCCCGCATCGACTGGCCGCTGATGCGACAGTTGATCGCGATCGGCGCACCGATCTCCGTGGCATTCCTGCTGGAGTACGGTCTGTTCGGTGCCGGCGGACTGCTGATGGGGTTGATCAGCACGACAGCATTGACCGCGCACCAGATCGCCCTGCAGATCGCCGCGATCCTGTTCATGGTGCCGTTCGGCGTCGGCATGGCGGCGACGGTGCGGGTCGGCCACGCGATCGGGCGTGGCGACGCGAGCGCTGTGCGGCGCGCCGGATACGTGGCGGTGCTGCTCGGCATCACCTTCATGTCGACGATGACGCTCGCCGTGATCGCTGGACGTTTCGAGATCGCCACGATCTTTCTTGGCAACGCACCCGACGCCACCATGCAGCTGACCGCGACGCTCCTGCTGGTCGGATCGACGTTCTTTGTCGCCGATGGCATCCAGACCGTCGCGGCCGGTGCGCTGCGCGGCCTGAACGACACGCGCGTGCCGCTGCTATTCGCCACCATCAGCTACTGGCTGGTCGGGTTCACCTGCGCTGCCTTGTTCGGATTTCATACGTCGCTCGGCGCCAGCGGCGTATGGGTTGGCCTGTCCTGCGGAACTGCCGTCTACGCTACGCTTCTGGTGAGCCGCTTCCATCTGTTGTCGCGGCGCGCCCTGCCGGCCCCGCCGCACCCATCCTGACGAGCGGAGCTTCGCTCTTTGTCACTGCATCAGCCGAAACTGCACGATGTAGACTACCGCGCCTGCGATATACCCGAGCAATGCGAGCCAGCTAATCTTACGCAGATACCAGAGGAAGGTGATGCGCTCGAGGCCCATGGCGGCCACACCGGCGGCGGAACCGATAATCAGGATCGACCCACCGGTCCCCGCGCAATAGGCGATGAACTCCCACAGAAAACTGTCGACGGGATATTTGGCGACGTCGTACATGCCGATCGACGCGGCAACGAGCGGCACGTTGTCGACGATGGCGCTGAGTAATCCAAGCAGGCCGACGATGATGTCGAGCCGCCCGATCGTCTGATCCAGCCAGTTCGCGAGCGCGGTCAGAATCCCGGCGTGCTCCAGCGTTCCGACCGCCAGCAAGATGCCAAGGAAGAACACGATCGAACTCATGTCGATCCGGGTCAGCGCGTGGGCCACGGTCAGATGCTGCCTGGTTTCCGGCTTCTTGTTGCGATGAAGGAGTTCGCCTGCCAGCCACAGCACGCCCAGCGCGACGACGATGCCCATGAACGGCGGCAGATGCGTGATCTGCTTGAATACCGGCACGAAAATGAGACCGGCCAACCCCAACGCAAACATCAGGTTGCGCTCGAAAGCCGGACGCTCCGACCCGTCGACATCCGATGAGAGAGCAAATGTCTGCCCGCGCAAGCGGAGGGCCACGACGGCCAGCGGCACCACGAGATTGGCGATCGAGGCCACGAAAAGAGCCTCGACAATCCCGAGCGCTGAAATCCGACCGCCGATCCACAGCATCGTCGTCGTGACATCGCCGATCGGCGACCATGCGCCGCCGGCATTGGCGGCGATCACGATCATCGATGCGAACAGCAGCCGGTCGGATTGCCGATCCAGCAATTTCCTGACCAGCGAGACCATCACGATAGTCGACGTCAGGTTGTCGAGAGCCGCGCTCAGGAAGAACGTGATGAACGAGACCAGAATCAGCAGCATGGTCAGCTTGCGCGTTCTGATCCGTGACGTAATCACCTCGAAGCCATCATGGGCGTCGATCACCTCGACGACAGTCATGGCTCCCATCAGAAAGAAAATGATCTGCGCCGTTGCCGCGACGGTTTCGTCGAGTTCGTGGCCGACGCGTGCATGATCGCCGACGGCAAGCGCGTAGATCGTCCACAACAGACCGGCACCGAGCAGCGCACTCGCGGACTTATTGACCCGGATCGGGTGTTCGAGTGCGATCGCCAGATAGGCGAGCGTGAAGACGGCGATAAGCGCAACGAGCAATATGTCCCCCGAAAATACCGATGACGGTTCTGAACTCCTTAGCTATGCGCCATCTTGCCGCGCCAGACCATGCGGCGCGATGTTGCGGCCACCACGAAGTGGCTGCACGTAAAGCTATCCGGTCGGGTCTTCAGCGGTTTTGACGCCGGGTTCCGGTCGACCGGCCCATTCCGACAGGCAGCGTTCGAGATCCCTCAGGTTCTGTCGCATCTGTTCCAGCGAAAACCCCAACGCGAAGAAGCGCTCGGTCATGTCGCCCGGCAGACCGCGCGTCAGCCCTTCGCCGCGCATCGCAGCGACCTCCGCGGCGTAGGCTTCGAGCGCTACCTGCACCGGCAGAATGGCCGGCGCGCCGGCGCTGTTCCGCAATGCATCGGCCGATGCTTTCAGATATTTGCCCATGGCATCGCTGAGTTTTGCGAGCGGCTGCGCGAGCCGCGCCTGAAGGTTGATCGGCAGCGGCGTCACGGTCGAGCGCCCGATCATCACTACGTCGTGCCGCAACCGCAGCACGGTTCGCAGCAACGGACCGGTGTCCGGCCCATGGGACAGCCGCGCGGACCGTTCCCGTTCGGCCTCGACACCGATGGCCTGCAGTCCAGTGATGGCCTGCCCGATTCCATCCTGAAGCGCGTGAAGCGCATCGTTGTCGCGCCCACGCGTCAGCGCCGCCAGCAACTCCTGCAGTGCGTCCGCGAGCAAATCCAGCACGCGAGCCGCATTGACGCGAATCTGGCTGTAGGCACGCGACGGCAGCACCAGAAAGGACACCAGCAGGCCCGTAATCGCGCCGACCGTCACCTCCAAAATCCGGTCGATCGCCGATTCCAGCGGCGACATCTGCCCCATGGTCGGGAGCAGCAGCACGATGATCGCTGTGACCGTCGCGACATTCAGGCTCGGATTGATTGCCGCCACGAAGGCCAGCGGTGCCACCGCCAGCACCAGCACGGCGAGCAGGCCCGCTTCACCGTGATGCGGGACCAGGATCGCGATCGCCCCGCCGTAGATCGCGCCGCCAATGGTCCCGATGAGATAGTCGCGCGTCGCTTTCAGCGAGCGCCCGACGCTCATCTGCGTCACGATGATCGCCGTCAGAACCGCCCACAACGGCAGCCGCAGATGCAGCGCGATCGCCACCACCAGCGCGGCGAAGGCGGCGGCGGTGACCCGGATGCCCAGGCCCATTTCCACCTTACGCGACCAGAGCCGCGCTGCCGTGCGTTTCAGGAATGAGATCATGCGCCGCAGGGTTGGGTTATCCGGTCATTTGGATGTTAAAGCGGTCATGCATCTCTCCGCAACTGTACGGCTTGCCGGGCGAGCGCTTGAACTCCGGATTCAGGCCGCCTACGCTGACGAAACGAGAACAAGGAGCCCGCCATGGCCGATGAAACCGCAACGCTCGCCGCCTATGTGGTCGACCTCAAATTCGCGGATATTCCGGCGGAGGTTCGCGAGCGCGCCAAGGCGCTGACGCTGGATTTCCTCGGCAGCGCGGTGCGGGCGCGGCGTGACGCGGAATCCACTGCGTCGCTCCTCAAGATGCTGGAAGCCCTGAAGCTCGATCAGGCCGGCGAGGCCACGGTGTTCGGCGATAGCAAGACCTGGACACCGGCGGTGGCTGCGCTGCTGAACGGCGCGCTCGGTCATTCCCTCGACTTCGACGACACCCATGCGGACTCCTCACTGCATCCGAGCGCCCCGGTGGTGCCTGCTGCGTTCGCCGTCGGCGAGATGGTCGGAGCGTCCGGCCGCGACGTGCTGACCGCCATCGTCGCAGGCTACGAGGTCTGCTGCCGTCTCGGCAACGCGCTCGATCCGACCTCGCACTACGCGCGCGGTTTTCACCCGACCGCCACCGCCGGCACGTTCGGGGCGGCAGCCGCGGCCGGAAAACTGTTCGGCCTGAGCAAGGAGCAGCTCATTTCCGCGTTCGGCGTCTCGGGCAGCCAGGCCGCCGGCTCGCTGCAATTCCTCGTCAATGGCTCCTGGAACAAGCGCTATCAGGTCGGCGCCGCCGCCATGAACGGCGTGATCGCCGCTACGCTGGCGCGCGACGGCTTTATCGGTTCGACCGAGTCGGTCGAGGGCAAGCACGGCCTTCTCGTCGGCTACAGCGATGATGCCCATCCCGGCAAGGCTGTGGCCGATCTCGGCAAGATCTACGAGACCATGAAGATCGGCGTGAAGCCGTACCCAAGCTGCCGCTACACCCATGCCGCGCTCGACGCGATCATCGCTATGCGCCGCGAGCACAATCTGACGCCGGACCAGATCAAGCGGGTCGAGATCGGGCTTCATCGCAATGGCATCACGCTGACCGGCGATGCCGCCACCAAGCGGCACCCGACCTCCATCGTCGGCGGACAGTTCTCCATGTTCTTCACCGGCGCGGTGGCCCTCGATCAGGGCCGCTTCGGCTGGGACGACTACGACCGGCTCGGCGACACCGCGATCGATGCGCTCGCCGACCGTTTCGATGTGGTACAGGATGACCGGCTTGAAGTCGGACGTACCCACCCATTCGGTGCCCGCGTCAGCATCACCACCGAGGACGGCGTGCATGAGCGGCTTTTTGCCGATCCTTCCGGTGAACCGGCATCATTCCCCGACGCACAGGCAATGCAGCAAAAATTCCTGACGCTGGCGCGGCCGGTGCTGGACAAGCGCGCGGACGAACTGGCCGATGCCATCCTGTCGCTGGAAAAATTCGATCGCGTCGCGGCCGCGACGCACCTCGGGCGCCAGTAGGCTGAATTGGGTGGTTCCACGGTCACATTTTCGTGGCGACCGCAACGAGGTATCCCGAATTAGGGCACATCAACCATATTCCTGACATGACGTGAACCAGAACTCGCCGTTTGGGAACCAATACCCGCAGGCCGAGTTTTGCTTCCCGGAAGGGCGTTGGTGTTGTGATGCCGATTTTTCGTTATTTCCTGGTGATGGGCTGCTGCCTGCTCGGCCTGATTTTCGGAGCGGGCTGGATGTGGCCCAATGCGACGCCCCCAAATGGCGCACCTACCACAACGGCGAGTGCCGGATCGGCTTCAGCTACCCTTGCTTCGGAAAATCTGGGATCTCTCGCCGACTGGCGACGATCGGAGAATCGGCTCGTCCACAAGAAGCATGCCGCAGCGATCGTGTATCCCGATGTCGCAACTCTCTCGCCCACCGCCGGTCGTCTGCAGTGGGAGCAGCAACTCCGCTATCTGCCCGAAAACCACGTCTATGAGGCGCGCGCGGAAATGCCCAAAGCTGCGGACAAGCCGGCTGAACCCAAGGTCGCTGAGAAGAAGGCCCCGGTCCGCAAGCACATCGCACGGACGCAGGCTCATGCCAGGATGGCGGCTAACAATTTTGATCGCGCCCGGGCCCGCTACTACGCCCGCAACAACACCTGGGATCCGTTCGGCCTGTTCGACTGATCTCTCTCGGCTCACAACAGCCATCTGAACGCACGGCGCAACTCATCGGCGCCGTTCCGGTCATACCAGCGCCCGTGGGCCAGAATAATCCGCTCCGGATTCCAGCCAATCATGATTTCGACTGCCGCCTTCAGCCGCGCCTTGTCGCGGTAGGACACGCGCATGTCTCGCGGCATCGCGCCGTCGGGATCCTTCACGCCGCCGAGCCACGTCAGGGCGCGCATCATCCATGAGCCGAGTTTGCGCGGCTCGAAATTCTCGATCAGGTCGGTCAATACCAGCGTCCGGCTGCGACGATGGAAGAACACCACTTCCGTCATGTAGTTGCCTTCGACCGGCAATGTGGCGATGTCCTCATCCCAGGGATAACCGCGGTCGTGATCCAGCACATGGCAATCGAAATCGATGTGGCTGCCGGCCTGCTCGCGAATGCGCGGCGCGAGATAGACATCCGCATCCGGAAAGGCCGTGTGCCAATCGGGAATCCACCAATAGTGGATTCGATTCGGCCCGACGATCCAGCGCACGCGGCCGAGGCTTTCGACTTCGCTCTTGAGATTAGGCGTCAGCGGCGTCGGCGAGTGGATCAGCAAATCGCCGCCGATGCGTATGATCGTCATGCGGGTCGAAAATGGCATCCGCAGCAAGGGCGGCCCGAAACGGATGGTTGGACCGTCGACAATCCAAATCTCATCGGCCGCGCTCTTCAAAGTATTGAGCGGCGGATAGGTAGCAAGCGAGTCCGATTCCATGATGCGACCGATCGTGTGGCTGTCGGATCAACGCCGACTCACTCCGGACCGTTCCAATGATAGCGCGATCATCCCTCAATGATAATGAAGTCGGCCTCGGAATATTTCTGACGGATCGCCTTCGCGGCCTGATATTCCGGACTTTGATAGCACGCTTTCGCGGTGGCGAGGTCCTTGAACTCGACCACGACGTTGCGGTCGCGCGAGGTACCTTCCATCTCGTCGAACGAACCGCCCCTCACGATAAAATTCGCACCGTACTTTTCAAACGCCGGTTTCGCCGCGGCAAGATAGTCAGGGTAACGCTCCTGATTGTGCACAGAGACCCTTACGACCCAATAACCCTTTGGCATATTCAACCCTCCCGTTGCTGCGGCTTTGTAGCAAAACGTCCGGCCAAAATCGCTCCGACTTTATGCTGCGATCCAATGACTCCGTGTCGTCACCCAAAGGTCCGCCGTATGCCCGAACAGCTCGATCTCGCGACGCTTCTCCGCGCCGATCCGCCGCGCCACGCCCTGTGACGCGACGTTCTCGCGATCGATGCAGTGCACGATCTCATCGATGGCAAAGTGGTCGAACGACCAGCCGATGGCGGCACGCGCAGCTTCGGACGCATAGCCCTTGCCCTGCGCGCCCGGCGCAATGCCCCAGCCAACCTCAAAGCCCGGCCAGTTCGGCGGCGACCACGGCCCGACACGGCCCACGAACCGGCCGGTCGCCTTTTCCTCGACCGCAAACATGCCGACACCATGCAACGCCCAGTGCCCTGCCATGACAACCGCATGACGCCAGCCCATCATCTCGTCGGTCACGGGCTTGCCGTCGACGGTGATAAATCGCGCAACGCCGGGATCGGCCAGCATCTCGCCGTAGGGTTTGATGTCGGCGGCGATCCACTGACGCAGAATGAGATGCGGCGTCTCCACGACCGGACCCTGAATATGTGCGAGCGGCGCCCCTGCCCTGGCCGTTGCGATCATGATTGGTCTCTCCCGGTATCGCGAAACGGCAAGACTATACGACGCTTTCGCGAAGCCGGAACCGGCTCGCACCGCGAAGGCTGTTGTCAGCGTCACGTTCGCGCACGATAATGGGTTTCAATCGCCAACGTTCCACGGAGGCATCATGAGCTGGCTTCCCTCCAACGATCCGATCCTTGGCGATCCCAAGACATGCGACGCGCTTGAACTTGTGATCGTGCCACGTACCCGCGACCTCGGCGACGGCTTTGCGGTGCGGCGCGCGCTGCCGCACGGCAAACGGCAGATGGTCGGCCCCTTCATCTTCTTCGATCATTTCGGGCCGGTGCAATTCGTGTCCGGCAAGGGCATGGACGTGCGGCCGCATCCGCATATCGGCCTCGCCACCGTGACCTATCTGTTCGACGGCAGCATCATGCACCGCGACAGCGAAGGCAACATTCAGGAAATCCAGCCGGGTGCCATGAACCTAATGACCGCGGGAAGCGGAATCGCGCATTCCGAGCGCACGCCGGATGCCCAGCGCGCGAGCGGCCAGAAAATGCTCGGCCTGCAAAGCTGGATCGCACTGCCGAAAGGCAAGGAGGAGATCGCGCCTACGTTTCAGCATTACGGCGCAGACAGCCTGCCCACGGTAGAGGACAAGGGATTCCGTGCCCGCATCATTGCCGGCAGTTCGTTCGGCGCGTCGTCGCCGGTGGCGATGGTATCGCCGTGGTTCTACGCGGAAGTGTCGCTCGACGCCGGCATGAGCGTGCCGCTGGATGCCGACCACGAGGAACGCGCGATCTACGTGGTCGATGGCGAAATCGAGATCGCCGGCGACCGCCACGAGGCCCCACAACTCCTGATCTTCCGCCCCGGGGATCGCATCACGGTCAAGGCGACAAAGTCGACGCGCATGATGTTTCTTGGCGGCGACGCGCTGGAAGGACCGCGGCACATCTGGTGGAATTTCGTGTCTTCCAGCAAGGAACGCATCGAGCAGGCCAAACAGGACTGGAAAACCGGCCGCTTCGCGCACGTGCCGCAGGAACACGAGTTCATTCCGCTGCCGGAATGATCTAGATTGCGGCCATCTTTTTCATTGCGGCCGTGCGACGGCGCACCTGTCCGAAAGCCTCATCAATGACCATGCTCTCCAGCGATCTGCCCCTGCCACGTCTCGGGCGCGGCAAGGTCCGCGACATCTACGATGCCGGCGACGATCGCGTGCTGCTGCTCACCACCGACCGCATCAGCGCGTTCGACGTCGTCATGGCCGAGACCATCCCGATGAAGGGCGCGGTGCTGACCCAGATCAGCGCGTGGTGGTTCCGTCAGCTCGAAGGCCTTGTGCCGCATCATATGATCAGCGCCGATGCCGGCGAGATCGTCTCCGCGGTACCGGCGCTCAAGCCGCATCGCGCCGCGATCGCCGGCCGCGCCATGCTGTGCAAGCGCACCACCGTATTTCCGATCGAGTGCGTCATTCGCGGCTATCTCTCCGGCTCGGCCTGGAAGGAATATGCCGCGCAAGGCACGCTGGCCGGCGAAAAGCTGAAACCGGGGCTGCTGGAAAGCGAGAAGCTCGCGCCTGCTATCTTCAGCCCGGCCACCAAGGCCGAAAGCGGCCATGACGAGAACATCACCATCGCGCGGATGCGCAGCATCCTGGGGGACGAGGTCACGACCATCCTCGAACGCATGACGCGCACGGTCTACGACAAGGGCGAAGGCGTCGCGCGCGGGCGCGGCATCATCATCGCCGATACCAAATTCGAATTTGGCCGCGACAAGAATGGCAACATCATCCTGATCGACGAGGTGATGACCCCCGACAGTTCGCGGTTCTGGGCCACCGACGTTTACAAGGTAGGCCAGCCGCAGCCGAGTTTCGACAAGCAACCGCTGCGCGACTGGCTTGATGTCGAGCGCCGTGCCGGACACTGGAACGGCGAAGCGCCCGCGCCGACGCTGCCGCAAAACGTGGTCGATGCTACGAGCAAGCGTTATCTCGAAGCCTATCGGCGGGTCACGGGCAGCGAATTGAAAGTCGAGGCGTAACCCTCAGGCCGCGCCGCTCATATAGCTGTCGCGGCGGCCGATCATGCGCTCGGCGACAGCCTTGGCGTCCGCCTTCGTGGACGTCGCGCAGGTGCGGTATTCGAGATCGGGCGCAGGTGTCGGCCCGCGGCGCACGAACCATGACGTGAGCGAGCGCGAACTGACCGGCAACAGCGCAAGAGCCTGCGCGACATTGTCGACCGCGCCGAACGAAAACAGCTGGCCCGACGCCGCATAGCGGACCTCATAGAGACCGGGACCGATCGGCGCCTCGATGTTCTCGCCGCGCTCCATGCGCGGATAGCGCTTCCAGTCACTCCAGGTCGAAATCATCGCCAGCCTCTCGCAGCTATCGAAGCTGCTCCATCGTCAACATCCATTCGGATCAACGGCGGCAATTCCACCGCTGTCCCAATGCCTTGACACAACACATCGTTCCAGAAGAACCGGTTGCGCAAGTACGGTCGATATGGCGATCGGCCTTTGAGTTTGCAAGACAATCCACCGATCAACCTTACCGTGCTCGGGGCAACACCAGCCGCGTCACGACCTCGTGAACGTCGCCGCGCGGCAAACGGCGTCCTTGCAGGGCGCAAGACCCGGGATGATGATCGGTCGTTCAAAAAACACATCGGGAGGTGCGCAATGCAAAGCAAGTCTCAGATCGATCAGGCTCTGCGTCAAAAAGCTGACGCCCACGAGATTCCCGGCGTGGTCGCGATCGCGGCCAGCAGCAAGGACACGGTTTATCAAGGCGCCTTCGGCAGACGCGATATCTCCAAGGACGATTCCATGACCGCGGACAGCGTGTTCTGGATCGCCTCCATGACCAAGGCCATCACCTCGGCCGCGGCCATGCAGCTTGTCGAACAGGGCAAGCTCTCGCTCGACGAACCGATCGGCAAGGTGCTGCCCGATCTAGCCAAGCCGCAGGTGCTCGATGGCTTTGACGCAACGGGTGCGCCGAAGCTGCGGCCGGCCACCAAGCCGATCACGCTGCGCCACCTCATGACTCATACGGCCGGCTTCTGCTACGACATGTGGAACGGCGACATGGTGAAGTATCTGGAGAAGACCGGCACGCCCGGCGTCACCACCTGCCAGAATGCCGCGCTGACGACGCCGCTCGCGTCCGACCCCGGCACTCGCTGGGAATACGGCATCAATATCGATTTCGTCGGCAAGGCAGTCGAGGCCGCGACCGGCAAGCGGCTCGATGCCGCCCTGCACGATCAGTTGTTCACGCCGCTCGGCATGACCGACACCGGCTTCAAGATCACCGACGCGATGCGCAAGCGCCTCGTCGCCATGCATGCCCGCGGCGAGGATGGATCGCTGGCGCCGATCCCATTCGAACTCGAACAGAATCCGGAATTCCACATGGGCGGTGGCGGCCTCTACGGGACCGCGGCCGACTACATCAAGTTCACACAGATGATCCTGAACAAGGGGCGCGGCAACGGCCATCAGGTGCTGAAGCCGGAAACCGTCGCCATGATGAGCCAGAACCATATCGGCGAGTTAACCATGACCAGAATGGCCTCGGCGGTCGCGTTCGCGACCAACGATGTCGATCTCTATCCCGACATCGTCAAGAAATGGGGCCTGAGCTTCATGATCAACACCGCCAAGACGCCCGAGGGCCGCAGCGCCGGCAGTCTCGCATGGGCCGGCCTTGCCAACACCTACTACTGGATCGATCCGGCGCGTGACATTACCGGCGTGATCCTGATGCAGGTGCTGCCGTTCGCCGACCCGAAGTGCCTCGATACCTTCGCAGCCTTCGAGAGTGGTGTGTATGCGGGTCTCGACGCGACACAGCGCGCGGCCTGATTCCCGATACTACGACAATGGTCTTAGACCGTGTTCCTGGCGAAAGCCGATTGATTTCGCCAGGACGTTGTCCTTCAATCGTCTGACAATAAAGACATCAGCGATTGGAGGAATGCCGTGACGGATCGGATCGGAAGTTATGTTTGCGGTGTCGCCGATGCGCCGTTGCTCGGCGAGACCATCGGACAGAGCCTCGACCTCGCGGTGCGCCGCTGGGCGAACCGTGAAGCACTGGTTTCGCCTAGTCACAACGTTCGCTGGACCTGGACGGAATTCGCGGAACGCGTCGATGCATTGGCCGCAGGCTTCCTGGCGCTCGGACTGGAGCGCGGCGCGCGGATCGGCATCTGGTCACTGAATCGCCCAGAATGGACGCTGACGCAATTCGCCGCGGCAAGGGCCGGCTTGATCCTCGTCACCATCAATCCGGCCTATCGCCTCAGCGAACTGGAGTTTGCGCTGGCCAAGGTCGGCTGTTCCGCGATCGTGACCGCGACCGCGTTCAAGACCTCAAACTACATGGAGATGCTGAACACGCTGATTCCCGAATTGGCGAGGTCGAAGCCGGGCGAATTGCACGCGGCAAAGCTGCCAAAACTGCGCGCGGTAATCCAGGTCGGCGGGCCAGCTTGTCCAGGCACAATCCCGTTCGAGGAGGTCTCGCGCATGGGCGGCGACCGCCACCGCGAGCAGATCGTGGCGCTCGGCAAGACTCTGCAGTTCGATGACGCCGTCAATATCCAGTTCACCAGCGGCACCACCGGCTCGCCGAAGGGCGTGACGCTGACCCATCACAACATTCTCAACAACGGCTATTTCACCGGGCGAGCCATGCGGCTCACCGAGAACGATCGCATCTGCGTTCCAGTACCGCTCTATCACTGCTTCGGCATGGTGATGGCGAATCTCGCGTCCGTTACCCTCGGCGCGACCATGGTGTATCCCGGCGAGGGCTTCGATCCACTGGTGACGCTGCAAACCATCGAGCAGGAGAAATGCACCACGCTCTATGGCGTGCCGACCATGTTCATCGCCGAGCTCGATCATCCCAACTTCAAAAAATTCGATCTTTCGTCGCTACGCACCGGCATCATGGCGGGCGCCCCCTGTCCGATCGAGATCATGAAGCGGGTCAACAGCGAGATGAACATGCACGAGGTGACGATTGCCTACGGCATGACCGAAACCAGCCCTGTCAGCTTCCAGAGCGCAACCGACGATCCGCTGGAGCGACGGGTGTCGACGGTGGGACGCATTCATCCGCACGTCGAGGTCAAGGTGGTCGACCTCGACGGCAAGGTGGCGCCACGTGGCGAACGCGGCGAGCTCTGCACCCGCGGCTACAGCATCATGCTGGGCTACTGGGATGAGCCGGAGAAAACCGCCGACGTACTCGACACGAGCGGCTGGATGCACACCGGCGACATCGCTGTGATCGACGACGAGGGCTATTGCAACATCGTCGGCCGCATCAAGGACATGGTGATCCGCGGCGGTGAGAATCTCTATCCGCGCGAGATCGAGGAATTCCTGTTCCGTCACCCGAAGATTCAGGACGTGCAGATTTTCGGTGTCGCCGACGATCGCTACGGCGAGGAGCTCTGCGCCTGGGTGCGGATCAAGAGCGGCGAGGCCTTGACGGCCGATGAGGTGCGCGCGTTCTGCCAGGGCCAGATCGCCCACAACAAGATCCCGCGCTACGTGGAGTTCGTCGAGGAATTCCCGATGACCGTCACCGGCAAGGTCCAGAAATTCCTGATGCGCGAGGCGGTCGAGAAGCGGCTGGGGTTGAAGGCGGCGAAGACGGCGTAGTGTTACCTTCGTCTAAGCAGGAACGCTGATTGAACTCGTCATGGCCGGGCTCGTCCCGGCCATCCACGTCTTTCGTGCGGTGTCTGCCCAAAGACATAAAGCCGGGCATGACGAAAATTCCACTGCACGTTTCTTAGCTACACCGGCAACCCTTGGCTCTGCGCCAGATCCTTCAGCGACACCTGCGGACGGGCACCGATGTGCTGGATCACTTCCGCCGCGGCCAGCGCGCCGAGACGTCCGGCATTTTCGTAGCCCGCGTTGCGCACCAGTCCGAACAGAAACCCTGCGGCGAACAGATCGCCGGCGCCGGTGGTGTCGACCAGCTTCTGAATCGGACACGCCGGCACGGCCGTGGTTCCGTCCTTCGTCGCGACGATACAGCCCTTCTCGCTGCGGGTGACGACGCCGAGCGGGATGTCCTTGCGCAGTTGGGCGAGCGCCGTATCGAAATCCGAGGTCTGATACAGCGAATGCAGTTCGGTTTCGTTGGCGAAGATCAAGTCAACCGTCCCGTTACGCATCAGCGTCAGAAATTCGTCACGATAGCGATCGACGCAAAATGCATCCGACAAGGTCAGCGCCACCTGGCGCTTCGCATCATGGGCAATTTTCGACGCCTTGAGGAACGCGTCCTTGGCGTCCTTCGGATCCCACAGATAGCCCTCGAGATACACGATCGACGCCGCGGCGATGGTCTCCGGATCGATGTCCGCAGGCGACAGATCCTGTGCGGCTCCGAGATAGGTGTTCATGGTGCGCTCGCCATCGGGCGTCACCAGAATGTAGGAACAGCCGGTGGCCGGACCGCCCGCCGCGGCCGGCGTCTCGAACGCGACCTTCGCGGCGCGAATGTCGTGCGCATAGAGACGTCCAATCTGGTCATCCTTGACCTTGCCGACATAGGCGGCGCGCCCGCCGAAACCCGCGATGCCGACGATGGTGTTGGCAGCCGAGCCGCCCGACATTTCGGTTGCGGGTCCCATGTCCTTGTAGATGGACGCGGCCTGCGCCTCGTCGATCAGCGCCATGCTGCCCTTGGTCATGCCATGAGAGGCCAAAAAGCCTTCATCGGTCTGCACCAGAACGTCGAAAATCGCATTGCCGATGGCGAGCACGTCGTATTTCGCTGAGGTCATTAAGAATATCCCGTTGCGGAGATTGCGGTGGACCGGAGAATCCGCTCAGATTCGGGCCAAGTGAGGGTGCCGCGACCTATCACGCCCCCCTCACGTCATCAAGCACGGCCCGGCCGACATCGCCATGATCCGCCATATCTTCACGGTCTCATCAGGCACGCTGGCTTCGCGGCTGCTCGGATTTGCACGCGATTCCCTCGCCGCCGCATTGCTTGGCGCAGGCCCTGTCGCAGATGCCTTTTTGTTGGCATTTCAGCTCGTCAACGTGATCCGCCGCATGCTCACCGAAGGCGCATTGAATGCTGCCCTGATCCCGGCATGGATGCGCGTGCGCGACAACAACGGCATTCTTGCCGCGTCGGCCTTTGCCGGCGCCGCGCTCGGAACCATCAGCGTCGCATTGATCGCATTGGCGGTAATCGCCGGTGTGGTCATGCCGATTCTGCTGACGCTGCTCGCACCGGGTTTCGCCGGGCGCGAAACCCTGCAGCTTGCGGTCACGGATGCTCGGCTGATGCTGCCTTATGTGGCCTTCGCCGGTCCGGTCACCGTGATGATGGGCCTGCTGAACGCGCAGCATCGCTTTGCGATCACAGCCTTCTCTCCGCTGCTGTTCAATATTGCGCTGATCGTCGTCATCGCGGCGCTGCTTCTGATGGGTCGGGATCCTCAATCCGCCGCGCTGGTGATGGCTGCGACTGTCGGCGTTGCGGGCCTGCTGCAGCTACTGATTCTGATAATCCCGAGCCGCAGCAGCAAACTCGCAAGCCCCTTGCGCGTTGTATTTGATCCCGAGATGCGCACCTTCTTTCGCAAGGCCATCCCCGGCATGATCGCGAGTTCGGGACCGCAACTGCTCATCGTCGCCGGCGCCGTCATCGCATCGATGTCACCCTCGGCCGTGTCATGGCTCTACTTCGCCAACCGCCTGATCGAACTGCCGCTCGGCATGGTCGGTGTCGCCATGGGTACGGTGCTGGTCCCGGAAATCACCCGCGCGCTCAGCAACGATGACAAGCCCGCGTTGATCAGCGCTGAATCGCGCGGACTGGAGCTCGCGGCTGGCCTTGCGCTGCCGGCGGCGCTTGGTCTGATCGTCCTCAACGAGCCGATCGTGCGGCTGCTGTTCGAGCACGGCGCATTCACGGCCGCCGATACCCGCGCAACCGCCTTCACGCTTGGCTGTCTCGCGCTCGGCCTGCCCGCTCATGTCTTGATCAAGGCACTGTCTCCGGCATTCTTCGCGCGCGGCAATACGATGACGCCGCTCCTGGCGACACTGAAGGGAATTGCCGTCGCGATCGTTCTCGCGATTGTGCTCGGCCAAATCTATGGGATTGGCGGAATAGCCGCCGCCATGGTCATCGGAGCATGGAGCAATGCGCTCAGTCTGGCCCGCAGCATCGCGGCGACATTCGGATTTTCCATCGACGCCGACGCGCGGCGACGGTTGCCGCGCATCGTTCTGGCCGCGCTGCTGATGGGCGGGGCGTTGTGGCTCGCGGTTTGGACACTGCCAGATGCAACGGGTTCGCGTGCATTTGAAGCGATCCTGCTCGGCGGCCTGATCGCCGGCGGCATTGCATGCTACGGCCTGCTTTTGTTGCTGTTTCGCGTCGTCGGATGGCATGACATGCAGGCGGCCAGGGCGCGGGCGCGATCTCCCGGCTTGCGCGGCTAGCCCGCGCGTGGCAATGGACGGCGCGCTGTGCCGGCTCATATCGGACAGCACGTCGCGCCCCCGCAGCGGGCTGCGCGGACAACCAGGAACAAAGCGATGACGACACGGGTTTTTTCGGGCGTCCAGCCGACCGGTAATCTGCATCTCGGCAATTACCTCGGCGCGATCGTCAATTTCGTGAAACTGCAGGCCAGCCACGAATGCATCTATTGCGTGGTCGACCTCCATGCCATCACGGTGCCGGTCGCAGTCTGGGGTGGTCCGGATGAATTGCGCCGCAATACCCGCGAAGTGACCGCAGCCTTCATCGCCGCCGGTATCGATCCGAAGAAACATATCATCTTCAACCAGAGCCAGGTGGCAGGCCATGCCGAGTTGACCTGGGTGTTCAACTGCGTCGCACGGCTCGGCTGGCTCAACCGCATGACCCAGTTCAAGGAGAAGGCCGGCAAGGATCGCGAGAACGCGTCCATAGGACTGTACGATTATCCGGTGCTGATGGCGTCGGACATTCTGGTCTATCGCGCCACTCACGTTCCGGTCGGCGAAGATCAGAAGCAGCACCTCGAACTCAGTCGCGACATCGCTCAGAAATTCAACAACGACTTCTCCGAGTCGATCGCCGCCAATGGTTTCAACGACAAGTTCTTTCCGCTGCCGGAGCCTGTCATCACGGGGCCCGCGACGCGGGTGATGAGCCTGCGCGACGGTACCAAGAAGATGTCAAAGTCTGATCCTTCGGACTATTCGCGCATCAATCTGACTGACGATGCCGACGCCATCGCGCAGAAGATCCGCAAGGCCAAGACCGATCCGGATCCGTTGCCGTCGGAAGAAAAGGGACTCGAACCACGGCCTGAAGCCGACAATCTCGTCGGCATCTACGCCGCGCTATCCGGCAAGCCGAAATCCGACGTTCTCAAGGATTTCGGCGGCGCGCAGTTTTCCGCATTCAAATCGAACCTGGTCGGGCTTGCGGTCGAAAAGCTGTCGCCGATGACGCTTGAGATGAAGCGGCTCGCCAGTGATCAGACCTATATCGATCAGGTGCTGATCGACGGCAGCGATCGCGCGCGCGCCATCGCGTCGGAAACCATGAACGCGGTGAAGGACATCGTCGGCTTCATTCGCAAGCGTTGACGGACTTCGTCCGCTACGGTGGTTTCGCGAATGTCAATTCCAAAAAGACCTGTGCCGCAGGCATCATGCGGCACAGGCGTTTCGCAACGCGCTTGTCGGATCGGTCTGCGTCATGGCACCATGATGTTCGTTTGCGCAGTTCAGCACCGGGACATGCATGAGCAACCAACGTCGCAGCTACGAGTCGGGTCACAAGCCGAAATATCTGGTCATCGTCGATGACAGCGCGGAGTGGGACCGCGCCGTCTATTACGCGAGCCGCCGTGCGATCCGCGTCGGTGGCGGCGTGGTGATGCTGCGCGTGATCGAGACCGAAGACCGCAACCAGCAATGGCTCGGCGTCGCGGAGGTGATGCGCGCCGAAGCCTACGAGGGCGCGGAAGCCGCGCTCGACCGCGCCTCGGGTCGGGCCAATGGCATCGCCGCCATCACGCCGGAGCGCGTCATCCGCGAGGGCGTTCCGCTCGAACAGATTCTCGATGTCATCGAGAAGGACGTCGATATTTCCATGCTGGTGCTGGCCGCGAGCGGCGGACCGGAAGGCCCCGGCCCGATCATCACGACGCTGGCCAAGACCGCAGGCACTTTCCCGATTCCGGTCACGATCGTGCCGGGCAGCCTGACCGACGACGAGATCGACGCGCTATCGTAAACCCCTCTTTCCGCTACGAAATGGCTGATTTGCGGCCTTGATCGTGCTTTTGAGATAGCTATCTGCTAAGGGAACTCACGCGCCGGCCTTGAACCGGCGACGCCGGAGAGACCCATGTTCATTCAGACCGAAGCTACCCCCAACCCCGCGACCCTGAAGTTCATTCCGGGCCGCACCGTGCTCGACAACGGCACGATGGAATTCACCAGCCGCGAGGCGGCCAGCCGTTCGCCACTGGCAGAAAAGCTGTTCGACGTGCCGGGCGTGACCGGCGTGTTCTACGGCAACGATTTCGTCACCGTGACCAAGGATGACAGCGACTGGCAGCATCTCAAGCCGGCGATCCTCGGCGCGATCATGGAACACTATATGTCCGGCGCGCCGCTGATGGCGGACGGCAGCGTGACAAGCGACGTGGACGAGACCGCCGACGAGTTCTTCGACGAACAGGATGCCGAAACGGTCGAAGCGATCAAGGATCTGATCGAAACGCGCGTCCGACCAGCGGTTGCCAACGACGGCGGCGACATCACTTTCCGCGGCTTCAAGGACGGCATCGTCTATTTGAACATGAAGGGCTCATGCGCGGGATGCCCGTCATCCACCGCGACGCTCCAGCACGGCATCCAGAACCTGCTGAAGCACTTTGTGCCCGACGTGGTCGAAGTACGGCCGATGTAACGGCGCCGTTTCCTGCTCCGGGAAGCGGTTTAGAGTTTCGCGACGACCACCAGCCGCTTGATCCTGCCGCTCTTGTAGGCGCGCAGGAACGCTGCGTAGTTCCTGAACGACACACAGCCGTTGGAATCGCCGTTCGGCCCGAGCATGTAGGTGTGCGCGAGCAGGCCGGTGCGCCCGTAGATCTTGTCTTCGCCGCCCACCGGCTTGAGGCGGATCGCTTCGACACCGTGGAACAGGCTTTCGCGCAACGACAGGTCGTAAGTATGGGGCGGAGTCACGCCGCGCATCCTGCGGTTGGCATAGCGAGGATCGTCGAGCATGCTGCCGTAGCCTGAATGCGCCTCGAGTTTCGTGCCATCCGGCAAGTAGACCGTGTGGCCCGTGATGTCATAGACGGCCGTATACTGATCGTATTGCGGGATACGGCCGAGGGTGAGGCTCTGTCCGTCGCTCCCGACGCCGCCGTCGGGCGCAGCAAACGCGAGTTGCGGGCCTGCTGGCGCGGGTCGACCGAACAGCCTTTCAAAGATCGACGGCTTCTTCGGCTCCAGCGCGACGGGCGCGTTGGCCTGCGCCACCTCGCGTCGGGACGGATTGGCTGCTTGCAACTGGCGCAGTTCGGCCGGACGCGGCGCTGGCATCGGAACGACGGCCACGACCTGCGGGACGGGCGGAAGCGGCAGGGCTTCTTCCGGCGCGGCCTGCTGTGGCGGTAGCGAGGCGACCTGCTGCGGAGCAGGAGCCTGTTCCATCACCGGCCGGAACGTTCCCGGCTGCGGGCCGAGGAAGCGTGGACCGTAAAGCAGTGCTGTGCGGGCGCGGGTGGCAGGATCTTCCACGCGCGCCCTGACCGTTGCTTGCGCCGCACGCCGCAGGGGAACCTCACCCAATGCTTCATACGCGGCTGCAATGCGTTCGACCGGTGCGGACAATCGGATCGTCGCGGCCGGCGGCAGCGACGCCGTGATCAGTTCCGGCTGTCCAGCGGCAACGTGCGTGTAGAGGGTCCAGCCGCATGCGAGCGCGATGCACGCGAGCGCGGCGCCACCGAAAATATTTTGAGGGACGGCCTTCCGGGAGGAGCCGGCGGCATAAGCCGCCACATCATAATAACGCGTGCCCGTAACGTACGTCATTCGCCCCACGTCCAGAATTACCCAACGCCTCGTCTCAGGCGGCACTCAAAACCTTGCGTGCCGACGGCACACGTGACTGCAAGACTGCTCATGTCTGGATCGCTGACCCCAAAGTACAACGAGCCTGTCGCAGAGTTGCGAAGCGTCATTAAGGCGACTTTTAGTTAAATGCGGATTAAGTGCGCGGCCGATCTAAGGCAGAAAGAAAAAACGGAAAAACTGGCCAGAATCGCGGCAATCCGGTGTCTAAAACTCGTTTCTACTATCGGGAACCGCAGTAATCCGCCGGGAACAGTGCTAATCTGGTTCCCATGCTCATTCTTGCGATCGATACAGCCCTCGATGCCTGCGCTGCCGGCGTGCTGGACACCAAAGCCAACCGGATGATTGCGCAGGAATCGCTGCCCATGAAGCGCGGCCACGCCGAGGCGCTGATGCCGTTGATCGCGCGCGTCATGAAAGCCGCGGACGTGCCCTTTGCGGCACTCGACCGCGTCGCCGCGACCACCGGCCCGGGCAGTTTTACCGGGCTGCGCGTAGGATTGTCGGCTGCGCGGGGCATTGCGCTGGCCGCCAACAAGCCCGTGGTCGGCGTGACGACGCTCACCGCCTACGCGGCGCCTGTCGTCAGCGAGAGCGGCCAGAACCCGGTGATCTCGGCAATCGATGCCCGGCACGACCACGTTTATTTCCAGGCCGTGGGCGGCAACGGGTCAACATTGATCCGGCCGCGTGTGGCGCCGATCGACGAGGTCCTCGCCGCATCGCGCTTCGGTGCGCCGCATCTCGTCGGGAATGCCGCAAAAATTCTCGCCGATCGCTGGCCCACCGAGGCATTGCCGCCGGTGCAGGTCGATCCGCAACCCGCACCCGACATCTCATGGGTGGCATGGCTTGGTGCAGCTATCAGTCCGAACACCGCGCCAGCACGGCCGTATTACCTGCGCGCGCCCGACGCCAAGCCGGCGGCCGAGCATAAGACCGCGCAGCTTTCCGCGTCATGATGGCATGGTTCTCCGCCCTGTGGGGGCGAGCAATGCCTGTGGTCGAGACCGCGACAGCGCGCGATGCGGCACAGCTTGCCGCGATCCACAGCGCATCGTTTCATCGCGGATGGGGCGAAGGCGAATTCGAGACCATGCTGGCGGAACGCAATACCCTGGTACAACGGCTGCGCATGGGATCGAAGGTGATCGGCTTCGCCGTATCCCGCATGGCCGCCGACGAAGCAGAACTGCTTTCCATCGCGGTGGCCGCCCGTCATCGTGGGCGAGGGTTATCGCGCGACCTGTTGCTGACGCATCTCGGGACGCTGGCTGGCCGGGGTGTCCGGACCGTGTTCCTCGAAGTCGAGGAAAATAATCAACCGGCACGGAAACTCTATGCACGCATGGGATTTGCCGTGGTTGGGCGCCGCGAACGCTACTATCGGGAAGCCGGCGGCCAGGAATTGAACGCATTGGTCATGCGCCGCGACTTGTCGTAGGCCGTTCGCAGTGGCAAAAAGGGCTCGCGCATGACCGCTCGTTTCGGCGGCCATGCGAGCAACCGGATACACGATGACGGCCCTGAAACCTGCGTCTGCGCAACAACCGACCGAGATCGAGGCACGCTGTGCCGCCACCGGCATGCGCATGACCGAACAGCGTCGCGTCATCGCGCGTGTGCTCGCCGAGGCGGAAGATCATCCCGACGTGGAAGAACTCTATCGCCGCTGCGTCGCCGTGGATGACAAGATTTCGATCTCGACGGTCTATCGTACAGTGAAGCTGTTCGAGGACGCCGGCATCATCGAGCGGCACGATTTTCGCGAAGGCCGCGCGCGCTACGAGCAGATGCGCGACAGCCATCACGATCATCTGATCAACCTCCGCGATGGCAAGGTGATCGAATTTACGTCGGATGAAATCGAGAAGCTGCAAGCCGAGGTCGCCCGCAAGCTCGGCTACAAGCTGGTCGATCACCGGCTCGAACTTTATTGCGTCCCGATGGACGACGACAAATCCTGATGGCATCGCTTCCTGATCCGCGAGACATGGGGCCCGGCCCCGACCTCGTCATTTTCGATTGCGACGGCGTGCTGGTCGACAGCGAGGTCATCTCGTGCAGCGTTCATGCCGAGGTGCTGACGCGCAACGGCTATCCGATCACGTCCGAGCAGGTGTTCGACCGCTTTCTTGGCCGCTCGGCGCGGCAGGCGATCATCGAGGTCGAGACCGAGCTTGGGCGCCGCCTGCCGGACGATTTCGACATGCAACTGAAGCGCCAGATCTTCAGCACTTTTCGTGAAAGCCTCACGCCGACGCCTCACATCCACGAAGCGCTGGCGGCGCTCGCGCAACCTGTTTGCGTGGCCTCGAGCGGATCGCACGAGCGCATGCGCATCAGCCTCGGCTGCACCGGCCTCTACGATCACTTCGCACCGAACATCTTTTCCTCGAGCGAAGTCCGTAACGGCAAACCGGCTCCCGATTTGTTTTTGTTCGCAGCCGAGCGCATGGGCATCGCGCCCACACGATGCGTCGTCGTCGAGGACAGCGTGTCCGGCATTGCCGGCGGGATCGCGGCCGGAATGACCGTGCTTGGCTATTGCGGCGGCAGCCATTGTCGACCCGGTTATGCCGACGTGCTGCGCCGCGCCGGCGCAACCGCCACGTTTTCCGACATGCGGCAGTTGCCGGGGCTGATCGCACTCGGGCCGGCGGCCACCATGCCGGAATCCGCAGCGTCATCCTGAAATCGGGATGCATTCCGGGCAAGATTGGCGGATTCTGTGCTCCACAAAGCCCGGAACCGCCCTGCAAATACTGGATTTTCGCTCGGCCAGCCTATAATTGAGCAGCGTCAGCACGAGCTGCTTTTTCCCCGGCAACAGGTCCCATGACACCGCCGCGCAAGCTGCATATCAGGTCCTACGGCTGTCAGATGAACGTCTACGATGCCCAGCGCATGGTGGACACGCTGGCGCCGGAAGGCTTTGTCGAGACCGCAAGTGTCGAGGGTGCGGACCTCGTCATCCTCAATACCTGTCACATCCGTGAAAAGGCGTCGGAGAAGGGGACGAAGCGGCCCGCGCTGGCCGCAAGATGGACATTGTCGTGGCAGGCTGCGTCGCGCAGGCCGAAGGCGACGAGATCATCCGCCGCGCGCCTGTCGTCGACGTCGTGGTCGGCCCGCAAAGCTATCACAACCTGCCCCACCTGCTGGCCCGCGCGAAGACCGAGGGCCGCGCGCTCGACACCGAATTTCCGGTCGAGGACAAGTTCGGCTTTCTGCCGCAGCCGTCGCGGCAGGCCATCCGCGCCCGCGGCATTTCTGCTTTTGTCACCGTGCAGGAAGGCTGCGACAAGTTCTGCACGTTCTGCGTGGTGCCGTATACGCGCGGCGCCGAGGTGTCACGTCCCGTCGCGAAGATCGTCGAGGATGTGCAGCGGCTCGCTGACAACGGCGTGCGCGAGATCACCCTGATCGGACAGAACGTCAATGCCTATCATGGCGACGGTCCGGACGGACGACCCTGGCCGCTCGGCAAGCTGCTGCATCGCCTCGCCGAAATTCCGGACATCGTCCGGCTGCGCTACTCCACCAGCCACCCGCGCGATGTCGAAGATTCGCTCATCGACGCGCACCGCGATCTCGATGCACTGATGCCGTTTGTGCACTTGCCGGTGCAGTCGGGCTCCGACCGCATTCTTGCCGCCATGAACCGCAAGCATACCGCTGACGATTACCGGCGCGTCGTCGACCGATTTCGTGCGGTCCGGCAAGATATTGCATTTTCATCGGATTTTATCGTGGGCTTCCCCGGCGAGACTGAGGAAGATTTTGCCGCGACCCTCGCGCTTGTCACGCAAATCGGATACGCTGGCGCGTATTCGTTCAAGTATTCGCCGCGGCCCGGAACGCCGGCAGCGGAGATGCAGGAGACGGTGTCAACGGCCGACATGGACGCGCGACTGGAGCGGCTTCAAAATCTGATCGACAGCCAGCAATCCGCCTTTAACAAGGCGGCGATTGGCAAGACGGTCGATGTGCTGTTCGAGCGCGTCGCGCGCAATCCCGGCCAGATCGTCGGCCGCACTGCCTATCTTCAGCCCGCGCATGTGATGGCCTCCGAAGACATTATCGGACAGGTGCTGCCGGTCGCCGTGGAAAGTCTCGAGCGCTACAGCCTGCTCGGCTCGCTTGTGGACGCGTCCGGGGCTCGATCACCTGCGAATTCGCTGAAGGCATCTTCTCAAGCGGTTATGGGAGCCTGAACCCTTGCCCAAGAGCGCATCGGATTCACCTTCACTCGCCCCCAGCCGGAAACTTGACATGCAAGCCCCGCCCGAAACGCAAGTCGTCATCGACTTCGATGACAACCGCGCGGTGTCGGCGCTGGTCGGGCCTTATGGACAGAATCTCGCGCAGATCGAGCGGCGGCTCGGCATCGTCATCGACTCCCGCGGCAATCACATCACCATCGCCGGATCGCGCGATGGCTGCGACGCGGGACGACGGGTGCTAGAAACGCTTTATACCCAGGCGGTGCAGGGCCACGATCTCTCGCAAGGCGAAGTCGAAGGCGCGATCCGCGCCGTGATCGCGCAGGGCTCGCTGTTCGAATACGACCCCAAGGCCCCGCGCTCGACCTTCGAGGCCATCAATCTGCGCAAGCGCCCCGTGCGCGCCCGCACCGCCGCACAGGATCTCTACATCCGCGCCTTGAAGCGTCATGAACTGGTGTTCGGCATCGGCCCCGCCGGCACCGGCAAGACCTGGCTCGCGGTCGCGCAGGCCGCGCAACTGTTCGAACGAAAGGAAGTCGATCGGATCATCCTGACGCGGCCCGCGGTCGAGGCCGGCGAGCGGCTGGGCTTTCTGCCGGGCGATCTCCGCGAAAAGGTCGATCCCTATCTGCGCCCGATCTACGACGCGCTCTACGATCTGATGGACTCCCGCATCGTCGAACGCGCATTGCAAAGCGGCGAAATCGAAATCGCGCCGCTCGCCTTCATGCGCGGCCGCACGCTGACCAATGCCGCCATTATCCTGGACGAGGCGCAGAACACGACGTCGATGCAGATGAAGATGTTCCTGACGCGGCTCGGCGAGAACAGCCGCATGATCGTCACCGGCGATCCCTCGCAGGTCGATCTTCCAAACGGCCTACCGTCCGGACTTGCGGAGGCGACGCGGCTGCTCGACGGCATCGAAGGCGTAGCGCAGGTGAAATTCACGGCCGAGGACGTGATCCGGCATGAGCTCGTGGCGCGAATCGTCGCCGCCTATGAGGGATCGCCGCAACGCGCGCCAACCGGCAAGCCCTGATGTCCGATGGGAGCGTTGCGGACGGCCTGCCTCCACGCCGAGGCCCTGCCGGCGAGAGAAATTCTGGAACGATGATCTACTCTGCTTCACCTGCAACCGAAATTCTGGTCGTCGCCGACTGCTGGCGTGCGGAGACGAATGCGGAGCCCGTCATCCTTCGGGCACTGGAGACTGCAGCCGGGATGATCGACGCCGACACCGGCGACGCCGAACTCGCGATCATGCTAACCGACGATGCCGGCATTCGCACGCTGAACGCCAACTGGCGCGGCATCGACAAGCCGACCAACGTATTGTCCTTCCCGGCCCTGCAGCCGACCGGCACGCCGGCGCCCGGCGATGCGCCGCGCATGTTGGGCGACATTGCGATCGCCTATGAGACCCTGCGCCGCGAGGCCGAGGACGAGCATAAGCCTTTCGATCACCATCTCAGCCATCTCGCCATTCATGGCTTCCTGCATCTCGTCGGCTATGATCACGAGACCGATCAAGACGCCGAGGAGATGGAGGGCCTCGAACGCAAAATTCTGGCGGAGCTCGGCATTCCCGATCCCTACGCGCCGCACGAACGGGAGAGCTGAGTGCCGGATCAGGATCAAGGCGACAATCCCGCGCCGATTCGCAACCTGCCGGTCCCGGTACGCGAGGCCGAGGTGATACGGCCGACCTCCGAACGCTGGCTGGTGCGGGCGATCCGCTCGCTGTTCGGCTGGAAGGCGGGATCGGTGCGCGCCGATCTTCAAGTCGTGCTCGATGCCTCGACACCGGACGAAACGAGTTTCACCGCGGTCGAGCGCACCATGCTGCGCAACATTCTCGGCCTGCACGAACGGCGCATCGCCGACGTTATGGTGCATCGCGCCGATATCGTTGCCGTCAAGCGCGACATTCCCCTCGGAGAGCTGATCAACATCTTCGAGAGCGCCGCACATTCACGTCTCGTGGTGTATGACGAGACCCTCGACGAGCCCGAAGGCATCGTGCACATCCGAGACCTCTTGGCCTTCATGGCCTACAAGGCACGCACGGCACCGCCGTCGAAGGCGAAGCGCAAGAAGCCGTTACCCGCTGGCCTCGACCTGCGCGCAATCGATCTGGCGTTGCCGTTGCACGACGCCAATATCATCCGCAAGCTGCTCTACGTACCGCCATCGATGCCGGCGATCGACCTGCTGGCGCAGATGCAGGCCAGTCGCCTCCATTTGGCGCTGGTGGTCGATGAATACGGCGGCACCGATGGCCTAGTGTCGATCGAGGATATCGTCGAGCAGATCGTCGGCGAAATCGACGATGAACACGACAGCGACGAACCGCCCTCCATCGTACGGACGGCCGACAACTCCTTCATCGCCGACGCGCGCGCCAGCCTCGAGGATGTCCGCACCATGATCGGCGATGACTTTGTGACCGGTGAGGCCGGCGAGGAAGTCGACACCCTCGGCGGCTACCTTGTCACCCATGTCGGCCGCCTTCCGGTCCGCGGCGAGGTCATCTCGGGACCGGGCCCGTACGAGATCGAAGTGCTCGATGCCGACCCGCGCCGCGTCAAGCGGCTCCGGATCGGTCTCCGCAAGGAGCGTCCCGCGGCGCGCCAGCGCGATGCCCGCCGGCGCGATGCAGCAGCGGACACGGGTGCCCAGCCGCCGAACGATATAGCCCCGCCTTCATCGCCCGGCGACGGAGGCGAAACGCAGTGAGCATCATGAGCAGCTTCAGGACGGCAGGCCTCGCCGTCATCCTATCATGGGGCTGGAAGCGCGCGTTGATTGCGCTCCTCGCCGGCGCCGCGTCATCGCTCGCGATGGCGCCGTTCAATGCCTGGCCGGTTCTCTTCGTCACCTTCCCGATCGCGATCTGGCTGATCGACGGCGCGGGTGCCGGGCGACTCGGCGGCGTACCCGCAGCCGCGCTCACAGGGTGGCTGTTCGGCTTCGGCTATTTCGTTCCGGGTCTCTACTGGATCGGCAACGCCTTCCTGGTCGATGCGCAAACCTTCGCCTGGCTGATGCCCTTCGCCGTCATCGGCCTGCCCGCATACCTCGCGCTGTTCACTGCGTTCGGCTTCGCCCTGGCGCGGGTGATCTGGACCAAGGACGCATCGCGCATTCTGGCGCTGGCCGCAGCGTTGACTCTTGCGGAGTGGCTGCGGGGTCATATCCTGACCGGATTCCCGTGGAATGCGTTCGGCTACGCGCTGACCGAACCTCTGGCGCTGGCACAAACCGCGTCGCTGATCGGACTGTGGGGTCTGACCTTCCTCAGCGTCGCGATCTTCGCAAGCCCGGCGACGCTGATCGATGGGCGCAACCGGAATCGTCGGCCATGGCTGGCTCCGGCCGCGGCACTCGGTCTGCTCATCGCCATGGGTGTCTATGGCGTGGTCCGGCTATCGCTTCATCCGACCGAATTCGTCGACAAGGTCAAACTGCGCATCATGCAGCCGAACCTGCAGCAGGATGTGAAATTCAACTATTCGGCGAAGGCGGCGGTGATGCAGAAATATCTGTCGCTCTCCGATCGGTCCACTGGGCCGCAATCGACCGGCGTGCGCGATGCCACCATCCTGATCTGGCCGGAGTCGGCGTTTCCGTTTTTCCTCGCCCGTGAAGCCGACGCCATGGCGCAGATCGCCGACCTGCTGCCGAAGGGCACGATCCTGATCACCGGCTCGGTCCGTGCGCCCGACCTGCCGCCGGGCACCCGGATCACCCGTGCCTATAACTCGATCTATGTGATCGACCATGACGGCAGCATCCTGTCGATCTATGACAAGCTGCATCTGGTGCCGTTCGGCGAATTTCTGCCGTTCCAGAGCCTGATGGAAAAGCTCGGCTTCGTTCAACTCACCAAGGTTCAGGGCGGCTTTATTCCGGGGACCCGGCGAAAAACAATCGCGTTGCCGAACGCACCGCGCGTGCTGCCGCTGATCTGCTATGAAGCGATCTTTCCGGGCGACATCGAAACCCGCGGCGACCGTCCGGGCTGGATCGTCAACCTCACCAATGACGGCTGGTTCGGGATCAGCACAGGTCCGCATCAGCATCTTCAGCAAGCACGACTGCGTGCGATCGAGGAAGGGCTGCCCCTCGTGCGCGCGGCGAACACCGGTATTTCGGTGGTCGTCGATTCCGTAGGGCGTATTGTCGCACAACTCGACCTTGGCCTCGAAGGTGTGCTCGACTCTCGTCTGCCGTCCGCAATTCCGCCGACGCCCTATGCACGGGCGGGCGATATTCCCGCCGCAATCATGGCGGCATTCGCCTTTATTTTCGTGATCCGGCGACGGCGCTGAACCAGATCGCGACGGCGTACATATAGAGCTGTCCGGGCGGCGTCGCCTTTACAGCGCCTTTATTCGCACGCCCGATATAATTCGTGTAACAATTCGCACGACTGGTATAATGCGCCGCTTGGACGGCTCGAATTAACCTCGATTCTTCATCACGCAATTGAGCTGAATTTGACCATCTGAGACCCGAGAGCGTATCTCATGGCACGCCGCCAATCCGAGGAGACCACCACGATGTCGACCAAAGCGCCCAATCCTGTTGACAAGTATGTCGGCAGCCGTGTGCGCATGCGCCGCATCATGCTCGGCATGAGTCAGGAAAAACTCGGAGAGGCTCTGGGACTGACCTTCCAGCAGGTGCAAAAATACGAAAAGGGCACCAATCGCGTCGGCGCCAGCCGCATTCAGCAGATCGCCGAGATTTTGCAGGTCCCCGTATCGTTTCTGTTCGAAGGTGGACCGGGCGGCGGCATCGCTAAGATCGACGGCATGAGCGAAGCCCCCTCCCCGGCCTACGTCTCCGACTTTCTGGCAACGTCCGAGGGCCTGGCACTAACCCGCGCATTTACCCGCATCACCGACGCCAAACTTCGCCGCAGCATCGTCGACATGGTCGAGCAGATCGCCGCTCGCGAGCCGCCCGACCACCGCTAAACGACCGGCAAGCTCCGCCGAGGCGGTCCGTCACGCGCCGTTCCGCTACCTCGCCTCCAGTTCATCCATGTGAATTGATTCGCGCTGGCTTGATCCCGGCCTCAAACCGGTATCCAGTCCGCTCGACCGGCGTTTCCGGTTTCCTGCTCATCGAACAGAAGAACCGATGCCATGAGTGACATGCCGACTGAGACCTCCGACTCCTTCGATTGCGCGGACCTTCTCGAAGGCATCCGGCGCTGGGTGGAAATCGAAACGCCGACCGACGTGCCGGAGCAGGTCAACAAGCTCGTGACTGTCGTGGCGGACGGCTATCGCGGCCTGCCGGTATCGCTGGAGCGCGTTCCCGGTAAGGACGGGCGCGGCGATCATCTCGTGGTCCGCTCGAACTGGGGACAGGATGCACCGGGCATTCTGGTCCTCAGCCATCTCGACACCGTTCACCCCATGGGGTTCATCACGCGGCTGCCGTTCAGGATCGAAGGCGACAGCGCGTTCGGCCCCGGCATCTACGACATGAAAGGCGGCGCCTATATCGCCTTCCGAGCCTTCCAGCAGATCTGCGCTGCCCCGAACCATTCGCCGCTCGGCATCACACACCTCTACGTCTCCGACGAGGAGATCGGCAGTCCGACCTCGCGCGCGCTGATCGAAGCCGAAGGACGCAAAGCCAAATATGTGCTGGTGACCGAACCCGCGCGCGATGGCGGCATGGTCGTCACCGGGCGCAAGGGCGTTGCGCGCTTCGAAGTATTCATCAAGGGCGTGCCTGCGCACGCCGGATCGCGGCCGCAGGACGGACGCAGCGCGATCCGCGAACTCGGCAACGTCATCCAGACGCTGGAGGCGATGAACGATGCCAAGCGTGGCGTCACTGTGAATGTCGGCGTGGTCCGAGGCGGCACCAAGCCGAACGTGATTCCGGAGGAGGCTTACGCAGAAGTCGACATGCGCGTGCCGACGCTGGCCGATGCCGACGAACTCGTTCCGAAAATCCTCGGCCTTACCTCGAAGACCGAAGGTGTGACCGTGAAGGTGATCGGCGAACTCAACCGGCCGCCTTACGAAAAGCGCAACGCCGGTGCGGCGCTGTTCGAGCATGCCAAGACGCTCGCCGCCGAGATTGGATTCGATCTGATCGATACCTCGACCGGCGGCGGCTCCGACGGAAATTTCACCGCGCCGCATACGGCGACGCTCGATGGCCTTGGCGTCGACGGCCTCGGAGCGCACACCCACTACGAGCAACTGTTCGTATCCTCGATCGTGCCACGGGCGCGACTGCTGCATCGTCTTTATCAAACGCTGCGATGACCGCTGCTGATCCTCACGATTCTCGTCCGATGGCCGACGACGATGCATCGCTCCGCCGCGAAGCCGGTCAGGGCTCGTTCTTCGGACGCCGCAAGGGGCATAAGCTACGGCCGCATCAGACCGATCTGATCGCGCATCTGCTACCGCATCTCAGCCTCGACCTCGGCATGCCAAGACCGGCCAACGCAGGCGAGCTTTTCGATCCGCCCGTTGAGAGCGTGCGTGTCGAGATTGGATTCGGCGGTGGCGAGCACCTGATTGCCGAAGCACTGGCATTTCCGCACATCGGCTTCATCGGCTGCGAGCCTTACGTCAACGGCATGGCCAAGATTCTCACCCAGATCGAGGCGCACAATATCGGCAACCTCCGCCTGTTCGCCGGCGACGCCGCGGAACTGCTGGCCTGGCTACCCGACGATTCGTTGTCCCGGATTGATTTGATTCATCCGGACCCATGGCCCAAGCGCCGTCACTGGAAGCGCCGTTTCGTTCAAGATGCCACAGTCGCGGAGATGGCGCGGGTGCTGCAGGCAAGCGGCGAATTCCGTTTCGTCTGCGATATCGACAGTTACGTCGAATGGGCGCTCGCACATCTCGTGCGCTCGCCCGATTTTCACTGGCTCGCGGAACGCGCCGACGACTGGCGCAAACCCTGGTCGAACTACACGATGACACGTTACGGCCGCAAAGCCGAACGCGAGGGCCGCCGCGCCGCATATTTGCGCTTCAAGCGGACAGACTAGAGCAACAGGTTACGGTGGAGCTGCCCTGCATCGCTCCACCGCCATTTATCGCGTTGCGTTCTATCGCGACGCCGCACCCGCGATCAGACGCCGAACGCCTGCTGCAATAGCCAGAGGATGATCTTCTTGCAGATAATGAGCGCCAGCGCCGAGCTGAACGATTTCACAGTTATGGAGAGTAGATACGAAGCGTCTGGCAAATTCCGGAGAGACCAGAGCCCCCGGCTCCCCCACGAAAAGCACTTTCGGATAAGCGCTCTCGCGCAGCGCCGCATGGGCATTGTCCAGAAGCGCCGCCACGTCGGCAGGTTGGCCGGCGATTGGCATTTCATTTGGAAACCGCCACACCGGACGCCGTGATTCCGGCGTGGGAAACGGCGCGCGATAAGCGGTCATCTCCTCTTCGGTGAGCTGACGCTTGACGGAGCCGGGAATGACACGTTCCACAAAGATGTTGTCTTCCAGGATGAGTTTTTCGCCGATGCCGGGTGTGCGAAATTTCTGAAACAGTTCTCTCGCCGCCGGAGCCTGATGAAACTCATCCCAGCTTTCCAGCGGCCGGATGAACTCCATGAACGCGAGACCCCGCACGAAGTCCGGCCGACGTGCGGCGCGTTCGAAAGCAAGCGCGGTGCCCCAATCCTGCGCGACGATATAGGCCGAGGAAATCTCCAGGGCATCGATGAACGCATCGAGATAGCGGATGTGATCCATCAACCGATATTCGATGTCGGGCTTGCCCGACTGCCCAAGACCGATGAGGTCGGGCGCGATGCAGCGGGCCACCGGCGAAACATCCGCGATGATATGCCGCCAGATGTAAGACGAGGTGGGATTGCCATGCAGGAAGAGAGCGACCGGCGCATCCTTCGGCCCCGTTTCCCGATAGGCCATATGGCTGTTCAGGACATCTACGCGCGGCAGTTCGGGATTGAGAGACATGGGACTTTCCTTTCTAAAATATGTACGTCCGTATTACATGTGGACACAGTACAAAGCGATCATGACCGGCCCTCGGCGCGCTTTGACGCGGGGGCCATGGACGGAGGCACCCAGCTCATCCGGAATGCCGTTCGATCCATCCCTTGACTATCAATACATACGTACGTATTGTCAAGCTATGTCGAAGCCGTCAAACAAAAACGAACTTATCGCAGCCGGGCTGCGCGTCATGTTCCGCAAGGGATACCACGCGGCCGGCGTCAGGGACGTGGTTGCCGAAGCCGGCGTGCCCCAAGGGTCCTTCACCAATCACTTCCGCTCCAAGGAAGCCTTCGCCGCCGAAGTCCTCGACCACTATTTCGCACACACGCGAAAGCTCGTCGGAGAGGCATTGAACGATCGCACCCTCCGCCCCCGCGAACGCTTGCTGCACTATCTCGACATCATCACCGAACGCCTCGCCGCAGACGACTATTTTCGCGGCTGCCTGATCGGTGATTTCAGCATTGAGGTTTCGCAAGCGAGCGAGCCGCTGCGCGAACGGCTTGCCGCGATGTATCGGGAATGGCTCACGCCGTTCGAGCGCTGCATCGAAGAGGGCCAGCAGGCCGGCGAGATCAGCACGCAATTTCCGGCGAGCGACCTTGCGGATTTTCTGCTCACCTCGTGGGAAGGAGCAATTCTGCGGATGAAGGTGGAACGCGGCCCCGAACCGCTCGACCGATTCAAACGCATTGCCTTCGCCACGGTTTTCGGCTCGATGCGACCCAACGGGACATAGCGCTAGACGTCAGGGTTTGGCTCGGTTCTGGCCTGAGCCGTGCCTGGCCGGCACCACATCCGTCGAGACATCGACAATTCATGACGAATGAATATTCGTCGCGTTTCGACGTCGTCAGGAGCGCGCCGTCTCGCGGGCTTTCTTCGCGTCGGTCGCTTCCCACACCATGCGCTTGCCGCGCTCTCGGCCAAGCAATTCGATCGGATCGTGGTTGTCGATGTGGCCGAACTGTCCCTTGTAGACACTGTAGCCGCACATCTCCTGCAAGCGACGCGGCATTCGTTGCGCGATCTCGCGGGGGATGCCGAGCTGAAGATTCTCCTGCTGTCGCATCCAACCCCAGCAATAGGCGCAGGAGAACGCGAAACGTCGGGCATCGCTCTCGTTGGCGCCACCGCCATGCCACAATGCGCTATCGAACAGCATGACGCTGCCCGCCGGCATGGTGGCCAGTTGCGCGTCGTAGTCCTTGCCGTATTCGGGAGAGCGATCGTATTTGTGGCTGCCTGGAATGATGCGCGTAGCGCCGTTGTTTTCGGTGAAATCCGACAACGCCCAGATCGCATTCACGGTGATCGGAATGTGCGGCCGCGCCAGCGGAATGAGTTGAGTGTCCTCGTGGATCGGCTGCGCTTCCTGCCCCGGCCCGAGCACCAGCGAGCAGAACGACGACAGCAGGCATTCCCTGTCGAGCACGCGCTCCACCACCGGCAGCACATTGGCGTGCAGCGGCACATCCCAGAAAACGTCGTCATAGGTCAGGAGGTTGTTGATGCGGACGGTCTTGAAGCCCTCGAACGAGGTTTTGGCCGGGCCGAGATTATGTTCGCGCTCGATCCGCAGCAGCGCGCTTTTCAAGCTTTCAACCAGCACCGGGGCCGCGGCGCGTTCGATCACCGTGAAGCCAATGTCGCGAATGCGATCGGCGTGATCCCTGATGTCGGCCTCGTTCAGCATGCCCGTCTCCCGTAGCGCTGTCTCGCGCTTGACGACCAGCTTAAACGGGATTGTGACGACGTGTCAGCCATCGAAATGCCGCCGCGAAGAGGCTTTTCGCTAACGGCAACCGAATCAAGCCGACTGGCGTGTCTTCCAGAAGTGCATCACGCGCTGGGCGGTCGTCGGTGCGAGCCGCTCGAAATTGACCCGCGCCATCTCGAGATCGGTCGTCGACGGCACGCGGTTCGGGCCCAGCCGCAGCAGGATCAGCGCACGAACCGTCGCCCATTCCAGAGCGAGCGATTTGCCCATGATCAGAATCGGATCGTGACGTTCGCCCGTCATCAGCGTTTCGATCGTCGAGAGGCGGACGCCGGACATCGCCGAAAGCATGGCGATGGATTCCTCGTAGTTGTGCCCCTTGGCGAGGTCCAGCAGCGTCGACTCGTGCAGCCCTTCCGCCTGATGGCGCGAGATGACCGCGCGTTGCGCCGCCGAAAAGTCTCGGACCGAAGCCGCGCGTTTCGCGCCGCCGGTGATCTGGAGCATCGTCTTGTTGATCGCCGCCTTGCGCGCGGGATTGGCCGCTTCGAACAGGCGCCGCCGCACCACGTCCACAGAACCGGCAAGCAACTGTTCCAGCAACGCCGGCGAGAGATCGTCCCGCTGCCCCACCGCGAGCGCGAGAATTCCATCGTCGCCGGCACGCTTGATCAGGCCGCTATATCCCGTTGCCGAAAAAAGCGCTCCGGCGTTTCCGGCAACGCTTCGAACCACCTCGCGGTCGCCACGGCGGACGATCACGTCGGTGAGATTGGCCGAGAGTTTCGATCGGCCGGAAATCGCCAGCAGATGCTCCTGGCCCTTTCCAGACGCGATGTCGATCAGCGTCGACTCATCGATCAGCGGCGATCTGCTCAGCAGCGGCCCGGCAATCGCGATCTCGTCCGCGCGCGCCAGTTGATTGATCAGTGTCGGCGGCGCGTTAGGAACAGCAGCCAGCCGCTCGGCCAGTTCGGCCCGTGCGCCGATCGCGGTCTCGGGAACCAGCCCGGTCAGGATGCCGTCGAACAGATTGACGTGCTCGGGCCGGAAATGACCAGCACCTTGCACAAATAATTCGGAGATCTGCCGGATCGCCTGGGCGCGGCGCTGCGGATCGCCATGTTCGACGATGTCATCAAGTCCGGGGATCAGCGAATAGGCGGCCGGCATCCAACACACACGGAACACGGAAAGACGAAAGTTTGCCGCAACTTAATTTGCCTAGATGAAGGAAGCGTTAGTCGCCGGCAGGCGATGAAATCCGTACTTTCTGCGCGATCCCGCTCTTGCCGGGAGATGCGAAAACAGCTATATCCGCCGTAACTTATGGTTTCTCATACGATCGCGTATTGAGAGTGGGCCCCTCGGGACCCGCTCTTTTTTATTACCTGAACGGACCTCGTCCGCACCGGCGGATTTGGGTTCCTTTCAGGGAGCAACCGCCGGGCTCGACGAAGATTGGTTCCGGCAAAACCCTGTGACTGTCAGACCGATCTTGACCCTGGATATGACCGATCCTGCCGCCCAGATCCCGGACTACGAGCTGCTCGACGAGCCGCGGCTGGTGGTCGAGCCGGGCGTGGCTGCGCGGGTGTCGTCGGTCGTCGCCCCCGTCCTGCAAGGCATGGGATACCGTCTGGTCCGAATCCGGATTTCCGGAGAATCCGGCTGCACGGTCCAGATCATGGCCGAAAGGCCCGACGGAACGATGCAGATCGAGGATTGCGAGGCGATCTCGAAGGCGCTGTCCCCGGTGCTGGATGTCGCGGACCCGATCGAACGCGCCTACCGGCTGGAAATCTCCTCACCCGGCATCGACCGGCCGCTGGTGCGCCGGTCCGATTTCGGGCGTTATGCCGGTCACGTCGTGAAAATCGAGATGGCGGTGCCCCATCAAGGCCGCAAGCGGTTCCGCGGCACGATCGGAAAAATCGACGGCGATCTCGTCTGTCTCCATCGGGATGACATGCGCAAGGACGAAGATGCCGACGTCATGCTGCCAATGGAAGACATTGCCGACGCGCGGCTGGTGCTGACCGACGAATTGATCGCGGAATCGATGCGTCGCGGCAAGGTTGCGGAACGCGAGATGAAGCAAAATCTCGGCATTCTGCCGCCGCCTCCGCCACACGCCAAAAAGAGCGACCCGGCCAAAAGCAACGCGCCGAAGCCTAAAGGTAACACGAAGGCGCCTAAGAAAGCGCTGCCGAAGAACACCAAGCAACATCGCCTTGACGCAGAACGGCTGCGGCGCGGCGAGATCGATTCCACCGAAGGAGACTGAGCCATGGCCGCTGTCAGCGCCAACAAACTCGAACTGTTGCAGATCGCGGACGCAGTTGCGCGCGAAAAGTCCATCGATCGCGGCATCGTCATCGCTGCGATGGAAGACGCCATCGCGAAAGCGGCGCGGGCACGCTACGGCAGCGAAACCGACGTCCATGCGGAAATTCATCCGAAGACCGGGCAGCTCCAGCTCACCCGTCACATGCTGGTGGTCGATCAGGTCGAGAACGCATCCAACCAGATCTCGCTGAAGAGCGCGCAGCGCGCCAACCCCGGCGCGCAGATCGGCGATACCATCGCCGACACGTTGCCGCCGCTGGAATACGGCCGCATCGCCGCGCAGTCCGCCAAGCAGGTGATCGTGCAGAAGGTGCGCGAGGCCGAGCGCGACCGGCAATATCAGGAGTTCAAGGATCGCATCGGCGATATCGTCAACGGCGTCGTCAAGCGCGTCGAATATGGCAGCGTGATCGTCGACCTCGGCCGCGGCGAAGCCATCGTGCGCCGCGACGAGATGCTGCCGCGCGAGGTGTTCCGCAACGGCGACCGCGTCCGCGCCTACATCTTCGACGTGCGCCGCGAGACCCGCGGCCCGCAGATCTTCCTGTCGCGCACCCATCCACAATTCATGGCAAAGCTGTTCGCGCAGGAAGTACCGGAGATCTATGACGGCATCGTCGAGATCAAGGCGGTGGCCCGCGATCCCGGCTCGCGCGCCAAGATCGGCGTGATTTCGCGGGATTCGTCGGTCGATCCGGTCGGCGCCTGCGTCGGCATGCGCGGTTCGCGCGTGCAAGCCGTGGTCAACGAATTGCAGGGCGAGAAGATCGACATCATCCCGTGGTCGCCGGACATCGCGACGTTCGTCGTCAACGCGCTGGCGCCGGCGGAAGTCGCCAAGGTCGTGATCGACGAAGACCGTGAGCGCATCGAGGTGGTCGTTCCCGACACCAACAATCAATTGTCGCTGGCGATCGGTCGCCGCGGCCAGAACGTGCGCCTCGCCTCGCAGCTCACCGGCTGGGACATCGACATCTTGACCGAGCAGGAAGAATCCGAACGCCGCCAGGCCGACTTCGAGAACTCGACCCGTGTCTTCATGGAGTCGCTCAACGTCGACGAGGTTGTCGGTCAGTTGCTGGCGTCGGAAGGCTTCACCTCGGTCGAGGAACTGGCGCTTGTCGATGTGCGTGAACTCGCCGGCATCGAAGGCTTCGACGAAGAGACCGCGAACGAACTGCAGAGCCGCGCACGCGAATACCTCGAGCAGCAGGAAGCCGAGCTGGAAGCCCGGCGTACCGAGCTCGGCGTCGAGGACGCTGTGAAGACCGTTCCCGGCGTGACCTCGAAGATGCTGGTGAAATTCGGCGAGAACGACGTCAAGAGCGTCGAGGACCTCGCCGGTTGCGCCACCGACGATCTGGTCGGCTGGACCGAGCGCAAGGACGGCGAGGCCGTCAAGCATGCCGGCTATCTCGATGGCATCGAGATTTCGCGCGAGGACGCCGAGGCCATGATCATGCAGGCCCGCCTCAAGGCCGGCTGGATCACCGAAGCCGATCTTGCAAAGCCGGCGGAGGCTGATGCCGCCGAAGACCAACCGGCCTAAGGAGATGACCCGCGCATGCTCGCTTTCGCCGACCCGGCAGATCTGGACGACGGACCGCGGACTGCAAAGCCCGCGACGTCACGGATGTGCGCGGTCACGCGCGAGGTGCGTCCGGTCGATGAGCTGATCCGGTTTGTGGTCTCGCCTTCGGGCGAGGTCGTCGCCGACCTGAAACGCAAACTTCCGGGGCGGGGCCTCTGGATTTCCGCCTCGCATGCGGCGGTTGCGGAAGCGGTCCGGCGTCACCAGTTTAGCAGGGGCTTCAAGCGGGACGTCCGCGCCGCCCCGACGCTCGCCGACGACACCGGACATTTGCTGTCCCGCAGCGCGCTCGACGCACTGGCCATGGTCGCCAAGGCCGGTCAGGCCGTTTCCGGTTTTGCCAAGGTCGAAGAGGCACTCGTTCGCCGTCAGGCTGTCGCCCTGCTCCACGCGTCGGATGGAGCAGCGGACGGAATCCGGAAATTGGACGCTATCGTTAAGAAAACGGCCACGGATTCCGCTGAATCGCGGCAAATCCCGGTTATCTCCGCGCTGACGTCGGCAGAATTGGATTTGGCACTGGGCCGGTCAAATGTGATACATGCAGCCCTGCTTGCGGGCCCGGCAAGCAAGACGTTCCTGTCGCGCAGCCAGACCCTGGTCCGATACCGGGATGGCGGGCAGCGGCAAGGTAGCGAAACACGGCAAGAATTCTAACGACACGACCTGTGCGAATGCGTACAGCGCAACAAGATTGGGACTGCTGAATGGTTGATACGAAAAATCCTGGCGACAAGACTCTGAGCGTCAGCCCGAGCAAGACCTTGACGCTCAAGCCGCGCGTCGAGCAGGGCACCGTGCGCCAGAGCTTCAGCCATGGCCGTAGCAAGCAGGTGGTGGTCGAGAAGCGCGGCAAGCGCCGCATCGGCGGCGACGCGCCGGTTGCCGAGCCAGCCCCCGCGGCCGAACCTGTCGCCAAGGCCCCCGCGGCCAAGGCGCCGCCGGCCCGCACGACAACGACGCCTGCGACTCCGCGCGCGAATTCCGGTGTGGTGCTGCGGACGCTGACCGAAGACGAGCGCAGTGCGCGTGCGAGCGCGCTGGCCGAGGCCAAGATTCGTGCCGAGGAAGAGCGACGTCTGGCCGAAGAGGAAGCCGCCCGCCGCAACAGCAAGGAAGGCCGCGAACAGGCCGAGCGCGAAGCCGCCGAGGCACGCCGCAAGGCCGAGGAAGAGCGTCACCGCATCGAAGAAGAAGCCAAGCGTAAGGCCGAACTCGAAGCCAAGCGCCGGTTTGGCGAGACTGAGACCAAGGCCCCCGCTCCGGCCACGACCACCCGCACGGCACCCCCAGTGCGGTCGACCGCCGTCGCAGCCGACGGCAGCGACGAGGATGACGGACCGCGCGTGATCCGCCGCGGCCCCGGCGGCGCTGCGCGCCCCGTGATCGCGCCCAAGGTCACCGCAAAGCCGGCACCGCAGAAGCAGCGTTCGCGCCTCACCGTCACCACCGCGCTCAATGCAGATGACGTGCGTGAACGCTCGATCGCGTCGTTCCGCCGCCGCACCCAGCGCCTGAAGGGCCATGCGTCGAACGAGCCGAAGGAAAAGCTCATCCGCGAGGTCGTGATTCCTGAAGCCATCACCATCCAGGAACTCGCCAACCGCATGTCGGAACGCGCGGTCGATGTGATCCGGATGCTGATGAAGCAGGGCGCGATGCACAAGATCACCGACGTGATCGATGCGGATACCGCCCAGCTCATCGCTGAAGAACTTGGCCACACCGTCAAGCGCGTCGCCGCCAGCGACGTCGAGGAAGGCCTGTTCGACGTCGTCGACGATTCCACCGATACCGAGCCGCGCTCGCCGGTCGTCACCGTTATGGGTCACGTCGACCACGGCAAGACCTCGCTGCTCGATGCACTGCGCCATGCCAACGTGGTGTCCGGCGAAGCCGGCGGCATCACCCAGCACATCGGCGCCTATCAGGTCACTTCGCCGGACGGCAAGAAGATCACCTTCATCGACACGCCGGGCCACGCCGCGTTCACCGCGATGCGTGCCCGCGGCGCCAAGGTCACCGACATCGTGATCCTCGTGGTCGCCGCCGACGACGGCGTGATGCCGCAGACCATCGAAGCCATCAACCACGCCAAGGCGGCCAAGGTGCCGATGATCGTGGCGATCAACAAGATCGACAAGCCGGAAGCCAAGCCCGAGCGCGTGCGCACCGAGCTGTTGCAGCACGAAGTGCAGGTGGAGTCGTTCGGCGGCGAGGTGGTCGACGTCGAAGTGTCAGCCAAGAACAAGACCAATCTCGACAAGCTGCTCGAGATGATCTCGCTGCAGGCCGATATCCTCGACCTCAAGACCAATGCATCGCGGCCCGCCGAAGGCACCGTGATCGAAGCCAAGCTCGATCGCGGCCGTGGTCCTGTCGCTACCGTTCTGGTCCAGCGCGGTACGCTGCGGGTCGGCGACATCATCGTGGCCGGCGCCGAGATGGGCCGCGTCCGCGCGCTGATCTCGGACCAGGGTGAAACGGTCGATGAGGCCGGACCTTCGGTGCCGGTGGAAGTGCTCGGCTTCAACGGTCCGCCGGAAGCCGGCGATCGTCTCGCCGTGGTCGAGAACGAAGCCCGCGCGCGCCAGGTGACGAGCTACCGCGCCCATCAGAAGCGCGAAAATGCTGCCGCAAGCGCCTCTGGCATGCGTGGCTCGCTCGAGCAGATGATGTCGCAGCTCAAGACCACGGGCCGCAAGGACTTCCCGCTGGTCATCAAGGCCGACGTGCAGGGCTCGCTGGAAGCCATTCTCGGTTCGCTGGAAAAACTCGGCACCGACGAGGTCGCCGCGCGTATCCTGCATGCGGGCGTCGGCGGCATCTCGGAATCCGATGTGACACTGGCCGAAGGCTTCAATGCCGCGATCATCGGCTTCAGCGTCCGCGCCAACAAGGAAGCGGCCGCCGCAGCCAAGCGCAACGGCATCGAAATCCGCTACTACAACATCATCTACGACCTCGTGGATGACGTGAAGAAGGCGATGTCCGGCCTGCTCGCACCGACGCTGCGCGAGACCATGCTGGGCAACGCGCAGATCCTGGAGGTGTTCAACATCTCCAAGGTCGGCAAGGTCGCGGGTTGCCGCGTCACCGACGGCACCGTGGAACGCGGCGCGAATGTGCGCCTGATCCGCGACAACGTCGTTGTGCACGAGGGCAAGCTGTCGACCCTCAAGCGCTTCAAGGATGAAGTGAAGGAAGTGCAGTCCGGACAGGAGTGCGGCATGGCCTTCGAGAACTACGGCGACATGCGCGTCGGCGACGTTATCGAGTGCTATCGCGTGGAGACCATCCAGCGTTCGCTGTAAGTCCAAATCTTACAAGAACGTCTGTTTAGCTGAAGACGTCATGCCCGGTCGAAAGCGCGAAGCGTGTCTTCGCATAACTGGCCGGGCATCCACGTCTTGAAGAACTCGACAAGGGTAAAGACGTAAATGCCCGCCACAAGCGCGGGCATGACGACTGTTTTGAAAGATCGTTTCATGCCTCGCCACCATCAGTCGGCAAAAAATCCCGGCGGCTCGCAGCGTCAGTTGCGCGTCGGCGAGACTGTGCGCCACGCGATCGCCGAGATTCTAACGCAGGGTCTCGTGCATGATCCGGTGCTCGAAGGACACCTTATCACCGTGCCCGAGGTCCGCATGAGCGCCGACCTCAAGCTCGCGACGGTTTATGTGATGCCGCTCGGCGGCCGCGACACGGACGACGTGATCGCTGCGCTCGATCACAACAAGAAATTCCTGCGCGGCGAGATCGCACGCCGCGTTAACCTGAAATTTGCACCTGATATCCGTTTCCGCGTCGACGACCGATTCGACGAAGCGGAACGTATCGAGAAATTATTGAGAACACCGGCGGTGCAGAGAGACCTCGCATCGCCTTCACATGATCCGGAAGAGTCAGATTCATGATCGTCACGACGCGTAGCGACGCGGCCGATTCGCCATCGGCCGAATCAGCCGCCGCCAATCAGACCCACTCGTTCGATGCGGCCGGCGCTGACGTCGCACGCGCGGCCGACGGCCAATTCCGTCCCAACGATCCGCGCGCAAACAAATCGCAACGACAGAACCAGCAGCCGCGCCGCGACAAACGCGATGTGCACGGCTGGGTCATCCTCGACAAGCCGGTTGGCATGACCTCGACCCACGCGGTGGCGGTCGTGAAGCGGCTGTTTTCGGCGAAGCGCGCCGGTCACGCCGGCACCCTTGATCCATTGGCCTCCGGCGGCCTGCCCGTTGCTCTGGGCGAAGCCACCAAAACGGTCCCATTCGTGATGGATGGCCGCAAGCGCTACCGCTTCACGGTGTGCTGGGGCGAGGAGCGCGACACCGACGACACCGAAGGCCGCGCCACGGCCACCAGCGACGCCAGGCCCACGGTCGAGGCGATCGAAACCCTGCTGCCCCGCTTCCGGGGTCTGATCGAGCAGATCCCCCCACAATATTCGGCGATCAAGATTCAGGGGGAACGGGCCTATGACCTCGCCCGCGACGGCGAAACCGTGGAACTGAAGCCTCGCCCTGTCGAAATCCATGAATTAATCCTTGTCGAACAACAGGATAGCTCTCATTCGGTGTTCGAGGCCGAGTGCGGCAAGGGCACCTATGTGCGGGCGCTGGCCCGCGATATCGGCCGGATTCTCGGCTGTTACGGCCATATCAGCGCCCTGCGACGGACGCTGGTCGGCCCCTTCGACGAAGCCGACATGATTCCGCTGGAAGAATTGGAGGCTTTGTGCAATAGAGCCGCGTCCGGCGAGGGAAGCCTCGCCGACGCGCTTTTGCCCGTTGAGACCGCGCTGGACGACATCCCGGCACTGGCCGTCACACGGGCTGATGCGGCAAGGCTCCACAGGGGCCAGGCCGTTTTGTTGCGCGGACGGGATGCGCCCCAGAGTAGCGGCACAGTCTATGTCACGGTGGCAGGCCGGTTATTGGCCCTCGCCGAACTTGGCAATGGCGAACTCATCCCCAAGCGCGTGTTCAACCTGACCGGGCTGACAGCCAGCTCCGGTCGCAACGAAAGAGTCTGACGATGTCGGTTACCGCCGAACGCAAAGCGGAAATCATCCAGTCCAACGCCCTCAAGAAGGGCGACACCGGTTCGCCGGAGGTTCAGGTTGCGATCCTGTCGGAACGCATCACCAACCTCACGAACCATTTCAAGAGCCACACCAAGGATAATCACTCCCGTCGTGGCCTCCTGAAGCTCGTATCCACGCGTCGTTCCCTTCTCGATTACATCAAGAAGAAGGACGAGGCGCGTTACCAGGCTCTGCTCGAAAAGCACAACATCCGCCGCTGAGCAAAGCCGGCGCGCGCATTCGCGCGCGCTGCTACGCGTGGACGCGAATGTCCGCGCGATACAGCATGGTCTGCGATAGAAATCGATTCTTGAAAAGCAGATCATGTCGGAAGAAGAGCGTGTCCAGCAGCAATCCGGCGGCTGGGCGATAACGGGTCAAATGCCCGTACCATCGGAAGGATGGACGCCATTCAAGACATGAAGACCATGGCAGGATCGCAGGGCGCTGAAATCGCGAGTGTTGTCGCGATCAGCGCCCCGCAATCTTGCGCATGGTTTTTGCGTTCTGGCGTCCATGCTTTCGTGAACCCATGAAAGATACCACTATGTTCAACAAGCATTCCGTCGAGATCGATTGGGGTGGACGTCCGCTCAAACTCGAAACCGGCAAGATCGCCCGCCAAGCCGACGGCGCCGTGATGGCGACCTACGGCGAGACCGTCGTGCTCGCCACCGTCGTCGCCGCGAAGGCGCCGCGCGAGGGTGTCGACTTTCTGCCGCTCACCGTCGACTATCAGGAAAAGACCTACGCCGCCGGCCGCATTCCCGGCGGGTACTTCAAGCGCGAAGGACGCCCGACCGAGAAGGAAACGCTGGTCTCCCGCCTGATCGACCGTCCGATCCGTCCGCTGTTCGCCGACGGCTGGCGCAACGAGACCCAGGTCATCGTCACCGTGCTGTCGCACGACATGGAGAACGATCCCGACGTGCTGGCGATGGTCGCGGCCTCCGCCGCGCTGACGCTGTCCGGCGCACCGTTCAAGGGCCCGATCGGCGCGGCCCGCGTCGCTTTCAGCAACGACGAGTACATCCTCAACCCGACGCTTGACGAGATGACCGACACCCAGCTCGAGCTGGTGGTCGCCGGCACCTCGGACGCGGTGCTGATGGTCGAGTCCGAAGCCAAGGAGCTGTCGGAAGAGATCATGCTCGGCGCCGTGATGTTCGGTCACCGGCATTTCCAGCCGGTCATCAACGCGATCATCGAACTGGCCGAGAAGGCCGCGAAGGAGCCGCGCGAGGTCACCGCGATCGATAACAGCGAGATCGAAAAGGAAATGCTCGCGCTGGTCGAGCAGGATCTGCGCAAGGCTTACGCGATCCCGGTGAAGCAGGACCGCTACGCCGCCGTCGGCGCCGTCAAGGAAAAGGCGATGGCGCACTTCTTCCCGGAAGGCCAGGAGCCGAAATACGACAAGCTCCGCGTCGCCGGCGTGTTCAAGGAGTTGGAAGCCAAGATCGTTCGCTGGAACATCCTCGACACCGGCAAGCGCATCGATGGCCGCGACGTCAAGACGGTGCGTAACATCCTCGCCGAAGTCGGCGTGCTGCCTCGCGCGCACGGTTCGGCGCTGTTCACCCGCGGTGAAACCCAGGCGATGGTCGTCACCACGCTCGGCACCGGCGAGGACGAGCAGTACATCGACTCGCTCGCGGGAACGTACAAGGAAACGTTCCTGCTGCATTACAACTTCCCGCCCTACTCGGTCGGTGAAACCGGACGCCTTGGCGGCACCAAGCGCCGCGAGATCGGCCACGGCAAGCTGGCGTGGCGCGCGATCCATCCGGTGCTGCCGCCGCATCACGAATTCCCCTACACCATCCGCGTGGTCTCGGAGATAACCGAGTCGAACGGTTCGTCGTCGATGGCCTCCGTTTGCGGCGCTTCGCTGTCGCTGATGGATGCGGGTGTTCCGTTGAAGCGGCCGACGGCGGGTATCGCCATGGGCCTCATCCTCGAAGGTTCGCGCTTCGCGGTGCTGTCGGACATCCTCGGTGACGAGGATCATCTCGGCGACATGGACTTCAAGGTGGCCGGCACCGAGCAGGGCATCACCTCACTGCAGATGGACATCAAGATCGAGGGCATCACCGAGGAGATCATGAAGGCCGCGCTCGCCCAGGCGAAGGACGGCCGCGTTCACATCCTCGGGGAAATGGCCAAGGCGTTGACCAACGCCCGCGCCGAACTCGGCGAATACGCGCCGCGCATCGAGACCTTCAAGATCCCGACCGACAAGATCCGTGAAGTGATCGGCACCGGCGGCAAGGTGATCCGCGAGATCGTCGAGAAGACGGGCGCCAAGGTCAACATCGAGGACGACGGCACCGTGAAGGTCGCATCCAACGACGGCGAGGCGATGAAGGCCGCGATCAAGTGGATCAAGTCGATCGCCTCCGATCCGGAAGTCGGCCAGATCTACGATGGCACCGTGGTCAAGGTGATGGAGTTCGGCGCCTTCGTGAACTTCTTCGGCGCCAAGGATGGTCTCGTGCATATTTCGCAGCTCGCTGCGAACCGGGTGCAGAAGACCTCCGACGTGGTCAAGGAAGGCGACAAGGTCAAGGTCAAGCTGCTCGGCTTCGACGATCGCGGCAAGACGCGGCTGTCGATGAAGGTGGTCGACCAGCAGACCGGCGAAGACCTCGAGGCCAAGCAGAAGGCCGAGGCGCCGCGCGAGGCCGCGGGCGAGTAATTCTCTCGCAAGAAGCGACCGACACGAACTAGTAAAGGGCGGCCGCGAGGCCGCCCTTTACCTGTTAGGCGTACTGAATCAAGGCCCAGTAAACGGACTTTCCGTTGTGTGGCGGCATACGATTGCCCTTTGCAATTGGGGCCGTCGTCGAAGGAACGTCTTCGGAACGCCAAACACCACTCTCCGGACAGATTTCTCCGGTATGGCATTTGGTGCCGATTGGGGCCTTGGCTAATGCATAGCTCATAGTGTTTTCCTTGTTCGTTCATGTGAACAACAAGGTCAGGCCTTGACGAGTTTTGACGGATGGATTCTATTGAAGCCGTCCTAGAGAGCACTCGCCGCCCATCGACCTGACCGGGTTAGCATGGGCTTGGACACCGGGCCGTTCGAAGTTGGCGCTTCGAACGGCCTTTCTGCGTCCTGACTTGAGTCCTACGCCCGTCTATTTCAGAGAGTCAAGGGACGGTAGGTACGCACTCAACAGATAAACAACATATAGAAATAACTGGGATTTTAGGTATTCGATTAACTTTAAATTAACTCCGCCGCCGTGCCCTCCGCAGCGATTCGGCCGAATCACTCCCTGTCACACTCGCCTTCACCACCTCACCCAGCGCCGCAAAGTCCGCCTTGCGCGGTGAGGTGCGACGGAATGCGAGTCCGATATTGCGGCCGGGCTGCGGCTCTTCCAGCCGCAGGAATTTAACACGATCGTCGCGCGCCTCGACATCGGCGGCGATCTGCGGGATCAGCGTCACACCGTAACCGCCGGCGACCATCTGCATCACCGTCGTAAGGCTCGACGCGCCGAAGGTCATGCCGGTCGCGCCAGGTGCCGCGCCACGCGGAATCGTCGCGCAGAACGCGAGCGCCTGATCGCGCAGGCAGTGACCGTCCTCAAGCAAAATCAAACGCGACTGATCGATGTCGCGCGCCGCCACACGGCGATTGCCCGGCCGCGGATCGCTCGACGGCACGGCCAGCAGGAACAGATCGTCGAACAGCACAAGCGTATCGATATCGGGTTCGCCCAGCGGCAGCGCCAGCATGGCGGCATCGAGCACGCCGCTCTTGATCTCGTCGACGAGCTGCCGGGTCTGGGTCTCGCGCAACTCAAGCTGCAATTCCGGAAACTGCGCCTGCAGCGCCGGCAGGATGCGCGGCAGCAGATACGGCGCCAGCGACGGAATGATGCCGAGCGTCAACCGTCCCGTCAGCGGATTGGCGCGATGGCGGGCGAAGTCGACAAGATCGCGGGCCGAGGCCAGCAGATCTTCGCCGCGGCGTGCGATCTCGCGGCCGATCTCGGTCAGCATCACATCGCCCGGCCGCCGTTCCACCAGCGTCACACCGAGAAACTGTTCCAGATCCCGGATCTGCATCGACAATGCAGGCTGGGTGATGGCACAGGCCTCGGCGGCACGACCGAAGTGGCCGTGGCGGGCGAGCGCGGCGAGATAGCGCAACTGCTTGAAGGTCACCATACTCGATCAGATAAACTTATCAGGAGATGAAGACAATTCGACTGGACCTGATGTTAGATATCTTCCAAAGTCATTGGTATTCACCGTTGCCGGAAGGATCGCAGCCTTGGCTGATCGCGCCCTGCGAGCACCCGCGCCAGCGCACCCTGGTGGACGACAGCAATGTCGTGCTGACGTCTTCTATCAGGGTTACCGCAACTGACGGCCACCGCCATCGCGATATTCGGCAACGCGACGACAACACCAGCACAGCATTGGAGACAACCATGGATGCAAAAACCGACGACAAGGGCGCAGGCAAATGCCCATTCACCGGCGGCGGTGGCGGACGCCGCAATCGCGACTGGTGGCCGGAGATGCTGGATGTCCAGGTTCTCCATGGCAAATCCAGCCTGTCCGATCCGATGGGCAAGGATTTCGACTACGCCAAGGAGTTCAAGAGCCTCGACCTCAACGCGGTCATCAAGGACCTGACGGCCCTGATGACGGATTCGCAAGACTGGTGGCCAGCCGACTTCGGCCACTATGGCGGCCTGATGATCCGCATGGCTTGGCACAGCGCCGGCACCTACCGCATCACGGACGGTCGCGGCGGCGCCGGCGGCGGTCAACAGCGCTTTGCGCCGCTGAACTCGTGGCCCGACAACGTGCTGCTCGATCGGGCGCGCCGCCTGTTGTGGCCGATCAAGCAGAAGTATGGCCGCAAGATTTCCTGGGCCGATCTCTACGTTCTCGCCGGCAACGCCGCGCTGGAATCGATGGGCTTCAAGACCTTCGGTTTCGCGGGCGGTCGTGTCGACGAATGGGAGCCGCAGGAATTGTTCTGGGGTCCTGAGGGATCGTGGCTCGGCGACGAGCGCTACAGCGGCGAACGTCAGCTTGCCGAGCCTCTCGCCGCCGTGCAGATGGGCCTGATCTACGTCAATCCGGAAGGACCGAACGGCAAGCCGGACCCGGTTGCCGCAGCGAAGGACATCCGCGAGACGTTCTTCCGCATGGCGATGAACGATGAAGAGACCGTCGCGCTGATTGCCGGTGGCCACACCTTCGGCAAAACCCATGGTGCGGGCGACGCAGCACTTGTCGGACCGGCGCCGGAATCCTCCGCCATCGAGGATCAAGGCCTCGGCTGGAAGAGCAAGTACGGCACCGGCAAGGGCGGCGATGCCATCGGCAGCGGCCTCGAAGTCACCTGGACCCAGACGCCGACGAAGTGGGACAACAACTTCTTCGACACCCTGTTCAAGTACGAGTGGGAGCTGGAGAAGAGCCCGGCCGGCGCTCACCAGTGGCGGGCGAAAGGCGCTGACGCCATCACGCCCGACGCTCACGACAAGTCGAAGATGCATGTGCCGACCATGCTGACCACCGACCTGTCGCTGCGCTTCGATCCCGCCTACGGGAAGATCTCGAAGCGCTTCCATGACAATCCAGATCAATTCGCGGACGCATTTGCCCGCGCCTGGTTCAAACTGACCCACCGCGACATGGGCCCGCGCGTACGCTACCTCGGCCCGCTGGTGCCGAAGGAAGTGCTGATCTGGCAGGATCCGATTCCGGCTCCGACGCATGGACCGCTCAGCGAAGCTGACGCCACCGCGCTGAAAGCGAAGATCCTCGCTTCCGGCCTCACCGTGCCGCAGCTCGTCTCGACCGCCTGGGCCTCGGCATCGACGTTCCGCGGCTCGGACAAGCGCGGCGGCGCCAACGGCGCGCGCATCCGCCTTGCGCCTCAAAAGGATTGGGAGGTCAACCAGCCGGCTCAGTTGAAGACGGTTCTCTCGAAGCTCGAAGCGATCCAGAAGGAGTCCGGCAAGGTCTCCCTCGCCGACCTCATCGTTCTCGGCGGCAACGCCGCGATCGAAAAGGCGGCGAAGGATGCCGGCGTCGACGTCAAGGTGCCGTTCACGCCGGGCCGCGCAGACGCGTCGCAGGACCAGACCGACGTCGACTCCTTTGCGCCGCTCGAGCCGCGTGCTGACGGCTTCCGCAACTACATCAGCAAGAAGCCGCAGTTCATGGCCCCTGAAGAGGCGCTGGTGGACCGCGCGCAATTGCTGAAGCTGACCGGACCGGAATTGACCGTGCTGGTTGGCGGCCTGCGGGTGCTGGGCGCCAATGCCGGCGATTCAAAGCACGGTGTCTTCACCAAGCAGGTCGGCAAGTTGACCAACGACTTCTTCGTCAACCTGCTCACCATGGACACCGAATGGCAGCCGGCTGGCGACGGGGTCTACGAAGGCCGCGATCGCAAGAGCAAGGCAGTGAAGTGGACCGCCACCCGTGTCGACCTGATCTTCGGCTCGCACTCCCAGCTTCGCGCCTTCGCGGAAGTCTACGGCTGCGCCGACGCCAAGGAAAAGTTCGCCAGGGATTTCGTGTCGGCCTGGACCAAGGTGATGAACGCCGACCGTTTCGACCTGCGCGGCTGATCCGCACCGATCCGACTGCAAATCAGCCCCCGCGGCATTGCCGCGGGGGCTTTTCATTTGTCTGAGACATCGACATCCTCCGCAAATTCGCCACAGCCGCCTCGCTTCCTATGCGGGGAACGCCCAACCTCTGCAGGACGTGCATCAATGAACATCCGTCCAGCGAGGCCGGACGAGTACGACGACGTCGCCAGGGTCTGGATGGAGAGCTGGGTCTCGACCGGACTCGCCGAAGCCAGCAATTTCCTGCTCGCCAACTTGCGTGCACGGATCGCGCACGAGGTCGACAACGGCTGGGATCTGTTTGTCGCCGACGATGGCGGCCGGCTGGCCGCGATGCTGGCGCTGCAGCCGCGCGACAACTACCTCGATCAGCTCTTTGTTGCACCCGACGATCAAGGTCGCGGACTTGGACGGCGGCTGCTCACCTTCACCCGGCAGCGCCTGCCTGACGAAATCTGGCTACGTTGCGTGCGAGAAAATACCAAGGCCTGGCGCTGGTACGAGCGCGAGGGCTTTGTGTATGAAAAGGAATCCGCCGAACCCGCTACTGGCTATACCATGAAATACTATCGCTGGAAAAAAGGATGATCGTCCGATGATGAAGCTTTACTGGTCGCCACGCTCGCGCTCGTTCACTGCACTCTGGCTGATGGAGGAGACAGGGCAGCCCTATGAGCGCGTGCTGATCGACATCACGACCGGCGCGCAGAAGTCGCCGGATTATCTGAAGATCAATCCGATGGGCAAGGTGCCGGCACTTGCGGATGGCGCTGCGATCCTCGCAGAATCCGCAGCGATCTGCGCTTACGTCGCCGAGCGCTACCCGGAGGCGAAGCTGGCTCCGCCGGCCGGCGATGTGAGGCGCGCGAAATATCTGCAGTGGCTGTTCTTCGCGCCGAGTTGCATCGAGCCGGCGATCCTGCAGGCACATACCAAGCTCGAAATCCCCGCGATGAGCGCCGCCTGGGGCAGCACAACGCAGACCTTCGATGTGCTGGATCAGGCGCTTGCAAAGGGCCCGTGGCTGCTCGGCGATACGTTCTCCGCGGCCGACATCGCGATCGGCGCAGGCATGAACTTCGCCATTCGTCTCTTCAAGATGGTCCCGACGCGGCCGAACTTCGACCGCTATCTCGACGCCTGCGCGGCACGGCCGGCATTCCAGACCGCCGCGAAACTCGCGATGGGATGACGGCGAAGAATTGACGGTCGCTATTTTCTTGTGGCTCAGCCCGGGACGACGCGCGGGTCGACGTCCTGCGCATAGTCGACGCCGTCGATGCCAAATCCGAACAGGCGCAGGAACTGGCTCCTGTATTCCGGAAGGTCCGCCAGTTCGCCGAGTGTTTCCGTGGACAGCAGCGGCCACCGTCGCGACACTTCCGTCTGAACCTCGGGCGAGAGCTCCCAGTCATCGACCCTGAGGCGCTGCGCCTCGTCGAGCGCGGCGTCCTTGCCGAGGCGCGTCCTGAACAGGCGATCAATTTGCTCGATGCAGCCTTCATGAAGCCCGAGCTGCTTCATGACCTTGAACAACACCGTCCCATAAAGCGGCACCACCGGAATGGCCGAGCTCGCCTGGGTGACCACGGCCTTCAACGCCACGACGCGCGCTGCGTCCGGTCCGAGCCGCTCGCGGATCGCTTCTGCCTTGCGATCGAGGTCGACCTTGGCGCGCCCGAGCGTGCCTTTCCAATAGATCGGCCAGGTGAGTTCGCTGCCGATATAGGTGTAGTTCAGCGTGCGGAATCCCGGCGCCAGCACGCCGGCGTCGGCGAGCTGGTCGATCCAGCGCTTCCAGTCCTCGCCACCCATCACCGCGACCGTTGCAGCCGCTTCCTCCTCGCTCGCGGGCGAGATCGTGGTCTCGAAGACCTCGCCGGTTTCCGTATCGAGCGTCTTGATAGCGACGGGCGCGCCGAGCGGCTTGATCGCCGAGCGATAGACCTGACCCGTGTCGGGATCCGTGCGGGTCGGCGCGGCCATGCTGTAGACCAAGAGGTCCAGTTGACCGAATTTTTCGCGCACGCTCTCGATGAACTTTGCTTTCATCTCATCGGAGAACGCGTCGCCTTCCAGTGTGACGGGCGACCGTCTGATCTTCTTCGCTTCAATCTCGAAGGCGCGGTTGTTGTACCAGCCCGCCGTGCTTGTCCGCTTTTCCGTCGGCTCGCGCTCGAACGACACGCCGATGGTCTCGGCGCCGCCTGCGAAGGTCGCAACAATGCGGCTCGCGAGGCCATAGCCGGTCGAGCAACCGAGCACGGCGACGCGCTTGGGGCAGTCCGGAATTGGGCCATTGCGAAGAACGTAAGCGATCTGTTCGCGGACATTTGCGGCACAGCCGGCCGGATGCGCCGTCGTGCAGATGAAGCCTCGCACGCGCGGTTCGATAATCATACCCACCCCATTCCGGATCGCTGCAATATTTTCATTCGCTCCCTGCCGACCTCTTCAGCAGAGAGGACGAAGCCGAACACCCTCACGCATCAAGCCGCTTGAACACCAGCGTGGCATTGGTGCCGCCGAAACCGAATGAATTCGACAGCACGGTGCCGATCTTGGCGTTGTCGATGCGCTTGCGCACGATCGGCATGTCGGCGAACACCGGATCGAGCTCCTGGATGTTGGCGCTTTCGCAAACGAAGCCGTTGTTCATCATCAGCAGCGAATAGATCGCTTCCTGCACACCGGTCGCGCCGAGCGAATGGCCGGTCAGCGACTTGGTGGCGGAAATCGGCGGGCACTTGTCGCCGGTGCCGAACACGTTGCGGATCGCCTGGATTTCCGGCGGATCGCCGGCCGGCGTCGAGGTGGCGTGCGGATTGATGTAGTCGATTTTTGTTTTCACCGTCGACAGCGCCATTTTCATGCAGCGCTCGGCGCCTTCGCCCGACGGCGCGACCATGTCGTAGCCATCCGAGGTGGCGCCATAACCGACGACTTCACCATAGATGCGCGCGCCGCGCGCCTTGGCGTGTTCGAGTTCTTCCAGCACCACGACGCCGGCGCCACCGGCGATCACAAAGCCGTCGCGGTTGACGTCATAGGCGCGCGAGGCGGTGGCCGGCGTGTCGTTGTATTTCGATGACATCGCGCCCATGGCGTCGAACAGCACCGAAAGCGACCAGTCGAGCTCCTCGCAGCCGCCGGCGAAGACGATATCCTGCTTGCCGATCTGGATCGTCTCATAGGCATTGCCGATGCAATGGTTCGAGGTCGCGCATGCCGACGAGATCGAGTAGTTGACGCCCTTGATCTTGAACCAGGTGGCAAGCGTCGCGGACGCGGTCGATGACATCGCCTTGGGTACTGCGAACGGGCCGACGCGTTTCGGACCCTTGTTGCGTGTGGTGTCGGCCGCCTCGACGATGGTGCGCGCGGACGGGCCGCCCGAACCCATGATGATTCCGGTGCGCTCGTTGGAAACGTCGTGCGGCTCAAGACCGGAGTCCTGAATCGCCTGTTCCATGGCGACGTGGTTCCACGCTGCGCCTTCCGCAAGGAAGCGCATCGCACGGCGATCGATCACATCGGCCGGATTGAGAGTCGGCGCACCCTGCACCTGCGACCGGAAGCCGAGTTCCGCGTACTTTTCCGCACGCGTGATGCCCGACTTCGCCTCGTAGAGACTGGATAGCACTTCCTGAGTGTTGTTTCCGATGGATGAGACGATGCCCATCCCCGTAACGACAACCCGCCTCATGATCGCCTCGCCCTGTAGTTACGTTCTCTTTTGAAGTTCGTTGTCGAAACCGAAATCCGCCTCGACCGGCCTGGAGCCCCGGAGCTTCATGCTCCTGCCGGCATCGCAGCGTCCTGTTTGAACAGGCCGACCTTCAGATCCTTCGCGCGATAAATAATATCGCCATCGGTGGAAAGCCACCCGTCCGCAATCCCCAGCACAAGCTTTGAGCGCATCACGCGCTTGATGTCGATGTTGTACACAACCTTGCGGACATTCGGCAAAACCTGACCGGAGAACTTCAGGTCGCCGATACCGAGCGCGCGACCGCGGCCCGCACCGCCGCTCCAACCCAGGAAAAATCCAACCATCTGCCAGAGTGCGTCGAGGCCGAGGCATCCCGGCATCACCGGATCGCCCTTGAAATGGCAATTGAAGAACCAGAGATCGGATTTGACGTCGAGTTCGGCACGGACCAGCCCTTTGCCGAACTCTCCGCCAGTTTCAGTGATTTCGGTGATGCGATCGAACATCAGCATCGGCGGCAACGGCAACTGGGCATTTCCTGGCCCGAACAGCTCGCCTCGGCCGCAGGTCAGCAAATCCTCGTAGTCATAGCTGCTGCGCCGGTCCTGCATACTGCGTGGCCTTTTCTCTTCGAGGAATGACGGTTCGCGGGCACGAAACGCCTGCTTTTGCTTGAAAAATGGGCCCGGACTTCCGACGGGCGCCGCGGGGCTCTCTAACACAGGGTTGGTGAGGGGCAAAGCGAGGTGCGGTTCGTTTGGGGGCAAATAGGCCAGATTCGACAACGTTCTAGTTGCGAGAAACTTGCATCTGCAGGCCTTCTTTCCTATAGTAGGGGGTGAGCAAAACTATCGATAGCGACAAGCTTTCTCAGGTGCATGGCGTGAGTATGAACGAAAATATCGTGGTTGTGACCGACGAAGATCTTGATGTTGCGGCGATCGGTCACGGACGCCAGCCGGCGCTGACGGGCTGCCCATGGCACGACGTCAACGAGATGCTGCAGTCGGTCGGTCTGCGGCCGACCCGGCAACGCATGGCCCTGGGCTGGCTCCTGTTCGGCAAGGGCGCGCGCCATCTCACCGCGGAAATGCTCTATGAGGAAGCGACCCTCGCCAAGGTTCCGGTGTCGCTCGCCACCGTCTACAACACGCTGAACCAGCTCACCGACGCCGGCCTGCTCCGGCAGGTCAGCGTGGATGGCACCAAGACCTATTTCGATACCAACGTCACCGCCCATCACCACTTCTATCTCGAGAACAATCACGAGTTGGTCGATATCCCCGACCCGCACCTCATGCTGCAGAAGATGCCGGACGTGCCGGAAGGCTACGAAATCAGCCGCATCGACATGGTGGTCCGGCTGCGCAAGAAGCGCTGACAATTTTGCTCTGTGATCGATATCCATCATGCCCGGCCTCGCGCCGGGCATTTGTTTTTGACAGTGGATCCGGCGGGACGACGCTCAGTCGATCTTCTCGTCGGCGTAGACGCCCCACAGCCGCTGCTGCTGGATCCAGCCGTCGAAGCCGTTACCCGCGATGTGGCACCAGCTTGCCGCGCAATGCTTCACCTGCGCCACCACACCAGCCTGCAGGCGCGCCGTCACCGCGCTTTTGGTATCGGCGCTGTCATAAAGCGGCGTGAATTCGTCCTTGGCCTTCATCGTGATGACGGCGGTGCGACGGCCCGACAGCAGCGAGTGATAGACCCAGCCCTCGGCGCCTTCGGAATCGCGGATACGACGCCAATTCTCGAACTCAGCGGTGATTTCGACCGGCAATCCGGCCTTCGTGTAGACCCAGGCCACGTCGTTGTCCTTGGTCGGGCCGGCGCGAACATTCACGTGATCGGATTTCAGGCTCACATAGCGTGGGATCGGCAGCCCGCTCGTGGTGAGCGCGGAATCCTTGGCATTGGCAGCACTTTCCACTCCGAAACCACTCAGCATCGCACCTGCGAACATCATGGAAGCGAAAAGCTGTCTGAACGCCATTAACCCGTCCCCTGCGGAGATCCCCACTACGCCGCCGATCCGGCTGGCTGTCTTCCAGATCCGGGGTTCTTGTCTTGGCCCCACCTTCTGCTAGAGAGGACCAAACACCGGATGACCGGGAAAGCCCGGGAAACTCCACGAAAAATGTGAGGAACCCGGGGGAACCCAAGGAGACAGACGCTGAGATCTGCAGGCAGCGGCAGTTTCGAACAAGCGGGTTAACGCGGACTGAACGGTCGGCGCCGCCAAAGCTGAATTCGCCGGACTTCTGAACAGCGTCCAGAGAGCAAGACATGTCGGTCAAGAAGAAGCCCCTGGTTGTCGTCACGCGCAAGCTGCCGGACTCGATCGAGACCCGCATGCGCGAACTGTTCGATGCGCGGCTCAATCTCGATGATCAACCGATGACGCCGGACCAGCTCGCGGAAGCTGTGCGAACCGCTGACGTCCTGGTTCCGACCGTGACCGACGAGATCACCGAGGAGGTGCTGAAGCAGCCGGACTGCAAGCTGCGGCTGATCGCGAATTTCGGCAACGGCGTCGACAACATCGACGTGGTGGCGGCGCATGCGCGCGGCATCACCGTCACCAACACGCCGAAGGTTCTGACCGAAGACACCGCCGACATGACCATGGCGCTGATCCTGGCGGTGCCACGCCGGCTGATCGAAGGCGCGGCGCTCCTGACCACGGGCGGCGACTGGCCGGGCTGGTCGCCGACCTGGATGTTGGGCCACCGCATCGGCGGCAAGCGGCTCGGCATCATCGGCATGGGCCGCATCGGACAGGCGGTGGCACGGCGCGCCCGCGCCTTCGGTCTGCAGATCCACTATCACAACCGCAAGCCGGTCGCGCCCCAGATCGCCGACGAGCTCGGCGCGACCTACTGGGACTCGCTGGACCAGATGCTGGCGCGGATGGACATCATCTCCGTGAACTGTCCGCACACCCCCGCGACATTCCATCTTCTGTCGGCGCGGCGGCTCAAGCTGATCCGCAAGGAAGCCTATATCGTCAACACCGCGCGCGGCGAGGTGATCGACGAAGAGACGCTGACGAAGCTGATCGAGACCGGCGAGATCGCCGGCGCAGGCCTCGACGTGTTCGAGCACGAACCCGCGGTCAGCCCGAAGCTGATGCGGCTGGCCCGCGCTGGAAAGGTCACCCTGCTCCCGCACATGGGCTCTGCGACCATCGAAGGCCGCGTCGAGATGGGCGAGAAGGTGATCATCAACATCCGCACCTTCCTCGACAACCACAAGCCGCCGGATCGCATCCTGCCGAGCATGTTGTGAGCGTCAGTACGCGCTCAAGTCCGTGATCGTCGGATTGTCGCCATTGAGCGGGTTTGACGGATCGCGTCTGTAGCGCAGCGTCTCGAACCGCATCGCGCGGGCATCGACCATCAAGAGACGACCGACCAGTCCTTCGCCGAAACCGACGATCTCGCGGATGACTTCCAGCGCCGTCATCGAACCGAGCACGCCCGCGAGCGCGCCGAGAATGCCCGCCTCCTGACAGGTCGGCACGGTGCCGTCCGGCGGCGCCTCCGGAAACAGGCAGCGATAGGTCGGGTTGAATTCGCCGTCGGCATTCTTTTCATGCGCGCGGATTGTGGTCAGCGACCCGTCGAACACGCCGAGCGCGCCGGTCACCAGCGGCTTCTTCGCGAGGAAGCACGCGTCCGACACCAGATAGCGCGTGGCGAAATTATCGGAACCGTCGGCAACGATGTCATATTCGCTAAGCAGCGACATCGCATTGGCGGCATTGATCCGCATCGCATGGGTTCGCATCGTCACATGCGGATTGAGCGCGCGGATTTTGTCCGCGGCGCTCTCGACCTTGGGCCGATCGATGTCCGGGGTCGCATGAATGATCTGGCGCTGCAGGTTGGAGAGCGACACGGTGTCGTCATCGACGACGCCGAGTGTGCCGACGCCGGCGGCGGCGAGATACATCAGCGCCGGAGCGCCGAGACCGCCGGCCCCGATCACCAGCGCGCGGGAATTGCGCAGCGCGGTCTGGCCCGGACCGCCGACCTCGCGCATTACGATATGACGCGCATACCGTTCCAGTTCGTCGGCGCTGAGCATGTTGCCGTTCTCGTTCTGTCGATCCAGAGCCGCAACGACCTGAACCCGATGGCCGCTGTTACCGACCAAGCAGATGTGTTTCAATAGGGCCGTTTCAATGGAGGCGAAACCTGTCATGCGGGCGACGATCGCCGCGGCACTGATGCTCGTCGCCGCGACCCTTGCGGCGCAGGCGCAACCCGCCGGGACAGTCGGCCGCGCCAGACCGAAGCAGGCCGCAGTGGCCCATCCGGCGGCCCAGACGCCCGCCGATACGGTGAAAGCCATGGCCCAGGGCGACCGCCAGGCCATCCAGTCCGACCTCGCTTGGACCGGCCACTACAATGGTCTGATCAACGGCGAGGTCAGTGATCGCATGATCGCCGCCATCAAGGCCTTCCAAAAGGACCAGGGCGGCAAGCAGACCGGGGTGCTCAACCCGCAGGAGCGCAGCGTGCTGGCCGCGACCGCGCGAAAATCGCAAGGCAGTGTCGGCTGGAAGACCGTAAGCAACGCGGGCACCGGCGTCCGGCTCGGCCTGCCGGCCAAACTCGTGCCGCAACAATCGACCGACGGCAACGGAACGAAATGGAGCTCGTCCACCGGCACAATCCAGATCCTGCTGACCCGCCGCAAGGACGCGAACCTCACCACCGCAAAGCTCGCCGAGCTCGAGCGCAAGGAGCCGGCCGGCCGCAAGATCGACTACAGCGCCGTGAAGCCCGACTTCTTCGTTCTGTCGGGCACACAGGGATTGAAGAAATTCTACGTGCGCGGCCAGCTCCGCGGCAACGAGGCGCGCATGCTGACCATCCTCTACGATCAGGCCACGGAAGGTACTATGGAGCGCGTGGTGATCGCGATGTCGAGCGCGTTCAATCCGTTTCCAGCGGACGGTCCACCGCCGCGCAAGACCGTGGAGTACGGAACGGGCGTGATCGTCAACAGAGATGGCGCGATCGTCACCGACCGCGAACTCACCGATGGATGCCAGTCGATCATCGTGGCCCACCACGGCAACGCCGATAAAATTGCGACAGATGACGAACGAGGCCTCGCCTTGCTCCGCATCTATGGCGCACGCGGATTGAAGCCGTTGGCGCCCGATGGTGGCGCGGCCAAAGGCGACCTCGAGCTGATCGGCATTGCCGATCCGCAGAACCAGGGCGGAGGCAGCGCCGTGAGCCGCGTCAAGGCTACAGTGGCGCAGTCCGGTGATAGTGGCGAATTGATGCTATCGCCAGCGCCGGGGCTCGGCTTTTCGGGGGCGGCCGCGCTCGACGCGGGCGGAAAATTCGCTGGCCTCTCGTTGTTGAAACCGGCCGTGGTGGCGGGGCCGTCAAATTCCGCGCCGGCGGCGCAGGCTGTGCTCGCGCCCGCCGATGCGGTGCGGAGTTTTCTAGGAGCCAACAAGATAGCGGCGGAGAATGGATCGTCGGACGCCAAGGCGTCGGTCGTCCGCATCATCTGCGTGCGGAAATAAATCGGCCCCCCGTCGTCGCATTCGCGCCCGAAACACCAGCAACGATCCCGCGCGAAACCGCGACGAGAACGCCGTCCATGCCCGCACAAACTCTCACGGCCATCGTGCCCTGCAACGATCTCGATGCATCGGAAGCATTTTACAGTGCGCTTGGTTTCAGGCGCCGCGACAAGGACAAGCCTCCGCCCGGACAGGACGATTCATACCGCATTCTTGAGAACGATGCCGGCGGTGCCTTGCATCTGACACAGGCCGTCGAAGGCTGGGTGGTAGCCGGGCGCAATCCGTTCGGGCTTTATTTTTATACCGAGGACGTCGATGGCGTTGCGGCGAAGGTCAGGGACCTGATCATCGAAAAGGACGGGCCGGGTCACAAGCCGTGGGGCATGTATGAATTTGCGCTGTCCGATCCCGATGGAACGCTGGTCCGCATCGGCTGGCCGAGCCGATTACGCGAACGATAGTTGTTATTTCTGGCAAGTCGGGCACCAGAATGTCGAGCGTCCGTTCTGCGTGAACCGCTTCACCGTCCCCTTGCACTTCGGCGTTTGGCACTTCTCGCCTTCGCGGTCGTAGACCTGGAACGAATGCTGGAAGTAGCCGAGTTCGCCGGATGTCTGCCGATGATCGCGCAGCGACGAGCCGCCGGCCTTGATCGCCTGATTGAGCACTCCGTGAATCGCTTCGACCAGTCGACCAGCATGATCCGTCGGCTCGCCCTTCTTCGTCGCCAGCGTCGCGGCGAGGCGGCGCGGCGACAGGTGCGAACGGAATAGCGCCTCGCAGACATAGATGTTGCCGAGGCCCGCGACCACGCGCTGGTCGAGCAGCGCGGCCTTCAGGCTGGTCTTCTTGTTCCAGCATGACCGCGACAGCATCGCCGCATCGAACTCGTTGCCGAGCGGCTCGGGGCCGAGCCCCTTCAGCAGCGGCTCGTCGTCGAGGCCCTTGCGGGCAATGACCTTCATGTAGCCGAAGCGGCGCGGATCGTTGAACACCACCGCGGCGCCCGACGACATCTGAAACATCACATGATCGTGGGCACGATCCTCGTTGCGGGGATAGTGAAAATCGCCGGGCGTGGTGCTGTCCACCCCCTCGACCACACGGAACGAGCCGGACATGCCGAGATGCATCAACAGCACGTCGCCGGACCCGAGGTCCGCGAGCAGATATTTGGCGCGGCGTCCGAGCCCGATCACGGTCTGGCCTTCGAGGCGGGCGACAAAATCCTTCTGGAAGGGAAACCGCAGGTCCTTGCGCCGGGTCTCGGCGCGAACGATGGTCGCCCCCTCCATGGCCGGCTGCAGGCCGCGACGAACGGTCTCAACTTCGGGTAATTCGGGCATCGTATGCATTCACCTTGAGGGACTGACGTGATAGCGCCATTGCCACGGGCGCGCTATGGTCTGCCCCAATCAGAGTAACGGGATTTACGAGTATGGCTCAGCCGGGCGACACCACGCATTTCGGCTTCCGGGACGTCCCCTTGGGCGACAAGCAGACGCTGGTGAACGATGTGTTCCGCAGCGTGGCGCAGCGTTACGACCTGATGAACGATCTCATGTCCGGCGGGCTGCATCGCGTCTGGAAGGATGTGATGATCACGACGCTCAACCCGCCGCGCAATGATGCACCCTTCGCGCTGCTCGACGTGGCCGGCGGCACCGGCGACATCGCCTTCCGCGCCGCCAAGGCCTCCGGCTTCGGCTTTACCGCCACCGTCTGCGACATCAATGGCGACATGCTGGCGGTCGGCCGCGAGCGCGCGATCAAGCAGCATCTCGATCATCAGGTGTCGTTCGTCGAAGGCAATGCCGAGGCGCTGGCGTTTCCGGACCGTAGCTTCGATGCCTATACGATCGCGTTCGGCATCCGCAACGTGCCGCGGATCGATCAGGCCCTGCGCGAGGCATACCGCGTATTGAGACCGGGCAGCCGCTTTCTGTGCCTCGAGTTCTCGACCGTGGATGTGCCCGGCCTCGACAAGATCTATGATCTGTTTTCGTTCAAGGTGATTCCGCCGCTCGGGCGTGCCGTGACCGGCGACGCCGAGTCTTATCAGTATCTCGTCGAATCCATCCGCAAGTTTCCCAGGCCGAACGCCTTCGCCGAGATGATCCGCGACGCAGGCTTCGCCCGCGTCAGTCATCAAATTCTCTCGGGCGGCATCGTCGCACTGCATTCGGGCTGGCGTTTGTGATCTCCGCATTGACCCATGCCGCGCGCCTGGCGCGCGCCGCGTTTGTGTTCGCGCGCGAAGGCGTATTCGGCGTGGTCGATCCCTCGCTGGTGCCGCCACCCGGACAACTCGCGCTGCGTCTCGCGCGGCTGATCGAGCGACCCGGCGCCAAGGCTGGCCCGCGGCTGTCGCGCGCGCTGACCCGGCTCGGCCCGGCCTATCTCAAGCTCGGACAGTTTCTCGCCACCCGCCCAGACGTGGTCGGTGCCGCGATGGCGCGCGATCTGGAAAGCCTGCAGGATCGGCTGCCGCCGTTTCCGCAAGAGGAAGCCGAAGCCGTGGTCGCGGCGGCGCTGGAACGCCCTGTAACGCAGGCCTTCGCGAGCTTCAGCCCCGCCGTCGCCGCCGCGTCGATCGCGCAGGTGCATCGTGGCGAGATCGAAAAGGACGGCATCCGCAAACAGGTCGCAATCAAGGTGTTGCGGCCCAACGTCGCCTCACGCTTCCGCCGCGACCTCGCCGACTTCTTCTTCGTCGCCAACAAGGCCGAGGCGCATTCCGCCGAAGCGCGGCGGCTGCGCCTGATCGAAGTCATCAACACCATGTCGCGCTCGGTCGCGATGGAAATGGACCTCCGGCTCGAAGCGGCCGCGCTGTCGGAGATGGCGGAGAACACCCGCGACGATCCTGATTTTCGCGTGCCGACAGTGGACTGGGATCGCACCACGTCCAACGTGCTGACGATGGAATGGATCGACGGCATCGCGCTGAACGATCACACGCGGCTCGCGCAATCACAGGTCGATCTGCCCGATCTCGGCCGCAAGGTGATCCAGAGTTTCCTGCGTCACGCGCTGCGCGACGGCTTCTTTCATGCCGACATGCATCCCGGCAACCTGTTCCTCGACACCGAGGGCCGATTGGTTGCCGTCGATTTCGGCATCATGGGGCGGCTCGGACTGAAGGAGCGCCGCTTCCTCGCCGAAATCCTGCTCGGCTTCATCACGCGCGACTATCGCCGCGTCGCCGAGGTGCACTTCGAGGCCGGCTATGTGCCGGGTCATCATTCGGTGGAGAATTTCGCGCAAGCCATCCGCGCCATCGGTGAGCCGATCCACAATCGCACCGCCGAGGAAATCTCGATGGCGAAGCTGTTGACGCTTCTGCTCGAGGTCACCGGCCTGTTCGACATGCAGACGCGGCCCGAACTGATCTTGCTGCAAAAGACCATGGTGGTGGTCGAAGGCGTGGCGCGCAGCTTCGATCCAAAACTCGACATTTGGACCGTGGCCGATCCGGTGGTCCGGGAATGGATCACCCGAAACCTCGGACCCATCGGCCGTGTCCAGGGTGCGATGGCCGGCGCAGGCGAACTCGGCCGGGTGCTCAGCGGACTGCCAGCATTGGCCTCGCGAACGGCCTCTCTGATCGAGCAATTCGAAATGATGGCCCGCGAAGGGCTGACATCGGGGCCGGACACCATCGCGGAGATCAAGCGAGCCGAAGCGCGCAGTCACCGTTGGAGCATTCTCGCGCTATGGGTCATTGCGGCAGCCCTTGTTGGCTTGCTCTGGAGAATCCACTGATTGCATTGCAATCAATGTGATGATATCAATGCTATCGAAGCTTATAGCAGAAACATCATGGCCAGTCTGACCATCCGGAAACTCGACGAGGCCATCAAGGCCGAGCTGCGGCTGCGCGCGGCGCGCCATGGCCGATCGGTCGAGGATGAGGTCCGCGTCATCCTGCGCCAGGCGGCCGAGGGACCGGCTGCGCCAGCGCCGTCGTCTCATCCCACACCGGCTGCACACCGCTCGCGGCCTACCAGCACGACAACGAATAGCGTCACCCTGATCATCGGCGGCGGCATCGCCGCCTACAAGGCGCTGGACCTGATCCGGCGGCTGAAGGAGCGACACATGGACGTCCGCTGCGTCCTCACGCGCGCCGCCCAGCAATTCGTCACCCCGCTCGCCGCCAGCGCGCTGTCGCACGAGCGCTGCTACACCGACCTGTTCGATGCCGGGAGCGAGTTCGACGCCGGTCATATCCGGCTCGCGCGCGACTGCGATCTGATCGTGGTGGCGCCTGCCACCGCCGACCTGATGGCGAAGACGGCGCAGGGCCACGCTGACGATCTCGCCAGCGCGATCCTGCTCGCCACCAACAAGCCGATCCTGCTGGCACCCGCGATGAATCCACTGATGTGGAATAATCCCGCGACCCGTCGCAACGTCGCGCAACTCATCCGCGACGGCATTGTAACGATAGGCCCCAACGCAGGCGAAATGGCGGAAGCTGGCGAAGCGGGCGTCGGTCGCATGGCCGAGCCGACCGAGATTGCGATTGCCGCCGAACGGATTCTCAGGCCGCCGCAAGCGCAGCCATTGGCGGGCCAACGCGTGCTGATCACGGCCGGGCCGACCCACGAGCCGATCGATCCGGTGCGCTACATCGCCAACCGCTCGTCAGGCAAGCAGGGCTTTGCCATCGCCGCTGCCGCGCAAGCCGCGGGCGCCGACGTCACGCTGGTGTCGGGCCCGGTCGATCTCGATGATCCCGTTGGCGTCAACGTAAAGCACGTCGAATCCGCGCGCGAGATGCTGGCGCAGGTGGAAGCCGCATTGCCCACCGACATCGCGATCTTCGCCGCCGCGGTCGCGGACTGGCGGGTCGCCAGCGAAGGCACGCAAAAACTGAAGAAGACCGGCGCAGGGATTCCGCCGCTGCAGCTGACGGAAAATCCCGATATTCTCGCCACGATCTCGAAACTGCGCGACAACCGGCCGCCGCTGGTGATCGGCTTCGCCGCCGAGACCGAACATCTGATCGACAACGCCAAGGCGAAGTTCGCGCGCAAGGGCTGCGACTGGATCGTGGCCAACGACGTCTCGCCCGCGACCGGCGTGATGGGCGGCGACCGCAACACCGTTCATCTGCTGACTCGCGAGGCCGATGGAACCGTCAATGTCGAATCCTGGCCGGTCATGACCAAGGACGAGGTCGCGACCACGTTGATCGAACGCATCGCCTCTCACGTGAAGGACACATCGACATGAGCGGCGCAATCAGGATCGATGTGCAGCAACTGCCCCATGCCGAAGGCCTGGTACTCCCCGTCTATCAGAGCAGCCATGCCGCCGGGCTCGACCTGCTGGCCGCGGTTCCCGAACAGACACCCGTGGTGCTCGCGCCAGGACAGCACGCGATGATCCCGACCGGACTCGTCATCGCGCTGCCCGATGGGTTCGAGGCGCAGGTGCGGCCACGTTCCGGCCTCGCCGCGAAGCACGGTGTCACCGTGCTCAATTCGCCCGGCACGGTGGACGCCGACTATCGCGGCGAGATCAATGTATTGCTGGTCAATCTCGGCTCGGCGCCGTTCACGATCCGCCGCGGCGAGCGCATCGCCCAGATGGTGGTCGCGCCGGTGACGCGCGTGGAACTCGTCCGGGCGACATCGCTATCGTCCACGGAACGCGGCAGCGGCGGATTCGGCTCGACCGGACGCTAGGTACTCGCCTTCGTCATCCCCGCGCAATGGCGCGGGAGGTGCGAGCGCAGCGAGCCTCGAAGGATGCACGTCGGTTCGGCCGTCGCCCTTCGAGACGCCGCTACGCGGCTCCTCAGGGTGACGGTTCATACCGATTAAACCAAACCGAATCATTTTTGCGAAAATGCGCGGCGAACGGCACGCGCCGGCTACGCATTTTTACGCGTCGGGATTCCCGTTCACGGTCTGGACTCTTACCCCTCGAGTCCGCTTGAGGATATTGTTGATCGATTCGTGAACGGCGAGCGATTGCCGGTCGTATCGTCGTGCGGTTTTGGGGCGAGCCAATGTCGGGCGTAGTCGCAGTGATGCGTCGGACCTTGTTGTCATGCACCTCGCTGGTGCGCGGCAGCATCGCTGGCGCGAGCGCGGCAAGCGTGATCGCCATCGCCCCCGCTTCGGCTGCCGAACCGGATATGTCCGAGCGGCTGATCCAGACTTTCATGAATCTCGGCCGGCAGGATCTGGCCGCGCTCGCCATGGCGCTTGGCGTGCTCGGCTTCTCGGTGGTGGCCGCGATCCTGCTGATGCGCACCCGCGTCCGCGCCGACGCCAATGAACAACGTCTGCGTGCCGACATTCGCGCGCTGCAGGCGGAATCCGACCGCTTTCGTGCGCTGCTGTTCGCGGAGCCGCAGGTTCTGATCTCCTGGGGTGCCGGTGAGAACCGTCCGCAGATCAGTGGCGACATCTCGCTGCTGACGCCGCAGGACGCCCACCAGCCACAACGGCTTCTGGCATTTGGAACCTGGCTGCCGCCGGAGCCAGCGTTGCAGATGGATCACGCGGTCGATGCGCTGCGCGACGCTGGCGAAGGTTTTCTGCTCAACCTCGTGACGTCGGCCGGCCGCTCCGTGGAAGCCATGGGCCGGGCTATCGGCGGCCAGGCCATCGTACGCATCCGCGATCTCGGCGGGTTGCGCCGCGACCTCGCCGACATGACGCTCCGCCACAAAAGCCTGCTCGAGGAAACCGATACGCTGCGGGCCTTCGCGGCGGCGGCCCCCTGGCCGCTGTGGGCGCGGGGCGCCGACGGCAATCTCAACTTCGCCAATGTCGCCTATGCGCGCGCCACCGAGGCCGCCAGCACGACCGACGCGATCGAGCGCAATCTCGAACTGCTCGATAGCGGCGACCGCGTTGCGATGGCGCGGGCGCTGAACGATCATGCCGCCTTCGCCTCGCGCGTGCCGATCGTGATCGGCGGCGAGCGGCGCATTTACGACGTTCATGCGCTGAAGGTCGCCGGCGGCACCGCCGGCATCGCCATCGACGCCGGCGAGGCCGCAGCGCTTAGCGCGGCTCTCGTGCGCATGGCGGAAGCCCATCGCCGCACCCTCGACCAGCTCTCCTCCGGCGTTGCCGTATTCGATGGCCAGCGCCGGCTCGCGTTCTACAACGACTCCTATCGCCGGCTGTGGGACCTCGACCGCGCCTTCCTCGACAGCAATCCCGACGACTCCAGCGTGCTCGATCGCCTGCGCGCCGGACGCAAGCTGCCCGAGCAATCGGACTTCCGCGCCTGGAAAGCTCGGTTGCACGAAGCCTATCGCGCGGTCGAAGCGGCCAAGGATGTCTGGTATCTGCCGGACGGGCGCGCGCTCAGCATCGTCACCACGCCCAATCCGGAGGGCGGTGTCACCTATCTGTTCGATGATGTGACGGAAAGCCTCGACCTGGCGCGACGGTACGACCGGCTCATCAACGTGCAGCGCGAGACGCTCGACAGCCTGACCGAGGCGGTCGCGGTGTTCGGCAGCAACGGCCGCGCGCAGTTGTTCAACCCCGCCTTCGCCCGGATGTGGAAACTGTCGCCCGACGCGCTTGCGGAACAGCCCCATATCGAAACCGTCGAGGGCTGGTGCAAGCCGCTCTTCGACGACGCGACGTCCTGGCTGACGATCCGCAACGCGATTACCCGTATTGACGACCGCGTCTCCGTGCGGCTCAAGCTCGAGCGCAAGGACGGCACCGTGCTCGACTGCACGACAATGCCGTTGCCCGACGGCGCCACCATGGTGACGTTCCACGACATCACCGATACCGAGAACGTGGAGCGGGCGCTGCGCGAGCGCAACGATGCGCTGGAGACCGCCGACCAGATGAAGGTCGATTTCGTGCACCACGTCTCGTACGAACTGCGCTCGCCGCTGACCACCATCATCGGCTTTGCGCATCTGATGAGCGACCCCGGCACCGGGCCGCTGACTGCGAAGCAGGCCGAGTACGTCAACTACATCACCTCGTCCACCGACGCGCTGCTCGCACTGACCAACAACATTCTCGATCTCGCCACCATCGACGCCGGCGCCATGACGCTCGAACTGGGGCCGGTGGACGTCCGCAAGATCATCGAGGCGGCGGCGGAAGGCATTCAGGACCGCCTGAGCCTCGACCGCATCGCGCTGAGGATCGACATCGACCCCCATATCGGCAATTTCACCGGAGACGAGCGTCGCATCGTTCAGGTGCTCTATAACCTGCTCGCCAATGCCGTCGGCTTCTCGCCGCCCGACGCCGAGATCACCGTGAGCGCACGGCGCACCGACCACAGCGTCAGCTTTGCCGTCACGGACCAGGGCCCCGGCATTCCGCCTGACGTCAAGGACAAGGTTTTCGACTGGTTCGAGAGTCGCGCCAACGGTTCGCGGCATCGCGGCGCGGGCCTCGGCCTCTCGCTGGTGCGCTCCTTTGTGGAGCTCCACGGCGGACGCGTGCATTTCGATTCGACCGTCAAACGAGGCACCAGGGTCGTTTGCGATTTCCCGCTCGACCAGACCGCGCATCGCAACGCCGCGGAATGACAGCACCCACCACATTTTCGACCGCGCTCGTCAACGAAACGGCGACCGCGAATCTGATGGCTGATCTCGCGCTGCTGATCGGGCCGGGCGATGTCATCACGCTGTCCGGCGATCTTGGCGCCGGCAAGACTGCCGCCGCCCGCGCCATGATCCGCTACCTCGCCAGCGACGACACGATCGAGGTGCCGAGCCCGACGTTCACGCTGGCGCAGCAGTACGACCTGCCGCCCTATCCGCTGCTGCACGCCGACCTCTATCGGATTGCCGATCCCGGTGAGCTCGAGGAGATCGGCCTCGCGCCGCTGCCCGAAGCAACCGTGGCGCTGATCGAATGGCCGGAGCGTGCACCGGACGCATTGCCCGCCGACCGGATCGACATCGCCTTCAGTCATCGCCCCGCGCTCGGCTCGACGGCGCGCGCGGCGGAGATCACCGGCTACGGCAAAGCCGCCGCGCAGGTCGCGCGGCTCGCAGCGCTGCGTCAGTTCCTCGATGAGGCCGACTATCTCGATGCGAAACGCCAACGCATGGCCGGCGATGCCTCGACGCGGTCCTATGCCCGGCTGATCCGCAGCGACGGCAGCTTCATTCTGATGAACGCGCCGAAGCGGCCCGACGGACCTGCGATCTACGACGGCAAATCCTACAGCGCGGCGGTGCATCTCGCTGAAGATGTGAAGCCGTTCGTTGCCATCGCCCACGGCTTGCGCGACCACGGCTTTTCCGCGCCGGCGATCCATCACGCCGATCTGGAAACGGGATTTCTCATCACCGAGGATTTTGGCAGTGAAGGATTCGTGTCCGGCACGCCGCCGGCGCCGATTCCGGAGCGCTATCAGGTTGCCACCGACATGCTGGCAGCGCTGCATCAGCAATCGCTGCCGGACACCCTGCCGCTCGCGCCGCATCTCACCTACGCGATTCCGGGCTTCGACACCGACGCGCTGCTCGTCGAACTTGGCCTGATGCTGGAATGGTATCTGCCCGATCGCAACGTTGAACCGAGTAGCGCGCTGCGCGCGGAATTCGAGACCATGTGGCGCGAGCTGCTCGCAAAGCCGGCCGCGGCACCGAAGACATGGGTGCTGCGGGACTTCCATTCACCGAACCTGATCTGGCTGGACCAGCGCCACGACACCGGAAAGGTCGGCGTCATCGACTTCCAGGACACCGTGCTTGGTCCCGCCACCTACGATCTCGTCTCGCTGCTGCAGGACGCGCGGGTCGACGTGCCCGAGTCCCTCGAACTCGCGATGCTGACCCGGTACATGAAGGCCCGGCTGGGCTCCGGCCAGCCGTTCGATCCCGCGGGCTTCGCCGAACTCTACGCCATCATGTCGGCGCAGCGGAACACGCGGCTGCTCGGGACGTTTGCGCGACTCAACCGCCGCGACGGCAAGCCGCATTATCTGCGTCACCAGCCGCGGATCTGGACCTACCTCACCCGCTCGCTGCCGCACCCCACCCTGTCCGCGCTCCGGACCTGGTATGAAACCCACGTCCCGCCCCCGGCGGCCTGAAACCCGCGGTTTTTACCGCTTGTTAGCCCTCGCGGCCTAATTTCGGGGCCGGATTTTGCCGAAGATCGCATGATCGCGGTCTTCGACGACGGGAGCAGACCATGGCAGCAGCAGAGCGACGCAAGGGCGAACGCGTCACCTTCGAACGCGGCTTCAACGCGCACATGATGGGCATCGACGGCACCTGGCGCCGCGAATGCACCATGGAGGACGTATCGGAGACCGGCGCCAAACTCACCGTCGAAGGCTCCGTGGAAGGTCTGCATCTGAAGGAATTCTTCCTATTGCTTTCATCGACCGGCCTTGCCTATCGCCGCTGCGAGCTGGCCTGGGTCAACGGCGACCAGATCGGCGTCAACTTCCTGAAGCAGAACGACAAGAAGAAAAAGACCGGCCGCCGCAACGGCGCTTCCGCTGACGCCTGAGGTCACGGCCGATCCGGTGCACCGTGTCATGCGTGCGTCACGCCGGGCGTCTATCGCGAGAGCGATTGATGCGATTCATGGTACAGTCCACTGAATCGAACAGCATGCGCCGGAGACGCCGCTGAGAATGCCCGTGACCCCCACCAAAGCCATGGTTCTTGCCGCGGGACTCGGCCTGCGCATGCGGCCGCTGACGGACCGGATGCCGAAACCTATGGTTCCCGTGGCCGGCAAACCGCTTCTGGATCACGTGCTCGACAAGCTCGCGGACGCCAATGTCAGCGAAGCGGTCGTCAACGTGCATTACCTGCCCGATCAGATCATCGATCATGTGGCGCATCGCAGCCGCCCGCGCATTATTATCTCCGACGAGCGCGATCAGGTGCTGGGCACCGGCGGCGCCGTGGTGAAGGCGCTGCCGCTGCTCGGCGACGCGCCCTTCTATCATCTCAATGCCGATACCATGTGGATCGACGGCGTCCGGCCCAATCTGGCGCGGATGGCCGATGCCTTCGATCCCGCGCGCATGGACATCCTGCTGCTGATGGCGCCGACCGCGACCAGCATCGGCTATAGCGGCAACGGCGATTACGCCATGCTGACCGACGGCGCATTGCGCAAGCGGAAAGAGAATCAGGTCGTCCCCTTCGTCTATGCTGGCGTCGCCATCATGTCGCCCGCGCTGTTCGCCGATGCGCCGACGGGCGAGTTCTCGCTGACGAAGATGTTCGATCGTGCCAATGAACGGGAACGTCTGTTCGGACTGCGGCTCGATGGCGTCTGGATGCACGTCGGAACGCCCGACGCGGTTCAGGCTGCCGAAAAAGCGTTTCTTGTCAGCGTCGCCTGATCTCTCCGCCTGATCTTTCGGCGAATCCCTTGCCTGCCGCCGCACCTGCCATGATATGCCTGATTTCGAATCGGGATCCCTCATGCGCGTCCTCAACGTCCCCGCCTCGGCACCATTTCTGCGCACCGTCATCACGGCGCTGGTCGATGGCGAACTGATCGCGGGATTTCGACCGCGCGCGGAGCCCGAACGACTCACCGAGGCCACGCTGTATCTGCCGACGCGGCGCGCCGGCCGCATGGCGCGCGAGATTTTCCTCGACGTGCTCAATGTCGACGCCGTGATCCTGCCGCGCATCGTGGCGCTCGGCGACATCGACGAGGATGAGCTGGCGTTCGCGCAAGCCGCCTCGCCATCGGCAGAAACGCTGGACTTGACGCCCGCGCTCGACGGCCTCGCGCGCCGCCTCGCGCTCGCGCAACTCATCGAAGCCTGGGCGAAGCAGCTCAAGCCGGGCGATCCGGCGCAAGCGCCGCTCGTTCTCGGCGGCCCGGCCTCGACGCTGGCGCTCGCAGACGATCTCGCGCGGCTGATGGATGACATGACCACGCGCGGCGTGGACTGGCGCGCACTCGACGGGCTGGTGCCCGATGCACTCGATAAGTACTGGCAGCTCACGCTCGATTTTCTGAAGATTGCCCGCGACTACTGGCCGGCTTACTTGAAGGAGACAGGACGGATCGAACCGGCGCTGCGGCGCGACCGGCTGATCGAGGCCGAGGCTGCGCGTCTCGCCACGCATCACGCGGGGCCGGTGATCGCGGCGGGCTCCACCGGTTCGATGCCGTCAACGGCAAAACTGTTGCATGTCATCGCAAAGCTGCCGCACGGGGCCGTCGTACTGCCGGGGCTCGACACCGACCTCGACGACGACGCATGGCAACTGATCGGCGGCATCCGAGACGAGACCAGCCGCACCTTCACCTCGCCGCCTGCCGCCGGGCATCCGCAATTCGCCCTGTATGGGCTGCTCAAGCGGTTCGGCCTGTCGCGCGCAGACGTTGCAACGCTCGGCACCGCGGCAAGCCATGGCCGCGAGATGCTGACGTCTGAGGCGATGCGGCCGTCCGATGCCACCGCGGAATGGCACACACGCCTTGCCGAGCCAGACGTGGCGAAGAAGATCGCAGCCGGTATGCAGAACCTCGCGGTGATCGCCGCGGCCAATCCCGAGATGGAGGCGCTTGCGATTGCCGCCGCCATGCGCGAGGCGCGCGAATTGAACAAGACCGCCGCGCTGGTGACGCCCGACCGCGCACTGGCGCGACGGGTGATGGCCGCGCTCGGCCGCTGGAATCTCGTCTTCGACGATTCAGGCGGCGATGCGCTCATGGATACGCCCGCTGGAATCTTCGCGCGGCTGCTTGCAGGCGCGGCCTGCAATGGCCTGGAACCGCCGACCTTACTGGCGCTGTTGAAGCATCCGCTGTGCCGGCTCGGCCGGCCGGCAGGCGGATGGTCGCGCGCGGTCGCAACGCTGGAACTCGCGATCCTGCGCGGCACCCGTCCGCCGCGGGGTTGCAAAGGATTGACTGAGGAGTTCGCCCGCTTTTGCAGCGAATTGGACAAGCTCAATCGCGGTGAAAGTTCGTCGCTGCATCGTGCCGAGCCGCGCACCAGATTGAAGCCGCACCAGTTAGATGACGCCCGCGCGCTGATCGCGGCATTGCAAAATGCGCTGGCGCCGCTCGAAGGTGATGGCACATCGCGATCCGCGGACTTCAGCGTCTTCGCGGCACGGCATCGGCAGGCAATCGAGATGCTGTCTGGCGACGAGGACGGCACAGCCGCGGCTTTCGATGGCCATCAGGGCCTCGCGCTCGCAGGCGCGTTCGACGATTTGCGCGAGGCCGGCGAGCGCAGCGGCCTTGTCGTTCAGCTCGCCGACTATCCCGATGTGTTCGAGGCCGCGTTTGGCGACCGCACCGTGCGACGGCCGCAGGCTGCGGCGGCAGCCTTGCGGATCTACGGCCCGCTGGAAGCACGTCTCACCCATTGCGACCGCATCATTCTCGGCGGTCTGGTGGAAGGCGTCTGGCCGCCATCACCGCCAAACGATCCCTGGCTCAGCCGTCCGATGCGGCACGATCTGGGGCTCGATCTTCCGGAGCGGCGGATTGGCCTGTCCGCGCACGATTTTGCGCAGCTGCTTGGCGCCGAGGACGTCATTCTCAGCCATGCCGCCAAATCGGGGGGCGCGCCGGCGGTTGCCTCGCGGTTCCTGCACCGGCTCGAAGCGGTTGCCGGCGACGCGCGATGGAGCGCAGCGGTCGAGGCGGGCGCCAAATATGTCGGCTATGCGGAAATTCTCGATCAGCCGGACAAGGTGACCCCCGTCGCGCAGCCCGCGCCGAAGCCGCCGCGCGCGGCCCGGCCGCTGAAACTCGCGGTGACCGCGATCGAGGACTGGCTGCGCGATCCCTATACCATCTACGCCAAGTACATCCTCGGGCTTGCGCCGCTCGATGCCGTCGACATGCCCTTGTCGGCGGCCGATCGCGGCTCGGCGATCCACAACTCGCTCGGCGACTTCACGAAGCTCTATCCAATGAGCCTGCCGGACGATCCCGCCGAAGTCTTACGGGTCATCGGTGAAACAAACTTTGCACCGCTGATGGAGCGGCCGGAGGCGCGTGCGCTGTGGTGGCCGCGCTTCAAGCGCATCGCAACGTGGTTCGCCGAGTGGGAGCAGGCGCGCCGTGCACATCTCGTCAAGATCGATGCCGAGGTCGGCGGTGACATCCAGATCCCGGTCGACGGCGAACGCAATTTCGTCTTGTCGGCGCGCGCCGACCGGATCGAACATCTCAGCGACGGCCGCTTCGCCATCGTCGATTACAAGACCGGCACCCCGCCGAGCAGCAAGCAGGTCCGGCTCGGCCTGTCGCCGCAGCTCACGCTGGAATCCGCGATCATCCGCGGAGGTGGCTTCGACGGCATTCCGGCGGGGGTCTCCATCAGCGAACTGCTGTATGTCCGGCTCAGCGGCAACAATCCGCCCGGCGATCCCCGGCCGGTCGATCTCGACAAGAGCAAGACCGAGACCCAAACGCCGGATCAGGCGGCGGACAGCGCGCTGGAAAAACTGCAAGCGCTGATCCGCGCGTTCGACAACGAGGAGCAAGGCTACACCTCGCTGAACCTGCCGATGTGGACGACGCGTTACGGAACCTATGACGATCTGGCGCGGATCAAGGAATGGTCGGCGGCCGGCGGATTGGGGATCGAGGAATGGTGAAGGCCCCCCGTCCCGTTCATCCCGACGCCAGCGCGCGCCAGCAGCGGGCGTCCGATCCGGCCACATCGGTGTTCGTCTCCGCCAATGCCGGATCTGGCAAGACCCACGTGCTGGTTCAACGCGTGATCCGCCTGTTGCTCAACAACGTCGATCCGGTGCGCATCCTTTGCATCACCTTCACCAAGGCCGCCGCCGCCAACATGTCGGAGCGGGTGTTCTCCACTCTGGGACACTGGGTGACGCTCGACGACGACGCCTTGGACGCCGCGCTGCGCGATACCGGCATCGCCCGTCCGGATGCCAAGGCACGTCAGCGCGCGCGGCAACTATTCGCGGCGGCGCTTGAAACGCCGGGCGGGTTGAAGGTGCAGACCATCCACGCGCTCTGCACGCGGCTGCTGCAGCAGTTCCCGTTCGAGGCGCGGGTGCCGGCGCGTTTCACCGTGCTGGACGAGCGCGACCAGACCGAGATGATGGAGCGCGCAAGCCTCGGCGTCATGCTGGCAGCGTCGCAAAACCCGGACAGTCCCGCTGGACGCGCGCTGCAATATGCCATGGGCGCCGCAGCCGACGTGACGTTGCGCGACGTGGTCAATCAGGCCTGCCTCAGCCGCGATCATTTCGTGGCATGGACGACGGAACGCAGCATCGAACAAGCGATCAGGGATGTGGCCGATGCCGTCGGCGTCGATCCCGATGATCGCATCGAAGATGTCGAGCGCGAGATCGTCGACGGACCTTATTTACCGCGCGCGGAATGGGACTCGCTCACCGCGGTTCTGGACACGGGCAACAAGTCCGACATTGAACAGGCCCGTCGCCTGCGTGAGGCGCGCGCCATGGTCGGTGACGCCGCGCAGGTGGACCGCTACCTGGACGTGTTCCTGACCGGGACGTCCGAGCCGCGCAAATCCTTCGTCACCAAGAAGATCAGCGATGGCAGACCGGACATCGCCGCCATGCTCGACCGGGAATGCCAGCGCGTGATCGGGCTGCTCGACCGCCGCCGCGCGCTGAACGTCCGCGATCGCACGCAATCCCTGCTCGTCATCGCTACTGCGGTCGCCGCCAATTATCGGCGCGAGAAGCTGGAACGCGGCCTGCTCGATTATGACGACCTGATCGACAAGACGCTTCAGATGCTGGACCAGACCTCGCCGGGCTGGGTGCATTACAAACTCGACCGCGGCGTCGATCACGTGCTGATCGACGAAGCGCAGGATACCAGCCCGAGACAGTGGGACATCGTCGAGCGCATCATCGCGGACTTCACGTCAGGCGAAGGCGCGCGCGAGGGCGTCAAGCGCACCATGTTCGCGGTCGGCGACGAGAAGCAGTCTATTTTCTCCTTTCAGGGCGCCGCGCCGCGCGAATTCGACGATCGGCGCCGCAAGCTGGAGCAGAAATTCCGCGACGCCGAACTACCGTTCCGCAAGGAGGACTTCATCTATTCGTTCCGCTCGGGGAAGACGATCCTCGAGTCGGTCGATCATGTGTTCCGTGACGAGGCGATCTATACCAGCATCCATGCGGTCGGCGCCCATCCGGTGCATGAATCGCTGGCCGATGCCGCCCCCGGCGTGGTCGATCTCTGGAGTCTGGAGGAGCGCGACAAGCGCGAGGAGATCGAAGGCTGGCGCGCGCCGTTCGATGCCGTCTCGGAGACCAGCCCCGAGGTCAAGCTCGCCCGCCGCATCCAGACCGAGATCAAGGCGCTGATCGCGCAGCGCACGATGACCGGCCCCATGGGCAACCGCCGCCCGCTCAGCTACGGCGATATCCTGGTGCTGGTGCGCCGGCGCGGCAATGCGTTCGACGCCATCATCCAGGCGCTCAAGCAATCCGGCATTCCCGTCGCCGGCGCCGACCGCCTCAAGCTGACCGAGCACATCGCCATCATCGACCTGATGAACCTCGCCGATGCACTACTGTTGCCGCAGGACGATCTGGCGCTGGCAGTGGCGCTGAAGAGCCCGTTGTTCGGCCTCGATGACGACGACCTGTTTTCGATCGCTTACAAGCGCAAGGGATCGCTGCGCGACGCGCTCGCCGACCATGCGGCCACCGACGGCAAATTCCAAAACGCCCTGAACCGCCTGAAGGCGTGCGAGAGCCGCGCGACGCAGGACACACCATTTGCTTTCTATGCGTGGCTGCTCGGCGGAGATCGAGGGCGGCTGCGCATCCTGCAGCGGCTCGGTCACGAAGCCAACGATGCGCTCGACGAATTTCTCGAACTCGCGCTGGCGTATGAGCGCAAGGCGCCCGCGTCCCTGCAAGGCTTTATGGCCTGGCTGCGCGCCGCCGACACCGAGGTGAAGCGCGATATGGAGATCTCGCGCGACGAAGTGCGCGTCATGACGGTGCACGGCGCGAAGGGGTTGGAGGCTTCCGTCGTTTTTCTTGCTGACACCGTGACGTCGCCCGCCGATACCGAGCGTCTCAGTCTGATCCGGATGCCGCGCGGCAACGCGGCGCCGCACGCGGCCGGCGTCACCGTCTGGGCCGGCAGGAAGGCCGAGGATCCGCCCGCTGTGGTGAATGCCCGCGCGGCCATGATCGGGGAGACCGAGCACGAATATCGCCGCCTGCTTTACGTGGCCATGACGCGCGCGGCGGATCGGCTGATCATCGGCGGCTGCAAGCCCGGCAATCGCAAGGATGTGCGTCAGTACGCATGGTACGACCTGATCGACAAAGGCCTCGGCAACTCCGGCCTCACGATGCGGGAGATCGAGACCCCGGCCGGGACGGTCAAGCGTTACAGCCGGCCGGGAGACACTGAACCGGCCGCTGCCGGTCAGGCCGCACCAGCCGTGGCGGCGCGGATCGCATTGCCGCCGTGGCTGCGCACGATGGCCACGCCGGAGGCACCTTCCGATCAATTGCTACGGCCGTCCGATACGGACGACAACACGCACCATGCCGTTCGCGCCGGCGAATCCCTGGACACTCGCAGCCGCGCGCTACAGCGTGGCACGCTGGTGCATCGCCTGTTGCAGTCGCTGCCCGATATTCCGCAAGAGCGCCGCCGCGACACCGCGCTGGCCTTTCTCGCGCGCAACGCGGGCGACTGGAGTACGGCCGAACGCGACGCCCTGGCGACGCAAGTGCTGGCGCTGATCGCGGACCCGAAATTCGCTCCGGTGTTCGCGGCCGGAAGCCGTGCCGAAGTCGCCATCGCCGGCCGCGTGACGACGCGGCGGGGACAGTCCGCCCTCGTCTCCGGCCAGATCGATCGTCTTGTGGTGACCCCGGACGCGGTCCTGATCGTCGATTTCAAGACCAACCACGCGCCGCCTTCAAAGGTCGCCGACGCACCGCAGGTCTACATCCGCCAGCTCGCGCTCTACCGCGCGGTGCTCGGCAAGCTCTACCCCGGCCGTCCGATCAAGGCGGCGCTGCTTTGGACCGAAACGCCTGAAATGATGGAGATTTCAGGCCCTGCTCTGGACGCGGAGCTGGCCGCCATCATCTCCATGTGAGGAACCTTGACCCGGCAAGGGCGCGTTCATAGGTTGGATGGCATGATATCGTGTGGTGGTTCTGACATTCGCAAAAATGGCTCGCTGCGAAGTAATGCGAATGTTAGAACCGGAACATGAGCTGCGCGATTCTTTCACGGCGCGCATCACCGATGTAACGAGGTATTCCATGGCTGTTGGCAAGGTTTCGGACACCGATTTCGAATCGGAAGTGCTCAAGGCGAACGGCCCGGTTGTGGTCGATTTCTGGGCCGAATGGTGCGGCCCGTGCCGCATGATCGCACCCGCGCTCGACGAGATTGCCGGCGCCATGGGCGACAAGGTCAAGATCGTCAAGCTGAACGTCGACGAGAGCCCGAAGACGGCCTCGAAGTACGGCGTGATGTCGATCCCGACCCTGATGATCTTCAAGGGCGGCGAGATGGCTTCGCGCCAGGTCGGTGCCGCGCCGAAGCAGAAGCTGCAGCAGTGGATCAACGGCGCGGTCTGATTTTTCTGCGCTTTGGAAATTTACGAACGGCCGGCTCATCGCCGGCCGTTTTTGTTTGTTGGTCGCTCTCTGGGAGAGGGAAGGAAGAATCAGCCCGGCAGCGTGCCGTTCTCGGCCAACACGTGGCCTGCAAGATAGAGCGATCCCGCGATCAAAATGCGCGGCGGGATTTCGTAAGCCAGCCGCGTCAGCGATTGCAGCGCCGCCGCGACATCAGACGCGGCTTCGACGCGCATGCCGAGCGCGCGCACGGCGTCCGCCAGCACGTCGGGCGGCATCGCGTTCTCGGTCTCCGGAATCGGCACGACGATGATGTGGCGGGTCAGCCCGGCGAAATTGGCCAGAAAGCCCCTCGCATCCTTGGTGCCCATCATGCCGACGATCAGCACCAGCGGCCGCGACACCCGCTCCTCGAGATCGCCGAGCGCCGCCGCAGCTACCCGCCCACCGTCGGCATTGTGCCCGCCATCGAGCCAGATCTCGGCGTCGCGCGGCGCTCGATCGACCAGCCTGCCCGACGTCAGTCGCTGCATCCGCGCCGGCCACTCGGCGCCGGTGACGCCGCGCTCGTAGGCCGCCGTATCGATCCTGAACAATGTCTGCGTCCGCAGCGTTGCGATCGCAAGCCCGGCATTGTCGAACTGATGCCGCCCGAACAGCCGCGGCGCGGCGAGATCGAGCAGGCCGCGCTCGTCCTGATAGACCAGCCGTCCGCGCTCGACGCTGACATGCCAGTCCTGGCCGGCGGCATGCAACGGACTGCGCATCTGCTTCGCCCGCTGCTCGATCACGGCCTGCGCTTCCGGCAACTGCTCGGCGGTGATCACCGGCACGCCACGCTTGATGATGCCGGCCTTCTCGCCGGCGATCTGGATCAGCGAATTGCCGAGAAATTCGATGTGATCGATGCCGATGGGCGTGATGACGCAGGCGAGCGGCGCCTCAACCACATTGGTGCTGTCGAGCCGGCCGCCGAGCCCGACCTCCAGCAGCAGTACGTCGGCAGGAACCTTCGCGAACAGCAGAAACGCCGCCGCGGTCTTCATCTCGAATTCAGTGATGGGTTCGCCGCCATTGACACGTTCGCATTCGAGCAGCGCGTCGCGCAAGTCATCGTCGCCGACCAATGTCCCTGCGAGTCGCACACATTCGTTGAGTCGCACCAGATAGGGCGAGGTATAGGCGTGCACCTTCAAGCCTGCGGCTTCGAGGATCGCGCGCAGGTACGCGACCGTCGAACCCTTGCCGTTGGTACCGGCGACATGGATCACCGGCGGCAGCTTGCGTTCGGGATGATCCAGCCGGGCCAGGATGCGCTGCATCCGATCGAGAGTCAGATCGATCTTGTTCGGATGCAGCTTCGACACCCGCGCGACGACGTCGCCGAGCGGCGGCTGGGCGGACGAGCTGGCGCTCACGCCTGAGGCGCTGGCGCCGCTGTTTCAGCGGCAGGCACCGGCTCGGCTGCGACCGGCGTGATGGATGGCTTGACCGCATCGACCGCGGGCGCCTTGGTCAGCAGGCGGCATAGCCGCGCCAGCGTCGGGCGCAACTCGTGGCGATGCACCACCATGTCCACCATGCCGTGGTCCTTCAGGTATTCGGCGCGCTGGAAACCGTCCGGCAATTTTTCACGGATGGTCTGCTCGATGACGCGCGCACCGGCAAAACCGATCAGCGCACCGGGCTCCGCGATCTGGATGTCGCCGAGCATGGCATAGGATGCCGTGACGCCGCCGGTGGTCGGATTGGTCAGTACCACGATGTAGGGTTGGCCGGCCTCGCGCAGCATCTGCACCGCGACGGTAGTGCGCGGCAACTGCATCAGCGACAGAATACCTTCCTGCATCCGCGCACCGCCGGAGGCCGCGAACACGATGAACGGGCATTTCTTTTCGACCGCAAGCTCGAGCCCGCGCACGATGGCCTCGCCCGCCGCCATGCCGAGCGAACCGCCCATGAAATCGAAATCCTGCACCGCGACCACGACGCCAGCATTTTCAAGTTTGCCGAACCCGACCTTCACCGAGTCGTTCAGCCCGGTCTTGGCCCGCGCATCCTTGATGCGGTCGACATATCTGCGCTCGTCGCGAAACTTCAGCGGATCGGCGGTGACGTCGGGCAGCGCCACGTCATACCAGGTCTCATTGTCGAAGATCGACTTCATGCGCGCGTTCGCGCCCATGCGCATGTGATAGTTCGAGCCGGGAATGACAAACTGGTTGCTCTCGACGTCCTTGTAGAACACGAGTTGCCCGGTATCCGGACACTTGATCCAGAGATTTTCCGGAGTTTCGCGCTTGAGGATGCTGCGAATCTTGGGCCGGACAACGTTGGTCAACCAGTTCATGGTCTGCTCCGAATCGCACAGCGCCTGCGGCGCATGGCTCCTGACTATATGGCCGTCCCGGCCAGACCGGGCAACGGCGGATTCCGGAATAAAATACCCCGCAATTGCGGCTTATTCGGCGGCCTGCCGCGCCGACCGGACACCGCCGGCCAGCGAAGCCACGAGGTCGACGACCGCACCGACTGTTTTTGCCGTCGCCTTGCCCTCGGCATCGAGGCTCTTGGCCAATACGTCGACCAGCGCCGTGCCGACCACCGCACCATTGGCACGCTCGGCGATGGCCTGCGCCGCCTCCGGCGTGCGGATACCGAACCCGACGCAGACCGGCAGCGGCGTGTGGCGTTTGATGCGGGCAACCGCCGTACCGACCGCAGATGAATCCGCCGCCGCGCTGCCGGTGATGCCGGTGATCGAGACGTAGTAGACGAAGCCCGACGTGTTCGCGAGCACCGCGGGCAGACGCTTGTCGTCGGTGGTCGGCGTCGCCAGGCGAATGAAGTTCAGCCCGGCCTTCATCGCGGGAATGCACAACTCGGAGTCTTCCTCCGGCGGCAGATCGACGATGATCAGGCCGTCGACGCCGGCAGTCTTCGCATCGGCCAGAAATCTATCGACGCCATAGATGTAGATCGGGTTGTAGTAACCCATCAGCACGATCGGCGTCGCATTATCGTCCTTGCGGAAGGCGCGCACGAGATCGAGCGTCTTCTTCAAGGTCATGCCCGCCTTCAGCGCGCGCAGGCCGGCGGCCTGGATCGCCGGACCGTCCGCCATCGGATCGGTGAAGGCCATCCCGAGTTCGATGATGTCGGCGCCGGCCTTCGGCAGCGCCTTTATGAGATCGAGCGACGTCGCCATGTCAGGATCGCCCCCCATCACGTAGGTGACGAAGGCCGAGCGTCCCTGCGTCTGCAGCTCGGCAAAGCGTGTGTCGATACGAGTGGTCACGTCTTCTTCCTGCCCTTCAAGATGTCGCCGACCTGCGGCACGTCCTTGTCGCCTCGGCCCGACAGATTGACCACCATGAGGTGATTCTTCGGCCGCTGCGGCGCGAGGTCCATGACGCGCGCGATGGCGTGCGCCGATTCCAGCGCCGGGATGATGCCCTCGAGCCGCGACAGCAATTGAAATGCGCTAAGTGCTTCCTCGTCAGTGGCCGAGAGATATTTGACGCGGCCGGTTTCGTGCAGCCAGGAATGCTCCGGCCCGATGCCGGGATAATCGAGGCCCGCCGAGATCGAGTGCGCGTCCTGGATCTGACCGTCGTCGTTCATCAAGAGATACGTGCGGTTGCCGTGCAGCACGCCGGGCCGGCCGCCGGTGAGCGAGGCCGCGTGTAGCTTGTCGAGGCCGTGGCCCGCCGCCTCGACACCGAAAATCTCGACCGAGGAGTCGTCGAGGAACGGATGGAAAAGACCCATCGCGTTGGAGCCGCCGCCGATGCAGGCGATCAGCGAATCCGGCAGGCGGCCCTCGGCCTCCTGCATCTGCTGCCGCGTCTCGTCGCCGATTACGGACTGGAAATCGCGCACCATCATCGGATAGGGATGCGGCCCCGCCACCGTGCCGATGCAATAGAAGGTGTCGTGCACGTTGGTCACCCAGTCGCGCAACGCCTCGTTCATGGCATCCTTCAGCGTGCGCGTGCCCGATTGCACCGGCACCACCTTGGCCCCAAGCATTTCCATGCGGATGACGTTGGGCTCCTGCCGCGCGACGTCCACCGCGCCCATGTAGACCACGCAGTCCAGACCGAAGCGCGCGCACAGCGTCGCCGTCGCCACGCCATGCTGGCCCGCGCCGGTCTCAGCGATGATGCGCTTCTTGCCCATGCGGCGCGCGACCAGAATCTGGCCGAGCACGTTGTTGACCTTGTGCGAGCCGGTGTGATTGAGCTCTTCGCGCTTTAGATAAACCTTCGCGCCACCCAGGTGCTCGGTGAGGCGCTGCGCGAAGTACAGCGGCGACGGCCGGCCGATATAGTCCTTGCGATAGCCGGCCATCTCGCGCTGGAACGCCGGATCGTTCTTGGCGTCGGCATAGGCCTTTTCCAGATCGAGGATCAGCGGCATCAGCGTTTCCGCGACGAAGCGGCCGCCGAACATGCCGAAATGCCCGCGCTCGTCGGGGCCGGAGCGGAAGGAATTGAGACGAGAATTCATTGGGTGCCGTCATCCTGAGGTGCGAGCGCAGCGAGCCTCGAAGGATGGCGGCCGCGTCGATCAAGGCCGTCGCCCTTCGAGGGCCGCGCAATGCGCGGCCACCTCAGGGTGACGGCAATAAGTTCGGCATCCGCTATCATGCTGGGCTCACCGAGTCAGCCGCTCGCGCGGCCCGAACGAAATCGCGGATCAGGTCGGCATCCTTGACGCCGGGGGCACTTTCGACGCCGGACGAGACATCGACGCCGCCGGCGCGCGTGATCCGCACCGCATCCTGAATATTGGCGGCGCTGAGGCCACCCGACAGCATGAACGGAATGCCGAGCGCGAGGTTTTCCAGCAGATGCCAGTCGAAGGGCATGCCGAGCCCGCCCGGCCGCGTCGCCTCCTTCGGCGCGCGCGCATCGAACAGGATGCGATCGGCTACAGTGGCGTAACCGGGCAGCGACGCCAGGTCGGCGGCCGTCTCGACGCCCATCGCCTTCATCACCGGCAGGCCAAACTTCTGCTTGATGTCGCGGATGCGCGCCACGGTCTCTTTGCCGTGCAGTTGCAGCAGATCCGGCCGCAGGGTTTCGACGATGTTGCCCAGCGTCGCATCGTCGGCATCGACGGTCAGCGCGACCTTGCCGGCGCGGCCCTTCACCCGCGCGCCGAGCTCGCGCGCGAGAGAGAGATCGAGATGCCGCGGCGATGGCGGGAAGAACACGAAGCCCACCATGTCGGCGCCCGCCTCCAGCGCCACGTCGAGCGTCGCAGGGGTGGACAGGCCGCATATTTTGACGATCAGGGACATGCTCTCGAACGATATTGGCGCGGACCGGGGTTGTCGGCGTAAAGCCGAGCCCGGGCTTGGGCGCGATGGGGCGGGTTCTACAACGTCGGGCCGGGCTTGTCTCCCGCCGCGCGCGACGGGGCGAACTACGGGTTCGGGGCACCACCGCCATATCCGGCCCCCGGCGTCAGGTCCGGCAGCCGCCGCGGATCGGGGGAAACTGCCGTGCGGGATCGCAAATCGGCCAGTTCCAGCCGCGCCTGCCGCGCATCGGCCTCGTGCTGGCGAGCCGCACGCCGCCAGTGGCGCTGCCGAAACCAGGTGGCAATGCCCCCGGCCACCACACCGAGGATCGCAACCGCAATGATCACCATGAACAGCGGCAGCGTGACCCCGGCCGACGGGTCGCTCGAATTGAACGGATCGAACGACACCGTCACGAGACGCCGGTTGGCCACCGCGAACACGACGAATATGACACCGAGCGGAATGACGATCAGGCCGGTCAGAAACTTGCGCATGATCTCTCTCGCGACGGCGATATCGGGCCACGCTGGCCAGCGCACGGGCCCGGAATGAAGGGCCCGATAGTCATTATTTCCCGCCGGCTATAACGCTGTTATGCGCCGGCTTCGCTCGCTACGCTGTAGTCGCGATTGAGCCGCTCGCGCATTTCCTTGCCGGTCTTGAAAAACGGAACGCTCTTTTGATCGACCGGGACATGCTCGCCGGTGCGCGGATTGCGGCCTGCGCGCGCGGGCCGGTGCTTGACCGAGAATGCGCCAAAACCCCGCAGTTCGACGCGATCTCCCCGCGCGAGCGCTGCGACGATCTCTTCGAGAATCGCGTTCACGATATTCTCCACGTCCCTCTGATAGAGGTGTGGATTATGTTCGGCGATGCGCTGAACGAGTTCGGATTTGATCATCGAGACTGGGACCCGTGACGTGGGGAAGCCCATTTCCGTGAAAACAGCCAGAACTGTCAAGACGCTAAATGCGATTCAGACGAATTGAAAATCCTCTATGACAGCCCGTGTCGCGGAAAAAATTGTCCCTCGCAGTGCGAAAAATCCGCGCAGGCGCCCCGATTTGAACCTTAGTTCGGGACTGCGGGCTCCCACAGCGCCAGCATGCCGTCGAGACCGAGCCGATCGACCGCACGCACGACGCCGGTCTGCTCGACCTGCCGCGCGATGTTGCTCAACCCAAGGGCGTTGAGCGTGACCGCGGCCGCCGTGCGCAGGAATGTCAGATCGCCGAAGCGCGGCGACATCTTGAAATCGTGCACGGGAAGACCGGACTTCACCTTCTTCTCCGCCACGAGCCATGCGATCGCGGTTTTCTCGTCGCCGAGCTGATCGATCAGCTTGAGGCCAACCGCTTGCCGGCCGGTGAAAACACGGCCATCGGAGACTTTTGCAAGCTGCTCCTCGCTCATGCTGCGACGCGTCTGCACCAGCCCCTTGAACCAGGCATAAGAATCCTTGACCAGCGCATCGAGTGCGGCACGCGCCTCCGGACTGGTCGGCTCGTAGCCGTTCGGCGCTGCCTTTAGCGGCGAGGATTTGACCGATTCCACCTGCACGCCGACCGTCTTCAGCAATTCGGTGAAGTTGGGAAACTGAAACAGCACACCGATCGAGCCGACCAATGCCGTCTGCTGTGCAACGATATGATCGGAGGCGAGTGCGGCGATGTAGCCGCCCGACGCACAGAGCCCGTCAACCACCACGACCAGCGGCTTCTTGGCTTTCAGACGCATCAGCGAATCGTAAAGCTGCTCGGAGCCGGAGGTGGTGCCGCCCGGCGAATTGATGTGCACGATGACTGCGGGCGCATTCGACTTGGCGAGCCGCTCCAGTGCCTCGACGCGCTCCTGGTCGCTGCGGATCAGCCCCTCGATCTTGACGCGCTCGATCGCATTCACGCCCGCCAGCTTGCGGCCCGACGGTGTGCCATAGACGCCGAAGGCGACAATCGCGGCGATGGCGATCAGCACCGCGACCACGCGCCAGAAGGTGAGCTTGCGGCGCATCCGGCGGCGATCGACGATCACGTCCGATTCAAGCGACATCGAAATTTCTCCTGGTGGACCTAATCATGGTCCGCATCGCGGTGCGCATGACGTTGATTTGGTGGGGTCAAATTACATCAATTGCGATGCAATATGAAGAACGGGGCCTCGTGGCAATCAGGCATGGCCGGATGGGGAGCCGGTTCCGCGCCGCCCGCCAAAGCGCGCCTTCACACGCTCGCGCATCCGCTGGAATACCACATAGAGCATCGGCACCAGGAAAATTCCGATCGAGCTTGCGGCGATCATGCCGCCGAACACGGCGGTTCCGACGGCGCGCCGGCTGATCTGGGCGGCGCCGGTGGCAACCACCAGCGGCGCCAACCCGAGAATGAACGCGATCGATGTCATCATGACCGCGCGAAACCGCATCTGCGCTCCGAGAACGGCCGCCTTATCGACATCGAGGCCGGCTTCGCGTTGCTCCTTGGCGAATTCGACGATCAGAATGCCGTTCTTCGCAGCGAGCGCGATCAGCACGACCAGTCCGATCTGCCCGTAGAGATCGAGGCTGAGACCGGCGATCTTGATGCCGATGTAGGAGCCCAGCACGCCGACGACGACCGCGAGCAGCACGGGAATTGGAATCGTCCAGCTTTCATACAGGGCCACGAGGAACAGATATGCGAACAAGACCGCGAGCGCGAGGATGATACCGGTCTGTCCGGATGCGGCCTGCTCCTGATACGCCGTGCCGGTCCATTCGAAGCTGTAGCCGGACGGCAAGGTATCCTTCGAGACCTGCGTCATGGCCTGCAGCGCCGTGCCCGACGAGACACCAGGTGCGGGGCCGCCGTTGATGGTGATGGCGCGATAGTTGTTGTAGCGCGTGATGACCTGCGGCCCCTGCACGAATCTCAGGCTCGCGATCGAGCGGATCGGCACCATCTCGCCGTGGCTGTTACGGACATAGATGCGCCAGATGTCGGGGATGTCAGCGCGATCCTTGGCATCGCCCTGCACGTTGACCTGCCAGGTGCGGCCGAGCATGTTGAAGTTGTTCACGTAGATGCCGCCAAGCGTGGCTTGCAGCGCCGCGAACACGTCGCTCATGCTCAATCCCAGCGCCTGCGCCTTGGCACGATCGATGTCCAGATAGAGCGAGGGATTGGTCGCGGTGAAAGTCGAGAAAACGCGCGCCAGTCGCGGATCGCGATTCGCCGCCGCGATCACGCCGCTCATGACGCTGTTGATGGCGGAGGGATCCTGGCCCTCGAGCGCTTCGAGCACGTATTCGAAACCGCCACCCGTCGACAGGCCGATGATCGGCGGCAGGTTGAAAGCCACGACATTGGCTTGCCGGACCTGCGAGCCCGCCGCGAAAACCTTTCTGATGACCGCCTGCGCCGAATCCGCCGCGGCCGTGCGATCCGCGAACGGCTTCAGCCGGGCCACGACGAAGGCGCTGTTGGGAAGGCTGCCGCCATCGAGCAGCGAGAAGCCGATGATCGAGAGCGTGTGCTCGACGGCCGGGATGCCCTTCAGGATTTGCTCGACCTGCTTGGTGACGTCGCTGGTGCGGGCCACCGACGCGCCGTCGGGCAACTGCACCATGACAAAGAACGCGCCCTGATCCTCCTCGGGAAGGAAGCTCGTCGGGGTAATACGCGACAGCCCGAACACCCCGCCTGCGCATACCGCGATCGCGACGAGCGACAGGATCGAGATGCGAACCAGCCGCCGCACGCCGCCGGCGTAGCGGTCGCGCGTCCAGTCGATGCCGCGGAGCACGCGAGCCATAAGGCCGCGGCGCTCCCCGACGTGACGCAGGAACAGCGCGCACAGCGCCGGCGACAGCGTCAGCGCGTTGATCGCGGAAATCGTCATGGCGGCGCTGATGGTCACGGCGAACTGCCGGAACAGCGTTCCGGAAATCCCCGGGATGAACGCGATCGGCACGAACACCGAAAGCAGCACGAGACTGATGGCGATGATCGGCGCGGTGATTTGCGCCATCGCCTTCTTGGTCGCCTCCGTCGGCGACAGCTCCGGCTCCTCCTCCATCACCCGCTCGACGTTCTCAACCACGACGATCGCGTCATCGACCACGATGCCAATCGCCAGCACCATGGCGAGCAGCGACACCGTGTTGGCGGAATAGCCCATGGCCAGCAGAACGGCGAACGCACCGATCAGGCTGACCGGAACCGCGACCACCGGAATGATGGTGGCGCGCACACTGCCCAGAAACAGATAGACGACGATCACGACGAGAATGAACGCCTCGCCGAGCGTCTTCAGCACCTCCTTGATGGTGTCGGTCACGAAGGTCGTGGTGTCGAACTGGACGAGATACTTCAGTCCCTGCGGAAACCGGCTCGACAAACCTTGCAGGGTCTTCTGAACCGCCGCCGCGGTCTTCACGGCATTGGCGCCCGGGGCGAGATAGATGCCCATACCGACGCCGGGGCGACCGTCGATCCGCGATTCGGTGTCGAGGTTCTGGGCGCCGATCTCCACGCGCGCGACGTCGCGGACGCGCAGCAGCGACCCGTCGGAGTTGGCGCGCAGCACGATGTCGCCGAACTGCTCCGGCGTCGTCAGGCGTCCCTGGGTCTGCACGTTGAACTGGAATTGCTGGTCCTCGCTGATCGGCCGCGCACCGATGCGGCCGACCGGCGCCTGCACGCTCTGGGCGCGGATGGCATTGACGACATCGGACGGCGCGAGGTTGAGGCTGGTCAGACGCTGCGTATCGAACCAGATCCGCATCGAATAGTTCATGCGCGCGAACAGCGTGGCCTGACCCACGCCCGGGGTGCGCGAGATCGCATCGAGGACGTTGACGATCGCATAGTTGGTGATGAAGACCGGATCCTGCGCGCCGGTGTCGCTATAGAGGATCACGAACTGCAGAACGGCCGAGGATCGTTTCTGAACCGTGAGCCCCTGAAGCTGAACTTCGGAGGGCAACTGCGCCAGCGCGGCCTGCACGCGATTGTTGACGTTGACGGTGTTGATGTCCGGATTGGTGCCAAGCGCGAAGCTGACCGTCAGCGTGTAGCTGCCGTCGTTGCCGCTGGTCGACTTCATGTAGAGCATCTTGTCGACGCCGACGACCTGCGCTTCCAGCGGCTGCGCGACGCTCGATTCCACCACCGAAGCGGACGCTCCGGGGAACGTCCCGCTCACCGTGACCTGCGGCGGCACGATGTCGGGAAACTGGGCGACGGGAATCTGCGTCAGCGCCAGTAATCCGGCAATCGTCGTCACGATCGCGATGACGATCGCAAGCCGCGGCCGATCGATGAAGACGGAGGAGATCATTTCGACCCTTCCGGCGTCTTCGCCCCGCCCGCCGGCGCGGGGGCCGGCGACATCGTGCCGGCCTGCTGGGCCTGTTTCATGATCGACTGGATTTCTGTACCTGCCGGCCCCGGAGTCACGACCTGCCCCGCCCGAACGCGCTGCAGGCCTTCGGCGATCACCTTATCGCCGAGCGACAGCCCATCGGTGACGGAAGCGATGGTCGCAGTCGACTGGCCCAAATGTATTCGGCGCTGCACCGCTTTGTTGTCGGCTCCCACCACCATCACGTAATCGCCCTGCTGATCGGACAACACCGCCGAGCGCGGAACGGCGAGCACCTGAACAGGCTCCACGCCTTCCAGCAGCACGGTGACGAATTCGCCGTCGAACAGTTCGCGCGCAGTCTGCGGCGCACCGCTCGTATTGGCGTAAAGCGGAGGATTGGGGATCGTGCCCCTGACGAGCAGGGTGTCGGTTGTCTGGGTGATGCTGTTGCTGGCGAAGTTCAGATGGCCAACCTGCTGATAGGTGCGCCCATCCGGCAGTTTCAGCCGGATCACCACTGCGGAGTAACCGCCCTTGGTGGCATATCGCGCGCGCAGCGACAGAACCTCGCGCACCGGAATCGGGAAGGTCACGTACATTGGATCCTGGCTGACGATAGTAGTCAGCGTGCCGGAGCTCGGGCTCACCACGTTGCCTTCGGTCACGGCGGTGCGGCCGATGCGGCCGTCGATCGGAGAGCGGATGTCGGTGTAGTCGAGATTGATCTGGGACAGCTGAACCTGCGCCTCCGCGGCCTGGACCTGCGCCTCGAGGCTCTTCTGATTGGCGATGGCCGCGTCATAGTTCGATTGCTGTCCGGCGGGACCGGAGAGCAGCGTCCGCTGGCGCTCGGTGGTGAGTTGCGCGTTTGTCAGCGTCGCCTGCAGTTGCGCGACCTGAGCCTTCTTCGCAGCGAGATCGGCTTCGAACGGGCCGCGCTCGAGCATGTAGAGCGGCGCGCCGGTCTTGATCTCGGCGCCCTCCTCGAACAGCCGCTTGTCCAGGAATGCGGTGACACGCGCCACCACGTTGACGCGGTTGACCGCTTCGATACGGCCGAGAAACTCGTTGCTCTCCGTGATCGGCCGTTTGACCACCTCGACGACGCCCACGGCAGGAGGAGGCGGGTTCGCAGGCTGTGCCCAAACAGCCGGACATGTCGCAAGCGCGACGAGGCCTGCCGTCAGGAGACCGACCAGCCCTCTCTCAAACTGCATGTTGCCCTCCTGCGCAGCGAACGAGAGCCCCCGTCCTAACACATTTCAGTTGGCACAGCAGCCCCGCGATGGGGCATCGACGCTCGTCTGCGCGTCGTGGTCCTTTGCTGTCACGGGGCCGCTCGGTGCCGCCTCATGAAATCGTGATTGACGCCGGATGGGTTAATCCTTGCGCAACCCTCAGAAACAAAAAAAGCCCCGGTCGAAACCGGGGCTTTCGATGTGTTGCGATGAAGCGCGGGGCGATTACTTCTCGCCGCGGTTCTTCAGCGCGGTGCCGAGAATATCGCCGAGTGTCGCGCCGGAATCGGACGAACCGTACTGCGCGATGGCTTCCTTCTCTTCCGCGACTTCGAGCGCCTTGATCGAGACCTGCACCTTGCGGGCCTTCTTGTCGAACTGGATCACGCGGGCATCGACCTTCTCGCCGACAGCGAAACGCTCGCTGCGCTGGTCGTTGCGGTCGCGCGCCAGTTCCGAGCGCTTGATGAAGGTCTGGAAATCGGTACCGACGATCTGCACGTCGATGCCGCTGTCCTTGACGTCGAGCACTTCGCAGGTGACGACCGCGCCCTTCTTGACGTCGCCCGGCTCGGCGAACGGGTCGCCTTCGAGCTGCTTGACGCCGAGCGAGATGCGCTCCTTCTCGACATCGACGTCGAGGACGATGGCCTTGACCATGTCGCCCTTCTTGAAGTTGTCGATGACCTGCTCGCCCGGAAGCTTCCAGTCGAGGTCGGAGAGATGGACCATGCCGTCCACGTCGCCTTCGAGGCCCAAAAAGAGGCCGAACTCGGTCTTGTTCTTGACCTCGCCTTCCACGGTCGAACCGACCGGGTGGCTCTCGACGAACACTTCCCAGGGATTGCGCATGGTCTGCTTGAGACCGAGCGAAATGCGGCGCTTGACGCTGTCGACTTCGAGCACCTGCACCTCGACTTCCTGCGAGGTGGAGACGATCTTGCCGGGGTGCATGTTCTTCTTGGTCCACGACATCTCGGAGACGTGGATCAGGCCTTCGATGCCCGGCTCGAGTTCGACGAACGCACCGTAGTCGGTGATGTTGGTGACGCGGCCGGTGAAGCGGGCGCCGAGCGGATACTTGGCCTCGATGCCCTGCCACGGATCGTCCAGCAACTGCTTCATGCCGAGCGAGATGCGGTGGGTCTCGTGGTTGATCTTGATGATCTTGACCTTCACCGTCTGGCCGATGGTCAGCACCTCGGTCGGATGGTTGACGCGGCGCCACGCGATGTCGGTGACGTGCAGCAGGCCGTCGATGCCGCCGAGATCAACGAACGCACCGTAATCGGTGATGTTCTTGACGACGCCGTCGATCACCTGACCCTCTTCGAGGTTCTGCACCAGCTCCTGGCGCTGCTCGGCGCGGGTCTCTTCGAGAACCGTGCGGCGGGACACGACGATGTTGCCGCGGCGGCGATCCATCTTGAGGATCTGGAACGGCTGCGAATTGTTCATCAGCGGGCCGACGTCGCGGATCGGGCGGATATCGACCTGCGAGCGCGGCAGGAACGCCACGGCGCCGTCGAGATCGACCGTGAAGCCGCCCTTGACCTGATTGAAGATGACGCCCGTGACCTTCTCGTTGGCGTTGAAGGCCTTCTCGAGCTTGCCCCAGCTTTCCTCGCGGCGCGCCTTGTCGCGCGACAGCACGGCCTCGCCGAGCGCGTTCTCGATACGATCGAGAAACACCTCGACCTCGTCGCCAACCTTGAGGGTGTTTTCGCGGCCGGGCCCGGCGAATTCGCGCAGCGCCACGCGGCCTTCGGTCTTCAGGCCGACGTCGATGACGGCCATGTCCTTTTCAATCGCAACCACCTTGCCCTTGATGACGGAGCTTTCCTGGAGGTTGCCGCCCGCGAAGGACTCGTCGAGCATTGCGGCGAAATCGTCGCGGGAGGGATTATAGGAAGACGCAGTCGAAGCCATTTGTTCTCCAATGCGGGATATTTGCCGGCCATTCGGGTTGAGGGACGTTTCGCGCGGGAAGGGTCAGGGGTCCGCAAATCCTGACGACCGTCTTGCATTGGAGATGCAAAAGCGGGCCGGCAGCAGGCCTTCGCGATCGAAGCGATGATTTTCCCGGAGCCATTCGCGAGCAGACGATCGCAACCCGATCGACGTTCAAGGACCTGAGCGGGGCGTTCCTCCAATGACGGCGGGAGCTTGAAACTCCTGCCGGCCCGCTCGGACGGCCTCGACAATATCGGGGCGGCCCGGATGCTGGGGATATAGCTTCAAAGCCCCTTGCAAACAAGGGTTTTCTGGAAATGCCGCGTCAGCTTCGCGGGCGAAACAGGAAGTTATTGCAATAATCCGGGTGGTCCCAGAACTGCGGGCCCGACGGCTTCTGGTGAACCGCCGGATCGAACGCGGACAGCGGCAGCATGGCGCCCCGCCTGAAGAAAAAGCCCTCGTATCCCAAGCCGTTAAGGAACGCGAACACATCTTCGACCGATCCCTCGGGGAGATGCCTGTTCTCGCATTCGAACACGAGCCACGGCCGGTATTCCGACAAAATGCGCGTCGCTCCGCGGAAGATCGCGAGTTCCGCCCCCTCGGCGTCCAGCTTGATCAGGGAGATACGCTCCTCCCGGGGAACGTAGTCATCCAGCGCAACGACCCGGACTTTCAGGTGCGTCCCGCCCGGCGCTTTCGCGACCAGTGAAGCACTGGGGGAATTGGTGGTGGGAACGAACAGGTCAAGCGTGCCGCCGCCGGACCACAATGCCTTCTGTTCGATGATGACGTTAGGCGCCGCCGCGACATCGCGTAGATAGGCCGCAAGAGAAGGCTGAGGCTCGAACGCCAGCACGCGTCCCGCGTTTCCGACCCACCGGGAAAGCCAATAGGTGTAGCTGCCTTTGTGAGCGCCCACATCGCACACCGTATCGCCGCGCCTGACATGACGGCGGATGATCGCAAGCTCGGCGCGCTGATCCCGCCATCTGGCTCTCAGGGCACGCCAGGTGAAGCGCGCGTTCATTGCTGCCTTCCGGACGAGCCGAACGATCACGCGCCGCGCCGCCTGATCTTCGCCGCCTCGACGATGGCGATGGCCGCTTTCACCCCGGCCTCGATATCGAGATGGGAATTGTCGAGCACATGGGCGTCCGCCGCCGCCTTCAGGGGGGCGGTCGCGCGGTTCTTGTCCCGTTCGTCGCGTTTGAGGATATCGGCGAGCACCATGGCCTCGTCGGCCGCCTCGCCCCGCGTCCGCATTTCCAGCGCGCGCCGACGCGCGCGAACGACCGGATCGGCCACCACAAAAATCTTCACGTCGGCATCTGGGCAGATCACCGTGCCGATGTCGCGGCCGTCGAGCACCGCGCCCGGCGGCTCCGCCGCGAACTGCCGCTGAAAGGTCAACAATGCCTCGCGCACCCGCGGAAACGCCGACACCACCGAGGCAGCCTCGCCGACGGCTTGCGTCTTCAGCACCGGATTGCCGAATTTTTCCGGATCGAGTTCGAGCGCTGCGGCAACCGCCTGCGCCTCATCGGTCAGTTCGGCGCCGGCGTCGAGCATGGCCTGGGCGACGGCGCGATAGATCACGCCCGTATCGAGGTGGCGGAAATGGTAGTGGTGCGCCAGTCGCTTGCCGAGCGTGCCTTTTCCCGATGCGGCCGGTCCGTCGATGGCGATGATCATGAAAAATCCGCTCCCAGCCGCCGCATCATCGGCACGAAATCCGGGAAGCTCGTCGCGATGAATGCGGTATCGTCGACCTTGACCGGCGCATCCGACGCGCAGCCCATCGCCAGCGCCGACATGGCGATGCGATGATCCATGTGAGTGGCAACGAGGCCGCCGCCCGGCACATGGCCGAGGCCCTCGACCATCATGTCGTCGCCGGAAATCTCGACCTTGACGCCGTTGACGCGGAGCATGGCGGCGGTCGCTTCCAGACGATCGGATTCCTTGACGCGCAGCTCCTGCAGGCCGCGCATCGTGGTGACGCCTTCCGCGAACGCGGCCGCGACCGCAAGCACGAGATATTCGTCGATCATCGACGGGGCGCGCTCCGCCGGCACCTCGACGCCGCGCAGCCGCGACGCCTTGACGCGCAGTTGCGCCATCGGCTCGCCGGTATCAGCGCGCGTCTCGCTCTCCTCGATGGAGGCGCCCATCTCGCGCAGCGTCGTCAACAATCCAGTCCGCAGCGGGTTGGTCATCACATCGGTCAGCACGATGTCGGAGCCCCCGGTGATCAGTGCCGCGACGATCGGAAACGCCGCCGATGACGGATCGGCCGGCACCACGACATCGGCACCATGCAATTCGGGTTGACCCGTGAGCGCGATGCGGCGGCCATGGCTGCCCTCGCGCTGCGAAGTGATGTCGGCGCCGAAGTGTTTGAGCATCAGTTCGGTGTGGTCGCGGCTGGCTTCGCTCTCGATCACCGTAGTGATCCCCGGCGCGGACAATCCCGCGAGCAGCACCGCCGACTTGATCTGCGCCGAGGCCACCGGCGTGCGGTACACGACGGGAAGCGGATCGCGGGCGCCGGCAAGTGCAAGCGGCAAGCGTCCGCCCTCGCTCTGGCTCGTAACCCGCGCGCCCATCAGCTCCAGCGGATCGAGGATGCGCCGCATCGGCCGCGAGCGCAGCGAGGCGTCGCCGTCGAAGGTCGCCGTGATCGGACAACCGGCGACCGCGCCCATCACCAGACGGCATCCGGTGCCGGAATTTCCGAAATCGAGCGGCGCATCGGGCGTCGCGAACCCGCCGGTGCCGACGCCGTGCACCGACCACACAACCGCGCCGTCCCTGTCCTGTCGCTCGACCTTCGCGCCCAGCGCCTGCATCGCCTTGGCGGTATTGAGGACGTCCTCACCCTCGAGCAGTCCGGTGATCCGGGTTTGTCCGACCGCCAGCGCGCCCAGAATCAGGGCCCTGTGGGAGATCGACTTGTCGCCGGGCACCCGGACGCGGCCAGTCAGGGACTGGCTTTTTCGTGCTGCGAGCGGCACCGGTTGGCCGGAATGAGTCAAGATTGTGGTCCTTCGGGCACAGCGAGATCAAATCCACCCCGCAAATGCGGGGCTGGTATCACAGGGGCACCGGCCCGTCACGCCCGCGGCGCTCTCCTGCAAAGCGCTATTGACAGCGGCGCCGCAACTCGCCAAGTGAAGCCCGCTTTTCAAGAAATTCTGGGATTCCACACGTGGCCAAATCCGAGCTCGGAACCAAGCGTATTTGCCCGACGACAGGCAAGAAATTCTACGATCTGAATAAGAATCCGGTGATCTCGCCCTATACCGGCGAGGTTGTGCCGATCGTCGTGGCGCCGCCGCCCCGCACCCGCGGGGGTGAAGCGGCGCGCGCTGCCACCGCTGCCGAGACGACTCAGGAGCCCGCGGAGGCCGAAGAGTTGGTCTCGCTGGAGGAGGCCGATGCCGAGGAGAACACTGGCAAGGTCAAGGCCGCCGTTCCCGAGTCCGAGGACGACATCGAGATCGACGAGAGCCTCGACGATGATGAGGACGACGATTCGACCTTCATCGCCGACGAGGAAGAAGGCGACGAGGACGTGACCGACATCATTGGCGACGTCGGAAGCGACGAGGAGACTTGAGATCGTCCCTGAACTGTGGTTCAGGGTCTCTGCCCGCGCCGAACTGATTTGCGCGGGAACGGTTAAGGGGCCATAGCTCAGCTGGGAGAGCGCTTGCATGGCATGCAAGAGGTCGGCGGTTCGATCCCGCCTGGCTCCACCATCCTTCGCCGAAGGCGAAGCATGTCCGGCGTCGCCCGTCTGACGCTTTCCCTGATAAATTTCGCGCTCTCGACCTCGAACGACTTCTGAAGTCCCATTCAAGTCCGGGCATTTGCGAAGTCGCGTCTAAAATGTTTTATCTGCGCGATCAGCTCCGAACGCAGACGAAATCCCATGATCCCTGAACTTGCTCCCGGCGCCATGGCCGGTCTCCGCGTCATTGACTTGTCGCGCGTGCTCGGCGGCCCGTACTGCACGCAAATTCTCGCAGACCACGGTGCAGATGTCGTCAAGGTGGAACCGCCGGCCGGCGACGAAACACGCGACTGGGGTCCTCCGTTCCATGAGGACGACGCGGCCTATTTCATCGGCACCAACCGCAACAAGCGCTCGATCGGCCTCGACCTCGCGACCGAAGGCGGGCGCGCGGTGCTGATGACCATGCTCGAGACCGCCGACGTGCTGATCGAGAACTTCAAGCCGGGCACGCTCGACAAATGGGGCATCGGCAACGCCTACCTGCGCGAAAAATTTCCGCAGCTGGTTCATTGCCGGATTTCGGGCTTCGGCGCTGACGGTCCGCATGGCGGTCATCCCGGCTATGACGCCATCGTGCAGGCCATGACCGGCATGATGGCGGCGACGGGATCGCCCTCGAGCGGCCCGACCCGCATCGGCGTCGCGCTGGTCGACATCACGACCGGACTCTATGCGACGGTCGGCATCCTGATGGCGCTGTCCGAGCGCGCCCGCTCCGGCCAGGGGCAGTTTCTGGAGACGACGCTGTTCGAAACCGGCCTCGCCATCATGCATCCCCACACGGCGAACTTCTTCTTCACCGGCAAGCCGCCCGCGCTTACCGGCAACGAGCATCCGAACCTCGTGCCCTACGCGGTATTCCCGGCGCGCGACGGCAACCTGTTCATGGGTGTCGGCAACGACGGCACCTTCCGAAAACTGTGCCGCGAACTCGGACGGCCGGAACTCGGCACCGATCCGCGCTTCGCGCGCAACCGCGACCGCGTCGCCAATCGCGACGCGCTACGCGCCGAACTGGTCGGCATCCTGAAGGATCATGACGTCGAGCCGTTGTGCCGCCGCCTGCTCGCCTCGGGGTTGCCCGCGGGGCCGGTGCAGGGAATCGACACGGCGCTTAAGAGCGAGCACGTCAAGCATCGCGGCGATATCATCGAAAAGGACTGGTACAAGGGCGTCGCATCGCCGATCCGGTTCGATCGCACCAAGGCGAGCCTGCGTCGCGTGCCGCCGAAATTCAGCCAGGACACGCGCGCGGTGCTGGAAGAATACGGCTACTCCAAGCAGCAGATCGACGATCTGATCGCGCAAGCCGTGGTCTGCGGCCCGGAGCGGCGGCGATAGGCCGCCCCATCGGGCTTCCTTGCGCGTGTTGACGCCGTCTCGTTCGGACAGGCACCTTGTTAGACTTTCGGACGTCAACCAAGAGACGGCGCACCCGACGCCGTCTCAAAACCCCTGCAAGCCTGGCCATGGCCGGCATCACTATCGGCTGGCTCTCCGCCCGGGGAGCCTTCATAATTGTGCATAATTACGCTTTGGCGGTCTCCGGCTGCGGAGCCGCGCCCGAAAACGCATGAAACCTAAGTCGAGGGCCGGTCCCTGATTTTGCCCTTCCCTTCGATCGGGTTTCCCCGCTATCGTCCGCTTTCACTTGCACGGTCATTTATACGTCATCCAGCGCTGCTATCGCGCGAAACGAAGATGACGGTCCAACCTGGAGGAAAATGATGGCTATTCGACAATTTGGCAGCGCTGCGGCAGTCGCCGCGCTTTTGGCGCTGGCAACCCCCGCGCACGCTGTGACGGAGATCAATTGGTGGCACGCGATGACCGGTGCCAACAATGACGTCATCGTCAAGCTGGCGAACGATTTCAACGCTTCGCAGAAGGACTACAAGGTCGTCCCGACCTACAAGGGCGGCTATGCCGACACCATGAATGCCGGTATCGCGGCATTCCGCGCCGGCAATGCCCCGGCGATCATGCAGGTGTTCGAGGTCGGCACCGCCACCATGATGGCGGCGACCGGCGCGGTGAAGCCGGTTTACAAGCTGATGCAGGAGACCGGCGAGAAGTTCGATCCGCAGGCCTACCTGCCCACGATCACCGGCTACTACTCGACCTCCAAGGGCGAGATGCTGTCGTTCCCCTTCAACTCGTCCTCGACGGTGATGTGGATCAACCTCGACGCGCTGAAGAAGGCCAACATCGCGGAGATTCCGAAGACTTGGCCGCAGGTGTTCGAGGACGCCAAGAAGCTGAAGGCCGCCGGCTACACCACCTGCGGGTTTTCCAATGCGTGGGCGACCTGGGTGAACCTCGAGCAGCTCTCGGCCTGGCACAACGTACCGCTCGCCACCAAGGCCAACGGTCTCGACGGTTTCGACACCAAGCTCGAGTTCAACGGACCGGTACAGGTTCGTCACCTGCAGAACCTGATCGATCTGCAGAAGGACAAGACCTACGACTACTCGGGCCGCACCAACACCGGCGAAGGTCGCTTCACGTCGGGCGAATGCCCGATCTTCCTGACCTCGTCCGGCTTCTTCGGCAACGTTCAGAAGCAGGCCAAGTTCAAGTGGACCAACGCACCGATGCCCTACTATCCGGACGTCAAGGGTGCTCCGCAGAACTCGATCATCGGCGGCGCGTCGCTTTGGGTGATGGGTGGCCAGTCGCCTGAAGTCTACAAGGGCGTCGCCAAGTTCCTCGCCTTCCTCTCGGATACCGACCGTCAGGTCTACATCCACAAGGCGTCGGGCTATCTGCCGATCACCAAGGCCGCCTATGCCAAGGCCAAGGCGGAGGGCTTCTATAAGGATCAGCCTTATCTCGAAACGCCGCTGCTCGAGCTCACCAACAAGCCGCCGACGGAAAATTCACGCGGCCTGCGCCTCGGCAACATGGTGCAGCTCCGCGACGTCTGGGCCGAGGAGATCGAACAGGCGCTCGCCGGCAAGAAGACCGCCAAGGAAGCGCTGGACGCGGCTGTCGAACGCGGCAACGTCATGCTGCGGCAGTTCGAAAAGACCAACGTCCACTAAAGATACATGACGTGAAATGGATCGCCGGAGTTGCTCCGGCGGTCCATTTTGCTGCAAAAATACTGTGTGCGGGCCGTCCGCGCGCATGACGACCCGGGGGTCCATGCAGAAGCAAACCGTTTTCCAGTCACGTCTGCTGCCTTACCTGCTGGTTGCGCCGCAGCTCGCTGTGGTGCTGATCTTTTTCTACTGGCCCGCCGTACAGGCGGTGATTCAATCGTTCCTGGTGCAGGATGCCTTCGGGCTATCGACCACGTTCGTCTGGTTCGACAACTACCGCGATCTGCTCGCTGAGCCCGGCTATTTCAATGCCATCGTCCGCACCTTCGTTTTCTCGTTCCTGATCGCGCTGTCGTCGCTGTCGGCCGCGCTGCTGCTCGCCGTAATGGCCGACAAGCCGCTGCGCGCCGGCCCGTTCTACCGCACGATGCTGATCTGGCCCTATGCGATCGCCCCGCCCGTGGTCGGCGTGCTCTGGGTCTTCATGCTCAATCCGTCGCTCGGCATCCTCGCCCACGGATTGCGCGCCATGGGCTTCGACTGGAATCCGTTGCTGGATGGCACGCAGGCCGCAGGCCTCATCATCCTCGCGGCAGCATGGAAGCAGATTTCGTACAACTTCCTGTTTTTCCTCGCCGGGCTTCAGGCGATCCCGTCGAGTGTCATCGAGGCCGCCGCGATCGACGGCGCCCGGCCCGCGCGACGATTCTGGACCATCATCTTCCCGCTGCTGTCGCCGACGATCTTCTTCCTGATCGTCGTCAACATCGTCTACGCCTTCTTCGACACCTTCGGCATCATCGACACCATGACCCGCGGCGGTCCGGCGAAGGCGACCGAGACGCTGGTCTACAAGGTCTATCAGGACGGCCTGCTCGGCGGTAATCTCGGCGGCTCGGCGGCGCAATCGGTGATCCTGATGGTCATCGTGATCGGACTGACCGCCATCCAGTTCCGCTTCGTCGAACGCAAGGTGAATTACTGATGGTCGAGCGTCAGAAATTCGGCAACCTGATCCCGCACGTCATCCTCTGCATCGGCGTGCTGATCGTTGCATTTCCGATCTACATCGCCTTCGTCGCCTCGACGCAGGATACCGCCACCATCGCCAACGGCCAGATGTCGCTGTGGCCGGGACCGCATTTCCTCGATACGTATTACAGAACGATCTTCGTCGGCTCGTCGGGCACCACGCGCGAGCCGGTGGCCATGATGATGTTCAATTCGCTGGTGATGGCGCTGATGATCGCGGTGGGCAAGATCGCAATCTCGATCATCTCGGCCTTCGCCATCGTCTATTTCCGCTTCCCGTTCCGGATGTCGATCTTCTGGCTGATCTTCATCACGCTGATGCTGCCGGTCGAGGTGAGAATCTATCCGACCTACAAGATCGTCGCGCAATTGCACCTGCTCGACAGCTACGCCGGCCTGTCGCTGCCGCTGATCGCATCGGCCACCGCGACGCTGCTGTTCCGCCAGTTCTTCATGACCGTGCCCGATGAATTGCTGGAAGCGTCGCGCATCGACGGCGCGGGACCGTTCCGCTTCTTCAAGGATACGCTGCTGCCGTTGTCGCGCACCAACATGGCGGCGCTGTTCGTGATCCTGTTCATCCTCGGCTGGAATCAATATCTGTGGCCGCTGCTGATCACGACCCGCGACGACATGCAGACCATCCAGACCGGCATCCGCAAGATGATCGCCTCGCACGACGCGCTGACCGAATGGCCGGTGGTGATGGCGACCGCGATCCTCGCCATGCTGCCGCCGGTGTTCATCGTCGTGGCGATGCAAAAGCTGTTCGTGCGCGGACTGGTCGAGACGGAGAAATAGGACCTCAAATGGCTAACGTCGTTCTGCGCAATGTCCGCAAGACCTACCCAGGTGGCGTGGAAGCCATCAAGGGCGTCGACTTCGAGGTCGGCGATGGGCAGTTCTGCGTGCTGGTCGGCCCGTCCGGCTGCGGCAAGTCCACGCTGCTGCGCATGGTGGCGGGCCTCGAGACCATTACCGGCGGCGAGATCGACATCGGCGGCCGCGTCGTCAATGAGGTCGAGCCGGCCGAGCGCGACATCGCCATGGTGTTCCAGAACTACGCGCTCTATCCGCACATGAGCGTCTACAACAACATGGCCTACGGCCTGCGCAACCGCGGCATGGCGAAGGGCGAGATCGATACGCGCGTGCGCGAGGCCGCGCAGATTCTCGAAATCATGCCGATGCTCGAACGCAAACCGCGCCAGCTCTCCGGCGGCCAGCGCCAGCGCGTCGCCATGGGCCGCGCCATCGTGCGCCAGCCGAAGGTGTTCCTGTTCGACGAGCCGCTGTCCAACCTCGACGCCAAGCTGCGCATCGCCATGCGCGTCGAAATCCGCAAGCTGCAGCGCCGGCTTAATACCACGTCGATCTACGTCACCCACGACCAGCTCGAGGCGATGACGCTCGCCGATATTCTGGTGGTGATGAACGGCGGCCTCGTCGAGCAGATCGGCAACCCGCTCGAAATCTACAAGAAGCCCGCCACCACCTTCGTGGCGTCCTTCATCGGCGCGCCGCCCATGAACCTCATCCCGCTGCAGGGGGCCGATGCGAACCTCGCCGGCGCGGGCAGCGGGGCTGGCATCCTCGGCATCCGGCCCGAGGATCTCGTGATCGCGAACGAGCCGGCGCCACCGGGCGGCGTGTCCCTCGACCTCATCGTCGAGGCCATCGAGCAGGTCGGCGCGGAAACCTATGTCTACGGCGTGCGGTCCCGCCAGGGCGAGACACCGACCGTGAGCGCGAAACCCGGCGAACTGCCGCCGGGCGAGATCCTGGTCCGGGTTCCCGGCCAGAGCGGCCCGGCCATCGGCGAACGGATCCGCGCGGTTGCGGCGCGGGACAAGCTGCATCTGTTCAGCGCCGACGGACGCAAGCGGGTCGATTCCTGACCCGAATTCAAGGCGTTGGACAACGTTCCCGGCGTCTTGAACGATACGCAGATCATCGCCATATTGGTTTTGACCGTCCGGCAGCCGCCAGGCGGCCAAAGCGGGGTGCCGCAAGGGCCCCAATTCAAAGTCGCTTCGAGAGGACTTTGTGAATGTCTCGTGTTCCTTCGTTATCCAGTCCGTTCCTGCTGGGATTCGACGAGATTGAGCGTGCGCTCGACCGCGTCGTCAAAGGCGCCGACGGCTATCCTCCCTACAACATCGAGCGGTGCGACCGGAACAACGGTCAACCCGAACGCCTGCGGATCACGCTGGCGGTGGCGGGGTTCACCCGCGACCAACTCGATGTGACCATTGAGGAAAATCAGCTCGTGATCCGGGGCCGGCAGCAGGACGACAAGACCCGGCAATACATTCATCGCGGCATCGCCGCGCGCCACTTCCAGCGCACCTTCGTGCTGGCGGAGGGGATGCACGTGCTGGGTGCGGACCTGAAAAACGGGCTGTTGTCCATCGATCTCGCCAGGCCAGAGCCTGAACGGGTCGTTAAGACAATCGCTATCAATGAACACGAATAATGCATCTGGATGCAACAAGTAGCGGACTCGACCGCTTGGTCTACAGAAGGAGTCGAGACCATGAGTGAACTGAACCTGACCCACGAACCCGAAAGCGTGTCCCCGGAGGCGCTGGCGCATCTCGGCGAAGGCCATATCGCCTACGTGAAGGAAATCCGCTCCGAGGATGTGCCGGGACTGTTCCCGCAGGCACCGCAGATCGCGCCGGGCCTGAAGCTGTTCGCGCTTCACACCGCCAGCGGCGAGCCGATCATGCTCACCGACTCGCGCGAGGCGGCGATCGCGAACGCCTGGAGCAACGAATTGCAGGCCGTCAGCGTGCACTAAGGCACGCCTCGTCCGCATAACCGAGTTAGAGGAAAGCGGCGGCGCGCGGAGCGCTGCCGCTTTTTTTGTTTTAAGGCCTCCTCCGGCCGCCGCGTCGCTTGCGACCGAGACGCGCATGGCATCCATTCGCGGGCCGATTTTGCGGCTACGGCGTTTGACCCATCGCCCGCGGAGAGTATGTTCGCACGTCCGCCGTCAGCGGACCTTTATTGCCAGCACAGACGCGATCGCCGTCACCGAGGGTTTCACCATGCCTGCCTATCGTTCCCGTACCTCCACCCATGGCCGCAACATGGCCGGCGCCCGCGGCCTGTGGCGCGCCACCGGCATGAAGAACGAGGACTTCGGCAAGCCGATCATCGCCGTGGTGAATTCTTTCACCCAGTTCGTGCCCGGACATGTGCATCTGCAGAACCTCGGCCAGCTCGTCGCGCGCGAGATTGAGAAGGCCGGCGGCGTCGCCAAGGAGTTCAACACCATCGCGGTCGATGACGGCATCGCCATGGGCCATGACGGCATGCTCTACAGCCTGCCCTCGCGCGAACTGATCGCCGACAGCGTCGAATACATGGTCAACGCACACTGCGCCGACGCCATGGTCTGCATCTCGAACTGCGACAAGATCACGCCCGGCATGTTGATGGCCTCGCTGCGCATCAATATCCCCACCGTGTTCGTCTCCGGCGGACCGATGGAATCCGGCAAGGTCACCATCAAGGGCAAGGCCAAAGCCGTCGACCTGATCGACGCCATGATCGCGGCCGCCGACGACACCGTGAGCGACGCCGAAGTCGAGGTGATCGAACGTTCGGCCTGTCCGACCTGCGGCTCGTGCTCCGGCATGTTCACCGCCAATTCGATGAACTGCCTCACCGAAGCGCTCGGCCTCGCATTGCCGGGCAACGGCTCGGTGCTCGCAACCCACGCCGACCGCAAGGGCCTGTTCGTCGAAGCCGGTCATCTGGTCGTCGACCTGGCGCGCCGCTACTACGAACAGGACGACGCCAGCGTGCTGCCGCGCAACATCGCGAACTTCAAGGCGTTCGAGAACGCGATGACGCTCGACATTTCCATGGGCGGCTCGACCAACACCGTGCTGCATCTGCTCGGCGCCGCCTACGAAGGCCAGGTGCCGTTTACCATGAAGGACATCGATCGCCTGTCGCGCCGCGTGCCGGTGCTGTGCAAGGTCGCGCCTTCGGTCGCGGACGTGCATCTGGAAGACGTGCATCGCGCCGGCGGCATCATGGGCATCCTCGGCGAACTCGATCGCGCCGGGCTGATCGACACCAGCTTGCCTTCGGTGCACAGCGCCTCGCTGAAGGAGGCGCTGGAGCGCTGGGACATCAAGCGCACCAAGAGCGAGAGCGTGCGCACCTTCTATCGGGCCGGCCCCGGCAACGTGCGCACCGAACAAGCCTTCAGCCAGGACAAGCGGTTCGATGACCTCGACACCGACCGCGCCGCCGGCTGCATCCGCGACGCGGAGCATGCCTATTCGAAGGACGGCGGCCTCGCCGTGCTCTACGGCAATATCGCGCGCGACGGCTGCATTGTGAAGACGGCAGGCGTCGACGCCAGCATCCTGAAATTCTCCGGCCCCGCGCGCATCTTCGAAAGCCAGGACGCGGCTGTCGATGCCATCCTCGGCAACAAGATCAAGCCGGGCGACGTTGTCGTCATCGTCTACGAGGGACCGCGCGGCGGCCCCGGCATGCAGGAGATGCTGTATCCGACCAGCTACCTGAAATCCAAAGGCCTCGGCAAAGCCTGCGCGCTGATCACCGACGGGCGCTTCTCGGGTGGATCATCGGGCCTGTCGATCGGCCACGTGTCGCCGGAAGCCGCGGAAGGTGGCGCGATCGGCCTCGTCGAGGAAGGGGATCGCATCGAGTTCGACATTCCGAACCGCACGGTTCATCTCGCCGTCGACGATGCCGAGATGGAGCGCCGCCGCGCGGCGATGAACGCGAAAGGCGACAAGGCGTGGAAGCCGGGCCCGCGCAAGCGGCGCGTGACGATGGCGCTGAAAGCCTACGCCGCACACGCCACCAGCGCCGCGCTCGGCGCCGTGCGTGTGGTGAAGGACTAGGGCGCGCGTCTCGATTACAGGAAGTCATCCAGCATCATGCGCGGGCATAGCCGCCGTTCGAAGAACGGCGGCGCCTATGACCCGCGCATCCATCTCTCTTCAAGAAAATGATGGATGGCCGGGTCAGGCCCGGCAATGACGATCGGGAAACTTGCGGCGCGCAGCCAGCTCAATCCCACAGGCCGTATTCGGGCCACTTCGACTTCGGGATGAGTTCGCCGACGCGATAGGTGAACGACAGCACCTTGAGATGGTCGGGCGAGCCCTTGCACGTGAACGAAAATGCGTACCACTTGCCGCCGCTGCGGAATGCGCCGCCGCTGCCCACGATCGTGTCGCCGCGAACCCGGGGCGCCGTGATGACGTTGGCCTTGGCGCGATCGGGCCTTGGAAGCTTCTCGCTCTTGCCGATGTGAGTGACCGCGGCAAGGTCGCAGACCTGCTCCAGACGCGTCTGCGGATCGAGTTTGCTGAGGCTCGCGATGAACCTGGAATCCGCCGCACCGGCCGATGTCATGAAAGTGAGTGTGAGAGCAGAGATCGGCAGCAGGTATTTCGCGGACGGCATCATGACCCCGGACGGATTTCGGACGATTGCCGTGTAGCAGCCTCGGGTGATTCGGAATAGTTACAACGTCTTCACGCGAAGCGGAGACCCGTTCGCGCCAGGAATGCGTCAAACAAGACGGCTGGGTTCAGACACTGCGAGCGGAGAACATCTAGGCTGCTGTCGCCGGCGGCAGCGCCAGCACCGAATAGATCGCCTGCGCATCGCGCGAGGCGCGCAGCTTCTTGGCGATGTCCTGATCGCGCAGCAGACGCGCGATGCGCGCCAGCGCCTTGAGATGATCCGCGCCCGCGCCTTCCGGCGCCAGCAGCAGAAACATCAGATCGACCGGCTGGCCGTCCATCGCCTCGAAATCGATCGGGCGCTCGAGCCGCGCGAACAGGCCGAAGATCTTGTCGAGCTTCGGAAGCTTGCCATGCGGAATCGCGACGCCGTAGCCGACCGCGGTCGTGCCAAGCTTCTCACGCTGCAGCAGCACCTCGAAGATCGCGCGCTCGCTCTGCTCCGTCAATTCGGCGGCGCGCGCAGCCAACTCCTGCAGCGCCTGCTTCTTGCTGTTGACTTTCAACGCGGGAAGGATCGCCTCGGGTGCGACCAGATCAGTAATCATCATGTGACGTTCCGAGGTAAGTTCTGCCGAGGTGAGTTTTGCCGTCAGGTTGCGGAAGAGACTTCAGACAAACAGCAACAAGCGTGAGAACACATACGGGCGAAGGCACATGGCTTGCGGTTCGAAACCGCCCCGGCCTGGTGTGGTGGTTCAGAAGTTCGCTCCATTTTCTCTGCGCGTTCTCCAAGCGAACTTCTGAACCTAAACCACACCAGATCCATAAGTCTGCCAGTGTCCTGTCGAATCCGAAGTTCGCTACAAGGCTGCTGCACAATGAGGCGAACTTCGGATTCGGGACACTGGATGACCGGGGCTTATAGTCTAGCGCAAGACGAATGCCAATTCTGAAACTTTCGTCCTAATCGGGGGAAAACTCGCTCCGAAAGGCCGCGGACCATAGGGAGGACGCTGCGGCGCGTCAATGGCGGCGACGTTATGCACCGCCATTAACCACCGGCGGATCAACCCAGCCGACGTTGCCATCGGTTCTGCGATAGATCACGTTCACCCGGCCGCTGGAGCCATGCTGGAATACCAAGACGGAGGCGCCGGTGAAATCGAGTTCCATCACCGCTTCGCTGACCGACAGCCGCCGCAACGGTGTAGTGGCTTCCGCGATGATGACCGGATTGAACGCGGCGACTTCGTCGTCAGTTTCCATGGCCGGCGCTTCGATGATGTAGCTCGGCGCATCCAGTTCCGCGATCGCTTCCGCCGCCGCGTGTGCCTTGCGCGCCGAGCGATCCTTCAGGCGGCTCTTGTAGCGGCGCAGCCGCTTCTCGATCTGCAGCAGCGCCTGATCGGCGCTTGCATAGGCATCTCCGGCACTGGACTCGGCTTCGAGCGTCACGCCGGAATCCAGATGCAGCGCACAGTCGGTGCGAAAACCGAAGCCATCCTTGCTCAGCGTGATGTGACCTGAATAATTGCCGTCGAAATATTTTCGCAGCACTTCATCGGTGCGATCGCTGACGCGGCCGCGCAGCGCTTCTCCGACACTGATGCTCTTGCCCGAAATTCGAAGAGTCATGGCATGCCTCATTCGTCATGAGTGGGAAGGGATTATCAGGCGAGCCGCGCGCGCAATCAAGCCGTCGCGGTGTCGCGGGAGCGGTCGGAAGCCGAAGCAGACGCCGACTCGTGGGTGGAGTGAATTTGACATGCGCGACCCATCTGGCCCCGCGTCCAAATGCGAGTGTTGGAATCAGACCACCAGCGCGTTGCCAAGCACGCTCTGCTTGTCGCGGCGACGCTGCACGGAGGAAGGAATTCGCAAGGCCTCGCGATACTTCGCTACGGTGCGGCGGGCGATATCAATGCCCGACTCGCGCAATCGTTCCACGATGGTGTCGTCCGACAGAATGGCTGACGGACTTTCCGCGTCGATCAACTGCCTGATGTGATGACGGACCGCTTCCGCCGAATGGGCATCGCCCCCGTCGGCCGCGGCGATCGACGCGGTGAAGAAATACTTCAACTCAAAGATACCGCGATTTGTCGCCATGTATTTGTTGGCGGTGACGCGCGACACCGTCGATTCATGCATCTGGATCGCGTCCGCCACGGTCTTGAGATTGAGCGGCCGCAGGTGCGCGACGCCGGAGGTGAAGAATCCGTCCTGCTGGCGCACGATTTCGGTCGCGACTTTCAGAATGGTGCGGGCGCGCTGGTCGAGCGCGCGCACCAGCCAGGTGGCATTCTGCAGGCAGTCGGTGAAATAGGATTTGTCGCCGTCCTTGCGGATCGTCTTCGACAGTTCGGCGTAATAGGTCTGGTTGACCAGCACACGCGGCAACGTGTCGCTGTTGAGCTCGACGAGCCAGCCGCCGTCCGGCCCCGGCCGCACATAGACATCGGGCACCACGGTCTGCGTGCGCGTGGCGCCGAACTTCAGGCCCGGCTTGGGATCGAGATGACGGATCTCGCCGATCATGTCCGCGAGGTCTTCGTCGTCGACGCCGCAGATCTTGCGCAAGCCCGCAATGTCGCGCTTCGCGAGCAATTCAAGATGCTCGACCAGCGCCTGCATTGCCGGATCGTAACGATCCTTCTCGCGCAACTGGATGGCGAGGCACTCGCTCAAGTTACGCGCGCAGATGCCCGGCGGATCGAACGTCTGCAGCACCGCGAGCACAGCCGCGACGTCGCTCGCGCTTGCACCAAGTTTGTCGCCGACGTCGCCGAGATCGGCGGGCAGATAGCCCGCGTCATCGACGAGATCGATCAGGTACTGCCCGATCATGCGCTGCGCCGGCGCCGTGACCGCGACCGCGAGCTGTTCGGCGAGATGCTCACCGAGCGTCACCTCCGCCGCGACGAAGGCCTCGAGATTGTAGTCGTCGTCGTTCGAGGCACCGCCGCCCCATTCGGTGAACGCGGTCGGCGCGGCATCCTGCGCGGTGCGCGCCGCAGCCTCGGCCGGCTCCTCGGGAAAGACGTTTTCGAGGCCGCTGTCGAAGGTCTGCTCAAGATCTGTGCGGCTGCCGAGATCGCGGCTCATCCATTCTTCGGCGGCAGGCTCCACATCCGGGCCACTCGCGCCGCCGTCATCCCCGAAGGCCGCCGCCTCGTCGCCCTCGGCAAATCCGGCGTCCCGGGCCGGCTCACCGGCCACGGGCGGCTCGGGGCCGTCGCTCGCGCGCTCCAGCAGCGGATTCCGTTCCAGCTCGTCCTCGACGAAGGCCACCAGATCGAGATTCGAGAGCTGCAGCAGCTTGATCGCCTGCATCAACTGCGGCGTCATCACCAGCGACTGGGACTGGCGGAATTCGAGTCTCTGCGTCAGCGCCATGGGAGCAAGGACGATCGGAAAGTTGGTCCGATTCTTGCTTATCTCTTTCCGGGGACGATGTATACGGCCCGATGCATTGGACCATCTGATGAGGCGGAGCAGCTCGCGGCCGCACCCACCCAAGCGCCGGCCCGCCTACAGCCGGAACTCCTCGCCGAGATACAGCCGCCGCACGTCGGGATCGTTGACGATCTCGTCGGGCGTGCCCTCGGTCAGGATCTCGCCGGCATAGACGATGTAGGCGCGGTCGGTCAGGCCGAGCGTTTCGCGCACATTGTGGTCGGTGATGAGCACGCCGATGCCGCGATTGGTCAGGTGGCGCACCAGATCCTGGATGTCGCCGACCGCGATGGGATCGATGCCGGCAAACGGCTCGTCGAGCAGCATGTAGTTCGGCCGCGTCGCCAGCGCGCGCGCGATTTCCACGCGGCGCCGCTCGCCGCCGGACAACGCGATCGACGGCGTCTTGCGCAGCCGCGTGATGTTGAACTCCTCGAGCAGGGCATCGAGCTCGGTCTCGCGCTTCTTCTTGCTGGGCTCCACGACCTCGAGCACGGCGCGGATGTTCTGCTCGACGGTGAGGCCGCGGAAGATCGAGGCTTCCTGCGGCAGATAGCCGATGCCGAGCCGCGCGCGCTGATACATCGGCAGCTTCGTCACATCGTGACCGTCGAGTTCGATCGCACCGCGATCCGCCGGAATGAGGCCGGTAATCATGTAAAACACGGTGGTCTTGCCGGCACCGTTCGGACCCAGCAGCCCAACCGCTTCGCCGCGGCGGACATAGATGCTGACGCCACGCACCACCTGACGCGAGCCGAAACTCTTTTCAACGCTGTGCACGGCCAGGTAGCCGGGACGCGTCGCCATCCGGGGTGCCGCCGCGCCGTTGACGGCGGCACGCTGGCGCGGCGCCTGTTGCGCGGGACGCGCCGGCGGCCGGGCTTGCGGAGAAACGGCCGGCGCGACATCGCGTGGCGCGGCGCGTGCGATCGGCGGCGCATCGCGCACCGGACCGCTCAGCATCTCGCCGATGCTGTCGCCGAGCGCCGTGATGTCCGCCTGGCCGCGCGCAAATCCCTGCGGCCCGCGCTTCGGCGGGCGTTTGCGGAACACGCTGAAGATATCCACCATGGACGTTCGCTCAGCCTCTCACGGTCATCCGCTCGCACGCCGCGGCGCTCGCCTGATTCGCCGCATCAGCATGAATGAGGTGACGGCCATTGCCCAGCGGAACGCCGGCAGTTGTGGCCCGGCTCGACCGCCGCGGCCACGAGCCGGCTCGCGCTAGATAGAGACGGGCTGCGGCGGGTTCAACCGCCTGCCGTGCGGCGTTTTGATAATTCCTTGATATCATTTCTGTTTTTGTGCGCTGGGAAGCGGCATGGGGCCGGAAAGCGGGCTGCCCTGTCCTGACGACTGGAACAGGCCCTGCACCCGCCCGCTGTTCGATTCGACCCGGGACACGCCGGTGGTCATGTCCACGATCAGCCGGTCGCCGCGCAGCACGTTCTTGCCCTGGGTCAGCACCACGCCGCCGAGCATGGTGACCAGATTGGTTTTGGTGTCGAAGATCGCTGTCTCGCCGGTAACGACCTGATCTTTTTGGGTCACCACCACGTTGCCCTTGGCTTCCAGCCGCTTGATCGAGGACGCGCCCGCCGGCCCCGGCGTCGCCGACTTCATCGCGGTCTTGGTAGGCGCCTTGGCCTTGCCGCCGGACGACGACGCGTTGCTCCCCTCGTAATAGACCACGAGTATCTTCGACGTCATCGTGGTGTCGCCCTGCACCACCTTGACGTTGCCGGAGAACGTCGCCTCCTTCTTCTTGTCGCGCATCTCGAGCGCCGCAGCCTCGATCTGGATCGGCTGATCGCGGTTCTGCGAAAAACCCTGCATCGCGTTGGGCACGCCCTGAACCGAGCTTTGCCCGGCCGCCTCGCCCGCCGTCATGACGGCAAACGCGATCAAACCGCTACCGATCATGCAAGCTGCGCGGATCGCCGGCGAAAGGTTGCGGATATAACGATGACGGAAACGCTTCATGGCCGAATTCATTTCGTGTTGCTGCTGGTATGGCCGCGCTTGTGCGGCCGCGCGCGCGGCCGCTCCGTTGCGACGGGCGGCGGAGGCGGCGCCGGCTCCTCGCTCGCCTGCGGCGTAGTGGTGAGCGGATGATCCATGATCAGATGCATCACGACATTGTTTTCGAAACGCACCACATCGCCCTTTTCCGTCACGACCATCCGGTCCGAGGTCAGCGTCCCGTTCAGCAGCTTGACGTCGACCGGCTCGTCCGAGACGACCGTCCCCTTGCCCATGTCGACCAGCGCATGGTCCAGCCGCGCTTCATAACCGGTCGAGGACTGCATGAAGATATCTTTCCGCAAGTCGAGTATCTGCGTTTTCGTGTCGAACAATCCGGTGCGGGCATCCATCGTCACCGTCGACTGGTCTTCCATCCGCACCTTGGCGCGCAAGGTATGCAATTCGACGTGGTCGGGATCGGTGATGTCCTGCGTCGCCGTCTTGGCCCATAATTCATAAGGCCGCTTGTCCGGCGTGAAGCCGGACAGGTGCGGCGACTCCATGGTGATCTTGGTGCCCGACACGACGAGGTTGCCCACGTCGACCGGCAGCTTCGCCAGCGCGCGGAACGGATTGAAGACCGAGATCGCGACCAGCGCGGCCATCACAAGGGCCACCAGCGCCGGCACCGCGATCCGCAGCACCCGTACCATACGGCTGTGGCGCGCCGCACGGGCAAAGCGCGCCTCCAAACCGGCTTGATAGGTCGGGTTTTGAACCGAATACACCGCTGCTCCAGACGCCTGACGGGTCATTGTATCGCGAACCGCCGTTTTCCGCAGCCCGGACATCGCGTCGCGACTCTCCGCGAAACCGCTCAAACCGCAGTGGCCCGCGGATTCTGAGCGCGATCGCTGAATTCATCGTGAAGACCGCCACCGCGGTCCACCGAGACCGAGGAGTGTGACCGAAAAGGGGCGGAATCGCCCTGGCCGCAGCCTGCTTGCCCGGTCCAGCCGGGATCAGGTCACGAATGCGCGAAAATATCCTCGGCCTCCCAGCCGGAGAGATCGAGCCTGGCCCGTGCCGGCAGAAAGTCGAAGCATGCACGCGCCATCTCGTTGCGGTTCTCGCGGGCGAGCATGGCGTCGAGCTTGTCGCGCAGGGCATGCAGATGCAGCACGTCGGACGCGGCATAGGCGAGCTGCGCGTCAGTCAGCGTCTGCGCGCCCCAGTCGCTCGACTGCTGCTGCTTCGACAGATCGATGTTGAGCAGTTCGCGCACCAGATCTTTCAAGCCGTGGCGATCGGTGTAGGTGCGGCTCAGCCGCGAAGCGATCTTGGTGCAATAGACCGGTTGCGGCATCACGCCGAACGCATTGGACAGCGCGGCGAGATCGAAGCGCGCGAAATGGAAGATTTTGACGATCTTGGCATCGCCGAGCAGCTTCTTCAGGTTGGGTGCATCATGCTGCCCGTGCGCGATCTGGATGACGTCGGCCGAGCCATCACCAGGCGACATCTGCACCACGCAGAGCCGGTCGCGATGCGGATTGAGGCCCATGGTTTCGGTGTCGATCGCCGCGGACTGGGTGTAGCGCTTGAGATCCTGGTCCGGCAGATCGCCGCGGTGCAAACGGATGGTCATGGGGAGAGGCCTCGGGGTTCCGGATCGAATCGGCAGGCCAAGTTACCGCCCAAATTCTCGGGAAGCGAGAGCGGCGGCACGGTCAGTGTTGCTCCGACGGCGGCCTCACACCGCGAGCAGAGGGCATCGTCCGCAGAATCCAGCGACAAACCTTGCCACCGGAATTTGCGGCCGATCGAGCAATCCTCTCAGGTTCAATGTCTCGCAACCGCCACAGGGGGCTGGAAAGCCACATTGAGACCGACCTGCCCACCCAGGGCCACTACGTTGCTTTGGCCGAACTGGGAGCTGAAGGCAGCGTAGGCCGTGACGTCAGGCGCGAACTTCACCCGCGTGCCCAAGGTGGCCGATCCCCAATCCTTGCCGGAGAGGACGGCTGGCAACGAATAACTCGGTGCCGTGATGCTCAGCAGCGACGCGGTCACGAGCCGGCCAGTCCCGGCATATTCGTGATCCCAGACGACCTTGACGTACGGCTCCCACCGATCGAGGCGAATGCTCGCCTGATATCCGAGTTCGGTCACCGCCGAGTTGCGAAGCTGCGCGCCGAACGCCAGAGCCGTCGGAGCCCCGGACGGATTGGTCTCGGCAAATGAACCGAGATGGACCTGCTGAAGGATGATCCCGACGACCGGGCCGTGCGTGACGTAAACGGCGTCCGTCGACGGCGCCTTGGTCGTCAGCGAGGATGAGCTTCCGCTGATCGCGGTTCGGAAGTTGTAACCGGCCTCCGCCGCGAACGATATGTTCGTGCCGCTGGCGCTGCTCTGGTTGGACTGGACTGTGGTACCGAGAGGGACTTGCCGATTGACCCTGTCCTGAATCGAGCCCCACGTCCCGATCGCGTCGAACCAGAACGCATCCCTGCGATAGGCGGTGTAGAGACTGGCGGCGAATTCCGTCTGCTTGAAGTCCCCGCCCAGACTGAATGTCTGTCGCGTATAGCCGCCGGAAAATGCCGCGCCGACGAGCCAGTCTCGCGAAATCGCATAGTCGAAGCCGGCCGAGGTCGCGACCGGGATGCCGGGATCGTTCGGAAAGCCAGGGACGTTGTTGGTCGCCTTCAACCACGAGACGTCACCGCTAGCCCAACCATGAAAGACGCCCGGGGTGCTGAAGGACAGCGGAATCTGATCCCGAACGGAATTGACGACTGCCAGCCGCGTCTTGACGGGCGCTTCCGCCAGGAACGAAATCTCGCTGGGCGCGACGATGAGACTGTAGAAATAGTCAGCGATGATTTGCTGAACAGCTCCGGTCGTGTGACCGCCGCCGTCAGGCGCGGCCGCACCATCGGCCCAGAAGTGAGTCTTGTTCGCGTCGGGGGTGACGTACTTGGCCGGAGTGCACTGATAGGAATTCGCGTTGCCGCAGGCCGCGGCGTTGGCGCTTGTCTCCGTAATTCCGAATGGCGTGGGATGGGTGAGGACGTAATTGTATAGTGACGACGCATCCGCCGGAATGAAATTCACGCCTTGCGACGCAAGCCCATTCCAGAGCTGTCGATCGTACAGAGCGCGCGACGCCACGACGTTGGCGTTGTACGCCCTGTCGGAGGCGATGGACGCCTCCGGATTCAGCGCCGGAGTATTGGGTATCAAGATATATCGCGCGCCCGCATTCCATAGCTGCGCAACCTGGCTTGCCGCCTGTTTCGCCAGCAGCGTGATTTGCGGGGCATTTTGCGGGTCGACGATGTTGCCCGGGTACGGCCCGAAAGCGGCCGTGGTCGTCTTCAGATCGTTGCTGCCGTTCCAGTAGGCATAGAGTGCATTCGGATTCGCCACGCCTCCCGTGCTCGCAAGGTAAGCCGCGATCTGCGTTTCGGTCGACAATATGTTGCCTTGCGTGGCGGCGACGCGGGCACCGCCGATCGCATAATTGTTGCCGCCGATACCGGGCGTATCGGATGGGATCGCTGACGTCCCAAACTTGCTGGCGAGAATTTGCGCCCAGCCTGGATCCGGATTCGTCGTCCATGTTCCGGCGCCCGGAGGCGCCAGACCAAATGCCGGCGGATTGCCCAAAGGTCGGTAGAGAAACCAGCCGCTGTCCGTCAGGCTGTCGCCGAAAAAGAAATTGTTGCCGAACGATTGGGCCTGCGCAGGACCGGCGACGCACAGACCAAGACTGAAAATAGCAATTCCACGTCGAAGCATTCCCGCCCCCCCAGGCATGGGCACCCCTTGTAAAGGTCCAATCTATGACGAAGTCGGAAAGGCGAACAATTACCCAAACGGGGACCACGAGATCGCCATGCTAGCCTGAGGTCGGTGACGCATATGGCTCGGCCTCCGGCGCTTTCTCGTTGTCTCCGGCACCGTCGGAGCGAGCGCCGAACAGTGCGACCAGAACAAGCGCGAGGCTCCACATCCAGGGCGGTCGCAATGCGTCTCGCGCGAGCAGCAGGGCGATGACGCACTTCGTTAAGCGGCTGACCCGCATGGCGTTTCTGCTCACCCTCGCCGATTTTGGGAATTAAGCCGACTAAGGCAAGATGGCCGTATCCAGACGGAAGGGGTGCCCATGAAAAACGAAGTGGCGCGGTTGCCTCGATTGGCCGTTCTCATCGACGCAGACAACACCTCGCCGCAAATCGCCGGCGGTCTGTTTGAAGAGATAGCGAAGTTCGGCGAGGCCAGCGTTCGTCGCATCTACGGCGATTTTTCAAGCTCGCATCTGAAGTCCTGGGCGGAGATTCTTCAGAAGCACGCGATCGACCCCTATCAGCAATTCGCCTACACCAAGGGCAAGAATGCATCCGACATCGCGCTCGTCATCGATGCCATGGACCTGCTGCACAGCGGCCGCTTCGATGGCTTCTGCCTCGTCTCATCCGACAGCGACTTTACGCGGCTCGCATCGCGGCTGCGCGAACAGGGCGCCGAGGTCTATGGATTCGGCGCGCAAAAGACCCCAGAGAGTTTCCGACAGGCCTGCCGCCGTTTCATCTACACCGAGAACCTGATTCCGGAATCGACGTCATCGGACGCAGACAGTGCCGAAAAACCGAAGTCACTGAAACCACCGAACGCCGCCATTCCGTTCCTCAACAAAGCCATTTCACAGGTCGAAAGCGAGGACGGGTGGGCGCCTCTCGGCCCCGTCGGACAGCAAATCTCGAAACTGTTCTCCGATTTCGACGTCCGCACTTATGGTTTCGGAAAACTCAGCAGCCTCGTTCGAAAGACTGGCGCGTTTGAGATCGACGAAAAGAACGGACCGATGCGCATCCGGGCGCGACCGCGCGCGAGCCGGAAATAGGCGCGCTAGCCTGAGGTCGGTGACGCATATGGCTCGGCCTCCGGCGCTTTCTCGTTGTCTCCAGCACCGCCGGAGCGAGCGCCGAACAATGCGACCAGAACAAGCGCGATCGGCACCAGCGGACCGAGCCGGCCGATCCCGAACAGCAAGGGCGGGCCCAGCGTCGGAAGCAGCCAGACGACAAACGCGAGGCTCCACATCCAGGGCTGCCGCAACGGGTCGCGCGCGAGCAGCAGGAACGTCATGGCGATTTGCAGCAGGACCATATCGTAGAGTCCCGAATGCGGCGCCGCCAGCACTGTCGCGGCAAGGAACACCGCCGCCCTTTCCATCGCGCCCAGCCGCGACCGGAGGGCAGTGACGACCGCAACGATCGCGACGCCGATGGCGACAAGCTGCACAGCGGATGCGACTTGCGTCGGCGCGCCAAGCGAGGCCACGCAGGCGTAAACGCTGTTGCCCCACATCCGGCCGGTCTCGATCCACAGATCGTTCGAGCTGTTCACGTTGGACCAGACCAGCGGAATCCAGCGGATCCAGAGATCCCAGCCGAACATCAAACCACTAAGACCAACCATCACGAGCGGCGACACCGCGGCGGCGATCAAGGCACGCCACGAACCGGCAGCGATCAGGGCGAACGGGACCAGCACGCAGAACTGAGGCTTGAACGTCAGCAAGCCCAATATGAGTCCCCCCCAGATCGGACGCGAATCCAGCAGCGCGAAGCCGCCGACGATCAGGGCTGCGACCAGGAACGTGCACTGGCCCGAAATGACGTTGATCGTTACGGCCGGGTAAAGCAGCACCATGGCGATCGCCATGCCGCCGGCCATCCTGACCAACGGAAACGAGCGCAGCGCCACCACGAGAAGGCCGGCCGACACGATCTGAAAGGCGACGTAGGAGCCCAGAAAACCGAGCGGCGCGAACGGCAGCAGGAACACCAGAAAATCCGGCGGATAGGTCCATGGCCGGAAGTCGAGTGGCCGCGACAACCAGTCGGCGAAGGCCGTGTTGAGAAAATCGGTGAACCGCGTGCCGTCGTAGATCAGCGCGGAATGTCCGTCGAGAACCGAGCGGATGGCGCCGTAGAACACCATCCAGTCCGTGCCCAGCGTGTTGTAGTCGAGGCCGATCTTGCCCGGATAGGGAATCGTCGTGATCAGGACCAGCCACTGGTACAGCGACATCAGCACGGCGGCGATCAGCAGGATCCGCGGCGGACGCAGGACCGGCCGGGCTATCCCGATATCGGCGTTGGTCAAGAGCGGTCTCCCCGCGCGAAAACGCCGATCGAAGTCGGCTCACGCGGGCATTCTATCGCGGCGAAACTTTAAGACTGCTTATGCGGCGCGCATGAAAAATCGGGGTGATCTGTTAAGGAAAGCGGTCTGCCGCCAACGGCGCAAACGAAACTTACCTCTTGATTTGCAATATCATTCTGGAGCGCTGGACTACGCGGCGCCGGCGCATACTCCAATCCCGATACAGACACACTCCAATGAACTGACAAATCAATGGAGTCTTTCCATCCACTTTCATGTCCGGTTCACGCCCCAATTCTCGCGACCTCACGACAGCATCTGAAGTGTGAGCAACCGTTCGACGTGCACGAAACAACGGAGCGAGACTCTGCCGATGGCGTTCGATAGTGACTTCGTTCTTCGGGATGATTGATGCCGGCATCGGTAAGCAATTCTGACCGAACTGATTGCGCCGAATGACGCGAGAGCTTGTTCGGGCCGTTGCGGCTGATTGTGAATGCCGCTAGCATTAAATTTTAGGGCCGATCGCCCGTTCAACGAGCGCGTTGAGACTCCGCAAAATCTCCGCGCTCGATCTTTCTGCCGGCCCGTTGCGCTGACACTTACAGATACAAGTTTTTTGCAAGCACAAATGTTTTGAGGGAGGCATCCATGAAAGTTATTACCGCAAGTACGACTGGCGTCGGCATTGCTTTCGCACTTTGTTGTCTGATTTCTCCCGCGTTCGCTGCCGACGACGCCATGACCATCGCCAGTGCGTTCAACGCCAAATATGAGCAGGCTGTCGCCTCGAAAGACGCTGCGAAGCTCGCCGAATTCTTCACTCCGGACGCCGTGTTCCAGAACCCCGTCGGCATATTCAAGGGCAGGGCCGCAATCCAGCACTATCGCGAAGGAGACTTCAAGGCGGGCGTCCAGAAGGAAGACCTCTCGCTTGCCGCCGCACAGAAAGTCGGTGATGTGATCTACGACTATGGTGAGACCACGATTCACATCCAGTCGCAGTCCGGATCGAAGGATCTCAAGCTGCGTTGGGGCGCGGTACTGACAAAGTCAGGTAACGACTGGAAGATCGCGCTGCTGACGGCGACCCCGGAAGCGCCACCGCCCCCTCAGAAGCAGTGAGCAGATACAAATCGGCAGGATGCGGGGCGACGCGGGCGCCATGAACGGCCTTGCCTCTCCGCCACCCGGCCATTGTCAATCAACCGGGAGCGCGCAGGGCTTTTGAGCGCATTTTCTAATGGGAGAGCGCCAGGAAAAGAGTGGTGCCCAGGAAAGGACTGGATCGCCACCGCTCAAATCGACTGATTTGCTAGGGTTTTTGAGCCCACCGGCATTTTGTGTGTACCGGGTTTGTGTACCGGAGACAACGGTCAGAGGGGCGACGGTGTCATCAAGACCTGATCAACCATAATGATCTTGTCGCCCGTCGTTGCCCGTCCTAAGTTTGTCGTGCTTCGAATCGCTGTAGCCCGCCCGAGCTTTGCTCCGCCAGGCCGAAAGTGATGGTAGGCAACCAACCCACGTAGCTCCGGCTACCTCGTGAAGGATCAGATGTCATGACCACCCGCGCAATGCAGGTGGCGAATATTGCGTTCCTTTTGGATCGCCTCGCCGCCGATACTCCCCCCAATCAGCAGATCCGAGAACTGACGGAGAACGCCCTCGAGGCTATCGAGAGGCGCCAGAAAGCTGGAGACGCATCCGAAGGCGTCATCCGATGGGATGTTGACTGGGACAATCTCAAACGTACGGGGGAGTACAAACTCTCCATCACGGACAACGGCGATGGCATGACGTCGCAGCAGATGCTGGATTATTTGAACGCTCTGGCCGTGCAAGGAGCCAACCAAACCCAAGGCATTTCGCAGAACTTTGGCGTTGGGGCCAAGATTACCGCTCTCCATCGCAATAGCCATGGGCTTGTTTATCAGTCTTGGCACGATGGTAAGGGGTCGATGGTGAAACTTCACCGCGACGACAAGGAAGGTGTTTATGGCCTGGCCTCCTTCGAGCTTTCCGATGGACCCGATTGGACACCTCGCATCAAGGACACTTTCAAGCCTTCCGTCATCGACCGGAATGGCACGAAGGTGACGCTGCTCGGCATTTCAGAGGAGAACAACACGTGCTTTCCGCCCGAGGGGCGGGGGATGAATTGGTTGATCACTTACTTGACGAACCGGTATTTCCGGCTCCCCGAGAACTTGAGGCTTCAAGTTCGAGTGCTGACGCAGAACGAAGAGGATTGGCCTTCGGAGGAACCGTCCGCGTCGACAAAGACCTTCAACTTTCAGACCGTCGCAGGCTCGAAGGCGTTGTTCGACCAGTACGCAGAGGCGAAAGGCACGGTGTCCCTCGCAACTGCAGACGCTCATTGGTGGGTGTTCGCCGACCCGAAAGAAGACTCGAAGAAAATGAGTACCCGCGGCGGTCGAACCTGCAAGGTTGGAATCGTGTTTCAGGACGAGGTTTACGTTCATCTCACGCCCCCAATCGCTCGTCGAATACTTGCAAGCTTCGGGATCGTGTTCGGGGCAGACCACGTCGTGATCTATATCGAGCCGAAGAAAAGCTTGGAGGTTCGCGCCGATACAGCCCGGAGCCGGATCATCATCAACGGGGAAGACGTCCAGGAAGCCAATTGGTTTGAGGTTTGGGGTGCAGAGTTCCGGGAAAAGATGCCGCCCGAAATCAAGGCCAAGATTGATGAGATTATGGCCAAGACTGAGCGTGACCCTGATGGCAAGACACGTGAACGCATCCTAGAACGGTTACAGCGCATCCGTGATTTGCTGAAGCCGACTCGATACCGACGTGATCCGCAAGGCACGTTGCGTGCCGCCGGTGAGGCACCTGGCGGAGCATCTGGCTCCGCCGGCGATACTCAGCGTGAGGGCACCTCGACAGGAGGCGGGCGCCGCGGAGGTACCTCGAGCGACGACTATCTCGCGGACCTGGTCGAATCCGATGGTGAGTTGGCTCGTCAGGTTGTGGTTTCGACCAAGGAGCCGTCAGTGAAATGGATCTCCCGCGCGGATGGGACACGGGAGGAGGGCGAATTGGAAGACCTCGCAGCCGAAATCGTGGGCGACAGCCTTTCAGGTGACATGGTCAAGGCCAATCGAGATTTTCGAGGATATCGTGACTTGCTTGGATTTTTCTCGAAGGAGTTTAATCCTGGGGGCGATCCGGCAATCAACCGGAAAATCGTGGAGTACATCGAAGAGTGGATGGAGGGCCAGCTCGTCGAGGCCATCATGACGGTGAGAAATCTGACCAATGGTCGAACATGGACGCCATCGGATATCGATCGTGCCCTTTGCTCGCATGCTTTGACCACGGTGATGATGACTCGCTTCCACGTTGTTGAACGGGTGAAGCGCTCGCTTTCCTCCGATATATCGAAGCCGTCCAAAGCGGCGTAAGAACAAGCGCTCGACCGAAACTCGCCTCGGTCGAGCGCAAATCTAAATTGGCATACGCTCGCGCTTGCTGCCATGCCGCTCGCGGTCCTGGTAACTATCTCTTAACTAAGCTAAGAACAAAATCAGAACATGATTCGGCTTGGTGGGATAGACTACAATGCAAAATCGGTCGCACGCCGTTATGGCACAGAGGGCGGAGGCGGCGGACAGCCCCGATGACTTTCCGACCCCACCATGGGCGACCAGAGCCCTATTAGAGCATGTCATCAACGACAGGCATCCTCTCGCAGGGTGCTCCGCGCTTGAGCCCGCTTGCGGTGCTGGGCATATGTCCCAGGTCCTCAAGGAATATTTCGGACATGTCGAGGCTTCGGATGCACATTCCTATGGATACGGTCCGGTCCGCGATTATCTGTCCGTCCCGTATGAGGCCAGCACTGTCGATTGGGTAATTACGAATCCGCCGTTTCGACTGGCTGAAGAGTTCGTTCATCGCTCACTGATAGTTGCCCGTGTTGGCGTCGCGGTTCTGGTCCGTACGGTTTTTATCGAGAGTTCCGGGCGCTATCGCGCGTTGTTTGAAAAGCGCCCTCCCACAAAATTCGCTCAATTTGTCGAACGCGTTCCGATGGTGCGGGGCAGGCTCGACAAGAAGGCGTCGACAGCTACTGGATATGCCTGGCTCGTTTGGGAGAAAGACGTCAAATCTACCCCGCAGCTCGTATGGATTCCCCCATGCCGCAAACGGCTGGAACGCGAGACCGACTATTATCCAGCTTCTCTGGTCTCTTCCAAAGCTTGATCGATATCGGAAACCGCTGCCAGCAGAGCTTCTTTGGCTCGCTCGAGAGCATCGATAGCCCCCTGGGCTGACCTACCTGACAAATACGGGCCGGGAGGTGGAAGCCGATCCAATGGCGCAGGCTGAACCCAGGTAAACTTATCTCCATTGGAAATTTCACCTATTCGTCCCCCGTTTACGCCAAACCATGCCGCGATGTCGTGTTGTCGATCGCCCCGCTGGATCATCCCTTTCACCATGGCGGCATCTTCTTCACTCAAGCGAATCCCGCTAGCCTCCGCTCGTGTCATGACTAGGCTCCTCTCTCAGATTTCTGATTCACAGATTTCTTTCGACAAAAATGTTTTGCACTTCGGATTTTCTGACGGATGGAGAAGGCCCCGTTTCCGGGGCCTTCAAGGTTCAAGCAGCGTTCTCGACCGCTTCATCCTCGTGACGGTTGGGGAGCTTCAACTTCCACCGAATGATATCCCCCAGAACCGGGTAGATGTCGTTGTGCTTAGCACCGAAGCGCATCAAACCCTTGGTGTCAGTTGAACCGAGATCGCGGTTCGCATTGTCGTGGGGCAGGTAGTCGCTGAGGCCGGGCAGCTTTTTTTGCCGTTCTGCCGCAGTCATTTCATAGGCCCGCCACATCGGGTTGTTGTGAGAGAAATCCAGATTGGGAATACCATCCAGCAATTCCTCCAGAGCGACTTCGTCGGATTTTTTGCTCATCGCGAAGTCATAAGTCAGCTTGGCCAGCGCCTTGAGCACGACCGGCTGAGCGGCGACGGTATTCAACTTGGCTTTAGCCTCACCGAATCCCGAAATGGACGAAACCGCTTCCCAGAACCGGCGAGCCGTGTCCTCCATCTTGTCCACTTGGCTGGGGACTGCGCCACGGGGATTCGTCTTGTTCAAGATCAAGATGGAGTTGATGGCAACCAGGTCTTTGCGGGCCATCGAGCCGTCGTGATTGCTCCACTCCACGATGTCCTTCTCCACGACAGGCGCGGTCAAAATCCCTTCCCCCATCAGTGTGTCCTTGATGAAGACGTTGACCGGATTTGAGTTGTCGAAATCAAAGGCCATGCTTGCCGAGACACTCTTCCCTTTGTTGTTCAGGTCGGCGAAAAGCTGCCGGCGCTGCTCCGCATCAAGGTTCAGGTGTGCCTCGATCGTCACCGTGCAGTAGTTAAGCGCCAACTGCAGAGCATCACGCCAGACCTCCATCTCGGCAGGAGGGATATGTTCCCCCGGCTTACCAGGAAAGAGTGAACCACGCTTGGGATAGGCCTGTGTGGCGCGGACGTTGCGCAGGAAATCCAGCACGGTATTCATCGCGTACCGGCGGTGCTGGCCGTCGACGACCCACATCAGGGTCGAATGCGAAACACCAATGCGCAGCGAAATCTCATCGCCGGCCGGGTTGACCTGTTTCTGCGGCTTCAGATCGTTCATCGTCACCGGAAGATTCACAACGATGGGCTGCAGCGCGTAATAGCGCTGGGGTCCCAGCACCTTCAGAACTTCCTCGTGATGAGAACTGTCTTTACCTTCAGCCTTGCGCAGATTGGCAGCCGCATGGACCAGGCCCTTCAGGATGTACTGAGCCAGAAGCCCGGCATGGTTCTTGTCCAGTGGACGCTGAGACACTTCATCGGGGTCCACCGCTCCGTCGTTTGGAACGTCGGACATGTCGATGAAGCGAGCGATAGGAAGGCGCATGGTGAGGGTCTGCGCACCGAGATTGTAGCTGGCAAGAACGTCTTCGCGGCTTGCCGTGGCTGACGAAAGGTCATAAGTCATAGTAGTTATCCTTTAAGTTGCGATATGGCCGGGTAGACCCAATCTACTCGGCCATTTCTTTTTCCAGGGATTTGAAAATCGCCTCCCTGGGATCTTTAATAAAGGACCTGGCGACTTAATACAATACCCCAGGGACTATATTTTTTCTCCCTGGAAAATGTTTTTAGACCCCTGGAGACTAAATGTCAGGAGATTATGCTTTTGAAACCTGACGGAGGTGCCTTGGTACCACTCTCCGAGAAGCTTTAGTTTCGCCTAACATCCGGGCGACCGCAGTGGCGGCGAAAGGCTTTCCGGAATGACTGACATAGCCTGCCCGAGCCAGTTCCGCCGCGATCTCTCTTAGCGACCTCCGTCCGCCCTTCGGGGACTTACGACGGAGCCGCTTTACCAGCGCAATCATGCTGCCTGCGTTGTCTCGCACATCGATTTCAGCGTGGCTCTTTCGACCCTCGACTTTTACGCCCGTGGCTCGCTTGCGATCCCGCGCAGCCTTCAACTTGCCGACCAGCCGCGCCTTCTCGAGCTGGGCGAACACACCAGCGATCTGGCGTATGGCGATCTTGAACGGGTCGTTCGTCTCCGTGAGGTTGTCGCCGGAGCTGGTAAGCACCCGAACGCCACGCTCGATCAGCGCAATGATGCCAGCTTCTTGGACGATCAGTTGGCGCGCAAACCGTGAAGCATCCTCGACCACTACAGTCCGCACACCATTGGTTTCGATCCTGTCCAGCAAGGCTGAGAATCCAGGCCGGCTTTCTATCGGGTCCGCGCCGCTGACATCGTGGTCGTAGAACTCCTCCGTGATCTCCAGATCCGCCCGCTTCGCAAATACCTCGATCGCGGCCCGCTGGCGCTTGTCACTGTCCTTGTCGGCCCCAACATTCGCCGCACTCGACGTCCTCAGATATGCAATTGCCTTTGTCAATTGCGCTGATTTTACCATAAGTTAATCCTATTATTTGTTACGTTTTCTTGAGAAATCGTAACAGAACTGGCCTCTGACAGCCAGCGAAATCATTCGCGTCCTATTCTCTCCCTGATCTCGATCAACCCTCAGCACCGGTGAAAGGTCATGGCCACCCAGGCCGTCAAATTATGGCATAAATATGTTTATGCCTATTTTTTGCCACAATATGCCCTCTCTCGCCTGGGTTATTTTTCTCACGAATCTGCAAAAGGGCCATTTTTAGCGCCTCGCAGCCCGCGAAAGACTAAGGTATTGGATGACCTAGTTTTTCCACAATTGTGTTCTACATACGTTCTTATAGACACCTGAGCCTCGCGGGCGGTCATGTGAACGACAGCGCGAGGTACCGTGACGGGTACTGTGGGGTGCGATCATCCACCCGAAGGGCACCGCGAAAGCTCGAAGCCCATGGATCGCCGACGGATCGCCAATGCCGTCGAGAAGTAGCGAGCAATCTTTGTCCGCCAGGCGAGGCGAGATGAGGTGCCTATGCGAGGGGCCGGCTCCGGGGTTCTAACCCAGCCACCAACATCGTCGAGGTAGCGGGTCGACCGTGGTCAGCATCAGCTGCCCTGCGGGGGACCCGCTATTGCCTGAAGCTCAGGGCACTCTCCAGGGTTCTAGACCTACTCACTGTGACTGATAGTAGTCTCCTCCAGACCCTAGATCCCCTCCAGAACCCTAAATCGACCCAAAAAACGGGATCGCCAGCAACAATCCGTCAGAGAAAAATACCTCGGAACATGCGCATCCCATAAAAGGCGAATTTCGATTTTTTCTGCCCCGCTCGCCTTCCAGAGATCCGCCGGACCAGAAAATGCCCTGAATGGCCCAGCGAAGGCCGCCCATGCGTTTGGGCTCCGGCCCGATGTTCCCTATATGTTCTACAAACAAACGGATCAGCGGCCTTCCTATAGCCCCTGATCCCCAAGCGAGGCAGCGGAGGGCAGTAACGGCACCGGCACCCGCCGGACCACGGCAGCCTTCATCTCGACCGAGTAATGCCGGTAGACGTCCGCCACCGACTTCTTGCCATGACCGACGAGCCCATCGGCCAGACTGTCCGGCACTCCCAGCGCCACCAGCTCGGTTTTGAACCAATGCCGGAATGCATGACTTGGATCTTTTCGCCGATCTTGAAAGCCCGGTTGATCCCGGACCCATTCGGCCACTTTGCCGGCTACGCTCTTGGATGCATGAGCCCCTCTGCGGGTCGCCAGACGTAAAGTTGTAGAAGAGCGGCCCATCGCCCTTCGATCTCGCAAATTCCATGAACCCCTGCTCGATGAGGGACGGATGTAGCGGCATCGTCCTCTCGCTCCATACATTCTTCAATCGTCCTCCATCCTCGGCAGGCGCGATTTCGATGACCGGCATGCCCTCGATGGTTTTGACCCTTTGGCCCCACAGTTGCGCCACTTCCCCAATGCGCGATCCGGTCGTTGCCGCGAGCCACGGCAACCAGCGAAGGTTTGGATGGTCTTGGCTCTTTGCGAGTGAGAGGAGTTTCGCAGCTTCCTCTCGGGTATAGGCCAGCCGCTTTTCTCCGGCCCGCTCACGGCTGTGGGTCTTCACTCCCTCGGCAACATTCGATGCCAGCCTGCCATTCTGGACTTCATAGTTGAGCAGAGTGCTGAGCGAGGCGAGATGCCCGGCGTTGATCGTTTTCGATGCGAGGCTCCGTCCGACCAGATGATCCTTCCACGCGACGACATCGGATCTCTGTAGACGTCTGATCTCATCGTGGCCCAGGAACTCCCTCAGAGATTTGAAGTTACCGCGCCAGGTCATCAGCGTACTCGGCGCTGGCCGTGCCTCCCGTTTCCAATCCTCAAACGCCTGCGTGAAGGTCCGATTGCTCCTCTGTTCGAAGATCGGATACTGAGCAAGCCGGTGGTCTTCGCCGTAGTTGCCAGCGATATTGTCTTTGAGCCTCCGAACGCCCGTATCGGTCGCATGCGCCACCAGCATGAGCAGGCGATTCCGCGTATCACCATCGACGACCTGTCCATTCTGAGTAAGGAGCCAGTCGGTAAGCAACCCGAACCGCCGCTCCAGCCCTTCGTTGATGTCATCCGATCGGGGCAAGACGTTGATGCCAGCAGTTAGATCATCGCCGAAAAGCGCGACCGCCGTCCCTTGGTCATCCGGCATCTGACCGGGAATGATCGGTTCGACATCTGTGATTCGACCCTCCGCCACCGCTCGGTTCAGTGCCTTATGGGCGATCCAAACGTCATTCGAGCCAGGATCCTCTTGGAATGCCTCCACGTATAGCTCATGGATGGCGCGGGCCAGCCCAAGCAACTGCTTATGAGTGAGCGACCGCGGGCCGGCACGGATGGCCGCGAAGACCTTGTTCAATTCAGCCAACGCCACGCTCCGCCTGAACTCGGCTACATCATCCTCCCGAGTGCGCAGAGAGAATTTGATCTCCGCACCAATCGTCACGGTGGTGATGAATGGTTGGCCGCCCATGAACTCTGGAAGTTGGATCAGGACGCGCCGGCTCATCCCACCGCGAGCTAGTACGTCGGCGGGCGTCCTGAGTCGGAAGATGTGTTTGGAGGAGTCCGTCCGTCGAGTGATGTGTGCCATTCGAAACGCCATGAGCGCTGTGTCCCGGTTTTGTGTACCGGTCAGCGCCTCAACATCCCTGCAAATCAGCGGCTTCAATCGCTTAGGGGGGAGTGGTGCCCAGGAAAGGACTCGAACCTTCACGACCTTGCAGCCACTGGCACCTGAAGCCAGCGCGTCTACCAATTCCGCCACCTGGGCCCGGGCGGGTTAGTACGGATCGGCCGCGCGGTTGTCAAATGATTGAGGCGATGTCCGAATAGGCTTTATGCGGGCGGCCTGTTGACGTGGCGCGGAACGGCGGCCTATCCCTGCATTTGACCCGATTTCACCGCCTGACAAGGACCAGATCATGCCATCGAATACGGACACCCTCGTCACGGTTTTCGGAGGTTCGGGCTTTCTGGGCCGCCACGTGGTCCGCGCGCTCGCCAAGCGTGATTATCGCGTCCGGGTCGGCGTGCGGCGGCCGGAGCTGGCCGGATATCTGCAAACCCCCGGCCGGGTCGGGCAAATCCATGCCGTGCAGGCCAACCTGCGCTATCCGGACTCGGTCGCGGCCGCGATGCGCGGTTCCCAGGTGGCGATCAACCTGGTCGGCGTTCTGAGCCAGAGCGGCGCGCAGACGTTCGACGCCGTGATGGCGAAGGGCGCCGAGACGGTCGCGAAGGCGGCCGCCGACGCGGGTGCGCAACTGGTGCACGTCTCGGCGATCGGCGCCGACGCCAAATCGCTTTCGGCCTATGCCCGCGCCAAGGCCGCCGGCGAAACGGCCGTGTTCGCGGCGGTGCCGTCCGCCACCGTGCTGCGCCCATCGGTGATGTTCGGTCCCGAGGATGAGTTCGCCAACCGTTTCGCGGCGCTGGCGCGGATGTCGCCGGTGCTGCCGCTGATCGGCGGCGGCGAGACCAGGATGCAGCCGGCCTATGTCGGCGACGTCGCCACCGCCGTTGCCGACGCGGTCGACGGCAAGACAAAAGCCGGCGCAGTGTATGAGCTCGGCGGTCCGGAAGTGCTGTCGATGCGCGAGATCATGCAGATCATCCTGCGCGTCACCGAGCGCGAGCGGCCGCTGGTATCGCTGCCGTTCGGGCTTGCGCGCTTCAAGGCAATGTTCCTGCAGTTCGCACCGGGCGCGCTGAAGCTGACGCCGGATCAGGTCGAGCTGCTGAAGGTCGACAACGTGGTGTCGGACGCCGCGAAGGCTGCCGGCCTGACACTCGAGGGATTGGGCATCACGCCGGATTCGATGGAAGCCGTGGTGCCGCAATATCTCTGGCGCTTCCGCAAGACCGGACAGTTCGCGCCCAAGGGGGCGTGAACTAACGCCCCAGCGCCAGCGCGATCAGGCCGAGCGTACCGACGATCACCCGCCACCACGCGAAGAACGTGAAGCCGTTGCGGGTGACGTAGCTCAGGAACGCCTTCACCACGATGAGCGCGGTGATGAACGACACCACGAAGCCGATCGCGATGATGCCGAGGTGGTCGGTCGTCATGTCGGCGCGGTTCTTGTAGAAATCATACGCGAACGCACCGATCATGGTGGGGATCGCGAGGAAGAACGAGAACTCCGCCGCCGCGCGTTTGTCGGCGCCGAACAGCATCGCCGAGACGATGGTCGCGCCGGAGCGCGACACGCCGGGAATCATCGCGAGACACTGCGCGACGCCGATCCACAGATACATCGGCAGCGGAAACGTCGTGGCATCGTGTTCATGCGGATTGTGGTCGAGCTGATCGACCCACATCAGCACCGCGCCGCCGACGATCAGCGAGAAGCACACCACCCACGGATTGAACAACAGCTCCTTGATGTACTTGCCGGCGATCAGGCCGACCACGACCGCGGGCAGGAATGCCACCAGCACGCCGATGACGAAGCGGCGGTCCTCGGGATTCGAGAACATGCCGAGCGCGATCCGCCACAGTTTCGCAAAATAGATCACCACAATTGCGAGAATCGCGCCGAGCTGGATCAGGACCGTGAACGTATTCCAGAAGCTGCCTGCCCCGAGGTTGAAGAAGCGCTCGGCGAGCAGCAGGTGGCCGGTGGACGAGACTGGCAGGAATTCGGTGACACCCTCGATGATCCCGAGAATGACGGCTCTGATCGCATCGGACAGCATGGGAAGGGCCCGCTCTGGATTGCGCTCGACGGCAAAAGGCCGGCTCTTCTCGCTTATTCGCGGCATGGCCGCAATGCCGAAAATCGCCGAATCCGCTGTTGCCTGCGCGCGCGGCTTCGCTAGGTTGCCCACCATGCGGGCACCCGCCGTTAACGCATTACAGCACGATCCCGAAAAGTGGGAACCGGTTTTCGGACAAGATCATGCTCCATCAAAAAGATAAGCGACGGGTCTGATTCAACGCCGTTGAACCGGACCCTAGAGACGTTTTCTTAAGCACCGCAAATCTATCTAAGGGCTTCATGTTCACGCTGTTTCACCATCCGTTCTGCCCCCACTCGCGCTTTATCCGTCTCGCCCTCGGCGAGTACGGCCTCGACGTGCGTCCGGTGGAGGAACGGGTCTGGGAACGGCGCGAGGCCTATCTCGCGATGAACCCGGCCGGAACCACGCCGGTGCTGATCGCCGAGGGACTGCCCCCGGTTCCCGGTGCGGCAGTCATCGCCGAACATCTCGACGAGGCCCATGGCGCACGCGCCGGCGACCGGCGGCTGCTGCCGGCATCCGCGGCGGAGCGCATCGAGGTGCGCCGCCTGATGGCGTGGTTCAACGAGAAATTCTTCGAGGAGGCGTCCGGCCCGCTGGTGACCGAACGCATCTACAAGCGCTTCATGAGCGAGGACACCGGCGGCGGCCCACCGGCGATGGACGTGATCCGCGCTGCCACAGCCAATGTGCGCTATCATCTCGCCTATATCGGCTGGCTGGCACGGACGCGGAATTACCTCGCCGGCGACCGGCTGACCTTTGCCGACCTCGCCGCCGCGGCGCACCTGTCGGCGATCGATTATCTGGGCGACGTGCCATGGATCGAGGACGACGCAGCGAAGGCCTGGTACGCGCGCATCAAGTCGCGCCCCTCGTTCCGTCCACTGCTCAGCGAGTGGCTGGCGGGCGTGCCGGCTTCGCGCACCTATGTGGACCTGGATTTCTGAGTCAGTTTTCGTCATTCCGGGGCGCGCGTAGCGCGAACCCGGAATCCATAATCACGATTAGGGGTTATAGATTCCCCGATGTGCATTGCACATCTGTGGCCCACGCCAAGAGGCGTGTCCCGGAATGACGACAACAAGCGCACTCGACTCCGGTACAAAGCTGAAATTCGCTCTCGCGACCCAGGCTCGCGCGCTCGGCTTCGACGCCGTCGGCGTGACCGGGCCCGATGCGCTCGGCGAGGCCGGTCCGCGCTTTCACGATTTCATCGCAGCCGGCGGACATGGCGACATGGACTGGCTCGCCGCGAATCCGGAACGCCGCGCCGATCCGCGCGTGCTGTGGTCCGACGTCCGCTCCATCATCATGCTCGGCGTCAACTACGGCCCCGACGACAATCCGCTGAACATCCTCGCGCAACGCGACCGCGCTGCGATTTCGGTTTACGCGCAGGGCGACGACTATCACGACCTGATCAAGAAGCGGCTGAAGACGCTGGCGCGCTGGCTGCACGCCGAGACCGGGCACGACGTCAAGGTGTTCGTCGATACCGCGGCCGTGATGGAGAAGCCGCTCGCCAGCGCCGCCGGCCTCGGCTGGCAGGGCAAGCACACCAATATGGTGTCGCGCGCGTTCGGCTCGTGGCTGTTTCTCGGCGCGATCTACACCACGCTCGAACTGCCGCACGATGAGCCCGAAATCGATCACTGCGGCACGTGCCGGGCGTGCCAGGACATCTGCCCGACCGCGGCATTCCCCGCGCCCTACAGGCTCGATGCGCGGCGCTGCATCTCCTATCTCACCATCGAGAACAAGGGGCCGATCCCGCACGAATTTCGGAAAAATATCGGCAACCGCATCTATGGCTGCGACGACTGCCTCGCGGTGTGCCCGTGGAACAAGTTCGCGCAAGCCGGCCGCGAGATCAAACTCGCCGCGCGCGACGAACTGCGTGCGCCTGATCTGGCCGAGCTGGCGCGACTCGACGACGCCGCGTTTCGCGCGCTGTTTGCGAAATCGCCGGTCAAGCGCATCCACCGTGAGCGCTTCCTCCGCAACGTGCTGATCGCGATCGGCAACTCCGGCGATGCTGCACTCGCAGCAGAGGCCGAACGGCTGCTCGGCGACCCCTCGCCGCTGGTGCGCGGCGCAGCGGTGTGGACGCTCTCACAACTTTTGCCGCGGGAGGAATTTGAATTCCTTGCAGCGGACAAAGCCGCCACCGAAAGCGACGCCAGCGTGCAAGAGGAATGGCGAATGGCTCGAACCCCCACCCCGGCGCAATCCGCGCAAGAGCGCGGCTGATCGCGCCGACCCTCCCCACAAGGGGGAGGGATAAGAAAGAGTCCCCGCGCGTGCAACGCGCTGCATCCCTCCCCTCGATGGGGAGGGTGGATGGCCCAAAATCTTTTGGGCCATCCGGGTGGGGTGATTTGCGCGCCTTGATTTTCTGACGCCGATCCCCGCATGGTCGGCCGCATGACCAACCAGCCGTTCTTCACCGCAGATCGCGACGCCTACATCCCCACGCCCACCGCCAGCGGGCCGTGGGATCCGAACTCGCTGCATGGCCGCGTCATCATCGGTCTGCTCGGCTTCGTCATCGAGCAGCGTCACGGCAGCGACGACTTCATCCCCGCGCGGCTGACGGTCGACATGTTTCGCCTGCCCGGCATGGCGCCGATCGAGGTGAACACGCGCGTGATCCGCGACGGCTTGCGTATCAAGGTGGTGGAGGCCGACTTCATCTCGGGCGGCGTCGCCATGGCGCGCGCATCGTGCCAGTTGCTGCGGCGGACCGAAAACGCCGCGGGCAACGTCTGGTCGCCGCCGAACTGGGATGTCCCGAAGCCGGACGACATTCCAAAACCCACCGACCCGCGCCTCGGCATGAATGGCAAGTGGGCGACGCGGCCGATCGTCGGCGCGATGGGCTCGCTCGGCCCGCGCAGGCTTTGGATGACCGAGGTGCGCGAGGTGGTCGGGGGCCATCCGCTGACGCCGTTTTCGCGCGTCGCGGTCGGCTGCGATTTCGCGAGCCCGTTTGCCAACGCCGGCGATCAGGGCCTCGGCTACATCAACAGCGACGTCACGCTGTACCTGCACCGGCTGCCGGTGACCAACTGGATCGGCTTCGACGTGGTGAACCACCACGCATCGGACGGCGTCGCGATCGGCGAATGCTGGCTCTACGACGAGCAGGGATCGATCGGCACATCCACCGTCGCAGCGCTCGCGCAGAAGAAGCCGATGGCGAAACCACCGCCGCCGTAGGCCGTCATTGTAAGGCAAGCAACGAAACCCATAACTTTCGTCATTCCGGGATGCGCCTCTTGGCGCAGGCCCGGAATCCATACTCCCTGTAGGGGTTATGGATTCCGGACGCCCGCTTCGGGGCTCCGGAATGACGCTGCTTTTTGTGAAACCCTTTCACTTCGCCAGATGCCGCTGCATTTCCGGCCGGGCCTTCAGCGCCGCGCCCTGCTTCGCCACGATCTTCGCGATGCGCTCGGCTGCGAAATTCAGGTCGACGAAGGCCGGCGCGGTGTTGGCGACCTCGTGATATTCGGCGATCAGGCCATCGCGCAGCGTCATGATCGACACGCCCTCGAACATGACGCGCGCGCCCTTCGCTTCCGGCAATGTCGATTTGTAACTGAACGTGTAGCGCGCATAGAGCGTTTTGCCGTCGCTGACGGGATCGTGCATCACCCAGCGAAAATCCTCCGCCGTGCGATAGAACCAGTCGTCGATCAGCTCGGCGATCTTCGCACGGCCCTCGAATGCGCCGTAGAACACGTCATGATAGACGCCGTCTTCGGTGAACAATGCAGCGAGCCGATGGCCCTGATGCTGCTCAACGGCATCGCAGAATTCGCGGAGCATGGCGGTCGGGTTCATTGGTTGTCTCCCTGTGCTTTTCTTCGTCATTCCGGAAGCCGCGAAGCGGCTGTCCGGAATCCATGCTCCCTGTGAGAATGATGAGCGACAGGGGTTATGGATTCCGGGCTCGCTCGTTTCACTCGCGCCCCGGAATGACGGCAGTTTATTCGAACTCCGCCACCGCCGCGAGGATACGCGCAATGTCCTGCGGGCGCGACAGGCGATGGTCGCCGTCCTGGATCATGGTCAGCACCACGTCGTCGCTCGGCAGCCGCTCGGTCAGGGCGAAGGCATGGCGCCACGGCACATCCGGATCCTGCGCGCCCTGCAGGATGCGCACCGGGCAGCCGGTCACGATGCTGCCGCCGAGCAGCAGATGGTTGCGGCCTTCCACGATCAGGTTGCGGGTGATCGGATAGGGATCGCCATATTCGGAAGGCCTGAGCCACACGCCGTCGGTCTCGATGGCGCGCTTCGCTTCCGGAGAGAAGCCTTTCCACATCAGTTCTTCGGTGAAATCCGGCGCCGGCGCGATCAGCACGAGGCCGGCAAGCGTGGCTTTCGATGACACTCGCCGCGAAATCTCACGCGCCAGCAGCAGCGCCATCCAGCCGCCCATCGACGAGCCGATCACCACCTGCGGCCCCTCGCAAAACGCATCGAATACCGCAAGGCTCTCCTCGAGCCAGCGCCCGATGGTACCGTCGGTGAATTCGCCGCCGCTCTCGCCGTGGCCGGAGTAGTCGAACCGCACGCAGGCGCGGCCGCGTTCGGCGGCCCACGCATCGAGCGCGAGCGCCTTGGTGCCGACCATGTCGGACTTGAAGCCGCCGAGCCAGAACAGGCCGGGCGCATCCCCGCGCCGCGCACGCACGGCGATCCGGCGCATCGCGTCACCGCTGCCGATCTCGATGAATTCTGCCGCTGCCGTGTCCGTCATGGATTCCGCCCCGTTTCAGCGCTGTTTGTCGCAGCCGCCGCCATGCGTCAACGAACATCGGTCCGCATGCGGAACAAGCGGCTGTGCTCCGGGTTGGATCGGCGTGACCAAAATACCTCGCATTTGACGGTTTTTGGCGGCGATTGAATCGTGCCGCTTGCCCGCAGAGGCTTATTCCTTCAAAATGCGAGCTTCTTTCACAGTATTGGAGAACTACCCATTCGCCGTCCCAACAGAGCGCCAGCCCCCGTCGCGAAAGACGGACCGCGCACCAACGATGAAATCCGCAACGCACAGGTACAACTGATCAACGCGGAAGGTACCAATCTCGGTACCGTGGAAACGATCGCCGCGATCAAGATGGCGGCAGATGCCGGCATGGATCTCGTGGAGATCGCGCCGAACAGCAGCCCTCCCGTCTGCAAGATCATGGACTACGGGAAGTACAAGTTTCAGGCCCAGAAGAAAGCCGCCGAAGCGCGCAAGCGCCAGAAGATCGTCGAGATCAAGGAGATCAAGCTCCGTCCGATGATCGACGATCACGACTATGGCGTGAAGATGAAGGCGATGCAGCGGTTCTTCGAGGAAGGCGACAAGGTGAAGATCACCCTGCGCTACCGAGGCCGCGAGATGGCGCACCAGGAAATCGGCACCAAACTGCTCGACAAGGTGAAGAGCGACGTGGCGGAGTTCGCCAAGGTCGAACAGGACGCCAAGTTCGAAGGCCGCCAGGTCGTCATGGTGCTCGCCCCTCGGTAACTCACCGAGGCTGTGTTTTCCGGACCCTGCATTCAAAACCTATCGGTCGTCATTCCGGGATGCGCCTCTTGGCGCAGGCCCGGAATCCATACTCCCTGCAGGGGTTATGGATTCCGGGTTCGCGCTGCGCGCGCCCGGGAATGACGGCCATAATGGCGTGCCTGGTGTCCCTTCCCCGTTGCCAATTGCGCCATCCTCTGTCATAAGCCCGGTCTTCGCCGCCCGGCTGATTAAGGGCTGCCGTGGCGACGTGCATGCCGGCGACTTTCATTTCGGAAATAGCCGAGCATTTTCAACGCTCTAACGAGCATTTCAGCCGCAAAAGCCGCCTCTCGGGGCGGGTTTTTTCGTGGCACAGGAGAGCCAAATGCCCAAGTTGAAGACCAAATCCGGCGCCAAAAAGCGCTTCAAAGTGACCGGGACCGGCAAGGTGGTGTCCGCCCACGCCGGCAAGCGACACGGCATGATCAAGCGGACCAAGAAGCAGATTCGTCAGCTTCGCGGGACCCGCATCCTGTTCAAGACCGACGGCGACAACATCAAGAAGTATTTCTTGCCGAACGCCTGA
>JAFKKH010000018.1 GCA_017305665.1 Hyphomicrobiales bacterium
TTGTTGTGACGGATCTTCAGCGCCTTGACGCCGGTGTCCTCGGCGTAGCGCGCCTGCATCGCGGCGACGACGAGGCGCGAGTCGTCGCGCAGCTTGCGCGCTTCGTCGAGGGCCGGTTCGTAACCTTCGCGCACAAACCCGCCGTCGCGTTTCATCAGCGGCAGTTGTTCGGCCAATGCGCGATCGAGCTCGCGGGCGAGGTCGCGCGACGGCCGTTGCAAGGCCTCCATCACGGCCGCGACGTCGCGCGGCACGTCAGGCATGGTGCCGAGGCGGGTGAGCGCCTGATCGGCGGCGAGAATACCGTCGCGGAGACCTGCGAGGTCGCGCGGACCGCCGCGCCCGAGCGACAGCCGTGCCAGCGCGCGTGACATGTCCGGCGCCGCGCGTAACACGGTGCGGATGTCGTCGCGGGCAGCGCTGTCCGATGTGAAAGCCGAGACGGCATCGAGCCGCCCCGCGATGGCCGCGTTGTCGGTCAGCGGTGCCGCCAGTCGCTGCGCCAGCAGCCGCGAGCCCGCTGCCGTCACCGTGCGGTCGATGGCATCGAGCAGCGAGCCGCGACGTTCACCGGCGAGAGTGCGCGTCAGTTCGAGGTTGGCGCGGGTGGCGGGATCGATCGCCATGGTGCTGCCGGACGCTTCGCGCGCAGGCGGCGACAGCGGCGGCCGTTTGCCGATCTGGGTGCGGTCGATATAGGTGACGGCGGCGGCCGCCGCGGTCGCCTCCAGCCGCGACATGGCGCTGAGGCCATCCATGGTGGCGACGGCGAAGTAATCGCACAGCCGGCGTTCCGCGGTTGCGCTGTCGAATACGTCGCGGGTCAACGGCGTCACCGACGGGAGTTCGCGCAGCAACGCGGAAAGATCCTGATCGCCATAGAGCGCGTCGGAAACGATCACCTCGTTGGGATTGATGCGCGCGAGCGTCGCGGCGAGTTCGCCGGTGCCGCATTCGGTGACCATGAATTCCGCGGTCGAGATATCGATCCACGCAAGCGCAATGCGGTCGCCGCCGGAAGAGGCGCGGGCGCGCGCCAGCGCCAGCAGGTAGTTGTTGGCCTTGGCATCCAGCAGCGTGTCTTCGGTCAGCGTGCCCGGCGTGACAAGGCGCACGACATCGCGCCGCACCACGCTCTTGTTGCCGCGCTTGCGTGCGGCGGCAGGGTCTTCCATCTGCTCGCACACCGCGACGCGATGGCCGGATGCGATCAGGCGATGCAGGTAATCGTCGGAGCGCTCCACCGGCACGCCGCACATCGGGATGTCCATGCCCTGATGCTTGCCGCGCTTGGTGAGCATGATGCCGAGCGCGCGGGATGCGATCTCCGCGTCCTCGAAGAACAGCTCGTAAAAATCGCCCATTCGGTAGAACAGCAGCAGGCCGGGATTGGCGGCCTTGATTTCGAGATACTGCTCCATCATCGGCGTCACCCGCGCGACCTCCGCGGGAGCTGCGGCGTCGGACGATGTCGGAATGGCGGACTGAATGGTCATGGCGGCGAAAACTACAGAGTTTAAGGCCCGGTTCCTATGGCGTTGCGGCCGCCATGCACGTTTTCCACGTCTCGGTTCGCGACCGTAAACCAAGGACGGTCAATGAGCATAACCGCTCTTTCCGGAAAGCAATGCTGAAACGCAGCGATCATTTGACCTGTCCGGTCTCTGCCGCTTAAAACTCGCGTCAAGTTCCGCCGGTCCGGTGTGGAAAGTGGCTTTGAGGGAGAAACGAAATGCGCGACGTATTTGTGTGTGACGCGGTACGCACTCCGATCGGCCGCTTCGGCGGTTCGCTGGCCAAGGTGCGCGCGGACGACCTTGCCGCGACGCCGATCAAGGCGTTGATGGCGAAGCATCCGAAGCTCGACTGGAGCGCCGTCGACGAGGTCTATTTCGGCTGCGCCAATCAGGCTGGCGAGGACAACCGCAACGTCGCGCGCATGGCCCTGCTGCTGGCGGGTGTGCCCGACTCGGTTCCCGGGCAGACGCTCAACCGTCTCTGCGCCTCCGGTCTCGATGCGGTCGGCGCTGCCGGCCGCGCGATCCGTGCCAATGAAATTGATTTCGCGATTGCCGGTGGTGTCGAATCCATGACCCGCGCGCCGTTCGTGATGGGCAAGGCGCCGACGGCGTTCGCGCGCAGCGCTGAGATCTTCGACACCACCATCGGCTGGCGCTTCATCAATCCGCTGCTCAAGAAGCAGTATGGCGTCGACGCCATGCCGGAGACCGGCGAGAACGTCGCCGAGGAGTTCCAGGTGTCGCGCGCCGATCAGGATGCCTTTGCGATCCGCTCGCAGGAACGCGCGGGCAAGGCGATTGCCAGCGGCTATTTTGCAGAGGAAATCACGCCGATCACGATTCCGGGCGGCAAGGCCGGCCCGACGGTCGTCGACAAGGACGAGCATCCGCGCCCCGAAACGACGCTGGAAGGTCTCGCGAAACTGAAGCCGATCGTGCGCGATCCCGGCACGGTGACGGCGGGCAATGCATCCGGCGTCAACGACGGCGCCGCGGCCATGCTGCTCGCCTCGGAAGCTGCGGTGAAGAAGCACGGCCTGACGCCGCGGGCGCGCATTCTCGGTCTCGCCTCGGCCGCGGTGCCGCCGCGCATCATGGGGATCGGCCCGGTGCCTGCCACGCGCAAGCTGATGGAGCGGCTGGGCTTGAAGATTTCCGACTTCGATCTGATCGAGCTCAACGAGGCCTTCGCGTCGCAGGGCATCGCCTGCCTGCGCCAGCTCGGCGTCAAGGAGGATGCCGATTTCGTCAATCCGCATGGCGGCGCGATCGCGCTCGGCCATCCGCTCGGCATGAGCGGCGCGCGTCTCGCGCTGACGGCGGTGCACGGCATGGAGAAGCGTGGCGGCAAGCTCGCGCTCGCCACCATGTGCGTCGGTGTCGGCCAGGGTGTCGCGGTCGCGATCGAGAAACTGAACTAGGTTCCAGCCGTCATTCCGGATCGCGAGTTCGAAGAGCGAGCGAGTCCGGAATCCATAACCACGACAGGGGCTATGGATTCCGGGCCTGCGCCCAAGCGAGGCGCATCCCGGAATGACAAATTGAGAGTTTTACAATGACGCTCATTTACCCCCTCGACAGCCTGAAGGCCCATCCGGCGCGGCTGTCGCCCGGCTACAAGAGCACGATCAAGCGCTCGCCCTCGAAGCCGCTGATCATCGTGCCGCAGACGCTCTCGGAGCTCACTGGGCCGGTCTATGGTCATGAGGCGGTGCGGGACAACGACCACGATCTCACCATGCAGCATAAGGGTGAGCCGATCGGCGAACGCATCATCGTGCATGGCCATGTGCAGGACGAGGACGGACGCGGCATCCCCAACGTGCTGGTCGAGCTGTGGCAGGCCAATGCCTGCGGTCGCTATATCCACGTTCGCGACCAGCATCCTGCGCCGCTCGATCCGAACTTCACCGGCGCGGGCCGCGCGCAGACCGACGAGAGCGGCTATTACAAGTTCATCACCGTCAAGCCCGGCGCCTATCCCTGGGGCAACCATCACAATGCATGGCGGCCCGCGCACATCCACTTCTCGGTGTTCGGCCACGCTTTCGTTTCGCGCCTCGTCACCCAGATGTATTTCCCCGGCGACCCACTGTTTCCGTTCGATCCGATCTTCAATTCGGTGACGGATGAAAAAGCGCGGCAACGCATGATCTCGAGCTTCGATCTCGAGAACACCAAGCCGGACTGGGCGCTGTGCTACCGCTTCAACATCGTGCTGCGCGGCCGGAACGCCACGCCCATGGAGACCAAATAGTGGCTGATACAACGACAGGCATCACCCCATCGCAGACGGTCGGCCCGTTCTTCGCCTACGGCCTGACCTCGAACGGAAAATACGCCTGGAACGATGCGTTCACCAACGATCTGGTGACATCGGATGCCTCCGGCGAGCGCATCCGCATCGAGGGGCGGGTGTTCGACGGCGACGGCGCACCGGTTCCGGATTCCATGCTCGAGATCTGGCAGGCGGATGCGCAGGGGCATTTCAGCGATCCGCAGGACAAGCGCGCGCTGCCCAATTCGTCGTTCAAGGGGTTCGGCCGTTGCGGCACCGGTGGCGATGGCGAATACGCTTTCACCACCATCAAGCCCGGCGCGGTACCGGGACCGGACGGCAAGCCGCAGGCGCCGCACATCCTGATGGCGATCTTTGCGCGCGGCATGCTGGTGCAAAATTATACGCGAATCTATTTCGACGACGAGCCGTCGACCGCGACGGACGCCATCATGGCGCTGGTGCCGAAGGATCGCCGGGCGACGCTGATCGCCAGGCGCGCTCAGGGTGCCGCCGCGATATATCAGTTCGATATCCATCTGCAGGGCAGCAACGAGACGGTGTTTTTCGCCGTCTAGTACCATCGCTTTGAAATTCCTGCATAGTTGCAGCGGATTGTTCTCAGGAATTTCAGATCGAAAGCGGTACTAGAATCATAAAGTTGCTAGTCCCTTTGTTTTTTGAAGGTCGTTACTGCCGGGGTTGTGACGTCTCACGAACTTCGGGAAGCAGATACTGGACGGGGGATCAGCCATGAAGGCAACGCGGGCAATTTTCTTCGCGGGACTTGGCGTGACTGGACTCATCATGGCGGGATCGGCGATGGCGCAGCATGCGCCGAGCGCCCTGCGCGGAAAATCGGTCACGGTATCCTGGACCGAGAACCGGATGCAGCGCGCCGCCGATCAGGAGAATTTTCGGCCGCGCAGCGTGCCGCAAACCCTGCAAATCTATATCTCGACTGAAGGCCGCACCTTCGAACGTCGCATCGCATCGCGCCGGGGCCGCTCGGGCAGCAGGGAAGGGATCGGTGGCGGCGCCGTTTCCAAGAACAGCCATTCCACGTTTCAGGGCCATGCGCTGATCCTCGCCGGTGCCATGCGGCAGGGGGCCCGTCAGGTCAAAGTCGAGTTTTCTCCGGATTTCTCGAGCTGCAGCACCAAGGTGATCGTGGGGACGGCGGCCGGCCAAAAGTTGGTGAAGGGGCGTTCGATGATTTCGGGCAAGCGGCTGGAGTTCGAACTGCTCGGCGTCAGCGGCGAGAGCTGCTCGATCCAGGACGGCAACGTCTTCGGCAACTGACCCTGCGCGTCGAGCTGCGCGGCTATTCCATGACCGCGGCGTGATCAGACGGGGCCTGCATCGCAGCCTTGGTCGATTTCAGGATCAGCACCAGCGGGATCGCGCAGATCGTCACCAGCGCGACGAGCTCGAAGTCTTGCGAGAACGCGATGATCTGCGCCTGGGCGCTGACGATCAGATCCATCATCGCCCGGCCCATGTCGGTGTTCAGATTGACGGTGCTGGTGACGTTCGGCATCTGCAACGCATTGTTGAACGGATTGATGTGCTCGGCCAGCACCGCATGGACGCGGGTGGTGCCGCGCGTCAGTTCCGCAATCACGACGGAAATGCCGATCGAGCTTGCGACATTGCGCACCAGCGTTAGCATCGAGGTGCCGTCGGTGCGCAAATGATTGGGGAGCGTCATGAACGCCGCCGTGCTCAGGGGCACGAAGACGAGGCCGAGGCCGAAGCCCTGGATGATACTGTTGATGACGATGGTCTGCACCGGAACGTCGGCGGTCCATGCGGTCATGTCGTAGAGCGTGATGGCGATCAGCGAGAGGCCGGTGGCGATCAGCGTGCGCGCCTCGAAGTAGTTCATCAGGCGGCTGACCATCATCATGGCGACGAAGGTGCCGCCGCCGCGGGTTGCCAGCAGAAGTCCGGCCGTCAGGATCGGGTAACCGTAAGCGTTCTGGAACAGCGGCGAGGCCAGCGCCATGGTCGAGAACAGCACGAGGCCGATCACAGCCATGAATACCAGCGCGGCGGCAAAGTTGCGGTCCCTGAAGATCGCGAACTGGATGAACGGGCGCTTCGTCGTCAGCGAATGGGCGAAGAAGTAGTAGAAGCCGACACCCGAGACGATGAACTCGATGGTGATCTCCCAGGACTCCAGCCAGTCGAGCTGTTCGCCGCGGTCGAGCGCAAGCTGCAGCGCGCCGATGCCGACGGCGAGCGCGGTAAAGCCGAACCAATCGAACTGCAGCTCGGTGTTGAGCTTGGTCTCGTCCATGAAGATGATCAGGCCGATGACGGTGATGAACCCGAACGGCAGGTTGACGAAGAACACCCAGTGCCAGCTATAGGTCTCGGTCAGCCAGGCGCCGAGCGACGGACCCATGATCGGTCCCATCATCACGCCCATGCCCCAGATCGCCATGGCCTTGGCGCGCTCGTGCAGCGCGTAGCTGTCGAGCATCACCGCCTGCGATAGCGGCACCAGCGCGGCGCCGAATACGCCTTGCAGCAGGCGGAACAGTACCATCTGCGTGATGTCCTGCGACAGTCCGCACAGCACCGAGGCTACGGTAAAGCCTGCGGAGCACAGGATGAAGATACGCTTGCGGCCGAACCGGTTGGCGATCCAGCCGACCGGCGCGGTCATGATCGCCGCCGCCACGATATAGGAGGTCAGCACCCAGTTGATCTGGTCCTGCGATGCCGACAGCGATCCCTGCATGTAGGGCAGCGCCACGTTGGCGATCGTGGTGTCGAGCGCCTGCATGATGGTCGCGGTCATGGCGCAGATCGTGACCATGTTCCGGCGCAGGCCGGGGACCGCGATAGGATGCGCGGCGGCCGTTGTCATGGGATCAGTCCTGCTTCGCCGCCGGGTGCGACAGGCCGAGCAGCCCCGCAAGCGTGCGGTGGTGATGCGTATCGATCGAGACGTAGACGCTCATGCCGGACTTCAGCTTGGCGACCATCGGGTCGTTCTTGTCGAAATAGATCCGCACGGGGATACGCTGCACGATCTTGACGAAGTTGCCGGTCGCGTTCTGCGGCGGCAGGATCGCGAATGTCGCGCCGGTGCCCGGGCTGAGCGAGCCGACCGTGCCCTTGAAGGTGTGGTCGGGGAAGGAATCGACATAGAGATCGACGGTCTGTCCGACGGCGACATAGGTGAAGTCGGATTCCTTCGGATTGGCGTCGACCCAGGGATTGTCGAGGTCGACGACGCTGAACACCGGCGTGCCGGCGGCGACGAAGCGGCCGAGCTGGATGTTGTCGACCTGCGTCGCGACGCCGTTGATCGGCGCGCGTAGTTCGGTATGGGCGAGGTTGCGCTGTGCATCGTTCAGCGCGGCCTTGGCTTGCGCATAGGCGGGAAACTGCTCGAGCGGCAGCTCGGGATTGCCGAGCAACTGGTTCTTAGCCGTTGAAATGCGCTGCTGCAGAATCTGGTTCAGCCCGCGCGCCTGCACCAGCGCGGCAAGGCTGTTGTCGAGATCGAGCTGCGAGCCCGAGTTGCTTTTCACCAGCGACGACTTGCGCTCGACATCGCGCTGCTTCAGTTCGATGCTGTGCTGGGAGAGTTCCGACGAGACCGCGAAGGATTTCAGGTCGGCGCGGAGGTTGTCATAGGTGACCTTGGCCTCGTTCAGCTTCGCCTCGGCCTGCTCGACGGCAAGGCGGAACGGCACCGGATCGATCTCGAACAGCAGGTCGCCCTTCTTGACGTGCTGACCTTCCTTCACTGTGACCTTATCGATTTTGCCCGACACTTCGGGCGTGATCAAAACCTTCTGCGCGCCGACATAGGCATCGTCGGTGGTCACGTAGCGGCCGCCCGACAGGTAAAACGCCAGGCCGGCGATCAGCGCGATCAGCGGAAGAACGACCAGCAGCAGCGTGCGGCGATGACGGCGCAGCAGATCCCGCTTGCGGCGGCGCGGCGCGGCGCCGGCAGCCTGCTCCGGCGGCGATTCCGCTGGATTGCCCTTCTGCTCGGGCGGAAATTTCAGGACCGGCTCAGCCATAGTGGTGTTCTTTCATCTTGTTGGTTTGTCCGCCGCCCTGAAGCGCATTGCGGATATTCTCTTTGACGGTTTCGAGCTGTTCCACCAGACGATGTGCATCGGGGACGCTGATATCGGCGAGTGCAGCCTGGGTGATTTCACTGCGCAGCACGGCGAGCTTGGCCATCATCGGCCGCGCCGTCTTGGTCAGGTAAAGACGATTGACGCGGCGGTCGGTTTCGTCGCTGCGGCGCTCGATCAGACCGGCCTGGCAGAGCTTGTCGATCAATCGCGTCAGCGTGATCGGCTGCATCTCCATCAGTTCGGCGACTTCGGTCTGTTTCAGCCCTTCGGTGCGGTTCAGCTTGGCGAGCACCGCCCATTGGGCGCGGGTCAGGCCATAGCGAGCCGCCTGCTTGTCGGCATAAAGCCGAAGCAGGCGTTGCATTTCGAAGAGCACGAACAGGAAGTCGTTATCGATCGAGCGGGTCCGGGGCATCGGTACTCCTAAGCTACCGATATAATAAGCAAGCTTATGAATACGACACCGGGAGTTAACGGAAAGCTGACCTGCGAACGCCTCATGGCTCTGCTGGAGGGCAAGGACTCATCAATTAATACAATATGTTAATTCCATTCCACACCGGATTCTGCGGCCAGGTCGATGCTGCTGCGCTGGCCGATGTCGGCGAAGTGGTGGTCGAGGAATTTGCGCGCGGCGCGTTGCCCGGCGCGATGCAGAAACGCGAAGAAATCGAAGTCGGTTTTCATCTTGCTGGAGGCGGCAAGCCGGGTGCCGAGTTTGCCGAGATCGATGCGATGGACGTGGAGCTTGCGGTAGCCGGTCTTGCCGGTGCCGTTCTTTCCGGTGTGGCGCGGCAGGCGACCGTCGTCGATGAGCTGGTTGATGAAGTCCATGGTGCGGAGTTCGGAGATCAGCGCGGAGTTGAAGGTAATCTCGTTGAGGCGGTTGATGATCTCAGCCGACGTGCGCGGCGTGGCGGCGCGCGACACCGGGTTGATCTGCACCACCAGCACATCTTCGGCGTCGGTCGCCTGCAGGAACGGAAAGATCGCGGGATTGCCCATGTAGCCGCCGTCCCAGTACGGCACGCCATCGATCTCGACCGCGCGAAACAGGAACGGCAATGCGGCCGATGCCATCACCACGTCGGCCGAGATGCTGGTGCGGTCGAAGATGCGCAACCGCCCGGTGTGGACGTTGGTCGCGGAAATAAACAGCGCGAGATCGCCGCCGCGTACCGCATCGAAATCGACGAAACGTGCAATGAGCTCGTTGAGCGGATTGATGTTGAGCGGGTTGAGTTCGTAGGGCGAAAAGTAATGCGACATCGCCTCGAACCAGTTCTGGATCGGCGTCGCTGCGAACGGCATCAGCGAGAACAGGCGATCGGTGACCGCGCGCTGGACCGGAGGCAGGTCGCCGCCCGCGCTGGCCGCGCGCCAGAATTCGGCGAGGCGCTTGCGTGCCTCGTCGGGGCCGCCGCGCGCCAAGCCGTCGGCGAGCATCACCGCATTGACCGCGCCGGCGGATGCGCCCGAGATGCCGGTGATCTCGAGCCGCGCGTCCGTCAGCAGGTGATCGAGCACACCCCAAGTGAAGGCGCCGTGGGCGCCGCCGCCCTGTAGCGCGAGATTGATCTTCTTCACCGCGCCCGTGCGCGGCTTCGGCTTGATGCCGGACAGGGTCCAGATCGACAGGTTGTCGAGATAGGATTTGAGATGGGTCGCCAAGGCGCAGCCTCTCTTTTTGCGTTGCCGGGAAGGGAGCCGGGACGGGCCCGGTACGGGGGCTTTGAATTGAAATGATTTTCAGGCGATTCCGGCTTTTATATTGCAGTGCAATATATAGGAGCCGATCCGCGAAATTGTCATGACCGGGATTGCCGAAATTGCGGGCGAAACCGGCTTAAACGGGTTAGATGGGTATCGGATGACAGTCACCCGACCGACATTCCCCGCACCGGGGCACGATCACGACCGCTGCACGGCGGATGCGATCAACCATGCCGTGCAGGTCTGCGAACGACGTGCGCAAAAATTCACGCCGATCCGACGTCAGGTGTTGCAGGCACTGCTGTCGAGCCATCGGCCGCTCGGCGCCTACGAGGTGATCGAGGAACTGGCGAAATCGATGTCGCGTCCGGCGCCGATCACGGTTTATCGCGCGCTCGATTTTTTGATGGAGAACGGTCTCGTCCATCGCATCGAAAGCCGCAACGCCTTTCTGGCCTGCGCGCACGATCATGACGATAACGCGATGGTGGCCTTTCTGATTTGCGACCGCTGCGGATCGGTCGGCGAAATTCCGGCGGGCCGCGTGGCGCAGAGTCTCAGCGACGCCGCGCGGACCACGGGCTTCACCCCGAAACTCTCCGTCGTCGAAATCACCGGTACCTGCGCGCATTGCCAGAAAGCTGCATAATCATCTAACCGGACGACCTACCGTTCGGCTCAACAACACGGCGGCAAGCCGGTTCACGAGGTTTCATGTCATCCGAAAACATCCCGCTCGGGACGGCCGGTCGTCCGCTCACCGCCGGCGCCATCGCCCTGATGCTGATGCTGTGCCTGAGCTGGGGGTTCAACCAGATCGCGGTGAAGCTTGCGCTGCCCGACATTCCGCCGTTCCTGCAGGCCTTCATCCGCTCCTGCGGCGCGATCGTCGTGCTGCTGCTGATCGCATGGGTGCGCGGGGTGAAGCTTTTCGCGCGCGACGGCACGCTCGGCGCCGGACTGTTCGCGGGCGTGCTGTTCAGTTTCGAGTTCGTATTGATCTATCACGGGCTGTTGCTGACGACGGCGTCGCGCGCCGTGGTGTTTCTCTACACCGCGCCGTTCTTCGTCGCGCTCGGCTCGTATCGCTTTCTCGGCGAGCGGCTGCGCGCCTCGCAATGGGGCGGACTTGCACTGTGTTTTGCCGGCGTCGCCTGTGCGATCGGCGTGCCGCAGCCCGATGTCGACGCCAAGGTGCTGCTCGGCGATTTCATGATCGTTGGCGGCGGCGCCTTATGGGCGGCGACCACGCTTCTGGTGAAGGCAACCTCGCTGATCAAGCTGCCGCCGGAAAAGGCGCTGAGCTACCAGGTTGCCGTTTCGATCCCGATTCTCGGGATTGCGGCCTGGGTTTCCGGCGAGACCCTGACCCGGGTTCCCGGTCCGCTGGTGCTGTCCTTGATGGTCTATCAGGCCGTCTGGGTGGTCGGTCTCACGTTTTTGATATGGTTTTCAATGGTTAAGGCCTATTCCGCCAGTAAATTGTCGGCTTTTACCTTCATCACCCCTTTGTTTGGCGTCGCGGCTGGTTATTTCATCATGCATGACCAGCTCACCTTGGCCTTTGGCGCCGCGGCGCTGCTGGTGATTGCAGGCCTCTATTTGGTCAATCGACCGAATCCGCCGGTCATTGATCCGTTGCTGAACGTCACAAAAACCTGATATTTGAGACCTCATGAACAAGCTCGAAAACCCGTCGCAACTCGACGTCGCAGGCCCCCAGCCGCGGCACAAAACCACGCAAGTGATGGTCGGCAATGTCGCCGTCGGCGGCGGCGCGCCGATCGTGGTGCAGTCGATGACCAACACCGACACCGCCGATGTCGACGGCACCATTGCCCAGGTCGCGGCGCTGTCGCGCGCAGGCTCCGAAATGGTCCGCATCACCGTGGATCGCGATGAGGCCGCTGCGGCCGTCCCGCACATCCGCGATGGCCTGCGCAAGCGCGGCATCACGACGCCTTTGATCGGCGACTTCCATTATATCGGCCACAAGCTGCTGGCCGATCATCCGGCCTGCGCCGAGGCGCTCGACAAGTACCGCATCAATCCGGGCAACGTCGGCTTCAAGGACAAGCGCGACAAGCAGTTCTCCGACATCGTCGAAATGGCGATCAAGTACGGCAAGGCGGTGCGGATCGGCGCCAACTGGGGTTCGCTCGATCAGGAACTGCTGACGCACCTGATGGAGGAGAACGCGAAATCGGCCGCCCCGCTGGAGGCTCGCGCAGTGACGCGCGAGGCCATGGTGCAGTCGGCGCTGCTGTCGGCGAAGCGTGCCGAAGAGATCGGCCTGCCGAAGAACAAGATGATCCTGTCGGCCAAGGTCTCGGCGGTGCAGGATCTGATCGCGGTCTACCAGACGCTGGCCGAGCGCTCCGACTATGCGATCCATCTCGGACTCACCGAGGCCGGCATGGGCTCGAAGGGCATCGTCGCCTCATCCGCCGCGCTCGGCATCCTGTTGCAGCAGGGCATCGGCGACACCATTCGTATTTCGCTGACGCCGGAGCCCGGCGGCGATCGCACGCTGGAAGTTCAGGTCGCGCAGGAATTGCTGCAGACCATGGGCTTCCGCACCTTCGTGCCGCTGGTCGCGGCATGCCCCGGCTGCGGCCGCACTACCTCGACCACGTTCCAGGAACTGGCGCGCTCGATTCAGGATTTCATCCGCGACGAAATGCCGAGCTGGAAGACGCAGTATCCCGGCGTCGAGCAGCTCAACGTCGCGGTGATGGGTTGCATCGTCAACGGCCCCGGCGAATCCAAGCACGCCAACATCGGCATCTCGCTGCCGGGCACCGGCGAGGCGCCGGCCGCGCCTGTTTTTGTTGACGGCAAGAAATTCCGCACCCTCCGCGGCGCGACCATCGCCGCCGACTTCAAGGCGCTTGTCATCGATTACATCGACCAGCGTTACGGCAACGGCGCCAAGACACCGGCGACTACAGCGGCGGAATAACGCCCGCCTCGTTGCATCAGTCGTGACGATGAAAGGCCGGACGGATGTCCGGCCTTTTTGTTGCTGTTTGGACAGCGCGATGGTGCGAAGTTTGGCGCGATGCTTAATACTTAAAATCCCCGGCATCGCGTCAAGGCCGTCTTATCATCGCTGACGTAGGACATTGTCTCGGCGGCGCGGCGAGGACGATGGGCGGACAAATTTTCATTTCTCTTTTGAATCCGGGTATCGGTTTGCTGCTGGCCGCTGCCTTCCTGCTGCTCTGGTTGAACCGGCGCGATCAGACCTACGTTGCCGTTGCCGCGGGCAGTTATGCGCTGTCGATGCTGGGTTTCCTGTTTCAGGACGTGGGACCGGCGCTGCCGCACCAATTCCATCGCATTCTCTCAAACCTGTGCTTTATCCTTGCCGGATGCACGCTGGCGTCCGCGATTCTGCTTCGCTATCGCATCGCGGTGCCTTACTGGCCGATGGCCATCATTGCCGTGGTCGCGATGACCGGACACATCTGGTCCCTGTGGATCGATCCCAGTCTGGCGGGACGGATCTACGCCATCAGCTTCTCGCTCGGCGTGATCGCGTTGTTGACGGTGATCAAGCTCTTTCCGGCGCCGAAGCCACATCTGATCGACCGGCTGCTGTTCTGGATCGCGACGCTCGCGACGGCGAATTTCATCGTGCGACCGCTGCTGATCGCGTGGCTGGTCGGCGGTTACCACAGCGACGAAGGGTTTCAGCAGTCGGTCTATTGGACCACCGTGCAGTTCACGCAGGCGATGATCTCGATCATGGTGGCGTTGAACCTGATGGTCGCGGTCGCCATCGATCTGATCGGTGAGTTGCGGCAGGAGGCCAACACCGACAAGTTGTCGGGTCTGCTCAATCGGCGCGGCTTCGAGGAAGGCGCTGCGGCGGCGTTGCGGCGTCAGGCCGTGCGCGGCTGGCCGGTCGCGCTGCTGATCGCGGACATCGACAACTTCAAATCCATCAACGATACCTACGGACACGCTGCCGGCGACAAGGTGATCGCGATGCTGGGCGAGCTGGTGAGGCGGATGTCCGGGATTGAGATCATCGCGGGGCGGATCGGCGGCGAGGAATTTGCGATTCTGATAACCGGCACCGAGGTCGGCACCGCGCGCGGCTATGCCGAGCGGCTACGCGCAGACTTGCCGGGTCATGGTGACGGACGATTGCCGGCCGGATTGAACCCGACCGTCAGCGTCGGCGTGCATGTGGATCATGCCAGTGCCAGCCTGTACGACCTGCTGGCGCACGCGGATGTCGCGCTCTACGAGGCGAAGCGTGCCGGGCGTAATCGCACCACCGTGTTCAAGCCCGGTCTCACGCTGGTGAGCGACAGCACCGCCTGACCGCCCGCGTTCGGGCGGCGAAGGCTCATTCATAGAGGCGTGTGCTTTTCCCGGTTGTCGACCACGGCTTCTTCCAGATCGAGATCGCGCTCGATCCGGCGGCGGGTCTCGTCGGTGATCTTGCCCTCGCGCAGCAGCCGATGCAGATGCTGTCGCTCGCTGGTGATGATCTCGCGCACCATGGAAGAGCCTTTCGTCGCCGGGGAGTGCTGATCGCCCTCGCGCGGCGGCTCGGGCAGCGCCCGCATCCGCGTTTCATGCCGCGCCTCGAGAAACTTGGCGAGACTTTCAGGCAGCTTGCGCTCGGCGATGATCGTGGTGAGCGTGCCGCGTGCGGCCTCGATGATGGTGCGCCGCGCCGCGATTTCCGCCTCCCGCTCGTTGAGCGCCTCCAGGTGGCCGTGCCGCGAAATGCCGAGCATGTTGACGACGAACGGCAGCGTCAGGCCGATGCCGAACAGTGTTACGAAGATCACGCCGAAGCTCGCCAGTTGAATGAGGTCGCGATATGGGAAGTCCTGCCCGTTCGGCAACGTCAGGGGCAGCGCGAGCGCGACCGCGAGCGACACCACGCCGCGAATGCCGGTGAAGCCGATGACGACGACGTAGCGCCATGGGGGTGGAGGATCGCGCCGCCTGACGCGCGAACTGAAGATGCGCGTGAGATAGGTCCACGGAAACACCCAGAGGAATCGCGCGGCGACGACGATGACGGAGGTCAGCGCGATCGCCACCAGCACCTCGTGGACCGGCACCGCCTTGGCCTTCTCCATCAGCACCCGGACCTCAAAGCCCATCAGCAGGAACAGCACGCCCTCGATCAGCCAGATCACCAGATCCCAGAAGAAGATACCCTGCAGCCGCGTCGCCGCCGAGATCAGCAGCGGCCCGTTCCAGCTCACGTAGAGGCCGGCGGCGACGGTGGCGATCACGCCGGAGCCGCCGAGATGTTCGGGCACCCAATAGGCGAGATACGGCGTCAACAGCGACAGCAGGATTTCGACCCGCTCGTCATGGGCCCACTGGCGCAGCCGCAGGCTGAACCAGCCGACGGCAATCCCGAACACGATCTCGCCGAGCAGGATCAGGCTGAACGATCCGGCAGCGGACGACAGCGAGAAGGTGCCGGTGGAGACCGCGAGCACCGCGAAGCGATAGAGGATCAGCGCGGTGGCGTCGTTGGCGAGACCTTCGCCCTCGAGGATGACCAGGATGCGGTGCGGCAGTTGCAGCCGCTTGGCGATGGCCAGCGGCGCCACCACGTCGGGCGGCGAGACGATGGCGCCGAGCACGAAGCCGACACCCCAGGGCAGGCCGAGCAGCCAGTGCGTCGCGGCGGCGACCGCGCAGGTCGTGAAGATCACGCAGCCGATGGCGAGCAGGGCGATCGGCCGCAAATTGGATTTGAACTCGCGCCAGCTCATGGAGACGCCGGCGGAATAAATCAGCGGCGGCAGCACCATCAGCAGCACGCTTTCCGGCTTCATCTCGATCAGCGGGAAGTGCGGCACGAAGGCGAGCACGATGCCGACCACCAGGAACACGATGGCGGGTGCCGTCACCAGCCGCCGCGCCAGCGCGGCGGATGCGGCGAGCACTGTGAGAACGAGCAGCGATGTCAGGAAGGTTTCGGTCATGTCGAACAGGTGCCCCTGTTCTTCAGATGGCGCGGAACGGCGGCAGGGTCAACACTACGCGGGTGCGTCGCTCCGACGGTAAGCCGAGGTGGGTCGACTATCAGCTCGTGCGGCGGGCCAGAAGCAGTGTCATGCCGAGGCCGCACATCACGGCACCGGATGCTTGTCGCATTCGGGCGATGAGGGAGGGCCGCTCAACCAGCTTCCGTCTGGTTTTCGCGGCACCATAGACCACGATCAGATCTACGCTGGTGTTGAGCGCAACCGAAATGAGGCCGAGGGCGATGAACTGCGTTGCCACGTTGCCGGCCGGATCGACGAACTGCGGAATGAAAGCGAGGAAGAACGCGGCCGTTTTCGGATTCAAGGCCTCGACGACGACACCTTCGCGAAACGCCCGGCGTGTCCCGGTGGTCCGGATGCCGGTCGGCTCGACGATGCGCGCGGCGCGCCATGTCTTGAGGCCGAGCCAGATAAGATAGACGGCGCCTGCGATTTTCAGCACCGTAAAGGCCTCGGCACTCGCCATCACGAGCGCCGACACGCCGGCCGCGCTGGCAAAGACGTGCACGAAACCGCCAAGACCCAGGCCGGCGCTCGATGCCAGTCCTTCCGCCCGGCCGCCCGCGAGCGTTCGCGCGACGATATAGAAGATACCGGGACCCGGCGTGATCGCCACGATCAGCGCCGCTGCCAGGAAGAGCAGGAAGGTCTGCAGGTCGGGCATCGCTTACATCCCGCCCGCGATCACGCCTGGTCGCGCAGATCGTAGCGGTAGGATTTGGAGACGATGCTCCAGCCGTCCTTCAGCTTCATCGCCACCAGATAGTCGGTGAAGTAGCGCGGCGGCAACTGGCAGCGCACCTTGATGAAGGCGGTGGACTCGTCGGAGCGGTCGATAGTGACGATGAAATCCTCGCGCGGCTTGCCTTCGGCTTTCGCCGAGGGACGTTTGCGGATCAGATCGAGCCAATTGGGCACAGTCAGGATCTTCAGCTCGCCCTTTTCCAGCCAGCGCAGATCGGCCGTGGGGTGGAAGATCGCACCGATGGTCTCGGCGTTTCCTTCGTAAAGCCCATCGAAATAATGCTGGATCACGGCTTCGACGGTCGAACGGTCGTATGAACGGTCATGGGCCACGGCAAAACTCCGGTGCGGGGAGGGCAGCTTTCGCGGGCCCGTTAAAGCAGGAACCGGCCTTCGACGTCTAGCGGTCTGTCCAATCCTGGACGTGGCCGTCCCTCGACCGTTTGAACGTTTTGCAGCCTGCCGTCGTCCTATCCAGGTAGCCCCGCTGCAACTGCCGGTCCCCGCCGATTGTGACGTGGCTCACAAAGCCGGACGCTCATTTCGGGTAGTCAGGCGATATGTTATGAGGAACGATCAGGACGTGCCGCCATGACCTCGCGCCGATATCTCAATTTGTTCGGATTTTTGCTTGTCGCGGTGTCCGGGTTGATCGCCCAGCCGGCCGCGGCGACTACGCGCGTGGCGCTGGTGATCGGCAACTCGCAGTATCGCAACGTTCCGCAACTGGCCAATCCGGACAACGACGCGGCCGCCTTCGCCCAGACCATGAAGCAGGCCGGCTTCGATGTGGTCGATGCGCGTCATGATCTGACCGGAGTCGAGATGCGGCGCGCGCTGCGCGACTTCGGCGACCGGGCGCGCAATGCCGACATGGCCGTGATCTACTATGCCGGCCACGGCATCGAGGTCGAGGGTACCAACTACCTCATTCCGGTCGACGCCGCGCTTCATCGCGACACCGATGTTTATGACGAAGCCGTGTCGCTCGATCGCGTGCTGGTCGCCGTCGAATCCGCCAAGCAGTTGCGGCTGGTTATCCTCGACGCTTGCCGCGACAATCCGTTCAACAAGACCATGAAGAAGGTCAGCATGCGTTCGATCGGCCGTGGCCTAGCCAAGGTCGAGCCGACCTCGCCGAATACGCTGATCGCCTACGCGGCGAAGGCCGGCTCCACCGCCGCCGATGGCGACAAGCACAGCCCGTTCACTGCCGCACTGGTGCGGCACATCGCAACGCCCGGCCTCGATGTGCGCAAGGCGTTCGGCTTCGTGCGCGACGACGTGCTGAAAGTGACGAACAATCGACAGGAGCCGTATGTCTACGGCTCGCTCGGCGGCGAGGACGTGCCGCTGGTGCCGGCCAAGGCTGCGGCACCTGCGCCTGCGGCTCCCGTCGCCGATGCGCGAGCCGATGTTCGCCGCGATTACGAGCTGTCGCTGCAACTCGGAACGCGCGCCGCATGGGACACGTTTCTGAAGAGCTATCCGACCGGCTTCTATGCCGACCTTGCGAAGGGTCAGCTCGACAAGATCGGCGCGGAAGACGCCCGTCTCGCCGCGACCGAGAAGGCGCGCGTGACGGCGGAGCAGACCGCGCGTCTGGCGGCTGAAGGTGCCAAACAAGCCGACCTCGCCAAGGCCGCGGCCGCGGCGAAGACGGCCGAGGACGCACGGCTTGCCGCCGAAAAGATAAAGCAGATCGAGCAGGCGAAAGTGGACGCGGCGGAGCAGGCGCGTGAAGCCGCCGAGCGCGTCGCCGACACCTCGGCGTCCAAATCCACAGCGGTTGCCTCGAACACGCCGGACCGCAGTCCGGTCAAGCCCGGCGCGTCCGCGGCGACGGCGCCGGCGTCGCCCGTTCAGACACCTGCCCAGCAGACCGCGGCACTGTCGCCGGCTGCCGAACCGGCCGCCAAGCCGGCTTTGTCGGCGGTCGAGATCACCAAATCGGTGCAGACCGAGTTGCGCCGGGTCGGCTGCTACAGCGGATCGGCCGATGGCGACTGGGACAAGGCATCGCGTGCGTCGCTGGAAAAATTCAACCGCTATGCCGGCGCGAAGCTCGACATCAAACTCGCCAGTCTCGATACGCTCGACGTCATCAAGGGAAAATCCGCGCGCGTCTGCCCGCTGATCTGTCGTCACGGCTACAAGGCGAATGGTGACGCCTGCGTGAAAATCAGCTGTGGCGAAGGCAAGGTTCTCAACGACGACAACGAATGCGTGACGCGCCATGAGCGCAGGACGCCTCAAGCATCGCGCGAGCGCGACACGCGGCATCCGCGTCGTGCTAGCCGTGGCAGGTTCGATGATGAACTGGATGTTCCCCCGGTCGTCGCGCCGAAGTTGCCGCGCCGTGCCGTCGCCAAACCCTCGTCGCCGCAGATCGTTTGCGGGGACAATAGTTGCCGCAGGGTTCGGCCCGGTTGCCACATCGAGTACCGCACCACCGCGGAAGGCGGCAGCATCATGGGTGGCGGAAGCAACGTCGAGATCTGCAATTGATGCGTTGTGCGCCGGCTTCCCGCCGGTGTCGGATCAGATCGCGCTCGCCGCGATGTTGACCATCAGCGCCACCAGTGCGGTGTTGTAGACAAACGAAACGATGCCGTGCGCCGTCGCGGTGCGACGGATCACCCTGTCCGTGATGCCGACGTCGGAGACCTGCGCCGTCATGCCGATCACGAACGAGAAATAGACGAAGTCCCAGTAATCCGGATCCTCGTGCACATCGTCCTTGCCGCTCGGGAATGCGAGGCCGCCGGTCTTCGAGCCGCGATAATATTCGTGCGCGTAATGCAGCGCGAAGGTGGTGTGCACGGCCGCCCATGATAGCACGATGGTGAGTGTGGCAAGGCCGAGCTCCAGCGCGCCGCGGTGCTGCTCGCCGAGTTCGAACACGATGGCGGCGATGCTTGCGAACGCGCCGATCGCGGTGACCAGCAGGATCAGAAACCGGCCGTCGTCCTGGATCACCGCATTGCGTCGAACATGGCGGACACCACCGCGGAACACGATGGTGTAGACCAGCAGCAGATAGAGCGCGACGAACGTATCCCAGCCGATCAGGAGGCGGGTGACGAGCCGCAGGCTGTCCGGCGTCAGAACGCCGGCAACGATGCCGAGCGCGATGGCAAGGAAGGTGCGCCGCCGGGCGTAGAGGACGCGGACCGGCCGCGACATCTGTTTGAAACGGAGCAGGGCCGGGTCGTCAGCGTCCTTGCCCGCCATGGCCGGATCAGCTCTTGCGGTCGGCGACGAAATGCGCGGCGGCGCGCAGCACGTCGCCACGGGTGCCGAACACGGACAGCGCTTCATCCGCTTTCGCCAGCAAATCGCGCACGCGCTTCTTGGCGCCGTCGATGCCGAGCTGGGTGACGAAAGTGGTCTTGCCGAGCGCGGCATCGGCGCCGGCGGGCTTGCCGAGCGCGGCTGCGTCGCCTTCGACGTCGAGCAGATCGTCGGCGATCTGGAAGGCCTCGCCGAGCGCGCGGCCATAGGCGTCGAGCGCCTGATAATCCTTTTGTGAGGCCTGGCCCAGCAGCGCGCCGGCGATGCAGCCGTAGCGCAGCAGTGCGCCGGTTTTCATCTGCTGCAGGCGAGCCACGTCCACCGGCTCGCGATCCCCAAAGCGGCCTTCGCCAGCGAGGTCGAGCATCTGGCCGCCGACCATGCCGCCGATGCCAGACGCACGGGCCAGCGCACGCGTCAGCAGCAGGCGCACCGTCGGGTCCTTGTGGATCTCGTCGCGGGTGATGATGTCGAATGCCAGCGTCAGCAGGCCGTCGCCGGCGAGGATGGCGGTGGCATCATCCGTTTCCTTGTGCAGGGTTGGACGGCCGCGGCGCAGATCGCTGTTGTCCATCGCCGGCAGGTCGTCGTGGATCAGCGAATAGCAATGGATGCATTCGAGCGCGGCGCCAGCCAGCAGCGCGGCGTCGCGCGGCACCCCGAACACCGCTGCGCTTTCGACCACCAGGAATGGCCGCAACCGCTTGCCGCCGCCGAGTGACGAATAGCGCATGGCGTCCATCAGCCGCTTCGGGCGCGCGATCTCGTCGGGCAGGAGCGTGTCAGACAGCAGCTTGCCGAGCAGGGCCTCGGTCTCGTCCGCCGTCCTGTCGAGGCGTTTGGCGAAATCGGCGGATGAAAGTCCTGACGTCATCAAGAAGGGCTCCAAGAATGGCTCTAAGTCGATTTTCGCCGGACAATCCTTCATGGCACCGACTTCGTCAATTCCGGCCGACCCGGCAATATGCCAGTCAGCCTGTGCTATGATCCGGCCAAAAGGGGATTTCGATGCCTGCTTCAGCCGTATTCGGCGCCGTTAACCGTGATTTCGTGTGCGGGATGCGCTGCAGGCCGGTTTGCGAGCGTGTTGAGGACTGATGCGGAAGGCGATCCGTATCGCGGTGCTGGTGGTTCTCGGCCTGCTGCTGCTCCCTTACCTGCTGACGCCGCTGTATCGGACCGGCCATCCGGTCTCGACGCTGATGATCTGGCGCAAGCTCTCGGGTGCGCCGATGTCGCGGCAGTGGATCGATTTCGCCGCGATCTCACCGGTGTTGCCGCGCACCGTGATCGCTTCGGAAGATGCCAAGTTCTGCAGCCATCACGGCGTCGACTGGGACTCGCTGCGGGATGTGATCGACGATGCCGAGGACGGCGAGGTGACGCGCGGCGGTTCCACGATTACGCAGCAGGTGGCCAAAAACCTGTTCCTGTGGCAGGGACGAAGTTATGTCCGCAAGGCACTGGAGCTTCCGCTGGCGATGTGGATCGATGCTATTTTGTCCAAGCGGCGGATTCTGGAAATCTATCTGAACATCGCGGAGTGGGGACCTGGCGGCCAATTCGGGGCCGAGACCGGCGCCCGCTACGCTTTTGGCCGCTCGGCCGCCAACCTCAGCCACCGGGAAGCTGCGCTGATGGCTTCGATCCTGCCCAATCCGGTCAAGCGAAGCGCCCGGAAGCCCGGCCCCGGGGTGCGCCGGCTGGCGGGGACCTATATGGCACGGGCGCGCGCCGCCGAATTGCGCAGTTGCTGGCCCGAAAAACGCGGTTCCTAGGGCGATTTTGACCGGCTCCAGCCCTAGCTTTGGCGCATTCCTTCCGTTATAAGCCCGGCCTTATCAGCATTTCAGCTCGCGCGTTCGAGGCCGGGCCGCCCCAAGGGCGCTCCCGAAACCCGGACCCCCGACGACAACATCCTGCAAGGATACCGGATATGGCCGTTCCTCGACGAAAAACATCGCCCTCGCGGCGTGGCATGCGCCGTTCGGCGGATGCGCTCAGCAAGCCGACCTATGTCGAGGACAAGGATTCCGGCGAACTGCGCCGTCCCCATCACCTCGACCTGAAGACTGGCATGTACAAGGGTCGCCAGGTTCTGAAGGCGAAGACGGAATCCTGATCGGATTCTCCCGGCCGCATGCGGCACGGGACTGCGACAAGCAGGGGCGTAACGGGCAGGGCGAATTCGGCGACAATGTCACCGCAATTCGCTCCAACTGACGAGACAACATGGTGCGTCTGGGCAGGCGGACGGCCGCTCAGGACTGTGGTGGTTCTCCCGTCTGAACGAAGAAGGCCTGATGTCCATGGTCGGTTTCCCGCTGCTCCTGATTCCCCTCGCGATCTGCAACATCATCATCTTCCTGATGCCGGGCGTGCAGTTTTCGGCGCCCCTTTTCACGTTGATGCTGGTGTCCGGCGTGGCCTGGACCGTGACGCTCAGCGACGTGCTGATCGCGCTCGGCATCGTGCTGTTGCTGTTTGAAGTGATCAAGGGCGCGCGTCCCGGCGCGAAGTATTTTACCGATCATCTGCTGTCGCTGATCGTGTTCGGCGGTGCCGCGGCGGAATTCGTGATGCTGCCGCAGTTCGGCTCGTCGACCTATTTCCTGCTGACGCTGCTGGCGCTGGTCGACTTCTTCTCCGGGATCGCCTTGCGTACGCGCCGGTCGGCCCGCACCGCTGCCGTGCCCGTGCAGAGGGTGCCTGAGCCGGTCGCTCCTCCGGAGCCGCGACGCGAGCCCTCCATCCCTGCCCCGGCGCCAATGCCGGCATCCGCCGCTCCGACCGCGGCACCCGTCGTGGAATCGCCTTCGAAAAGTGCGCCGGAGCAGGTGGCCGTTCATCCCGAGCCGAACCCGGCCGAGCAGCATCCGGAAGTCCCGGCCCCCGGCATTCAGCCCGGCAGCGGGACGCCTCCCGACCAGCAGCGATAATTTACGCGATCAGCGACATCCGCAGGGCGGCTTGCGCCGCTGTGCGGTTCTGCACCGTGGCGGACCGATAGGCCGCTTGCGCATCGTGCGGCGTCGCACGCCGCAGCGGGCGCGTTTGTGGACTGTGCTGTGCGACCGCGATCAACTGCGCGACAAAGAATGCATCGTGCCGCGGAGCGTGGCGGGATGGCGGCCTGCATTCCGGTGCTGGGCCAATCGCAACCAGCGCGGCGCCTGGGGCTGTCGTTTTGGTGCCATCGTCCCGCACGACCCTCGCGGGGATGGCGGCTGCGATTACGGATATTTGGCCTGCTCCGGCGATCTTCATCGTTAATCCAGCCCTGTCGAATGTATTGTTTCGGGACGTCGCGCCCTTGCTTGCCATCGGCCTCGCAAAGGCTGTGCCGGGCGGCGCCTTGCGTCGTCGCGTCGCGGGTTTGGCGGCAATTGGGGCTTTTCGAATTGCTTATGAGCTATGCCTGACCTCGGGGACGCCCTATTCTTCGACAGGGAATCATCTGACAGCGTCCCAGAACGAGGCGACCGTGACATCCGCTACCCCGCCGGCAGCCAACGCCTCATCCGCCGACACGGCGGTCGCCGTTAACCGGCCGCAGGTCTCGGAGATTCTCGCGGCGCTCGGCCAGGCGGCCTTCGTCTGGGACATTGCGAGCGATGCCATTGCCTGGACCGAGCAGGCCGCGGCTATCTTTCAGGACATTGATCGAGCGTCGCTGGCGAGCGGGTCAGCGTTTGCGAAATTGATCGAGCCGTCGGGATCGATCCGCTCCAGCGTGTTCATGAATACACCGCCGGCAAAGCGGCGCGGCGAGGGCGTACCCTATCGCATCGAGTATGGCGTGCGGGCCAGTGCCTCGGCGCCGCTGCTCTGGATCGAGGAATCCGGCTGCTGGTTCGCCGGCGCGGATGGCAGGGCGGTGCGTGCCGAGGGCGTCGTGCGGCTCGACAACGAGCGCCGGGCTCGCGACGAGCAGTTGCTGAAGATGTCGCAGAACGACCCCCTGACCGGCGAACTCAACCGCACCCATCTGATGGCGGCGCTGGCCGAGGCGATCGAGGAAGCGTCGCGCTACCGGTCGTCATTCGCCTTCATGATGCTCGGCATCGACCATCTCGCGCGCATCAACGACGCCTTCGGTTTCGATGTCGCCGATGAGGTGATCGCCGAAATCGCAAAACGCATCCGCGCGCGGTTGCGCGGCGGTGACGTGCTCGGGCGTTTCTCCGGCAACAAATTCGGCCTGATTCTGAAGAACTGTTCGGTCGAGGACATGAACGTCGCCGCCGAGCGATTTCTGGCCGGCATCCGCGATGAGATCGTGCCGACCCGGTCGGGTCCGGTCTCGGTCACCGCGTCGATCGGCGCGATCAGCGGACCGCGCTATGCGCGCGCCGCCGACGAAGCGATCAACCGGGCCCAGGAAATCCTCGAGACGGCGAAGAGTCGCCGCAGCGGTTCGTTCGCGGTATGGCGTCCCAACGTCGAGCGCGATGCGCAGCGTCGCGTCAACATCCGCGTCACCGACGAGATCGTCACCGCGCTGAACGAGCGCCGCATCCTCACTGCCTTCGAGCCCGTGGTCGATGCACGCACGCGTCAGCCGGCGTTCTATGAATGCCTGGTGCGGATGCAGCAGGAGGACGGTCAGTTTCTGCTCGCGCCCGACGTGGTGCCGGTGGCGGAAAAGCTCGGCCTGATCCGTCTGGTCGATCACCGTGTGCTCGAGCTTGTCATCGCCGAACTGGCGGAAGCACCGGATGTCCGGCTCAGCCTCAACATCTCGCCCGAGACCACCATGGATCCGGACTGGTGGGCCGCGATCGAATCCCTGATGCGCGCGCATCCCGGGGTCGCCGAACGGCTGATCGTCGAAATCACCGAAACGGTGGCGATCCAGGATATCGACGACGTCCGGGGCTTCGTCACGCGGCTGAAGAATTTCGGAAGCCGGATCGCGATCGACGATTTCGGCGCGGGCTACACCTCGTTCCGGAATCTGCGCAAGCTCGGCGTCGATATCGTGAAGATCGACGGCGCGTTCGTGCAGAACATCGCACACTCGGCAGACGATAGGGCTTTCGTGCAGACGCTGATCGATCTGGCGCGGCGGCTCGATATCCGGACCGTCGCGGAATGGGTTCAGGACGAACCGTCCGCGGTGATGCTGCGCGACTGGGGCTGCGACTATGTCCAAGGGCGTCTGATCGGCCTCGCGTCGGCGAAGCGACCGTGGAGCGGCCCCGAGGCCGTCCCGGCGGCGAGCTAGCTGCCTTTACCCCGCGATCTCGAGCCCGGCGGTGGCATAGACCACGCCACCATCGATCGCGATGGCATTGCCGACCACATAGTCGCCCGCGCGGGATGCGAGGAAGATCGCAAGCCCGGCCATGTCCGTCTCATTGCCGATCCGGCCGGCCGGAATCAGCTTGGCGAGCTGGTCCGCCTGATCGCGCGCTGCCTTATTCATATCGGAGGCGAACGCGCCCGGGCAGATCGAGGTGACGACGATGTGGTCCTTGATCAGCTTGGTGGCGATCCGCCGGGTCATGTGGATGACAGCCGCCTTGCTGGCGCCGTAGGAATAGGTCTCGATCGGGTTGACGAAGATGCCGTCGATCGAGGCGATGTTGATGACCTTGGCTGGCCGGGCCTCACTCGCTGCGGCGCGCAGCGACTTCGCGAGCGCCTTGGTCAGGAAGAATATCGACTTGACGTTGAGGTCCATCACCTTGTCCCAGCCGGTTTCCGGAAACTCATCGAACTCGGCGCCCCATGCCGTGCCGGCGTTGTTGACGAGGATGTCGAGCTTCGGCTCCCGCTTCATGATCTCGGATGCGAGTTTGTTGCAGCCCTCGACCGTCGAGATATCGATCGGCAGCGCGATGCATTCGCCGTCATACTGAGCGGTCAGTTCTTTCGCGGTTTCCTCGCAGGGGCCGGCCTTGCGCGCGGTGATATAGACCTTCGCCGCGCCCTGGCTGAGAAAGCCGGCCGCGATCATCTTGCCGATGCCGCGCGAGCCGCCGGTCACGAGTGCGACCCGCCCCTTCAGCGAAAACAGATCCTTGAGCATGATGCCTCCTTACATTGCCCAAGCTTGTGGGCACGGAAGCTGAACGAGTCAAGACGAGCCGGACTAACCGGCGTTGACCCGACGAAAGCCGTTCCACATGGCGGTGGCGGCACCGGACGTCAGCACCGGCAGGATGCGGGCATTCTGATAGTTGCCGTTGAGAGAAATGCGCGGCAGCGCGGTGAGGTGTGCGGCATTTTCAGGGAAGATCATGCCCGGCCGCGTGGTGACGGCGGTTCTGAACCCGGCCGCCGCGGCAAGAGCGAACTCGCGCGGGCCCGCGGCGCCCCTGTCGCCGTAGGGATAGGCGAGGTGGAGGACGGGGCGCTGCAGGGCGGCCTCGATCCGCGCGCGGCTCTCGGTCATTTCCTGATGGGCTGCGCTCTCGCTTTGCTTCGCGAGATTGCAATGGCTGATGGTGTGGGCACCGATCGTCACCAGCGGATCGTCGGCGAAGAATTTCAACTCGTCCCAGGAGAGACACAGCTCGCGACTGATCGCGGCCTCATCGATGCCATAGCGCGCGCACAGCCCGCTCATTTCGCGCGCGACATCGCGATCGTCGGGTAATCCGCGCAACAGGTCATGGATTCGGTCGAACGCGGCCTGCTTGCCTTCGAGTGTACCGGTATCGATGCTCACATCCGTGCCGCCGATCGCAGCGTCGATCCGGTCGGTCGCGCCGATGACGCGCTCGAGCGCGACCCACCACAGACGGCCGGTGCCTTCGGCAAAGTCGCTTGCGGCATAGACGGTGAGGGGCGCGTCATATTCGCGCATCACCGGAAGCGCGAAGTCGCGGTTGTCGCGGTACCCGTCGTCGAAGGTGAAGCAGGCGAACCGCCGCGAAAAATCCCGCTCGGTGAGTCGGCGATGCATTTCGTCGACGGGCACGATGTCGATCCCGCTTGCCCGGACGTGCGCGAGCGTCATGCGCAGAAATTCGGGGGTCACTTCCAGGTGATGATTGGGCTGAAACGGGATGTCCCGGCGCGGCCGCACATGGTGCAGCATGAAGATGGTGCCGACGCCCGCGAAGATCGGCCGCAGCAGATGATGGGCGCCGCTGAAGTACAGGGTCTCGAGTCCGGCGCGGATGACGGTGTTGCGGAGCTGCTTCATCGCAAGATCGACCGGCTGGCCACTTTCTGTTGAGCGGATTTCTTGTCAGAAACGGCTGAAGAAACGGTTATTCGGGCGCTGGACGGCGGCGATCGCGCATCGGCCTTATTTCCGGTTTGACAGGCCGCCAAGGGTTTGTTTTCTCTCCATTTCCAGACTTCGCGTGGGACCGCAGAATCGCCCCTTGGCTCTGCTCCGCGTGCGTTTCAAATGTTGAACCGGGTGTACGATCATATTGCCGGACGGACGCACCGGCAGGTCGTGCGCGACAGGATGCCGAATGCGCGGACTATTCAGATGGAGCAGCAAGTGGTGGCCGGGCGTGATCCCCCTTGCCATGCTTTGGGTGGCAGCGGTCTGGACAACGACGGTTCCGCTGGAAACCGATCTGACCGCACGCACCACCGATGCTTTGAAGGACAATGTCCTCGACAAGACCACGATCAGCATCGCCGGGCGGGACGTCACGTTTTCCGCCGAGGCGTTTTCGGAGCAGGGCCGCAGCAGTGCCCTGGCTTCGGTCGAGGCCGTGCCGGGCGTGCGGCTGGTCAACGATCAGACGGCGCTGGTTCCTGAAGCCAAGCCCTTCGTCTGGACGGCCCAGCGCGAGGTCGGAAAGGTGACCCTGAGCGGCAGCGCGCCGTTGCCGGTGGTCAGGAACAAGCTGCTGGAAGCCGCGCGGACCACGGTCACCGGCATCGAAATCGCCGATCAGATGAAGCTGTCCCGCGGTGCGCCGCCGCGCTTCGAGGCTGCGGCAGCGCTGTTGGTCGGTCAGATCGGCAAGCTGAAGACCGGCAAGGTGACGATTTCCGATATGACGGTGAATCTCACGGGCATGGCGCGCGAACTGGGGGGCCGCGAGGCGATCGCGGCGGCGTTGAAGAATCTGCCCGACGGATATTCGGTCGCCAACGAGATCCATGCCCCACCCTATATTTTCGAGGTCAACAAGGATCCGGTCGCCGCGACGCTGACACTGACGGGATATGTGCCCGACAATGCGGTTCATGCCGAGATCGTCGCGGCGGCGGGCCGCAAGTTTTTCGGCGAGAAGGTGGTCGACAAGCTCAAGGCCAGTCTCGGCGCGCCGGCCAATTTCGCAAGCGTCGTCACGCGGGCGCTGGGTTCGCTGTCGCGGCTCTCGACGGGCACGCTCGTGGTTTCCGACCGCGAGGTGAATCTGTCCGGCGACGCGCTGTACGACGCGGCCGGAAACCAGATCCGCACCGATCTGCCGAAAGACCTGCCGCAGGGCTGGCAGGCGAAGACGGAAATCTCGGTCAAGCCGGCGGCCGCGCAGGTCGATGCGACAGTCTGTCAGCAACTCTTCACCGATCTGCTTGCCAAGGGCTCGGTTCGATTCGAGACCGGCCGTGCCACGCTGGATGCGGATTCCATTGGCCTGCTGGATCGGCTGACGGAGACCGCCCTGCGCTGTCCGACGGCCACCATCGAAATCGTCGGTCACACCGACAGCGACGGCGACGATTCTTTCAACCAGACGCTGTCCGAGCGTCGCGCGCAGGCGGTCGTGGACTATCTGGTGAAAGCCGGCATGCCGGCGGATCGGTTCAAGCCGATGGGATATGGAAGCGCTCAGCCGGTCGCCGCCAACGACACCGACGAAGGCAAGGCGAAAAATCGCCGCATTGACTTCATTGTGAGGCAGTAGAGATGATCTATCTGGCGACGTTTCTCTGGGGCTGGCTTGTGGGATCGCTGCTGCTTGGCTTTGCCACGGGCTGGATCGCAGTGGTTCACCGCGGCCAGGGGGTGACGAAGAAGACCATGCGGTGGCTCTCCGTGCTGGTCGCCGCGTTGATTGTCGCTGCGCTCACGCGCATTGTTCCGGGCCGGGTTGGTTACTGGCTCGATCTTGGCCTTGTGATGTTTGCTATCTATCTCATCGGTTGCGCCATTGGCTCATGGTTGCGCGAATTGGTGGTCTCTCGCCAGACCGCGGCAAGCTGAGCGGGCGGACACTCTAATGTGTTGAAATCAAGGGTTTTATAGACGTAGCCGGAATTCCACTGGGAGCGAAAACACGCTACCACGATGTCTACGCGAATGAATGCGGAGCGGTGACAGCCTTGCCGCGGATCGCAGTTCGAGGGTCTCGATGCTAGGATCAATACGCAGGGCGATCTCGGTTCTGCGGCAGAAGCAAATCCTGCACAAACTCGGTGTTGTGATCAGCGTCACGGTCATCGCAATCGCGTGCTACGTGCTCTTCCACATCCTGAAGGGCATCGATGTCGACGACGTCATCGAGGCCATCAAGCAGACCGAGCCGCGCTCGATCGCGCTGTCAGCCCTGTTCGTCGCCGCCGGCTATTTTACCCTGACGTTCTACGATCTGTTCGCGGTGCGGGCGATCGGCGCCACGCATATTCCGTACCGCGTCACCGCGTTCGCGGCTTTCACCAGCTATTCGGTCGGGCATAACGTCGGCGCCAGCGTCTTTACCGGTGGCGCGGTGCGCTACCGGATTTATTCCGCCAGCGGGCTGAATGCGATCGACGTCGCGAAGATCTGCTTTCTGGCCGGCCTCACCTTCTGGCTCGGCAACGCGGCGGTGCTCGGGCTCGGCATCGCCTATCATCCGGAAGCCGCCGCCAACATCGATCAGCTGCCGCCGTGGTGCAATCGTCTGGTGGCGATTGCGATCATCGCCGGGCTGATCGGCTACGTGATCTGGGTCTGGATGCGGCCGCGGCACGTCGGCCGGGGGCCATGGACCGTGGTTCTGCCGGGCGGCCCGCTGACGCTGCTGCAGATCGTCATCGGCATTCTCGATCTCGGGTTCTGCGCGCTCGCGATGTATGTGCTGGTGCCCGACGAGCCCAATCTCGGCTTCGTGGTCGTCGCGGTGATTTTCGTGTCCGCGACGTTGCTCGGATTTGCGAGCCACTCGCCGGGCGGGCTCGGCGTGTTCGATGCGGCCATGCTGGTCGGCCTCTGGCAGATGGACAAAGAGGACCTGCTGGCCGGAATGCTGCTGTTCCGGCTGCTTTATTATATTGTGCCCTTTGTGATTTCTGTAATCCTGCTGACGTTTCGCGAAATTATCATCAGCGCGCGAATGAAGCGCTTGGCTGATTCGCGGCCCGGATCGAACGTCGGGCCGGCAGGCGAAATGTCTTATCTGAGGGAGCATGGCGATTCCGGCGCCTGAGGGCATTCGAGCGAACGTGGACGCAGCCGCGCCGCGGCATGCCGATGCGCCGCCGTCGATCTTTGCGGCATGGCCGGACCGGTTGCGCCGCTCGGCGCTCATTCTGCTGGTTGCCGGCCTGGTGCTGGCTGCGCTCGTTACATTCGGCGGCTTGCAGTGGTCCCGCGCCATCGCCGCCTTCGTCTGCATTACCGCAGCGGCGCTGGTGCCGTGGCAGCTTCACGATCACGGCGCGTCGCGCGAGCCGGCGATCGGCGCCAATCCGATCGAGACCGCGGCGGTATATGCCATCGTCGCCGGCATGCCCGATCCCAATGTGCTGCTCGACCGGGCCGGCCGGGTGATCCATCTCAATGCCGCGGCCGCGCAGCTTGTGCCGGCGCTGCGCAAGAACGAACTGGCGCAGTTCGCGCTGCGGTCGCCGGAGATCGTCGTCGCTTTGCGCGAGGCGATCGCAACGCGCGAAACCCGGCGCACGACCTATCTCAATCACGTCCCGGTCGATCGCTGGATGGAACTGATCATCACGCCGGTTCCGGTGCCGACCGCGTTCGGCGGTATCGACCATTGCATCCTGCTGACATTCCACGACCAGACGCCGCTGCGGCGGGTCGAGGAGATGCGCGCTGATTTCGTCGCCAATGCCAGCCATGAGTTGCGCACGCCGCTGGCGGCGCTGTCCGGTTTCATCGACACGTTGCAAGGTCCGGCGCGTGAGGATGCCAAGGCGCGCGAACGCTTTCTCGGCATCATGCATGCACAGGCGACGCGGATGGCGCGGCTGATCGACGATCTGCTGTCGCTGTCGCGGGTCGAACTGTCGGCGCATGTGCGGCCGGATGCGCTGGTCGATCTCGTTCCGATCGTCCGTCAGGTCGTCGACGGGCTGGAGCCGCTCGCGGCGGAGCGCCAGGTCAAGATCGAAGTCGCATTGCCGGGTACGCCGGTGACGATCGCCGGCGATCGTGAGGAACTGCTGCGGTTATTCGAGAACCTGATCGAGAACGCGCTGAAGTACGGTGCCTCCGGCGGCAAGGTCATGGTGTCGTCGGCGATGGATTCCTCGCCGGAGGGCGCGCCGGAATTCCGGGTGATGGTGCGCGATTTCGGTCCCGGCATCGCGCCCGAACACCTGCCGCGTCTCACCGAACGCTTCTATCGCGTCGATGTCGGCGACAGCCGTGCGCAGGGCGGCACCGGACTCGGCCTGTCGCTGGTGAAGCATATCCTGGGGCGCCACCGCGGTCGTTTGCTGATCGCGAGCACACTCGGCCAGGGCGCGACCTTCACGGCCGGTTTTCCACTGGCGCACGTGGTGCCCGCGGCCTGAGAGCCAATGATGTCAGTGGCTTATCACTGTCATCCGACTGTCATCGAACCTTCGTAAAAGCAGCATCGACCGCTCTTAGACGGGCGCTGTGAGCGCATTGGCGCTTCTCAATATACGAGGGAGACACAACATGAATTTCTTCAAGGCTATCGTCGCCGCCGGCCTCGTTGCCGCGTCGACCTCCGCCATGGCGGCGGATGTCACGGGGGCGGGTTCATCCTTTATTTACCCTGTCCTTTCGAAGTGGGCCGACGCCTACAAGACCGCTTCCGGCAATGCCATCAACTATCAGTCGATCGGCTCGGGCGCGGGCATCAAGCAGATTCAGGCCAGCACCGTGACCTTCGGTGCGACCGACGCGCCGCTCAAGGCCGACCAGCTCGACAAGAGCGGACTCGCCCAGTGGCCGATGATCATGGGTGCGATCGTTCCGGTCGTGAACCTCGAAGGCGTCAAGGCGGGCGACATGACGCTCGACGGCGCGACGCTCGCCAACATCTTCCTCGGCAAGATCACCAAGTGGGACGATCCGGCCATCAAGAAGCTCAATCCGAAGCTGAACCTGCCGTCTTCGGCGATCAGCGTCGTTCATCGCGCCGATGCTTCGGGCACGACCTACAACTTCACCGACTATCTGACGAAGGTCAGCGCGGACTGGAAGTCCAAGGTCGGTTTCGGCACCGCGGTTGAGTGGCCGGTGGGCGTTGGCGCCAAGGGCAACGAAGGCGTGTCGGCCAACATCGGCCAGGCCAAGGGCTCGATCGGTTACGTCGAGTATGCCTATGCCAAGCAGAACAAGCTCTCCTACACCGCGATGGTCAACAAGGCCGGCAAAACCATCCAGCCGACCTCCGAAGCGTTCCAGGCGGCTGCGTCGAACGCCGACTGGACCCACGCCCCCGGTTACTTCCTGATCCTCACCGACCAGCCCGGCGACAAGTCGTGGCCGATCGTCGCCTCGACCTTCGTGCTCATGCACAAGGTGCCGACCGACAAGGCGGCGAGCGCTGAAGCGCTCAAGTTCTTCGGCTTCGCGTTCGACAAGGGCGCCAAGATGGCTGAGGACCTCGACTACGTGCCGATGCCGGCCAACGTGATCGAGCTGATCAAGAAGACCTGGAGCTCCGACGTCAAGTCGTGATCCGATCGCTGCGGGGAAGAGGGACACCCTCTTCCCCAACGCGATGGGCAAGATGCATGGCGGTCCGGATGGTAGGTATGTAAGAAGTGGGGGATGGCGTGGCCGAGATAGCTGTTCAGAGTAGCGCGATGGACGTCGCCGGACCTTACGACCGTGCCAAGGCCCTCAGCGCTTTCAAGCTCGGTGACAGTGTTTTCTACTGGGCGACGCGCATCAGCGCGATCTCGGTGCTGCTGATCCTCGGCGGTATCATCATTTCTCTGATCATCGGCGCCTGGCCGGCGATGCGGGAATACGGCTTTGCCTTCCTGTGGACCGAGCGTTGGGCGCCGGCAGCCGATCCGCCGGTGCTCGGTGCTGTCGGTCCGGTCTACGGCACGCTGCTGACCTCGCTGATCGCCATGGCGATCGCCATTCCGGTCGGACTCGGCATTGCCGTCTTTCTCACCGAGTTGTGTCCGCAATGGTTGCGTCGACCGATCGGTGTCGCCATCGAGCTGCTCGCCGGCATTCCTTCGATCATCTACGGCATGTGGGGGTTTTTCGTCCTCGGTCCGTTTCTGGCGGACACGTTCCAGCCGTTCATGATCCGGATCTGCGAGGGCGTGCCGGTGCTCGGCACGATCTTCGGGGGACCGCCGTCCTACCTCAGCCTGTTCAACGCCTCGCTGATCTTGGCCATCATGGTGCTGCCGTTCATCACCGCGATCTCGGTCGACGTGTTCAAGACCGTGCCGCCGGTCCTGAAGGAAGCCGCTTACGGCGTCGGCTGCACCACCTGGGAGGTGGTTCGTAGCGTCGTCATTCCCTACACCCGGGTCGGCGTCATCGGCGGCGTCATGCTCGCGCTCGGCCGTGCGCTCGGGGAAACCATGGCGGTGACATTCATCATCGGCAACGCATTCCGGGTGTCGGGTTCGATCTTTGCGCCGGGCACGACGATTTCGGCGGCGATCGCCAGCGAATTCGCCGAGAGTGACGGGTTGCATCAGTCAGGATTGATGCTGCTCGGTCTGTTGCTGTTCGTGTTGACGTTTTTTGTCCTGGCCGGAGCGCGGCTGATGCTGCTGCGGCTCGAGCAGAAGGCGGGGAAGTAACGTCATGAACCCGATTTATATCAAGCGGCGCCGCAGCGATATCATCATCAGATTCCTGTGCCTGGCCGCCGCGATCTTCGGGGTGGCCTGGCTGGCGATGATCCTGTTCACGCTGTTCTACAACGGCCTGACCGGTCTCAACCTCGAGATATTCACCCGCAACACGCCGCCGCCGGGATCGACCGAGGGCGGCCTGCTCAACGCCATCATCGGCTCCATCATGATGACTGCGATCGGGGTCGGTATCGGTGCGCCGCTTGGCATGTTCGCCGGCACCTACCTTGCCGAGTACGGCAAGCACGACAAGCTGTCGCCGGTCATTCGCTTCATCAACGACATTCTGCTCAGCGCGCCTTCGATCATCATCGGCCTGTTCATCTACGGTGCGGTCGTGGTGCCGATGAGGGGCTTTTCCGCGATTGCCGGCGCATTGGCGCTGGCGGTGATCGTGATCCCGGTGGTGGTGCGCACCGCCGAGGACATGCTGCGGCTGGTGCCTAATCCGTTGCGCGAGGCAGCCTCCGCGCTCGGGCTGCCGCGTTCGCTGGTGATCCGCAAGATCGCCTACCGCTCGGCGCGTGCCGGTCTCATCACCGGTATCCTGCTCGCTACCGCGCGTGTCGCCGGCGAAACGGCGCCATTGCTGTTCACCGCGCTCAGCAACCAGTTCTTCAGCCTCGATCTTGCGCGGTCGATGGCCAACCTGCCGGTGACCATCAACAACTTCGTCCAGAGCCCCTATCCCTACTGGAAGCAACTCGCCTGGAGTGGCGCGCTGCTGATCACGCTGACCGTGCTGGCGCTGAACATCGGCGCTCGCATGATCAGCGCCGAAAGGAAACCCAAATGAGCGATCTGTCTGTTGCGTCGAGTGCAGCCGCTTCGGTCCCGCCGGTCCGGGCGTCGTCCGAAGGTCGGGCCAAGGTCACGGTGCGCGATCTCAACTTCTATTACGGCGAGCATCACGCGCTGAAGGGGATCAACCTCAAGCTGATGGCCGGACACGTCACCGCGTTCATCGGGCCGTCCGGTTGCGGCAAGTCGACGTTGCTGCGGATCTTCAACCGCATGTACGACCTCTATCCCGGCCAGCGCGCCGAAGGGCAGGTGATGCTGGATAGCGCCAACATCCTCGACCCCAAGCTCGATCTGAATCTGCTGCGTGCGCGGGTCGGCATGGTGTTCCAGAAGCCGACGCCGTTCCCGATGACGATCTATGAGAACATCGCTTTCGGCATCCGGCTTTACGAGAAGCTGCCGAAATCCGAGATGGATGGCCGGGTCGAGAAAGCGTTGCGTGGCGGCGCTTTATGGAACGAGGTCAAGGACAAGCTCAATGCCAGCGGGCTCAGCCTCTCCGGCGGCCAGCAGCAGCGCTTGTGCATCGCGCGGACCGTCGCGGTGCGGCCTGAGGTGATCCTGTTCGACGAGCCGTGCTCGGCGCTCGATCCGATCTCGACAGCCAAGGTCGAGGAACTGATCGACGAGCTCAAGGAGGATTACACCATCGCGATCGTCACGCATAATATGCAGCAGGCGGCGCGCGTGTCGGACTCCACCGCGTTCATGTATCTCGGTGAGATGGTCGAGTTCGGCCAGACCAACAAGCTGTTTACGTCGCCGACCGACCGCCGCACCCAGGATTACATCACAGGCCGCTTCGGCTGAGGCTCGCCAAAGGGCCGGGAGAACAGACATGGGAATGGAACATACCGCCAAGGCTTTCGACGACGATCTCCAGGAACTGGCGCGGCTGGTTTCCGAGATGGGTGGCTTGGCCGAACGACAGATCGTCGAATCCGTTGATGCGCTGATCCGTCGCGACACGGCGCTGGGCGCACGCGTGGTGGCTGCTGACGCCGAAATCGACCAGTTGCAGCGCGCCATCGAAGAGCGCGCTGTGCTCACCATCGCGCGGCGGCAGCCGATGGCGGTGGACCTGCGCGAGATCGTCGGCGCCATGCGGGTCGCGATCGATCTGGAGCGGATCGGCGACCTCGCCAAGAACATGGGCAAGCGCGTGGTCGCGCTCGACAGCGATTTCCACCCGCTGAAGTTGATCCGCGGTCTCGAACACATGACCGATCTGGTGCAGTCGCAGATCAAGTCGGTGCTGGATGCCTATGCCGCCCACGACCTGCCGTCGGCGATGGCGGTCTGGAAGGGCGACGAGGAGGTCGATGCGATCTGTACCTCTTTGTTCCGCGAGCTTCTGACCTACATGATGGAGGACCCGCGCAATATCGGGTTCTGTATCCACCTGATGTTCTGTGCCAAGAACATCGAGCGCATCGGCGACCATGCCACCAACATCGCGGAGACGGTGTTCTACATGATCGAGGGCCAGCAGATACTCGACAAGCGCCCCAAGGGGGACATGACGAGCTTCGCATCGGCGGCCCCGGGCAACTAGAGGCAAGCGGAAACGATGGGTGCACGCATTCTGGTGGTCGAGGACGAGGAAGCGCTGACGACGCTCTTGCGCTACAACCTCGATGCCGAAGGATATGACGTCGAGACGGTGGCGCGCGGCGACGAAGCCGAGACGCGGCTGAAGGAGCGCATCCCCGACCTTATTGTGCTGGATTGGATGCTGCCGGGCCTCTCCGGTATCGAACTGTGCCGCCGCCTGCGGGCGTGGCCCGAAACCAAGCAGCTTCCGATCATCATGCTCACCGCGCGGGGCGAGGAGAGCGAGCGGATACGGGGCCTGGCGACCGGCGCCGACGACTATGTCGTCAAGCCGTTCTCGGTGCCTGAATTGCTGGCGCGGGTGAAGGGTCTGCTGCGGCGCGCGATTCCGGAGCGGCTCGCCACGGTGTTGAGTTTCGGTGACATCGAGCTTGATCGCGACAAGCATCGCGTTGCGCGATCAGGCCGCCCGATCGATCTCGGTCCGACCGAATATCGCCTGTTGGAGTTTTTCCTCGAGCACCCCGGTCGCGTGTTCAGCCGCGAGCAACTGCTCGACAGCGTCTGGGGTCGCGATATCTACATCGACGAGCGCACCGTGGATGTGCACATCGGGCGGCTGCGCAAGCTGCTCAATCCCGATGGCGAGCCGGATCCGATCCGCACCGTGCGTGGTGCAGGCTACGCGCTCGACGAGCGGTTCGCGAAGGCGGCCGAGTAAGCGGCCATATCTGGAAAGTGCAAACGATTGTCGTCATGCCCGCGCTTGTCGCGGGCATCCACGTCTTGATCTAGCACCACTTGGCTCTGAAAACGTAGATGGCCGGGACAATGCCCGGCCATGATGTCTCACTCGTCAGTCTACCGCTTGTCAGTCTATCGCTGCTTCGGCGGCTGGCGGCGGCGGTCGGCCGCGGGCTGATAGGCGACGCGCGAGTGGTGCGCGCAGTAGGGCAGGCCGGTGAGCGCCTTGCCGCCGCAGAAGAAGAATTCCGGGCTCGAGGGATCGCCGACCGGCCAGTGGCAGGTGGCCTCGTTGAGTTCGAGCAGCGACAGCCGCTGGCTCATCGGAACGACGTTGTCGTAGGCGATCGGATCCGGCTCGAGCTCGACCTCGAAGGCATGCGCCAGCGCGGTGTTGCCGCGCGATACCGGGCGTGACACCCGCATCATGTGCTGGGCCGGACGGGCCTTGCGCGGGCGCGGTGCGGCCGACGACGGACTCTTGGCGCGGCCGGACAAGCCCAGCCGATGCACCTTGCCGATCACGGCATTGCGGGTGACGTTCCCGAGTTCGGCGGCAATCTGGCTGGCGGAGAGGCCCGCTTCCCAGAGTTTCTTCAGTTGTTCGACGCGATCGTCGGTCCAGGTTATCACCGTCATCGCACTTTCTTCCCTTGTGTCGCGCGTCCCTCCGCAAGGCCGCGCCAGAAATCCGTCCCCCTGAAAACCCGTGCGGGCAGAATCCCTTAGCCCTCGCCGGGCGCGAAAATCGCCCGGGCGTTAACGCCGAAAACAGGGACCATAGAGGATCAAAACCGCCGCACGAGATGTCGTATCCGACAGCCTTAACGCTACAATATGGCGTGACTCGCGCGCAAGAGTCAGGCCTGACGGCGTCCACATGTTCCGCTATAAAATCCGAAAAATCGGCTTTTTCTGCGGCTTTTCTGCCTCACTGGCCTATACGGGAATATTGACAGGCATCGCCGCCCACCTAGAATGTCAGTCACGTGCCGCCCGGAAAGGCGGCACGTTTTGTTTCCGGGGCTGACAGTTCATCGATCGCGCGACAGCGCCGTCGGACCGATCCGCTCCAATGATCAACCGGCAAAACATTATGACCAAAGCTGCGGCGTCCCATCTGTTGCCCGTCTTCGCAAGGGCCGATCTGGCATTCGAAAGCGGGGAAGGCGCATGGCTGGTCGGGACCGACGGCGGGCGTTATCTCGATTTCACCTCGGGCGTTGCGGTCAACGCACTCGGTCATTGCCATCCGCATCTCGTCGCTGCGCTGCAGGCGCAGGCAACGAAGCTCTGGCACATGTCGAACCTGTTCAAGTCGCCGGACGGCGAACGATTGGCGTCGCGGCTGTGCGAGCAGAGCTTTGCCGACTTCGTGTTCTTCGCCAATTCCGGCGCCGAGGCGATGGAGTGCGTCATCAAGGTGGTGCGCCGCTATCACGCGTCGAAGGGCCATCCGGAGCGTTACCGCATCATTACGTTTGAAGGCGCGTTCCATGGCCGGACGCTGGCGACGCTGGCAGCGACCGGCTCGGCCAAATATCTCGAAGGCTTCGGTCCGCCGATGGACGGCTTCGACCAGGTGCCGTTCGGTGACATCGAGGCGGTGAAGCGGGCGATCGGCCCGCAGACTGCCGGCATCCTGATCGAACCGTTGCAGGGCGAGGGCGGCGTGCGCGAGCCGTCCCATGCGTTTCTTCGGGCGCTGCGCCAGCTCTGCGACGAGCGCGGTGTGCTGCTGGCGTTCGATGAGGTGCAGACCGGCATGGGCCGCACCGGCGACCTCTTCGCCTACAAGCGTGTCGGCGTGACACCGGATGTGATGTCGCTGGCGAAGGCGCTCGGCGGCGGGTTTCCGATCGGCGCGTGTCTTGCGACCGCCGAAGCGGCCTCCGGCATGACGCCGGGTTCGCATGGCTCGACCTTCGGCGGCAATCCGCTGGCGGTCGCGGCGGCCAATGCCGTGCTCGACGTGATGCTGAAGCCTGGATTCTTCGATCACGTTCGAAAGATGTCGCTTTTGTTGAAGCAGAAGCTCGCGTCGGTGGTCGATCGCCATCCCGATGTGCTGGCCGAGGTGCGCGGTGAGGGACTCCTGATCGGCCTCAAGGCCGTGGTGCCGTCGGGCGATCTGGTCAATGCGTTGCGTGACGAGAAGCTTCTGACCGTCGGTGCCAGCGAGAACGTGGTGCGCTTCCTGCCGCCGCTGATCGTCAACGAGGCGGAGATCGAGGAGTCGGTGCAGCGGCTGGAGCAGGCTTGCGCCAAACTGTCGGGTGCGTCGGCGAAGAAGGAAGCGGCGCAATGAGTGGGGCGCCGCGACATTTTCTCGACCTGTTCGACGTGCCGACCAAGGAATTGCGCGCGATCCTCGACGCCAGCGTGGCGATGAAGAAAAAGCGCAAGGCCGGCCAGATCGCGGACAAGCCGCTCGACGGCAAGACGCTGGCGATGATCTTCGACAAGCCGTCGACCCGCACGCGGGTGTCGTTCGACGTCGGAATGCGCCAGCTCGGCGGTGAGGCGATCATGCTGACCGGCACCGAAATGCAACTCGGGCGCGGCGAAACCATCGCCGATACGGCGAAGGTGCTGTCGCGCTTCGTCGACATCATCATGATCCGCATTCTCAGCCACGATGCGCTGACGGAACTGGCGGCTCATGCCACCGTGCCGGTCATCAATGGGCTGACGCGGCGCTCGCATCCCTGTCAGGTCATGGCCGACGTCATGACCTTCGAGGAGCATCGCGGGCCGATCAAGGGCCGTACCGTGGCGTGGACCGGCGACGACAACAATGTGCTGGCGTCGTGGGCACACGCGGCGGACCGCTTCAGCTTCAATCTCAATGTCGCCACGCCGCCGGAGCTTGCGCCGAACAAGCTGCTGAAGGACTGGATCAGGTCGAGCGGGGCGTCGATCAAGCTCGGCACCGATCCGGAAGCCGCGGTGCGCGGCGCCGATTGCGTCGTCACCGACACCTGGGTGTCGATGGGCGATAAGGACGGAGAGCATCGCCACAACCTGCTCAAGCCTTATCAGGTCAATGCCAAGCTGATGTCGCTGGCGAAGCCCGACGCGCTGTTCATGCATTGTCTGCCGGCCCATCGCGGCGACGAGGTCACCGACGAGGTGATCGATGGTCCGCAGTCGGTGGTATTCGACGAGGCGGAAAACCGCCTGCATGCGCAGAAGGGCATTCTGGCCTGGTGTCTCGGCGCGGTGAACTGAAACGGGAGCGTGCCATGGCGACGTCCGTTCGGCCTTTCCTGATGTTCGAGGGGCGGGCCGGGGAAGCGCTCGCGTTTTATGTCGAACTGATCCCGGATAGCGAAATCGTCGACATCATGCGCTACGGCCCCGGCGAGCCCGGTCCGGAAGGAACCGTCAAGTTCGCGGTCGTTCGGCTTGCCGGTCAGCAGGTGCTGTTCAGCGACAGCTTCGTGTCGCACGGGTTCAGCTTCACGCCATCGCTCTCCTTGTTTGTCGATTGCGCGTCCGAAGCCGAACTTGAACGCATCTTCGCCGCGCTCTCCGACGGCGGTGGCGTGCTGATGCCGCTCGGCGACTACGGCTTCAGCCGCCGCTTCGGCTGGGTCAATGACCGCTTCGGGGTATCGTGGCAGATCAACCTGCCTTAAGGGGCAGCTGGAACCGGGGGTGCAATCGTCCGCCCCCACCCCTAAATAGGGCCCATGACCTCACAGATGCCTGATTCCAATATCTCAGCCGAAACCCACGTCCGCGCACCCTCCGCCGTTCCCGTCGACGACGCGGTGATCCCGTTCGAGGTGAGCGCGCTCGACCTGCGCGGGCGGCTGACCCGGCTCGGGCCTGCGCTCGATGAGTTGTTGACTCGCCACGACTATCCCGCGCCGGTCGGCAAGCTGCTCGGCGAAGCCATCGTGCTGACGACGCTGCTCGGCTCCTCGCTCAAGTTCGACGGCCGCTTCATCCTGCAGACCCAGACCGATGGCCCGGTGTCGTTTCTGATCGTCGATTTTCAGGCACCGGACCGGTTGCGGGCCTATGCGCGGTTCGACAAGAACCGGCTCGGCGAGGCATCGGATTCCGGTGCGCTGCTCGGCCATGGCCATCTCGCGATGACCATCGATCAGGGGCCGGATATGAGCCGCTATCAGGGTCTGGTGGCGCTGCAGGGCGGCAGCCTCGAGGATGCCGCGCACGAATACTTCCTGCGTTCGGAGCAGATTCCGACCCGCGTGCGGCTTGCGGTCGGCGAGGAATGGCGCAGCGGCGACGGCGACAAGCCGAAGCACGGCTGGCGCGCCGGTGGGTTGCTGGTGCAGTTCCTGCCGAAGGCACCCGAACGCGCGCGTCAGGCCGATCTTGATCCCGGCGATGCGCCGGAAGGCACGGTGGCGCACGCCGTCGCTGAAGACGATGCGTGGGTCGAGGGCCAGTCGCTGATCGGCACCGTGGAGGATGTCGAACTGATCGATCCGGACCTGTCCGGCGAGCGACTACTGTATCGGCTGTTTCACGAACGCGGCGTGCGGGTATTTCCGCCGTTGCCGCTGCATGCCAAGTGCTCGTGTTCGCGCGATGCCGTGGCGTCGATGCTGAAGAGTTTTGCGCAGCAGGAACGCGCCGACATGGTGAAGGACGGCAAGGTCTCGGTGACCTGCGAGTTCTGCAGCACGGTCTACGACTTCACGCCGCAGGAAGCCGGCGTGGAATAGGCGATGGATTCCGGGCGCGCGCTTCGCGCGCCCACAGATGCGCAATTGCGCATCGGGGAATGACGAGTGGTGTTGTAGGTGTAGCGCTTACCGTCCCTTGAAGTTCGCGATGCGCCGTTCCTCGGTCGCCTTCACGCCTTCCTTGAAATCCTCGGTGGCGCGCAGGCGGCTCTGCTCGGCGAGTTCGTGGTTGGTCGCCGCCATCACGCGATCGGCGAGCCCTGCGCGCATGGTGGCACGCGTGGATACCAGACCGAGCGGTGAACATTCGGCAATTTCGCTTGCGAGTTTTATCGCTGCCTCGCGGACCTGATCCTGCGGCACCAGCACGTTGGCAAGGCCTATCCGATAAGCATCTTCGCCGGTGACGCGGCGGCTGGTGTAGAACATCAGCTCGGCATTGTTCTTGCCGATCAGATCGGGAAGCGTTGCCGTCAGACCGAAGCCGGGATGAAAGCCGAGCTTGGTGAAGTTCGCCGCGAAACGAGCCTCGGGACATGTCACGCGGAAATCCGCCGAGACGGCGAGGCCGAGGCCGCCGCCGATCGCGGCGCCCTGCACCGCGGCGACGATTGGCTTCTGATTGCGGAAGATCCGGACGGCCTGGATGTAGAGATGATTGATCGGACCCAGGCTGTCGGCCGGATCGCCCTTCGTCTTCTCGGACTCGCGGGCTTCCTGCGCCTGCCGTGCCGGATCGTTGAAGTTGGCGCCGGCGCAGAAGGCCCGGCCCTGCGCCGCCAGAACCGAGGCGCGGATTTCGACGTTGCGGTCGAATTCTTCGAGCGCATCCGCGATCTGGTTGATCAGCGAGATGTCGAAGAAGTTCAGTGGCGGGCGCCGAATTTCGATGATGCCGACGTGGCCCTTGATGTCGACGCCAATGTCCGTGAATTTGGTCATGTGATCCTCGATTGAAAATGGTGAAGGCGCGCCTCAGCGCAGCCCCAGTCCGCGTGCGATGATGCCGCGCAGCACTTCCGTGGTGCCGCCCTGAATCGTCAGTTTCGGTGCGGTCTTGGTGGCGAAGTCCAGTTGCTTATCCAGCGTCTCGTGATTGGAAACGTCGGCATCGACGAAGGCCGCGAGATCGCGAACCCGATGCGGCAAGGCCTGCTCCCAGATGGTGCCGATATCTTTGACGATGGCGGCTTCCACCACCGGCTCCTTGCCGGCGTGCAACATGCCTGCGACGGAGACCGACATGCGGCGCATGGTGTGCAACTGCGCCACCAGCCGGCCGATGCCTTCGGCGCTGCGGGTGTCCGGGTTCTTGCCGACGGCCCGAACCAGTTCGGTCAGCACATAGTAGGTTTCAAGGAAGCGCTCGGGGCCTGAGCGTTCGTAGGCAAGCTCGCTGGTGGCCTGCTTCCACGCGCCGTCGATCTCGCCGAGCACGTGATCGTCCGGAATGAAGTGATCGGTGAACACCACCTCGTTGAATTCAAACTGTCCGGTGATCTGGCCGATCGGGTTCACCTGGATGCCCGGCTGCTTCATCTTGACCAGGAACTGGGTGAGGCCGTGACGGCGGTTTTCCTTGGTCGGCGGCGAGGTGCGGAAGATCGCGATCATGTAATCGGCGATGTGCGCCGACGAGGTCCAGATCTTGGTGCCGTTGATCAGCCAGCCCCCATCGGTCTTGGTGGCGCGGGTCTTCGCGGCGAACAGGTCCGAGCCCGAGTTCGGCTCGCTCATGCCGATGGCGAAGCAGATTTCGCCGCGGCAGATGCGTGGCAAAATCTCCATCTTGATGTGCTCGGGTGCGTATTTGATCAGCACCGGGCCGCTCTGACGGTCGGCGACGAAGAAGCGCCGCGTCGGCGCATTGGCGACGCGCATTTCCTCGGTGACGACATAACGCTCGAGGAAGGTGCGCTCGTGCCCGCCATATTTCTTCGGCCAGGTCATGCCGAGCCAGCCTCGCTCGCCGACGCGGCGGCTGAAGCCGGGAGAGTCGGTGTCCTCGCGGTTGACGCGATGCGGGTCGAAGGTGCCGGCGGCGATTTCCTCGGCGAGGAACGCGCGGACTTCCGCGCGCAGCTTCACGCATTCGGGCGGCAGGCGGATCGGATCGAAACGAAGGGCTGCAGTCATGGCCGGCTTCCTCTTGAAACGTCGTTTAGCGGGATGCGACCAGCGGCCACAACTCATCGGCGCCGCGCGCGGCGACCATCTTGCCGAGTTCGACCGCCCAGTGGCTTTCGTTGCCGAAGTCGTCGCGCCAGGCCAGCGCGCGCAACGTATAGCGATGCAGAATGTGCTCGATGGTGAAGCCGATCGCGCCATGCACCTGATGCGCGATGGCGGCGCCTTTCTCGGCAGCCTCGGCACAGCGGATCTTTGCAGATGCGGCTTCAAGGAACACCGCCTCGTCGAACGACGTCGCATGGACGATGGTGTCGGCGGCCGATGTCGCCGCCGCCATGGCCGCCGCGGTTTCGCCTGCGAGCTTTGCAAGGTTGTGCTGCACGGCCTGGAATTTCGAAATCTTCTTCTCGAACGCGACGCGCTCGTTGGAATAGCGCACCGAGATATCGAGCATCGATTCCAGCGCACCGGCGATCTGCAGGCTTCGCGCCACGCAGCCCATCAGCAGCAGTGCGGTCTGATCGAAACCCTTCGGCGCGGGTTTGATCGTGAGTGGTTTGGTCTTGTCGAAGGTCACCGTGTTGCTGCTGTCGCTGCCGAGATTGAGGCCCGTTTCGATCCGGCAGGATTTGGCGTCGACCAGCGCGATCGACCAGCCGTTGCCGCCCTTTGCCAGCACGGCAAGGTGAACTGCGTCCTTGGCGAAAGGCACGCCGCGCGCGCGGCCGCTCAGGGTGCCGTCGGCGTCGAGCTTGATGGTGTCGCGCGGGCCCGCCGGCGCAATCGTCATCGCACCTTCGGGTGAGGCGATCTTGGCCTGCGCCAGCAGCCAGCCGGCGAGCATGGTTTCGGCAAGTGGCACCGCGACGGCGAAGCGTCCGGCGGAACTCAGAACGCTGAAACCGTCGGCAAGGCTCGCGCCGGAGCCATCGCAGTCTTCCGGCACCCACGATAGCGGCAGGCCGGCTTCGGTGAGCGCGCTCCAGAGCGGCGCTTTCCAGTTGCCTTCCTTGTCGCGGTTGATGGTCTGGGCGTCGGCGAGATCGGCGAAGATCTTCTCCGCGGTTTCGGCAACAATATTATCACTCTCCGCCACGGCGTTCCTCACTCACAGGACTACATCGCGTCCTGCATATTGCCGGACACGGCTTGTCATTTTCAGTGCCGCCATGATGGGGAAAAGGGCGGATGATGACAAGCGCCGATGTCCGCAGGGCTGCCTGCGGACGGCTCATGCGCGGATTGCCGGACGTGCCGGAATGATTTATTCCGCGCAACGGACTTTCGGCGAAGCTTGCTCGATGACGGCCTGACGATATGGTAACGGGGCACGTCGATAGTCGGACGACAATCAAAAAGGAAAGACAGATGTCCAGGGATGGAATGTGCGTCATCGTTACGGGCTCCGCGTCCGGTCTCGGCGCGGCGACGGCCGCCATTTTGGCGAAAGGCGGCGCGCGCATCGTCATCAATTACGCATCGAGCAAGAAGGACGCGGAGGAAACCGCCGATCTCTGCCGCAAGGCCGGCGGCGATATCGTGGTGGTCCAGGGGGACGTCGCGCGCGACGAGGACTGCAAAAAGATCGTGGCGGCTGCCGCGCCATGGGGCCGCGTCGACGCGCTGATCAACAATGCGGGCACCACCAAGCACGTGCCGCATGGCGATCTCGACGGATTGTCCGCCGAGGATTTTCAACGCATCTATGCGGTCAATACCATCGGCCCTTATCAGATGGTGCGCGCCGCGCGTTCGCTCCTGGAGGCAAACGCGAAGGCCTCGGGCCGCGCTGCCGCCGTGGTCAACACCTCGTCGGTTGCCGGCATCAGCGGCGGTGGATCGTCGGTCGCCTATGCCGCGAGCAAGGGCGCGCTCAACACCATGACCCTGTCGCTGGCGCGCGCGCTGGCGCCGCTGATCCGCGTCAACACGGTCTGTCCCGGCTATATCGATACGCCCTGGTTCACCAAGGGTCGCGGCGCAGCCGCAGCAGCGCAAGTGCGCGACAGCGTGGTCGCAAAGGTCGCGCTCAAGCGCGCTTCAACGGCTAACGATATCGCGCAGCTCGTGTGCTTCCTCGCCTCGCCGCAGTCGGGTCACATGACCGGCGAGGTCGTTCGCATGGATGCGGGAATGCATCTGACCCTGTGAGGATTTCCGAGGGCGGACCCTCGGATGGCAAAAAGGCCCCCGGATTTCGTCCGGGGGCCTTTTGTTATTTCGATCCGGGATCGGGAATGATGCGTGCGGCTACCAGCCTGTTCCAGATGAACAGCACCACCAATGCGCCGATGGTTGACGTGATAAAGCCCGCGCCCTGATTGGGGCTGTAGTGGCCGATCGCTTGACCGACCCACGTGGCGAGGAACGCGCCGGCGATGCCGAGGATCGTGGTGAGGATGAAGCCGCTCGGGTTGTTCGGGCCCGGGGACAGCATGCGCGCGATGATACCTGCGACGAAGCCCACGATGATGATCCAGAGAATGCCGCTCATGACGAAAGTCCTTTCTCGAAATACCTGCGATGTCTAACCACGTCGCGAGACCAATCGAACCGATCTCGCGGAACGTAGCGGTTCGCTCAGAGCAGGCGTGACAGCTCGCTCTCCGTCGGCAACCGCCCATCGGGTGTCAGGTGGTTGATGACCTCGGGCAGATGCTGGCTCAATCCCGCGAGCAGTTCATCGCGCGACAGGCCGGTCTGCGAGGTGAGGTGATTGATCTGGTCGGCGCCGAGCGCGTTGGCAAGATCGCCGGGCGCGATCTGCTTGTTCGCTCCCGGGCTGACCCACGAATTGGCGGTGTCGCCATGGCCGCTCTGCTGAAACTGGTTGAGCAGGTCGCCGAGGCCGCCGCTGAGGACGCTGCCCGCGGCACCGCCCGCCAGCAGGCCACCGAGCCCGCCTTTGAGGAGATCGCCCAGGCCGCCGCCACTGCCGGGCAGGCCGGCATTGACCGTGCCGCCGGGCGCGGGGGCCGGCGCCGCCGATGGGCTGGTGTCCGATGGGCCGCTGGTGAAGTGTTTCAGGGCCTTGTAGCCGAGCACTGCCAGGATCGCCATGGTCATCGGCGACATGCCGCCGCTGCTTTTGGCATTGGGATCGCTGGGGCCGCGCGGCCCATTTTGCATACCGTTAAGAACGTCGAGCAAACCCATGGTCGTCTCCTGTTTCAGCGCCCGCCCATGGCGAAAGATAGCGTCGCCGTATGACGGTCACAAGGCGCTTCGCGCGGGCCGTAGGCATGGCCTGACCGCTCTGCTATCGAAGCGAAAATGACCGGGAGATGAATGACGGTGGCCCAGCAATCGGTCTGCATCGCCGGCGCCGGTAGTATCGGATGTTTCGTCGGCGGCATGCTCGCCGCAGGCGGGCATCGGGTGTCATTGCTGGCGCGGCCGCGCATCATCGCGGAGATCGAGGCGCACGGTCTCACCGTAACGAGCCTCGAAGGCCTGTCGCATCGTCTGGATGCGGCGTCCGTGGCGCTGTCGGCCGAGCCGGACATTCTCAGCGCGGCCGATGTCATCGTTGTCACCGTCAAGAGTGCGGATACCGCCGACATCGCCGGTCTGATCGCGCGCTACGCGCGTTCCGACGCGACGGTCGTCAGCCTTCAGAATGGCGTCGGCAATGTCGATGTGCTGCGGCAGGCGCTGCAGGGCCGCAAGGTGCTGGCCGGCATGGTGCCGTTCAACGTGATCGCCCTCGAGGGAGCAAAATTCCATCGCGCGACATCCGGTGACATCCTTGTCGAACGCGATGACACCGATACTGCGGCGCGACTGTCGGTGGATGGCCTTGCTATCCGCGCGACCGATGACATCGCCGGCGTGCAATGGGGCAAGCTGGTGGTCAATCTCAACAACGCGCTCAATGCGCTGTCGGGGTTGCCGTTGCGCGAGCAGCTTGCGCGGCGCGCATGGCGCAGATTGCTGGCGGACCAGATGACGGAAGCGCTGGCGGTCATCGGCGCGGAAGGCATCGCGCCCATTCCGACGACGCCGTTGCCGATGTGGCTGACGCCCTATCTCCTGCGGCTGCCGGATGGCGTGTTCCGCCTGCTGCTGGGGCAGATGATGCAAATCGATCCGCAGGCGCGCTCGTCGATGTGGGAGGATCTGCAGCGCGGCCGGCGCACCGAAATCGACTATCTCCAGGGCGTGATCGTCACGCTGGCGGACCGTCACGGATTGAAGGCGCCGCTGTCTCGCCGCATCGTAACGCTGATCCGGCAGGCGGAGGCCGATGCGAAGGGCTCGCCGGGCCTCAGTGCGGAGCAGATTCGCGGCGCGGGGCAGGGGTAGCGATACAGACCTTGCTCTGGTATGAGCTTGCATATGCCACTTGGCATCCGGTCCCGTAGCTCAGCCGGATAGAGCGACGGTTTCCTAAACCGTAGGTCGGAAGTTCGAGTCTTCCCGGGATCGCCAGCGCTTTCGTGCAACATCCGATGCAAGACGCGCCGATCGCTGCATCGTCGCGCTCCGGTCACACCGCGATCAATGGATCGAATTTTCGGAAGCTTTGTTATTCCGCCCTTTTGGCGGTCGCTTCGTGTTGGACTGAATCGAACAACGCGTCCCGATCGCGGGCCCTCCAAAAGGAGGGCCGCGACGGGACGCAGTCAAGGTTCTTGAGAGGCGCGGCGTATCCGAACTACCAGTTACGCTGTGCGCGAAGCAGGACAAGGAACGTATCCTGGTTCTTCAGTTCGTAGTCGGTCGCCGGCTTGGCGATTGCAGCGCTGGCGGCGTCGAACAAGCCTGCGTACTTCTGATCCAGATGGGTCCAGGTGAAATCGGCAGAGAAGACCAGGTTCTTGACCGGTGTCCAGCGTGTGATGAACCCTAGCTGCGCAATGTTGTAGTCCGGGTTGCAGGTGGAACCGGCAGAGAGACGGACCAGAACGGTACCGCCCGCGCCGCACATCAAACTCTTGGCCTCCCCGGTGTACCTGATCGAGGCATATGCGCCGTAAATGCTGGAATCCCATGCAGGATTCCAGTTGTGGGTGTAGGCGCCGCGCATACCCCAAGTCTGGACCAACTGCTGCGATCCGGTCGGCCCGAACACCGTGTCGGGAGCAAACCCGAACCCAACGCTCTGATACGCTACGCTGCTATTGCCATAGACTGTAGCGGCGCCGGCCGCGGTGGCCAGATCCTGGATGTTGTAGCGGGTTGCACCGTTGGTATACACGCCTTCGACGTTGATCTTGTCGCCAGGTCCCGTCGGGATGTTTTTGATGGACAGGCCCAACTGGCCAGCCCATCCCCACGCGTCATCCGGATGTCCGCTGGGCTCGCCTCCGCCGTAATACGCGGCGTGGTTGTTGTGCGCGGCCACCGATGCCTGGAATATGCCCCAGGTCTGATCGACACGGAGTTGAGCGACGATATCGGGAATGTTCGTTCCACCATAGTCGCTCGTGCCATAGCCAAAGCTACCGGGAACGGCGAGATTGTTGAGCCCGGCCTGATAGTAGGCAGTCTGGTCCTGGACCGAAATGGCGGCCGAGATGCCCTGACCGAATTCGGCCGTGTAGGTAAACTGATTGACGCCGCTGTCCGAGCCGCCGCCACCGACGAGGCCGTCGAAGTTGTTGCCGGGATAATTGTGCCACGGCGTACTGAACTGCGAGACCGCCTTACCCATCGTGAACCCGGCGAACTGAATGAAGGCGTAGTAGACGCCGAGCGAACCACCGGCAACCGCATCTCCGGAATAGGTCGTTCCGCCGGTGCCGGCATAGCTGCCGCCCGTCCATGTGAATCGTGTATCGAAGTACGTGCGAAGTACGCCGTATTCGGTCGCGGTGCGGGTGTCGATGTTCAGATCTTCACGAGACCGCCAGGTGTAGGCATTCGTGAAACGATTGTTGGCCCCGCCGGGCCCCGATTCATTACCGGTGTTGACCGCGTTCGAGTTCGCAAGGACATCAACGCGCAGATAGCCACCCAACTTGATGCAGGTATCGGTACCCGGAATGTAGTAGAATCCAGCGCCATACAGGGAGCAAACCCTCACGTACTCCACCGCTTTCGCCTTCAACGGAAGATCGGCGGCTCTTGCGTCACTCGCAGCAAGCAGCAGACCCGCGGCCAAGCCGAGAACAACGATCTTCTCTGTTTTCATTTGAGCCCCCAAATTGGAAAACCATGATGACATGGCTAGATAGATATCGTGGTCGCGCCGACACTAGCCCCTTTTTGTGAGGATGGGATGAAAATTCATTGATGGTGGGAATCTGCGTGCGCACCGTCAGCGATCTTGTCGATCCATACCGCCGTCGCATCGCAAATTTCACGCATGGCGTCGGCATCCTTGCGACCCGAGCGGGCCAACACGTGGAAGGAATGATCGCCGCCGTCCACCACGTGCAGTGTGGCTCGCTTTCCGAGGTTCTTGGCGACAGGCTCCAGCAATTTCAGTTCGGCGAGCGTGTCGCGCGTGCCTTGCAGGAACAGCATCGGGATTTTGACATCCAAGAGGTGTGTGGCGCGGTCGATAGAAGGCTTGCCCGCCGGATGCAGAGGAAAGCCGAGAAATGCGAGCCCGCGCACACCGGGCAGCGGCGCGTTTGCCTGCGCCTGCGAGGTCATGCGGGCGCCGAACGATTTGCCGCCGGCGATGAGCGGCAAATCCGGACAGAGGCCCGCCGCCTCGGCCACGGCGGCGCGCACGGTGGCATGAGCGACCGCTGGGGAATCCGGTCGCTTGCTGCCTTTCTCCATATAGGGGAATTGATAGCGCAGTGTCGCGACGGCGCGTTCGGCAAGCCCGCTCGCGATGGCTTCCATGAAGGGATGTGTCATGCCGGCGCCTGCGCCGTGCGCGACGATAAAGCATGCGCGGGCGTCGCGCGGATGGCTTAGAAGCGCCGAGACATGGCCGGCTGTTCCGATCGCGATGACAAGCTTTTTGACCTGAACGGCTGTCATGCGTTCTGGATATCACGTCAGGTCGTGCCGCCATAGGGCGCTTCAGCCGGGAACGTTCCAATTCGCAACGCCGCTATGCGGATCGGTGCACATGTTGCATTGCGCGTGTGTCGAGGCGTAAATCGGCGCGGCATAAAACGACAAGCCGCGAGTTGCAGGAACGGGAGTGAGACATATGAGTGAGGCAAGGCGTGTTCGGCCGGCCCAGGCCGCCGAACTCGGCACCACCGACGAGGAATTCCAGAATCTCCACGAGTTGGTCCGCCGGGCGCGGGCCAATCTGAACCAGAACGCCTGGGATTACATCGCCGGCGCCTCGGAATCCGAGACCACCATGCGGCGCAACCGCATGGCACTGGACGAGGTCGCATTCCGGCCGCGCGTGCTGCGTGATGTCCATAAAGTCGATACCTCTGTCGAGGTCTTTGGCCGCAGATTGCGGCTGCCCGTGATGATGGCGCCGGTCGGCGCGCTCGAGATGTTCGATCCCGGCGGTGGCGGCGCGGTCGGCAGTGGCGCGGGATTGTTCGGCGCGGCACACATGCTGAGTTCGGTATCGCAGCCCGGTCTTGAGGGGTTGGCGAAAGCCGCGCCGGATGCGCTGCGGATCTTCCAGCTCTATGTGCGCGGCGATGACGCCTATGTGGAAGATCAGGTTCGTCGCGCCATCGATAATGGTTACACCGCGTTCTGCCTGACGGTCGATACCGCGCATTACAGCCGCCGCGAACGCGATCTCGCCAAGCGTTACGTGCGCGCCAGTCGTGTCCGCGCCGCTGGCGGCGAATTCCAGATGGGTCTGAGCTGGCGCACGGTGAAGCTCATCAAGGACAAGTTCAAGATACCGCTGGTGCTCAAGGGCATCGCAACGGCCGAGGATGCTGTGATGGCCTGCGATCACGGCGTCGAATGGATCTACGTGTCCAACCACGGCGGCCGCCAGCTCGATCACGGCCGCGGCTCGATGCATGTGCTTCCGGAGATCGTCAAGGCGGTCGCGGGTCGCGCCAAGATCATGGTGGATGGCAGCATCTGCCGCGGCACCGATATCGTGAAGGCGATCGCATCCGGTGCCGATCTCGTCGGTATCGGTCGCATGCAATGCTGCGCGCTGGCGGCGAAGGGCGAGGAGGGAATCGTTCGTCTGCTTGAGTTGCTGGAGGACGAGACGATCCGCTGTCTCGGGCTGCTCGGCGTCACGTCATTCGGCGAACTCAACGCGTCATATCTGCATCCGGCGACGGCGACCAACCTGCCGCACGTCTTCAGCTCGTTCCCGCTGCTGGAGATCGAGCCGTACAGGTATTGAGCGACAGCGCCCTCTCTGCTCGTCATTCCGGGGCGATGCGAAGCATCGAACCCGGAATCCATAATCCTTGTCGTGGTTATGGATTCCGGGCCCCGACGCTTCGTGGGTGTCAAACGGAGGCCGCAGTCGTCAGCCCTGTGCCGCCATAGAGCCAGGCAAGGTGGCCGTAGTAATCCTCCGACGACTTCGCGCCCATGATGGCGTTGCGCAGGTCCGCATGCAGCCCAGCCGGATGATAGATGTGTTCGCCGATCAGGCGCGATTGCAGCTGGACACGCGCGGTGCGTGGAAAGCGTTGTGCGCGATAGTGCTCCAGCGCGGCGGCGAGATCGTTCGATCGATCCGCCAACATCTGCGACAGGCAGACAGCATCTTCCATCGCCATGCAGGCGCCTTGCGCGAAATACTGCATCATCGGATGCGCGGCGTCGCCGAGCAGCGCGACGCGGCCGTCGATCCAGCGTTCGTTCGGGTCGCGGTCGCACAGCACCCACAACTTCCAGTCCTTGCCGTGACGAATGATGTTTTGTGCGCGCGGATGGACGTGGGTAAAGCCCTGCATCACTTCGTCTTCGGAGACCGGCTTGCCGGCAACCGGCTCCGGCGCATCGTTGTGATAGGTGACGACGAGGTTGAATACCTTCCAGCCCGACAGCGGATAGTGCACGATATGGCACTTCGGTCCGGCCCACAGCGTTGCCGCATTCCAGCGCAAGTCCTCCGGCATCTGTTCGGTCGGGATCACCGAGCGATAGGTGGTGTGACCGGAGACACGCGGCGCGCCGTCGCCGATCGCCTGCCGGCGGATGTTGGACCACAGCCCGTCGGCGCCGATCAGCAATGCGCCGATGACGTGCTCGCCGCTGGCGAGGCGCGCGGTGACGGATGAACCGTCCTGGTCGTAACCGGTGACCTCGCTGCTGGTGCGCAACTCGATCATCGGATGCTCGCGGCAAGCCTTCAGGAACACGCCATGCAAGTCGCCGCGATGCACGACAGCGTAGGGATTGCGGAAGCGGGCGCGGAATGCCTCGCCGAGGTCGATGTGGGTGATCTCCTCCGCGGTCAGCGCATCCATCAGCCGCAGCTTGTCGATGTAAACAGCCATGGCGCGGGCGGCCTCGCCGACGCCGAGGGTATCGAAGGCATGAAACGCGTTGGGGCCGAGCTGGATGCCGGCGCCGATCTCGCCGAGCGTGGCAGCTTTTTCCAGCACGGTGACACGGAAGCTCTTTTGCGCGAGGCCCATCGCGCAGGCGAGCCCGCCGATACCGCCACCGGCGATCAGGATCGGTCGCGGCTCAGGCATGGGTCTGTTCGCTCGCACTGCCGTTGAGGCGGCGACGCGCTTTGCCATGATCGACTCGCAGCGGTGCGCGCGAGACCTCATTGTTGAGATGCACAAGCTTCGCGAGCAGCGTCATCATGATCTTGCGCTCGGACGGCGCGAGCGGTGCCATCATGCGCTCTTGGGCGCGATCGACCGCCGGCATTGCCTTTGCCAGCAGGCGCTGTCCCTTCGGCGTCATGTGCAGCACCTTGACGCGCTTGTCGTCGGGGGTTGGGCGGCGAACGATCATCTCCTTCGCCTCCAGCCGCTCCAGCACGCTGCCGAGGGTGGAGCGGTCGAACGCCACCAGCGCTGACAGCCGCGTCGCGTCGATGCCGGGGTCGTCGCGGATCGCCACCAGCGCGGCATACTGCACCGGCGTGAGATCGAGCGCGGCGCATTCCTCCATGAAGATCGCCACCGCGATCTGCTGCATGCGCCGGAACAAATGCCCCGGCTTGGTGTAGACGTCCTGCATCGATGGCTTATTCGGCATCGGGCTGCCTGTCCGGCGTGGCATCGGCAAAAGCCGGCATCGCCTTGGCGGCGGCTTCCGCGCGCAACAGGCGCGGATAGGCCGACACATCGACGCCGAAGCGCCGCGCGTTGCCAAGCTGCGGCACGAGGCAGAGATCGGCGAGGCTCGGCGCTGCGCCGAAGCAGAATGGTCCGGGCTCGTTGCTGATAAGTTTTTCGCAGGCGCCGAGGCCCTCGGTATTGACCCACGCGGCCCATGCGGTGACGGCGGGCTCAGCCATGCCGAGTTCGCGCAGGCGGTTCAGAACTTTCAAATTCTGTACGGGATGGGTATCGCAGGCGATCGCCTGGGCGAAAGCGCGGACTTTTGCCCGTGCGAGCGGATCGCGCGGCAGCAGCGGCGGGGTGGGATGGGTTTCGTCGAGCCATTCGATGATGGCGAGCGACTGGGTCAGCATGGTGCCGTCGTCCTGTTCCAGCGTCGGCACCAGCCCTTGGGGGTTGCAGGTGAGATAGTCGGCCGCGCGCTGTTCGCCCTTGCGCAGGTGGCGGGCGAGGTGATCGACCTTCAAACTCTTGAGGTTGAGCGCAATGCGCACGCGCCATGCAGCGCTGCTGCGGAAATAGCCATGCAATTTCACGTATGGTTCCTCTCGGCGTTGCTGTCGCCGATATTGACCGTATGCGTTCTTTCAGTATGCTGTCAATCATCGACAGGGAGACAGACACCATGGAGCAGGCCCCGCAACGCACGCCCGAGCGTGAGGCGTTCTATCGCAAGATCGACGGCGAGAGCATGACCGCGCTGTGGAACGTGATGAGCGATCTCATCACGCCGCAGCCGAAGAGTGCCTGCCGCCCGCACCTCTGGCACTTCGATGCGATCCGCGCCTACATGCTGGAAGCAGGCGCGCTGATCACCGCCAAGGAGGCCGAGCGGCGGGTGTTGATCCTCGAAAATCCCGGCTTGCGTGGCCAATCCAAGATCACGACCTCGCTGTATGGTGGCGTGCAACTGGTCATGCCGGGCGAAGTGGCGCCGGCGCACCGGCATTCGCAGTCGGCACTGCGCTTCATCCTCGAAGGCAAGGGCGCGCATACCACCGTTGACGGCGAGCGCACCATGATGGAGCCCGGCGACTTCGTCATCACGCCGGCGATGGCCTGGCACGATCACGGCAACGCCTCGCCGGATCCAATGTTCTGGCTCGATGGGCTCGACATTCCGCTGGTGCAGTTCTTCGATGCGTCATTCGCCGAAGGTCTCGGCAAGGACGAGCAGCCGGTCGGGCGTCCCGAGGGCGACAGCTTCGCGCGCTACGGCAGCAACCTGTTGCCGGTCGATCTGAAATACACCGCGAAATCCTCGCCGGTATTCAACTATCCCTATGCCCATGCGCGCGAGGCGCTGGAGAAGCTGAAGGCGCATAGCGACTGGGATGCCTGCCATGGCGTCAAGATGCGCTACACCAATCCGGTCAATGGCGACTACGCGATGTCGACCATGGGCACCTTCATCCAGCTGCTGCCGAAGGGGTTTTCGTCGAGCCGCTATCGTGCGACCGATGCCACCGTGTTCGTGCCGGTGGAAGGCCGTGGCCGTTCGCGCATCGGCGACACCGTGTTCGAATGGGGGCCGAAGGATATTTTCGTGGTGCCGAGCTGGCACCCGGTCAGCCACGAGGCAAGCGAGGAGGCGGTGCTGTTCAGCTACTCGGATCGCCCGGTGCAGGAGAAGCTCGGCCTGTTCCGCGAGGATCGCGGCAACGCATGAAGTGCGTAGGATAAGGGACCACTCTCCGCCATGGGAGGGTAAGCCTCGCTACACCTTCACCATGCGCTTGCCTCGGTTTTCGCCGGCTAGCAGGCCGATCAGCGCCTGCGGGGTGTTCTCGATGCCGTTGATCACGTCTTCCTGCACCTTGAGCTTGCCGGACGCGACCCATGACTGCAGGTCAGCGAGCGCGGCATCGCGTCGGTCCATGTAGTCCATCACAATGAAGCCCTGCATGGTGAGCCGCTTGACCACGATCAGGCCGGGCACGCCGCGCGGTCCGTGCGCTGACGGCACACCGTCGTATTGCGAGATCGCGCCGCAGCAGGCGATGCGGCCGTTGAGGTTCATCTGCGCGATGCAGGCCTCGAGGATGTCGCCGCCGACATTGTCGAAATAGACGTCGATGCCTTTTGGCGCCGCGGCGCGCAGCGCCTTGAAGGTCGCGCCGTCCTTGTAATCAACGGCGGTATCGAAGCCGAGTTCGGATGTCAGCCAGTGGCATTTGTCCTTGCCGCCGGCGATACCGACCACCCGGCAACCCTTGATCTTCGCGATCTGTCCGACAATTGATCCAACGGAGCCTGCCGCCGCCGACACCACTACGGTCTCGCCAGTCCTGGGCTTGCCGACATCGAGCAGGCCGAAATAGGCGGTGAGGCCCGCGATGCCGTAGACGCTGAGCAGATGCGTCATCGGTTCCAGGCGCGGCATTTTGCTGAGATGCTTTGCCGGCACGGCCGCATAGTCCTGCCAACCGGTATCGCCGAACACGATGTCGCCCGGCTTGAGGCCGGGCGCTTTCGATGACACCACTTCGGCGATGCCGCCGCCGGCCATCACGGTGTTGGCTTCGACCGCGGAGCGATAGGTCGCGCCGTGCATCCAGGCGCGGTTGGCGGCGTCGAGCGAGATGTAGCGCACGTGCAGCAGCGCCTCGCCGTCTTTCGGCTCGGGCATGCGCCCCTCAACCAGCTTGAAGTGTTCGCGGCCGAGTTTGCCCGCGGGCTTCTCCACCAGCAGGATCTGGCGATTGACGGTGTCCGGCATGGTTTCCCCTTTGGGCGTGGTTCGTTGAGCAACCCGCCAGCATTGGTATGACGCTAGTCCGCGCAACGGCTTTCGACAACGGAAACGGCATGCCGATGGCCCTTCGGGATGCCGGCTGTGACCCGGGTGGTATCGGGATCGGGCCAAAAATGGAGCTCACCAAAAATTTGGGGTTTGCCGTTCGGACGAGGCTTGCCTGCCGATGACCGTCATTTCATTCTCATGCTAACGTTCTTGAAAATCACGAATCAGGACCAGCGGTTTCTTCGCAAGGTTCTTCCATAATCCACCACTGCCAGTAGCCATCCGCCGGTCCACGGCGCTCGAGGTCGGTCGTCCGATGCAGTTTCAGAAGGCGCATGTCAGCATCGTCCGATCGATCCGGCATGTCAGCCTGGTGCGCGACTGGCACCGCTCTCGCGGTCAGAACGCGTTGCCGAAGTTCGCGACCTTCGTTCCCAATGAGCGCGCCGGCGATGTCGCCGATCTTTTGGTCAACGATGTCAGGCGCGATGGCGATGAACTGTCTTATTTTTGTGTGGCAGCCGGTCCGCGTGTCGAGCAGGTCTATGACGAGACAATGCCGTCGCGGTTTCTCCATCAATGCCTCGATGAGGTGATGGCGGCGGCAGCGCGTCCGATCTGGGATGCCTGCATCGTGAACCGGCTTCCGATGTATTCGATTGTCCCCGTCACGGACCGCAATGGCATTCCCGTGACCATCGAGCAGATTTTTCTGCCCTACAGCCGTGACGGATCGAATGCTGACATCATGGTGGCGGCGCTGCATGCGTGCAGCACCGAGAGCCGCTTCGTTCATCAGGGACTGTTGCGTCGGATCGTGAAGGCGCCCTTGCATTGGGCGGTCATGATCGACCCGACGATGACGGTGGTGCTACCGGCTGCGCAGAATGCAGGGGCCGACGACATCGTCTTTGACGTTTGACCATTGCGCTTGGCGCGACCGCGTCGGCGCCTGATGCATGCGCGGAAAGTTATTGCGCGAGGCCAGTCCATTTCAGCATGAAATTTCGTCTGATCGTGCGTAAGGCGGCAGATAAACTATTTAGAAAAATACTTGGACGCCATTTTCACTCCGCAATTGAACCTCACATCAGCTTTGACTAACTACCCTATCGGCGCGATGAGGCGCCGGAATCCCCAATGTTTGCAGCGGTTTTTGCAACATTCCCGCCACGAGGGCGGTTTGTTTCGCTGGCCGCGCGATGGACGAAACAAAAGCCATGAGCGCCTTTCATCGAGAGAAAGTTCTTTCTGTTCGCCACTGGACCGACACGCTGTTCAGCTTCCGCGCAACGCGCGATTCCAGCTTCCGATTCATGAACGGTCAATTTGCAATGATCGGCCTCGAAGTCGAGGGACGCCCGTTGCTGCGCGCCTACAGCATGGCGAGCGCCAATCACGAGGAGACGCTGGAGTTCTTCTCGATCAAGGTCGCCGATGGCCCGCTGACCTCGCGGCTGCAGAAGATCAGGGAAGGCGACACGATTCTGGTCGGGCGCAAGGCGACCGGCACGCTGATCACCGACAACCTGTTGCCCGGCAAGCGGCTGATGCTGTTGTCGACCGGCACCGGACTCGCGCCGTTCGCAAGCCTGATCAAGGACCCGGACGTGTATGAGCGGTTCGAGAGCATCGTGCTGGTGCATGGCTGCCGCCAGGTGTCCGAGCTGGCGTATGGCGAGCAACTGGTCGCCGGCCTGCGCGAGGACGAATTGTTCGGACCGATGCTGAACGAGAAGCTCGTCTACTACCCGACCGTGACGCGTGAGCCGTTCCGCAATCGCGGGCGCATCACCGATCTCATTTCGTCCGAGCAGATCTTCAACGACATCGGGCAGGGGCCGCTCGATATCGAAACCGACCGCATCATGCTGTGCGGCAGCCCGGCGATGCTCGACGATCTCAAGCAGATGTTCGAGGCGCGCGATTTCATCGAGGGTAACCACAGCGAGCCCGGCCACTTTGTCATTGAAAAGGCCTTTGTCGAGCGCTGATCTCGGCGCACCGATCGTTTCGGCAAACAGAAAAGCCGCCGCCCCGAACGAGGCGGCGGCTTTTTGCTGACCGTCGTTCAGAACAGTTTCGAGAACAGGAAGTAGAGCGTCCCCGAGAGCAGCATGGCGGCCGGAAGCGTTAGCACCCAGGCGAGCGCGATGTTGCGGATGGTCGACCATTGCAGGCCCGATCCGTTGGCTGACATGGCGCCCGCGATGCCCGACGACAGAACGTGTGTGGTCGATACGGGCAAGCCGTAGCCGTCGGCGGCGGCGATCGTCGCCGCGGCTGTGATCTCGGCGCAGGCGCCCTGGGCATAGGTCAGGTGCGTCTTGCCGATCTTCTCGCCGACCGTGACCACGATCCGCTTCCAGCCGACCATCGTGCCGAGCCCCAGCGCGATCGCGACCGCGATCTTCACCCAGGTCGGAATGAACTTGGTCGATTCATCGAGCGCGCTCTTGTAGGTGCCGAGTGTCGCGACCTCGGCGCTGCTGAGTTCGCTCTCCTTGTCCTTCATCAGGATTCGGATTGCTTCCGAGGCCAGATACATGTCGTTACGGGTGTTGCCCACACGCTCGGACGGGACCTTCGCGAGGCTTCCGTATTGCGTGACCTGCTGACCAATGTCGCGTACCAGCACGGCGAGCGACGGATAGGTGCCCTCGTTGATCTGATGGGCGGCGACATAGTTGGTCACGGCCGGGCGCGGGTTGCCAAGGACGCTGTAGCCCGCGGCCTTGCTGTCGATGATCTTGCTCGCAGCGTCGGAGGTGGTGACGAAGCGCGCGGTCTCGCTGGCCGGCAAGGTGCGGTTCAGGGCGTATGCTGTCGGCACGGTGCCGATCAGGATCAGCATGATCAGACCCATGCCCTTTTGGCCGTCGTTCGATCCATGGAAGAAGCTGACGAGCGTGCATGTGAGAACCAGGATGCCGCGGATCCAGATCGGCGGTGGTTGATCGCCCTTCGGCTCGGCAAACAGCGCCGGCCCGGCCTTCAACAAAACCGTTTTCAGGACCAACAGCAGTCCGGCAGCCAGCAGGAAGCCGAACAGCGGCGACAGCAGCAGCGCCTTGCCGATGCTGGTTGCTTGCGACCAGTCCACACCCGAAGTACCGCTGCGTCCATGGAGCAGCGCATTCATGATGCCGACGCCGATGATCGATCCGATCAGGGTATGGGAGCTCGATGCCGGCAAACCGAAGTACCACGTGCCGACGTTCCAGATGATCGCCGCGATCAGCAGTGCGAACACCATGGCGAAGCCTGCGCCGCTGCCGACCTGCAGGATCAGTTCGACCGGCAGCAGGGAAACGATTCCGAAGGCGACCGCGCCGGACGACAGCAGCACGCCGAAGAGATTGAACATCCCGGACCAGATCACGGCGATATGGGCCGGCATCGAACGCGTATAGATCACTGTCGCGACGGCGTTGGCGGTATCATGGAAGCCGTTGACGAATTCGAAGCCGAGCGCGATCAGAAGCGCTATGAACAGAAGGATATAAGGCAGGAGCGATGTCACGCGCGTGCCCGTTGCGTCGACGTCGGTATAAATGCTGTAGGCGACAAAGAGCAGCGCTGCGGCGACGACGCCGAGATAGATGACGCCGGTCAGGGGATGAAAGCCGCGATCGAGATCGGGACCTTTCTTCAGGGCGGGTTCGATCGAGCCCGGCAGGGCAGCATCGGTCATGACGAGCAACTCCTTCTGGATATCCGGATGCTGCAGGTTCTGAACCAACGACATGACACGCGGATGAACCGCCACCGGTTGCCCGGCGCTGCAACGCAATACCCAAGGATGGTGGCGCGCCGCCGGATTGATTTCGCGGGAAGCGGGGTTTGTAATTTGTGACGTTGGCTCGCTATGCTGTAATGCCTGTCATTTCGGCATGATGTATGGTTTCGTTCGACGGCATACCGCGGGTTCGCCAGGGGGTTTTATGGAAACGTTGATGCTTCCCTTTTCGCCGCGCTTCATCGTTCTGACGATCTGCGGGGTGGTGACCGCGCTGCTGATTGGTCTCGGAATCTCGGACCACAAGATCCTCAAGGTCGTCGTCATTCCGATCCTGATCTTCGGCGCGCTCACCGCGCTCGGTATCCGCGATCTCCTGCAGAAGAGCCACGCGGTTCTACGGAATTATCCGATCTCGGCGCACATCCGCTTTCTGCTCGAAGAAATCCGCCCCGAGATGCGGCAGTATTTCTTCGAGAGTGAAAAGGACGGCATGCCGTTCAGCCGCGACACCCGCGCGGTGATCTATCAGCGCGCCAAGATGGTGCTCGACAAGCGGCCGTTCGGCACTCAGGAAAACATCTACGCCGAAGGCTACGAATGGATGCATCATTCGATGGCGCCGAAGCCGCATGCCGAGGAGAAATTCCGCATCACCATCGGGGGGCCCGATTGCAAGAAGCCGTATTCGGCATCGGTCTTCAATATTTCCGCGATGAGCTTTGGCGCGCTCAGCCCCAACGCCGTGCGCGCGCTCAATGCCGGCGCGAAAAAGGGCGGCTTCGCTCACGATACCGGCGAGGGCGGCTTCAGCCCCTATCATCGCGAGAACGGCGGCGACATCATTTGGGAAATCGGCTCCGGCTACTTCGGATGCCGCAATCGCGACGGCACGTTCAATCCCGACGAATTCGCCCGTGTCGCTGCCGATGACCAGATCAAGATGGTCGAGCTTAAGGTCAGCCAGGGCGCAAAGCCCGGTCATGGCGGCGTGCTGCCGGCGGCAAAGGTCTCGGAAGAGATTTCCAGAATCCGCGGTGTCGGCATGGGCGAGGATTGCATCTCGCCGCCGTATCACAAGGCGTTCTCGACGCCGATCGGCATGATGGAATTCATTGATGAGATGCGTCGCCTCTCGGGCGGCAAGCCGGCCGGCTTCAAGCTTTGCGTTGGGCACAAGTGGGAGTTTCTCGCCATCTGCAAGGCGATGCTGCAAACCGGCATTTATCCGGATTTCATCGTCATCGACGGCAACGAAGGCGGCACCGGTGCGGCGCCGCTGGAATTCATGGACCATCTCGGCATGCCGATGCGCGAGGGCGTCAATTTCGTGCACAACGCGCTGATCGGCATCGGCGCGCGCGAGCGCATCAAGATCGGTGCTTCCGGCAAGATCGCGACCGCGTTCGACATCGCCCGCGCCATAGCGCTCGGCGCCGACTGGTGCAATTCGGCGCGCGGCTTCATGTTCGCGCTCGGATGCATCCAGTCGCTGAGTTGCCACACCGATCGCTGTCCGACCGGCGTGACGACGCAGGATCCGTCGCGCAACCGCGCGCTGGTGGTGCCGCACAAGGTCGAGCGCGTCTTCAACTATCATCATGCGACGCTGCAGGCGCTGACCGAGCTGATCGCAGCGGCCGGCCTCGAGCATCCGCAGGAGCTTCGCCCGGTGCACTTTTCGCAGCGCGTCTCCAACACGGAAGTGGCGTCGTTCGACAAGCTCTACCCGTCGTTGCGGCCCGGTGAATTGATCAGCGGCACCGCTGATCCACGCTTCCGCGATGCCTGGGTGCAGGCGCAGGCAGATTCATTCGCGCCGGCGGGGTGACGCTTTCAAAACTCGCCGTGCAGCCGCCCGGAGAATACATGCACCGGGCCACGATCTGCGTTGTAGGCGGGATTGGTGATGAGTTGATAATCGCCGGTGAACGTGAACTGCTTGTTGAGCGCGTAGGCGTAATAGGCTTCGAGCACGCGCTCGTTGCGGTAGTTGAGCCGGCCATCGCCGATCAGGACGCCGAGGCCGCCTGCGGCGATAAAGTCGCGATGATCCTTCGACAGCGCGTTGATGGCGCCGCCAAGGCCGATCACGTCGTCGGGCCGACCCCATCGCGTGCCCTTGATCGAGGTGCCGAGCGAGAGGCTGGCATCGATATCGGTGAACGCCATGATTTCCGTCTTGCCGTCGTTCCAGCTCCAGCGGCCGAACAGTCCGATGTCGTCGGTGACGGCCTGCTCGAGGTTGATCACATAGCCGTACTTGATACGGCCGGTGCGGGTCTGCGCAATGTCGAGGTTGAATGCGGGATTGTTCAGCGTGTCGCGGTAGCTGCCCATATAGGCGCTGTTGAGCCAACCGATGGTGCGGAGCTTGCCGGGCTGACCGAACAGCGAATAGCGCGTTTCCAGCTCCAGCACGTATTCGCCGCGCTGGAATAGCCGGGTGTCGAAACTGTTCGAGTTGGATTCTGAATCCATCAGGAAATAGCCGCCGCGCAGCGCCCATTGCTTCTGGTTGAATTCGGCAGTGACGCCGTAGCTGAGCCCGACCTTGTCGGCGGAATAGTCGAAGGCGCCCGGCGCCCACATCGACCAGTTCATGAAATCCTTGCGCGTATCCTTGGCGTAGGCGTTGCCGTCGAACACGTCGGTCACCGCGAACTTGCCGGCCTGCAGCGTCAGACGCGAAATATCGACCTTGCCACCGAGTTGGGTCGGGCCACTCGGCAGATCCTCCTGCTCGCCGCCGAACCCGAAGGTCTGGCGCACGAACAGCCGTGATGTGTTGTAGTGCGGATAGGGGAAGTTGGACTTCTGCGCCTCACCGCTTGGGAAGCCCGCGGTGCCCACGGTGTCATTGAGGCCAAAGCCCTGAAGGAGTTCGGGGTTGTAGTAGACCTCGCCGCCGTTCCAAAGCCGCGCGTTCAAGAACAGGCTGTTGCTCCAGGTCGCTTGATACTGCGCCGCAGGCGTCAGGCTGTTGGTGCCGCTGTAGGGGGCGCGGAATGCCGGATAGCCTTGGCCGAGATAGGTCGTCTGGCCATGAATTTCCCAACGGTCGGATTCGGGATCGGTCAGCGACTTCAGCGGGAGATCGGCGCCCGGTGCGGACCAGTCCAGTTTGCGGTTGAGACCGACGCGGATCGCCTGCATGTCCATCGTCGCGGCGTATTGGGTGGCCGATGGAAACTGAACGTTCGCCTTGTCGAATTGATAGTAGAGATACTCGAGCCGCGCGCTCCAATGTGGCGCGAAAGCGTACTCAAGTCCGGCGCCGGCAACCCAGCCAAGGCGGATGTTCAGCGCCTTCTCCTGATCACCCGCCGGCGGATTGTTCAGGTAGCGCTCGCCGGCCCAGGCGAGACCGCCAGTGGCATAGGCGAGCCATGGGCCGCTCGTGTAGCCGATCCGTCCGCGCGCCGTTCCGACGAAATCCCATTGATGGATGACATCCGAGCGCGCGGTTGCCAGCGACGAGACGATCGAATTGGATTCGATATAGCTCGGAAACGAGATGTCGGCTTCGGCGCCGAGCAGTAGTCCCGAGGAAAGCTGGACGTTGTAGCCGGCCTGCAAGCCGCCGATGGTACCGCCGAAGTCGTGGTGGCCGGTGGCCGGTGCGGGATCGAAAAGCGTGGCCGTAGATCGGCCGCCGCCAAAGCCGGCATGGGCGCCGAAGTAGAGGCCGGTCCAGTCGATGACAGGCTGGGGGATCGCCTTGACAGGGCGCGGGATGCCGACATCCGCCGCAAAGGCAAGGCCGTTCATTGCCAGCGCCCCCAGAGCCGCACCTGCCAGCACACGATATCCCAAGCGCCGCTGAGGCCGTGTCAGCCGCATCGGGCGCTCCGCTGACACTGGTAGGGCCGTGTCGTGGTCATTGTCCCCATTCGCCCCGCAACGCATCCAAAGCCCTCACGGCCCGACGGGTGCCGGTCCCATACATGGACCGCACTTGATAGCGCCATTCCGTCGCCGATACGTCCGCTTGATCGAATCTGCGCGGTTCGTATTCCCAGTTATTATTGCAACTAATTCGCAATTGCAACTAACACAGCGAGGAAGCGGGCGTACATGCCATTGTCAGATGACATCGACATGACAGCGTCCTGAGCGCCGTCGGATGTTGTCCCCACCGCTGACGCGAAATGCGAAACGACCCGCCCGGGGGATCGGGCGGGTCGTTTTGCGAAGGCGCAATACAGCCGCGTGATCGATGGGCGTTAGTTGCAGACGCGGACACGCCCGAGATAGTTGCCGAAGGCGTCGTACTGGCGAACCCAGCCGCAGCGGCGATAGCCGTCATAGTAGTAGCCGTCCGCCGCGATGGCGCTGCCGACCGCGGCGGCGCCAATCACGCCGGCCGCAATGCCAAGTCCGAGACCAAGACCCTTGGCATCGGCATGCTGGGCCGAACCGGCAATCATGCCGGTGGCGGTGAGGGCAACGAGCGCGACGGCAGCAACCTTGGTCTTGATCGACATTGAATAACTCCATCATGGTGATGCGGCCGTCTGGCCGCGATGTCCATTGGTGGAGGCGTCTTCGATTCCGGTTCGAAAGAGTTTGGTTTCAATCCGGTTTCGCGATGGTCGCGATTGTTTCAGGCCCAATGGTCAAGCGTGTGTGCGCGGACCGCCCTTGAGCGTTGCCATGTCGAACCGCTGCATGTCGGACAGCAATTCGCAGAATGCCTGTGCGCCGTGCTCGAGCAACCGTTCGCCCTTCTCGGCGGTGGCTTGCGTCGCATCGCCAACCGCGCCGCTCGGATGAAGATCCTGCGTCTGCCACGCGAACGGCGCGGGCCGCTGCGTGCTGAGCCAACGATAGCTCTTTTCGATTTCGACGCTCGCGGGATGAAAGTTCGCGATGCGCTCGCGGTGCACCTCGTGCGGATAACGCGCCAGCATGATCGACGTTTCGACCGCACCGCCGTGAATGCCGTGGCGCAACTCCGCAGGCTCGAATAATCCGTCGGGCACGCCGAAGCGCGACCATGCGGTGGTGACCGCCAACATGCGATGACGTGCGCGCAAGTCCTGCGCCACCATCATCATCGCGGCGCTGTTGCCGCCATGGCTCGACACTATCACGATCTTTTTGATGCCGGTTCGCGCCACATCCTCGCCGAGTGCGGTCCACGCCTTGAGCGCCGCCTCGTTGCTGAGCGTTTGCGTGCCCGGAAAATCGGTGTGCTCGGTGGAGATGCCGATCGGCTGCACCGGCAGGAATACGGCCGGAATATCCGGCGGCAACAGGTCGCGAACTCGCGCGAGATAAGCTTCCGCGATCAGCACGTCGGTGGTGAGCGGCAGATGCGGCCCATGCTGTTCGGTGGCCGCCAGCGGCAGCACCGCGATCCAGTTCGCCGCGGCCGTCGGCGGCGTCTCGGCCCAGCGAATGGCGGACCAGTCAAAAGGAGGCGTGCGGGTCATCGTGCGCAGCGTTTCATCATGCCGAAATGCGAGTTAGGTTATCGTGTCCGATGACCGCGGGCCGAATCCAGGAGATTCGCGCCAATCCGGTCGCTCCCTATCATGAGCCAGAATGATCCACGGAGTCCAATGATGCGCCTCGCCCTTTCGCTGCGAACGTTAACGGCCGGGCTGATGCTGGCGATCTGCTTCGCCGGATCCGCAGTGGCCGAGCAGACGCTGGACAAGGTGTCCTTTGGCACAAATTGGGTCGCAGAGGCCGAGCACGGCGGCTTCTTTCAGGCCTTGGCCGACGGCACCTATAAAAAATACGGCCTGGATGTGACCATCGTTCCCGGCGGTCCCAACGTAAACAACCGGATACTTCTGGTCGCCGGCAAGCTCGATTTTTTCATGAGCGCAAACACGCTGCAATCGTTCGATGCGGTCGCCAACAATGTGCCGGTCGTCGCGGTGGCCGCGATGTTCCAGAAGGACCCGCAGGTTTTCCTCGCGCATCCGGAATCCAAAGTCGCCAAACTGGAAGACCTCAAAGCCCTGACACTGTTTGTCTCCAAGGAGGGGATCGCGAGTTATTTCCAATGGCTGAAATCCGAGTACGGATTCAGCGAGGCGAAGGTCAAACCCTATACCTTCAACGCGCAGCCTTTTCTCGCCGACAAGAAGAGCGCGATGCAGGGATACGTCACCTCGGAGCCGTTCGCGGTCGAGAAGCAGGCGGGCTTCAAGCCGACCGTGATCCTGCTCGCCGATGCCGGCTTCAATGCCTATTCGACCCTGATCGAGACCCGCCGCGATCTCGTCGAGAACAAGCAGGATCTGGTGCAGCGCTTCGTCGACGCGTCGATCATCGGCTGGTATACCTATCTGTACGGCGACAACACGGCCGGCAATGCCATGATCAAGAAGCTCAATCCCGAAATGACCGACGACCTGCTGGCCTATTCGGTCAGCAAGATGAAGGCGCATGGCATCGTCGATTCCGGCGACTCGCTGCGTGATGGCATCGGCGCCATGAACGATGAACGCTACGCGAGCTTCTTCGACAAGATGGTGCGGGCCGGCGTCGTTCGGCGCGATATCGATTTTCGCAAGGCTTATACGCTGCAGTTCGTCAACAAGGGCGTCGGCCTCGACTTGCGGCCCAAAAAGTAGAATCCGGCGTCGATGACCGAAACCGCTTTAGCGATGTCCGAAAGCGATACGCGTCCGCGTGCGGAATTCGCCGTGAGTCTGAAGGGCGTCACAAAGCGCTATGACCGCGGCGTCGCAGCGCTGGGGCCGTTCGATCTCGACGTGAGCGACGGCGATTTTGTCTCGCTGCTGGGGCCGTCCGGCTGCGGAAAGTCGACCGCGCTGCGGATCATTGCTGGATTGAGTGCGCCGACATCGGGCACGGTCCGCGTCGCCGGCGGAGGGCGCTCCATCGGATTCGTGTTTCAGGAGCCGACGCTGATGCCATGGGCAAGCGTCCGTGACAACGTGGCGCTGCCGCTGAAGCTTGCGCGGCGACCGCGCGTGGACATCGATCGCCACGTGGACGCCGTGCTGGCGCGCGTCGGGCTCGCCGAATTCGCTATGGCCTATCCGCGCGAACTGTCCGGCGGCATGCGGATGCGCGTGTCGCTGGCGCGCGCGCTCGTCACCGATCCCGATATTCTCCTGATGGACGAGCCGTTCGCGGCGCTCGACGAGATCACGCGTTTCCGCCTCAACAACGATCTGCTCGCGCTGTGGCACGATCTGCGCAAGACAGTCATCTTCGTCACCCATTCGGTGTTCGAGTCGGTTTATCTGTCGCGCCGTGTGGTGGTGATGACGGCGCGTCCCGGCCGCATCAGCGCCGAGTTCCGCATCGATACGGCCGAGCCGCGTGGCGAGGATTTCAGGACGTCGGCCGAGTATGCCGCCTATTGCCGCGAGGTATCCGCAGGTCTGTCGCGGGCCTCGGGTGAGGGCGGTCGATGAACTCCCCCGATCGATCGGCGCCGTCAGACATGCGCGATTCAAGTGCCGTCCAACGCGTATCGATCGCACGGGTGGTCTTGCCGATCGCGGTGCTGATGGCCGGCGTGCTGGTATGGGATCTCGTGGTGCGGCTGAATGCGATCCCGCCTTATGTGCTACCCGGCCCTGAACTGGTCGCCACGACGCTGGTGAAGGATTGGCCGATCCTGTGGCAATCATTGCTTGCGACCTTGCTGACCACGCTTGAGGGCTTCGTCGCTGCGGCCGTCGGCGGTGTCGCGCTGGCGTTACTGTTCAACCAGTCGAAGTGGCTGGAGCAGGCGCTTCTGCCCTACGCGATCATTTTGCAGGTGACGCCGGTGATCGCGATTGCGCCGCTGCTGTTGATCTACCTGCCGCAGCAGACCGCGGTGATCGTCTGCGCCTGGATCGTCGCGTTCTTCCCGGTGCTGTCGAACACCGCGCTGGGCCTCAATTCGGTCGACCGCAACCTCGCAGGGCTATTCCAGCTCCACGGGGCATCGCGGATGCAGACTCTGCGCTATCTGAAACTGCCAGCAGCGTTGCCGTATATTCTTGGCGGACTGCGTATCGCCGGGGGCCTGTCGCTGATCGGCGCCGTGGTCGCGGAAATCGCGGCGGGGTCGGCCGGCGCGGGCTCCGGTCTTGCCTACAGGATCGCGGAATCCGGCTACCGGCTCAATATTCCGCGCATGTTTGCCGCGTTGCTGTTGCTCTCGGTGACGGGCATTGTCATTTATATGTGTCTCGCGGCGGTGTCGCACCTGCTGTTGCGGCGCTGGCACGAAAGCGCGTTTGGAAAGGAAAGCTGATGGCTGCACATGTCTCTTCGGAAAAGATCGATCTGCTGGTGTACGGACCGCACAAGCCGATCGTCGACAACGGTTTTACCGATCAGTTCGTGCTGCACCATTTTGAGCAAAAGGCCGATCTGGAGCGGCTGCCGCCGGCGGTCGCCGGGAAAATCCGGGGCATGGCCATCACGGACTCGGTGCCTTGCGGCAGCGCGGTGCCGGCTCTGCTCCCGAAACTCGAGATCATCTCCAGCTTCGGCGTCGGCTACGACCATATCGATGCGAATTATGCCCGCGAGCGCGACATCGTGGTCACCAATACGCCGGATGTGCTGACGGAGGAGGTTGCTGACGTCGCGCTCGGCCTTCTGATCACGACGCTGCGCGAATTCATCAAGGCGGACCGTTACGTCCGCTCCGGTTTGTGGGCGACGCAAAAATATCCGTTGAGCGTTGGCTCGCTGCGCGACCGCAAGGTCGGCATGGTCGGCATGGGTCGGATCGGACAGGCGATCGCACGGCGACTCGACGCGGCGCGGGTTCCCGTGGTGTACCATTCGCGCAATCCGGCCGCCGGCGTCTCCTACCAGCATTATCCGAACCTCATGGAGATGGCGAAGGCGGTTGATACGCTGGTTGTCATCACGCCCGGCGGAGCGTCGACGCTGAAGATGATCAACGCGGAGGTGATGGCGGCGCTCGGGCCGCGCGGCGTCATCGTCAATATGGCGCGGGGCTCCGTCATCGACGAGCCGGCGCTGATCCACGCGCTGAAATCGGGTGTCATCCTTGCGGCGGGTCTTGATGTGTTCGCCACCGAGCCCAACGTGCCGGAGGATCTTCGCGCACTGCAGAACGTTGTGCTGCTGCCGCACGTCGGTTCGGCGTCGGTGGTGACGCGCAATGCCATGGATCAGCTCGTGGTCGACAACATCAAAGCCTGGTTTGCCGGCAAGCCGCCGCTCACGCCGGTTCCGGAGACTCCGGTAAAGGGTCGCTAGTATGCACGCGCCGAGGGGCGATCGCAGGTCGGCATGGCGAAGGCGAGGGTTCGTTCTCGCTTCTGTCGCCATGCTGACGACTGTCGGATCGGCCGCGTCGGCGCAGGATGTATCGACCCTGAAGAAGGACATGATCGGGCAGTGGGAGCTGTCGACCACCGAACGCAGCAAGACCTGCGTGGTGACGCTGAAAGGTGACGCATCTCCGCAGGGGCTCAAGCTCGATCTCGAACCCGGTTGCGCGACGTCGCTGCCGTTCACAAAGGATATTGCCGCCTGGACCATCGCGGGGCTGGACATCGTGCGGTTGCAGAGCGCGTCCGGTCAGCCGGTGATCGATTTCACCGAAGTCGAAAGCGGCATTTTCGAGGGACGGCGGGAGAATGAAGGCATCTACATCCTGCAAAACCTGGTGGCGGCCCGCTCGCTTGCCAGATCGATGGATCAGATGATCGGAGACTGGGCTTTCGTCCGCGGCAACGGGCAGGCGATCTGCGGCATCACCTTGACCAACACCGAGGTTCCGCCGGACAATTTTCAGGTCTTCCTGAAGCCGAAATGCGATCCGGCGATCGCGAGCTTCAAGCCCAAGGTCTGGCGGCTGGAGCACGGCGAGATTCTATTGATCTCCGCGAGCGGCGAGACGTGGCACTTTCAGGCCGACGACAATGCGCAATGGCGACTCGTTCCTGACAGCGCCAATCCGCTGATTCTCGTCAGGCAGTAAATCTCGCGTACTGCCCCCTGGGGTGTGCGGCGGCCAATTCGGCACTGTGATATCCGCCACAGCGCAACCATCCAGCATCGGTCACGCTGAACCACGATTTCGACGCGGGTCAGCCGGCCGGCGTTCGAGAAGTCGCGTCACGGCTAGCCACGGGAGATCATCATGGCCAGCACGCTTGTCCTTACGGACTCCAAACGCTACGGCGGCGGCATCGTGCCGCTGTCCAATGCAGACCTCGACCGGGTGAGCGGAGGGTTCTTTCCCTTCATCGCGCTCGGCGTCGCGTTGGGAATAGCCTATTGCATCGCGGACGGAACGCTCGATCCGCCGCCTGCACCAAAAGGCGACTTCCCGACGGGACCGAAGAACGCGGCCTGATCGGTCGATATCAAGAGAAACGCCGCACCTGATGGTGCGGCGTTTTTTGTCAGTGCATGCCGAGCAGGCGCGGCAGGAACAGCGTCAGTTCCGGCCAGTAGGTGACGATGGCCAGGAAGAACAGCATCGTCACAAGCCAGGGCCAGACCGCCACCGCGAGATCCGTGATGCGCATGCCGGCTATCATGGACGCCACATAAAGGTTGAGGCCGACAGGCGGATGGCAAAGGCCGACCTCCATGTTGACGTCGATGACGATGCCGAAGTGGACCAGATCGATACCGAGCTTCTTCGCGGCGGGCGCGAGAATGGGCGCCATGATCAGGATGATCGAGTTTGGCTCCATGAAGTTTCCGGCCACCAGCAACAGCACGTTGACCATCAGAAGGAATCCGAACCAGCCGAGATTCTGGGCGGTGATCCAGTCCGCCAGCGCCATGGGAATGTTTTCGTTAGTCAGCACGAACGAGAACAGCACCGCGTTGGTGATGATGTAGAGCAGCATCGCGCTGGTGTTCGCCGAGCGCAGCAGCACACGGGGAACATCCTTGATCCCGATCGCCTTGTAGACGAAGACGGCGATGAAGAACGAATAGACCGCCGCCATCGCCGCCGCTTCCGTCGCGGTGAACAGGCCGCTGTAGATGCCGCCGATGATGATGACGACCAGCATCAGGCCCCAGATGCTGTCGCGGAATGCCTGCCAGGTCTCGAGCCAGGTTGCCTTCGGCAAGCGCGGATAGTCTCGCTTCTTGGCGAGATACCAGGTCACCGTGCACAGCATGGCGGTCAGCAACATGCCCGGCAGCAGGCCGGCGACAAACAATGCTCCGATCGATGTGTTGGTGGTGACGGCGTAAACGATCTTCGGGATCGACGGCAACATCAGGATGCCGAGCGAGCCGGCCACCGTGATGATGCCGGCGCCGAACCGCATCGGATAGCCGTGCCTCACCATCTCGGGGAGCACGATGGCGCCGATCGCAGCAACGGTGGCGACGCTCGATCCGCAGACCAGTGCGAACATCGCGCACGCCACGATGCCGGCGAGGCCGAGGCCGCCATGCCAATGGCCGACCAGCGAGACGGCGAAGTTGATCATCCTGCGTGCGACGCCGCCGTGGGTGAGGAAGCCGCCGGCCAGGATGAAGAACGGGATCGCCATGATCTCGAAGCTTTCCAGGCCGGTGAACAGCTTCATCGACACCGACTCGATGGGAACGTCGGTGAGGATGAACATGAAGGTCAGCACGGTCAGGCCGAGGGCGATCGAGACCGGCATGCCGGTGATCATGAACGAGATCAGCAGCACGAAGACCGTGATCGCGCGGATCGAGTCCGGCAGCACGATGAGGCCGGTCTTGTGCGCGAAGCAGATCGCAAGGATCAGAAGCGGCAGACAGATCAGGATGTACGACAGCGGATTCGACCAGCGCTTGGACACGGTGCCGTGCGCGTCGTCCGGCAGATGCAGATTGTCGGTGGCCTCGACGCCCTCGACGTGGGCTTCGCTGTGATGCGGCAGGTGATCGGTCCAATAATACGACCAGGCCACCTGCAGGAAGCGGTAGCACATCAGGCCCGAGCCGAGCGGAATTGCCGAGTAGATCATCCACATCGGCCATTCGAGGTCGTTCGACTGCTGACCGGTCTTGAACATTTCGCTGACGAACGAAACGCCGAACGTGGCAATCGCGAACGTGAACAGCGCGCCGAGCAGAACCGCATAAAGAATGACGCGCTTGCGCGACTTCGGCGGCAGCAGGTTGACCAGCACGTCGACGCCGACATGGATGCCGGTGCGTACGCCATAGGCGGCGCCGAACTTGGCCATCCAGATGAACATGTAGATGCACAGCTCCTGCGCCCACGAGAGGTCGAGGGCGGCGAGCCAGATGAAAATATCCTTGAACAGCGTGGGCAGAACCGGAATGCCGTGCGCGGCGGTCCACTTCGAGATGTCGATCGACAGGCCGGTTCCGTACCGGTGCAACACCGCGACGAAGATTAGCCCGGTTGCCGCTGCGATAAGCGTGGCGATCAACCATTCTTCCAAATGGTTGAGCACCTGATTGAAACCCTTCAGCAACTCGAAATCCCCCCTCAGAGACCCGAACGGCCGGGAGTCATGCCCTCCCGGCCGCTTCTTGTTATTTGAGCGTAAACCCAGCGTTAGTTCATCTTGATGTCAAGCTCCTTGGCCATGATATCGAGAATTTCCTGGCCAACGCGTCCCTTGGCCCACGCATAGGTCGGCTGCATGGCCTTCTGCCAGGCTTTCCGCTGATCGTCGGTCAGGTAATGCAGGGTGGTCTTGCCCGACTTCTTGATGGCATCCAGCGCGTCCGCATTTTCCTTGACAGCGATCGAGTTGGTGTAGTCGGTCGCCTCGTCCATCGCCTTCTCGAGTTCCTTGCGGATGTCCGGAGGCAGCCCGTTCCAGAACTTGGAGTTCACGATCACTGCATACTGCAGATGGGCGTGATTGGAGACGGTGATATCCTTCTGCACCTCATGGAATTTCTGCGTCAGATAGTTCGATGGGGTGTTCTCGCAGCCGTCGACCACGCCGGTCTGCAGGGCCTGATAGACTTCCGAGAACGCCATGATCTGCGGAATTGCGCCGAGTTCGCGGAAATAGCGATCGGCGATCTTCGAGCCGGAGATGCGGAACTTGAGACCCTGGAAGTCGGCCGGATTGAGCAGCGGCCGGTTGGCGGACACCATGTGGAAGCCGTTGTCCCAGTAGGCGAGGCCGGTGATACCTTTCGGCTCCAGCTTCTTGAACAGCCACTTGCCGATCTTCCCCTTCATGGCCTTGTCGTAGGTCGCTTCGTCCTTGAACAGCCACGGCAGGTCGAGCGCTTCGAATTCCTTGGCACCAAGTGGTGCGAACTTCGCCGTCGATGGCGCGAGCATCTGCACGGAGCCGAGCTGCAGTGCTTCGATCTCTTCCTTGTCCTTGTAGAGCGACGAGTTGGGATAAACCTCGATCTTCACCTTGCCATTGGTGTATTTCTCGGCGAGTTCCTTGAACTTGAGCGCGCCCTTGCCCTTCGGCGTATCATTGGCGACGACATGGCTGAATTTGATAACGATCGGCGACTGCGCCATTGCTCCACCCGGAACAATGAAAGCAGCGGCCGTGATGCCCGCAAGAATATATTTGAGCATGAAGTCTCCTCCCCATTAAGTAAGTCGGACTGTTTTTGGATGCCTGTCCGTGACTGGTGGCATCAAAGCTGTATGCCAACAATTATACCTAAGCAGAAGTCCTTTGTCGTTCCGGGCGACTGATTATAGAAAACCGCGCCGGGCCGGCTTTATTCATTGTTTATTGTCCATTTCCAAAATCATACCAGGCAGATCAGCGGTTCATCTGCGGGCCTTTTAGGTGCAGCCGCTAACGCGCTAGGATAGTAAATATCGGCGTCATTGGCTCAGATTGGTGTGCACGCTTCCGTGGACAGCAAAATGCGGCATCGCACAAACAAAAAGGTAAAGGTAAGGGCATAAGCATGGATCTCGACCTCCAATCCAGAACCGCCGTTGTCACGGGAGCCAGCATTGGAATTGGCCGCGCGATCGCCAAGGGGCTGGCACGCGAAGGAGCTCGCGTGGTCGCCGTCGCGCGGCGAAAGGATCTGCTGGAGACGCTGGTTCAGGAGGTCAAGGCGCAAGGCAACGGCAGTGTCATCCCGTTGACACAGGACATGATGGAGAACGATGCGGCGGCGAAGCTGACAGCGCGTGCGATGAGCGAATTGGGCCGCGTCGACATCCTCGTCAATAACGCCGGCGGCAGCCGGCCTCTGCCCGTAGATGCGCCGGACAGCGCCTGGGACGAAGCCATCGCGCTCAACTTCACGAGCTACCGGAAGCTTGCACATGCCCTGTTGCCGCAGATGGTCGAACATCGCTGGGGCCGCATCATCAATGTGACCGGCAAATCGGAGCCCGAAGGACTCAACGCAGCTTTTGCAGCCAAGGCCGCGGTGCATGCCTGGGCGAAGGGGCTCTCCCGCGAGATCGGCAAGCACGGCATCACGGTCAACTGCATTCCGCCGGGGCGGATCATGAGCGAGCAGATTCGCCGCAACTATCCCGAAGAATATCGCGAACGTTTTGCTGAAGAGGAGATTCCGGTGGGCTTCTGGGGTGAGCCGGAAGACCTTGCCGCGCTGGCGGTGTTTCTGGCGTCGCCTGTCGCGCGCTATATCACCGGCGCGGTGATTCCGGTCGACGGCGGTCTGCGCCGCTATCAGTTCTAGATCAGCCGCAGCCCTTTCAGGCTGGCATGCCCGTTCTTGCCGACGATGATGTGATCGTGCACGGAGATGCCGAGCGGAGCCGAGATATCGATGATCGCCTTGGTCATCTGGATGTCAGCCTGCGAAGGCGTGGGATCGCCGGACGGGTGATTGTGCGCCAAGATGATCGCGGTGGCCGATAATTCGAGCGCACGCTTGACCACCTCGCGCGGATAGACCGGCGTGTGATCGACGGTGCCGATCTGCTGCAGTTCGTCCGCGATCAACTGATTGCGCTTGTCGAGGAAGAGGATGCGAAACTGCTCCTTGTCGGCGAACGCCATCGAGGTCCGGCAATAATCGATCACAGCCGCCCATGACGACAGCATGGTCCGCTGTTTCAACTGCCCCTTGGCGACGCGGCTGGCCGTTGCCGCGATCAGCTTGATCTCGATGATTGCCGCTTCGCCGAGGCCGCTGGTTTCACGGAGCCGCGCGTCGGGCGCGTGAACCACTTCGGCAAACGATCCGAAGCGGCCGATCAGGGATTTGGCCAGCGGCTTGACGTCCCGGCGGGGCAGCGCGCGGAACAGCACCATCTCCAGCAGTTCATAATCGCTGAGCGCATCCGGACCGGCATCACGGAAGCGCTCGCGTAACCGTTCGCGATGGCCGTGATAGTGCGGCGCTTCGGCAAAGCCGGGAGGGTTGTCGGCATCGGCGGGCATGGACGCAAGCGGACCATTGCTAGTGTGGTGGTTCGGAAGTTCGCTTCATTTTCTCCACAAGTCCTTCAAGCGAACTTCCGAAGCCGGACCACACTAGATGATTAGTTTGCTGGTGTCCTTTCGAATCCGAAGTTCGCTATGAAAGCGCGGCGCAGTGAGGCGAACTTCGGATTCGGGACACCAGGTTCCGCAAGCTTGCCGTGCCCGGTGGTATTTGCAACCCCTCAATTCAGGGTGCGCGCATGAGATGGTGTGCAAGCCAATGCGGGCCGTGTGCGGGCTCGAGGATCAGCCGCCGTAAGGCGGCTTGTCGAGTTTGCGCGGCGACAGCGTGAATATCTCGACGCCATTCTGGGTCACGCCGACCGAATGCTCGAACTGCGCCGACAGCGAGCGATCGCGCGTCACTGCGGTCCAGCCATCCGACAGGATCTTTACGTGCGGCTTGCCGAGGTTGATCATCGGCTCGATGGTGAAGAACATCCCTGGCCTGAGCAGGACGCCTTCGCCGGGCCGCCCGATGTGGATGATGTTCGGCTCGTCGTGGAACATGCGGCCGAGTCCGTGTCCGCAGAAGTCGCGCACCACGCTCATGCCCTGCGGCTCGACGAAGCTCTGGATGGCGTGGCCGATGTCACCGGTGGTCGCGCCGGGCTTGACCGCCGCGATGCCACGCATCATCGCCTCGTAGGTCACGTCGATCAGCCGCTCGGCCTTGCGGGCGATCTCGCCGACCGCATACATCCGGCTGGAATCGCCATACCAGCCGTCGACGATGAAGGTCACGTCGACATTGACGATATCGCCCTCTTTCAGGGCCCGGTCGCCCGGCATGCCGTGGCAGACCACGTGATTGATCGAGGTGCAGGTCGAATAGCGATAGCCGCGATACATCAGCGTCGCCGGATAGGCGCCGTTGCCGAAGGCAAACTCGCGGACGAAATCGTCGATCTTCGATGTCGGCAGCCCCGGCTTCACCAGATCGGTGAGTTCATCCAGGCAACGCGCCACCAGCGCGCCGGCCTTGCGCATGCCCGCAAACCCGCTCGGGCCATGCAGTTTGATCTGTCCGGTCTTGCGCAGGGAGGTTTCGGAGGCTTCGACGTAACTCATCAGACGATCTTGGCTGAAATAACGGGATGATTCAGCCCACCAATGTAATGGTTGGAGCCGTTAGCAGCAAGCTGGAGCACCCATGCGGCGAACTCAGGGCAGAACAGGAACCGGCCCACCCAGAACGATCTGGCCATGATCCAGCCGACAGACCCGCGCGATCGCCTCAACGCCCGCGGCGCGGGATCGATCGAAGGCCCGCCCGTAGGTCGGGTCGATATCGCGCGCCAGGGTCAGCGCGTTAGCCGATCCGATCTGGATCACGAAGAACATGACCGCCCGCTGCCCTGCTGCCGCCACCGCGGCCAGTTCGTCGAGGTGCTTCGCCCCGCGAGCCGTCACCGAATCCGGGAATTCCGCCAGTCCCGGCTGGCGCATCAGGTGGACGTTCTTGACCTCGACATAACAGGCGGGCCGATCCGGGCTCTCCAGCAGAAAATCGATCCGCGACCGCCCGCCGTTGGGCCCCTGGCCGTATTTCACCTCGCGGCGAATCCGGGCGTAGCCGCCGAGTTCGGGAATGGCCTGCGCGGCCAGCGCCTCCGCAACGATCGCATTGGGGTGCATCGTGTTGACGCCGGCCAGCTCCGGTCCCGCGCCGAAGTCGGTTTCGATCAGCTCCCACGAATAGGGCAGTTTGCGCGTGACGCTGGGCGATCTGGAAAGCCAGACCTGCGCTCCTGCCGTTTGCAGGCCGGTCATGGCGCCCGGATTGGCAACGTGGACAGTGACTACGTTGCCATCTGCAAGCTCAACGTCGGCGAGGAAGCGCTTGTAGCGTCGCAGAAGTGTCGCCGGAACGAGATCACTGACGAATTTCATGGCGATGGATGGTCAGAATTGCAGCAGTCAATGGACATCATGCAGTCGATCATCGTCCCATCTCGTCCGGAGCTTCGCTTGAAGTGAACAAACTCGTTTTCATCTATCGGCATTCTTCATGATGGCATCGGCGATGCCAAGAAAGGCTTCGAGATTATTCGCAAAACCAATCGGCCCTTGCGGTCAGAAATCGGTTGGCGTGGCGCATCTGTGACGATAAGCATGCAAATGCAGGCATTTTCCGCTTCGGATTTTTGATGGCATCCCTGGATTCGGTCAGTCTGGCGATCCTGCTCGGCGCGATTCTGGTCATGGCCGGAATTCTGTCGAGCCTTCTGGCGCTGCGGTTCGGCGCCCCCCTGCTGCTGGTGTTCCTGTTCATAGGCATGCTGGCAGGTGATTCCGGTCCGGGCGGCCTGAAGTTCAACGATGTCCAGAACACTTATCTGGTCGGATCGGCCGCGTTGGCCCTGATCCTGTTCGACGGCGGTCTGAAGACGCGATTCCAGAGTATCCGCACAGTGCTCGCGCCATCGATGGTGCTCGCGACCGTCGGCGTGTTGCTGACCGCGCTGATCACCGCGCCGGTGGCGAAATATGTACTCGATCTCAACTGGACCGAGGCGTTGCTGATCGGTGCCGTGGTCGCCTCCACTGATGCGGCGGCCGTGTTCCTTTTGGTCCATGCCCAGGGGTTGCGATTGCGGCCGCGTGTCGGCGCGACGCTGGAAGCGGAATCCGGCACCAACGATCCCTTCGCGGTGTTTCTCACGCTGATGCTGGTGGAACTGATTTCGGTCGGCCACAGCTCGACAGGACACGTGATCCTTGAGTTTCTCCGCGAGTCCATGCTCGGCGGCATCGTTGGGGTGATCGGCGGGCGGATGGTGGTGGTGGCGCTGAACCGGGTGGCGCTGCCTCAGGGCCTGCACGCGCCGTTCGTGACTACGGCGGCGCTGGTGATCTTCGGCGTGGCGCAGATTGCCCATGCCTCCGGGTTTCTCGCGGTTTATCTCGCGGGCATCATCATCGGTAACCGTCCGACCCGTGCCCACAATTCCGTGGTGACGTTCCTCGATGCCGCGACCTGGCTCGCGCAGATCGTGATGTTCGTGATGCTCGGATTGCTGGTGTCGCCGCAGCGCCTGATGGTGAGCGTGGTCCCGGCCGTGGTGATCGCGTTTGTGCTGATGCTGGTGGCACGGCCGCTGGCAGTGATGATTTGTTTGGCGCCGTTTCGTTTCAAATGGCGGGAAAAGCTGTTCATCGCGTGGACCGGATTGCGTGGGGCGGTCGCAATCTTTCTGGCCTCGATCCCGATGCTGGTCGGATTGTCGAAGGCGTATCTTTATTTCGACGTCGCCTTCGTGGTGGTGATCATCTCACTCCTGCTGCAGGGCTGGACGCTGGCTGCGGCGGCTCGGCGACTGCATGTCGCGTTGCCGCGAGCCGAGCGGGGACCGCGCCGCGTCGAACTCGATCTGCCGGGACAGCTTGAACAGCAACTCGTGGGTTATCCGGTCCGGCCCAGGAGCCTGTTTCTGAAGCGCGGACTGATCCCGTCATGGTCGAAGCCGACGCTGGTGATCCGCAAGGAGAAGATCCTGTCGCCGGCCGAAGCGGAGCCAGTGACGGCGGGAGATTACATCTATTTGCTGGCGCCGCCGGAAAAGGCCGAAGCGCTCGATCGCTTCTTCATCGACATGCAGCCGACTGTGGCGCCGGACCCGCATCTGCTCGGCGACTTCATGGTCTCGGGCGAGACGACCTTGGGTAGTCTCGCGGAAATCTATGGTGTGGCCATCGATCCGCGACGGGCCGAACGAACGCTTGCCGACTATTTCGATGTTCACCTCGATCGCGCGCCGCGGGAAGGCGCGACCCTGCCGCTCGATACCATCGTTCTCGTGGCACGCAGCATCAGCGGAGGCCGGGTCAATGTGGTTGGATTGCGGTTGCCGGAGGATGAGGACGAGCCGACGCCACAACTGACGCGCATGGGTGCGCTCAAGCGGAAGATATCGGACGCCTGGTCCTCGCTCGCGGGCATCTGACCGGCCTCAGACCGGCAGAACGTCGGTCCCGCCGAACGCAACGATGCGGCCGGCCTTCAGCACGGCGACCTGCGATGCCAGCAGGCGCAATTCATCCGGATCGTGGCTGACATAGACGATGGGAATGCCGACTTCGTCGCGCAGGCGGGTCAGATAGGGCAGGATTTCGGCTTTGCGTTCCTGATCCAGTGCGCCCAAGGGCTCGTCGAGCAGGAGAAGTTTTGGCCGCGCCAGCAGTGCGCGGCCAAGCGCCACTCGTTGCCGCTCACCGCCTGACAGGGCGCCGATCCGGCGATCGAGCAGATGACCGATGTTGAGCAGGTCGATGACGCGCGCTTCCTGGGCCGGATCTGGCGCAAGACCGTTCATGCGCCGCCCGTAGTCCAGATTTTTCCTGACATCGAGATGCGGAAACAGCCGCGCGTCCTGAAATACGTAGCCGATGCGGCGGCGATGGGCGGGGATGTGGAGTTGCTTTGTCGTGTCGTCGAGCGTCTCGCCATCCAGCACGATCATGCCGCGATCCGGTGCCAACAGCCCCGCGATCATGTTGATGAGGGAGGTCTTGCCCGCGCCCGATGCACCGAACAGGCCTATAGCGCGGCCCTCGCTGGCAAAGGAGACTTCGAGGGCGAAGGCGCCCAGCTGTTTGACGACGTCGACCCGCAGCATCCGTCAGTGTCCGTGCAGACGTTGGGTGGCGCGCCATGCAAACACTTCGGACGCGACCAGCGCGGCCGTGGCGATGATCACCGACACAACCACCAGCCGCAGCGCGGCGGTGTCGCCATCAGGCGTCTGGATCAGCGAATAGATCGCCGAGGAAATGGTCTGGGTCTCGCCGGGAATGTTGGAGACGAAAGTGATCGTGGCGCCGAACTCGCCGATCGCCTTGGCAAATCCCAGCACCATTCCGGCGAGGATGCCGGGCAGCGCGAGCGGCAGCGTCACGGTGAAGAACACCTTCCAGGGTGAGGCACCGAGCGTACTCGCGGCCTGTTCCAGCCGGCGATCGATGGCTTCGATGGACAGGCGGATCGGCCGTACCAGCAGTGGAAACGACATCACGCCACAGGCCAACGCCGCGCCGGTCCAGCGAAACGCAAAGACGATGCCGAGATGATCGGCGAGCCATTCGCCGACGAGGCCGCGCCGTCCGAGCAGCAGCAGCAGCAGATATCCCGTCACGACGGGTGGCAGCACCAGTGGCAGATAGATGAACGCATCGACCAGCGGCTTGCCCCAGAACCGGCCACGCGCCAGCAGCCAGGCGACGCCGATGCCGAGCGGCGTCGCCACCAGAGTTGCGACGACGGCGACCCTGAGCGAGAGCAGGATCGCCGTCCATTCGGTCGGCGAGATGTCGAACACGCGCGTGTCAGGTCGTTGGGCTCACCAGAAAGCTGAAGCCGTACTTCTCGAAAATCGCCTTGGCCGCCGAGGTGCGCAGGAAGGCGAGATAGTCCGCGGTGCCCTGATGGGCCGTTGAAGTAGCGGCGACCGGGTAGATAATCGGCGGATGCGATGTCGCCGGGAAGGTGCCGACGATTTTCACGCCCGGTTCGACCTTGGCATCGGTGGAATAGACGATGCCCAGCACCGCTTCGCTGCGTGCCACCAGCGCCAGCGCGGCACGGACGTTTTCCGCCATCGCCATCTTCGGCTCCACGGCCGTCCATGCGCCGAGCTTTTCCAGCGCTGCCTTGGCGTACTTGCCGACCGGGACGGCCTTGACGTCGCCGGTTGCGATCTTGCCGTCGCGGGCGAGCTTGGCGAGATCGAATCCCTGGCTGATCTTGACGTCGTTGATCTTGGAATCCTTCGGCGCGATCAGCACGATGCTGTTGCCGAGCAGGTTCACGCGCGTCGGTTCGGCAATGGTCTTCTTCTTCACCGCGTAGTCCATCCAGGCAATGTCCGCCGAAACGAACACATCCGCGGGCGCACCCTGTTCGATCTGCTTTGCGAGCGTCGAACTGGCGGCGTAGCTCGCATTGATCTTGACGCCGGTCTTGGCGGTGTAGGCGGCGTCGACATCATCGAGCGCATTTTTCATCGAAGCGGCGGCGAACACGGTGAGCGTTTTGCTCTGCGTGGCCGTAGCTGCAGACGGCTTGGCATCCTGAGCATGAGTGGCGAAAGGTGCAGCAACCAGCAATGCCGCGACCAGCGTACGGACTAACGTTTTCATAGGGCGCTCCAAATCAATCCCGCGCGAGCGATCGCGCGAGCGACGTAAGGGAATAAGGTGAGAGCGATCGGTGGAAGCGCCGTTCCAGGGATTTCCGGGGGGCTTACGGCCTGCCGGAAAGATCGTTCAGGCCAAGAATATCAGCCATGAGCCGCAGGTCAAAGGGCTGTGGCGGCTGGATTTCAGGGCGTTGGGGGCGTCAATGCGACGTTGATCGTATCATTGGCGACGCCGCTGAGCTGGATCATCACCGGTCCCGCTGCAAGATCGAACCGGACGCTCTTTCTGGCGCCATCGCAGCCGGTGACGCCGCTGAACCCCTTCGGCTTGAGATAAGCATCGTTCTGGATCGCGTCGATCCACGCGTAACCTGAGATCGTCACCGTGTAGAGCCCAGCCGAACCTGCATTGGCGCGCACGAAGCCCGCATGGGTCCCCGGCTTCTGGGGGCGTTCCGGCGGTTTGGGCAGCGCGGCATCGGCGATCGGTCGCAGCGCGACCGTAACGGCTGTCGGCAGTGCGGAGGCTTCGGCGCCCGATACCAATCTGGGCAAGGAAGGTGCGGTGAGCGCCGCCAGTTCCTTGTCCATCGGCCATTTGAACTTGTCGCAACCGACGGGGTCGGCCGCGAAAGCAGGCGTTGCCACGATCAGCGTCGAGGCAACGAGCAAAACGAGCCGCATGGTCAATCGACCGCGATCATGACATCGGAGGCCTTCACCACCACGGTGACAGCGCTTTTGGCCTTGATGCCGAGTTCGTCCACGGCCTCGTTGGTGATCGATGACGTCACGATCTGTCCGTTGCCGATATCGACACGGACATGCGACGTCGTCGCGCCCTTCGTCACTTCGACGACGGTGCCCTTGATCTGGTTGCGTGCACTGATGCGCATGACAGTCCTCGCACAATGACGCGCGCGGCGAAGCGCGGCGCGTTCGGGATGAGAGAGGACCATCGTCCACTGAAAATCGTCGCACGCTTGCGGCGCTACGACGGCCGATCCTAGCAAGTCTAACCTGAAAACGAAACGGGCCTTGCGTGGTCGCTATTGCTTGGCGTCCGGCGCGGCCAGCACCTGGCGGCAATCGGCAGGCAGTTGCGCCAGCGTGATCGGAGGCTTCGGCTTCGGTGGCACCTTCGGCGGCTTCGGATGCAGCACCCGGTCGCTGAACCAGTAGGCGAAATCGCGGGCCGAGCAGCCTTCTTTGTCCGGCGGCGGGGTCTGATGTTCGCACTGCGGATTGCCCGGCGGGCACTTGATGCGGACATGGAAATGATAGTCGTGGCCGTACATTGGCCGGATCTTCCAGAGCCAGCTCCGGTCGCCCTTGGCTTCGCGGCACAACGCCTTCTTGATCGCGGCGTTGACGAAGATGCGTTCGACGGACGGCTCCTTCGCGGCATCGCGGATGACGGCGAGATGACTGGGTGTCCAGGCATGAGGATCGATGTCGAGGCGGTCCTTGCGCACCATCATCACCGCCGACATCTCCTCGCGTTCGTTGCGGGAGAGCAGCCGGTTCGGCATCGGCGTCAGCCAGATGTCGGCGTCGAGGCCGACCTGATGGCTGGCATGGCCCGTGATCATCGGGCCGCCGCGCGGCTGCGCCATGTCGCCGATCAGCAGCCCCGGCCAGCCAGCATCCTTATGAATTTTGGCCGACAGCCGCTCCAATAGCGCGATCATCGCCGGATGGGCCCAGTTGCGGTTCCGCGACAACCGCATCACCTGCCAGGTCGGTCCGGTGATCGGCAACTCCTCGGCGCCGGCGATACAGCCCTTGGCGTAGAAGCCGATGACGCGCGGTGCGCCTGCCGTGGGCAGCGTCTTGCGGCCGAACAATTGCTTGGCGGCGAGATGGGGATCGTTCGGATTGGTGAGCGGCGGGAGCGGTTTGGGATCGAGCGTTCCCTTGTCCTGCGCGAATGCGGGAAGCATTGTCGCGAGGACGCTCATGACGGCGACAGCGGACACCAGCAGCCGGGAAAGAATCGCGGGGGCGTTCATGAAAGCAAAGTGTAGCGGAAGCGCGCGCTGAAATCAGCACGATAACTTGGCGCGGCCGCCAACAATTCGTTGAACGGCCGTGCGCTGAATCCAGTCGCGGAGGCTGGTCCGTCGCCTGATATGGATGGAGCGACGCTCGCTCCGGCATAGTTATCGCCGGCGCGCCGCTTTCTTCGCTGTGGTCGAACGTTTGGTCGCTACGCGTTTGCGCGTGGCCGCCGCCTTCTTGGCGGACCGTGATCGCGCCGCTGCGGGGCGCCGGGCCGCAGCCTTGCCGCCACGCGGTCCGCCGATCCGGCCGCCTCGCTTCGACGACACCTTCGTCGTCTTGCGGCCGCGGCCCGAGCCGCTCTTCTTGCCGCCGCCGCTTTCGCGGTTCACGGTTGCCCAGGCCCGGCGTTCGGCTTCCTTCTTCTTTACGCCGCGCTTCTCGTAGCCTTCCTCGATGTGCTCGGCCTTGCGCTTTTGCTTGTTGCTGTAGCTCGACTTGTCGCCACGCGGCATGACGTGTCTCCCGGTTGCGTTTCGATAGAGTCGAAACGCGTGCCGGTTGCGTGGGTTCCGTTATCGCTGCCGGATTGGAGAGCTCAGCTATCCACTTTCAGCGCGGCGATGAAGGCTTCCTGCGGGATGTCGACCTTGCCGAACTGCCGCATCTTCTTCTTGCCTTCCTTCTGCTTCTCCAGAAGTTTGCGTTTGCGCGTAATGTCGCCGCCGTAGCATTTCGCCGTGACGTCCTTGCGCAGCGCGCGCACCGTTTCGCGTGCGATCACCTTGCCGCCGATCGCCGCCTGGATCGGAATCTGAAACATGTGCGGCGGGATCAGCTCCTTCATCTTCTCGACCATGGCGCGGCCGCGGCCTTCGGCGCGGGTCCGGTGCACCAGCATCGAAAGCGCGTCGACCGGCTCGTTGTTGACGAGGATCTGCATCTTGACGAGATCGGCCGGCTTGTAGTCGGTGAGATGATAGTCGAACGAGGCGTAACCTTTCGAGACAGACTTCAGCCGGTCGTAGAAATCGAACACCACCTCGTTGAGCGGCAGGTCGTATTTCACCATGGCGCGGGTGCCAACGTAGGTCAGTTCCTTCTGCGAGCCGCGTCGCTCCTGACAGAGCTTCAGCACGCTGCCGAGATACTCGTCCGGTGTCAGGATCGTCGCCTCGATCCAGGGCTCCTCGATCTCCGCGATCTTCACCACGTCGGGCATGTCGATCGGATTGTGGATCTCGATCTCGCTGCCGTCGGTGAGATGCATCTTGTAGATGACGCTCGGTGCGGTCGCGATCAGGTTGAGATCGAATTCGCGCGACAGCCGTTCCTGGATGATCTCGAGATGCAACAGACCGAGGAAGCCGCAGCGGAAGCCGAAGCCGAGCGCGGCGCTGGTTTCCATCTCGAATGAGAAGCTCGCATCGTTGAGACGCAGCTTGCCCATCGCGGCGCGCAGCGTCTCGAAATCGTCGGCATCGACCGGGAACAGGCCGCAGAACACCACCGGGATCGCCGGCTTGAAGCCGGGCAGCATCTCGGAGATCGGCTTGCGATCGTCGGTGATGGTGTCACCGACGCGGGTGTCGGCAACTTCCTTGATCGCTGCGGTGATGAAGCCGATTTCGCCGGGGCCGAGTTCGTCCACCTGTTGCATCTTCGGCGTGAAGAAGCCGACGCGCTCGATGTCGTAGGCGGCGCCGGTGCCCATCATGCGGATGCGCTGGCCTTTCTTCAGCACGCCATCGACGATGCGGATCAGCACGACCACGCCGAGATAGACGTCGTACCAGCTATCGACCAGCAGCGCCTTCAGCGTCGCGTCGCGGTCGCCCTTCGGCGGCGGCAAGCGCGTGACGATGGCTTCCAGCACATCGGGAACGCCGACGCCGGTTTTTGCCGAGATCATGACCGCGTCCGATGCGTCGATGCCGATCACGTCCTCGATCTGCTGCTTCACCTTCTCGGGTTCGGCGGCGGGCAGGTCGACCTTGTTGAGGACCGGCACGATCTCGTGGTTGTTGTCGAGGGCCTGATAGACGTTGGCGAGCGTTTGCGCCTCGACGCCCTGACTCGCATCCACCACCAGCAGCGATCCCTCGCAGGCGGCCAGCGAGCGCGAGACCTCGTAGGCGAAGTCGACGTGGCCCGGCGTGTCCATCAGGTTGAAGATGTAGTCCTTGCCGTCCTTGGCCTTGTAGTGGAGGCGGACGGTCTGCGCCTTGATGGTGATGCCGCGCTCCCGCTCGATATCCATCGAGTCCAGCACCTGTTCCTTGCCCGCCATTTCGCGGTCGGACAGGCCGCCTGTCATCTGGATCAGGCGGTCGGCCAGCGTCGATTTCCCATGGTCGATATGGGCGACGATGGAGAAGTTGCGGATGTTGGTTACAGGAGCGGTCGTCATGGGCGCGAGATAGCATTGGCCCGAATTACGGGCAAGCAAAGGGGCGGTTACAGGTTCGTAGAATGCGTGCGCTTTCCGGATGTTCCGGGGCGCTATGGCTTAGGACGGCAGGCGGTACGGCCGCTCACTCTTCCTCATTGAATTTGTTGCCGATCAGTTCGGCGATCGCGGCGACCGCGGCTTCGGCCTCGGGGCCGGTTGCGGCGACGGTGATCGTCGTGCCGATGCCCGCCGCGAGCATCATCAATCCCATGATCGAATTGCCGCCAACGGTTTCGCCGTTGCGCGTGACCGTGACGTCGGCATTGAAGCGCTCGACCATCTGCACGAATTTCGCCGAGGCGCGGGCATGAAGGCCGCGTTTGTTGATGATCGGGATTTCGCGAGACGCCGCGCCCGCAGCAGATGATGTCGTCGGCGTCGACGTGCTGCTGGCAGGAGCCGCGTCGTTGGTGCCGCCTGTCATTTGCCGGCAAGCACCCGGCTGGCGATGGTCACGTATTTGCGCCCGGCTTCCTGCGCCATGGCGATGGCGTCGGGCAGTGGGCGCTCCTCGCGCACCTTGGCGAGCTTGACCAGCATGGGAAGGTTGATGCCTGCGAGCACTTCGACCTTGGGCCGGCTCATGCAGGAGATCGCGAGGTTCGATGGCGTGCCGCCGAACATGTCGGTGAGGATGGCAACGCCGTCACCGCTGTCGACGCGATTGACGGCTTCGATGATATCGCCCCGACACAGATCGGCATCGTCTTCGGCGCCGATCGTGATGGCTTCGATTTGTTTTTGCGGACCCATTACGTGTTCAAGCGCTGCCTTGAACTCGTCGGCGAGGCGCCCATGGGTCACAAGTACCAGACCAATCATTGAAAACTCCTCGCGGGTGCTTTGGTGCACCGCACGAACCGGCCACTTTGACCATCCGGAGCCCTTGCGCAAGGGGGGAGGGGCGCGTTTTTCCCCGGAAAGCAGGTCTGCCCGGGGAGCCGCACCGATCTATTCTGTGGCGATAGTGGGACTTATATGGTTACCAAATTCCTTTCGGCAATCGGTAGTGAAAGATGAGTTGCCGCAACCGGAGATTGTTGTTAGCGCGGCGATAACCAGCGGAAGTGCCGAAAAACCGGCCGCAACCGGAATTCTGGCCAGTTCGACCCCGCGCAGGGCCGTTCGCAGCGCGTCTGGAACCGGCAGGCGTGCGGCGTCGGCCGCGCAAAGATCAACGACGAGACCGGCCGGGACCCCCGCGACAAAAGCGCACCGGCGGATGCCGAGGCCGCGAATCTCGATCAGCCCTCCCAGTTCATGCGGCGGGCTGACCAGCAGCCGGTTGCCGACCGGCTCCAGGCGAAGGCGGTCGTCGCCGACCAGCGTCGTTACGGGGATCTGCCCGCTGCGTCCGGCAAGGATCAGATCGAAGGCGAGACGTGACTTGCCCGCGCCGGAGGGGCCGCGGATCACGACGGCGCGGTCGCCAACCTGCACCGCTGAACCATGGATCGTCGGGTTGGATGGCGCGGTCATGTTGCGGGCAATCGGATCATGAAGCGCGCGCCTGCGATCCGCGTGTCGCCGTTGGCGTCGGTCGGGCCGGGGCGGTTTTCAGCCCAGATGCGGCCGCGATGCGCCTCGATGATCTGCTTGGAGATCGAGAGGCCGAGGCCTGAGTTCTGGCCAAAGCCCTGATGCGGCCGGTCGGTGTAGAAGCGCTCGAACACCCGCTCCAGTGCGTCAGGCCGAATGCCCGGCCCGTCATCGTCCACGACGATTTCGATCTCGCTTTTCAGGCGGCGGCAGACGATGCGCACGCGGCCACCCGGCTTCGAGAACGACTGGGCGTTGGTGAGCAGGTTGGAGATCACCTGGCCGAGCCGCGAGTCGTGCCCCGGCACCGAGAACTTGTCGGGGCGGCTGGATTCGAACCGCACGTCGACGCCGACATCGTGCCCCAGCTTCGTTTCATTCGCGACCGTGGTCAGCGTGGTCAGCAAGCGGCGAATGTCGACCGGAGCGACATCCTGACGCTGCAATTCGGCATCGAGACGGCTTGCATCGGAAATGTCGGAGATCAGCCGATCGAGCCGTCGTACGTCGTGGACGATCACTTCCAGCAGCCGGCCGCGGCTGCTCTCGTTCTTCGCCAGCGGCAATGTCTCGACGGCGGAGCGCAGCGACGTCAGCGGATTCTTCAGTTCGTGGGATACGTCGGCGGCGAATGTCTCGATCGCCTCGATACGATTGTAGAGCGCATCGGTCATATCGCGCAGCGCACCGGAGAGATGGCCGATCTCGTCGCGGCGGCGGGTGAAATCCGGGATCTCGATGCGCGTCTTGATACGGCGGCGAACGCGCTCGGCGCTGTCGGCGAGGCGTCGCACCGGGCCGGCGATGGTGCTCGCCAGCAGCAGCGAGAGCATGATCATGACGAGGGCGGCGACCCCGAACACCTTGAGAATGGCGAGGCGCTCGGCGGTGACCATCTGGTCGATATCGTCGCCTTGCGTGGACAGCATCAAGGCGCCGCGAACGGCGCGGAAACGCTGCACCGGCACCGCGACCGAGACGATCACCTCACCGCGATCGTTGATGCGCACCATGCTGCTCTTTTGTCCGTCGAGCGAGCGCTGAACTTCCTGATAGCCGTTGCCGTTCTCCGGTCCGAGCTCCCGATAGAGCGGCAGGTCGCCGCGATTGAGCCAGGTCCGGATTGCGATCATTGCCCGCTGGAAGAATCCGGGCTTCTCGCTGGCGGGCGGTGGCAATTCGAAGCGCAAGACATCGCCACGGCCGTACAGGTTGCGGCTGTCCAGGATCAGCACGCCGTCGCGGTCGTAGATGCGGGCGCGGGTCTTGGTCGGCGAAATCAGCCGCCGCAGCACCGGTGCGACGCGCTCCGGATTGATCGGGAAATCGAGGCTCGCCGATTCGTCGGGCGCGCCGTAGCTCTCGCCCGGTTTCAGGTCGAGCAGGCGATCGGGATCGATGGTGATAGTGTTGGTTTCGACGGTCGCGGATGCGGCGATGGCACCGGCGATGATTTCGCCCTGCACCAGCAGGCTCTGCGCGCGCGCATCGATGAGGCCTGCGCGGAATTGCGAGAGATAGAGAATGCTGGCGACCAGCGCGATCAGTCCCGCCAGGTTCAGCGATACGATACGGCGGGTCAGACTGGAAAAGCTGAGCGTGAACAGAAATTGTCCAGCGCTGCGCACCCAGTCGAGCGGCCGCCGCCAGCGCGACTTCCGCTCGATGTGATCGGCAGACGTCTCGGTCGCGAGGGCCTCTGAGGTGTCCTCGGCATCCAGATTCGGATCAGGCTGCGTTCGATCAAGCAAAGGACTGAGCTGCCCGGTTGTCTCTCGTTCCGTCCACAAGGTGCGGCTGGCCGGACTTTTACTCCAGTCCGGCGCGGAGATCAGCTAGCAAACCGGATTTGTGAAGAAACCCGGTTCAGGTTTCCTTGAAGCGATAGCCGACGCCATAGAGCGTTTCGATCATCTCGAAATCGTCGTCGACGACCTTGAACTTCTTGCGCAGCCGCTTGATGTGGCTGTCGATGGTGCGGTCGTCGACATAGACCTGATCGTCATAGGCCGCGTCCATCAGCGCATTGCGGCTTTTCACGACGCCGGGGCGCGTGGCCAAGGCCTGCAGGATGAGGAATTCCGTGACCGTGAGCGTGACGGGCTCGTTCTTCCACGTGCAGGTGTGACGTTCGGGATCCATGCGCAGCAGGCCGCGATCGAGCGCCTTGGCGTCGGTCTCCTTCGGCACAGCCGTTGGGTCCTTCGGCGTCGAGCGGCGCAGCACGGCCTTGACGCGTTCGACCAGCAGGCGCTGTGAGAACGGTTTGCGGATGAAGTCATCCGCGCCCATCTTCAGGCCGAACAGTTCGTCGATCTCCTCGTCCTTCGAGGTGAGGAAGATCACGGGCAAGTCGGACTTCTGGCGCAGCCGGCGCAGCGTCTCCATGCCGTCCATGCGCGGCATCTTGATATCGAGGATAGCGAGATCCGGCTGGCTGGTGCGGAAGCCGTCGAGCGCCGACGCACCATCGGTGTAGGTCATGATGCGATAGCCTTCAGCTTCGAGCGCGATCGAAACCGAAGTGAGAATGTTGCGGTCGTCATCGACCAGGGCGATTGTGGGCATATGCCTGCTTTCCGAAGCGGATGGGCCAGACGCGAACAATTCGACAATCTGCCGTTTGAGGTGGCTTTAAGAACACAGTCAACGAGCAATGCAAGCTGGGCTGAAGTGTGACCGAGTTCCCGGAAACGCGCGAAAGCGCCGACCGTTCCGAGCCTGTTCAGAACTTTAATTTAGTCCAAGGGAGCAGTTTTTTCAAATGAAATTCGGGACTTAGCCATGCAGCCAACCGCCGATTTCGAGCCTGTGAAACTTGCGCGATCACTGTTGCGGCGCAGCCGGCAGGGGGCGCTTGCCACCCTGATGACGGGTACCGGTGATCCCTATTGCTCCCTCGTTAATGTCGCAAGCCATTGGGATAACTCACCAATTTTGCTGATCTCGCGACTGGCACTGCACACACAAAACGTGATTGCTGATTCTCGCGTGTCGCTGATGCTGGACGAGCGCAGCGAGGGCGATCCGCTCGAAGGCGCGCGCATTATGGTGGCGGGCACGGCCGAAGAGTCTTGCGGCGAACTGAAGGCAACGCTGCGCCGTCGCTATCTCAATGCCCATCCATCGGCGGAACTCTTTGCAGATTTTAAGGATTTTACATTCTTTCGAATTCGGCCCAAAGCCGTGCATCTTGTGGCGGGCTTCGGGCGGATTATCGATCTCGCACCCGAGCAGATTCTGACCGATCTTGTCGGCGCCGATGCATTGCTCGCGGCCGAGCAAAGCGCGATCGATCATATGAATGCCGATCATCGTGAGGCCTTGAATCTTTACGCGACGAAGTTGTTGGGTGCGAAACCTGCGGAGTGGCGCTGCACGGGATGCGACCCTGATGGTTTGGACATCAGTGCGGACGAACACAGTGCGCTGCGGCTCGATTTTTCGCGGCGGATTGTCACTCCGACGGAGCTTCGCCATGTTCTGAAGGACCTGGCCGAACAGGCTCGCGCTGCAACACCTTGATCCGCATGAGGGCATTCCCGGAACAAGCGGAATTGTTCGGGATCGGCTTGGCAAGTTCCGCGTTCATCAGTATTAGGTCGTCGAACCGGGGCCGGGTGGCTATACTGAGGTCAACGCGGGTCGGGTGCGATTGGCTATGATCGTGCTGACAACACGCGGGTTCAAGGAGGAGTTTTCTGTGCAAGAGACGGGCGTGCGCAACGGTGCCTTCGGCGCCGACAAGTTCGGTTTAAAAAATCTCAAGGCTGTGTTCTGGAATTTCGGTGCGCCACAGCTTTACGAACACGCGCTGCGCAACGGCGAAGCGATGGTGAATGCGGATGGCGCGCTGTGCGCGGAGACCGGCGTGTTCACCGGGCGTAGCCCGAAGGACAAGTTTACGGTTCGCGACGGCCTCACCGACAAGAACATGTGGTGGGCCGGCAATCAGTCGATCACCTCAGAGCAGTTCGCCGCGCTTTACGCCGACTTCCTCAAGCACGCCGAAGGCATGACGCTGTTCGCGCAAGACCTCTACGGCGGCGCCGATCCGGCTTTCCATATCAAGACGCGCGTGTTCACCGAACTCGCCTGGCATTCGCTGTTCATCCGCACGCTGCTGCGCCGGCCGGAAACATCCGAGCTCGCGAACTTCGCGCCCGAGCTGACCATCATCGACCTGCCGAGCTTCCGCGCCGATCCCAAACGTCATGGCGTGCGCTCGGAGAACGTCGTGGCTATCGATTTCGCCCGCAAGATCGTCCTGATCGGCGGGTCTTATTATGCCGGCGAGATGAAGAAGAGCGTGTTCACCACGCTGAACTACTATCTGCCCGAGAAGGGCGTGCTGCCGATGCACTGCTCGGCCAATGTCGGCCCGAATGGCGACAGCGCGATTTTCTTCGGCCTGTCCGGCACCGGCAAGACCACGCTGTCGGCCGATCCGAAACGTACGCTGATCGGCGACGACGAGCACGGCTGGGGCAAGGACGGCATCTTCAACTTCGAAGGCGGCTGCTACGCCAAATGCATCAAGCTGTCGAAGGAAGCCGAGCCCGAGATCTATGCGGCGTCGAAGCGTTTCGGCGCGGTGCTCGAGAACGTCGTGCATGACGATTACACCCGCGTGCCGAACTTCGATGACGGCTCCAAGACCGAAAACACCCGCTCGGCCTATCCGCTCGAATTCATTCCGAATGCCTCGCTGACCGGCCGTGCCGGGCAGCCGAAGAATCTGGTGATGCTCGCCGCCGATGCTTTCGGCGTGCTGCCACCGATCGCAAAGCTGACGCCGGCGCAGGCGATGTATCACTTCCTCTCCGGTTACACCGCGAAGGTCGCCGGCACCGAGCGTGGCCTCGGCAACGAGCCGCAGCCGGAATTCTCGACCTGCTTCGGTTCGCCGTTCCTGCCGCGCGATCCGACCGTCTACGGCAACATGCTGCGCGACCTGATCGCCAAGCACAATGTCGATTGCTGGCTGGTCAACACCGGCTGGACCGGCGGCAAGTATGGCACCGGCAGCCGCATGCCGATCAAGGTGACGCGCGCACTGCTCAGCGCCGCGCTCGATGGTTCGCTGCGCAACGTCGAATTCCGCACCGACAAGTATTTCGGTTTCGCGGTACCGACCGCGCTGCCGGGTGTGCCCAGTGAGATCCTCGATCCCGTCAACACCTGGAAGGACAAGGCCGAGTTCGACAAGACGGCGCGCGCGCTGGTCGGCATGTTCCAGAAGAATTTCGCCAAATTCGAAAAGGACGTCGATGCCGAGGTCAAGGCCGCGGCGCCGGAAGTGAAAATGGCTGCCGAGTAACCGGCCTTTATTCAGACATCAAAGGGCGGCTCTCTGGGCCGCCCTTTTTTGCTGTCGCGGCTTTCTTTTGCCCGCGCCTGATTCAACCGACGACAATGAGAGACTTGACGACCATGCTGACACGCCGCCGCCTGATGCAGATATTCGGTACATCGATCATCGGAAGCGTGCTGTTCGGCGGCATCGACACGGTGCGAGCCGCAGACGATCCGAACGAGATCTTCACGGCACGACTGAAGGAGCTCGAGACGGCGAGCGGTGGACGGCTTGGTGTCACCTTGCTCGAGATCGGGACTGGCGTGCAATCGGGTCAGCGGATGGACGAGCGCTTCCCGATGTGCAGCACCTTCAAGGTGCTGGCGTCAGGCGCGATCCTGCAGCGGGTCGATCGCGGTGAGGAGGATCTCGGCAGGCGCATCTACTACAACGAAACCGACCTCGTGACCTATTCGCCGGAAACGCAGAAACATGTCGGTCCGGTCGGCATGACCGTTGCAGAACTCTGCAAGGCCGCGATCACACTCAGCGACAACACTGCCGGCAATCTGCTGCTGGCGAGCATCGGCGGCCCGCAGGGGCTGACGGCGTTCGCGCGGTCGCTGGGCGACGACGTGACGCGCCTCGACCGCATCGAGACTGAGCTGAACGAGGCGCTGCCTGGTGATCCCCGCGACACCACCACGCCGAACGCCATGGCATCCGACCTGCGTGCGCTGGTGTTGGGAAATGTTCTGTCATCGAAGTCCCGCACGCAACTGGTGACGTGGCTCACGGCCAATACCACCGGCGGCAAGCGTATCCGAGCCGGGCTGCCGATCGACTGGACCGTCGGCGACAAGACCGGCTCCGGCAGTCGCGGCACCGCCAACGACGCCGCGGTCATCTGGCGGCAGGCGCGGCCTCCCATCATCATGACGATCTATCTGACCGGCGCGACCACGTCTGCTGACGCTCAGAACGCAACGATCGCCGACGTCGCGCGAGCAGCGGTGAAGCGGCTGGGTGTTTAGCTTACGCCGGTTGCCATTCTTCAAACGGCTATGCTCGGCAATGACGGCTGATATCGAAGCGGCGGTTCGCCTCGTCTATCGATCCAGTTTTCCAATCGCGGCCTTCAGCGAGCGCGCGGCCTTGTCGTAGCTGGCCCATGCCTTGCTCTTTTTCAGAAGTGCCGGCGCGGTGCGGAGCGTGAAGCGCTTTGGATCGAGGCCCGCTTTCACCTGCGGCCAGTTCAATGGCATCGAAACGGTTGCGCCATCACGCGCGCGGGGCGATAGCGGCGCGACCGCTGTCGACTTGGTGTCGTTGCGCAGATAGTCGAGGAAGATTTTTCCCTCGCGCTGCTTCTTCGACATGTTGACGAGATAACTCTCCGGCGCATCGTCAGCCATCTGTTCGCAGACGATCTGTGCGAACATCTTGGCCTGCTTCCAGGTCACCGCATCCTTTTGCGCGGTCGAGAGCGGCGTCACCACGTGCAGGCCCTTGCCGCCGGTGGTCTTGCAGAACGTCACGAGACCAAGCGCTTCCAGGCGGTCCTTCATTTCCTTTGCCGCAGCGACGACGCTGTCGAATTCCACGTCAGGAGCGGGATCCAGATCGAACACCAGCCGTCCAGGCGTGTCGTATTCCTCCGGCGCGCAATTCCAGGGATGCAGTTCGAGCCCGCCGATCTGCGCCACCGCGATCAACGCTTCGACGCGATCGATCTGCAGGTAGGGCTTGCGGTCGCCGGACACCTTGGCTTCGGTCACGAGGTCCGACATACCCGTCATGGCATGGCGCTGAAAGAATCGTTCGCCGCCGATGCCGTCGGGTGCGCGCACGATCGAGCACGGCCGCCCGCGGATATGGCCGATCATCCAGTCTCCGATGGTCTCCATGTATTCGGCGAGGTCGCGCTTGGTGACCGGCGTGTCGTCACCGGCATCCGGCCATAGCGCCTTGTCCGGATGCGAGATGGCGACGCCCATCACCACCGTGCGATCTCGTGCCGTAGATGCGCGCGGCTGTCGCGATCGCGTTGCCTCGGTACGTGTTGTGGCTGCGGCTCTCGCCTCGAGGCGCGGTACAGGCTTGTGGGTGGGCTTTTCCGCCCTGACTTCGCGAGCAGGCTTGTCGTCGCGCAAGCCCTTGAAAGCGGCCTGCCGCACCATGCCGTCGCTTGTCCAGCCGGCGAATTCGATCTCGGCGACAAGCTCCGGCTTGAGCCAATGCACCTCGCGTCCGCCTGATGGGGCGTTCTTGCCGGAGAACGGGCTTTTCGATGCAGCAGCCTTCTTCAGCGCAGGCATGATGCTTTTCACGGTGTCGCGGCCATAGCCGGTGCCGACAATGCCGGTGTAAACGAGATTGCCGCCGTCATAAACGCCAGCCATCAGCGAGCGGAATTTTCCGTTCGTGGTTTTCCAGCCGCCGATCACCACCTCGTGGCCAGGGCGGCTCTTGATCTTGAGCCAGCTTCCGCCGCGCCCGGCGCGATAGGGCGCATCAGTGCGCTTGGAGACGATACCTTCGAGCCCCGCCTTGCCGGCCGACGCCAGCACCTGTTTGCCGTCGGCCTCGAAGTGTTCGACATAGCGGATGGGTGCCCGGTTCGATGTCGCGGAGCGGCCGAGCAGTTTGTGAAGCCGCTCCTTGCGGTCGAGCAACGGCAGCAGGCGCAGATCCTCGTCCTCGGCGAACAGCAGATCGAACGCAAAGAATACCAGATCGTCCGTATCGCCGTCCGAAAGCGCGGCCTGCATCGCCGAGAAATCCGGATCGCCCTTGCTGTTCAGCGCGACGATCTCGCCGTCGATGATGGCGTCAGGCAGTTTCGCGGCCGCCCTCGCGATGGCCGAAAATTTCTCCGTCCAGTCGAGCTGCTTCCGGGTCTTGAGCGTGACGTTGCCGCCCTCGATCCGCATCTGGATGCGGTAGCCGTCGAACTTGATCTCGTGCACCCAGCCGTCGGCCGAGGGCGGAGTTGCGGAGGCTTCGCAGAGTTGAAGCCCCGCAAAATCGGGCATCTCGTCCTTGATCGCGCGGGCCTTGCGGATCTCAGTCTTGGTTGTTCGCGTCTTGGCCGTCTTCGGTGCCGGCTTGCGGGCCGCCGCAGGTCTGGCGCCCGCTTTTGCTGCCGAAGGTTTCGCTCCGTTGGCGCGTTCGTCGGCCGCAAGCCCCTTGTTGGAATCCCAGACCGCATCCGAACCGGCGGTTCGTTTTGTCATCATGAAGGGTTTGGGGGCCTTGCCCTTGCCGTCCGCAATCTGCCTGAGCGTGCGGCCCGATGCGACGGAGTGGTCGTGCTTCAGCACATCCTCGCCGCTGCCGGGCTCGGCAAACTCGTCGCGGTGCTTGATCAAGAGCCAGTTGGTGCGCTTGCCGCCGCTGCGGTCATGCTTCATGCGCACCAGCACCCACTCGCCTTTGAGTTTCTCACCCATCAGCGCGAATTTGAGGTCACCTTTGGCGAGACCTTTCGCCGGATCGTCGGCGTACCAGTAGCCGCGATCCCAGATCTCCACGGTGCCGCCGCCGTACTGGCCCTTCGGAATGGTGCCTTCGAAGTCGCCGTAGTCGAGCGGATGATCCTCGACCTCGACCGCCAGCCGCTTTTCGCCGGGATCGAGCGAGGGGCCGCGCGTCACCGCCCAGGACTTGAACACACCATCGTACTCGAGGCGGAAATCATAGTGCAGCCGGGTGGCATCGTGCATCTGGATCACGAAGCGTCGCTGCTTTGCGGCCGCGACGCGCGCCTTGCCGCTCGGCTCCGCGGTTTTCGAGAAGTCGCGCTTCTTGCGATAGGTGCTGAGCTTTCGGGATGCCACGTCGATGGCTCCAGTCAGGGGTCAGATGTCGGCAACGCATTGTGGGTGCGAGAGTGCCGCCGCCGTCACTATTTTTTCTTTTTGATGCCCGCGCTCTTGCGCAAGGCATCCTTCAGATCGATCGGCACGCCGTGCTTCTTCAGCAGGTCGGCGAACGCTTCATCGGCGAGATCTTGAATTGTCGCCATGCGGTCGCGGCCGAGCTGTGTCAGCGCCGCCATGGTCTCGTCGTCGAAGTCGATCAGCTTGCGCATCGGTGCGCTTTATTAGCCGGCCTTGCGCTTGGCAGCGGATGCCTTGCTCGCAGGGGCCTTGGCCGGGCGCTTCGCAGCTTCGCGCTTGGATTCCTTCGTGGCGCCCTTGCCCTCGATCGGAAACAGCATCTCGCGCTGGCCCTCGATGCGTTTTTTCGACTTCTTGCCTTTTGCCGGGGCAGTCTTGGCTGCCGTCGCCGGCGCGGCCTTGCCGCCTTTCAGACTCTGGCGCAGCGCGTCCATCAGGTTGATGACGTTGCCCTCGGTCTTGACCTTGGCCTTCGCGATGGGGTGGCCGGCCTTCTTCTGCTCGATCAGGTCGAGCAGTGCCGCCTCATAGTGGTCCTCGAAGGCGGTTGGCTCGAAGCGTCCGGATTTCTGCTCGACGATATGCTTGGCAAGGTCGAGCATATCCTTGGTGATCTTCACATCCTTGATGTCGTCGAAATAATCGGCGGCGTCGCGCACCTCGTAGGGATAGCGCAGCAGCAGGCCGACCAGCCCATTGTCGCGGGCTTCGAGCGCGATGATGTGCTCACGGTTGGTCAGCACCACGCGTGCCAGCGCCACCTTGCCGGTGGCCTTGATGGTGTCGCGGATAACGGCGTAAGCGTCGTGGCCGACCTTGCCGTCCGGCACCAGATAGTAGGGGCGCACAATGTAGAGATCGTCGATCTCTGTGCGCGGCACGAACTGATCGATCTCGATGGTGTGGGTGGAGTCGAGCGCGATGTTGTCGAGTTCGTCCTTGGTCACTTCGAGATAGGTGTCGGTGTCGATCTTGTAGCCCTTGACGATATCCTCGTTGTCGACGTCCTCGCCGGTCTCGGCATCGACCCGCTGATACTTGATGCGGTGTCCGGTCTTGCGGTTGATCTGGTTGAAGCTGACCTTCTCGGACTCCGAGGTCGCCGGAAACAGGGCGACCGGACAGGTCACGAGCGAAAGGCGCAAAAAGCCTTTCCAGTTCGCACGCGGGGCCATCGGACAAACTCCATACGCAACAGGCCGGGACGGCAGAAGGGGATTCAATATCACGAGGAACGAAACGTTCCGAGTCGTGAACGTGGTAAACGCGTGGCATCAGCGTCGCAGAGACGTGTGGCGTTCCGGTTGTGTTCTGGCTGGAGCGAGCGATCGGCCGATGGCGGCCGCTATGCCTTGAAGTAGGCGATCTGCTGGGTGGTCGCGAGCAGGCGGCCGCCCGGCGACCACAGTTCGCCGATCTGGTCGCCATAACTCTTGCTGAAAACCTTTGCGTCGGCGGTCGCCAACACGTGGCGGATATCTTCTGCCGCGAGATCCTCGGCACTGGTGTGGAAGTAAGTGGTCAGCGACACCGTGCCAAACGGCACGAGCTCGCCGCGGACATGGAAGATGCGTCCGAAGAACGCGTCGGACATCGACAGCAGCGACGGCATGTCGATGCGTCGCGGGGTATGGTCGCCGATCCACAGTTTCGAGTGCGCGGATGCAGGTTCGGCATTCGCCTGGCCTGAGAGCGATGGCGCGCCATCGACGAAGCGGAAATCGTATTGCTTCACCCATGACATCGCGATTGCACTTCTCGGAAGCGGCCTGACTTGTTCGAACGGCGGCGCGCCCGGAAACTCCACAGGCTGATGCGTCCATGACGGCCGCCGGATAGCGAACACCGCGGTCGCGAATGCCGCGACCTCATCGTTCTGTGTCAGTTCGACGGACCAGTGCTGCGTCGAGCGATTGGCCTTGATAAGGCGAACGTCCAGTTCGAACGCGCCGCGCGCGATCGGCGCGCAATAGTTGACGGTGATCGCCAGCGGATCGCCGGAGCAATCGACGTGTCCGATGATCGCTCGCAACATCGTGGCTGCGGTGGCGCCGCCGAACGGTCCGACGAAGGCCCAGTAGTCGTCGCTGGTATGACCGATCCAGCGGCTGTCGCCGGCAATGACACGTGTCGCGGCGTCGAAGACATGCTCGGTGGTGTCCAGGGGTGTGTGCAATCGATCAGCCTTTGCAGGTATGGGATTTGGTCCGCCCGGCATGTTTCTTATCCGGCGCGCCTGCTGCTGGATAGCGTATCGCAATGCTCCTGGACGAGGCCTTCGGATCCTCGTGTGTGAATCGGAGCCAAAATACTAAGGGTGAAATTCATGTGATGTGGAACAAATTAAGAACACTTTAGCAAGTCTTTGATATATCATCATGATTCGAGACGTTGCTACCACAACATCTATGGTCTGTCAGGGATTTCGAGGACTACATGTCCACCATCGCCTTCGATCAGTTCGCACTTACCCGCATCGCCGACTTCGCACGCTCGCTGTCGCGGCTGCATCAGATCTCCCGCCGCCAGCGGGTCGATGACGATCAGTTCGACCGCGAGTTCAACGCGGTCTGCATGTCGGTCTGGGGCTACACCATCGACGACATCAGCGACGATCTGTTCTCCGCGGCAGATCACGCCTTTCTGGATTCGCTCGATGAAGCTCATGCGCGGCTGTTTGCCGCGGAGCAGGGCTACGATCTCGTCGATGACGCCGGCATGCTCACTGACTGGTGGGGCTATTGCTGGATGATTCTCGCGGAGAAGCGCGGCCTGCTGACGCCGGAGAATCGCGCCGCTGCGCGTGCTGCGATCGAGGAAAAATATCTGCTCTCGCCGAACGTCATCGGCGTGATCGTCGGACGGTGATGGGCGATTTCAGTTGACGGCGCGTGCGCCGCGCAGCAGCGGCGGTTTTCGCGCATCCGTCGGCGGCAGGTTGGCCTCTTGACTGACCGGGCGAGAGACCTCGTCGTCAACCATCTCCGCCGTGACCGGGGCGACCTTCATTTCGCCGAGCTGCGCGCGGATTTCAGCAGTCAGACCGGGATAATTGGCAACGGGCATGAACTCCGCAGTCCGGTCGGTGCCGACGCGGATGCCGGAATAGGCCACGAGCCCATTCGATGTTGCGATGATGTCGCCCGATCGCAACGAGGTGTCGAGCGACAGATCGACCGGCGCGAGGCCGGCGGGGTCGCGGCCATTGCATGTGCAGTCTGGCTTCAGTGCCTTGCGGTAGGCGTAGGCGTAGGCGCTGTCGGCATAGCGCTCGCCGTTGCTTGCCGTGGCATTGTCGATGTTGGTGCCGGAAAATACTTTTGTCGGACTCGCCGGACAAAAAGCCTGGCACATCTGCGCCGGCGTCGCGCCGCCGCGCGCCAGCAGCGGGAAATATCTGCCGTCGCAGGTGCGCACGCAGAATGCCGCATAGCGGCCACCGCCGGATGCCACGGGCTTCGGCGGAGCAGGTTGCGGCTGATTGAGGCCGAATGGGTCGGCGAAGGAGCTGACCGTGGGAGAACGCTGTTGTTGCTTCGGCGCGCCACCGAACAGGAAGTCGAACAGGCCTTCGGCGGATGCGGTGCCTGGCACCATCAGAAATGGCGCAACGAGCGCGGCGGCAAGGATCACGCGGTGCCGGGCCGACGGGGTTTGCAACTCGTAACGCAACGCGCACTCCACGCAACAAACATGCCGAACGTCATGCGCCGCATGTCATGGCACCAGCACGGCATCGACATTAGTGCGGGATGGTAAACGAGTGGTGAGCGAGCGGCCGTGAGGCCGGCGACTACTTGTTCAGGAATTCGCTCGCCTTGTAGAGCGCGCGGAACGGAATGCCGGCCTCAGCGAAGGCCTCCGCGGCGCCTTCCTCGCGATCCACCATGGTGAAGACCAGCACGATCTCGCCACCGGCCTCGCGCACGGAGTCCACGGCCTTGATGGCCGAACCGCCCGTGGTGGTGACGTCCTCGACGATGACGACGCGCTTGCCCTTGAGGCTTTCGGTCTTGGTCAGCCCTTCGACCGACAGCCGCGCGCCGTGCTCCTTTGGCTTCTTGCGCACGAAGAACGCCGCGATTGGCTGACCCTTGAGCCAGGAGAGCTGTGCGATGGCGCCGGCGAGAGGTACCGCGCCCATCTCGAGGCCGCCGATGTAGTCGAGCTTGTCATCCCTGAGCGCCTCGAAGCTCAAGTCCGCGAGCAATGCCGCGCCCTCGGGATCGAGCATGGTCGGCTTGAGGTTGAAGTAGAAATCGCTCTTGCGGCCGGAGGCCAGGGTGATCTCGCCGCGTCCGAACGAGCGGGTATGGATGATTTCGGCAAGGCGGGCGCGGGAGGCTGACTTCGACACGGGCGATCATCTCTCTGGTTGAGCGTGGCGCAACTTATCGGGCGTATCAGCGGGATTCCAGTGCCGATGTGGGACCGTCAACAGCCGCTCCTTGGATGAGCGCCGGCGCCGGAAAGCAGCGTGCCGCAGCAGCGGTTGTGATGTCGCGAGATTTCAGGCTACTGGATACCGCACTGTCGCGGGAGGACGCCGGAATGACCATCGAATTGCACACCTGGAACACGCCCAACGGCCGCAAGATCAGCGTCGCGCTGGAGGAGATGGAGCTGCCGTACCGCGTCATCCCCGTGAACATCAGCAAGGGCGACCAGTTCAAGCCGGAATTCCTCGCCATCAGCCCGAACAACAAGATCCCGGCGATCGTCGATCCCGACGGACCGGGCGGCAAGCCCGTCAGCGTGTTCGAATCCGGCGCGATCCTGCTCTATCTCGGCGAGAAGACCGGCAAGTTCCTTCCCAAGCCGCTGATCGAGCGCATTCCGGTGCTGGAGTGGTTGATGTGGCAGATGGGCGGCTTCGGGCCGATGCCCGGTCAGGTGCATCATTTCATCGCGCTCGAGAACGAGCAGGATCGCGCCTATGGCCTGAAGCGCTACATGACCGAGACACGGCGGCTCTATGGCGTGCTCGACAAGCGGCTGGCCGGGCGCGACTACGTGGCGGATGCGCTGTCGGTCGCCGATTTCGCCATTCTCGGCTGGGCGTGGCGGCATCCGCGCCACAAGGTCGATCTCGCCGATTTTCCCAATGTCGCACGCTGGTACGCGCAACTGATGGCCCGGCCCGGCGTCAAGCGTGGCATGGACGCGAAGCTGGATTAGCGCAAGCGCGCCGTCGTCTGGTTTTCTTCCCTCTCTCACAAGAGGAGAGGGAAGAAGGTTCACGCCTTCCGTGTCTCGAAGGCCATGCGCAGCGCAAGGCCCGCAAGCACCGTGCCCATCAGCCAGCGCTGCACCTTCAGCCATGCCGGCCGCGCGCCGAGGAAGGCCGCGATCGAACCGGCGGCAATCGCGATCATGGCATTGACGCTGACGCTGATCGCGATCTGTGCCGTGCCGAATACGACCGACTGCATCAAGACGCTGCCCTGCGCGGGATCGATGAACTGGGGCAGCAGCGCCAGATAGAGTATCGCGATTTTGGGATTCAGCAGGTTGGTGACGAGCCCCATCGCGAACAGTTTTCGCGGGCTGTCCACGGGAAGCTCGCGCACCTGGAACGGCGAGCGGCCGTTCGGCTTCAGCGCCTGCCAGGCGAGCCACAGAAGATAAGCCGCGCCGGCCAGCCGCAGCGCGTCATAGGCATAGGGCACGGCGAACAACAGCGCCGTGATGCCGAACGCCGCGCACAGCATGTACACCACGAAGCCCAGCGCGACGCCGCCGAGCGAGATCAGCCCGGCGATCCGGCCTTGCGTGATCGAGCGCGAGATCAGGTAGATCATGTTCGGCCCGGGCGTCAGCACCATGCCGAGCGCGATGAGGGCGAAAGCGAGCAGGGAGGAGAGGTGAGGCATGAGAAGTCCCTCGGAGACGATGGCACCTCCTAGCGCGAGACGGCGCATCAGGCCATTTCGAAAAGGATGGTCTTCCTGGAGTATTATTTCAGGCAAAGCCGGTGCTGGAACGCTCAGCGGGTCCGGCCGGTTGAGAATGCAAACCAGATAGCGATCGCGACCAGCACCAGTGCCAGCGCGCGGCGGACGCGTAGCCGCCGATCCGCCGTCGAGACGACATTTTGCAGGCTGCCAGCCATGATCACGATAGCCGCATGGACGGCGGTGGCGATACCGACATAGATGCCGCTCAGGATCAGCGTTTGCATCAAGACCGTTCGGCCGTCGTCCCGAATGAACTCGGGCAGCATGGCAATATAGAACACCGCCGCTTTGGGGTTCAGCAGGTTCGTGATCAGTCCACGGCGAAACGCCGGCCACGGCTGATGCTGTTCTTCGGCGCGAGATGGAGAATTCTCCCGTTCTCGTGCCCAGCCCTCCCATGCCAGCCAGAGCAGATATGCGACGCCGGCCCACCGCAAAATCTCATACAGCAAGCGCGAACGGTCGATGACCGCGGTGAGCCCAAGCGCGGCAGCGACTCCATAAACGGAGAGCCCCAGCGCGACGCCGGCAACAGCGGAGAACCCGGCCCTCATTCCCTGCGACAAGGAAAGCGCGGCGAGATAGGCCATGTTGGGGCCCGGTGTCAGTTCGATGATGAAGGCCGTCAGCGCGAATGCGAGCAAGGAATTCAAGCTCGCTGGGTCAGGGATCAGACTCAATGCGCCTCGTCCCAATTGCCGGCCGCGCGGGCGTCGACCTGCAGCGGCACTGACAGCAGCACCGCCGGGAACGGCGCGTCCTGCATCACGTGCTGCACTACCGGCAGTGTCGCCGCCACCTCATCGTCCGGCACCTCGAAGATCAGTTCGTCATGGACTTGCAGCAGCATCCGCGCCGACAGCTTCTTCTCCGCGAGCGTGTCGTCCATCCGCGCCATGGCACGGCGAATGATGTCGGCGGCGGTGCCCTGCAGCCGCGCGTTGATGGCGGCGCGCTCGTTGAAGGCGCGGTGCGACGGGTTCGGCGACTTGATGTCGGGGTAGTGGCATTTGCGCCCGAACAGCGTGGTGACATAGCCGTGCTCGCGGCAGAAGTCGCGGGTCGCGTCCATGTAGGCGCGGATGCCGGGAAAGCGCTCGAAGTATTTCTTGATGTAGACTGAGGCTTCCTCGCGCGGAATGCCGAGCTGGTTGGCGAGGCCGAACGCCGAGATGCCGTAGATGATGCCGAAATTGATCGCCTTGGCGCGGCGGCGGATTTCGCCGGGCATGCCCTTCACCGGCACGCCGAACATTTCCGACGCGGTCATGGCGTGAATGTCGAGTCCGTCGCGGAACGCCTGCTTCAGCACCGGAATGTCGGCGATCTCGGCGAGCAGCCGCAATTCGATCTGGGAGTAGTCGGCGGAGACCAGCTTGTGGCCGGGCGTCGCGATGAAGGCGCGGCGGATCTTGCGCCCTTCCTCGTTGCGCACGGGGATGTTCTGCAGGTTCGGCTCGTTCGACGACAACCGGCCGGTGGTGGTGGCGGCGAGCGCGTAGGTCGTATGCACACGCTTGGTCTGCGGGTTGACGTATTCCGGCAGCGCGTCGGTGTAGGTCGATTTCAGCTTCGAGACCTGGCGCCAGTCGAGAATCTTGCGCGGGAATTCGTGGCCCTGCTCGGCGAGTTCGTCGAGGATCTGCGCCGAGGTGGACCACGCGCCGGTCTTGGTCTTGCTGCCGCCCGGCAAACCCATCTTGCCGAACATGATGTCGCCGATCTGCTTCGGGCTGCCGACGTTGATCGGCTCGCCGGCGAGTTCCTGGATGTCGGCTTCCAGCCGTGCGGCGGTCTGCGCGAATTCGCCCGACAGCCGCGACAGCACCTGACGATCGATGGTAATGCCGCGCCGCTCCATCCGCGCCAGCGCCGCGATCATCGGACGCTCTAGCGTCTCGTAGACGGCGGTCATGCGCTCGGCGACGAGCCGCGGCTTCAGCACCTGCCATAGCCGCAAAGTCAGGTCGGCGTATTCCGCCGCATAGGCCGTCGCGCGATCGATCGCCACCTGATCGAACGCGAGCTTGTTCTTGCCACTGCCGATCAGTTCGCCGTAGCTCAGCGCGGTGTGGCCGAGCCAGCGTTGCGCCAGCGATTCGAGGTCATGGGAGCCGCGCCCGGCATCGAGCGCGTAGGAGATCAATTCGACGTCGTCATGGTTTTGCATGATGATGCCGTGCTGCGCCAGCAGCACGGCGGTGAACTTGACGTTGAAGCCGATCTTCAGGTGTCCCGCGTTTTCGAGCACCGGCTTCAGCAGCTTCAATGCGTCGCGCACGGGTATCTGGTCCGGCGCAAGGCCGGCGGCAAACAGGCCGGCGCCGTCGCCCGCCTGTTTGTGGCTCAGCGGGATATAGCAGGCATCGTTCGGCGCGAGCGCCAGCGCGATCCCGGACAAGTCCGACTGCATCGGGTCGATCGTCGGCGCCAGTGCCTCGACGACGACGCTGCCGTTGTTCTCGATGCGGGCGACCCAATCCTGCAATTGGTCGAGGTTGCGGATGACTTCGTACTTGTCGCGCTGAACGGGCAGCTTGCGCACCGCTTCAAGGCGCGCCGCGGCCAGAGCCGCAGGTGTCTTGATCTCCGTGTCGCTCGTCGCCTTTGCCTTTGTTGCCGGCGTGGCCTTTGTGCCGCCGCTGTCGTCGCCGAACAGATCGCCGGTGACGGCTCCCGCAGATGCCTTGGCAGCTGCGGAAGCCGCGCCGCTGGCGTTCTTCGTGTCGGGCTCGACCTCGGCGGCGTTGATCTCGGAATATTCCGCAACGCGCTTGGTCAGCGTCGTGAACTCCATGGCTTTCAGGAAGGCGATCAGCTTGCGTGCGTCCGGCTCCTGCACGGCGAGTTCGTCCAGCGGCACGTCGAGCGCGACCTTGTCGTCGAGCAGCACGAGCTGCCGCGAGATACGCGCCTTCTCGGCATTCTCGATCAGCGCCTCGCGCCGCTTCGGCTGCTTGATCTCGCCGGCGCGCAGCAACAGCGTTTCGAGATCGCCGTATTCGGCGATGAGCTGCGCCGCGGTCTTGACGCCGATGCCCGGCACGCCCGGTACGTTGTCGACGCTGTCGCCGGCCAGCGCCTGCACCTCGACGACCTTTTCGGGCGGCACGCCGAACTTCTCGATCACCTCGGGAATGCCGAGGCGGCGATCCTTCATGGTGTCGTACATGGTGACGCGGTCGGTGACGAGCTGCATCAGGTCCTTGTCCGACGACACGATGGTCGCGGTCGCGCCGCGCTCGCTGGCCTGCCGGACATAGGTCGCGATCAGGTCGTCGGCCTCGAAGCCGATCTGTTCGAGGCAGGGCAGGTCGAACGCCTTCACCGCCTCGCGGATCAGCGCGAACTGGGGGATCAGGTCGTCAGGCGCGGGCGGCCGATGCGCCTTGTAGTCGGGATAGAGCTTGTTGCGGAACGTGATTTCGGACTTGTCGAAGACGATGGCGAGATGGGTCGGCTTGTCGTCCTTCGGCATGTCGCGCAGGAGCTTCCACAGCATGTTGCAGAAGCCGAGCACGGCATTGACCTGTAACCCGTCGGATTTGCGGTTCAGCGGCGGCAGCGCGTGATAGGCGCGGAAGATGTAGGACGAGCCGTCGACCAGAAAGACGTGCGTGCCCTGCATGCGGGCTCCTGCTGCCGCTTTTGCGGGAGGAGCCTTCACAGGGGCGGCTTTAGCGGCTGACTTGGCTGCGGCAGGTTTCGTGGCGGCGGGCTTTTTCGGCATGGCCGCAACTTAGGGATTTTTCCCGCCGATGGCACCCCCTGGAAGATGCCATCGCCAGCAAAATCGCTGCCGCGCGGGTCTTGACTCGGCGCGGGAAGATGGCGGCGGGTTACTCGGCCGCCTGCAGCGCGACCGCGCGCTTCTTGGGTGCGATCCAGAACGCGTCGGGACGTTCGAACAGGAAGCCCAGCCGCGTCCCGCGGGTCGCCCACCAGATCGCGATCGAGCCGACCACGCCCACCGCGGTGACGATTACCGACACCGTGCCGATGTCGCTGATCACGCCGGTTTTCAGCAGCAGCGTCCGCGTCGTCGCCATCGGCAGGAAGAACGCGAGGTAGATCACGATGGAATGCTCGCCGAAGTAGCGCAGGAAATCGAGCCACTGCATCTTCGCCAGCAGCGTTCCGATGGTGATGATCGCGCAGGCGCCGGCGAGGCCGAGCGCAAGCGAGATCACGGGCCAGTCGCTGGCGCCGGTGTAGACCAGTCCGGCATCAGCGATCGCCCACAGCGCCAGGCCGGCCAGCGCCAGCACCGGGTAAGCGCGGGCGCGGTTCGACAGCGCGAACACGTAGTTCGCGAACAGGTAGCCGGAATAGATGTAGACGAAGCGGGCGGCGAACTCGTCGATCAGCGTCCAGCCGGTGGAGATATGCGCCATCTCGAGCAGAGCCGCGACACTCCAGATGATCCATGACGGGATGATCCGGCGGGTGGCTTTGATAACGACGAAGAATACCGGCAGCAGGTAGATGAACCAGAGCGTGCCGAACGGATCGATGAACGACATCAGGTAGAGGCGGGCGACGCCTGGCCATCCCATCTCGGCGGCAAAGGAGGGCGCCTTGAAGCCGAACTGGATCGTCACCCACAGCACGTAGAAATACGCAAAGTGCACAACCTTGCGGTCGAGATAGGTCCGCCAGTCGCGATTGATGACCAGCGGCAGGAACAGGCCGGAGATCAGGAAGAAGTCCGGCATCCGGAACGGCCGGGCGAACTCGACCACGAGATTCATGAATCCGGCCTGGTCGGCGGCCTTCTGCACCCCAAGCACCGAGTGCATCATCACCACCATGACGATGCAGATGCCCTTGGCATAGTCGACCCAGTCGACGCGTTCATTTTTTGGTGCGGCTGTGCCGTTTCCGGTCATCGGTGTCTCTTTTCGGCGCGATCTGGCGCATTTACAGGAAGATCGGTTTCATTCTCCTTTCTCCAATCAAATAATGTGCCGGGTTTTCCAGGAATCACGACCGGCAGAGGGTGCGACTTTGCGTCGTAGGGTGGCTGCGCTATGAGGCAGGCCGGGTCGACCCTGTTAACCATGCCGCGACGGACCGTTCCTTGACCAAAACGTTTGCCACGCCGCTCCCCATCGATGCCGTGCTGGATGATCTTTCGCGCACGCTCGATGTGGGCAATACGGCGGTGCTGGTGGCGCCGCCCGGTGCCGGCAAGACGACACGGGTACCGCTGGCGCTGCTCGATGCGCCCTGGGCCGCGGGCAAGAAGATCATCGTGCTGGAGCCGCGGCGGATCGCGGCGCGTGCCAGCGCGGAGCGGATGGCGAAGACGCTCGGCGAGCGCGCCGGCGAAACGGTCGGTTATCGCGTGCGCTTCGGGTCGAAAGTCTCGCGCGCGACGCGGATCGAGGTTGTCACCGAGGGAATCTTCTCACGGCAGATTCTCGACGATCCCGAAATGACCGGCATTGCTGCCGTGCTGTTCGACGAATTTCATGAGCGCTCGCTCGATGCCGACATGGGGCTCGCGCTGGCGCGCGATGCGCAGTCCGGCCTGCGGGAGGATTTGCGCATTCTCGTGATGTCCGCGACCATCGACGGTGCACGGATTGCGAAACGCCTCGGCGATGCTCCGGTCATTGAAAGCGAGGGGCGCGCCTTTCCGATCGAGACGCGGTATCTCGGCCGCAAGCCGGACGTGTTGTTGGAGCGGCAAATGGCCGATGCGATCGCAACGGCGCTGCGCGCTGATGCCGGATCGGTGCTGGCGTTCCTGCCGGGTGCCGCCGAAATCCGCCGCACCCAGAATTTTCTTGGCGAACGCGTCCACGATGCAAGTATCGAGATCGTGCCGCTGTTCGGCGCACTGGATGCCGGCGTGCAGGACCGCGCGATCGCGCCGGCGCCGAAAGGCCAGCGCAAGGTCGTGCTGGCGACCTCCATCGCCGAAACCTCGCTGACCATCGAGGGCGTGCGCATCGTGGTGGATTCCGGCATGGCGCGGGTGCCGCGCTACGAGCCGGATATCGGGCTGACGCGGCTGGAGACGGTGCGCGCCTCGCGTGCTGCGGTTGACCAGCGCCGCGGCCGCGCCGGGCGCACCGAGCCGGGCGTGTGTTATCGGTTGTGGGACGAGCCGCAAACGGCCTCGCTGCCTGCCTACACACAGCCGGAAATCCTCAGCGCCGATTTGTCGACGTTGGTGCTGGATCTCGCGCAATGGGGCGTCAGCGATCCCGGCGCGCTGACGTTTCTTGATTCCCCGCCTGCGCCGGCGCTGAATGAAGCGCGGAGCCTGCTGCGCGAACTCGGAGCTCTCGATGCCGATGGCCGGATCACCGACGAGGGCAAAAGTCTGCGCGCTTTGGCGCTGCCGCCGCGGCTTGCGCGCATGATCGTGGATTCGCAACGGCTCGGTGCAGGCCCGGAGGCCGCCGACATCGCGGCCGTTCTGACCGAGCGTGGGCTCGGCGGCGATAGCGTCGATCTCGATGTGCGACTCGACAACTTTCACCGTGACCGCTCGCCGCGCGCGGCCGGCGCGCGGCAGCTTGCAGAGCGGTGGGCATCGCAGGTCAACAGCCGCCCCTCACCAGCCTCGCCCGAGCGGGATGAGGCGCTTTCCACCGGCGGGATGCTCGCGCTCGCATTTCCCGATCGTGTGGCGCGCAATCGCGGCAACGGCTCGTTCGTGCTTGCCAACGGCCGTGGTGCATCGGTCGACCAGGCCTCCGCGTTGGCGCGGGTAGCCTATATCGCGGTCGCCGAACTCACCGGGACCGCCGCCAACGGCCGCATCCTGCTGGCCGCGCCGATCGCGCAGGCGGACATCGAGGTGCGTTTCGCGGATCAGATCGTGACCGATGACGAGGTGACGTTCGACCGCGCGGCGATGGCGTTGCGGGCGCGGCGGCGGAAACGGCTGCATGCGATCACGCTTTCCGAAGCGCCGCTGGCGGTCGTGCCCACGATGGCGACCGCGCGCATCCTCGCCGAAGGCCTCAAGGTTGCGGGGCTCGATCGCCTGCCGTGGTCGAAGGCGCTCAAGCAGTGGCGCGATCGGGTGATGTTCCTGCGCGCGGCGGAGGGAAACGAGTGGCCCGATCTGTCCGATGCCGGACTAGCGGCCGATATCGAGACATGGCTGGTACCCGCGCTGTCGGACAAAGCGGCGCTGAAGGATTTGTCGGCGGGTGATCTGTCGGAGGCGCTGATGGCGTTGCTGCCGTGGAATTTGCGCGCGCGGCTGGAGCGCGAGGCGCCGACGCATTTCGAGGCGCCGACCGGCACGATGCTGGCGATCGACTACGAAGCCGAGCAGGGACCGACCATCGCTGTGCGGTTGCAGGAATTGTTCGGCTTGACGGCGCATCCCTCGATTGCGCAGGGCAGAGTGCCGCTGGTGCTGGAATTGCTGTCGCCGGCGCATCGCCCGGTACAAGTCACGCGCGATCTGCCGGGGTTCTGGCGCGGCAGTTACGCGGCGGTGCGCGCCGATTTGCGCGGGCGTTATCCCCGGCACCCCTGGCCGGACGATCCGGCGAATGCTCCGCCGACGCGGCGGGTCAAACCGCGCGGGACCTGACGAGGCCACGTTCATTTTGGGTACAGTGGCCGCTGGCTCGCGAACACGACGCGGTCAAGGCTTCGCGCTGACCACGGAGAATGGCCGTTAGCTATTGGGATTGCCGTCTCATCGCCGCCAATGAGGCGCTGCGTTAACGCTTCGCTCATCCTTTTCGCGAAAATAGCAGGCGTCGTGACGTCGCTCATCGCGGTGGCCGGCACCTGTGGTGGGATCGCGGCCGTTGCCGTGGTCTGTCAGTGAGTATGCGTGATGCGTAATCTGATGGTCTTTGCCGCGCTTCTGATTGGAACCGGCACCTACATGGCGCAAATGGCCGACAAGATGTCCGCGACCGCGGCGGCCAGGGCCTCCACGCCCACTCAGTCGTCGGCATTCGAAGCGATGCAGGACAACACACAGGCAGGACGCCGTCTCAGCATCGGGCGTGACGGACGCGGTCATTTCCGGATCGATGGCAGGATCGACGGGCAGCGTATCGGCTTCATGGTCGATACCGGCGCGTCGGTGATCGCGCTCAACGAAACGTCCGCGGCGCGGATCGGCGTGCGTCCGACGCCGAGCGACTACACCGCGCTGGTGACGACGGCCAACGGCAAGATCAAGGCGGCACGCATGCAGCTCGCCATGGTCGACGTCGGCGGACTTGTCGCGCGTGATGTCGATGCCATGGTGCTGCCCGACGAGGCGTTATCCGAAAACCTGCTCGGCCTGTCCTTCCTGTCCAAACTGAAGCGGTTCGAATACGCCAACGGCCAGATGGTGCTGGAACAATAATCCGGCGTCATCGTTAGCCAAGGTTGCGCGGCCCATTGAGCGTCCATGGGCTGCGCCGCCACTTCGAATTATGCCTTAATTGTCACCCACAGACCGGCTCTAGTGGTTCTGAACCACTAGTAATATGTGTTGCTAGTGGAGCCATGGATTTGGCATTCGCTATTCCTCCGCTTCAGGTTCGCGAAGCGAATGCCAAATCTGCTCCACAAGCCTTTCCAGCGGCTGTGCCGTTCGCTATGGCTGCGGTGTCATTGTCGCGAAAACTCTTTCCAGAGGTTGCCCGCATGTTTCCGAAGCCGAAGCCTGTTCTTGTGCCGAACACCTACGCCTATGAATCCGAGCCGATGGTGAAGGCGACCGGCTTCCGCGAATACGATGCGCGCTGGCTGTTCGGCAAGGAAATCAACCTGATGGGCATTCAGGCGCTGGGCATGGGGCTCGGCACGCTGATTGCCGAACTCGGGCAGAAGCAGGAGATCGTGACCGGTCACGACTTCCGCGGCTATTCGTCGTCGATCAAGTATGCGCTGATCTCGGGGCTTCTGGCCTCCGGCTGCAAGGTTCACGACATCGGGTTGTGCATGACGCCGATGGCGTATTTCGCGCAGTTCGATCTCGATGTGCCCTGCGTCGCCATGGTGACCGCCTCGCATAACGACAACGGCTGGACCGGCGTGAAGATGGGCGCCAACCGTCCGCTGACCTTCGGTCCCGACGAGATGACGCGGCTGAAGGAGATCGTGCTCGATGCAGCCTTCACCAACAAAGTGGGCGGCTCCTATCAATTCCACGAGAATTTTCCGGCGCGCTACATCGCCGATCTCACAAAGCGGCCGAAGCTCAAGCGCAAGCTCAAGGCGGTCGTCGCCTGCGGCAACGGCACCGCCGGTGCGTTCGCGCCGAAGGTGATGGAAGCGATCGGGTGCGAGGTGATTCCGCTCGACACCGAACTCGATCATACCTTCCCGAAATACAATCCGAATCCGGAAGACATGGAGATGCTGCACGCGATCCGCGATGCGGTGCTCGAACACAAGGCCGATGTCGGTCTCGGCTTCGACGGCGACGGCGATCGTTGCGGCGTGGTCGACAACACCGGCGAGGAGATTTTCGCCGACAAGGTCGGCGTGATGATCGCGCGCGACATGTCGGCGATCCACAAGAACGCGCAGTTCGTGGTCGATGTGAAGTCGACCGGGCTGTTTGTCACCGATCCGGTTCTGCAGAAGCAGGGCGTCAAAACCAGCTACTGGAAGACCGGGCATTCCTACATGAAGCGGCGTACCAACGAGGTCGGCGCGCTGGCGGGCTTCGAGAAGTCCGGTCACTTCTTCTTCAATGCACCGCTCGGCCGCGGCTATGACGACGGCCTGATCTCCGCGATCGCGGTGTGCGAAATGCTCGACCGCGCGCCGGGCAAATCGATGGCCGATCTGAAGAATGCGCTGCCGAAGACCTGGTCGTCGCCGACCATGTCGCCGCATTGCGCCGATGAAACCAAGTACGGCATCGTCGACAAGGTCGTGAAGCACTTTGAAGCCGCGAAAGCCAGGGGCGAGAAGGTCGCGGGGCAGGCGATCCGCGATCTCGTCACCGTCAACGGCGTCCGCGTGACGGTCGAGGACGGCAGTTGGGGACTGGTGCGGGCATCCTCGAACAAGCCGGAGCTTGTGGTCGTGGTCGAAAGCCCGGTCTCTGAACAGCGCATGCGCGACATGTTCGAGGCGATGGACAGCGTGTTACGCACCCATCCCGAGGTCGGCGAATACAATCAGAAGATTTGACGACGATTGTCATCGCCGGACTTGATCCGGCAATCCATCGCCCGGAATGATGGATGCGCGGGTCGAGCCCGCGTATGACGATTGAGCTTGCGCTACGCCGCGCTTGCCGCCGGCACCGGCAGCGCCGTCACTGACTTGATCTTCTCCATCGCGAACCGCGAGGTGACGTTCTTCAGCGGCACGGCGCTGATCAATTTCTTGTAGAAGATATCGTAGCTCTGCATGTCGGCGACCACGACGCGCAACATGTAATCGACGTCGCCGGCCATGCGATAGAATTCCATCACTTCGGGCATCGCGCTGACCGCATCCGCGAATTTCTTCAGCCATGCGTCGGAATGGTCGCCGCTTTCCACCGAGACGAACACGGAGATGCCGAGTCCGATCTTGTTCTGATCGACCAGCGCCACCCGGCGCAGGATGATGCCGTCAGCTTCGAGCCGCTGGATACGTTTCCAGCAGGGGGTCGAGGACAATCCGACCCGGTCACCGATTTCGGCCACGGACAGGGAGGCGTCGTCCTGCAGCACGGTCAGGATCTTGCGGTCGATGGCATCGAGGCGGCGGCTGGCAGGCTCGGCGGCCTGAACGGCAATATCGGTCATGGCGAGAACATTGTTCCAAATTTAAGGTCAATAGACCTCATATAGAGAAAAATATTCCAATGCAAGGCAGATGTTGGCCCCATTACGCCGGGCTGGACGCCGACTGCGCCAAAAGTGCTTCCACTTCAGGACGTTGCGGGGCGGCGAAGGCACCACCGAACCGGGTACATTTCAGCGCTGCGGTGGCGGAAGCGAACCGCAGGGCGTCGGGAATGCTCTGCTGCTCGGTGACGGCAAGGGCGAAGGCGCCATGGAACACGTCCCCGGCGCCCAGCGTGTCCACGGTGTGCACCGGGAAGGCCGGGGTTTCTTGCAAGGCGCCGTTGGGGTCGAGCCAGATCGTACCTTGCGGGCCGCGCGTGCCGGCGAGGAACGACGAGGTCACCTTCGCGAGCTTATGCAGCGCTGCGGCGTCGTCGGCCACATCGGCGGTGGCCTGAAGCGCTTCGCTCGAAAAGATCAGATGCGATGAGGCGGTCAACAGGCCTTCCCGCATCGACATGACATGATCGACGTCGACGATCACCGGAATGCCGCGCCGGCGCGCTTCGGCGCAAAGCTCGGTGCAGAATTCCGCGCAGCGATTCTCGGTGAGGATCGCGTCACAGTCGTCGAGCAATCGGTTCGTATCGGGCAGGTGCACCTTCCACAGGCGGGGATCGCGGAATGTGATGATGGTGCGCTCGCCGCTGGGATCGATCATGATCGCGGAGATCGGCGTCACCAGTCCCGGCATGTGCACGATGTCCTGGGTCACGATACCGAGCTTCGCCATGTCGTCGAAGATGTAGCGGCTGGAAGTTTCGCTGGCATCGCCCATCGGCCCGCAGATCGTCGCGCGGCCGCCGAGCTTGGCAATGGCGATCGCTGAATTGAGCGCGTTGCCGCCGGCGATTTCCTGGAAACGTTCGGCGCCGACCTTGAAGCCGCGCGCCGGCAGGCCCCGCACCTGAAACGTCAGGTCGCGCACCGGCATGCCGATACAGAGTATGCGCGGTGCTCGCGAGGTCGCTTTGGCAGCGGTCATGCGTCATCCTTTTTTCGCGGAAGGGTCTGCCCAGTCGTCAACAGCGCAACTGCGCAGCGGTTCCGCTATCCGGCCGCTGCCAGATCTCCGCGGAGCCATTGTCCGAGCAGATGATGTGCAATGGCAAAGGGATGCGGGCCGGTCATGCCGTCCGGGTGCTCGCGGTTGATCATCTGCAGGGCTTCCGCGCGGTCGAACCAGCGCGCGTCCTCGAGCTCCGTGCGGTCGACGACGATATCGTCATTCAACGCGCGCGCGGTGCATCCGATCATCAGCGACGATGGATATGGCCACGGCTGGCTCATGTAATAGCCGACCTGATCGCAGCGGATGCCGGCTTCCTCGAACACCTCGCGCCGTACCGCGTCCTCGATGGTTTCCGCAGCCTCGACGAAGCCGGCGAGGCACGACCACATGCCGCGCGCGAAGCGGCTTTGCCGGCCGAGCAGGCACCTGTCGCCATGGGTCACCAGCATGATGACGACAGGATCGGTGCGGGGAAAATGCTCGGCCTTGCATTCCGGGCAATCGCGCTTCCAGCCGCCCTGGCTCATGCGGGTGCGCGCGCCGCAGTTGGGGCAGAAGCCGTGGCGCTGATGCCAGCTCACCATCGATTTCGCGACAGCGATGGATGAGAGTTCTTTCGGCGGCACCAGGCCCTGCATGGCCATGCCGCGCAGTTCGGCAACCTCGACGTCGCTGCGTCCGGCAAGCTTTTCCGCTGCCGCTGCGCCGATGCCCATGCCGAACACGGCGGTGCCCTCACGCAAGCCGAGGAAGATGGTGCCGGCGTTCGCGCCCAGCGCAAGCGCCTCCTCGATCGACAGCAGGGCGCGCATGCTGCCCGATTCGTTCTTCACCAGCAGCGAGTCGCGGAACACGACATAGGCGCGGGCGTCGCGATGGCTTTCGAGGGCAAAGAGCTTGGCATCATCGATGCGCAAATGCGCGGCACGATCGAGGACGTCGAACACGAAAGCCGGTCGGCCCAATGGAAAGTGATCTTTTGTTGTCATGAAGCGGGCCCGAGTCGACGGCGAAGCGTGTCGCTGAATGTTTGAAGGGTTTTGGGATCGTAGTCCAGCGCGGGCGCCACGCCCCAGACGGGCCGCGGCCATGCCACGTCGCTCTTGCGGCGCGCGATGATGTGCACATGAAGCTGCGGCACCTGATTGCCGAGCGCGGCGACATTGAGCTTGTCGCAACCGGTGATGTCTCTGAGCGTCTCGGACACCTGACCGATCTCGGTCATCAGGCGCGCGCGATCGGCGGGGTTGAGGTCGACGATTTCGACCGCCTCGGCCTGCCGCGGGACCAGGATCAGCCAGGGATAGTTGGCATCCTTGCTGAGCAGGAGTTGGCTGAGCGGCAGGTCGGTGACGGCGATGGTGTCCTTCGCGAGTTGTGGATGAAGCGACCAGGCTGTGGACATCGATTTCGCGGACACTTGATGAGGATTGCCGGTCCAAACTGGCCCGGCGACCTGTTGAGGTCAATGGCCGGAACCGGAGTGCCGTTACCCTTCGTGGCCGCTTGCTTTCCGCCCCTTTTGGCCCCAAATAGGGACCGGGAGATTGGCGGTGGACGAGCCACTCGCCAACCGGGTCAGGTCCGGAAGGAAGCAGCCCTAACGAGGTCCGGATCGGGTCGCTCGTCAGTCTCCTACCTGTTTTTCGGGCAAGCGATGTTTTTCGGGAATCTTGCCGGCGCCGGATCGGGCGCGACCCGAAAGATTTGCCCGTTGTTCCGCAAGCCGGCTTCGAGAGACAAGACATTGCGGATCGCTCAATGACCGATGCTGGCAATCCCCTGACACCCGCTGGCGCTGAGGCCGGCCAGACAGGCTTCGATCTCGGCGCGGGACCGTCCGTGACGGGTGCCTATCGCGTGCTGGCGCGGAAATATCGCCCTACCAGTTTCGACGATCTGATCGGACAGGAAGCGCTGGTGCGCACCGTGTCCAATGCGTTCGAAACGGGGCGGATTCCGCAGGCCTGGATTCTGACCGGCGTGCGCGGGGTGGGAAAAACCACCACCGCGCGCATTCTGGCGCGCGCGCTGAACTACGAATTGCCGGATGGATCGGTGAAGGGCCCGACCATCCAGATGCCGCAGCTCGGCGTGCACTGTCAGGCCATCATGGAAAGCCGCCACATCGACGTGCTGGAGATGGACGCGGCCTCTCATACCGGCGTCGACGATGTCCGGCAGATCAACGACAGCGTGCGCTATGCGCCGTCCAGCGCGCGCTACAAGGTGTACATCATCGACGAAGTCCACATGCTCTCGACGGCGGCCTTCAACGCCTTTCTGAAGACGCTGGAAGAGCCGCCGGAGCACGCCAAGTTCGTGTTTGCGACCACCGAAATCCGAAAAGTGCCGGTGACGGTGCTGTCGCGGTGCCAGCGCTTCGATCTCAAGCGCGTCGAAGCCGATGTGCTGATGACGCATCTCGGCAATATCGCAAAGAAGGAAGGCGTCGAGGTCGAACCCGAAGCGCTAGGGATTGTTGCACGCGCTGCGGAAGGCTCGGTGCGCGACTCGCTGTCGCTGTTCGATCAGGCGATCGCCCATGCCGCCGGCGTGGTGCGGGCCGATGCGGTGCGGCAGATGCTGGGGCTCGCCGATCGCACGCGGGTCATTGATCTGTTCGAATCGCTGGCGCGCGGCGATATCGCCGCCGCATTCCAGGAGTTTCGCGATCAGTACGACACCGGTGCCGATCCGGTGGTTGTGCTCAGCGAGCTCGCCGAGTTCGTCAACTTCGTCACCCGGGTGAAGGTCATTCCGGCAACCGCCGACAATGTCGCCTTCGGCGAGACCGAGCGCGTGCGGGCACGTGACTTTGCGACAAAGCTTTCGATGCGCGTGCTGTCGCGGATGTGGCAGATGCTGCTGAAGGGCATCACCGAAGTGCAGGGCGCTACGCGTCCCGCGGCGGCGGCCGAGATGGTGCTGGTGCGGATCGCCTATGCCGCGGACCTGCCGACGCCGGACGAAGCGATCCGGATGCTGGATCAGAACGGCGGCGGATCACCGGTCGTGACCGGCGCCTCTGCGTCGCGAGGCGGCGGGTCCGCTCCGGCCTCGGCGCTGTCCGCGACCGCGCCACCATCTGCGCCGCGGGCGATGTCATCACCGCGTGCGAGTGCGGAGGCGGTGTCCCGTCCGCAGGCCATGGCGGCGCGTCCGGAGCCGCAGGCCGCGCCCGCACTGAAGCTCAACAGCTTCGCGGAACTGGTTGCGCTGGCCGGCGAGAAGCGCGATCTGATGACCAAGACCGCGCTCGAAGCCGACGTACGTCTGGTGAAATTCGAGGACGGCAAGATCGAACTGGCGCTGGAGCGCAGCGCCGCGCGGACCATGGTCAGCGATCTTGCGCGCAAGCTGGAGCAATGGACCGGTCGCCGCTGGGCCGTTGTGGTCTCCAATGAGGTAGGGCAGCCGACGCTGCGTTCGCAGGCCCAGCAGCGTCAGAACGAACGCGAACGTGCGGCGGAAGCGGATCCGCGCGTGCAGGAGGTGCTGACGCGCTTCCCCGGCGCCAAGGTGGTCGAGGTGCGCAAGCTCGCGCCGTCGATGCCGGAAACCGATGTGATGCCGGACGAGATGCCCGAAGGCTTCGACGGCGACGACGAGTAACGAAGGAACGGACGATGGCTGACTTTCTCGGGATGATGAAGCAGGCAGCTCAACTGCAATCCAAGATGAAGGCGATGCAGGACGAACTCGAGCATGTCGAGGTCGAGGGGACGTCCGGCGGCGGCCTCGTCAGCGTGCGGATGACCGCGAAGATGGACGTGAAGGGCATCAAGATCGATCCATCGCTGATGAAGGCGGAGGAACGCGAAATCCTTGAGGATCTACTCGTCACCGCGCATAACGACGCGCGACGCAAGGCGGAAGCCGCGATGCAGGAGAAGATGCAGACGCTGACCGGCGGCCTCGGTCTGCCGCCGGGTCTGGGTCTCGGCTAGCTTATCCATGCGCGGAATGTGACGACCGATGGCCTCTGTTGCCGGCCCCGAGATTGAACGCCTGATCCAGTTGCTGGCGCGGTTGCCGGGGCTCGGCCCGCGCTCGGCGCGGCGTGCGGCGCTGCATCTGATCAAGAAGCGCGATGCGCTGATGACGCCGCTGGCCAGCGCGCTGCAGGTTGCGATCGACCGGATTCAGGTCTGCGAAACCTGCGGCAACATCGATACCCAAAGCCCGTGCACGGTCTGCACCGACACCCGGCGCGATCCCTCGATCATTGTGGTGGTCGCCGATGTCGCCGACCTCTGGGCGCTGGAGCGCGCCAATGCCACCAACGGTTTCTATCATGTGCTCGGCGCGACCCTGTCGCCGCTCGACGGCGTCGGTCCTCAGGACCTGACCATCGACGCGCTGGTGTCGCGGGCGCACGATCCGCGGGTGACGGAAATCATTTTAGCGCTGAACGCGACGGTCGATGGCCAGACCACGGCGCATTACATCACCGACCTATTAGGCGAAGCCAATGTGAAGGTGACGCGGTTGGCGCACGGCGTTCCCGTCGGCGGCGAACTCGATTACCTCGACGAGGGTACGCTGTCGGCGGCAATGCGGCAGCGGACGCTGTTCTAGGCGGCGCTCTGGTTACGTCTGCAACGCGGCGAAATGTCCGCGGCGTTGCAGCCACGCCAGCAGGATCAGGCTCGGCACCGCTACCAGCACGCAGATCGCGAAGAACAGTGGCCATCCGGTCGCCTCGGCCACGAAACCGGCACTGGCCGACAGATAGGTTCGTCCCACCGCAGCGAACGCAGTCAGCAGGGCATATTGCGTCGCGGTGTGCAGCGGGTTGCGGCACAGCGCCGAGAGATAAGCGACGAAGATCACCGTGCCGATGGCGCTGGTGAAATTCTCCGCGGTGATCGCGACCGCCAGCGCCCACTGGTTGACGCCGACGATGGCGAGCCACGAGAACGACAGGTTGGCGAGTGCCTGCAGGATGCCGCCGATCCAGAGACTCGCCGCCAGCGAATAGCGCCGCGCCACGAAGCCGCCCGCGAAGCCGCCGATCAATGTCGCGGCGAGGCCGACGCCCTTGACGATGGCGGCATAGTCGTTACGCGTGAAGCCGAGATCGATCACGAACGGCGCGGTCATGGTGCCCGAGAACGCGTCGGTGAACTTGAACAGCACGATGAAGGCGAGTGCGGCCATCGCGTCTCTGCGGCTGAGGAATTCCGAGAATGCGCCAACCGCAGCGCGGATTACGCGCGTCAGCGCGGTTTGCGCCGCCGTTGTGGCTTCGGCCTGCACCGACGTTTCGGGCTCGGTTGCGGCAAGCGCAGTGACGGTGCCGATCAGCACCAGTGCTGCCATGGTGACATAGCCCCAGGTCCATGCCGCGCTGCGGATCAGGCCAGTGCCCTCGAACGCGCTGACCAGGAACAGCGCGCCTGCGGTCGAGACCAGCATGCCGATACGGTAGGCCGCGACATAACCGGCCATGCCGGCGGCCTGTTCGCTCTCGGGCAGGCTTTCGACACGGAAGGCATCGACCACGATGTCCTGCGTCGCCGAGGTGGCCGCGACCAGCACCGCGCCCAGCGCGACGAACCATGGCGCCTTCACTGGATCGGTCGAGGCCAGTATCAGGATCGCAGCGATCAGCAGGATTTGCGAGAACACCAGCCAGCCGCGGCGGCGGCCGAACCGCCGCGTCAGCAGCGGGATGTGGAGGGCATCGACCAGCGGCGCCCACAGGAATTTCAGGGTGTAGGGCGTGCCGACCAGCACGAACAGGCCGATGGCGCGAAGATCGATGCCGGATTCCTTCATCCAGATCTGCAGGGTCGATCCCGACAGCGCCAGCGGCAGGCCGGAGGAAAAGCCCAGCAGCATCACGATCAGCACGCGTGGCTGCAGATAGACCGCGATGCTCTCGCGCCATGAGGCGCGGGGCGCAGCGTCAGGGGCCTTTGGCGGGGCGGCGGTGGTGTCCGGAGCGGTCATGCCGCAGTGCTAGCAGATTCGGCTACTTTTCTCCCTCGCGGGACACAAGTCGCTATTCGCCCGCCTGCAACTTGCGCGAGGGCTGCGGCTGAAACAGGTCGCGGCTGTCGGTCTTGACGATCCGTGGCGCGTCGGTTGCCGGCTCATCCTTGCTGAAATCCAGCTCCTCGATCCGCCCGGCCCGCTTCTCGATCTTGTCGGCGGAGATCAGAATTTGCCGGACGTCTTCATTGACGTCGCTGAAGTGCTTCTGCAGTTTCAGGACGCGATCGCGCAAGCGGCCGAGATCGTCGCCGAGGTTCAGGACCTCGGTGCGGATCTGGTCGGCGGCGTCGCGCATCCGCGCGTCCTTCAGAATCTGCTGCATCACCTGGATCGCCAGCATCAAGAGCGACGGGGACACCAGAACGACGCGGGCGCGATACGCCTTCTGGATCACGTCGTCGAACCCGTCGTGGATTTCGGCATAGACCGACTCCGACGGCACGAACATCAGCGCGGTGTCCTGGGTCTCGCCGGCGATCAGGTATTTGTCGGCGATGTCGGTGACATGCTTCATCACGTCGGCGCGCAGACGTTGCGTCGCGAACTTGCGCTCCTCGTCGCTGCGGGCGTCGTGCAGCGCAGTCACTGCTTCCAGCGGGAATTTGGCATCGATGCACAGCGGCCGCTGGTCGGGCAGGAAGATCACGCAGTCCGGGCGGCGCCCGTTGGTCAGCGTATGCTGGAACGCGAAGGAATCCTTCGGCATGCCGTCCTGGACGATCGCCTCCATCCGGGCCTGTCCGAATGCGCCGCGCGCCTGCTTGTTGGCGAGCACGTCGCGCAGCGTCGTCACCTGCGTGGTCAGATCGGTCAGGTTTTTGTGGGCGTTGTCGATGATACCGAGCCGCTCGTGCAGCGCGCGCAGGCTCTCCATGGTGTTGCGCGTGGTTTGTTCCATGGACTGGCCGACGCGGTGGGTAACGGAATCGAGCCGCTCGCTGACCGCACGCGCCATCTCCGCCTGCCGCCCGGCGAGGGCCTGACCCATGGCATCGACGCGGCCGGTAGCCTCGGACTGCGCGCGCATCACCTCGCTCAGCCGCTCCTCGAGTTCGTCAGCGCGAATGGCTTGTGCCATGGCGGTGGCGGCGCTGTGCCGGCCCGACCGCGCGATGACGATGGCGATGACCAGAAGCAGCACCAGGGCCAGCGCACCGAAAGCGATCAGCGCCGTTCCGGTCCGCACCGGCAGGTCGCCCAGCATGAAAAGGATGTCGTTCATCCCGTTCTTGTAGCCCGATTCGTGAGGCGATGCGAACGAAGAGGGAACATTTATGGTTAACAGGAACTCAATTTTTATGGTTAACCACTGCTTAACGGCCGGATTTGCGACGGATTGACCGCGCCAGACCGGCGGATTACATGGCGCGCCATGGCCATTCGCGAAATTATCGTTCTTCCCGACAAGCAGTTGCGTCTCGTCTCCAAGCCGATCGAAAAGGTCACGCCGGAGATCCGCAAGCTCGCCGACGACATGTTCGAGACCATGTATGACGCACCGGGCATCGGGCTGGCCGGCATCCAGGTCGCGCAACCCGTGCGCATCATCACCATGGATCTCGCCAAGCGTGACGAGGATGGCGAGACCAAGCCGCGGCCGCGTGTCTTCATCAATCCGGAAATCCTCTCCGCATCGGACGACGTGTCCGTGTACGAGGAGGGCTGTCTGTCGATCCCCGAATACTACGAGGAGGTCGAGCGGCCGGCGCGGGTGCGCGTGCGGTTCACGGATCTCGATGGCAAGGTGCATGAAGAGGATGCCGAAGGGCTCTATGCCACCTGTATCCAGCACGAGATCGACCATCTCAACGGCGTGCTGTTCGTCGATTATCTGTCGAAGCTGAAGCGCGACCGCGTGATGAAGAGATTCAGCAAGGCGGCGAAACTCGCCGGGAAATAGTCTCGTAACAGATCGGCTCGTTCATGCCGTTGCGTCTGATCTTCATGGGCACGCCGGAGTTCGCGGTGCCGACGCTCGTCGCGCTCGCGGCTCATGGTCACGAGATCGCGGCGGTGTATACCCGCGAGGCCAAGCCGTCGGGCCGCGGCATGAAGCTGCAGCCGAGCCCCGTGGCGCGCGAAGCACAGCGTCTCGGCATTCCCGTGCTGACGCCGAAAACGCTGAGGACTCAGGGCGCGCTGGATGAATTTCGATCGCACGGCGCCGATGCCGCCGTGGTCGTCGCCTACGGCATGATCCTGCCGCAGGCCATCCTCGACGCGGTGCCGCTCGGCTGCTTCAACCTGCATGGGTCGCTGCTGCCGCGCTGGCGCGGCGCGGCGCCGATCAACCGCGCCATCATGGCGGGTGATCCCGAAAGCGGCGTGATGGTGATGAAAATGGATGCCGGTCTCGATACTGGCGATGTCGCCATGGCCGAGCGTATCGCCGTGACCGACGCGATGACGGCGTCGGATCTTCACGATGCGCTGGCACCGCTCGGTGCAGACTTGATGGTGCGCGCCATGGCTGCGCTCGATCGCGGCGGCCTGCAACTGACGAAGCAGAGCGCGGAAGGCGTCACTTACGCCACGAAGATCGAAAAAGCCGAGGCGCGGATTGATTGGAGCAGGCCGGCGCGCGAGGTGCTGCGCCATATCCACGGCCTGTCGCCGTTCCCCGGCGCCTGGTGCGAGATGCCTGTCGATGGCGAACAGATGCGCGTCAAGATTCTGCGCTGTGAGGCCGCAAACGGCGCGGGTAATCCGGGCCAGTTGCTCGATGATCGCCTGACGATTGCCTGCGGCGAGGGCGCGATCCGCGTTCGCGAACTGCAACGGGCCGGCAAGGCGCCGATGAAAGCGGAGGATTTCTTGCGCGGTACGCCGCTCGCACCACCGCTGAACGTGGCCTGATGGATATTCGTGGAGCAATTCTTTTCACCTCTCCCCGTTTACGGGGAGAGGTCGGATTGCGTAGCAATCCGGGTGAGGGGTGTGCATCTCGCTCAACCGGACTATGCCCCTCACCCCGACCCTCTCCCCGCAAGCGGGGCGAGGGAGAGAGGCGCTGATGCCGCGCTACAAACTCACCATCGAATATGACGGCGGGCCGTTCTGCGGCTGGCAGTATCAGGACAACGGCCCGTCGGTGCAGGGCGCGCTGGAGGCGGCAGTGAAGGCGATCTGCGGCGACGACGTTCGCGTGCATGGCGCCGGCCGCACTGATGCCGGCGTGCATGCGCTCGCGCAGGTTGCCCACTGCGATATCGCAAAGCCGTTCGCGCCGAATCGTTTGCGCGACGGTCTCAATGCGCATCTGCGGCCGCATCCGATCGGCGTGCTCGAAGCCGAGATCGTGCCTGATACGTTCGAGGCGCGATTCTCCGCGATCAAGCGGCACTACGTCTATCGCATTGCCAACCGGCGCGCGAACCTCGCCATCGATGTGGGGCACGTCTGGCGCGTGCCACGGCCGCTCGATGCAGAGGCGATGCACGCGGCGGCGCAGCGCTTGCTCGGCAAGCACGACTTCACGACGTTCCGCGACACCGAATGCCAGGCGAAATCACCGGAGAAGACCCTCGACCAGCTCGATGTCGTCAGGGACGGCGACAACGTCAATATCACAACCTCGGCGCGATCGTTCCTGCATAGCCAGGTGCGCTCGATGGTCGGCTCGCTGGTCTGGGTGGGACACGGTCGTTGGACTGCTGATGATATGTCCGCTGCGCTTGCCGCGCGCCGCCGCGAAGCCTGCGGTCCGGTCGCGCCGCCCGATGGACTTTATCTGGTGCGGGTGGATTACTGAGCGGCGCCAAGCTGCGCCAGCGCATTCCAGAACAGGCTTTCGCCGTCGCGGACGTTGGCGACCCAGTCCTGGTGCGCGAGATCGTTGGCGTCGTCGGTGATGAACTTGAACGCGCGCCACGGCAGGGAATGGCGCTGGCACACTTGCGCGATCGCGAACAACTCCATGTCGACGATGTCGACCTTGTTCTCGATCAGCCAGGGATCGACGGAAGTCACAAAGCTGTCGCCGGTGCCGCAGAGGACACCGGTTTGCCCCGATGACAGACGATCGAGTTCCGGCGAATACGGCACGCGGCCGCGCGGCGCCAACGGCATCGCCATCATGTCGCGCTGGATCACATCGGAGACCTCAAGCAGGCCGCTCAGCGATTCGTTGATCCGGCCCGCGGTGCCGTAGTTGATAACGAGGGAAGGCCGCAGCACCAGCAAGGCGAGGGTCGCCGCGCTCGCGGCGTTGACCTTGCCGACGCCGGTGTAGATCACCTCGACGCCTTCGGGCGCGCGCGCCTTGTCCAGTTCGTCGTCGACGGCGGTGAGGACGAGGATTTTCCCGGTCATGCGAAATAGCGATCCAGCACGCCGCGATAGATCTGCGTGAGCTTTTCGAGGTCGGAAACCGGCGTGCGTTCGTCGATCTGATGCATGGTCTGGCCGACCAGCCCGAATTCGATGACCGGGCAGTAGTTCTTGATGAAGCGCGCGTCGGAAGTGCCGCCGCCGGTGTTCAAATCCGGTTTGCGCCCGGTGACCTCCTCGATTGTTGCAACCACGAGATCGGTGAACGGGCCGGGCTTGGTCACGAACGCGTCGGCGTTGGATGGCTCCCACACGATCCGCGCGCGGATACGGTTACCGGCTGCTTTTTCAAGCCGCGCCTCGACCAGCGCGCGCAAGGTCTCCTGCGTGTGATGATCGTTGAAACGGATGTTGAATTTTGCGCGCGCCTGTCCGGGGATCACGTTACTGGCGGTATTGCCGACGTCGACCGAGGTGAATTCCAGATTCGACGGCTGGAACTGCGCGTTGCCATTGTCGAGCGGTTCGCTGACCAGCGCGGTAATCAGCGCGGCGATATCGGGAATGGGGTTGGAAGCGCGATGCGGATAGGCGACGTGGCCCTGCACGCCATCGACATGGAGCGTGCCGGATTGCGATCCGCGGCGCCCGATCTTGATGGTGTCGCCCATCTCGGCGACGTTGCTGGGCTCGCCGACGATGCAATGGTCGAATCTTTCACCGCGCGCCGCCGCCCATTGCATCAGCTTGACGGTGCCGTTGACGGCAATGTCTTCCTCATCGCCGGTGATCAGGAAAGAGATCGAACCTTTGGGCTGCCCGCCGTTCGCCGCGAGATAATCCAGCACGGCGGCGACACTGCAGGCGATCCCGCCCTTCATGTCCACGGTGCCGCGTCCGTAGAGCAAGCCGTCCTTCACCTCGCCGGAAAACGCACCGAGCGTCCACGCACCTTCATCGCCCGGCGGCACCACGTCGGTATGGCCGGCGAACGCGATGTGAGGCGCGCCCGTGCCGATGCGAGCATAGAGATTGTCGATATCGGCAGCGCCGAGCTCGCTGAACGTAACGCGGTGAACGTCGAAGCCGGCGGAGTTGAATAAATTCTCGAGGACGCCGAGCGCGCCGGCGTCCGCTGGGGTCACGGACCGGCAGCGGACGAGGTCGCGGGCAATGGAGAGGGCGTCGCTGGACATCAATCCCGCAGCAGCTCGTTGATGCTGGTCTTGGCACGGGTGCGCTCGTCGACGCGCTTGACGATGACCGCGCAGGCGGTGGAGGGGCCGGGCTGGCCGTTCTTCGTCGGCTTGCCCGGCAGCGCGCCCGGGACCACGACGGCATATTCCGGCACCTCACCGATGAAGACCTCGCCGGTCTCGCGATCGACGATCTTGGTCGACGCGCCGAGGAACACGCCCATCGCCAGCACCGCGCCCTTGCGTACGATCACGCCTTCGGCGACTTCCGAGCGCGCGCCGATGAAGCAATCGTCCTCGACGATCACGGGTTCGGCCTGCAGCGGCTCCAGCACGCCGCCGATGCCGACGCCGCCGGAGATGTGCACACGCTTGCCGATCTGGGCACAGGAGCCAACCGTCGACCAGGTGTCGATCATGGTGCTCTCATCGACATAGGCCCCGAGGTTGACGAACGACGGCATCAGCACGACGTTCTTCGCGATGAAGGCGGAGCGGCGCACGATCGCACCGGGCACGGCGCGGAAGCCGGCATCGCGAAAGCGGTTCTCGCCCCAGCCTTCGAACTTCGAGGGCACCTTGTCCCACCATGTCGCCTTGCCGGGACCGCCGGGAATGGTGCTCATGTCGTTGAGACGGAACGACAGCAACACGGCCTTTTTCAGCCACTGGTTGACCGTCCACTTGCCGCCCGCCGCGCGCTCGGCGACGCGCGTCTCGCCCTTGTCGAGCAAGTCCAGCGCGTGATCCACGGCGTCGCGCACCTCACCCTTGGTCGTGGTGCTGACGGTGTCGCGGGCCTCGAAGGCGCCATTGATGGTGGACTCGAGAGAGGCGAGGGACATCGGTCTTCCTTATGAAACAGGCCGAGAAACTGGACGGCAAACCGCGCTTTTGTCGGGATTCGGCGTTGGAGAGTCAAGCGGCAGAGGCCGTCAACGCGGCCAGGAATCGCGCCAGGTCGTCGGTGACATGGTCGACATGGGGCGCGCCGCGGCCTTCCAGCTCCCAGTCCTCCCGCACCACCTCTCTGGTCCCGTCCGGCACCACCAGTACGGTGGTCATGCCGAGGTCGTGTGGCACCACCAGGTTACGCGCCAGGTCCTCGAACATCGCGGCTTTTGCCGGATCGACGTCGTGGCGGTCGAGAAAGCGGCGATAGGTCTGCGGTGCCGGCTTGGGTTCGAGCTCGGCGGCGATGATGTCGAATACCGCCTCGAAATGATGCCCGAAACCGAGTCGCTCCAGCACCTTGCCGGCATGATCGGTCGAGCCGTTGGTCAGGATAAGCTTGCGGCCGGGAAGCTTTGCGAGCGCTGCACCCATCGCGGGGTTGGGCTCGAGTGGCGAGTGGTCGATCTGATGGACGTAAGCGAGATAGTCGTCGGCGGAGACGCCGTGTTCGGTCATCATGCCGCGCATGCTGGTGCCGAAACGCTTGTAGTAGTCCTTCTGGATGCGCCGCGCCTCGTCCGGTGGGACTTTGAGGAAATTACCGATGTATTCACCGATCCGCGCATCGACCTGCTGCCACAGGTTGACGTGATGCGGATAGAGCGTGTTATCGAGATCGAATACCCACGTATCGATCTGAGTGAAATTGCGTGCCGTCTTCTGTCGCGCGTCGCTCACTTGTGGATCAGCGTTCCTGTGCCCTGGTTGGTGAAAAGTTCGAGCAGCACCGCATGGGGCGTCTTGCCGTCGATGATCACAACGCCGTTGACGCCCTGTTCGAGCGCGTAGATGCAGGTCTCGACCTTCGGGATCATGCCGCCGGAAATGGTGCCGTCGGCGATGAGTTTCCGGGCATCCTTGATCGACAGTTCCGGAATGAGCTTCTTCGACTTGTCGAGCACGCCGGGAACGTCGGTCAGGAGCAACAGCCGCTTGGCCTTCAGCGCACCGGCGACCGCGCCGGCAAAGGTGTCGGCATTGACGTTGAAGGTCTGGCCGCCCGGGGAGGTCGCCAGCGGCGCCAGCACCGGGATCAATTCGTGGCCGATGAGCTGGTTGAGCAGCGTGAGGTCGACTTTCTCAGGCTCGCCGACGAAACCGAGGTCGACGACCTTCTCGATGTTGGAGCCGGGATCGACCATGGTGCGCGTCGCCTTCGAGGCGGTGACCATGTTGCCGTCCTTGCCGCAAAGACCAACGGCCTTGCCGCCGGCCTCGTTGATGTAGCCGACCAGTTGCTTGTTGATCGAACCGGCCAGCACCATCTCGACGATTTCGATGGTCGCGGCATCGGTGATGCGCAGACCGGCGGCGAACTCCGATTTGATGCCGAGCCGCTGCAGCATGGTCGCGATCTGCGGGCCGCCGCCGTGCACGACCACCGGGTTGATCGCGGTTTGCTCCAGAAGCACGATATCGCGCGCAAACTGCCGTGCGACGTCTTCCGCGCCCATGGCGTGACCGCCGTATTTGATGACGATGGTTTCTTCGTCATACTGCTGCATGTGAGGCAGCGCTTCGGAGAGGATGCGGGCCTGTTCGAGCGGGCTGATGGCGGATGGGTCGGTCATGAGCGGGTCTCTATCGGCGGGATGGGCGCGTTCTAGCCGATTGGCGGCGAGACCGCAAAGCCGCTCTGCTAGCGGGTTTGGCCGATCAAAGGGGCGTCGCCGCGCGCGGCCAGATGGCCGCGACCGCGAGCAAAAGCCAGCTCAGGATCATCAGCGTTCCGCCTGATGGAGCGGCCATCGGGAAAAGGCGGTGTCCGAAAAATTGCAACACCGTCAGGTCGGCGCCGAACAGGGTTGCGCCCGCGACAAAGCCGCACCCTGCCGCAAGCCCAAGGCGCGGATGCACGATCTGCCTCTCGGCGAGAAGAATCGTCAGGAGCGCAGCCGGTGCATGAAACAGCAGCATCGACGATGCCGACAGCAGAAGCGTGCCAGTTGTCTTGTGGGCGGCGGCGGCCGCCAGGATGACGCCGGCGGCGCCCATCAGGCCGGCCGCCACGACGACAATCCGAAACCAGCCCGTTCGCGCCGTCACTGCCGCTCTCCGATCAGGCGCACCATGGCGGCGCGCAACTCCGGCATGCCGGCGCCGGTGCGAGACGAGGTCGCGAGCACGTCCGGAAATGCGGCGGGATGCTTGGCGAGCAATACCTTGGTCGCTTCGATGCGGGCCGTCAGATCGGCGGCTTTCACCTCGTCGGCCTTGGTCAGCACGATCTGGTAACTCACGGCCGACTTGTCGAGCGTGGTCAGGATGTCCTGATCGACCTCCTTGAGGCCATGGCGCGAGTCGATCAGCACATAGACGCGGGCGAGGCCGGCGCGGCCGAGCAGGAATTTATGGATCAGCGAGGTCCATGAGGCGATCTTGGTCTTCGGAGCCGAAGCGAAGCCGTAACCGGGCATGTCCACCAGCCGCACATTGGCGTCTTTCGGACCTTCGAAGAAGATCAGCTCCTGGGTGCGGCCGGGCGTGTGGGAGGTCCGCGCCAGGCCGTTGCGGCCGGTCAGGGCGTTGATCAGGCTCGACTTGCCGACGTTGGAGCGTCCGGCGAATGCGATCTCGACACCGGCCATCGGCGGCAGTGTCTCGATCGATGGCGATGCCCAGATGAATTGCCAGTCGCCGGCAAACAGCTTGCGGCCTCGCTCGATCAACTCCGCATCAAGGTCGGTGGTCATGCGAAGGGACTTTCACACGGGCGTCATTGCGAGCGAAGCGAAGCAATCCAGCGTAACGCCGCTCAAGACAGGACTGCTTCGTCGCTCCGGGACAACGCTACGCGTTGCTCCTCGCAATGACGAGAGAGGAACGCTACGTCGTTTTGTTCGCGGGCTTGTCCGCGGACTTGCGGCCGAACATCGACTTCAGGTTATCGAACAGCTCTACCTTCACGCCGTTGCGACGCATGATGAAGCTCTGCTGGATCACCGACAGCGTGTTGTTCCAAGCCCAGTAGATCACGAGGCCGGCCGGGAAGCCCGCGAGCATGAACGTGAAGATCAGCGGCATCCAGTCGAAGATGAGCTTCTGGGTCGGGTCCGGCGGCGTCGGGTTGAGCTTCATCTGGAACCACATGGTGATTCCCATGATCACCGGCCACGCACCGATCGCGAGGTAATGGCCGATCACCGGCACCGTCGAAGGATCGTAGGGCAGCAAGCCGAACAGGTTGAAGATGTGCGTTGGATCGGGGGACGACAGGTCCTTGATCCACGCAAAGAATGGCGCGTGACGCATTTCGATGGTCACGAACAGCACCTTGTAGAGCGAGAAGAACACCGGAATCTGCAAGGCGACCGGGAGACAGCCCGCGATCGGGTTGATCTTCTCCTTCTTGTAGATCTCCATCATCTCCTGCTGTTGCTTCACCCGATCGTCGGGGAAGCGCTCCTTCAGCGCGGCCACCTGCGGCTGGATCGCCTTCATCTTCGCCATCGAGGCGTAGGATTTGTTGGCGAGCGGGAAGAAGATCAGCTTCACCAGCACCGTCACCATCAGGATCGCGATGCCGAAGTTGCCGAACAGGTGGTAGAAGAAGTCAAGCGCGAGGAACATCGGCTTGGTGATGAAGTAGAACCAGCCCCAGTCGATCATCAGGTCGAAGTGGTTCAGACCGAGCGCCTTGTTGTAGCCGCCGAGGCCGACCAGTGGGAAATTAAGACCGACGACGCTGGCTTCCTTGGCGCCGGCGAACAGGCGGGCGTTGGCCGAGCCGGTGCCGCCAATCGGGATCGTCTGCGCGTCCTCCAGATAGTCGGCCTGATAGGTCTCGACCGAGCCAACCTTGTTCGACGAGAAGCGCGCCTGCAGTTGCGCGGTGGTGTCGGGCAGCAGCGCCGAGGCCCAGTATTTGTCGGTGATGCCGAGCCAGCCGTTGGTCACCTTGAAGTTGACCGATTTGGCTTCGTCGATCTTCTTATAGGTGTATTCCTGCAACCCCTTGTCGCCGAGGTAGCCGATCAGGCCTTCGTGCAGAAGATAATAGCCCAGCACAGGCGGTGCGCCGTGCCGCGAGATCAGGGCAAAGGGATACAGCGTCACCGGCGCCTTGCCGACGTTGGTGACCTCGTCCTTGATCGTGAAGAGGTAATGGTCATCAACGGCGATGGTGCGGTGGAAGGTCAGGCCTTCGCCGTTGTCGTACTTCAGCGTGATCGGATGTGACGGCGTGAGCGCGCCTGAGCCGTCCTGCTGCCAAACGGTGTTCTGGTCGGGCAGCTTCACGGTCGATCCGGTCGCCGGAACCCATCCGAACTCGGCGTAATAAGGAGCGGCCGTCCCGGACGGCGAAAACAGGTCGATGGCAGGCGAGGTGGGATCGACGGTTTCGCGGAACTTGACCAGCGAGAGATCATCGATGCGTGCGCCCTTGAGCGAGATGCTGCCGCTCAGGCGAGGGGTGTCGATCTTGACGCGCGGATTGGCCGCGATGGCGACATCGCGCGCGACGGTCTGAGTCGCCGCTGGCTGGCTTGCGGCCGGCGTCGCGGGAGTGGTCGCTGGTGTGGTGCTGGACTGAGATGTCGCGGCGCCTGTTGCCGGCTTGGCCTCGGGCTTTGCCATCTGGCTCTGGGTCTGCTGCGCAGCGCGCTGCTTTTCCATCTGCGGAATGTTGTAGAAATACTGCCAGCCGATCAGCACGAGCCCCGACAGAATGACGGCGAGGATGGTGTTGCGATTGTTCGACATCGTTCAGGTCTCGTCGTTCGGTTCGGGTTTGCAGCACGGCGCGCCGCGGCGTCGCCGATCATCGGGTCGCGATTATTCAGGATGCTGGCGATCGAGGCGGCGGAAAGCGGCGCGGAGATCGTCGAGCATGACGGCGAAGTCGCGACTGAGCGCGGTCCGCCGGCCGACTAGCACATAATCACTGTGCGGTCGCATGGATACGGCGTCCAGACGCTTCACCAATTCGCGAAGCCGACGACGGATGCGGTTTCGCTCGGTGGCGGTGCCGTTCTTTTTGGTCACCGTGAAGCCGATCCGGATCGGACCGTCGTCGGTCCGCCGGCAGCTTTGCACCACGAAGGCAGGACCGCTTGCCCGCGGCCCATTGGCAACGGCGAGGAAGTCCGCCCGCTGCCTTAACCGATCCATGATGATATCTCGGGGAGATCCGCTCAGGCGCTCAGGCGCTTGCGGCCGCGCGCGCGGCGCGCAGCGAGAACCTTCCGGCCACCAGTGGTCGCAAGACGGGCGCGAAAGCCGTGACGGCGCTTGCGCACCAGTTTGCTGGGTTGATAAGTCCGCTTCACGGGTTGTTCTCCGCTGACCGGGCAAGTCGCCTGATATTGAGGTTAAGTCCGGTAATGCTGGCCCAAACGGGCCCTTTTCGACCCAAAACGAGCCGCCCCGGCTGAAACCGGGCCATCGCGGACGATTGGCGCGGCTTATACGGGAGCGACCTCTTTTCGTCAATCTTGCCCTGTAGCGTTCCCGCCGCCCGGCCGAATTGGCCAAAATTCCGTGCCGGGAGTATATTGCGAGCGTTTCCAGCTATTTGCACAGCGCCGGCACCGCTGTGCCAGCCGGGATGAGCGGACCATCGCCAGTTTGCCGCAGTTCTGCGGTTGAAAGGCAAGATCAAGAATCGTGTTGCAGGCCTTCAAACAACAGCTCCGGGCCAAGGCCGCGCGCCTGTCGTTGCGCGGCCGGCTTGGTTTGTCCGGAAAACTGCTGCTGCTCACGATCCCGCTGGTCATGATCGCGGAAGTGCTGATCTACGTTCCCGCGATCGCCAACTTCCGGATGAACCGGCTGAATGACCGGCTTGCGGCGGCGAATACGGCCGCGCTGGTGCTAGATGCTGCGCCGTCGGGGATGGTGCCGGATTCCCTGGCCAAGCAAATCCTCGGCAGCATCGGCGCCCGGGCCGTCGCCATCAAGATGGGCCAGCAGCGCCGTCTCTTGGCGAGCGCGGATCTGCCGGCGTCCATCGATCATGACATCGACATGCGCGACATGTCGCCATGGTCGGCCATTGTCGGCTCGCTCGAGACCATGCTGGAGAGCGGCAACCAGGCGATCCGCATCGTCGGGCCCGGGCCGCGTGGCGCGAAGTTCATCGAGGTCGTGACCGACGAGTTGCCGCTGCGCCAGTCGATGTATCGCTTCTCACGCAACCTGCTGCTGGTCTCATTGGCGATCGCGGTGCTGACCGCGGCGCTGGTCTATCTGGCGCTGCACTACCTGTTCGTGCGGCCGATGCGGCGCCTGACCGCGAATCTCGTCGGGTTTCATCAAAACCCGGAAAGCACTGCGCGGATCATCGCGCCATCACAGCGCGGCGACGAGATCGGCGTTGCCGAGCGCGAACTCTCGGACATGCAGCGCGACCTCGTGTCGATGCTGCATCAGAAGAGTCGTCTCGCGGCGCTCGGTCTTGCCGTATCGAAGATCAATCACGACCTGCGCAACCTGCTGGCGTCCTCGCAACTGCTCTCGGACCAACTGGCGAGTGTGCCCGATCCGCGCGTGCAACGGTTCGCGCCGAAGCTGATGCGCTCGCTGGAACGCGCCATCGCGTTCTGCCAGTCGACGTTGTCCTACGGGCGGGCGCAGGAAGCCGCTCCTGACCGGCGCATGATCGCGGTCGAACCCGTGGTCAACGAGGTACGGGAGTCGGCAGGACTTGCGACGGATGCCTCGATCACCTGGATCAATGCCATCGAGCGCGGTCTCACGATCGACGCCGATCCGGATCAGTTGTTCCGCATCCTGCTCAATCTGATCCGCAATGCCGCGCAGGCCCTGGAGGGTCAGCAGCACAATGATGCCGCGACCCGTCAGATCAGGATCACCGGTCGCCGCGAGGGTGCCGTTGCGATCATCGAGGTGTCGGATACGGGACCTGGCGTTCCGCAAAAGGCGCGCGACCATCTGTTCGAGGCGTTTCAGGGATCGTCGCGCCCGGGCGGCAGCGGTCTCGGTCTTGCGATCGCGGCGGAACTGGTGCGCGCGCACGGCGGCGATATCCACCTGGTCGAGGGCACCATCGGAGCGACGTTCCGGATTGCGATCCCGGATCGGCCGGTGGAATTGCAGTCGATTCGCACCGAACGGGCGCGGGCATAGCTCCGATCTGACTCATTTGTGGCTGCGCGCGGTCTGTCCGGAACGAAATTCACCTTTTTTGCCAGAGAGATGGGCTGTCCCGCCGCCATCGCAGTCGCTCAGCGGCCGCGCACGCGTGTCCGTCATTCCGGCACGGCAGGCCGCTTGCAAAGCAGGCCCGGAGCCGTTAGCTATGGCCGGCCTTCGGGACGCCAGTCCTCGAACGCAAGCGGCCTTTTCGCTCATCCGCGATTTCCGCGACAAACGCGCCCGTAGCTCAGCTGGATAGAGCACCAGACTACGAATCTGGGGGTCAGGAGTTCGAATCTCTTCGGGCGCGCCATTTATCCATCATGCTGAATAAAATTGTGAACCCAATTTGGCATTGAAATTGTGCGCTCCCCGTTTTGCTAGGATGGGAGTTTGCTGTCATGGGCGCATTTCCCGATTCAGCGGCTCACGATCGCTATCAGGTCAACTCGGCTCGCCAGAGCGTCCGGTGGTTTGCGATAGCGAAATCCAATAGCCTCGTGAGTGCTCGCCGAGACAGTCGGCATTGAGACCGCAAGGCACCGCGCTGGCTCCCCGTCGCGACTCGTCAAGTCGGGTGATGCGTCCTTAGGTTCGCAATGGCGCCCGATATTCGGCTGCGAGAGTCTCATCGGCCGACGTGTGGCGGATGAGATTGAATAGCGGCGTGAGAACGATTGTCAGAATAAGGTTGAGGACCACGGCGTACAGCGCCGAATAGCCGGGAAAGGTGAAATCGCCTACGGTAAGAGCATAGGTCGGGGTCAGATTCGCGGCGACGAACATTGTGCTGCCTGCGACAATTCCCGCGGCCCATCCGATGACCAGCGCCCAATCGTTGAACCAGCGTGTGTAGACGCCGAGCATCACGGCAGGCAGCGTCTGGATGATCCAGATTCCACCGAGGAGCTGCAGGTAGATCGCAAACTTCGATGGCACGAATACGATGAAGGCCAGCGCGCCGAACTTAACGATGAGCGACACCCACTTTGCCATCTGCGCTTCCTGCTTGTCGGTGGGGGCACCGTTGATGAATTCACGGTGGATGTTGCGCGTGTAGAGATTGGCGGCAGCGATCGACATGATCGCCGCCGGCACGAGTGCTCCGATGCCGATGGCGGCAAAGGCGATGCCGACAAACCAAGACGGGAAGGTGTGGAGGAACAGGGCCGGCACCGCAAAGTTGTTGCCGAACTGTTTGAAGCCGGTTGCGTATTCGGGAAGATTGCTGACGCCTGCGGCTATCGCGAAGAAGCCGACGAGCGCGAGCAGGCCAAGCATGAATGAATAGGCCGGCAGAAGTGCTGCGTTGCGTCGAACGGCGCGTCCGCTGCTGGCACTCAGGATACCCGTGATCGAATGGGGGTAAAGGAACAGCGCGAACGCCGATCCGAGCGCCAACGTTGCGTAGGCGCCGTACGCGCCGATCGTATTGGCGCCAGGCGTAACCAGCAGAAGTTTCGAGGCCGGTACGGCTGCGAAGATCCTTTCAAAGCCGCCGAGCTGTATGGGAACGGCGACGACGACGGCGAACGCCGTGACGTAGATCAGAATGTCCTTGACGATGGCGATTGACGCGGGGGCTCGCAGTCCGCTCGAATAGGTGAAGGCGGCGAGGATGATGAACGCAAGCAGCAATGGTAGGTCGCCAGTGTAGCCCTCACCGGAAACGCCCATCCCTCCGATCACGACCTGAAGTCCGACAAGCTGGAGCGCAATATAGGGCAGCGTCGCGACGATGCCGGTGACCGCTATCGCCAGTGCGAGCCAGCGATTGCCGAAACGCCCGCGGACGAAGTCGGCGGCCGTGATGTAGTTGTGCCGGTGGCAGACGTACCAGAGCCGCGGAAAAAACAGGAAGAGAATGGGATAGGCGACAATCGTATACGGGACAGCGAAGAAGGCGACCGCGCCGGCCCCGAAAGCCAGCGCCGGAACGGCAATGAAGGTGTAGGCCGTGTAGAGGTCGCCGCCGATCAAAAACCAGGTGACGATTGTGCCGAAGCGACGTCCGCCAAGTCCCCATTCTTGCAACTGATTGAGGTCACCCCTGCGCCACCGCGCCGCCGCGAAGCCGAGCCACGTGATCAGTGCAAATAGCACCAGGAAGATGATCAAGGCAGTCCAGTTGATGTTCTGCACGGCATTCCTCCCGATTGCCCTCCCTCGTTGTCGTCCCCTCCTGTGTGATCGCGCCCGTAGGCAGGCTAGTCCTCTGTTGCGACATAGACAGTTGCGGTCAGGATGGCTCCAAGGATGACCCAGAGAAGCTGGTACCAGTAGAAGAATGGGATGCCGAAGAGGGCAGGTTTGGCCGCGTTGTAGAATGGTGGCCAGAGAACGGCGACGAATTGAATGAGGAGCAGCAGATACCACCAACTCCATCCGGTGCGGCCGGTAGCTGCTTCCTGGATGCTGTATTTCGAACCGACGTCATTTGACATGCAGACCTCCTTCACCGAGGTGCGCCAATGCCGGTCAATGAAGCGGATGATAGCCGAGCGTTCTCGATGATCCGGGCAGCGAGGGCTGGGGCTCGTCACCTTCCATCCGCGCCATCGTCATAACGCGTCACCCGTTCCCGAGTTCCGGCGTCCTTTCGGCTATGGTTGGCCTTCAGCCGTAGAGGTCGTCGGTGTCAGCTGGATGCAGCGACGTCATCAATGGCCTGCCCGTTACGTTGATGGCTTGAACCGAATGAATCGACGTCTCGCCTGAGAGTTCGGGGGCGGATAGCTATGCTCATACTCCTGCAAAGGCGTGTTTCGGAGTTAAATTTTAATAGGTATTTCAATGATGTGCGAGTTCGCAGTTTTGTTCTGACTGGCGCGCCATCCCATCTTCAATTGTTTTCATCGCGATCCATCTGAGGCTCGCGCGAATTGCTGCGATGTGCAGACGTTTCGTGCGAGGTCGTTCGGTATTGCGTCGTGAGATGCGTTTGGACAAGAACAGACTTAGTCTGTTCGCTCTTTCATGATGGACACGAGCAATTGAATAACGTGCGCCGCGGATAGTGATGCGTTGCGTGAAGCGAGCTGAACAAGTGTGACTTGGGTTGCCTCGAGTCGTTTGTCCCTTAGCGGAAGGGCTACCAGGGTGCCAGCTATCAACTCCGGCATGGCCGCTTCGCGCGG
>JAFKKH010000019.1 GCA_017305665.1 Hyphomicrobiales bacterium
CGATGGCTGCCGAGTCATTCCAGTCGCCGTCGACCAGTTCCACGCCCCGCTTCGCCCAGTCAGCTGCCTTCTCGCGATTGCGGACGAGCGCGCGTACTTTCTTGCCGTGGCCCAACAGATGTTCTGCGGTTGCACCACCAACTTTTCCGGTGATTCCCGTGACTAAAAACATGTCTTTTCTCCTGATATTGACGGACAGAGCACTGTCCCTGCTTGGTTCAGCGGATGAGCGGTAGAAGGGCGCGGATACGGGGATCGCGCAGATAGAGGCCGCCCCACGTCATCGCGCCCAGAAGCAGGGAGATGATTTCCGGCGGCGAGCCCAACTCACCGATGCGGACATGGGCGCAAATTGCGCCCCCCAGAAAGCCAGTCACCAGGATCGCGCCGAGAACGGCAGTCGCCGGGATGGCGTAGAGGATCGCGCAGGCGAGAATGATCGGAGCCATGACACGGGTCAGTTCCATCGCGAACCCGGTTTCCTGCAACGTGCTCGCGATCTGTGCCGGCGCGAAAAGCTGGGTAGTGCCGTCGGCCACCAGAGCGACAACGACAGCCGCACTCATGATCCGGCTGATCCGGCCGGCCCACAGAGCGCGCTGCAGGTTCATGGCTTCCGGCGCCTGATGAAGGTTCATAGTTTCGGACATTTGGCGTTCTCCGAGAGGGTCACCTGTGTTCGAGGCCTCTTACTTACTGTGCCTCCTGGATGTGATAAATGTCGGAAAAATGAACCAACTGTTCTCCGTAAGATGAACAATACGAAGGCCCGAAAATGCAAAATCTCGAGCCCATCCTCATTTTCATAACGGTCGCGGACATGGGGAGCTTCACCCGTGCGGCCGATAGCCTGGGCATCCAAAAAGGGAGAGCTTCAACGGCGGTCCGGAAGCTGGAAGAAGATGTCGGTGTCAGGCTTCTGCACCGGACGACGCGCAGCGTGCAATTGACGGAAGACGGACGCGTATTTCACGCGCGTGCCCGCGATCTGCTTGCCGAAGTCGATGACCTACATTCGATGTTCGCCGGTGATCGCGTGGCGCTTCGTGGACGCTTACGGGTCGATCTTCCGACCGAGGTGGCGCGCTCGACGATCGTACCGGCCTTGCCGGATTTCATGACGACTCACCCCGAGTTGGAATTGGAGGTGTCGAGTACGGATCGGCAAGTCGATCTGGTTCAAGAAGGGTTCGACTGTGTATTGCGTCTTGGTCCCATCAGGGACGAGACGCTGATCGCCCGCCCGCTGGGCCTGTTGCGCATGGTCAACGCCGCCAGTCCCGCCTATCTGGCGCGCCGTGGCGTTCCTCGATCGCTCGAAGATCTCCAACGTCAGGAACATCGGACAATTCATTTTTCGACGATGCTGGGCGGAAGACCGATCGGATGGGAATATCCGGACGGCGACAGCTACGCGACGCTTCAGTTGCCAGGCGCGTTGCATGTCAACAGTGCACAGACCTACGAAGCCGCTGCCCTCGCCGGCCTTGGCCTGATTCAGGCGCCACTGTTGGGGATCGGCCGATACTTAGAGAGTGGGGAGCTAGTGGAGGTCATGCCCGAATTTCGTCGCCGGTCGCTCCCGGTGTCACTCGTCGTCGCACATCGAAGCAATCTGTCGCGCCGCGTCCGCGCATTCATGAAATGGATCGAAGAGGTGCTGAAGCCGTATCTGGAGTAGCGAGACGAAGCCCCCATCAGCAAGCGGCATAGAGCGCGCCAATTCTACGATCCGGCCACCGCCGGCGGTGTTGTGCGACGCTAGAGCTAGCTGGCGGAAGGGGTGGGATTCGAACCCACGGTACCCTTGCAGGCACGCCGGTTTTCAAGACCGGTGCCTTAAACCACTCGGCCACCCTTCCGTCCGGAATTTCGACCGCTTAGCGCAGGCCCGGTTCGAACGCAATGCGCCCCTGGTCGGGTCGAACGAGCCCCAGTCGTCGATGAGGGAGTCCTCAGTCGGGGATCCGGACGAGCGTCGCCTCGAAGAGCAATTCGGGAAGTTGTTTTGCGAAGCCGGAGCAGGATGCGGTGATGCCGGCGGTCGACTTTCCCTCCAGGCGGATGTCGACTTCATCAAGCCCGAAAACCGATGGTTCTCCCGCCGTATGGCGCCAAGTGCTGACGTTCGCCTTGAACTGATCGCCATCCTCCTCGAACGAACCGCTATAGCCGAGCATGGCGTCGCCACCGGAAACATGTCCGTCGCGCAGCGTGACAGTACCCATGCCTTCGCCGCGCGGTGTGCGGTACCAAACCGAATACTGGCCGTTCTGGAGCATGGGCTGCGCCTCGCGTTGAGGTCGTCGGATTTGTGCGGTGGAGAAGGAGAGGTTGCCACGAAGGTTATCTTCGATTGCGTGTCCTTGGAGCCCTTCAACACGTCCTGATTGTCACAAAAAACCCCATCGAGCCATCCGCGGCGCGGTGAAGCGGTTAGCGGGACGTAAAGAACCCAAAGTAAAGCGGGCACTCGCCTCGTATTGATGTTTCATTAGGTCGACCGCGATAAAATCCGATCCGATTGGGGCAGCATTTTTCCGCAGGACGGAGAGCGCACTCTCTCGGCTCGCGACGGTGCTTGAACCGCAGAAGCGTGACAGACAGCCGTGATCCGGAATGGACGATCGCCGCAAACATCCGCGTATCGAGACCGAGGAGCCGGCTTACATTTCGGTGGACGGATCGAGCACGCGATGCCGGCTAGTGAATATCTCCGAGAAGGGGGCGGCCGTTGAGGTCCCTGACCCAGCCTACGTGCCGTCGCATTTCCAGTTGATGACCGAAAAGGACCGTGTGATCCGGAATTGCCGCCTGATCTGGATCAAGCAAAACCGGATCGGAATCGCATTCGATGAGGTTCGTCCCGGTGCACATCCAGCCCGGCCGAATGGCAACGTTTGATTTACCACCGTTCTGCTGGCAGCCGGTTCTCCCCATTTTCGCCGTGTTCGCACTGAGATATGTTCACGACTTGGTACGGATGTGGGCCGTATCATGGTGATCGGCGGCGCGATGCATCATGCCACGCTGCTGGGGAATGGAATTGGGGCGCATGGGGAAACCAGGCTCAGATCGAATCGGCCGGGCCGCACGCGCTGTGACAGCCGTCGGCGTATGTCTGCTGCTGGCCAACTGTGCCTCGTCAGGGAAATTCAGCCGAATCGATCCGAAATATGGTGTTTCCAGCAGCCCTCGCGTGGTTGGCTTCGGCGAACCTGTGCCGAAAGGCGGCGGGACCTATCGCGTTGGCAAACCTTATATGGTCGGTGGCCGGCTCTACGTGCCCGAGGAAAACAAGCATTATCGCGCCGAGGGCCTGGCGTCGTGGTACGGCGACGACTTCCATGGTCGCTTGACGGCCAATGGCGAAGTCTTCGACATGACCTCCCTGACCGCGGCCCATCCGACAATGCCGCTGCCGTCCTACGCGCGGGTCACGAATCTGAGCAACGGCCGGTCGCTGATCGTTCGCGTCAATGATCGCGGTCCCTATCATGGCAACCGGCTCATCGACGTTTCCAACCGGGCGGCCGAGTTGTTGAAATTCAAGCGCAATGGTGTTGCGCGGGTGCGGGTCGAATACGTTGGACGCGCGCCGCTCGAGGGGTCGGACGACCGGCAACTGTTGGCGACGCTGCGAACGGGCGAGCCGGCGCCATCGCCATCGGCCGTCAGGATTGCATCGGCGCGACCGTTCGTGCCTGAATTCGCTTCGTCGGGACATGCGATCCGCGGCGATATTCCGACGCCGGAAGGGCGGCCCTATACGCTCGGGCACACGTCGATGGACGTCGCCTCGATCAATGCGACCTCCGAGATGTCGGCCTCCAGCCGAGCCCGGCCGCATCCACAGCCGTCCGATAATCCGCGCGCGGTATCGTACAACACCAACGGTGACTACGCCGCGCGCAACGTCAGCCCAGTCACGGCCTATGCGCCGGTTGACCGGCGCGGCCCCAGCGAACTGCTGTCAGGGCGAGGTCTTTATTAGGCAGCCGAAGCTTTTCCGACCTGTTTGAGAAATGCGATCAGCGCTGCATTGACCTCAGCGGGACGCTCCTGCTGAATCCAGTGCCCGGCGCCTTCGATGATCAGCTTTCGGGTGAGGTTGGGCACCACACGCTCCATGTCACCGACACGCTTGGCACCGATCAGGCCGGTGATCACGGAATCCTTCGAACCCGCGATGAACAGCGCCGGCTGATGAATCTGCGCGCCGTGCCAGGGCGTGGTCAGCTCCCAGTTGCGATCGATGTTACGATACCAGTTGAAGCCTCCGCGAAAGCCGGACGCCCGATATGTTTCAACAAAATGGGCGAGTTCGTCCTCACCGATCCAGTCCGGCAGAATGCGTGGGACCGAGGGATCGCCCAAAAAGCCCTTGCCCGCCTCGACGAACAGGGACGCCGCCGGATCGGTGAAGCCGCGGCCGACGATCGCCCGCATCGAGAAGGCGACATCGCGCTCGAACTCGCGTTCTGCGACGCCCGGCGTCTGAAAATACTGCCAGTAGAAATTGGTGATGCCGTTCTTGCGCAGCGTTTCCAGCGGCCGTTCGCGGCCGCGCAGGGGCGGCGGAACGCTCAGGCCCGCGACGGCGGTGAAGATATCCGGCCGGAACATGGCGCTGTGCCACGCGACGGGCGCACCCCAGTCGTGGCCGACGATCACTGCCTGCTTTTCGCCGAGGGCGTCGACCAGCGCGACCATGTCGCCGACGGTGTCGAAGATGCTGTAGGCCGCGATATCGGCGGGCGCGGTGGTGCGGCCAAAGCCCCGCATGTCCGGCGCCACCACATGAAAGCCGGCGTCGGCAATGGCCGGGATCTGGTGTCGCCATGAATAGGACAGTTCCGGCCAGCCATGACACAGGATCACCAGCGGCCCCTGACCCTGCTCGCGGACAAAGAGGTCTATTCCATTGGCGGAAATGGTCCGTGACGACTGCATCGCTGTTCCGCCTTGTTTCGGAGGTGTGGTCTTGAGGAGGTCGCGGACAGGATAAGGACACGCCGGATACCGCGCAATCGGGCGCCGCGTGTTGTTAGGGCTGGCCCCAACTGTTAGAACGCTTCATCCGGAACACAGTGCATGACTGCCCGATTTTTCACGCCTGACAAACACCGAAGGCTCGCGTGGCGCGGCCTGATCGCCGTCGTTATCGCCCTTGCAGTCGGCATGAGCGGCATCGCGCTCGCTGCCAATAAAAGCGTGCAGGGAGCGCCGCCGGTCAAGAAGGATGAAGGCTACGAGACCGATGCGCCGACGGCTATTCTGATCGAAGCCAACAGCGGCAGCGTGCTGTTCGAGAAGAACGCCGACGAGTTGCGCGCGCCGTCCAGCATGATGAAGCTGATGACGGTCGAGGTGGTGTTCAACGCCATCAAGAAGGGCGAGATCAAGCTCACCGACGAATACGTCATCAGCGAGAACACCTGGCGCAAGGGCGGTGCGCCGGCCGGCGGGTCGACCATGTTCGCCGCGATCCACAGCCGTATTTCGGTCGACGATCTCCTGCACGGCGCAATCATCCAGAGCGGCAACGATTCCTGCATGGCGCTGGCGGAAGGCATCGCCGGCGGCGAGAGCGCGTTCGCGGAACGGATGACGGCGCGAGCGCGAGAATTGGGTATGACCCGCTCCACCTTCGCCAATTCCAATGGTCTGCCCGACCCCGGCAACAAGATGACGGTGCGCGAACTCTCGATGCTCGCCCGCCACATCATTCTGACGTATCCGGACTTCTATAAGCTGTTCGGCGAGCGCGAATTCACCTGGAACAAGATTCGCCAGTTCAATCGCAATCCGCTGCTCGCGACCATGGAGGGAGCCGACGGTCTCAAGACCGGCTACACCAAGGAGGGCGGCTACGGCATGGTCGGCTCGGCCGTACAGAACGGAACGCGGTTGATCGTCGTCGTCAACGGCCTGCCAAGTTCGGAGGAGCGCGCGGCGTCGGCCAAGAAACTCCTGGAATGGGGTTTCCGGAATTTCGAAGTTAGAACCCTGTTCGCGGCGAAACAGCCGATCGGCTACGCCAAGGTGTTCGGCGGGACCAGCGGTTCGGTTCAGGTCGCTGCATCGGAACCGGTTCAGGTCATGGTGCAGAAGAACGGCAATGACAAGCTGCTCGCCCGCATTGTCTACACTGGGCCGGTGCGCGCGCCGATTGCTGAGGGACAGCCGATCGGCGTCATCCGGGTCTGGCGCGGCAAGGAAGTTGCCGTCGAGACGCCTATTCATGCCGCAGAGGCGGTCGGCGTCGGCTCGACCATGCGCCGTGCCATGGACGGAGCGCTCGAACTTGTCATCGGCGCGGTGCGCTCGGGCGCGGCGAGGCTTTGATGACCGAGGCAGCGCAAAAGGACAACCCGCTGCGCGGGCGGTTCATCACCTTCGAGGGCGGCGAGGGCTCCGGCAAATCGACCCAGATCAAGATTCTCGCCGACCGCCTCAACGCGGCGAAGCTGCGCGCGATCGTGACCCGTGAGCCCGGCGGATCGCCCGGCGCCGAAATCATTCGCCACCTCGTGCTGTCGGGCATGGGAAAACTGCTCGGCGCCGATGCCGAAACCCTGCTGTTCGCAGCCGCGCGTGACGATCACGTTCACGCGGTCATCAAGCCGGCGCTGGAGCAGGGCATCTGGGTGCTGTGCGACCGGTTTGCGGATTCCACCCGCGCCTATCAAGGCCGGCTGGGCGACGTCCTGCCGGGCGTCCTCAACGCGATGGAGCGCGTGACCATCGGCGATCTCAAACCCGACCTGACCGTGATCCTCGACATCCCCGTCGAAATGGGGATGCAGCGCGCCGCCACCCGTCGTGGAAGTGGCGCGCCTGACAGGTTCGAAGCCGAGGACGTCGCATTTCACCAGAAGCTGCGCGAGGCCTATCGGGAAATCGCCACCAGCGACCCGGAGCGCTGCGTGCTGATCGACGCCAACGCCGACGCGGACACCGTTGCCGCGAAGGTCTGGACGGCACTACGCGATCGCGTGCTGACCAAAACAAAGGAAGTCACACGCGCATGAGCCGCTCGACGCCAGCGGAGCTATCCATTCCGCATCCGCGCGAAACCACCGCGTTCTTCGGTCATGGCGAGGCGGAACGAACATTGCTGGACGCTTATCGCAGCGGCCGCATTCCGCATGCCTGGCTGATGCGCGCAGGGCATCGGCAAGGCGACACTGGCCTATCGAATGGCACGGTTTGTCCTGGCCCATGGCGATCCCGCCGCGCCTATAGTGCAGAAGGCAGAGACGCTCGAACTCGATCCGTCGCATCCGGTTGCCCGCCATGTCGCGGCCGATACCCATGGCGGCCTGCTGACGCTTGAGCGGACGGCCAACGACAAAGGTGTCATGCGCACGGTCATCAGCGTCGAGCAGACCCGCGAGACTATCGCCTTCTTCGGTTCGACGGCGGCCGTCGATGGCTGGCGGGTGTGCATCGTCGATACTGTCGACGAACTCAACCCCAACGCTGCCAACGCGCTGCTCAAGGTGCTCGAAGAGCCGCCGCGCCGCTCGCTGTTTCTTCTCGTCAGCCACGCGCCGGCCCGTGTGCTGCCGACGATCCAGTCGCGCTGCCGGAAACTCGCGCTGCGGCCGCTCGCAACCGACGATGTCATTCAAGCTGCGGCGCAGGCCGCGCAGATGTCATCGAACGACACCTCCTTGCAGGAAGCGGCCGACGCTGCCGAGGGAAGCGTGGCACGAACGCTGGCGCTAGTTAGCGGCGGCGCGCTCAAGCTGCATCAACGGACGGCTGCGCTGCTGGACAATCTTCCGCAGGTCGATCCCCGCGAACTTCATGCGCTGGGCGATGCGCTCGGCGGCAGCGACCGCGCGGCGCTCGGTGCGTTCGTCGACAGCGTCGATCGCTGGATCGGCGAGCGTCTCCGGACTGGCGATGCCAATGCCAATCTTCCGCGCCTTGCACGGCTCGCGGAGGTATGGGAAAAGATCGGCAACGCTGCGCGCGAGACGGAAACCTATAATCTCGAGCGAAAACCGCTGGTTTTCTCGGTGTTCGGGCTTCTTGCAGAAGCAACGCGATAAAGCACTCCGCCCGATGCTCATTCTCGATCGTCCAGCCTGAATCATAAGGAATTTGTGGTGGCTCCCGCTAAGAAAAAAACGGCCAAAAAATCCCGCGCAAGCAAATCTCGCAAGACCGCTCGTGCCCCGGCTGGCCGCGCTTCGGCTGTGAAGAAACGCGGCAAGAAGGCAGGTGCCAAGAAAGCAGCCAAGAAAAAGACCAAGGCGCGCGCAAAGACGAAGGCTAAAACGCGGGCGCCGAAGAGGGCTAAAAAGGTCGCGAAGAAGGCGGCCAGGCGAACGGCCAAAAAACAACCGGCCAAATCTGCGAAGAAGACAGCACCGAAAAAGGCGGCAGCGCCGAAATCCGTTGCGAAGCGTCCTGCAAAGGCGCCGAAGCCGGCAACTCCGAGCCGTCCGAAAGCCGCTCCCATCGCGACCTCTCCGGTCGCCGAATCTGCTCGCGCAAATACCTTCTATATCACGACGGCCATCGTCTATCCGAACGGCGCGCCGCATATCGGCCACGCCTATGAGGCGATCGCAACGGATGCGCTGGCACGTTTCCAGAAGCTCGACGGCAAGGACGTGTTCTTCCTGACCGGAACCGACGAACACGGCCAGAAGATGGTGCAGACCGCACAACGCGAAAATATCACCGCGCTCGAGCTCGCCACCCGTAATGCCGACCTGCTGCGTAAACTCGACGAGACGCTGAACATCTCGTTCAACCGCTTCATCCGCACCTCCGAGCCCGCGCATCATCGTTCGGTGCAGGAAATCTGGAAGCGGATGGAGGCGAACGGCGACATCTACCTGTCGAGCTACGCCGGCTGGTATTCCGTGCGCGACGAGGCCTATTACGCCGAGGACGAGACCATCGTCGGCGAGGACAATGTGCGGCGCGGTCCGCAGGGCACGCCGGTCGACTGGGTCGAGGAGAAGAGCTACTTCTTCAGGCTGTCCGCCTATCAGGACAAGTTGCTCGCACTGTATGAAAGCCAGCCGGATTTCATCGGTCCGGATTCCCGCCGCAACGAGGTCGTCAGCTTCGTGAAGGGCGGCCTGAAGGATTTGTCGATCTCGCGCACCACGTTCGATTGGGGCGTCAAGGTCCCCAATGATCCCGAGCACGTGATGTATGTCTGGGTCGATGCGCTGACCAACTACATCACCGGCGTCGGTTTCCCTGATGAAAGCGACAAGAACTGGCACTACTGGCCAGCCGACGTGCACATCATCGGCAAGGACATCATCCGCTTCCATGCCGTCTATTGGCCGGCCTTCCTGCTGTCAGCCGGCATCCCGCTGCAAAAGCGCGTTTACGCCCACGGCTTCTTGTTCAATCGCGGAGAGAAAATGTCGAAGTCGGTCGGCAACGTTGTCGATCCCTTCAACCTCGCCGCGCAGTATGGCGTTGATCAGGTGCGCTACTTCTTCCTGCGCGAAGTGCCGTTCGGGCAGGATGGCAGCTACAATCACGAGGCGATCGTCGCGCGCATCAACGCCGATCTTGCCAACGACTTCGGCAATCTAGCGCAGCGCTCGCTGTCGATGATCGCGAAACAACACAACGGCGTCCTGCCGGAGCCTGGCAATTTCAGCGACACTGACAAGGCGATCCTGGCGCAGGCCGACGGCATGGTTGCGATCGCGCGCGAGGCGATGCGGACGCAGCAGATCCATCAGGCGCTGAATGCGGTCTGGGCTGTCGTCGCCGAAGCCAACCGCTACTTTGCCGGCGAGGCGCCATGGGTGCTGGCCAAGACCGATCCGGCGCGGCAGAAGACGGTGCTTTACGTCACCGCGGAGGTGGTTCGTCAGATCGCGATCCTTGCGCAGCCGGCGATGCCGGCAGCCTGCGAAAAGATGCTCGATATTCTCGGCATCCCTGCGGACGAGCGCGATTTCGCGAGGCTCGGCGGACACGTCCGTATCAAGCCGGGCACAACGCTGCCGGCGCCCGCACCGGTGTTCCCGCGCTACGTCGAACCAACCGCTGCGTGAACTGTTAACCGCCGATGCTCGTTGACAGCCACTGCCATCTCGATTTTCCGGATTTCGCCGATGATCTCGACGGGATCGTTGCACGTGCGGAGGCCGCCGGCATCGCGCGCATGGTCACGATCTCGACGCGCGTGCGCCGGATCGAAAAGCTGCTTGAAATCACCGCGCGATTTCCGAATGTCTATTGCTCGGTCGGCACCCATCCGCATCAGGCAGACGAGGAGGACGGTATCTCCGCCGATGAACTGATTGCGCGGACTCGGCAATCCAAGGTCGTCGCGCTCGGGGAGGCAGGGCTGGACTACTTTTACGAACATGGTTCGCGCGAGGCGCAGGCGCGGGGCTTTCGCACTCACATCGCCGCGGCGCGTGCCACCGGACTTCCGCTGGTCATTCATACCCGCGAGGCCGACGAGGATTGCGGCCGCATCCTCGACGAGGAAATGGCGAAGGGCGCGTTCCGTGCGGTCCTGCATTGCTACACCGGTGGTCGCGCTCTCGCGATGAAGGCGGTCGCACACGGCCTCTATATCGGCTTCACTGGTATCCTGACCTTCAAGAAGTCCGAAGCATTGCGGGCCCTTGCTGCAGAATTGCCTGCTGACCGCATCCTCGTCGAGACCGACGCCCCATATCTCGCGCCCGGAAGATTTCGCGGCAAGCGTAACGAGCCGTCCTACGTGGTCGAGACCGCGAAGGTGCTGGCCGAAACGCGCGGTGTTTCGCTCGAGGAGGTCTCGCGGCAGACCACGGAGAATTTCTTTCGCCTCTTCTCCAAGGTCCCGCCTCCGGGGACCGCCGCATGACGATAACGCTGACTATTCTCGGCTCCGGCTCGTCCGCCGGCGTGCCGCGCCCCGCGCTGGGGTGGGGGGCCTGCGATCCAAAAAATCCGAAGAACCGCCGGCGTCGCTGCTCGCTGCTGGCCGAACGCACGTCGGAGCAGGGAACGACGCGCGTCGTCATCGACACCTCGCCCGATCTGCGCGAGCAGTTGATCGACGCCGATGTTGATCACATCGACGCGGTGTTTCTCACCCACGAGCATGCCGACCAGACCCACGGAATCGACGATCTCCGCTCCGTGGTGCTGCACCAGCGTCGCCGGATTCCGGTCTATCTCAACCAGTCGACGTCCAAGGATATCCTGTCGCGGTTTTCGTATTGCTTCGTATCGCCCGAGGGCAGCGACTATCCACCGATCCTCGAACAGCGCGCGATCGAGGCCGGCGAGAGCCGCAGCATCGACGGCAAGGGCGGAACGCTGACGTTGTCCGCGTTTCTGCTGCAGCATGGCAGGATTCCGGCGCTCGGCTATCGCATCGGCAACGCCGCCTACACGCCGGATCTGAACGATATTCCGCGCGAAAGCTGGTCCGCGCTCGAAAACCTCGACCTCTGGATCGTGGACGGTCTGCGCTACGCGCAACATTCCAGCCATTTCAGCGTGGCCGATGCATTGTCGTGGATCGAGCGCTTCAAACCGAAGCGCGCCGTCATCACCAACATGCACTCCGATCTGGATTACGAGGTGCTGCGTCAGAAATTGCCGGCCAACGTTGTACCAGCCTACGACGGGATGCGACTGACGATCGATCCGGCCTGACGCTCACGCCGAAATCGCCTTCGCCGAGTTGACCTGATCGCGCAGCAGGAATTTCTGGATCTTGCCAGTGGAGGTTTTTGGGATCACGCCGAACACCACGGCTTTCGGCGTCTTGAATCCCGGCATGTGTTCGCGGCAATAGCCGATGATCTCCGCCTCGGTCGCCCGCGCACCATCTTTCAGTTCGACGAAGGCGCAGGGCACCTCACCCCATTTCGGGTCCGGTTTGGCAACCACCGCAGCGAACAGCACAGCGGGATGCTTGTAGAGGATGTCCTCGACCTCGACCGAGGAAATGTTCTCGCCGCCGGAGATGATGATGTCCTTGGAGCGGTCCTTAATGATGACGTAGCCCTTGTCATCCAGCACGCCGAGATCGCCGGTGTGGAACCAGCCGCCGGCGAAGGCGTCCCTGGTCGCAGGCTCGTTCTTGAGATAGCCTTTCATCACGATATTGCCGCGGAACATGACCTCGCCGATGGTCTCGCCATCGCGCGGCACCTCGCGCATCGTCTCGGGATCGAGGACGGTGATCGCCTCCTGCAGCGGATAGGACACACCCTGCCGGCGCTTGAGCTGTGCGCGCTGGTCGGCGGGGAGGGCATCCCAGCCCGGCTGCTCGGCACAGACCGATGCGGGGCCATAGACTTCGGTCAGCCCGTAGACGTGGGTCAGCTTGATGCCGATATTTTCCGCGCCTTCCAGCACCGCGACCGGCGGCGCGGCGCCTGCAATCAGTCCGACGACGGGACGCCCTGCCTTGCCCTTCGGTGCGCCCGGCGTGTTGATCAGGGTGTTGTAGACGATCGGAGCGCCGCACATGTGGGTGACGCCGTGCTTCGGGATCAGCTCGAAAATCTTGGCAGGGTCCACCTTGCGCAGGCAGACGTTGACGCCCGCCGTGGCGGCGACGGTCCAGGGGAAGCACCAGCCATTGCAGTGGAACATCGGCAACGTCCAGAGGTAGGCCGGATGCTGCCCAAGCCCGCCCGCGAGGATGTTACTGACCGCATTGAGGTAGGCGCCGCGATGATGGGTCACGACGCCCTTGGGGTTGCCCGTGGTGCCCGAGGTGTAGCTCAGCGCGATCGCGTCCCACTCATCCTGCGGCGGCACGACGACGAAGGCCGGATCGCCCGCGGCCACAGCCGCCTCGTATTCGACGGCGCCGATGCGCTTGCCGCCAGAGAAGGCTGCATCATCCACGTCGATGACGAATGGCTTCGGGCCGCTCATCAGCGCCAGCGCTTCCGCGATTACGCCGGCGAACTCCGGATCGACTAGAATGACCTTGGCTCCGCCGTGATCCAGCATGAAGGCGATCGACGCCGCCTCGAGCCGGATGTTGAGTGCGTTGAGGACGGCGCCGGTCATCGGGACCGCGAAATGGGCCTCGTTCATGGCGGGGATGTTTGGCAACATCGCCGCGACGGTGTCGCCGCGTCCGATGCCCCGGCTGGTCAGGAACGAGGCGAAGCGTCGGCAGCGCTCGTAGGTCTCGGCCCACGTAAACGTGCGTCCCTCATAGACCGTGCTCGGCAAATCCGGATAGACCGCAGCGCTTCGCTCCAGGAAGCTCAGCGGCGTCAGCGGCACGAAATTGGCCGCCGTCTTGTCCAGGCCGACATTGTATTGATTTGCACCCATATCCGTTGCCCTTCAATGGCTTGCGAAGGGATATTTGACCATCATCTTGCTTCGCTGAGACATCAGGAGTGAGTTGATACCCAAGCCCTTGTTATTTCAAGAAACCAATCGAAATCCACGGGAATGCCGCGACGATGATCAATCCGATCAGCAGCGCCAGCATGTAACCCCAGATTGGCCTGATGCCCTCGGCCGGATCAACGCGACCAATGGCGCAGGCCGCATAGTAACCGACGCCGAACGGCGGCGCGAACAAGCCCATACCCATCGCGAGGATGATGATCATCGCATAGTGGACCTCGTGGACCCCGACGGCCTTGGCGATGGGAAACAGCAGCGGCCCGAACAGCACCACGGCCGGGATACCCTCGAGCACGCTGCCGAGGATGGTGAATGCAACGATCGAGACGGCGATGAAGGTGGCGCTCCCACCGGGCAGGCCGGTCATCGCCGCCGCCAGCGCCCGCGAGAAGCCGGACTGGGTCAGTCCCCAGGCCATGCCGGTCGCCGTACCGATGATCAGCAGGATCGCGCCGGACAGGCAGGCGGTGTCGATCAGCATCGGCAGCAATCGTCGCCAGTCGAACTGCCGGTAGAGCAGCAGGCCAGCCAGCACGGCATAAACGATGCCGATGGTCGAGACTTCGGTGGCCGTGGCAACGCCTTCGACCACAGCAGCCCGGATCACGAACGGCAGCGCCAGCGCGGGCAGGGCAATGACGAAGGTCCGGGCAATCTGGCCGATCCCGGCCTTTTTGACGTGACTCAGATCCTCGCCGCGATAGCGCCACCACACCAGCGAGCAAAGCGTGACGGCCAGCACGACGCCGGGCAGCAGGCCGCCGGTGAACAGCGCCGCGATGGAAACGCCGGTAACCGAACCGATGGTGATCAGGACGAGGCTCGGCGGAATGGTCTCAGTCTGGGCGCCGGTGGCCGCAAGCAGGGCGATGAGATCACCCGGCTTGGCGCCACGCTTCTTCATTTCGGGAAACAGCACCGGCGCCACGGCCGCCATGTCCGCCGCCTTGGAGCCGGAAATGCCCGACACGAGGTACATGGCGCCGACCAGCACGTAATGCAAACCGCCGCGCACATGACCGAGCAGGCTGGCGAGGAACGCCACCATGGCCCGCGCCATGCCGGTCATTTCGATCAATAGCCCAAGAAAGACGAACAGGGGGACGGCGAGCAGAATGAGGTGGCTCATACCCTCGTCCATCCGGCCGACCAGCACCATAAGCGGTGTCCGCGTGGTCAGCGCCAGGTAGCCGAAGATCGCGAGGCCAAATCCGAATGCGATCGGCACGCCGGCGAACACGCAGAAGCCGGCGACGCCGACGAAAAAGATCACGAGGTTCAGATTGCCTAACGGCCGTAGCCACGGCTGCATCAGCCAGAACGCGAAAATGATGATCGCGACAGTCGCAGCGGCACCGAGCAGCATGCGGATATTGCCGGTGCGTGCCAGCCGTAGCAGCGCAAAAACCGCCATCAGCCCGACGCCGATCGGCAGCGCTATGGCGCGCCACATGTTGGAAATCTGCAGCGCCGGCGTCGTGATGTAGCTTTCCTCGTAGGCGTAGTCCCACGAGGGATGGGCGATCAGCAGCAGGAACGCCAGTGCCGCGCAAGTTGCGACCACGTCCAGAAACGCCTGCTGCGAAGGTGTTGCGCGCGCGACCAGCGCCGTCATCCGCATATGCTCGGCGCGGCGGAATGCGACGACGGCGCCGAGCATCGCAAGCCACAGGAACAGGATCGAGGCCAGTTCGTCCGACCAGATCAGCGGCTGGTGCAGCACGTAGCGAAACACGACGCCCGCGAACAGCACGACGATCTCGGCCACGACGAGTGCCGCGGCCGGGATTTCGACGAGATATCCGAGGAATGTATCCAACGATGCCGCAAACGAACGCTGACGCGGAAAAACGGTTTCCGCGCCAGCCGCTGTCTCGCTGACTTCGGCGTGAGCCATCTCGCTCCCCGTGGTCGCCCGAGGGCAGGCGGTCAGGCCAGCTTGCCGACCGATTTCTCAAGCAGCGACCAAGCGTGCTCGCCGTACTTGCCCTTCCATTCGGCGTAGAACTTGGCTTCGCGCAGCTTCTGACGGAACGGTGCCGTATCGGGCTGATTGAAGATCAGGCCCTTGCCCTTGAGGTCGGCCATGACAGTGGCGTTGAGCTTCTCGGTGTCGGCGCGTTCCTTTTCCGCAGCGGCGTTGATGTTCTTGGCGACGATGGTGCGGATGTCAGCCGGCAGCGCTTCCCAGGCGCGGCGGTTGGCGAGGAACCAGAAGCCGTCCCACATGTGGTTGGTCAGCGAGCAATACTTCTGGACTTCGTACAGCTTCGCGGTCGAGATCAGCGCCAGCGGGTTTTCCTGGCCCTCGACGACCTTGGTCTGCAGTGCCGAATAGACCTCGTTGAAGTTGATCGAGGCGGGCGAGGCGTCGAACGCCTTGAACATCGAGGTCCACAGCGGCGATACCGGCACGCGGATCTTGAAGCCCTTGAAATCGTCAGGCCCGTTGATCGCCTTGGTCGAGGACGTGGTCTGGCGGAAGCCGTTGTCCCAGATCTTGTCCATGACCTCGAGGTTGGCCTTGCGGATCTCGCCGCGCACATAAGCGCCGAGATCACCGTCCATGGCCTTCCAGACCGTGGGGTAATCCGGGAACGCAAAACCGATGCCGTTGATCGATGCCGCCGGCACCAGCGTCGACAGGATCAGGCCCGACAGCGTGAAAAACTCGATGCCGCCGGAGCGGATCTGGCTCAGCATGTCGGTATCCGAACCGAGCTGGTTGTTGGGGAAAATCTGCAGGTCGACGCGGCCGTGAGTCTCAGTCTTGATCGCCGCGGCCATTTCCTTGGCGCGGATGTTCATCGGATGCGAATCCGGCAGGTTGTTGGCGTATTTGTAGGTGAACTCGGCCTGCTGGGCGCGCGCCACGAAGGGCGCTCCGATGCTGCCCAGGACAGCCGATGCCGCCGACGCCTTCAACACTGTACGACGCGAGAAACCCATCTGAACCGTCTCCTTGACGTTTGTTGTTGTTTGTAAGTCCACCATACGGACTGCGCAGCGTCTGGTCATCATTCAACGGCCGCCGGGTCAAGGCCTTCGTACAAATAAGCTGCCAGCGATTGGCGATTTGCTGCGGAGAATGGAATGCGGTCCGGGACCAGGCGGCCGGCTTGCGGGCTCATTCCACATCTTCCTGCGGTCGAGCCAGAGCATTTGATCGTAAGTCATTGTCGGTTCTGGTATAAAATATATTCCATAATATACCTTATGCGAATTACGGGTAAACCGATCCCAGATCGAGACTGCGCAGCCGTGCTCAGCAACCGCCTCGGCCATGCCAGACCGATGCCTCCGCCGCAGGTCCCGTACGTCCTGAGAACGTCAATGTTCTTTCAAAGGAATGCTTACGCGCACCCGCAAACCGGACCCCTTCGAGTGAGGCTTGTTTTCCAGGCGGATCGATCCGTGACACTGGTCCGCAATGCGTCGCACGATCGAAAGACCAAGGCCGGTCCCTTCTCCACGGAAACGGCTGCCCCTGAAGAAGGGCTCAAAAATCCGATCGAGATCGACCTCCGGAATTCCCGGCCCGGTGTCGTCGACCTGAAAAACCACATGCTCGTCCTCGACGAATAAACTCACGTCCACGCGCCCGCCGGCAGGCGTGTGCCGCAGTGCATTGTCGATAAGGTTTCGGGCGAGCACGCCGAGCGCGACGGACTCGGCGCGAACCGACACCGCCTCCACCCGGATAAATCCGAGATCAATCGATCTGTCGCGCGCAACAGGCAGCAGATCGGCCACGACGCCCTTGACGATGCGATCGAATTCGCTGGATGGCGGATCGGTGGCAGCTTCGGAATCGTATTTCGCCAGCGTAAGAAGCTGCTCCAGAAGGTGCGCCGTCCGTCGGGTACCGCTCTTGAGCGATTGAAGACGATCGCGTCCATCTTCGGAAAGGGCCGCCCGCTCCAGATTGTCGGCCTGGACGATCAGTGCCGTGATGGGCGTGCGCAGTTCATGCGCCGCGTCTGCAACAAACCGCCGCTCTTTGTCGAACATCGCTCCGATACGTTCGAGGAGACGATTGATCGACGCCACGAACGGAAGAAGCTCGGTTGGAATGCCTGCTATCGGCAACTTTTCCAAATGATCAGACTGTTTGGCGTCAAGATCTTTGGCAAGGCTTGAAAGCGGCCGCAGACTTCGATCCACCACGATCGCGATCACTACCATCAGGCATGGAATCAGCACCCCTAGCGGCACGATTGTCCGCAAGGCGCTGTCCTGGGCCACCTCGTCGCGGTTGGCCGTCGGTTGGCCCACCGCGACGCGGCTTCCGTCGGAACGGGTCCGAACGAGGATACGCCACTGCTCCCCGTTCCATGCGATCGTCTGAAGACCGTCGGATAGGTCGCTCGGCAATCCGTAGTGTGTAGTTCCTGAATTGCCTGTAGCATTCCGCGGTTGCAGATCCTGGATAAGGAGTTGCGCTTCTCCATCGATATTGCCTTCGGAAGGAAGTCTGCCTTCGAGGCGATTGTTTGCCGCCAACGATCCGACCTGGAGCAAGATAGCGTCCTGAAGTTCGATAGCTTCATCAAATGCCCACCTGAAGGCCAGATAACCCGCGACGAGCGCTGTCCCGACGACGAAGACGGCAAGGCCCGCGAAAAGGCGGCCGCGCAGAGAGGCGATCAGCATGACCGATCCACCATCCACCCCACTCCCCTTACGTTGCGGATGGCTGATGCGCCGAGCTTCTTCCGGATCGCGTGGATCAGGAATTCGACGGCGTTGCTTTCCACTTCCTCGTTCCAACCGTAGATATGCCGTTCAAGGTCAGTGCGAGATAAAATCGTTCCCGGACGCGTCATGAGCGCCTGAAGCAACGCGAACTCCCGGGCGGTCAAGTGAACACTCTCGCCGTCCTGAACCGCCTCATGGGTTGAGGGATTCAAGCTGATTGCGCCGTTGCTCAAGATCGCCGAACCGCCGCTTCCCTGCCGACGCAGAACCGCACGCATGCGGGCAAGCAATTCTCCGATTTCAAACGGCTTCACAACGTAATCATCGGCCCCGAGATCCAGCCCGTGGATGCGATCGTCGATAGCATCGCGCGCCGTCACGATAATGACGGGTAATCGATGGTCTCTATTCCGGAATACTCGCAGCACCTCCATGCCATCGGAGGGCGGCAACCCAAGATCGAGCAACGCTAGGTCGTACGTCTCGTTGCGGGAGGCTTCGATCGCCGTGTCGCCGTCCGTTACCCAATCGACGGCATAGGCGGCATCCTTCAGGGCCTGGGCCACGGCCGCGCCAACCATTTGATCGTCTTCTACCAGCAAGACACGCATGGAACACCGTTTCCTGACGGGGGACGCATGGCGCGTATCCCTCGCTTAACTTAGCAACAACTTAGCACCAGAACGCCCGAGCGCGACCTGATCCGAACGCGGCCGCTGTTTCCTAAGCCACCGCTAAGTCAAGCCTCGCACCGTTCCCATCAGAATACACGAACGCCGATCGAACCAGGAAGACGACATGGATGTTGCAGAAATCAGCCGGACGGCTTCCTTGAACAAGGTGCCGGAAGTAACCTTGGCCTTCTGGATCATCAAAGTGCTGTCAACAACCGTCGGCGAGACCGGCGCGGACTACTTGGCTGTCCACGTTGGTTTAGGGACGGCCCTGACTGACTGCATAACGCTGACGCTCTTGGTTGTAGCTGTAGCAATTCAGCTTCGAACCTCACGCTACATTCCATGGATTTACTGGCTTACCGTCGTGCTCATTAGCGTCGTCGGGACCCAGATCACTGATGCGCTCACTGACGGAATGGAGGTGAGCCTTTATGTCAGTACCCCGGCATTCGGGGCGACATTGGCAGCAACATTTGCGACTTGGTACGCGGTGGAGCGGACTCTCTCGATCCACACAATCACCACCCTCCGACGCGAATCGTTCTATTGGGGCGCCATTCTTTGCACTTTCGCGCTCGGTACCGCTGCGGGTGATCTGGCGACAGAGGCGCTGGGCCTCGGATTCAATATGGGCGTCATCATTTTCGGTGCGATGATCTCTTTCGTCACGATTGCTTATTTCATCGGCGCAAACGCGGTGCTTTGCTTCTGGCTGGCTTACATCCTGACAAGGCCTTTGGGAGCTCTCGGCGATTTGCTGTCACAGTCGCGCGAATACGGCGGAGTGGGACTCGGTTCGGTCTACACCAGCATCGGCTTTCTCACTCTCATCGTCATCCTGGTTGCATTCCTGAGTCTCGACCAACGGCAAACACAGTCACCCTCAACAAGATCCTAGAACTCGATTCTAGAACTCTCTGAGCGAAATTCCAAAAGGAGATCAAATATGGCTGTTCAAAGCTCGTTCCGCCCCACGCTCGCCTTGATATTGCTCGGCGCGGCTCTTTCGATAGGTGCCCTTCCGTCCATTTCCGGCGGCTTCATGGCTCCGACGGCCGCAGAGGCTGCATCGCCGGCCAGGCTGGGTGACCTCAGCCGCTTCCGGAAGATCGCGATCGATGCGCGAACATTGCTCGACAAGAGCGATATCATGAGAGCGAAGACGCGCATGAAGGACCTCGAGATGGCATGGGATGAAGCGGAAGCCGGCCTCAAGCCACGGGCAGTCGCGGAGTGGCATGTTGTTGACAAAGCGATCGACCGGGCGCTCGCAGCAATCAGAGCGTCCGCACCCGACCTTACAAATTGCAAGAACACTCTCGATGAATTGATCATCGTCATGGATCGAAGCGGAGGAAAAGCCTGAACGGCCGATGGCCTCTTCGAACCATCCACGACTTGAATGAAAGCGACTTCCGATGAAACCCCAACTGAGACATGAACTAACTGAAACCCTGGCCAAGGTCCCTGCCGTGACGCTTGGCTTCTGGATCATCAAGATTCTGGCGACGACTCTTGGAGAAACTGGCGGCGACGCAGTTACGATGAGCGTTTTCCATGCTGACACCAATGCGCACAACGGCGGATACCTGATCGGTACGGGGATTTTCCTTGCGGTGTTCGTCGCAGCGGTTGCTGCCCAGATTTCGACGAAGAAATTCAATCCCTGGATTTACTGGCTGGCCATCGTGGCGTCGACGACCGTGGGGACGACCATGGCGGACTTCTTTGACCGTTCGTTGGGTATCGGATACACGGGCGGCGCATCGATCCTCTTCCTCTGTGTTTTGGCATCCTTGACGATCTGGTATTTTGCCATGGGGAGCATCGACGTTCAGACAGTCGCGACTCCCAAGGTCGAGATATTCTATTGGGTCACGATCACATTCTCGCAGACTCTCGGCACAGCCCTCGGCGACTGGCTCGCCGATACGGGTGGGCTCGGCTATGACGGCGGCGCGCTGGTCTTCGGGGCCGCGCTCGTGATCGTCGCAGCACTGTATTATTGGACGAACGTTTCGCACGTGCTTTTATTCTGGGCTGCATTCATCCTGACCAGGCCGCTTGGGGCGACTGTCGGCGATTTTCTGGACAAGCCGTTGGCGCACGGCGGCCTTGCACTGAGCCGATACACGGCATCGGCCGTCCTTGCCGCGTTCATCGTCGCCTTGATTGCCTTGCTGCCGCAGCGGGCAGGTCGACATCCCGCATGACCATGAAAGTGCTATGCTCCGAAGTTCCGTAACGGTCGGACCACGAGGACGCCGTGAGCAATGTTTCTGGAAGAACCATGTCGCGGTGGATTGGCCTTGCCGTTTTGGTGGTCGGCCTACCCGTCGTGTGTTCCTCCCCGGCAGTTGCAGGCCCACCCTATCAGTCGGATGATCCGGAACCGACCGACTACGGTCACTACGAAATTTACGCTTTCAATAAGGGGACTCGCGCGAAGAGTGACCTCTCGGGCGCGAGCGGCGTCGATTTCAACTACGGCGCAGCACCAGACCTGCAGATCACGGCAACACTCCCTATCGGCTTCGACTTTCCTTCGAACGGTATGTCCGCTTTCGCGCCCAGCAACGTCGAACTCGCCGCCAAATACCGCTTTCTGCATCAGGATACATTCGGATTTGATGTCGCGGTGTTCCCACGAGTCTTTCTACCCAGCGGGTCCCGGCAGATCGGCGACAGCCAGGCATCCTTTCTGCTTCCGATCTGGGTCCAGAAGGACTGGGGCAAGTGGTCAGCCTTCGGAGGCGGCGGATGCCAGTTCAGCGCCGCCGGCCGCTCCCACGATTTCTGCATGTACGGCGCCACCCTGACCCGACAAGTCTTGCCCAAGCTGCAGCTTGGCGTCGAACTGTTCCATCAAACCGCAGACCGGGCAGGCACACCCTCAACGACGAGCCTGGGAATCGGAGCGAAATACGATCTGGATAAAAACGTTCACCTACTAGGCTATGTGGCGAAGGGCGTTCAAAACGCGCCGACGACAAATCAATATTCCTGGTACGCGGCGATTTTATTTACGTTTTGATCTGTTCACTTTTGGAGTGTTTGCCTCGCGACTGCCACGGAAATCATTGAGTTTTCTGGATTTTGGGCCGCCTTTAATGCGGAGAATAACACTTCCCAACTGTGCGATGCGCTATCCCATCTCGCCGACGGCAATCGCAAACTGGCCACTCAGCGTCCTTTGAACCGTGGTTTGCGCCGGCCAAGGAATGCCGCGACGCCTTCCTTGTGATCCTCGGTGAGGCTTGCCAGCGCGAACTGATCGACGTCCATGTGACCAGCCAGATCGTCCAGCGCGTGCGCCAGCCGGTTCACGGTGAGCTTGGTCATCGCTACCGAAATCGGCGGCTGCTCGGCGATCTTCGCGGCCAGCACCATGGCGACGTCGAAGGCTTTCCCGGGATCGGCGACCTCCTCGACCAGCCCCCAGTCGTGGGCCTCGGTCGCCGAGATGCGGTCACTGGCCAGGATCACGGCCTGCTTGGTGCGCGCCGGTCCCATCAGGTGCAACATGCGCGGCACGCTCTGCCAGCTCATGTTCATGCCGAGGCCTCTGGCACGCGCATATGGGCGTCGCGCGCCATGACCCGGAAATCGAGCGCGACCGCCAGCGCCACGCCGCCGCCAACGCAAAAGCCCTCGATAGCGCCGATGGTGATCTGCTCCATGTCCTGCCAGGCACGCGACAGCCGCGGCCCGAGCTTCAGGTGCCGCCGCAGCGATCCGATATCCATGGTTGCGCGGGAGCGGCCCTCGGGGTCCTTCAGGTCGAACCCGGCGCTGAAGGCCTTGGGGCCGCCAGTCAACACCACGACCGACGTGCCGGCGTCATCCTCGAAACTGCGCGCGGCGTCGGTCAACTGGCGCAACGCTTCCGGGGACAGGGCGTTGATATTGTCTCCGCGATCGAAGCGAACGATGGCGATGCGGCCTTCCGGGCCGAACCCCTTTTCAATTTTAACGAAATCCGCCACCGCACTGAATCTCCCTGCCCGCGAACGCCGAGTTTAGCGCAGTTATCATACGGATGCTCGTGTGGTGCGGTCTATCAGGGTTGCTCTCGACATCACCCGAATCCTGCGCCTATGCTTGGGCATGACCGATCACGACCATGACCATCACCACGATCATTCCGAGCTGTCGGAACTCGAATTGCGGGTCCGCGCGCTCGAAACCGTCCTGACCGAAAAAGGCTATGTCGAGCCGGCCGCGCTCGACGCCATCATTCAGGCCTACGAGACCAAAATTGGCCCTCATAACGGCGCGCAGGTTGTCGCCAAGGCGTGGACCGATCCCGCGTTCAAGAAAGCCCTGCTCGACGATGCCAGCAAGGCCGTCGGTACGCTTGGCCATGTCGGCCGCACCGGCGACCATCTGGTCGCGGTCGAGAACACGCCGCAGCGCCACAACATGGTCGTCTGCACACTGTGCTCCTGTTACCCTTGGGAAATGCTGGGCCTGCCGCCGGTTTGGTACAAGGCGGCGCCCTATCGGACGCGCGCCGTGAAGGATCCGCGCGGCGTGCTCGCAGATTTCGGCATCAGCCTGCCCAAGGAGACAGAAATCCGGGTCTGGGATTCCACTGCCGAGACGCGTTTCCTGGTGCTGCCGATGCGGCCCGCCGGTACCGAGGGCTGGAGCGAGCAGCAGCTCGCCGACCTCGTGACGCGGGATTCCATGATCGGCACCGGTTTTCCGAAAACGCCGGGCGCGCCGTCATGAACGGCGTTCACGACATGGGCGGCATGGACGGCTTCGGCAAGGTCGAGCCCGAGCCAAACGAGCCGGTGTTCCACGAGACCTGGGAAGGCCGGGTGATGGCGATGACGCGTGCCATGGGCGCCGCCGGAGCCTTCAACATCGATGTATCGCGCTTCTATCGGGAGTCGCTGCCACCGACGGTCTATATGACCAGCTCGTACTACAAGAAATGGTTTCTCGCCCTGCAGGATTCGCTGATCGCACGCGGTTACATCAACGACGCGGAAGTGAAGCAGGGTCATGCCGCTGCACCGGCGAAAGACCTCAAGCGCGGTCCATTCAAACTTGATGACGTGAAGCGGGTCATGACGCGCGGCAGTTTTGCCCGCGCGGCTGAGGCACCCGCAAAGTTCAAGCCGGGCGACCGCGTCCGCGCCAAGAACATCAATCCGGTCACGCACACCCGCCTGCCCCGTTATGTGCGCGGCCATGTCGGGACCATCGAACGCCATCATGGCGTTCACGTCTTCCCCGATACGGCAGCGAAGGACGCCGGCGAACATCCGACCTGGCTTTACACCGTGGTGTTCGATGGCGCGGAACTGTGGGGACCGGACGCCGATCCGACCGTGAAGGTCTCGATCGACGCGTTCGAGCCCTATCTCGAGCCGGCGTGATGGATCAGACGGCGGCACGCAAGGCGACGACGGAAGTCCCGAGCATTCCTTGCGATGCCGAGGGTCCGGTGTTTCGCGAGCCCTGGGAAGCGCAGGCCTTCGCCATGGCGTTGACGCTGCATGATCGCGGTGTGTTCACGTGGCCCGAATGGGCGGCAGCACTCGCCGCCGAAATCAAGCGCGCGCAGGCCGCTGGCGATCCCGATACCGGCGAGACTTACTATCGGCATTGGCTCAACACGCTCGAAGGATTGGTCGCAGCCAAAGGCGTCAGCACACGCGAAACGCTGCTTCGTTATCGCGACGCATGGGATCATGCCGCCGACCGTACACCCCATGGTCAGCCGATCGTGCTGAGACCGGACGACTTCCGCTAGGCCGCCCGTGCGGCATATTCGCGCCAGCCCTTTGCGCGCAATTTACAGGCCGGGCATTCGCCGCAGCCAAAACCCCAATCGTGCCGCGCGCCGCGTTCGCCGAGATAGCAGGTGTGCGAGTGTTCGCGGATCAGGTCGACCAGCCCTGATCCGCCAAGTTCGTGCGCTAATCCCCATGTCGCGGCCTTGTCGAGCCACATCAGCGGCGTGTGCAACCGGAACGGCTTGTCCATGCCGAGCTGGAGCGCACTTTCAAGCGCCTTGATGGTGTCGTTGCGGCAATCCGGATAGCCGGAATAATCAGTCTCGCACATCCCGCCGACGATGTGGGTGACGCCGCGCCGATAAGCTAGCGCGGCGGCAAAGGTGAGGAACACCAGGTTGCGGCCGGGCACGAACGTGTTGGGCAATCCACCCTCACCCATTTCGATAGCGACATTGCGCGTCAGCGCGGTGTCGGAAATCTCAGCCAGCGTCGGGATGGCGAGCGTGTGGTTCTCGCCGAGCCTTTCCGCCCACGCGGGGTGCAGATCTTTCATGCCCTCGAGCAGTTTCTGACGGCAATCCAGTTCAACGGCGTGGCGCTGACCGTAATCGAACCCCAGCGTTTCGACCCGCGCAAAACGGTCCAGCGCCCAGGCGAGACACGTCGCGGAATCCTGTCCGCCGGAGAACAGCACAAGCGCAGTTTCAGATGCATCGGTCATGAGTGGCCAATAGCATCCCTCGGCCTTCGCGCCAATCGGCTGGAATTGCCGGCTCAATCGACCTTTTTGCTGGGATGGTGCCATCGCTTGCGGCATAGAAGGATGCAAATCTCCAGCCCATACCGGTGCACAAATGACCCCTTCCCGCGATATTTCACGCCTGATCGAGATCATGGCGCAACTGCGCACACCCGGCACCGGCTGCCCCTGGGATCTCGAACAAACCTTCGCGACGATTGCGCCCTATACCATTGAGGAAGCCTACGAGGTCACGGACGCGATTGCGCGCGACGATCTGATCGATCTCTGCGACGAACTCGGCGATCTCTTGTTGCAGGTCGTGTTTCACGCGCGCATGGCGGAGGAGCAAAACGCGTTTTCGTTCGGTGACGTGGTCGAGGCGATCACGCGAAAAATGATCCGCAGACATCCGCATGTCTTCGCCGACAGCACCGGCTATATCGCGCCGTCGGACGTGAAGGGCACCTGGGAGCGCATCAAGGCCGAGGAAAAAGCCGAACGCGCCGCACGCAAGCCTGCGGCGGAGGCACCGGCCTCCGGATTGTTGCTCGCGGGCGTCAAGGCCGGCCAGCCTGCGCTGGTGCGCGCCATGGCGCTACAGCGAAAGGCTTCGACCGTCGGTTTTGACTGGAACGATCCGCGCGCGGTGCTCGACAAGATCCGTGAAGAAGCCGACGAGATCGAGGCGGCACTCGATCGCGGCGACAACGCCGAGATCGCGGCGGAAACCGGCGACCTGATGTTCGCGCTGGTCAACCTCGCGCGCCATGTCGACGTTGATCCCGAAATGGCGCTGCGTGGCGCCAACACTAAATTCGAGCGTCGCTTCGCTTATATCGAGCAGGCGCTGGCTGCGAAGGGTCGCCCGCTTGAAAGCGCGTCACTTGCCGAAATGGACGCGCTGTGGAACGAGGCGAAGGAAAAGGAGAAACCCGTTTCGCGTACACCACCGTCATCCTGAGGAGCCGCGCGTTTTTGCGCGGCGTCTCGAAGGATGGGCTGAGTCAGATCTCGCATCCTTCGAGGCGCGCAAGGGCGCGCACCTCAGGATGACGAGATCTTCCAGCTTACACGCCCGTCTGGCTGATGAACTTGGTGTTGAGATAGGCTTCCATCGCCTCGGTACCGCCTTCGGAGCCGTAACCGGAATCCTTGACGCCGCCGAACGGATTTTCCGGCATGCCGAGGCCGACATTATTGATCGCGACCATGCCGCTCTCGATTGCCGCACCGATGGCGGTCGCGGTCTTGGTCGAACTGGTGAAAGCGTAGGACGCGAGACCGTAAGGCAGACGGTTTGCTTCCTCCGCGACCTCGTCGAAGGTCGTGAACGGCGAGATCAGGGCCAGCGGACCGAACGGCTCCTCATTCATGGCGCGGGCATCCTTCGGCACATCGGTCACGACCGTCGGCTCGAAGAAGTAACCCTTGTTGCCGACGCGATGACCGCCAGTCGTGAGCTTGGCACCCTTGCCGACCGCGTCCTGCACAAAACCTTCAACGGCCGTGATGCGACGCGGATTGGCGAGCGAACCCATTTTGGAATCGGCATCGAGCCCGTTACCGACCTTGAGCGCCTTGGCGGCCTCGGTGAACTTGCCGACAAAATCCTTGTAGACCTTGTCCTGCACCAGAAGGCGCGTCGGCGCGATGCAGACCTGACCGGCGTTGCGGAATTTGGCGCCCGAGATGATCTGCGCGGCGCTCGCGACGTCGGCGTCGTTGAACACGATCGCTGGCGCGTGGCCCCCGAGCTCCATGGTGGCACGCTTCATGTGCTTACCTGCTAGCGCCGCGAGTTGCTTGCCGACCACGGTCGAACCGGTGAACGACATCTTCTTGATGATCGGATGCGGGATCAGATATTCGGAGATTTCCGCCGGCACGCCGAATACCAGATTGATGACGCCGTCGGGCACGCCCGCGTCGACGAAAGCGCGCAGCAGTTCGGCCGGAGACGCCGGGGTTTCCTCAGGCGCCTTGACGATGATCGAGCAGCCTGCAGCCAGCGCGGCCGACAGTTTGCGGCAGACCTGATTGATCGGGAAATTCCAGGGCGTGAAGGCCGCGACCGGACCGACCGGCTCCTTCACCGCGATCTGATAGATGCCTGGTCCGCGCGCGGGGATCAGCCGGCCGTAGGCGCGGCGGGACTCCTCGGCAAACCATTCGATGACATCGGCTGCGGCCAGCGTTTCGATCTTGGCTTCCGCCAAAACCTTGCCCTGCTCCATGGTCATCAGGGTCGCGATCCGGTCGGCGCGCTCGCGCATCAGCGCGGCGGCCTTGCGCATCACCTTGGCGCGCTCGAACGGCGCAACCGCGCGCCAGACCTTAAAGCCTTTTTGCGCGGCCGCGAGCGCCTCGTCGAGGTCGGAGCGATCGGCATGAGCCACGGTGCCGATCTTTTCCTCGGTCGCCGGATTCACGACATCGATGGTTTTGTTGGACGTGCTGGCGCGCCACTTGCCGTTAATCAGCAGCGATGTGTTCTGATAGCTCACGAGGCTCTCCCTGCAATGTTCATGCGATCGATTGACCGGCATGGAATAGTGCCGCGGCCTTGCCGGTCAAGTAGTTCCTGCGTGACCCTGCCTTGCGGAGATTGGGGCAAGATGGCGCAATGTGGCGTCAAAGAGGATGCGGCGTCGCGTCGTACCGGTTGACTACGATGTCGCGCTTGGTCTCGTCGACGCGCACAGTCATGTCGTAGCGGCCGTCATGAAGCTCCTTGGCGAGCACTTCCGAATTGCGGTGCAGCCAACTGACGGCCGCGCCATCGGAGGCATCGACCGAAAGATCAAGCGTGGTTCGCGTCGCCGCCAGCCGGTCCTCGATCGCCGCCAGCAGCGTGTCGATACCCTCGCCGGTTTCGGCGGAAACAAGAAAACAGGGCACATCGCTCGACCGGCGCGCGGCGATGTTCTCCAGATTTTCTCGCTGATCCGCGTCGAAGCGATCGATCTTGTTCCAGACCTCGAGGAGGCGCGCGCCTTGCCCGGGATCGATGCCGAGCTGGCGCAGCACCGCTTCGACATCGTGCTGCTGGGCCTCGGCGTCCTCGTGCGAAATATCGCGAACATGAAGGATGACGTCGGCTTCCATCACCTCTTCCAGCGTCGCGCGAAATGCCGCGACAAGCTGGGTCGGCAGATTCGAGATAAATCCAACGGTATCCGACAGCATCGCCTTGCCACCATGCGGCAGTGTCAACGCACGCAGCGTCGGATCGAGCGTCGCGAACAGCATGTCGGCAGCTTGCACGTCCGCGCGCGTCAGTCGGTTGAACAGCGTCGATTTGCCGGCATTGGTATAGCCGACCAGTGCGACCACTCGATAAGGAACGCGCTGCCGCCCGGCGCGATGCAGCCGCCGCGTCGCCTGCACTTTCTTCAATTCGTTTTCCAACCGCGTTATGCGTTCGCCGATCAACCGGCGGTCGGCTTCGATCTGGGTTTCGCCGGGACCACCCATGAAGCCGAAGCCACCACGTTGCCGTTCAAGGTGGGTCCACGACCGCACCAGCCGGCTGCGCTGGTAGTTGAGATGGGCGAGTTCGACCTGAAGCGCACCCTCCTTCGTCTTGGCGCGGCGTCCGAAGATCTCGAGAATGAGGCCGGTGCGATCGAGCACCTTCGTGCTCCAGGCTTTTTCGAGGTTGCGCTGCTGGATCGGCGACAGCGCACAATCCATCACGACCAGATCGGCGTGATGGGCCGCAATCAGGCCGGTGAACTCCTCGACCTTGCCCTTGCCGAGATAAGTCGCGGGCCTGATTTCGCTGACGGGCGCAATGATGGCCTCCGCGACGTCGAGATCAATGGCGCGCGCAAGGCCCGCGGCTTCGTCGATGCGGGCCTCGGGATCACGCACAGCACTGCCCTGCGGCGCGTCGGTGTCGCGTCGCATTCGCAGATAAGGGCCGATGACGACCACCCGCCCTGTCGGTTTGCCCTGCATCGACCGCGGACGGTCGATACCCCCCTCAACGTGTCGGGGTTCCAATCAGGAAACTTTCAAACAGTTGCTCAAGCCGGAGCGTCCTCGCCGCCTTCGAACAACTGGATCGGAGCACCGGGCATGATGGTCGAGATCGCGTGCTTGTAGACAAGCTGCGAATGACCGTCGCGCCGCAGCAGCAAGCAGAAATTGTCGAACCAGGTGACAATTCCCTGCAGTTTGACTCCGTTTACCAGAAAGATGGTCAGGGGCGTTTTGGTTTTTCGAACGTGATTGAGGAAGGTGTCTTGTAGGTTTTGTGCGCGGTCTGCCGCCATTGTTGTTATCCCGCAGTTTCGCTTTGGGTTTTTTATCGCACCAGATGCAGCCCTCTGCGGAGCGTCTCCTGGCTGCCGGGGTTCCCTGAGATCCCCCTCTTGGACTCCGGCGGTTCGATTAGAGGGCAGAGCTCGGGCTTAGGCAAGCCGGTTCGGACGCCGGATCGCCGTAAGGCGGAAAAACCCTCAGGAAAATGCTGAAAAACGATGGAATTCCTCCCGTAATCGTTTCGCGACCCCGCCCGGCTGGCCATTTCCGACCGCCTGGCCGTCGATCGCGACAACCGGTATGACGATCTGGGACGCCGAGGTGACGAAGGCCTCCGCCGCTTGTTTCGCTTCCGCCGGCGTGAACGGACGTTCCTCGAGCTTGATCTGGAGCGCCGCCATCACCTCCATGAGGACCGCCCGGGTGATGCCGGCCAGGATGCCGTGGTCCGCCGAGCGGGTGACGACGCGGCCATCCCCGGTCACGATCCAGGCGTTGCTCGAAGCTCCCTCGGTGACAAAGCCGTCGGTCCCGACGTACCAGGCCTCATAGGCCCCCTTCTCGCGGGCCTCCTGCTTCGCCAGCACATTGGGCAGCAGCGACACCGATTTGATGTCGACGCGAGGCCAGCGGTTTTCCGGCACCGTGATGACTTTGATACCGCTCGCGGCCGTCTGCTGGTTCTTGGCGTAGTTGAGCGCCCGGGCGGTAATGACCACGCTCGGCTTCACCGGGTTAAGCGGAAATGCGTGATCGCGCCGGGCCACGCCTCGGGTAATCTGCAGGTAGACCAACCCGTAGGTGACGCGATTGCGCCGGACCACCTCGTGCATGACGATGCCGAGTGCCGACAGCGGCATCGGCTCGGCGATCCGCAATTCCCTCAGGGAGCGCTGCAGCCGCGCCATGTGCCGAGGGAAGTCCACCAGCCGGCCGCCGCGAACTTCACAGACCTCATACACCCCGTCGGCGAACTGATAGCCGCGGTCTTCGACATTCACATTGGCGTCGCGCAGATCGCGATACTGACCGTTGACATAAGCAATCCGCGACATCGAGCGTTTCCAGCTTTCGTATAAAGGTTTCTAGTTGACGCCGAGCGCCTTGAGCTTGCGATGCAGCGCCGAGCGCTCCATGCCGACAAATTCCGCGGTCCGCGAGATGTTGTTGGAGAAACGGCTGATCTGGGCGATCAGATAGTCCCGCTCAAAGACCTCGCGCGCCTCGCGCAACGGCAGGCCCATGATGTGCTCGCCGTTGACGCCGGTCGGCATCGCCGGAACCATCGAACCGACATCCTGCGGCAGCATGTCCGCGGTGATGACGACCTCCGGGCCGCCGCCGGCAAGGATCATGACGCGTTCGACGTTGTTGCGGAGCTGCCGGACGTTGCCCGGCCAGACATGCGACTGCAGCACCGCCATGGCGTCGTCGCCGATCTTGCGCCGAGGCAATCCGCTCGCGACAGAAATCTGCTCCATGAAAAACCCGATCAGTTCGGGAATGTCCTCGCGCCGCTCAGAGAGCGGAGGAACCCGGATCGGCACCACGGAGAGCCGGTGATAGAGGTCCTCCCGGAAACGGCCGGCTGCGATCTCTTCCTCGAGATTGCGCGCAGTCGACGAAATGATGCGCACGTCGACGTTGATCTTGGCGGTGCCGCCGGCGCGCTGGAACGTCTGATCCACCAGAACGCGCATGATCTTGTTCTGGGTCTCGCGCGGCATGTCGCCGATCTCGTCGATGAACAGCGTGCCACCATGCGCCTCTTCCAGGGCGCCGGCCTTGCGCGGCTGTTGACCATCCATCTGCTCGACGCCGAACAGTTCGAATTCCATGCGTTCGGGTGTAATCGCCGCGGCATTGATAACGACAAAGGGCCCTTCCGACCGGGCCGACTGGCCGTGAAGCGTCCGCGCAGCCAACTCCTTGCCGGAGCCGGACGGGCCGACGATCATGATGCGACTGTTGGCTTTCGCCGCGCGCTCGATGGTCTGGCGCAACTGGTTCATGCAGGGCGAGCGGCCGACCAGCGAACTGGCGGCCGGCGCGAGCTGCTTCAGCTCCCTGACTTCGCGCTTGAGCCGAGAGGTTTCGAGCGCGCGCGTCGCCACCAGAATCAAACGATCGGACTTGAACGGCTTTTCGATGAAATCATAGGCGCCGCGCTTGATCGCCGCGACTGCGGTTTCGATGTTGCCGTGTCCCGAGATCATGACGACCGGCATGTCGGGGCTGTCCTGCTTGATTTTTTCAAGCAACTGCAGTCCATCGAGCCGGCTGCCCTGCAGCCAGATATCGAGAAAAACCATATGCGGCCGGCGGCTCGAAACCTCCGCAAGCGCCTCGTCGCTGTTGCGCGCAGTTCGCGTCGCAAAACCCTCGTCTTCGAGAATGCCTGCGACAAGGTCGCGAATATCCGCCTCGTCGTCGACTATCAGGATGTCATGTGCCATGGGTTGGATCCGCCTCGTCAGTTGCCGGTCGCAACTTCAGTTCTTGTTTGGTTACTGGTCGCAGCATCGTCGTTTGTCGCGCCATCGCCCCCATTGGTCTCATCATTCGGCGCGCGTCCGGACACGGCAAACCGCAGCCGCATCCAGGCCCCTCGCGCACCTGGTCGTATGGCGGAAGCATCGTTGAGTTCGAGCTTCCCGCCGTGGTCTTCCAGCACACGTCCCACGATCGCCAGGCCGAGACCGGTCCCCTTTTCACGCGTCGTGACGTAGGGCTCCAGCAGCCGCGCCCGCGCGACTTTCGGCAAGCCGACGCCGTTGTCGATCACGTCGATGACGATATCGTCGTTCTCACGCTCGGCAATCACGTCGATACGGCCCTTGCCGAGCGTCTCCGGCGGCACGACCTCGATGGCTTCCGTCGCGTTCTTGATGATGTTGGTTAGCGCTTGCGAGATCAGCCGCCGGTCGAACTGGGCGCGCATCGGTTCTGTCTTGATGTCCGCCTCGATATGGATATCTGGGTGCCCCACCCGCATGAGGAAAACCACCTGACGAACGGTGTCGGCGACGTCCTCGCCCTCCATCACAGGCTTCGGCATCCGCGCGAAGCGCGAGAACTCGTCGACCATTCGCCGGATATCTTCGACCTGACGCACGATCGTGTCGGTGCATTGTTCGAAGATGGGTTTGTCTTCGATAATAACCTTGCCGAATTTACGGCGGATACGCTCGGCCGACAGCTGGATCGGCGTCAGGGGATTCTTGATCTCATGCGCAATGCGCCGTGCCACGTCGCCCCAGGCCGACGTGCGCTGGGCCGTCACGAGTTCGGTGATGTCATCCAGCGTGATGATATAGCTGTCACGCGACTGGCTGGTCTGCTCGGCGCTGACACGCACCGACAGATTGCGCTCGTTGCCATCGCGATTGATGGTGATCTGTCCCTGCACCAGCCGCTGCGATCCCTCCCTCGCCGTCCGCATGAGGTCGTCGAGTTCGGGAATGACCTCCGACAGAGGGTGTCCTAGGGTTTCGGACTCCGAGTGGCCGATCAGTTTCTCCGCCGAACGGTTCAGAATGCCGATGGTATTGGCGCCATCGACTCCGATGATACCAGCGCTCGCGGACGACAGCACCGCCTCGATGAAGCGGCGCCTGCTGTCGATCAGGCCGCTGGCATTGACCAGTTCGTCGCGTTGCGTGCGCAACTCCTGCGTCATCTTGTTGAAGGTCTCGCCGAGCTGGGCGAGATCGCCTTCGGATTTCAAAACCGGCACCTGAACGTTCAAATCGCCGGTGGATACGATGTTGGCGGCGCTCATCAGCCGGCGCACCGGCGCGACGAACCGGTCGGCGAAATTCAGACCGATCAGCACCGACGCCATCAGGATGCTCAGAGCGATCACCGCGAACATCAGCGCGAAGGCGACCTGGATGCCGAGACGCCGCGCCTCGATCGTCGCATACTCGGCTACGCTCGCCTGGGTCTGTTTCAGTTGCGCGACGACGTGGGGATCGAGGAGCCGGGCGACATACAGAAAGACATCCTGATAAGCGCGAAGCCGGATGACCGCGGCAACATAATTCGCCTCCGGAAAGACGGCGATCTGCGGTTCGTCTTCGTGCACGTTCTTCAGGAAGTCGGGGTTTGGTGTGGTGTACGCACGTTCAATACCGGTCTGTGCGGTTTCGAGCAGATGGCCTTCCTTGTCGATCAGCATCGCGCCGGGAAGATTGCGGGCCCTCGCACTCGAGGTCAGAAGCTGGCGAAACGTTCCGCGGTCCTGATCGTAAAGCGGCCGCGCATTGGAAATGTCGTTCGCCATGCCCAAAATGTCGCCGCGAATGAGCTGCGCGTGCTCATGGAGATAGGCGTTGGCGACGATCAGGGAGTTCTGAATGACTTCCTTGGTCGGACCGGAAAACAGCCGGTCGAGGCCGCGGTCGATCGTGACGTTCGCCACAATGGCCACCAGCACCGCCGGCAGCACCGCGATCACCGAGAACAGACTGACGATCTGAACGTGCAGCTTGGCCGCGGCCCGGCCCCGGCGGCGGGCCTGCACCACGTTCCAGACTTCGCGGGCGATAATGACAACCAGCAGGAGAATGGCGGCGGCGTCGATCAGCAGGAATGTAACGACGACGCGGTGGGTTGGCTCGATCGGCGTAAGGCCGGTCAGGACCACAAAGGTCAGGAAGGACGAGAGCAACGCGAGGCCGATCGCAGCCGCCGCCAGCAAGCGGCGTAAGGTCCCGCCGCGCGGTTCGGCGAATGACGAATCGGACGATGGAGCTGGCGTGTCTGCGCTAGTCATCCGGAAAACGATTGAGCGTTGAGGACTTGCTGCCCGTCGGCCCCGCCGACAGCGAACTGATGCATTCCTACAACAATGTTGCTCAATTACGACATTTCCGCGGCGTTCACCATGGGACACCGCGGCCAAAGACCGCGGAAATCACCGAATTCGCTTGGTATCAGTCCAGAATCTGCTGCGGTCGAGCCAATGACTATCCTCCGGTTCGGTAGACCTGGATATCGAGGTCGCGGATTTTCTTGCGCAGGGTGTTGCGATTGAGGCCCAGAAGGTCAGCGGCCCGGATCTGGTTACCGCGGGTCGCCGCCAGCGCCGCGGTCAGGAGCGGTACCTCGATCTCCCTGAGAATTCGGTGGTAAAGCCCCGGCGGCGGGACGCCATTCGGAAAGCCCGAGAAATGCGACGACAGGTACATCTCGACGGCGCCGCCGAGATTGTCGACGCTTTGCGGGCCGCTGCCGCCGGAGACGATCGCCGGAGGCGCGAGTTCGCCATCGATCACCGATCCAGTGATCACATCCTGTGGATAGAGAGCTGCCAGCCGTCGCGCGAGATTTTCCAGTTCGCGGACGTTGCCGGGCCAACGGTGCTGCTTCATGCGCTCGAGCGCCAGCGCATCGAGCTTCTTGGCCGGCAATCCATCCTTCTCCGCAAGCGCAAAGAAGTGCCGGACCAAATCAGGCAGGTCCTCGATGCGCTCGCGCAGCGGCGGCAACCGCAGCGGCACGACGTTGAGACGGAAGAACAGGTCTTCGCGAAACAGGCCCTGCTGGATCAGGATGCGAAGGTCCTTGTTGCTCGCCGCGACGATGCGAACATCGGTCTTGATCGCGGTTCGACCGCCTACGGTGGTGTATTCGCCCTGCTGCAGAACGCGCAGCAGGCGCGTCTGCGCCTCCATCGGCATGTCGCCGATTTCGTCGAGGAACAGCGTCCCTCCCTCGGCCTGCTCGAACCGACCGGAGGCGCGTGTATTGGCGCCGGTGAAGGCGCCGCGCTCATGACCGAACAGTTCTGACTCGATCAGGTCGCGTGGAATCGCCGCCATGTTGACCGCGACGAACGGACCGTTGCGCCGCTTGCCGTAGTCGTGAAGCGCGCGCGCGACCAGTTCCTTGCCGGTGCCGGACTCGCCTGAGATCATCACGGTCAGATCGGTCTGCATCAGCCGCGCCAGCACGCGATAGATTTCCTGCATCGCCGGCGAGCGGCCGACCAGCGGAATGGAATCGAATTCGCCCTCGTCGTCGGACGCGGACACCCGTTCCTTGGGCTCCGCGAGTGCACGTCCGACGATCGCGATCAGTTCCTTCAGATCGAATGGCTTCGGCAGATACTCATAAGCGCCGCGCTCGGAGGCACGGATCGCGGTCATGAACGTGTTCTGCGCGCTCATCACGATGACCGGCAAATTGGGCCGCATCTTCTTGATGCGCGGCAGCAGGTCGAACGCATTCTCGTCCGGCATCACCACGTCGGTGATGACCAGATCGCCTTCGCCCTGATTAACCCAGCGCCACAGCGTCGCGGCATTGCCGGTCAGGCGAACCTCATAGCCGGCGCGCGACAGCGCCTGGTTGAGCACAGTGCGGATCGCTGCGTCGTCGTCGGCGACAAGAATGCTGGCTGCGGGCATGTTTTATCCTCATCTCGTATCATGTGAGGCAGCTGACGACGTACCCGGCACGGCGTCGTCATTGCTTTGGTGTTTGGAACTGGTGTTGAACATCGGAAGTAGAACGCGAAAACTTGTCCTGCGCGGCTGCGACTCGCACTCGACGATCCCGCCATGGTCACCGACAATCTTGGCAACCAGCGCGAGACCGAGGCCGCTTCCAGTCGCCTTGGTGGTGACGAAGGGGTCGAACAAATTCGGCAGCAGGTCCTCCGGCACGCCGGGACCATTGTCCTTGACGCAAAATTCCAGCGGCAGCGACACCCGCGTTTTCTTGCCCGGCACCGACAGGCGAACACCGGGACGGAACGCGGTCGTCAACTGGATTTCGCCTTCGCCGCCAAGATCGGCGACGGCCTCGGCGGCGTTCTTAACAAGGTTCAGGAACACCTGAATGAGCTGATCCTGATTGGCGAGCACCGGCGGCAGCGACGGATCGTAATCCTCGGTGAATTTCACGTTGCGGGCGAAACCTGACTGCGCCAGCCGCTTCACGTGATCGAGCACCGAATGGATATTGACCGGACCGCGCGCGACCGGGCGCTCGTCGCCGAACACCTCCATGCGATCGACCAGCGTCACGATGCGGTCGGCCTCGTCGCAAATGAGACGTGTCAGCATCCGATCTTCCGAGGACGCCGCCTGCTCCAGCAATTGCGCCGCGCCGCGAATGCCTGACAACGGATTTTTGATCTCGTGTGCGAGCATGGCGGCAAGCGCCGTCACCGAGCGCGCCGCACTGCGATGGGTCAATTGCCGGTCCATCTTGTCGGCAATGGTGCGCTCCTGAAGCATCACCACCACATGCCCCGGCCGCTCCGTCAGCGGAGCGACGTGCAGATCGACCTGGCGGTCGCGGCCGATGCGCGGCGTCCCCAGATCGACCTTGAACTCGTTGACCGGCGAACCGCTGTCGCGGACCTGATCAATCAGCGCCAGCAGCGGGCTGCCGAACGGGATGACCTCCTTCAGCGATTGCCGCTGCAAAAACTGCGTCGACATTTCGAAGAATGACTCTGCTGCCATGTTGGCATCGACGATGCGACCATCGGGACTGACCAGCAGCACCGGATTCGGCAGCGCGTTGAGAATGGCCTCGCCGTCAGAAGGATCGATCCGTCGCGGTTCGGCCATCGCGGTCATGCCGCAGCGCTCCATGCGAAATCGTCGAATGCATCGCCGAGCGTACGCCGCACCTCGTTCGGATCGTCCGAGGTCAGGAGCTTCTGACGCCAGGACTTCAATGTGGCCGACGGCGCGCGGCTGCATGTCGCCGCGACATCGAGCGCCCATCCGAGATGCTTTCGCGCATGGCGCAGACCGATCCGCAGACCGTAATGCCGAAGCATGTCCTCGTAGAGATCACGGATATGAGCCAGTTGATCGCTAAGCAACGGAGGCTTTTCCGCGATCCCCGTTTCCAGTTGGCGTCCGATTTGGCCAGGCATCCAGGGTTGGCCCTGCGCGCCCCGCCCCATCATGACGGCATCGGCGCCGGACGTTTCCAGCGCGGTGACGGCAGCATCGAACGACGTGATGTCGCCATTGACGACGACGGGAACGGCGACTGCGTTCTTGACCGCCCGCACCGCCTGCCAGTCGGCTGTCCCCTTGTAGAACTGGCATCGGGTGCGGCCATGAACGGTAATCATCTGCACCCCAGCAGATTCCGCGCGCTGTGCCAGCTCCGGTGCATTGAGCGAGCGCTCGTCCCAACCGAGCCGCATCTTCAGCGTCACCGGAATATTCACAGCGCCGACGGTCGCATCGATCAATGTCAACGCGTGATCGAGATCGCGCATCAGCGCCGAGCCTGATTGACCGCCGGTCACATGGCGGGCGGGACAGCCCATATTGATGTCGATGATGTCGGCGCCGGCTGCTTCGGCAACGCGAGCACCCTCTGCCATCCAGCGGGTCTCGCAGCCCGCGAGTTGAACGACATGCGGCCCGACGCCCGTGGCTTCGCAGCGGAGCACCGACATCGGCCGTCCGCGGACGAGGTCGTCACTGGCGGTCATTTCGGAGACGACGAGTCCTGCGCCCAGCGCTTCGGCCAGACCTCGAAACGGCCGGTCGGTAATCCCTGACATCGGAGCCAGGAGCACCCGGTTGGCGATCGAAATATCACCAATCCGCAAAGGCTCAGGACCTGATCGCGTCGGATTTGTCGGTTTTGTGCTCATCGGCCGTGTGAGGCCGCTCCGCCACGGCCGATAGTGTGAAAGCGCCAGCTTATTTCTTGAGCAATAGAATTCAATGCCTACACTTTAGCCAAATCCTGATATCTTGCAAGTGCGCTGCAACACAAATCATCTCCCTCGCCCACAGCCATGGAATCCTGCTGTTTTTTGCCCGGGCATGGTAAGGGCAGTGGCACCAAACGTGGGATTCTGTCCCGTCCGATCTCCCGAGTTGCCTGCCGATTCTCATGCCGACCTCAAAACGAACAGCCGCCATCATCGTTGCCGCAGGCCGCGGGCTCCGCGCCGGGTCCGGCGGACCCAAACAGTACCGGACCATTGCTGGACGAACCGTGATCTCCCGGGCCATGGAGCCGTTCTGCACCCATCCTGGAATTGTCGCCGTGCAGCCGGTTCTGAACCCCGACGACCTCACGATGTTCAATCAGGCCGTCAGCGGCTTTCGCTATCAGCCGCCGGCGAATGGCGGCGCCACCCGCCAGGCGTCGGTGCATGCCGGTCTCGAAGCCCTCGCCGCGGATGCACCGGACATCGTGCTGATCCACGATGCCGCCCGCCCCTTCGTGACGCCGGCGCTGATCTCGCGCGCGATCGATGCCGCCGACAAGACCGGCGCGGCCGTGCCTGCGATTCCCGTCACCGACACCATCAAGCAGATCGACGCCTCCGGTGCGGTCGATGCGACGCCCGATCGGGCAAAGCTGCGGATCGCGCAGACGCCGCAGGCGTTCCGCTTCGACGTGATCCTCGATGCGCACCGCCGTGCGGCCCGCGATGGCCGCGACGATTTCACCGACGATGCCGCGCTCGCGGAATGGGCGGGATTGACGGTTGCGACATTTGAAGGCGATGCTGCCAACATGAAACTGACAACTCCGGAAGACTTCGTGCGCGAGGAAGCGCGCCTCGCCGCCTCGCTCGGCGACATCAGGACCGGCACCGGTTATGACGTCCACGCCTTCGGCGACGGCGACCACATCATGCTCTGCGGCGTGAAGGTGCCGCACAACCGCGGTTTCCTGGCCCACTCCGATGGCGACGTCGGCCTGCATGCGCTGGTCGATGCCATTCTCGGGGCGCTCGCGGACGGCGACATCGGTTCGCACTTTCCGCCCAGCGATCCGCAGTGGAAAGGCGCGGCGTCCGACAAATTCCTGAAATACGCCGTCGATCGTGTCACGGCGGGCGGCGGCCGCATCGCCAATCTCGAGGTCACCATGATCTGCGAGCGACCCAAGATCGGACCGTTGCGCGACGTCATGCGCGCGCGTATCGCCGAAATCACCGGCGTTGCCATTTCGCGCGTTGCCGTGAAGGCGACCACCAGCGAGCGGCTCGGCTTCACCGGCCGCGAGGAAGGCATTGCGGCCACGGCAAGCGCGACCATCCGGCTGCCGTGGGACGACAAGGGTTGGAGCGCCTGACATGAGCGGCAGCGACACCCGCGCTCTCTCGCGTTCGCTGCTCGATCTCTGTCGCATGCGCAAGCTGACCATCGCCACGGCTGAGTCCTGCACCGGCGGCCTGGTTGCCGGCGCGCTGACCGACATTCCCGGCTCCTCGGACGTGATTGATCGCGGCTTCGTCACCTACTCCAACGACGCCAAGCGCGCGATGCTCGGCGTCAAGGCGACCACGCTGGACAGCTTTGGCGCGGTCAGCAAGGAAACCGCGACCGCCATGGCGGTCGGTGCGATGGAACGCGCGGGCACCGATCTTGCCGTTGCGATCACCGGCATCGCCGGTCCCGGCGGCGCGACGCCAGGCAAACCCGTCGGTCTCGTTCACTTCGCGGTCGCTGCGCGGGATGGCCGCCTGCTCCATCGCGAATGCCGCTTCGGCGCCATCGGCCGCAGTACGGTACGGCAACGCTCGGTGGTCGAAGCTCTCCGAATGCTGATGGAATTGGCACGCGGACCGAAACCGCCCGCAAAGCCTCGGCGAGAAAGCGCTAGCCGCTTGCAGCCGCGGACAAAGCGCGTGCCGCTGCGGCGGGCCGGCGAACGCCGCCGCACCACAACACCGCGCAAGCCGTCGAAGAAGAGCTAGGACGCCAATTCTTTCAGGTTGCAGCGCGGCCCGTGCCGTAGACGGCATCGGCGCGCTTTTCGAACGCCGACGCGAAGCGCTGGAACGCGGTATCGAACATCGCACCCATCAGCATCGCCAGCATCCGACTCCTGAATTCGTAAGAGATGAAGAAGCCGACATCGCAGGCCTGATCCGACTTCGGCTCGAAGGTCCAGCGGTTCTCCAGATTGCTGAACGGCCCGCGCAGGTATTCAACGAGGATTTTGAGATTCGGCCGGTCCAGCGTCACCTTGCTGGTGAATGTCTCGCGCACCAGCTTGAACGAGACGGTCATATCGGCCACCACGATCTCCTTGCCATCGGCCGCTGGCGTGCGCTGCCGAACCTTCAGCGAATGGCACAGCGGCACGAATTCAGGATAGCACTCGACATCGGCAACGAGATCGAACATCTGGTCCGCGCTGTGTTCCACACGACGTTTGCTTGAGAAGCGGGGCATCAGTACATGCTCCTCGAGGCAGCGAGATCATGCAGGTATCGATCGGCCTCGGCTCGGTGGACGAAGCGGATCATTGTCTGATCGGCGCGGAAACTCTCCACGAAACTGATAAGACGCGGTCGCCGCTTCCGGCGGTAGGTCCAGACGTAACGGAGAAATTCGAGATCGATTCTTTCCGGGCAGCCCGGCGCCATCTCCGCCCGCACCCGTCCATAACTGGTCGCGATTCTCGTCATAACCCCGATCATACAGGTGACGCGCGGAAGATCGAACCAGATTGCGGTGTCGGCCCGCTCGCGCCGCAAGTTGACGACATGCGCGAGATAGTCGCCGTCCATAATCCAGCATGGAGCGTTCATCGCTTCGGTGACGCGCTGCTCGAACTCGGCTGCGACGGACGGGCTCCAGCCGGGTTTCCAGAACAGTGCGTCCAGAGAAATTATGGGAATTCCCGTCATCGCTGACAGCTTGCGCGCGAAGGTGGATTTGCCGGACCCGGATGATCCCATGACCAGAACGCGCTGCATGGGCGGAGCGCGAACTAGCGCGCCTGCGCGGCACGCGCGGCCTGCAGCTTTGCGAAATCCTCGCCGGCATGATGCGACGAGCGGGTCAACGGGCTCGCCGACACCATCAAGAACCCTTTGGTGTAAGCGACGGTCTCGTAACCCTGGAATTCATCGGGGGTGACGTAACGCATCACGGCGTGGTGCTTGCGGGTCGGCTGCAGGTATTGCCCGATGGTCAGGAAGTCCACCTCCGCAGAGCGTAGATCGTCCATCACCTGCAGCACCTCATGCCGCTCCTCACCAAGGCCGACCATGATGCCGGACTTGGTGAACATGGTCGGATCGAGTTCCTTGACCCGCTGCAGCAGTCGGATCGAATGGAAGTAGCGCGCGCCCGGACGTACCGTCAGATAGCGCGACGGCACGGTCTCGAGATTGTGGTTGAACACGTCTGGCTTCGCTGCGACCACCTTTTCCAGCGCGCCGTCCTTGCGCAGAAAGTCCGGCGTCAGGATCTCGATGGTCGTCGTCGGGCAGCGTTCGCGAATGGCGCGAATGGTCTGCGCGAAATGCTCGGCGCCGCCATCGGCAAGATCGTCGCGATCGACCGAGGTGACGACGACGTGGGTCAACCCCAGCTTACGGGTCGCCTCGGCGACGTATTCGGGCTCCGAGGCTTCCAGCGCGCCGGGCATGCCGGTCTTGACGTTGCAGAAGGCGCACGCGCGGGTGCAGGTGTCGCCCATGATCATGAAGGTGGCATGCTTCTTGTCCCAGCACTCACCGATATTCGGGCAACCGGCCTCCTCGCACACCGTGACGAGGCCGTTCTCCTTGACGATTTTCCGCGTATCCGCATAGCCGCGCGTGTTCGGTGCCCGCACGCGAATCCAGTCCGGCTTCGGCGGCGACAGCGCATCGGGCCGGTTGGCCTTTTCGGGATGGCGCGGCCGAACAGGATTGGCTGAAACGGTATCGAGGACGACGACCATGGATTGTCCGCTTGATGAGACCTCTAGCTAGTCGGTGGGCCGGGACCGTGCAACCCGCTCTCGCCCAACGCTGCCAAACGTGTAACACATCAGGCTGAATTCGCATCACCCCAGCGCTGATTCCCGCCCAAAATGGTTCAAAAGCCCCGTTCGACCTCACCTGCGATCGGCAAACCGCTCAAGTGCTCGTTTTTCTCGCGCAATGTGCTCGAGGTGGCGCCGGACCTGATCGGCGCAACCCTGCTTGTGAACGGGGTCGGTGGCGTCATCGTCGAGGTGGAGGCTTACCATCACACCGAACCCGCGGCGCACTCCTATCGGGGTCCGACACCGCGGAACATGGTGATGTTCGGCCCGGCCGGCTTTACCTATATCTACCGTTCCTATGGCATCCACTGGTGCATGAATTTCGTCTGCGAGAAGGAAGGCTCCGCCGCCGCGGTCCTGATCCGCGCGCTGCAACCGACCCACGGTATTCCGGCGATGCGTCGACGGCGTGGATTGCATGACGAGCGCTCGCTGTGCTCCGGGCCAGGCAAGCTGTGCGAGGCGCTCGGCATCTCGATCGCGCACAATGCATTGCCGCTCGATGCGCCGCCGATCGCGCTCTACCGGCGCACGGAAGCGATTGACGTCGTTACAGGCGTCCGCATCGGCATCACCAAGGCCGCCGCGCTGCCGTGGCGCTACGGATTGAAGGGGTCGAAATTCGTCAGCAAGCCATTCAGGACCGCTGACTCCTGAGGTCCATCGCCAGCGGGATCACAACCATTGGCACCAGCGCAAGTCCGACCGGCACGAATGCGAACGCGGCATTTCCGGTCATGTCCCACACCATGCCGCTGATGACTGAGATCAACATGGCAATGCCGTAGCCGATGGTGAAGACGCCGGCCGCGGTGCGCGGCACATCATCGGGCGCCACCAGCAGCGCCGGCAGCGTCAGCACGAGCGTCAATCCGATGGCGCAGGTGAAGCCTATCAGCGCGGCGGCGCAGGCGATTCCCCAGAGGTTGGTGATGGTCGCAACGCCAACGACGCCGAGGATCCCGAACACACCCGACAGGATAAGCGGCCATTTTTTGCGTTCCATGCGGCTCGCGGCGACCAGCAGCAGGATCGATCCCGGCAACTGGCCCGCATTGAGCGCCGACAGCGCCGGCCGGATCAGGTCGGTATGTCCAGTTTGCAGCAACAGGCCCGGCAGGAACGCGTTGGTGCAAAAATAAAGCTGGTTGTTGGCGCTGGTGACGAGCCCGATCTTCCACAGCAACGGATCGCGCCAGTCCGGCATCCAGCGGCGGTGATGAACCGCGGCACCGTCGCCGCGAGGCCGCGCGACGAAAATGACCAGGGCGCTCAGCGCCGATGCGATCGACCAGAATTCAAGGCTGCCGCGCCAGCCGCCGCCCAACAAAGGTACGATGACCGCCGCGAGTACGACCGGAAAGATTTCGCCGCACAAAAGACCATTGGTGTAGACCGCCGTCGCGAAACCGATCCGGTGCGGTACCCACTGCCGGACCAGCGGCGGCAGCGCCGGCTGCATCACCGCAACGCCCGCCGCCATCACCGCCGTCGCGACGAACAAGGCCGCTCCGCTTAGAGCAAAACCGCGCAGCGCCGACCCGATCGCGGCAATCAGCAGGCCGACCACGAGGGCCCTGACGGCTCCGACCCGCGCGATTAGCAGCGATCCCGGCACCGCGATCAGTGCGAATAGCGCAACGGGAATGGCGTTGAGAATCCCGACCTCGGTTCCGGACAGGCCGAGATCCGAAATGATCAAGGCCAGCACCGGCGGCACGGCAAGGATTGCAAGCCGCAGCCCGACGCCTCCGAGCCAGAGCAGGCTTAACGGCCGCAGCGATGACGACGGTGGAGCGCTCACTCGGCCGCCTTCAATCGCTCCAGCGCCTCGACGAATTTGGCCTTGCGTGCGATCGCGGCTTCGCGCTTCTCTTTTTCTTCCTCGACGATTTCTTCCGGCGCGTTGGCGATGAACTTCTCGTTGGCGAGCTTGCTGTCGACGCGCTTGATGTCGGCGTCGGCCTTGGCGATTTCCTTGTCGAGCCGCGCCCGTTCCGCCGCAAGATCGATCACGCCCTTCAGCGGCAGCGCGGCCACCTCGCCGCGAACCAGCAACTGTACGGCGCCTTCAGGGGCGTGATCCGCGAATGAAATATCCGCAAGCCGCGACATGCGCTTGACGACATCGCTCCAGCGCGCCGCACGCGCCTTCGTTTCGGCGGATGCACCCGCAAGCACCAGCGGCGTCAAGGTCGCCGGCGGAATGTTCATCTCGGCGCGGACCGAACGGATCGCGGTGACGAGATCGACAACCCAGCCGATCTCGGCCTCGGCCGCGTCGTCGCGGAAATCCGGCTTCGATTGATCGGCGAGCAGCACGGGCGCGGCCAGCGGATCGCTCGCAGCCGTCGCGATCAGTGCCTGCTGCTCGGCGGTGAGGCCGGCCTTGATCGGCCACGGCGTCAGCACCAGCAGTTGCGGCCGCGCGGCGGTCACCGCCCACAATTCCTCGGTGAGGAACGGCATGAAGGGATGCAGCAGCTTGAGGATCTCATCGCGCGCCCATGCGACCATGGCGCGGGTCTCGGCCTTGGCCGGACCGTCCTCGCCCATCATCACGGGCTTTGCGAGCTCGAGATACCAGTCGCAATAGACGTTCCAGACGAAGCGATAGATCGCGCCAGCAGCATCGTTGAAACGATAGGCCTCGATCGCTTCGGTGACCTCGCGCGTTGTGTGCGCGGTCTCATGCACGATCCAGCGGTTGAGCGTTTCCTTCGCTGCGGTCGCATCGAAGCCGGCCGGCAACACGCACTCGTTCATCTCGGCGAAGCGACAAGCGTTCCAGAGTTTCGTCGCAAAATTGCGATAGCCTTCGACCCGCTGCGGCGACAGCTTGATGTCGCGGCCCTGCGCCGCCATCGCGGCCAGCGTGAAGCGCAGCGCGTCGGCGCCGTACTCGTCGATCAGATGCAGGGGATCGATGACGTTGCCTTTCGACTTCGACATCTTGGCGCCCTTCTCGTCGCGGACGAGCGCGTGGATGTAAACGGTCGAAAACGGCGCTTCCTTCATGAAGTGCAGGCCCATCATCATCATCCGGGCGACCCAGAAGAAGATGATGTCGAAACCTGTCACCAGCACGTTGGTCGGATAGTAGCGTTTCACCTCCGGCGTCTCATCGGGCCAACCCAGCGTCGAGAACGGCCACAGCGCCGAGGAGAACCAGGTGTCGAGCACGTCCTCGTCGCGCGTGATGAAGCCTTCGCGCTTTGCCGGATCGCGCGCCATGGCGTCGCCCTGCTCGGCGGTGATGACACCCTGCTCGACGTAGTAGCCGAGCGCATTGCCGACCGCTTCGTCCTCGGTTTCGGCGACGAACACCTTGTCGTCCGGGCCGTACCACGCCGGAATCTGATGTCCCCACCAAAGCTGGCGCGAGATGCACCACGGCTGGATATTTTCCATCCACTCGAAATAGGTCTTTTCCCAGTTCTTCGGCACGAAATTCGTCGCGCCGCTGCGCACCGCCGCCATCGCCGGCTGCGCCATCGTCTTGGCGTCGACGTACCACTGGTCGGTCAGATAGGGCTCGATCACGACACCGGACCGATCGCCGTGCGGCACCATGTGCGCGTGCGGCTCGATCTTGTCGAGGAAGCCGAAGTCCTCCAGTCGCGCGACGATCGCCTTGCGCGCGGCGAAGCGATCCATGCCGTCGAGCTCTTCGGCCAGCATCAGCGCGCCCTCTGGCAGACCGCGCAGATAGTCCTCGTTCGCGGTCAGCGTGAGCCGCCCTTCCCGGTCGAGCACGCCGATCTGCGGCAGGCCGTGGCGCTTGCCGACCTCGAAGTCGTTGAAGTCGTGCGCCGGCGTGATCTTCACCGCGCCGGTGCCCTTCTCCGGGTCGGCATAGTCATCGCCAACAATAGGAATGACGCGACCGACCAGCGGCAGCACGACCTTGCTGCCGATCAGGTGGCCGAGCTTTTCGTTCTCCGGGTGCACCGCGACCGCGGTGTCACCAAGCATGGTTTCGGGGCGCGTCGTCGCGACAACGATGAACGTCGAGGGATCGTCCGGGTTGAAGCTCTTGCCTTCGAGCGGATAGCGCAGATGCCACAGGCTGCCTTTAACCTCGATCTGCTGCACCTCGAGATCGGAGATCGCGGTGAGCAGCTTCGGATCCCAGTTAACGAGCCGCTTGTCCTTGTAGATGAGGCCATCGCGATGCAGCTCGACGAACACCTTCGCAACGGCGCGCGACAGGCCCTCGTCCATGGTGAAGCGCTCGCGCGACCAGTCGCAGGAGGCGCCAAGCCGCTTCAACTGGTTGACGATGACACCGCCGCTTTCAGCCTTCCACTGCCAGACGCGTTCGAGAAACTTGGCACGGCCCATATCGCGGCGGCCTGGCTCCTGCCGCTCCATCAACTGGCGCTCGACCACCATCTGGGTCGCGATGCCGGCATGATCGGTGCCAGGCTGCCACAGCACGTCGCGGCCGCGCATCCGTTCGAAGCGGCACAGCACGTCCTGCAGCGTATTGTTGAGGGCATGCCCCATATGTAGCGAGCCGGTGACATTCGGCGGCGGGATCACGATCGTGAACGGCTGGGCCCCGCTGCGGTCCGGGCGTCCTGCCTTGAAGGCTTCGGCGTCGTCCCATAGGCGGGACATGCGGCCTTCGATGTCGGCAGGCTGATAGGTTTTTTCGATCATGGCAATGCAATCACAGTCGGCGCCGTTTCAGGCGAACTCGCGGAATAAGGACGTTTGACCGCGTAAAAGCCTTCCGGCACACGCCAAGTCAACATGACGGGGGAATAAAGCGCCCGGCGGCCGCGAATACCAGCCCCACGAGCACAGAGGATCAGTGTCCGGATCGGGCTGAGCGCGGGTCAGGACCGCCCGCGCGATACTCGCTCGATCTCGGCCTTGACGATACGCTCGACCAGTCCCGGCAGGTTGTCGTCGAGCCAGGATTTCAGCATCGGGCGCAGCATCTCCTTGACGAGGTCTTCAAGGGTGCGGGCGTTGTTGCTCAAAACCGTATTGGCCAGCGTATTGAAGGCGGACTCGACCGCGGAGACCGTCGAGTGCGACAGAATTTGCGCCGCCTGGATTTGCGGTGCCGATGCGGGGTTCGAGAAGCTGGCGCTCGAAACCGATGGCTGCGCTGCCGGCGGAACTGGCCGGGGTGGCGGCGGTGGCGGTTCGGCAAACTCCAGATCGTCCTGCGGGTCGACCTTCTGGAACGCTGCCGGCGCAGGCGCCACCGGATCCGGCAATGCCATCTCGTCGGTCAACTCGAACACCTCATCGGCCTGCGCCGGCCGAACCTCTTCCTCGGTGGTCGCGGCATCGAGGCTCGCAAGCATCGCATCGATGTCGTCCTGACTGTTGGTCGCAGCCGGAGCCGGCATGGGCGGTGGCGGCGGACTTGCGGCCGGCTTTTGTGCGATTGCGGACGGCGGAATGCCGGTCATCTTGGTGGCGGGCTTTGCCGGCGCTGCGGCAGGTGCGGCTGGCTTCGCAGCCGCCGGCTTTTCAGCGGCCGTCGCGGGCTTGGCATCGTCATCGGCGATGATGCGGCGGATCGACGCCAGAATCTCCTCCATCGAGGGTTCTTGGACCTTTGCAGGCTGCGTCATGTCCAACTCCACATCTTCAACGCCTTCGTCAGCGTCCTGGCATCAAGCGGCAGAGGGCTTTCTGGTTCCGGAGATTATAGGTGCCGATTGTGATGGCCCGCCGACTAGTCCCCAGATCAAGCGTCCGCAAATGCGACGTCGCTTGAAATTCCGCCCCGCTTATTCGCTGCAACACCTGCAAACGTCGGAAACGCGAATCGTTTCGCGCCCCCGTGCAAGGGTATGTCACGGCAACATTTGATTGCAAGCAAAGGGCTGTGGACACGGCCCTTTGTCATGTTCGCGCGATCAGCGCCCATCCGGCGTACGCACGCCGATCCAACTGTCACGAACCTGATGATAGTGGACACTCGGATCGTAGACCGTGGTGTGGAGCTTCAGCACCTGGGGCGACAGCCGTCCCACCGCGCTCAGCACGGCATAGGATGCAACGACACGGTCATGCTGCGCGGTCACCAGCGCGACGCGCGCATTGACCAGCGCCTGCTGAGCATTCAACACGTCGAGCGTGGTGCGCTGACCGGCCTTGGCCTCCTCGCGGACGCCGTTGAGCGCGATCTCGGATGCGCTGACCTGGGCTTGTGCCGACGCGACCTGCGACTTGCCCGCGACGAGCTGACCCCACGCCTGCACCACGCTGGCGCGGGTCTGGTCGCGCACCTGTTCGAGGGTGAGGCGCTGCTGCGCCAGCGTTTCCTTGGACTGGCGGATCAAGGAATACTCCGCGCCGCCCTGATAGATCGGCACCGACACCTGCGCGACCGCGGAGGCAAAGAACTGCTTCTGTATCGTGAGCTGCTGCTGGTAGGCCTGCTGCACGTTGGCCTGAAGCGTGACGGTCGGGAACAGCGCGCCCTCCGCGACCTTGACCTGCAGGTGGCTCACGTCGATGCCGAACATTGCTGCGGTCACGTTCGGGTTTTGCGTGAGACCGAGATCAACCGCTCCCGTCAGTGATCCCGGCAGAAAACGATCCACCGGCGATCCCGGCGCCAACTGCGACGGCTCGTTGCCGATGATGCGGCGGAAGTTCGAGCGCGTGGTGGTCAGCGTGGATTCGGCCTGCAGGAGTTGCGTGCGGCCGGCGGCGAGTTGCGCCTCGGATTGTGCGACGTCGGTACGGGTGACCTCACCGACTGTGAAACGATCGCGCGTCTGCTTCAGCGTCTGTTCCAGCACGCGTACGTTGCTGCGTTGGACTTCCACGATGGCGGAGTCGCGCAAGTAATCCATGTAGATGGTTGCCGCGGCGAGCAGCACGGTCTGCTCGAGAACGCGCAGGCCTTCGCGCGACGCGGACACCTGCCCTTCCGCCGCACGGGTCTTGTTGGCGGTCTGGAACCCGTTGAAGAGAGTCTGCGACACCGTTGCGCCGACCGCTACCGGGGTCTGGGTGCCATGAAGCGCGGAACCTGTACCGCCCGGAACACCCTGCGTCGCATCCGTGTACTGAACGCCTCCACTCGCGGTCACCGACACGTTGGGCCGGTAGCCCGACAAGGCCTGCGGCACGTTTTCGTCGGTGGCGCGCACCGAAGCGCGCTGCGCGTTAAGTTGAGGATTGTTCTGGTAGGCGCGCACCAGCGCTGCCTCGATCGTATCGGCGAGAACCGGTGTCGCCGCCCCCGACCATGCAGTCATAACAGCCAGGACAGCAGCCCCGGCCAGTAGTTTCACGCGACCCATCCGCAGAATTCCGTTCTTCTTTTTACCGGACACCAAACGGGGCTGCGCCCCCACACCGGATCGCGCCCTGTCCCGAGTAATGTCCCAGCGCAAACATATTCGCCGCCGGAGCGCTACGGAACCCCTGGAGACCGTCTCTCAACCGAAACTCTCGGGCTGGGGCATCGGGGCCACACTTGACGTCACAAATGGAACCGTGGTCGAACGAATCGTGCGCAACTCGATGATTTCAATATGATTTAGCTTCGAAGCTTCGCTTCGTCGGATACGCGGCAAGGTTCCCGATTGTCGGCCTAGAAAACGAATGCCGCCGGCCGTTCAAGGCCGGGCAAAATCGGCGCCGAAGCATCGAAAAGCGGCCTGTCTCCAAAGTCGGAATACGAGTGCGTGATGATGACCGCGCGCTGCGGACGGCTCGTTGCGAACACGCCTACCAGCCGTCCCTCGGGAGCGAGCTGTGCATAAAGTGCATGCGGCACCACCTCGGTCGCTCCCTCCAGAACAATCACGTCATAGGGGGCATTGGCCGGCGCGCCATCGGGTGCGGCGGCGGTGACGACGCTCACGCCGCCGAGGCCGAGCGTCGCGAGAACACGGGCCGCCGTGGCAGCCAATGCGGGATCGCTTTCGGTCGCCGTCACGCGGCTTGCGAGCTTTGCAGCGAGCGCGGCGGTATAGCCGGTTGCGCACCCCACCACGAGGACGTTGTCGGTGCTCCTGATCTCGGCCGCCTGCATCATCTTGGCGACGACCATCGGCTTGATCAGATATCGCTTGGGCGCGCCCTTCTGGCTGACGGTCAGATCGAGATCGAGATAGGCCATCGCCCGCTGATCGTCGGGAACGAACGCTTCCCGGGGGAGCGTCAGCATCGCGTCGATAATTCTGATGTCGGTGACGTCGCTGGTCCGCACCTGACCGTCAACCATGTTCCGGCGCGCGGCTGAAAAGTCAGACATCGGCGATCCCCAAACCCATGCAAAAGTCCCGGGGACCACTAGGACAGCGCCACTTTCGATGCAAGGGTTTGCTGAACGCATCCCCGCGATTGGCTCGGATAAACCGGCGACCCGAGGCAGCACCGGGCGCATCGTCCGTTGCGGAACGTGCGAAATCGCCTGAAGGCCCCTCGTGAACGATTCCGGGCGGATTGACGTTCCAATCTTTCATCGTCAGATGAACTGCAAAAGCCGGATTCGGACAAATTCACCCTGTATTGACGGCGGTGCAAATTGCTCGATTTCCCGCTTTGCAAGCGTCGGAGGCTTTGTTATAGGCTCCCCGCTGCGAACAGATAGTTCGCCTGTTCCCTGGTAGCTCAGCGGTAGAGCATTCGACTGTTAATCGAATGGTCGCTGGTTCGAATCCAGCCCGGGGAGCCAATCTCGCCACCAATCGCAAATCGTCGAATGGATGAGCGCCATGATCGGCTCGATGGCACTGACGCTCGTCGCGGCCCTCACGGCCCCGATCGTTTCGGAGACGATCGACGTCGACCGCATTGGCCGTGTCGATCTCAAATCCTTCACATGTTCCGACACACCGCGGAGCACCGTGATTCAACGGGTGTGCTACGCGCGACCGCAACGCGTCATGATCGTCAGCTTGCGCGGCGACTATCGTGCCTCCTGCGGCATGCCGCCGAACCTGTATCGGAACTTCATTACGGCCGATTCGATGGGATCGTTTTACAGCCATGCCATCGGTGACAATCCGGTGTTTCGGTGTCACGCGCCGCTCCAGAGGTAGTGGGCTTTAAATTTCGCGCACGAGTTGCACAACAAACCGGGCGCTCCTTTTACTAATCGCGCGACAGCCAGAACGAAGCGGCCGCTTTTGCTCGATCGGCGGAGACGTCCGCGCTCGCAACGCGCGATGACGCGTTAGAGATCGTAGCTGGAGGGGACAAAGCCCCTCGCTTGACGTCCTGCCTCAATCAAGAGCACCATCGCCACCGTTTTTCAGCCGTTGCTTTATTTATTTCATCGAGGGATTTTTCATGAGGCATTTTCCTGCCCGTGCGTTGATTGCTGTCATCTGCTCACTTGCGAGCACCTTCGCCCAAGCCGCCCCTCCATCAAGTTGCGCCGGAAAGTTCATTGGAGACTGGCGACATAGCGGCAGCGGCAACAGAGGGATTCTGAAACCGGACGGGCGAGCCTTGTGCAGCGAACATCCCGCGTGCGTGCAGGGAACATGGACGTGTTCGGGCAATGTATTGATGTATACGAACAGCCTCGGAACGTGGAACTACACGCTCGCTCCAGATGGAAAGTCCATGTCCGCCAACGGCGGCGCTGCCGTGGCTGTCCGACTGGGCCCCGTGCCGGCCGGTGCGCGTGCGAAAGATCTCGGTTCGGCTGCGAAGAACGTCACATCGGACTTTCTCGGATTTGATCGCACGCCTTCAGCGGACGAACGGCCACAGGCGTCCGCGCCGGCACCGTCAGCGCAACCCGCCAAGCGGACTCCTCAGACATCGAGCGAAGGACTGGCGCTCCTCAATACGGGAAATGATTTCTTCAACACCGCGCTGAGGGCCGGTGACAACCGGAATTCCTATCTTCGGTCGGCGGAACGTTACTACAGCAAGGCCGCGGACGAATTCCGAAAGGCCGGCGATGCAAGGAATGAGCGCATCGCGCTCAGCAAGGCCGCCAATGCCAAAAGCGAATCGGAGAAGCCGCAGCGTCCGACTGTCCAAACGTCGGACAGAGGGAATAGAGGAAAAGGGCGTGTCGCAAAGAACAGCCTGCGCTGCAGGATGTATCGGAAGCAGCTTGAGGCGAACGCCGACGATCCGCGAACGGCTGAACTGATCGCAAAAATAAAAACCGAAGTCCCCGACTGCTTCCGCTGACGATCAGGGAGATCATTGTCGCGATGGGCTCATGACTTTCGGTTCCTGGTTGACTTGTGTCCGGCCTGCTCGATGAGGCCCGGCCAGAACCGGATGTTCGTATGCCCGTAATCGGCTTGCGCTTTGGTCTTCCGAACGCCTAACCTGACGTCCGGGGCGTATTACAAACCGGGTGAATGTTCGGCATGTTGTCCTTGAAATTCTTGGGAAATACACAAATTCAAATGACATCAGCCGCAATTCTGCTGATGGCAGCCGTCGGATCGCAGGCCGCCCTCGCGCAGTCCCCGCTTCGCCGTCAGCCCAACGCGCATGAAAAGCAGAAACTCTCCGAGCAGATTGCCGCCGACGGCCTGAACTGTCCGGTGGTGGGGACGGTCGACAATGCTGGCGAGGACGGCCGCGGCAAGATGATCCGCATCCATTGCACGTCGTTCAGCGGAGCCGCCAAATGGGACATCCGCGGCATCGCCGTCCCCCATGCACCCACGCTTCGCTTCGAAAGCTGGTGATCGCGCCCCAACTGCACGACCGTTCGATTTTGCCCTATCGCCTTAACGAACGCGCAACGTTTTTGCCGAAACCTCTAAGCACAGGAGGGTCACGGCGATGAGCGACACGCGCGATCCCAAGAGCGGCGGACGGCGCTACTTTTCGTCGGCGCAGACCCATTCGCTCGAGCAGACGCCGTCGCGCCTCGCGCATTGGCCGCCGCCGTTCCGCAGCACCGCTGCCAAGCCAAAAATCATCCGGCACAAGCCCGACGAAAAGCCGCAGCGCGCGAAGCCGCGTGGCTGGCGCCTGACGCGCGCGATGTTTTCGGAGTTCGAGGAGTGAGATTTCGGCCTGCGCGATCGCGGGGCCGATCCGATGTCAGCCGGTCTTCGGCTTTCTATTGAGCAACTTCATCTCGCGGAATCGTTTTGCCCAGCCTTCGCGCACGCTTTGCTCGCTGCGTTCGACCACGAGGGCGTCGTCCGGCACGTTTCGCGTAACCACGGAGCCCGAACCGATATAGGCGCCGCTGCCGATCTTCACCGGCGCGACCAGCGACGAGTTGGAGCCGACGAAAGCGCCGGCGCCGATCTCGGTGCGATGCTTGTCGAAGCCGTCATAGTTGCAGGTGATGGTGCCCGCACCGATGTTGGCACCCGCGCCCACGTGGGCGTCACCGACGTAGGTCAGGTGGTTGACCTTGACGCCGGCTTCGAGCACGGCCGCTTTGGTTTCGACGAAGTTACCGATCCGCGCGCCCTCGCCGAGCGACGTGCCCGGCCGCAACCTTGCATAGGGACCGACCGAAGCATTCTTGCCGACCGACGCCTGCAGCAGATGGGAAAAAGCGTGGATCACCGCGCCGTCGGCGATGGTGACACCTGGTCCGATCACCACGTACGGTTCGATCGTCACGTCCTTGCCGAACGTGGTGTCGGCGGCAAGGAAAACCGTCTCGGGGGCGACCATCGTCACGCCGGCATCGAGCGCCGCCTTGCGCAGCCGCGCCTGCATGACCTGTTCGGCTTCGGCCAGTTGGGCCTTGGTGTTGATGCCGCGCACTTCATCCTCGCTGGTTTCGATCACCGTTGCCGTCAGGCCGAGCTCGCGGACGATGGCGACCGCATCGGTGAGATAATATTCGCCCTTGCTGTTGGCATTGCCAATCTTGTCGATGATCCGGAGCGCGGTCTTGCCGTCGAATGCCATGACGCCGGCATTGCAGAGCGTGATGCGGCGCTCTTCCGCGCTGGCATCGGCCTGCTCACGGATCGCCGTGAGCCGGCCGTTTTCCACGATCAGCCGGCCATAGCCTGTGGGATCCGCGGCATGAAATCCGAGCACGCTCAGTGCCGCACCGGCCTGCAGCGGCGCGCGCATCCGCGCAAACGTCTCGACCGAGATCAGCGGCGTATCGCCGAACGCGATCACGATATCGTCGGCGCCGCGCGCGATCGCCTCGCGCGCGGCGAGCACGGCATGCGCGGTGCCAAGACGCTCGCGCTGGACGAAGGTCGTGGCATCCGGACGCACGCGCATCGCCTCCTTGGCAACCGCCTCATATCCCGGACCGACGACGACCGCGAGCGACGTCTGCGGCCCCGCCGGTGCGGCCGACAGAACATTGGCGAGCAGCGTCTGTCCTGCGACGGAATGCAGCACCTTCGGCAGCGAGGAGCGCATCCGCGTCCCCTCGCCCGCGGCAAGCACGATGGTCAGACAGGTCCGGCCGGTCATTCAGGTCCTCATCATCCGGCGCACCAGGACGCCGCCGCCGTCATAAAGCGTTTTTGTCCGAAGTGGAAACTGCTTGGCCTCCCTGAGATCGGACCAGAATTCCTGTTAACATTCCGCCATGATTCGGGGTGCAGGGGACCGGCGTCATTATTATGGCGAAGAATCAAAAGGATTTGGCCGAAAATCCGCTGGCCGATGAGAGTCCGGGCTGGCTGACCGGCTTTCTGGCCGACGAAGACGAGATGGATCGGCGCGCGCTATGGCGGCTCGCCTCTTGGGGCGTCGGCTCGGTTGGCGCCGTAATCATTGCCATCATGGCGCATCAATCCGGAGTCGGGTTGCGACACGAGCAGATCGCCGCCGCCGATCTCGCAAGGCAATCACAGCAACTTCAGTCGGTCGCCAAAGCCAACGAAAACGAAACGAGGCGTCTCGCCTCCGCCATCGACACCTTGAATAGCGATCGCGACCGGCTGTTCACGCGTATGACGGTTCTCGAGCAGGGACTCGATTCCGTGACCGGCTCCATCAATCGGAAAAGCGCCGCACCGAACGAACCCCGATCCTCGCAAAACGAAGCTGCGTTGAGTTCGCCGCAAGCGACGCCTTCATCCCCGGCGCCGGATAAGGCTCCGCCATCGCAAGCGACCGCTCTATCCCTCTCGCCCTCGTCAGCCGCAACAACGACCGTCGCCGCATTGCCCGCGATCGCCTCGGACGCGCCGAAGACATCCGATAGGCCCGAGACCAGTGCGTCAAAAACAGACGTCCTGACGGCGGACTCAAAAACAGATTTGCCAAAGGCGGATTTACCGAAGACCGCGGGATTGTCTGCAAACACACCTTCATCGCCGTCGCCGATGGTTGCGCCGGTAGCTTCGGCTGCGCTAACCGAGATGGTGGTCGCCAAAACATCCGCCGCAAAGCCGTCGCCGGGCAAGACACCGTCCGCAGATATCTCGGCGACGACATCGCCGTCTGACAAATCGCAGTCTGCAAAGTCGGCATCCACGACTCCGCCCGCCACGGAGGACGTTGCTGCAACGAAACCCGCGAACGTTGCGCAGGATTTGCCTTCGGCTAAACTCGACAAGCCAACCAAAACTGCATCGGATGCGCTCGCCAAATCCGAACCGGAACACGACGCGAAGCTTCAGACAAACAAGGATACCAAGATCGTCGTCGCATCGATTCCCGCCGTCACCGACGCCGGGTCGGTTTCCCCTGCTCCGGTTAGCATTCCGGCGGCCCACACCGATTTCGGCGTCGACCTCGGAAGCGCCAGTTCGATCAAAGGCCTGCGTGCGCTGTGGCTCGGTGTCCTGAAATCCGAGGCGAAGGAACTAGCCTCGTTGCATCCGATTATCGTGCTGAAGGAACGCACCAACGGATTGGGCATGCAGTTGCGCCTCGTCGCCGGACCGCTGGTCGACGCGGCAGCAGCCGCAAAGATTTGCGCCGTGCTGTCCGAGAACGGCCGCACTTGTGAGACCGCCGTCTTCGACGGGCAGCGCCTGGCCATGAAAGAGACCCCCAAGGCGAACGATCCGGCCGTCACGACAAAGAAGCCGCGGTCGTCGCACACGTCACGGCATCACCACAACCGGCGAGCGGCGCGCGTCGAAGAACCGATACCGGTACCACCGCCTCCCCCGCCGCCAAAGCCGTCGACATTCAGCTCGTTCTTCTCCCGCTGAATCCTACTGAACGGGTTTCAGGTTGTTTGGCCGATCGATCCAGACCATATTGATCTCATGAAAAAAGATCCGTTCCGACTGACGCCGTATCAGGTGCAATGGCTGCTGATCGTTGGTTTCCTCAGCGTCGGCTACGCGCTGTACCTTCGCTATCTGGCGGTCGAACTGTCCACGGTATCGCTGGCCTGCGACGGTGGTCTGCAAACCATGCTGTGCAAAAGCCGCAGTCTCGCGACCTACCTGTTTCGCAACTCGGTATTCGGCACCGCGGCTCTGGTCATCGCGGTACTGAACATCATGCGGCCGTCGATCGTGCTTGTGACCGCGGGTCTGATCGCTGCCGGCTTCGGCATCGTACTCTACAATGTCGCGCTGTCCGGCCTCGCGATCGGCCTGCTCATCCTTGGATTTGCACGGCCCGCGCCCGCCACAGCGTGACGCCGAGCATCGCGTAGACGATGCAGGTCCACAGCGACTCCCAGTTGTTCGGACCCTCGTTGAATCCGACATAAATGGCTGCGATCACCAGAAGGCCGGCGAATACCGACTCGGCAATGGGGCGGACGCCGACAAGCGGACGATTGAGCCAGGCCAGCGCCCAGCATGGCACGACGGCCATCGTCAGCGCGGCAAACGGAAAGTCGCGATAGCGGGCATCGAAAACGAGACCGAGCGCCGTCTCCGTACCGATCAATGTCGTGACGAGCAGCGTCAATCCCAACATCATGGTCAGAATTGAGCCGGTGCGGCCGGGACGCGGCCCGATCAATTCGAGGAAGGTCGGCAACGCCCTTCCGGCCATCAGGGCATTCGCACCCAACAGTGGCGATATGATTCCAGCCGCCAACAACAGGCTCCAGCGCAGCGAGTTACCCCATCCGTAACTCTCGGAACACAGCTTGTCCGCGGCGACACCGAGCAGGATTCCGGCCGCCGTCGCTGACACCGCAACGGCGATCCAGGACATCAGTCGCGGCGTCCACGGTCGACGCCGCAACGTTAACAAGGCGACCGCGAAGATAAGGACGCACAATCCCATCCCCGCGCCCATCTGGATTTTCCAGCGCGGAAAATTGCTGATGGGCACCCCGGCGGGATATTTCAGTTTACGTTGGGTGGCGTCGATCAAACCCCAGTTGCCGCCGACCGTCCCTTCGAGCTGACGCTTCCACGGCTGGTCGTAGGCTTCGATCAGATTGACGCGAAAATGCTCGCGCTTCGCCATGTCGAGGATTTCAGATACCACGCGCGCCTGATTGGTGCGCGACGGGAGCGCGCCTTCGCGCATGCGTCCCGCGCTCGGCCATCCGGTTTCGCCGATCAGGATTTCCTTGCCGGGAAATACCGCGGCAACCTGCTTTCGGATGGCATCGACGTGCGCGGCAGCGAAACGCGCCCGGATCGGGAAGTCCTCCCAATACGGCAGAATGTGAATCGTGACGAAATCAACGGCATCGTAGACTTCGCGGTTGCGCAGCCAATATTCCCAGACGTCGGCATAAGTCACCGGCACCTTCACCTGCGATTTCACCAGCCGGATATTGGCGGCCAGATCCGAGGCGGTCATCTCGCCGCGCAGCAGGACTTCGTTGCCGACCACGAGCGCCGTTATGACGTCTGGATACTCCTTGGCGAGGCCGACAGCGACATTGATCTCGGCGAGGTTCTTCAGGCGGTTGTTACCAAGCCAAATGCCCTGAATGACCTTGAGCCCAACCTTCGCTGCGAGCCCCGGCAGCCGATCGAGGCCATTTTGGACGGAATAGGTGCGGACGCATTTCGATATCTTGGCCAGTTGCGCGAGATCTTCGGCGATCTGCTCGGGCGGGATCATCGTTGTCGCGATCAGCGGCGACTGGTCGTCCCGGAACGGTGCATAGGACACGCATTCGAGCTTCGCCGCGGGGTCGATCGGCGCGCGCACAAGCTCGATCGGCGTGGCCAGCCACCACCACACCGCTGCGATCAGGCCCAGGGAAACGACGAGAAGCGCCAGGGGCGTACGAAAGGAAATCGGCTCCGTCCTCCGTGAGAAACGTCGATTACCCGGTCGTAACGCATCTGCCAAGAGTCTGCCAAGAGGAGCCGACAGACCTCCCGGGCTTTATCACAGTCGGATTAAATTACCGGTTTGCTGGACAAATTCCAAAATGTCGGCCATGGGAGCCTAGTGGAGTGAATTTGACATTCGCGACCCTCGGATGCGGATGTTAGAACGAAGACCACAGGGGCGCCGCCGCATTGGGGACCAATTTGGGCGGCATCAGACATCCGGAAGGATGCGACCGTAGGAAACGGGAGTCGGGGACTTCATGCGTCGAGTGCTGTTTGGGTTCCAGAACGTGATTTTGCGTGGCCTTGCCGTGCCCGGTTTTGCGCTGCTGTTCGGTATCGGTGGCGCGATCGCACAGAGCGGCGACCTCCGTGCCCAGGACCAGCAAACCAAACCTGCCGCGGCCAACCCGGCCAATGCCGCGGCCGATGCCGCCAAGGACAGCAAGCGCAAGACCGACGAGTTCGTCGAGGCGGCGCACGCGATCAACGGTCCGGCAGGAAATCCGGAATGCGTTTGGCTCGGGCGCCGCGTGGTGGTTCTAATGTGGCGCGACGATCTGGACACCGCATTCCGTCATCTCGATCTCTATGATCGCTTCGGCTGCCCCGGCGGCCACGTTCAGGCAACCTTCCGTTGTCTGGTCCGGTTCGGACCGATCGATCCCAAGGCCCCGGACGCTCTGAGCAGCCGTGTCCATACCTGCTGGATCAACCCGAACGCGCAACCGTCTCAGCCCGCCGCGGCGGCAGCTACCCCGCCGGCCGCTGGCGCAGCAACTCCGGCGCCTGCTGCGGCAGCGCCTCCGCAAGCTGCACCCGCAACCCCCGCCCCGGCCAAATAGGCCGGAATCACGGAACGATTCCCGATTTTCATCGTTGGGACCGGCGGTCGCCCTTAAAACGCCATGGCGTAATACGAGTTGTTAATTCACTTGGCAGAGATATGCTTTGCTCTGTCCGTGTGTTGGTCGGACCTAGGGGACGGGTCCGTAGTCCTGCCATGCTCGCGCCCCTTATGGTTGAGTTGCGATGCGCGCTGTCGTCGCCGTCTTGTTGTTTGTGACCGCTGCACACGCCGCTCTCTGGGGACTTCTTCAGGAGAAGCAGGAGGCGCCCGACTTCAAGGGCGTCCTGGCGAGCGTATCCTACGCGCCGTTCGAAGGAACGGCGAATCCGGACGTCGACAACATCCCGACCGCCGAGAAAATTCGCTCGGATATGAAGGCGCTGGTGCCGTTGACCCGCGCCATCCGCCTGTATTCCTCGACCGGCGGTGTGGAACTGGTGCCTCCGATCGCCAACGAATTCGGCCTCAAGGTCATGGTCGGCGCCTGGATCGACAAGCACACCGAGCGCAACGAGCGCGAGTTGAGGGCCGCGATCGATCTCGCCAAGCATAACAGCAACGTCAACGGCGTCGTCGTCGGAAACGAGACGATTTACCGCGGCGATCAGAAGATCGACGATCTCATCAAACTTATTCAGCGTGTGAAGAGCTCTGTGAATGTGCCTGTAACAACAGGCGAAATCTGGAACATTTGGCTCGAACACCCCGAACTGGCGTCTTCGGTCGATTTTATCGCAGCGCATATCCTGCCCTACTGGGAAGGCTTTTCCAGCAAACAAGCCGTCGATCAGGCCCTTATCATCTATCAGAAGCTGCGCGACGCATTTCCCGGCAAGCGGATCCTGATCGCCGAATTCGGCTGGCCGAGCGCCGGATACAACCTCAAGAACGCCGACCCCGGTCCGTTCCAGCAAGCCGTCACGCTTCGCAACTTTGTCACCAAGGCCGAGTCGATCGGCATGGAATACAACATCGTCGAAGCCATCGATCAGCCCTGGAAGTTCTTCGAAGGCGGCGTCGGGCCCTACTGGGGCATTCTCAACGCGGATCGCGAGCCGAAATTCTCATGGACCGGTCCGGTCGTCGATCAGGATTACTGGAAACTCGCCGGCATTGCCCTGCTGATCGGCATCCTGCTGTCGCTACCCATCCTGCGGCTGGTCCAGCCGACCGTGATGCAGGCCGGGCTACTTTCAATCGCGGCCAACGGCGTCGGCGCCTGGGTCGCGACCGTGTTCTCCTACTGGACCACCCATTACTTTGTGTTTGGCTCGGCCTTCGCTCTCACCCTCGGCCTGATTCTGCTGGTGCCCCTGATCCTGATCGCGATGGCGCGGATCGAGGAGATTGCCGCCGTCGCCTTCGGCCGCGCGCCCCAGCGATTGATCACGAAGAACGTCGCAGCGGCCGCACAGGCGGCAACCAGCACGCCGCTGCCCAAGGTCTCAATTCACGTGCCGGCCTATTTCGAGCCGCCGGAAATGCTCAAACAGACGCTCGATGCGGTCGCAGGCCTCGACTACCCGAATTTCGAATGCGTCGTGATCATCAACAACACGCCGGATCCGGCATTCTGGCAGCCGATTCAGGATCACTGCCGCGCGCTGGGCGAACGTTTCAAGTTCATCAACGCCGAGAAGGTTCAGGGCTTCAAGGCCGGTGCGCTGCGCATCGCCATGGAGCGCACCGCGGCCGATGCAGAGATCATCGGCATCATCGATGCCGACTATGTCGTCGAGCCGAACTGGCTCAAAGATCTGGTGCCCGCGTTCAATGATCCGCGTGTCGGCCTCGTACAGGCACCGCAGGATCACCGCGACGGTGACCGCTCGCTGATGCACTATGTGATGAACGGCGAATATGCCGGCTTCTTCGACATCGGCATGGTCCAGCGCAACGAGGCCAACGCCATCATCGTTCATGGCACCATGTGCCTGATCCGTCGCGCGGCGATGGACATGGCCGGCGGCTGGGCCGGCGACACGATCTGCGAGGACACCGACCTCGGCCTCGCCATCATCGAGCAAGGCTGGGTCACGCACTATACCAACACGCGCTATGGCTTCGGCCTGCTGCCCGACACCTACGAGGCCTTCAAGAAGCAGCGTCACCGCTGGGCCTATGGCGGCTTCCAGATCGTCAAGAAGCACTGGCGCCGTTTCCTACCCGGCGCGAGCCGGCTATCGCAGGACCAGAAGCGCGAGTTCACACTGGGCTGGCTCAACTGGCTCGGCGCCGAGAGTCTCGGCGTTCTGGTGGCGATCCTGAACCTGATCTGGGTGCCGATCGTCGCCTTCGCCGACATCGCGATCCCCGACAGGATCCTGACGTTGCCGATCATCGCGGCGTTTCTGGTCTCGCTGATCCACTTCCTGACGATGTACCGGCTCCGCGTGCCCGTCAAAACCGCACAGATGCTGGGCGCCATGGTGGCTGCCATGTCGGTTCAATGGACCGTATCGCGAGCAGTCGCGCAGGGGCTGATCACGGAACATCTCGCCTTCGCGCGCACCTCCAAGGGAGGGTTATCGCGGATGTCGATCGAGTTCCAGGCGTTCTGGGAGGCCGTGATCGGCGTTCTGCTGCTGGTCGGCGCCGTCGTGCTGGTCGCCTCCAACCGGTACAAGGAGGTCCGCGAGATCTACATCTTCGCGGGCGTGCTGGTGCTGGAAAGCCTGCCGTTCCTGTCGGCGGTCGCGATCGCCATTCTGGAAAACTCGCGCATCAACCAGTTCTCGTTCTGGCGCCACGCCCGCATTCGCAGCGCCGAACTGATCGGACTTCGGCCGGCACCGATGCCGACGAACGTGCAGCCGCCGGTCCGGACCGAGATTCATCACGAGGCGCGCTGATTTCGGACGGTGTCCGGCAACTTGCAGATTGCTGCAAGATTTATCCATAAAGCATGGATTCTTGTGAGCTAATTCGGTTATTCAACAACCACCGCGCCAAACCCGGGCGCTATTGACCCGCGCGGACGGGACCCCTACACAGCGCGGCACGTGAGCGCGTAGCTCAGGCGGTAGAGCACGTGACTTTTAATCATGGGGTCGAGGGTTCGAGTCCCTCCGCGCTCACCATTGATTCGACCATCTGGATGTCCTTGTCGATATGATCTCGGACAGACCGCCGATGTGAACCGGCGGGCTCTCGCCCGCCGCCGACCCATGTGATTTCCCTCACAGCTCAATCATGCCGAATCCATTCTGCTCAACATCACGGTGGGAATGGTCTCGCCGACCTTTGAATGGAGATCACCATGAACAAGCAGGAACTCGGCATCGCCGAACTCACGTCGGATGAGGTAGAGGCCGTTAGCGGCGCAATGACGCCTTTGGATGCCGTCTGGAGAGGGGTCATCCGTGGGTTTGTCGAGGCCGGTGGCGCGGTCGTGTGCAACCCGGGCGCTCACGGCTATGACTGTGACTTCTATCCGTAGCCGCATCTTAAGGCCCCCGGCTGCGGTCGGCGGGCCTTTCTCTCTCAAATGACCTCGTAACTCATCGACACAACATGCGCCCGTAGCTGGTCAATCAACGGACGGGCGCGATCAAGCTGGCACGTCAAATTCACACTCGGCGCTGGTTCAAGCCGTACACGCTGCCCGCCCCTGGGGATTACCGGCCCGCCCTTATCGACGGACCCGACCGGATATTGCTAAGTCTGTCCAGCCGTCCCAAGCCGGCCGTGCCGGCCTGTCCAGCCTTCCCAAAACGGAAAGAATGCTCATGCGGATTACGCTCGTCGGCTCCCGCCACTTCGGCGTGACGACCCTCGACATGCTCCGGAAGCACGGCGTCGATATCGTGCGCGTCGTGGTCGCCGATGCGGAGGACCGGTTGGCCGCTGCGGCCAAAACGGCTGGGATCGAGGTCGTGGTGCAGGCCAATCCGAAACTCGTGGTCGCCAGCGAAATCGCCCCCAACAGCGACCTGATCGTCACAGCGCACAGCCATGCCCGCGTCAGCAAGGAGGCACTCGCGGCCGCGCGCTTGGGCGGCATCGGCTATCATCCGTCGCTGCTGCCGCGGCATCGCGGCATCGCCGCCGTGGAATGGACCATCCGCGAGGGTGACCCGATTGCTGGCGGCACGGTCTATCATCTCGCTGACCGTATGGATGCCGGTGCGATCGCCGCGCAGGAATGGTGTTTTGTGAAGAAGGGCGAGACCGCGCGCGAATTGTGGGAACGGGCACTCGCGCCGCTCGGCCAAAAGCTGCTCGCGCAGGTCATCGACTATGCGAAAACGCACAATGCACTGCCCGCGCGCGCCCAGGACGAACAGTTCGCCACCGCTGCGCCAAAACTCGCTGGCTAACCTCCAGAAAGCCCACGTTGCGACCAAACGGCTATCCGTCGCTAGGGCCGAAACCGACGGAAATTCTCGCTGCGGCGGGAACCAAAAATCGTTCCGAGGATTAACGTTACGGCAGGTCTGATATCCCTCTGTGCATTGCAGCAAATTTTGAACACAATCTGCCGAAATAAGGCGCCGATCACCACATCGGGACTTTTGATTCATGCGCGTCGCCCGCATTCATGCTGTTCTTTTCATATCCGCTCTAGTCGGCGGTTTTGCCGCGCCGGCGCTCGCCCGGAATCCTTATGACGGGCTTTGGAACGTCAAGATCATGACCAGGACCGGAAGCTGCGACGCGGTCGCGCAATATCCGTTGACGGTCACCGATGGAAAGGTTTCGGCCGCCGGAGCCGAGGTCACTGGCAGCGTCGGCCAGCAGGGTTATGTCAAGGTATCGATCCGTGGAGCTTACGCCAACGGACAACTCAGCGGCAACGCAGGCTCCGGCAAGTGGAACGGCGCATCGGGCGGCATTCCCTGCAGCGGACGCTGGGAAGCTTCACGACAGTAAAAAGCAGGATGATGGCAATGAAATACGTGGCGACGCTTTCACGACGATCGTTCGCTGCGTGTGCCGTCGGCGCGATAATGACATTGTCGGTTTCCGCAGGGCATGCGGCCGGCGGCCCATTCGAAGGAATGGCTGGCGTCTGGAGCGGACGTGGGACCATTGAGCTCGAAGGCGGCTCGACCGAGAGAATTCGATGCCGGGCCACCTATGCCGTGAGCCCCGATGGTCAAGGCCTCAACCAGACCCTGCTCTGCGCCAGCGACAGCTACAAGTTCGAACTGAAGAGCAATGTGATCGCCAAGGCGGGCGTTCTTTCCGGATCGTGGCGCGAAACCAGCCGCAACGTCGGCGGCTCCCTGGAAGGCCGCGCGGGTCAGGGACAATTCAACGTCACGGTCAGCGCGCCGACCTTCAACGCCAAACTGAAGCTGACGACCCGCGGCAACCGGCAGAACGTCAGCATCTCGTCCGACGGGCAATTCAAGGGCGCCAAGATCTCACTCTCGCGCTCCTGACCGCGCTTTCGTCGCCGTCACATCTCGGCGCCCTCTCCTGCGCAGCCGACCTGCTGACGCTGCAAATTACCCCGCCGGTACGAAGGCCGTGACTTCGATCTCGACCTTCGCGCGCGGATTGACCAGTCCTGAAATGTAAAGAAGCGTCGAGGGCGGAAAATTCCGGCCGAGCGTCTCGCGCCACGCCGCGCCGATCCCGGCGCCAGCCGCCTCGTAGTCGCTGCGACTGGTCAGATACCACGTCAACCGGACGATATGTTCGGGGCCAGCGCCGGCTTCGCTCAACAGCTTCATGATCCGCCGCAGCGCGGTGCCGACCTGCGTTGCCATGTCTTCGGATGGATATTCGCCGGCCTCATTGCTGCCGGTCTGTCCCGCGAGCACCACCCATCGGCCCGGCGCATCGACGATTACGCCGTGCGAAAACCCACGGGGCTTTGCCCATTCGGCCGGTTGCAGCGTTCGCATCGGGTTTCCTTCCTCATCTTTGATGTCCGTTGTCAATTTTGTCCCACGTCCGCGATGGCCTGCGCAAGACAGCATCCGCAGATTTGCCCGTTGCCAAGGCGTTATGCCGCAGATACGAGCATTCCTGATTTTTCCGCGCTCAACTCCCTCTCACGGCGACATCATCTTGATGACCCGAACTCCCTCCAAACCGCGCGCGGCCCTGTGGATGGCCGGCTGGTTGACCCTGATGCTGATCGTTGCCGTTGCCGGCCGTGAGACCACCCGCGAGTTAAACGTATTCCAGATCATGGAGCTGCGTTCGCTGATCGGATTCGTCATGCTCTATCCGCTGATCCGCATGAACGGCGGATTCCGCGCGATGCGCACGGCGCGGCTGCCGCAACATATCGGCCGCAACATCATCCATTATGGTGCCCAACTCGGCTGGTTCTTCGCGCTGACGCTGATCCCGCTCGCACAGGTCGTCTCGATCGAATTTACCATGCCGATCTGGACTGCGATCCTCGCCGCGGCATTCCTCGGCGAGCGCATGACGGTCTGGAAAAACCTGGCGATCGTCCTCGGTCTGTTTGGCGTGCTTGTCATCGTTCGCCCGGCCACCGGCGAGGTCAATCCGGGACAACTGATCGCGCTCGCCGCAGCACTCGGTTTCGGCATCTCGATCGCCATGGTCAAGTCGCTGACGCGAACCGAAAGCACGCTTGCGATCATCTTCTGGATGCTGGTGGTGCAGTCCGCTGCCGGGTTCTTCCCTGCGATCTACACCTGGCACACCCCGTCGGCTTATTTGTGGGGTTGGATCGTCGTCATCGCGTTCTGCGGCACGTTTTCGCACTACTGCATGGCGCGCGCGATGCTCTATGCCGATGCGACTGTCGTCGTTCCCATGGATTTCCTGCGGGTGCCGCTGACAGCCATCGCCGGCTGGCTGATCTATTCCGAGCAGCTCGACGTCTACACCGTGCTTGGCGCAGCGCTGATCCTGACCGGAAACCTTTTGAACCTGAAAAGCCCCGCGCCGCTGCCGGCACGGGTGGCGACATGAGCGCACGACGCCCGCCGGTCTGTGGCGCTATTTTCCGGCGGCCTTGCGCAACGCTTCGTTGATGCGGTCCTGCCAACCTGGACCGCCTTCCTGAAAATACTCCAGCACGTCCTGGTCGATCCGCAGCGTCACCTGCTCCCGGATGCCGGGGATCGCCTGCGACTTTGGCGGCGCTTCGGCGACCTTCTTGGTCGCCTGCTTGAACGCCGCCTCCGCTTCGGTGCGGGCGTCGTTCAATGTCCTCGGTCGCCTCGGTGGTTCTGCCATCGTCCCCCCCAATAGTCATGCGCGAGGTCAGATGCCCTCGAACAGCGCAGTCGAGAGGTAACGTTCCGAAAACGACGGCACAATGGCGAGGATGGTCTTTCCCGCAGCCTCCGGCCGTTTGCCGATGGCCAACGCGGCGGCGATCGCCGCTCCCGATGAAATGCCGCCGGGAATCCCCTCGTTACGCGCCAGCGCGCGGGAGGTTTCCAGTGCCGTGTTGCTGTTGACCGTAACGACCTCGTCGATGACCGACCGGTCCAGGATATCGGGAATGAAGCCCGCACCGATGCCCTGAATCTTGTGCGGCGAATGCTGTCCGCCGGACAGAATCGGACTCTCCTCCGGCTCCACGGCAACGACCCGCAGCGACGGCTTACGCGGCTTCAGTACCTGCCCGATGCCGGTGATGGTGCCGCCGGTGCCGACACCGGCCACGACATAATCGATGTTTCCGCCGGTATCGTTCCAGATCTCCTCAGCGGTCGTGCGCCGGTGAACCTCGGGATTGGCGAGATTCTTGAACTGCTGTGGCATCACCGCATTCGGCGTCGTGCGCACCAGTTCTTCCGCCAAGGCGATGGAGCCGTTCATGCCCTGGGATGCCGGCGTCAGAACGATTTCGGCGCCCAGAAACGCCAGCATCTTGCGGCGTTCCACCGACATCGATTCCGGCATCACCAGCTTCAGGCGATAACCGCGAGAGGCCGCAACGAAGGCCAGCGCAATGCCCGTATTGCCGGAGGTCGGCTCGACCAGAACGGTGTCGGCGTTGATCTTGCCCGCCTTCTCCATGGCAACGATCATCGCGGCACCGATACGGTCCTTTACGCTACCGGCCGGATTGAAATATTCCAATTTGGCAAGAATTGTCGCGTTCACGCCGTCCTGCTGCGGCAATCTGCGCAGACGGACGATCGGCGTATCACCAATCGCATCGACGATGCTGTCGAACACGCGGCCACGGCCCGGACGATGGGATGCATTCGTAGTCGGCTGCGCAGTCATGACCATGCCCCTGAGCTTGAGACAACAAACCCCTCATCCATAAAGTCAGCAAAGGTCGCCGCGCAAGCGTTACGCACCCTGCGACAACCTGCTGCAGCGCAAAAACAAATTCGTGAAAATTGAATCGTAAAACAAACGCATTTGTGTTGCGACTTCGTCAAATATTGCGGGCTATACTCCAGACAGATCAACGCTCGAGGAGGTCACGATGACAGCAATAGCTGAAATCCTGTCGACCGCGATGCCTCGTTCTGCACCGCGTGGAAGCGATCTTCCGACCTGCCCGGTTTGCGCGGATACGATGGTCGCCGCGGAAGCATCCGCTTACCTGTCGAATAGCGTCGTCAGCTATCTCTGGACTTGCGATACCTGCGGTTACGGCTTCGTGACCAAGCATCCCGTCCAGCAGATCATGTGCAGCTGATCCGTTATCGCGGAGCGATATCGCCGCGTGCCCAGTCCTCGCGCGTCCGCATCCGAAACTCCTGGAACGTCCCGTCCGCGATCGCTGCGCGCATTTCCTGCATCAAGTTCTGATAGTAGGCGATATTGATCTCGGAGAGCAGCATCGCTCCAAGGGTCTCACCCGACCGTACCAGATGATGGAGATAGGCCCGCGAATAGGTACGCGACGCCGGCCATGAACTCTCCTCATCGAGCGGTCGCGGATCGTCGGCGTGGCGCGCGTTGCGCAGGTTGATCTGGCCGAAGCGAGTGAAGGCCATGCCGTGACGCCCGTTCCGCGTCGGCATCACGCAATCGAACATATCGATGCCGCGCGCCACAGCTTCCAGAAGATCCTCTGGTGTGCCAACGCCCATTAGGTAGCGCGGCCGGTCCTGCGGCAGGAGCGGCGCAGCTTCCTCGATCATCGCAAGCATGACGGCCTGCGGCTCGCCAACCGCAAGACCGCCGATCGCGTAGCCGGGAAAGCCGATGCCGGTCAGTTCGCGCGCACTGGCGTGACGCAAAGCGGGAACGTCGCCGCCCTGCACGATCCCGAACAGCATATGGCCCGCAGGCGCCCCCTCGAAAGCACGCTTGCTGCGCTCGGCCCAGCGCAGCGAGAGCTGCATGGCACGCTCGATATCGCTACGCTCGGCCGGCAGGCGCACGCATTCATCGAGCTGCATCGCGATATCCGAGCCGAGTAACCGCTGGACCTCGACAGCGCGTTCCGGCGTCAGTTCGATCGCGGTGCCGTCGATATGGGAGCGGAACGTGACGCCCTGCTCCTTCACCTTCCGCAACTGCGCCAGCGACATCACCTGGAAGCCGCCGGAATCCGTCAGCATGGGGCCGTTCCAAGTCGTGAACTTTTGCAAACCGCCCAGCTCGGCGATCCGCTCGGCACCCGGCCGCAGCATCAGATGATAGGTGTTGCCCAGCACGATGTCGGTGCCGGCGTCGCGCACCTCGCGCCAGTGCATGCCCTTCATGGCGCCGAGCGTGCCGACCGGCATGAAGGCGGGCGTTCGCACCGTCCCGTGCGGTGTGGTGAGCACGCCGGTGCGCGCTTCCCCGTCCCGGCCCAGAAGCGCGAAATGGTTGGCACTACTCATGGAGCGGATTTGCCCGGAAACAGCAGGCAGGCATCGCCATAGGAATAGAAACGATAACCGCCTGCGATGGCGTGGGTATAGGCCTGCTTCATGGTCTCGAGCCCGCTGAACGCCGACACCAGCATGAACAAGGTCGAGCGCGGCAGATGGAAATTCGTCATCAGGATATCGACTGCACGAAAGCGATAGCCGGGTGTGATGAAGATCGCCGTTTCACCCGTGAATGGCGCGATCCGGCCGTCCTCGCCGGCCGCACTCTCCAGAAGCCGCATCGACGTGGTGCCGACGGCGACGATCCGGCCGCCATTGGCACGCGCGGCGTTCAGCGCGTCCGCGGTTTCGGCTGAAATCGTGCCCCACTCCGCATGCATGCGATGACCGGCCGTATCGTCGACCTTGACAGGCAAGAACGTGCCGGCGCCAACATGCAGGGTCAGCCGGTGAAACCCGACGCCGCGTTCGCGCAATGCGGCTTCCAGCCCCGGCGTGAAGTGCAGTCCCGCGGTCGGCGCGGCAACCGCCCCCTCGTTCACCGCGAACATGGTCTGATAGTCGGTCGCATCACGATCGTCCGGCGCACGCTTCGAAGCGATGTAAGGCGGCAGCGGCGGCGAACCGAGATCTGCGATCGCCTGATCCAGCGTCGGTCCGTGGAAGGTGAAAGCAAAGGTGACCTCGCCCTCCTCGCCCTTGCTTTCGACCTCGGCATCGAGATGTCCCAGAAAGCACACGCGGCCCTCGTTGCCGAAACGGACGATATCTCCGGCGGTGAGCTTCTTGGCGGGTTTGACCAGAGCATTCCAACGCGAGCCGTCGAGGCGCTTGATCAGCGTCGCCTCGATCTTCGGCTCGGTCTCCCGGCCGATGCGGCGGCCGGATAACTGTGCCGCGATCACCTTGGTATCGTTGACCACGATTTGGTCGCCGGGCCGCAGCCACGCCGGCAGATCGCTCACACGCTGGTCGTGCAACTCCATACCCGGCTGCACCACCAGCATCCGCGCGGAATCGCGTGGGCTCGCGGGACGCAGCGCGATGCTGTCGGGAGGTAAGTCAAAATCGAAAAGGTCAGTTCGCATGGGATTACTTGTCGGTCACGATATCCATCACTGGACCCGTCCAGCCCAAAACGTCAATGGCCGGAACGATATCCGGCCATTGCATCATCGATATGGATGGCTGTCGCGCTTCTCAGGCCGCGTCGGCCGCCATGCGCGCCTTGACGATCTTGTCGGGGTTCTGCACCGGCTCGCCGCGCTTGATCTTGTCGACGTTCTCCATCCCCTCGGTCACCTTGCCCCAGACCGTATACTGCTTGTCGAGGAAGCCGGCGTCATCGAAGCAGATGAAGAACTGGCTGTCACCGGAGTCCGGATTGGCAGCGCGCGCCATCGAGGCGGTGCCGCGCACGTGCGGCTCGTTGTTGAACTCCGCTTTCAGCTTCTTGCCGGAGCCGCCCGTGCCGGTGCCGTGCGGGCAGCCGGTCTGCGCCATGAAGCCGTCGATCACGCGATGGAACACAATGCCGTCGTAAAATCCCTCACGCACCAGTTCCTTGATACGCGCGACATGGTTGGGGGCGAGATCGGGACGCATCTCGATGGTCACGGGCCCCTGGGTGGTTTCGAGGATCAAAGTGTTGTCGTTGTCAGCCATGCTGTCTTCTCTTTCGGTTTGCGAGGAATGCGGCGGTCGTCAAATCGGATGGTCAGAGGGCGGCCCGCGATCGCGTTGCCCATGCCATTGGTAAATGGCATCGGAACGCAGCGTTGCAATGTCTGCATCACGGCGGTCCGGTAGATGATACGCTCCTCGTCGGTTGCGCTGCGGGTCTCGTAGGTGATCCGTGGATGCCCCAGCAGACTGCCGTCGCGCTTGAAGGTGAACTGCACGGTGATCTCCATGCCGGGATTGCCGCGCGGCAGGGCCGGTGATTGCCAGCACTGCTTCAACCGCGCGAACATCGCCTTGATATTGGGAACCCCATCCTCCTGCGCCGTTGCGCGATCCGGCCCGAGGCTGCCGACAGCGGCGAGGCAGATCGCAATCAGGAGCGCTCGCCGCCGCATGCCACCCTCACTTGATGTCGGAGGCGACCTGGACCTTCACCATCTTGTCGGGGTCGGTCACAGTGCCGCTCTGCGAACCAGGAGGTGCCTTCTTCAGCTTGTCCACCACGTCCATGCCGGACACGACATCGCCGACCACGGTGTATTTGCCGTTGAGGAACGATGCATCGGCAAAGCAGATGAAGAATTGCGAGTTCGCCGAATCCGGGCTGGAAGCGCGCGCCATGCCGACCACACCGCGCTTGAACGGCACGTTGGAGAACTCGGCCTTCAGGTTCGGGTATTTCGATCCGCCGGTGCCGTTGAAGTTCTGGCCATCACCGGTCTGCGCCATGAAGCCGGCCATGACGCGATGGAACGGAACGTTGTTGTAAAAGCCGTCGCGGGCAAGCTGCTTGATCCGCTCCGCGTGCTTGGGCGCGAGATCGGTCCGCAGCTTGATGACGACGCGACCCTTCGTGGTGTCGATCACGATCGCATTCTGCTTGTCGAGATTGGGCGGCAGCGGTTGCGCGAGGGCTGGAGCCACGCACATCAGTGCGGCGACGAGGCCAAGGATTCTAATCATGGAAACTCCGGATCAGAGAAAGACCGGTTCGTTCAACCGGCGAATTTGGTCTTGAGGCTGGCGGCGACGGTTTGCGGCACGAACGCCGAAACGTCGCCCCCCATTCCGGCGATTTGCCGGACCAGTGTGGCGGTGATCGGGCGAACGCCGGGTGACGCCGGAACGAAGACCGTGTGCACATCGGGTGCCATGGTTTCGTTCATGCCGGCGATCTGCATTTCATAATCGAGATCGGTGCCGTTGCGCAGACCGCGGATCATGATCGTCGCACCGGCCTTCTGCGCGGCGGTGATCGTGAGATCGCTATAGGTCGTGCAATCGAACGCGCAGCCGGCCTTGGCCGCGACCGGCGCGAACACCGCACGCACCATGTCAAGACGCTCTTCGGTCGAGAACAACGGCTTCTTGCCGGGGTGAACGCCAATCGCAACGATCAGGCGGTCGCACAGGACGACGGCATGTCTGACGACATCGAGATGGCCGTTGGTGACGGGATCGAACGATCCGGGATAGAGCGCGATGCGAGGCATAGTCCCCTCTAGCGCGACCGCCTTGAGGCCGCAAGCGAACCGGGTTCCGCCGTCCACGCCGCAAAGAGCAATATTTATTTTCCGGGGCCCGGCGAACCAAATACGGGTCTTGCGCGTCTTATAGGCACGACGCTGAGGCTGCTGAAATCATTGCAGTTTTTGACGTTGTGTTTCGTTCTGCGAGCCGGGGCGAAACAATTCTTCGGCCGATGAAACCACTTTCCGAAGCTCGCGAAGACATCGTGAAACCGGGGCTGGTTATCAATCAGGCCAACAAGACAGGCCGCAAGGCTCACGAACCAAGGCTCAAACGACAGGGGACCGTCATGATCAAGGCTTTTTCCGCAGTCGTCATTGCAGCGTTCGTTGCAGCCGCCCTTACCGTTCTCCCGGGCTTTGCCCCGCAGGTTTCGGCCAGCACGCCCGCCCCGCTCGCTAAGGCCGACCGTCTCGATATCCATCCCGTTGGCCGCGATTGCTCGCAGCAGGCCTGGCCCAACTTCGAGGCCTCCTGCCTCCGGACTGCCGGTTCCAAAATGAAGGTTCGCGAAGCGCGCTTGGTGACCGCCGAGCGCCGCTGATCTGACTACGCCTGACTACTACCTCCAAGCCAAAGCCGCCCGTATGCCCACGGGCGGCTTTTGCTTTGCGTGCATACGCCACTGACGCGACTAGTCGCCGTTGCCGTTTTCTTCCTCGCTGATGTGCTCGACCGAAACGACATGCTCGCCTTCGGCGGTGTTGAAAACGCGCACACCCTTGGAGGCACGGCTCGTGATGCGGATGCCTTCAACGGGCACGCGTATCAATTGCCCGCCATCGCTCACCAGCATGATCTGGTCCGACATCTCGACAGGGAACGCCGCCACGAGATGGCCGATCTCGCCGAGCTTGGTCGGATCGCTGGCGCGGATGCCCTTGCCACCGCGCCCCGAGACTCTGAACTCGAAAGAGGACGATCGCTTGCCATAGCCCTGGGCGGTAACGGTGAGCACGAATTGCTCGGCGCCGCCCATCTCCGCGTAGCGCTCCTGCGGTAGCGAAAGATCGGTGTGCGTGGCCTCCTCGGCTTCCGCCGTCGCCTCCTCCGGCTCGATATCCTCGCCGGTCGCAGCGCGGCGGATCGCGCCCGATTGCTTGAGATAAGCGGCACGCTCGGCCGGCGTCGCCTCGAAGTGATGCAGAATGGACATCGAGATGACGCGGTCGCCCTCAGCCAGCGCGATGCCCCGCACACCCATCGAGGTACGGCCCGAGAACACGCGCACGTCGGCGACGGGGAATCGGATGCACTGGCCACCGGCGGCGGTCAGCAGCACGTCGTCGCGTTCGGTGCAGATCTGCACGTCGACAATTGCCTCGCCCTCGCCGAGTTTCATGGCGATGATGCCGGAGCGGCGGACATCGACGAAATCCGACAGCTTGTTGCGCCGGACCGTGCCGCTCGTCGTTGCGAACATCACGTCGAGCTCGGCCCAAGAGGACTCGTCCTCGGGCAGCGGCATGATGGTGGTGATGCGCTCGCCCTGCTCCAGCGGCAGGATATTGATCATCGCCTTGCCGCGCGCATTCGGCGCCGCCATCGGCAATCGCCAGACCTTCTCCTTGTAGACCTGGCCGCGCGACGAGAAGAACAGCACCGGTGTATGCGTGGACGCCACGAACAGCCGGCTGACAAAATCCTCCTCGCGGGTCTGCATGCCGGCGCGACCCTTGCCGCCGCGCTTTTGCGCCCGATAGGTCGACAGCGGCACGCGCTTGACGTAACCGGCGTGCGACACGGTGACCACCATGTCCTCGCGCTGGATCAGGTCCTCGTCCTCGACCTCACCTTCCTGCTCGACAATGACGGTCCGGCGCGGCGTCGCGAATTCCGATTTCACCGAGGCGAGTTCATCCTTGATGATCGCCTGCACGCGGGCGCGCGACCGCAAAATGTCCAGATAATCGGCGATCTCGACGGCGAGCTTGTCGAGCTCCTCTGAAATCTCCTCGCGGCCCAGCGCGGTCAGGCGCTGCAGGCGAAGGTCGAGGATGGCTCTGGCCTGCTCCATCGACAGCCGCGCGGTGCCGTCTTCGTTAAGGCGATGGCGCGGATCGTCGATCAGCGTGATCATCGCCGCGACATCCTTCGCCGGCCAGTCACGCGACATCAGGGTGTCGCGCGCAGCATTCGGATCGGGAGACGTCCGGATCACACGAATGATCTCGTCGATATTGGCGACCGCGATGGCAAGGCCGACCAAAATGTGGGCGCGGTCGCGCGCCTTGTTGAGCAGGAATTTGGTGCGACGGGTGACGACCTGCTCGCGGAACGCGATGAACAGCGTCAGCAGGTCTTTCAGGTTCATGAGCTGCGGACGGCCCGCATCCAGCGCCACCATGTTGGCGCCGAAATTGGTCTGCAGCGGCGTGAACTTGTAGAGCTGGTTGAGCACGACTTCGGGCACCGCGTCGCGCTTCAGTTCGACGACCACGCGGAAACCTTCACGGTCGGACTCGTCGCGCAGGTCGGCGATGCCTTCGATCTTCTTCTCGCGCACCAATTCGGCGATGCGCTCGACCATGCTGGCCTTGTTGACCTGATACGGGATCTCCGTGACCACGATGGCTTCGCGATCCTTGCGGATGGTGTCGATCGACACCTTGCCGCGCATCACGATCGAGCCGCGGCCGAGGTGATAGGCCGAGCGGATGCCTTGCCGGCCCAGGATGATGCCGCCGGTCGGGAAATCCGGTCCGGGAATGATGTTGATGAGGTCGTCGATCCCGAGCGCCGGATTGTCGATCAGCGCCACGCAGGCGTCGATGACCTCGCCGAGATTGTGCGGCGGGATATTGGTGGCCATGCCGACGGCGATGCCGCCGGCGCCATTAACCAAAAGGTTCGGAAACTTCGCCGGCAGAACCGACGGTTCCTTCTCGCTGTTGTCGTAGTTCGGCTGGAAATCGACGGTGTCCTTGTCGATATCGTCGAGCAGCGACTGCGCGATCTTGGTGAGGCGGGATTCGGTGTAGCGCATCGCCGCCGGCATATCGCCGTCGACCGAGCCGAAGTTGCCCTGGCCGTCGATCAGCGGCACGCGCATGGAGAAATCCTGCGCCATGCGCACCAGCGCGTCGTAGACCGACTGGTCGCCGTGCGGATGATATTTACCGATGACGTCGCCGACCGTGCGCGCCGACTTGCGATACGGCTTGTTCCACTCGAAGCCGTTCTCGTACATGCCGTAAAGAATGCGGCGATGCACCGGCTTGAGGCCGTCGCGGGCATCCGGCAGCGCGCGTGCCACGATCACGCTCATGGCGTAATCGAGGTAGCTGCGTTTCATCTCGTCGAGGATGGAAACGGGACGAATATCCGAGGACGCCGGCGGCTCTCCGGGCTTGGTATCTTCAGTGTCGGACAAAGGGGGATTCCGGTCGGTTTCTGTTCGGAATCATATAGCGTATCGGGGGCCTGAAAACCACCTTCGGCAGGGTCTAATGCCGGTTTTTTACCGCCGTTTTTTCAGATACTTATAGGCTGTCGTGGCGAGCTGGAACGGAGGAGTGGAACCGTGCTGCGGGACTATGCGCTGACCACCTTCGTGACCCTCGTTGTCGTGGTCGATCCGATCGGTCTGGCGCCGACATTTCTGTCGATCACCCAAGGTCTGTCGAAGCGCGCCCGGCGCGAGATCAGTCTTCGCGCCGCGATCATTGGAGCCGTCATCCTGATCGCCACGGCGCTCGGTGGAACATGGCTGCTGACGCGGCTCGGCATCGGCCTGCCCGCCTTCCGCATCTCTGGCGGCATCCTGCTGTTCGTCGTTGCCTTCGAGATGGTACTCGGCGTGCGTCCTGCGCGTGAAGCGCGTCAGGCCGAACAGGCGGTGGAAGAGCATGCCCGCAACATCGCGGCCTTCCCGCTCGCCATTCCCATGATCGCGGGGCCCGGCGCGATCACGGCAACTTTGCTGCTGGCTGGACGCACCGACGGCGATCTGGCGCTGATGACGGTCCTGATCGCGATCATCGTCGCGGTCGCCGTCATCTGCGCGTTGACGTTCCTGCTGGCCACGCGGGTCGCCAACCTTCTGGGCATTACCGGCAACGTCGTGCTGTCACGACTGCTCGGCGTATTGCTCGCCGCTCTCGCGGTGCAGTTCGTGATCGACGGCAGCCGCGCAGCCTTCGGCTAAAGCGAAACCCGCTCAGAACGGAATATCGTCGTCCATGTCGCTGCGGCGACCCCCGCCGGCTGCGGCCGCCACGCGGCGCGGCGCGCCACCCGACGGGCTTCCCGAGCCGAAATCGCCGCCGGCGTCATCCGATCCGAAATTGCCGCCGCCACCGCCGCTACGGCCGTCGAGCATGGTCAGCGTCGAGTTGAAATTCTGCAGCACGACTTCGGTCGAATATTTTTCGACGTTGTTCTGGTCGGTCCACTTGCGGGTCTGCAACTGCCCTTCGATGTAGACCTTCGCGCCCTTCTTCAGGTACTGCTCGGCGACCCGGCACAGGCCTTCGTTGAAGATCACAACGCGGTGCCACTCGGTCTTTTCCTTGCGCTCGCCGCTGTTTTTGTCCCGCCACGTATCGGAGGTGGCGATCCGCAGATTGACGATCGGCCGGCCGTCCTGGGTTCGCTTGACTTCGGGATCGGCGCCGAGATTGCCGACCAGAATGACCTTGTTCACGCTACCTGCCATTACCCTTCTCCACTATCCGGTCCCGACGTTGCCAACACAGATGGACGTCGCCGGTTCAGAACACCGGCATCGAGCCGTCGCGACATCAATTGCGGCGACCCTACACGTCCCACAGACGGCCGAGACCATCATCGCCGGGTTATCCACCGGTCGAATATATAATGTTCGATATTTGTTCTCAATAGGCTGACAAGAAACGACCACCAACCGGAGGCGACTCGGAAAGGCCCCATTGGGCTCTCGAAAACCATAGCCAAATCATTAACTTCCCATAGGAGACTTTGGCCGAATGTGTGGCTTTTAGGAGACGGAATTTTGCTGCACCGGAGCGTAAGATGACCGCCGATTGAGGTTTCTCGCCTGCGCTCGTGCGAGAAAATCTGGGGAATTGCCATGAACAAGTTTTTGATCAGTGCCGTCGGCGCTCTTGTCATCGGCCTTGGTATTGCTCCCGCTTCAGCGGCGGATCTCGCGGCTCGGCCTTACACCAAGGCGCCTCCGATGGTTGCCGCCATCTATGACTGGTCCGGCTTCTATATCGGCGCCAACGGCGGCTGGGGATCGAGCCGGAATTGCTGGGATTTCACGACGCCTGGCGGTGCTTTCGTGGCGAATGAAGGCTGCCACGATGCGGACGGCGGCACCATCGGCGGCCAGATCGGCTATCGCTGGCAGGCCAACAGCTGGGTGTTCGGCCTTGAAGCTCAGGGCAACTGGGCCGACCTGAGCGGCCGCAACGTCAGCCTCTTCAATGGCGCGTTCACCAACGATACCCGCACCGATGCGTTCGGCCTGTTCACCGGCCAGCTCGGTTACGCCTGGGACGCGACGCTGCTCTACGTGAAGGGCGGTGCGGCGGTGGCCTCCAACCGTTACCGGAGCTTCGATATCGCCAGTGGCCTGCAGGCCACCGACAATGTCAACGACACCCGGTGGGGCGCCGTGGTCGGCGTCGGCCTCGAATATGCCTTCGCGCCGAACTGGTCGCTGGGCTTCGAATACGATCACCTGTTCATGGGCGACAAAAACCGCACCTTCCTCAACAATGGTGTCGCGGGTGCCCCGGGCACGCTGTTCGGAACCGACCGCATCCGGCAGGACGTGGACCTCGCCACGGCACGCATCAACTATCGTTGGGGCGGCCCGGCGGTTGCGAAGTACTGATCGCCTCCGAACTTCTTTCCACGATGACAAAAGGCCGGCATTTCGCCGGCCTTTGTGTTTGCCTTCGGCGGACGTCGGTGATCCGCTTCAGCCTTGCTGCCACAAACTGGCAGCCGCTGCGATTATCCCCGCTCCGCTGCGACGAAATCGGTGATGATCGTCATCGGCCTCTGGAAATCCGCCATCGTTCTATCTATGTTCCACGGATAGCCAACACATGGCGCGAAGCCGGACTTCGGTGTCGCGCGCCCAAACGCGGCGCGGCGTTTCGCGTCCGGAAAAGCCTGTCATGGATGAAGTCATCAAGGCGAAGCGTCAGCAAAACGGTTCCGCCACGCGCGCCATCACGATCCGCGGGGCCCGCGAGCACAATCTGAAGAACATCGACGTCGAAATTCCACGCGACAGGCTCGCAGTGTTCACCGGCCTGTCCGGCTCCGGCAAATCGTCGCTGGCGTTCGATACCATCTACGCCGAGGGCCAGCGCCGCTACGTCGAGTCGCTCTCCGCCTACGCACGGCAATTCCTGGAGATGATGCAGAAGCCCGACGTCGACCAGATCGACGGGCTGTCGCCGGCCATCTCCATCGAGCAGAAGACCACCTCGAAGAACCCACGATCGACCGTCGGTACCGTTACCGAGATCTACGACTACATGCGCCTGCTCTGGGCGCGCGTCGGCGTGCCCTATTCGCCGGCGACGGGATTGCCGATCGAGAGCCAGACCGTATCGCAGATGGTCGATCGCGTGCTGGCGCTGCCCGAAGGCACCCGCCTCTATCTACTCGCGCCGGTGGTGCGCGGCCGCAAGGGCGAGTACCGCAAGGAACTGGCGGAATATCTCAAGAAGGGTTTTCAGCGCGTCAAGATCGACGGTGCGTTCCATGAACTCGCCGACGCGCCCGCGCTCGACAAGAAATTTCCGCACGACATCGACGTGGTGGTCGATCGCATCGTGGTGCGGCACGACATTGGCCAGCGCCTGGCCGAAAGTTTTGAGACCGCGCTAAAGCTCGCCGAAGGGCTGGCGGTGATCGAATACGCCGATGCGCCGGCGACGGCCGACGACAACAAAAAGTCCGACAAGAAGGTCGCGAAGATTCACGACAAGAGCGGCCCCGAGCGCATCCTTTTTTCGGAAAAATTCGCCTGTCCGGTCTCCGGGTTCACCTTGCCCGAGGTCGAGCCGCGCCTGTTCTCGTTCAACAACCCATACGGCGCCTGCCCGAAATGCGGCGGCCTCGGCGTGGAGCAGCATGTCGACGAGGATCTCGTGATCCCCGACAAGGAACTGACCCTGCGCAAGGGCGCCATCGCGCCGTGGGCCAAATCGTCATCGCCCTATTACGTGCAGACGCTGACCGCGCTCGGCAAGTTCTACAAGTTCACGCTCGACACCAAGTGGAAGGATTTGCCGAAGAAGACGCAGGCCGCACTGCTGCACGGCTCCGGCGACGACGAGATCAAGTTCTCCTACGAAGACGGCGTGCGATCCTACGACACCAAGAAACCGTTCGAGGGCGTGGTCACCAACATCGATCGCCGCTTCCGCGAAACCGAAAGCGAGTGGGCGCGCGAAGAGCTCGGCAAGTATTTCTCCGACGTGCCCTGCGATGCCTGCAAGGGCTATCGGCTCAAACCCGAAGCGCTGTGCGTCAAGATCGGCGGCAAGCACATCGGCGAGATCAGCGAACTCTCGGTGCGCCGCGCCGGCGAATGGTTCGACGGCATTCCGGCGACGCTGAACAAGCAGCAGAACGAGATCGCCGGCCGTGTGCTCAAGGAGATCCGCGAGCGGCTGTCGTTCCTGCTCGACGTCGGCCTCAACTATCTCACGCTATCGCGTGCGTCGGGCACGCTGTCCGGCGGCGAAAGCCAGCGCATCCGCCTCGCCTCGCAGATCGGCTCGGGCCTCACCGGCGTGCTCTATGTGCTGGACGAGCCGTCGATCGGCTTGCACCAGCGCGACAACGCGCGGCTGCTCGAAACCTTGAAACGCCTGCGCGACCTCGGCAACACCGTGATCGTGGTCGAGCATGACGAGGACGCCATCCGCCTCGCCGATTACGTCCTCGACATCGGCCCCGGCGCCGGGATGCACGGCGGCCACATCGTGGCGCAAGGCACGCCGGCCGACATCATGAAGAACCCGAAGTCGCTGACCGGAAAATATCTGACCGGCGAACTCGAGGTCGAGGTGCCGGAGCGGCGGCCGCCGAACCATCGCCGCACCATCAAAGTGGTCAACGCGCGCGGCAACAACCTCAAGAACGTCACCGCCGAAATTCCGCTCGGCCTGTTCACCTGCATCACCGGCGTCTCCGGCGGCGGCAAGTCGACGCTATTGATCGACACTCTGTATCGCGCCATCGCGCGAAAACTGAACAACGCCAGCGAAGGCGCCGCGCCGCACGACCGCATTGAGGGACTGGAACATATCGACAAGATCATCGACATCGACCAGTCGCCGATCGGCCGCACCCCGCGCTCCAACCCTGCCACCTATACCGGCGCGTTCACGCCGATCCGTGAGTGGTTCGCCGGCTTGCCGGAATCCAAGGCACGCGGCTACGAGCCGGGCCGCTTCTCGTTCAACGTCAAGGGCGGCCGCTGCGAGGCCTGCCAGGGCGACGGCGTCATCAAGATCGAGATGCACTTCCTGCCCGACGTCTACGTCACCTGCGACACCTGCAAGGGCAAGCGCTACAACCGCGAGACCTTGGAGGTGCTGTTCAAGGGCAAGTCGATCTCCGACGTGCTCGACATGACGGTCGAGGAAGCCGCCGAGTTCTTCAAGGCAGTGCCGCGCGTGCGCGAGACCTTCAAGACGCTGCATCGCGTCGGTCTCGATTATATCCATGTCGGCCAGCAGGCCACCACGCTGTCAGGCGGCGAGGCGCAGCGCGTCAAGCTCGCCAAGGAACTCTCCAAGCGCGCGACCGGCCGCACGCTCTATATTTTGGACGAGCCGACCACGGGACTTCACTTCCACGACGTGAAGAAACTTCTGGAGGTGCTGCACGAGCTGGTGGCGCAGGGAAATACGGTTGTCGTGATCGAGCACAACCTCGAGGTCATCAAGACGGCGGACTGGGTGATCGATCTCGGCCCCGAGGGCGGCGACGGCGGCGGCGAGATCGTCGCCTGGGGCCCGCCGGAAGATATCGTCAAAGCCCCGCGCAGCTACACCGGACAGTTTCTCAAGCCGGTGCTGGAAAAGGCGGGCAAGCCGAAGCGGCGCAGCGCGAGCGAGGCGGCGGAGTGAGCGAGCCTTTCCCGCTCACAAGCGCATCCTCGCGTTTCACAGTCATAATTTCCTTTTGGATCGCTGAAGGTCTATGCCGACCACGACCGTAAAAGTTTTTCATATCGGGATGCCTAAGGAGAAACTGCAGGCAATGCCTAGCGAGGAGCGAGGCTATCTGCTTTCGCTTGGTTACGCTGTCAATCAAGTGCAGCTACTTCAAAAGCTTGTCGTACTGTCTCTCGCTCATGAACCGACCTCGCCAACAGAGCAGCGCTTGGGCGCCGCGCAATCTCAGATGATTATTCGTTTTCTAGTTGGCATGTTGCATGAGGCTCGGGACTTAATCCGATCTGTGGAAGCGAGCCCAGTTGGGCGCGACTATACCACGCGAATGGACCAAGGTGGGCGCGACGCCTTCACGAATTTGGAAAATGTTTTCGCTGAATCTAGCCTGCTGACACTCATCCGCAATAACTTCTCGTTTCATCCGCCGAACAACAAGGTTCTAAACAAGGCGTTTGCTGACGCCGCCGATGATCCCGCTTCGGATGAGCTTTGGAGTCTCTACTTCTCGCAGCACGGGTTCAATTCGTTGTTTCTTGTTTCTGACCTCATGGTCATCCACGGGATTAAACGGTTTACGAAGAAGCAAGACATGCAGGAAGTTCAGAGAGTCCTGATGAAAAACGTCGTTGATGCGGCCAACAACGTTTTCGAGTACACGATGTCGTTCTTCGCAGCGGCGTGGATCAAGCACTTCGGCATCACCTTCGAGGCGAAAGAGGTTGTTGAGGTTGTTATTCCATCAGGCGTTTGTGGTATTTCGATACCATTCTTCGTGGACATGACTGTCACGGAACGGTCAAGGTCCTAAATTGGGGGTTTTACCGGGTCGAGGAGCGAGCGCAGATATTTTTCCGATTTGGAGGTTAATTACATCCCTTTACAAAGAACAAATCGAAAACTTTTGCTTGTTTGGAACCTGCAACCCATAGATACAGAGGTGGTCCACCACAACGCCTGATTCGTCTCTATTGTCTGGAGCCAGTGTAATGGCAAAAAGCTCTGTTGGTACCAAGGCCCCCTCTCGCATCCGTTTCGTTATGGTCGAAGCCGAGTTGGGGGATGGAGATATCGGTCAGATCACTCAAGCGATCCAGAACGCTCTTCGCCCGCCGCAACCAGTGGCGACGAAGCGGATCACCGCGCCGCTTGGAAACGGCAACGGCGAACAGCACGTCGAGATTGAACCGTTCGACGAAGAAGAGGACGTCGAGACTGTCGATGTCGCCCCCAATCCACCGCGTCAGCGTGCTCCTCGCAAAGCCCCTAAAGCGCCTGATGTCGTAGATATCGACATGAACGCCGAGGTCTCACTTGCGGCGTTTGCTGCGGGCAAGGATGCCGGAAGCCAGCATAAAAAGTACATGATCGCGGCGGCTTGGCTGAAAGAGTGCCGTGGGATTAGTGCCGTCGGCGCCGGGCATATCTATACTTGTTTCCGATCTATGAATTGGTCAGCCAACATTCCGGATTTTTGGCAACCTCTCCGCGACCTCAAAGCGAAGAAGTATTTCGTCAAAAACGATGCTGGCGACTACGAGATCAATCATCTCGGCTTAGATTACGTGAAAAAGAAGTTGGGCGGCGGCCGCGATGGAGCTGAATGATCTAGTCAGTCAAGTCGCGGGTTTCGACTCTTTAGCACCCGGCGAAAAAATCCGACTTTTGGCCTGGTGGCTTCACACACATCAGAACATGGCGACGTTTCGGACAGGAGACATTCGCGTCTGCTACCAAGAGCTACATCTCCCGGTGCCCAACATTGCAATGTATCTCACACGTATGACTGAGTCGAAGCCTGCTAAAACCTTGCGGAAAGGTGACAGCTACAATCTGACACGGGCAGCGAGGTCAGACTTGGATGAAAAGTACGGCATCCACCCAAGCATTCAGGCAGTGAGCAAACTACTGATTGACCTTCCTGAAAAGGTGCCAGACTTAACGGAGAAGGTTTTCCTACGCGAAGCTATCGATTGCTACAGGGTCCGTGCCTATCGGGCCTGCATTGTAATGACTTGGAATCTCGCGTTCGACCATCTTTTGAAATGGATTTTGAAAGATGCAGCAAGATTGGCAGCATTCAACGCTGCAATCGGGATTCGCTATCCGAAACGCGCAGGCGTTTCGATTAAGACTTACGATAATTTCGCCGACGAATTCAAAGAGTCAGAGATTGTTGAGGTCTGCAATACGGCGCAGACGGTGAATAGCAACGTCATCAAAATTCTCAAAGAGAAGCTGACAAAGCGGAATATGGCCGCGCATCCCTCCAGCGTTGTTGTCGTTCAGCCCCAAGCGGATGACGTTGTTACCGACCTCATTAACAACGTTGTACTTGCACTGCCCTGAAGAAGGCGGCCTTCGCCTGAGGGCCGCATTTCGCCGGAGCGGGACCGGCGTCCGCGGCCGTGCCTCGCAAGCACGATCCCGGGCGATGGGGAGCACTACGACGCCGCGAGGAGTTTCATACCGCGTGCGAACACAATTTTATATAATCGATTGTGTTGTCGAACTCGTCCAATAAATTTTACCAAGAAGTTTGATGATCGCGGCGTAGCAGTTCATCGACCGAGTTCACCTCACTCCCGTCCCCTTGCAGCGCTGGCACTTCATCACCCGGTCGCCTTTCTTGACGAGGCCCTTGCCCTCGCAGTTCTTGCAGGTCTGCTTCTTCTTGACGTTGGGGCCTTTCTCATTGGCCATGGCGATCTCTTGATTTGATATCCTGTGGGCGTGTAAGCCTGATCGATCCGGAACCCTCCGAAAACTATGCGCGTCGAGCCATCCGGCATCAATAGCATCGATTGCGGTCCTCCGGCCTAACAAGTCGGCCCGTACGGTGTAGTCTGGACACCATCTTCTCAGTGGTTGACCGGCAGGTTGTCATGCCCAGCGCGACATACAGGATTTTCCGCGAGGCGATGCTGAGGGAGCAACAGGTCACCTGCATCTACCAGAACCGCCGGCGCGACGTATGTCCGGTGATCATCGGCCGCGACAAGGACGGCGCCGAGGCCGTGCTCGCATGGCAATTCGCCGGTGAGTCCAACAGGGGACGACTGCCGCCCGGTGGTGCCTGGAAATGTCTCAAGCTTAAAAACGTCCGCAACGCCGCATCGCGTGACGGTCCGTGGCAGGAAGGACAGTCGCATCAAAGCGAGCAAAGCTGCGTGGCCGTTGTCGATATCGACATCAACATCGACGTTCGCAAAAGGCGATAGCGGGTTTGACGCGACCGGCTTTGGCGCTTGTCCTCGCCGCCGTTCCCCGACAGTATCGGGCCAGTTCTCCAACAGGCAACCTGCAAATGTCCGACGTCGTCAACAATACCGAAAAGCACCGTTACGAACTGGAGGTCGAGGGGTACCTCGCCGCGACCTATTACGAGCTCGCCGATGGCGTGATCACCTTCGTCCATACGAAGGTGCCCTCGGAGCTTGGCGGCAAAGGCGTCGGCTCTCGACTGGTCAAGGGCGCGCTGGATCAGGTCCGCGCGGCCGGCCTCAAGGTTGTGGCGCAATGCCCCTTCGTGAAGGCCTGGATCGAAAAGCATCCCGACTATGCGGACCTGCTGAAATAGCGAACCGCGGCGGAATTTCCCGTCGCGTTACAGCTTCTTACCCAGCGCCTGAAGACTCTCCCGCGCGCTCCGCAGGTTGGGTTGCAACGCGAGCGCCTTCCTGAAATCCGCGATGGCGCCCTTCTTGTCGCCGAGGCGCTTCTTCGCCATGCCGCGATTATTCCAGGAATAGGCATCGGCCGGATCGAACTGCAGCGCCTTGTCGTAATCGGCGAGCCCACCCTTGTCGTCGCCCTTGAACAGGCGGATCACGCCGCGGTTGCGCCAACCTCGCGCATCCGTGGGCGCGAGCGTGATCACTTCCGTGAAATCGTCGATGGCGCGATCGAGCTGGTCGGAATCACGAAACGCATTGCCGCGATTGATATAGGCAAGCACATCGGGCTTGAGCTTGATCTGATGGCTGTAGTCCTGGATGGCGTGCGAAAAGTCGTGCATCCGGTAGTAGAGGTAACCGCGATTGCCATAGGCGATCGCGAGATCAGGATCGCTTCGGATCGCTGCGTCGAAATCCGCCATCGCGCGCTTCGGATCGCCCTTGCCGAGCCAGGCGTCGCCGCGATTGTTGTAGGCCAGGGCAAACGCCGGATCGAGGCGGATCGCTTCGTCGTAATCCTTGATGGCGCGGTCGAGGTCGCGCTTGAAAGCGTAAACCCTGCCGCGATTGGAATACGCGCAGGGATAGGCGGGATCGAGCCGGACCGCCTCGTCGAGGTCGGCCAGCGCCCGATCAAGCTCGCGCTGCTCGGTCAACCCATGGCCGCGATTGCAATATGCAGCAGCGAGCCGTTTACCGGTTTCCGTCTTGCCGTCGATCACCGCACTGCAGGCCGTCACCCGCGCATCAGGCGCCATGGCCTCGGCCACGCAGCTTTGCCATGAAGCGCCCTCCTCGGCCGCGGCCGAGCCCGGAGACGCCAGCAGCAGCCATCCGCCGCAGACCGGCACCATCAGGCAAAACGACAGGATGGGAGAGACGCGCATGGAGCCGACCCCACAGATCGTGTGACCTTTGGTCGCCGTGGCCGGGACGCGGGTTCATGCCGCCATGCAGTGACACGCCTATCGGACGTTGCGTGCACGTGCGATGCTCATGCCCATGATTTCTTTGAGGACTTGATGCAGACATGGCCATCGTTCGCGACAACAAGGCTTTGAGCCGCTTCGAACTGGACGCCGAAGGCGACCTCGCCTTCGCGAACTATCGGCTGGCGCCGGGCAAGGTCATCATTACTCACACCGAAACGCCGCGCGCGCTGCGCGGGCGTGGCATTGCGTCGGAACTGGTCAAAGGCGCGCTCGCGCTCATCCGTGCCGACGGCCTCAAGGTCGTCGCCGGCTGCGGCTTTGTGGTCGACTATCTCGACAAGCATCCGGAAGAGGCCGACCTTCAGGCCTGAAGGTGCAACGACCAGGCAACGTCCATCGTGCCTGAGCGGCCCAGCATTTTACGCGCGATCGCGGCGCCTTGATCACAGGCATGCGGGACCGCCGCGCTCGACGGCAGGAAACTGTCCCGGGTTACCCGAACAGCGACAGCTTGCCGTACTTCTCGGCCAGCAGATAATAAAACGCGACCCGCGACTTGTCGCGATCGCCATGCATCTTCTGGCACACATCCATGATCGCCTTGTCGAGCTCGGCGTCGGATTGGGTCAGCGCAAGCTTCTTCTTCATGAACCCGTCACGCACGCGGTCGCGTTCGGCCTTGTCTGTGCAGGCCACGAACGACGAGTCGCGCTTTTGCAGCGCAATTCCACAATGTTTGACAATGCCCTTGATGTGATCGGCACTGGCATCGGGAGCATATTTCTTAACGTCAACGGCCCAATCGTGAGTCATGGAATGCCCTTTCCAACACATGCGATGTCGCTGCAAGACAAGAGCGGCAGCCTCAAAACTATAGGAGGAGGTTGATCCGTCCCGCAATCGGGATTCGCACCGAGAGCGCGAGTTATTTCGGAGATCTCGCCGAACCATCAGTCCCGCGGCACGATAAATTGCGATGCCGCGGCCGCTCCGTCACCGCGTTGGATCGCGAGATGCGCCGGCGACAAAAAAGGCCCGCCTGACGCGGGCCTTTTCCAGATCGTGTTTTCTCAAAGCAGGATCAGTGCTTGATGTCGGCCGGCAGCTTGCCGCCGTTGGCCGCAAGCTGGCCCATGATCTGCTTGTGCAGCCAGATGTTCATGGTCGCGGAATCATTGGTGTCGCCGGTATATTTCAGATCCTTGGCGAGCTCCTTGCGTGCGCTGAGGCTGGAATCGATATCGAGCGCCTTCATCAGATCGACGATCGACGTGCGCCACTCCAGCTTTTCCTTCTTGGCGGCGACCGCCTTGTCGAGAATGGCCGCGACATCGACGCTTTCGGCCGGCGCAACGCCTGACCCCGAAGCCGGAGCTTCGCCACCTGCGGGCGTCGGTGCCGGCGTGGCGGCTTCCGCGTGCGTGCCGAAGATGGCGCCCATGATCTTTCCGAATATGCTCATTGTGTCGCTCCCAAATGACTTGAAGACTGCACTAATCCGAACGGCTTCCGCGTCCATGGTCCGTCAGATCGGGCAAAGACTAACCGCCTCGGTCTGGCTTGCCAATGCGGCAGTGCGGCAAGCCTTGTCGGCTTTTTTGAATCGATCGATCGCGCTGACATCACATTGTCGTATTTGTGCCTTCCGCGCGGCGATCAACATCATTCAAATGCAAGCGACATTCCGCACTGCAGTGCAGCCGCAGCATAAAAATTCACTGAACAGTGAGCAACGGGAATAAGAGATCGGCGTTAGACTTTGACGGACAGGTCGCGGCAAGGCCAGGTTCTTTGCTTTCGCGTCTGGCTTGATCGTGATCGTTTCCGAAGGGGCAGCTTGCCGCCTGCGCGACGAGTCTGTCACCGCAAAAGGGAGACAGCACGCAATGGCCACCTCTTATCCCGTTCCCGTCACCACACAAATGCAATCTGGCGCCGGCAGTGCGACGCCCGTCATTCGGCATCTCGAACTCTCCGATCTGCACGACGCGCTGCGACTCGGCTGGGAGGATTTCAAGGCAGTGCCGAGCCACGCGATCATCCTCTGCTTGATCTATCCCGTGCTCGGTATCGTGCTGGCGCGGCTTGCAATGGGCTATTCGGTGCTGCCGATGCTGTTTCCGCTCGCTGCAGGCTTTGCACTGCTCGGGCCGTTCGCAGCGCTCGGACTTTATGAGCTGAGCTACCGGCGCGAACTCGGCCAGGACGCGTCGGCCTGGCATGCGACGCACGTTTTGCGCTCCCCATCGTTCGGCGCAATGCTTGGTCTCGGCACGCTGCTACTCGCGATCTTCGTGGTGTGGATTGCAACCGCACAGGCAATCTACATCTCGACGTTCGGAAATGCCGCAGCATCCGAGATTCCCGATTTCGTCAGTCGCGTGCTGACGACATCGGAAGGCTGGCATCTGATCGTGGTTGGCTGCGGCGTCGGATTTCTGTTCGCCGTCGTTGCGCTGTGCATGAGCATCGTGTCGTTCCCGCTGATGCTTGACCGGCATGCCGGCGTGACCGACGCGATGGTGACGTCGATGCGCGTGGTTGCGAAGAACCCGGTCCCGGCTGCGGCTTGGGGCCTGATCGTCGCCGCGTTGCTGGTGCTCGGGTCGATCCCGTTCTTTCTTGGGCTCGCTATCGTGATCCCGCTGCTTGGCCATGCCACGTGGCACCTCTATCGCAAGGCCGTCGAGCCGGTTCCGACCTCGCATGAGCCGCCTGCGGTGCCCAAGGTCCGCCGGTACGCCGCGGACTTCCCGTCCTCGCTGTTTCGGTAACGACGCCAACTCCCGCATTTAGCTTCCAACCTAGCCGGTCTCATCCATGATGGGACCGGCTATTTATGTGCTCGACATGCATTTCTGAATGCATATTCATAATATAGGCGATTCATGCGAAACAGACATGGCAACGTCATAAAGCGTTCCCATATTGGTCTCGTGGAACTCCGAGCCGCCTATTCCCGGATTTCTGGAAAAATTCCAGTTATGGGGTCGATGGGGGATCGTAATCCTTCAATTCGCCCCGGAAATGGCTTCATCCGGTGACGGCAGGTCGGCAGCGAAAGGTTAATCATTTCTTGCCAAGCTATGCAAATTTCAATTAGCTGCATCGCAACATTTAGACTGCTGCACCGCGAGATAGTGCCCTATATTCACTTCAACGATGAGGCCAGCCTCCAAGGGCTGAATCGTCAAGACAAGGAGACTACCCCATGCTGCTCTCATTCATTCGCATGATCCAGGCGTTCCGGGAGTATCAGCGCAACGTCAACGAGCTGTCCCAGCTCAACGACCGTGAATTGGCCGATATCGGCCTTGATCGCTCGGATATTCCGCGTGTCGCCGCCGGTGCCTACAACGGCTGAATGCCTTCAGCCGACTGCCTGAACGGATAACGCCCGCCCCGCGCGGGCGTTGTCGTGTCTGGCAGCCGCTCGGCGCAAACGCGATTCCCCTTGGCCGGAAAACACGCTACCCCTGCGGCCATGAAAGAGATCGAATCCTCTCGCGACGCCGTCCACGTCATCGGCGCCGGCCTCGCTGGCTCGGAAGCCGCCTGGCAGGTGGCTCAGGCTGGTATCCCTGTGGTGCTGCATGAGATGCGGCCGCACCGGATGACCGAGGCCCATCGCACCGACGGCCTCGCCGAACTCGTCTGCTCCAATTCGTTCCGCTCCGATGATGCCGCAAACAATGCTGTCGGGCTGCTGCATGCCGAAATGCGCCGGCTGGGTTCGCTGATCATGCGCAGCGCCGACGCCAACCAGGTGCCCGCCGGTGGCGCGCTCGCGGTAGACCGAGACGGCTTTTCGGCCGCGGTCAGCAAAGCCTTGGCAGACCATCCGCGGATCGAGATCCGCCGCGGCGAGATCGACGGCCTGCCACCGGCCGACTGGCATAATGTCATCGTCGCAACCGGCCCCCTCACCTCCGCGCCGTTGGCCGACGCAATCCGGGCGCTGACCGACGAATCCGCGCTGGCCTTCTTCGACGCCATCGCACCGATTGTGCACCGTGACTCCATAGACATGTCGAAGGCGTGGTTTCAGTCCCGCTACGACAAGGTCGGCCCGGGCGGCACCGGCGCCGACTACATCAACTGTCCGATGACCGAAGCGCAGTATCACGCCTTTGTGGATGCGCTGATCGACGGCGAGAAGGTCGACTTCAAGGAGTGGGAAACCAGCACGCCCTATTTCGATGGATGTCTGCCGATCGAGGTGATGGCCGAGCGCGGCCGCGAAACCCTGCGCCATGGCCCGATGAAACCGGTCGGCCTCACCAATCCGCACGACCCCACGGTGAAGCCCTACGCGATCGTGCAATTGCGCCAGGACAACAAACTCGGCACGCTCTACAACATGGTCGGCTTCCAGACCAAGCTGAAGCATGGTGCACAAACGCGCGTCTTCCGCACCATTCCCGGCCTCGAGACCGCGGAATTTGCCCGCCTCGGCGGCCTGCATCGCAACACCTTTCTGAATTCACCCAAGCTGCTCGACGCCCAGTTGCGGCTGCGCGCCGAGCCCCGGCTACGCTTCGCCGGACAGATGACGGGCTGCGAGGGTTACGTCGAATCAGCGGCCATCGGTCTGATCGCCGGGCTCTATGCTGCCGCGGACGTGCGCGCGCAGGCGCTTGCATCGCCGCCGCCAACCACAGCGCTCGGTGCGCTGCTCGGGCACATCACCGGCGGTCACATCGAAACCATCGACAGCGGCCCGCGCTCGTTTCAACCCATGAACATCAACTTCGGATTGTTCCCGCCGCTCGCCAATCCCCCGACGAAAAAGCCCGATGGCACGCGGCTGCGCGGCAACGAGAAGACCGTCGCCAAGAAACAGGCGATCAGTGCACGAGCGCTCGCAGATCTCGACCGCTGGATCGCGGACGCGCTGCGCGTCGCGCAAGCCGCCTGACGCCGCGGCACGACAGCGATTTCAGGACCGGTCATGCCTCTTCCGAAACAGGACATCGCGGCGCTGTCCACCACATGGACCGAGGGCGTGCTGCTGAAGCGCGACGTGTTCTCGACCGTGGAGCGCGGCCGTTTCCGCACCAGTGATGGCGAGGTCGAGGCCGTATTGCGGCGGCTCGATCAGGTGCCGTGGTGGTCCTATCTTCCCGCGCGGCATCTGTTCGAACGCGAGCGCAAGGCGCTCACGCGCGCCCGCGATCTCAATGTGGGCCCGAAGCTGCTGTGGGGCGGTCGCAGCGCACTGGTGCGCGGCTTCATCGATGGCGTCGCCCTGCATCTGGCGAAGCCGCATGGCGACCGCGCCTATTTCCGGTCCGCCAAGACGGCGCTGCGCAAGCTGCATCGCGCCGGCATCTGCCACAACGATCTCGCCAAGGAGCAGAACTGGCTGCGCGGCAGCGACGGTCGTGCCTACCTGACCGATTTTCAGCTCGCCGCCTGCTTCAACCGGCGCTCGCGGCTGTTTCGCATCGCGGCTTACGAGGATCTGCGCCATCTCCTGAAGCACAAGCGTACCTATGCACCGGAGGCGCTGACGCCGACCGAGCGGAAGATTTTGGCGCGCAAGTCGATCGTGGCGCGCACCTGGCTGATGACCGGCAAGAAAGTCTATCGCGCCATCACGCGCGGCGTCTTCAACTTCACCGACCGCGAAGGCGGCGGCCGGCGCCTTGTCAACGACGCGCCGGTGCTGAGCGCGCGCATCAAGGAAAATGCGGATGTCCGTGACGTGGCCATCGTCGCCTTCGCCGATCGTCGCACGGGTGTCGGCCTCTATGCATTTGTCGAAGCCGATCAGGTCGTGCTTGAAGCAAAGCTACGGTCCGCGCTCGCGGCTGCAAGCGATCCGAAGCCGCCGGAGCACATCCAGGTCGTGCCCCTCCTGCCTCGTGACGCCAGCGGCAAGGTGCGCACCGAAATTCTTCAGCTCATCGCGATGAACCAGATCGACCTGATCGAGCCGCTCATCACAAGCCCCGCAGATCGTGAATTCTTTCGCGGCATTCTGGAGAGCCGCAAGAACCTGCGCGACCGCTTCAACTTCGGAACAGCCGACCAAGCCTGAATCAGGCGCGGAACGCTCTCGAACGCGCCGCCCGCCACAGCGTCCACAACATGCGCAGTCGAGAGGTGGCCGGCGGCATGAAGGGATTTGCGCCGGGCCGGACCACGCGATCCAGTGCCGGGCGAACCAGTGCAAGCGGCAGAAACACCGTCCGTGCGGCTTGCGGCGTGCCCGGCAGCAGCGCCAGTGCCGTATCCAGATGCGCTTGTGCGTCCTCGGCCAATTCGCCGAGCGCCGCGTGAAGCTGCTGGGAGTCCTGGCCCGCGAACACCTGCTCGAGGTCGCAGCCGTGCCGCTCCAGCAGATCGCGCGGCACGAACAGTTGCCGCCGCGATGCGTCGCGCCCGAACGTCGCGCTCGCGCGCGCGATGCCGCACGCAAGACCGGCATGATGCACCAGATGATCCGTTTCCTCGGATTGGTGTCCGGCAATGCGTGCCGCGAGCGACAACAGCACGCACGACGTGTCGTCGAGATGCTGCTCCAGCACGGCCGTATCCGGCATTGGATCGTTGTAGAGATCGAACTGGTGTGCCTCGATCAGGCGTGTCAGCGGCTCGACCGGCAGGCCATAATCACGGATCGCCGCCAGCAATTCGGCCGCGACCGGATTCCCCTCCACACTGCCATGCCCCGCGCCTGCGAGCATGTCGGTCCACCACTGCATGCGGATCTCACCGGGTAGCGGCTGGGTGACGTGCTCCCGGACCCGGACGATCTCGACGTTGAAAGCGTAAAGCGCCAGCAGCGCACGGCGACACGATGCCGGCGCAAAGATCGTCGCCGCGTAGCTTTCGAAATCATGGGTGCGCACGAGATCCGCGCAGAACGTTGCGGCGGCGTCATCCGATGCCGCGCCGTTCATGACGCAACCATCTGCGCCGTCAGGCGCTGACAATGGAATGAGGCGATCATGGGACGGCGATCAGCGCTGCCGCGACCCGGCGGCGCTCGCCCAGCATGATGTTGTAGGTGCGGACCGCCGGTCCGGTCAGCATGGTGTCGACGCCCACGTGATGGCGGCGCAACGCCTCACGCAAACCAGACGGCGCGAGCCAGACCTCGGAGCCGGTGCCGATCAGCAACGTGTCGATGCTGTTTGCGCGCGCAAACACCCGCTCGAGCGAATAACGGTCGATCTCCTGCGTCCGCGTCACCGGCCATGCCCAGATGCCGTCCGGCAGGCACAGCAGCGAGCCGCGATGCGACATGGTATCGAATCGGAAGCCGCCGTTGCCGTAAGCCTCGATCGGCGCGGAGCGCGGAAGGTGCGGCTCGTCCGGCGCGTCCCGCGTCACGGTTTCGCGGACTTGGCCGGTGATTTGGCCGGCTTCTCCTCGGCATCCTCGCGATGCTCGCCGACCCCGAGATAGATCAGGATCGGAGCCGCGATGAAGATCGAGGTGTAGGTGCCGACCAGCACCACGCCGAACATCATGACCGCGGTGAAGCTGTGGATCGCAGGTCCGCCGAACAGCAGCAGCGCCAGCAACGCCAGCGTCACCGTGACGTGGGTGATGATCGAGCGCGACAGCGTCGAGTTGATGGACTCGTTCAGCAGTTGCGGCATCGGCATCTTCTTGTAGCGCCGCAGCATCTCGCGGATACGGTCGTAAATGACGACCGTGTCGTTCAGCGAATAGCCGAGAATGGTCAGCAGCGCCGCAATGCTGGTGAGGTCGAAGTCGACCTGCGAGATCGACATGAAGCCGATGGTCAGCACGATGTCGTGCACGTTGGCGATCATGGCGCCGAGCGCGAACTGCCATTCGAACCGGAACCAGAGGTAGATCAGGATGCCGACGATCGCCAGCATCAGGCCGATCATGCCGTAAGCCAGCAGCTCACCCGATACGCGCGGGCCCACCACCTCGACGCGGCGGTAGTTGACGCTGTCGCCCAGCGCGCCACGCACCTTCTGCACTGCCGCCTGCTGCGCAGCATCGCCGCCCGGCTGCTCGGCAACGCGGATCAGCACCTCGGTCGGGCCGCCGAACTGCTGCAACTGGACTTCGCCGAGTCCGAGCGCATTCAGCTTGGTGCGCATGCTCGCGATGTTCACGTCGCCGGACTTCGCCTGCACCTCGAGCAGCGTGCCGCCCTTGAAGTCGATGCCGAAATTCAGGCCGTGCGTGAAGAACAGCGTGATGGCGATGATCGACAGCAGCGCCGAGATCGGAAAGCTGATGCGACGGAAGCGCGTGAAGTCGAAATGCGTGTTGTCCGGGACGATCCGCAACGATGGCAGCCAGCCGAAACAACTGACGATGGTCAGGATGACGATGAGGGCACCGAGCCCGAGTAGAACGAAATGGGTCACAGTCGGCTCCGCATTGTCAAATCGGCACGTTTTGCGGCCGCTTCCACCATACCCATGCCGCGACAATCAGCCGGGTCACCTCGAATGCGGTAAACACCGTGGTAATGATGCCGACGCCGAGCGTGACGGCGAATCCGCGCACCGGTCCGGTACCGATGTAAAACAGCACCGCGGCAGCGATAAACGTCGTGATGTTGGAATCCAGGATCGTCGCCAGCGCGCGCTTGAAGCCGGCGTCGATCGCCGAGATCGCCGGGCGCCCGCCTCGGATTTCTTCTCGTATGCGCTCGTAGATCAGCACGTTGGAGTCGACCGCGATACCGACCGTCAGAACGATGCCGGCGATGCCCGGCAGCGTCAGCGTCGCGTTCAAGAGCGACAGCACGCCGAAGATCATGGCGACGTTGATGGCAACCGCGATGTTGGCGAACACACCGAACAGCCGGTAGGTCACCAGCATGAACACGATCACCATGATCGAGCCGACATAGGCCGCGAGTTCGCCCTTTTCGATCGAGTCCTGCCCGAGACCGGGACCGACCGTGCGCTCCTCGATGATGGTCAGCGGCGCCGGCAGCGCACCGGCGCGCAACAGGATCGCGAGGTCGTTGGCCTGCTGCACGGTGAAATTGCCGGAGATCTGACCGGACCCGCCGGTGATCGGCTCGCGGATGACCGGCGCTGAGATCACCTCGTTATCGAGAATGATCGCAAACGGCTGGCCGACATTTTCCGTCGTCGCGTGGGCGAACTTGCGTGCGCCGTTGGTGTTGAAGCGGAAGGTCACGATCGGTTCGCTGGTGCGCGGATCGAAACCGGGCTGCGCGTCGGTCAGGTCGCCGCCGGACACCAGCACCTGCTTCTTGACGACGTACGGCACCTTCGGCGACTGCGCGCTCATCAAGACTTCGGCATCGGGCGGCACCCGGCCCTGCACGGCCTGATCCGCCGGCACGCTTGAGTCGACCATGCGGAAATCCATCTTGGCGGTCTTGCCGAGGATTTCCTTCAGCCGGGTCGGATCCTGCAATCCGGGCACCTGAACCAGAATGCGGTCGGAGCCCTGACGCTGGATCAGCGGCTCGACGGTGCCGAGCTCGTTGACGCGTTTCTCGACGATCTGAATCGACTGCTCGACCGATTGCCGGATGCGGTCGGTGACGGCAGCCTGCGGCACCGTCAGGCGGATCAGCCCGCCGCCGGCATCGCTGACCTCGAGGCTGCGCTGGCCGTTGGAGCCGAGCAGACCGCCGAGCGGCTGCGACAGGTCGCGCAGCTTGCCGAGCGCGGTCTGGAATTCCGCCTCCTTGCTGATGCGCACCTCGACGACGCCGTTCTTGATGCCGAGACCTGTATAGGCGATGCGCGCGTCACGCAGCGTCTTGCGCGCGTCGTCGCGGACCTGATCGAGTTTCTCTTTCTTGACGTAGTTGGAGTCGACCTCAAGCAGCAGATACGAGCCGCCCTGCAGGTCGAGGCCCAGCACGAGATGGCGCTGCGCCCATTTCGGCCAACTCTTGACCGTGGCTTCGGGAAAGAAATTCGGGACGGCGCACAGGCAAACTACGAAGGCGACCAGGATGATCGCCAGCGCCTTCCACCGCGTAAAATACAACATCGAGGTAACCCGTCAGATTCCAGGAATGGCCGCCCCCGGCACAACTAGTGGTCCGATTCCAACATTCACGTCCCACTAGCTCGCGGCAGCGTCGTCCTTGGCCGGTTCACCCTTGGCGCGAACGCCGGAGATCATCTGCCGCATCTGCCGCACCCGAACGCCATCGGAGATTTCGAACTCGATCTGATCGTCGTCCACCACCTTCGTGACCTTGCCGACCAGGCCACCCGTGGTCACGACCGTGTCGCCGCGCCGGATGTTCTTCACCAGTTCGTTGTGATCCTTCACCTTCTTCTGCTGCGGGCGCAGGATCAGGAAATACATGATGACGAAGATCAGCGCGAACGGCAGCAACGACATCAGCATGCCGTTGGGATCGCTGGCGCCGCCAGCCTGAGCAAACGCGGGAGTGATGAACATTCGAAGGATTCCTTGGACAACAGTGCGGGCCGGCGCGACGGCAGAGTCGGCCGGTTCGGCAAATTCGCGCGGACTATAGCGGCCGCGGTCCCAATTGCAACGCTGCCAGACCCTTGATCGGGCCTCATTATTTCGGCTGCTTGCGGCGGCTGGAACACCCCGCTAAGGGTGCGGGCTCAGGAAAGGCAAAGATGGCAAAAAAGTCACGTAAAACAGGCTCCCGCCCAGCGTCAAAGGCTGTGTCCCGCAAACCCCGCACCCGCGCGACAAATCGTCCGGACGCTGACGCGGCGCCGTCCGCCGTCGTCGAGCGGATCGCCCGCGCGCTGGAAACGATCGCCGCCGGCATGTCCTCGACTGCCTCAGGCTCCGACAACCAGGCCGTCCTGGCCCAGGCGGACGCCTTCATCTGGCATCCGGACGGACGGCTCGCGCCCGTACCCCGGGTCAGCCGGGTCGATCTCGGCCTGCTCAAGGGCATCGACCGGATGCGCGATATCCTGATCGAGAATACCGAACGCTTCGCCAAAAGCCTGCCCGCCAACAACGCCCTGCTCTGGGGTGCACGCGGCATGGGCAAGTCGTCGCTGGTCAAGGCCGCCCACGCCGACGTCAACGCCCAGGTCGGCGGCCGGCTAAAGCTGATCGAAATTCACCGCGAGGACATCGAAAGCCTGCCGGCACTGATGGACATCCTGCGCGCGTCCGACTTCCGCTTCATCGTGTTCTGCGACGATCTCTCGTTCGACGGTAACGATGCCTCGTACAAGTCGCTGAAGGCCGTGCTCGAAGGCGGCATCGAGGGACGACCCGACAACGTCATCCTGTATGCGACGTCGAATCGCCGCCACCTGCTCGCCCGCGAGATGATCGAAAACGAACGCTCGACCGCGATCAATCCCGGCGAGGCGGTCGAGGAAAAGGTGTCGCTGTCCGACCGTTTCGGCCTGTGGCTCGGCTTCCATCGTTGCAGTCAGGACGAATACCTCGCGATGGTGCGCGGCTATTGCGCCCACTTCGACATCGGGATCGACGACGCCGAACTCGAGCGCGAGGCACTGGAATGGTCGACCACCCGCGGCTCCCGCTCGGGACGCGTCGCCTGGCAGTTCACGCAGGAGCTCGCCGGCCGTCGCGGCGTCAAGCTGACGGCGCGGTAGAGATCACTCCGATACGCCGCCAAATAAATAAAATGCCCGGCGCAACGGCCGGGCATTTTTGTTTTGTGATTGAGCGGCGTTTCGTCGAAGCCACTCACGCCCCGTTCAGGAAACGAAGCGGGTCAACCGGCGTAGATCCCTTGCGGATCTCGAAGTGGAGCTGCGGCGACCCCACCTCACCCGACTGACCCGATTTGGCAATGACCTGGCCACGCTTGATGCTATCGCCACGCTTCACCAACAGCTCACTTGCATGGGCATATGCGGTCACATAGCCATTGGCGTGCCGAACCAGGATCAGATTGCCATAACCTTTGAGTTCGTTACCGGCATAGGCCACGACGCCGTCTTCCGCCGCCTTCACAGGCGTTCCTTCGGGTACAGCGACGTTGATGCCGTCGTTGGACTTGCCGTTGGTCTTGGCACCGTAAGCTGCGATCACACGGCCGCGCACCGGCCAGCGGAATGTCGGCAGGGCACCGGTCGCCTCGGCGGCCTTTACGGCGGGCTTCACCACCGCCGCTTCGGGCGTCGTCGTTGCGACCGCAAGATTGGCTTTCTGAACCGGTGCAGCAGGCACTGCCGCCGGCGCCGCGGCTGCGACGTGAACGGAGGGCGCGGCAGCCGGTGCGGCGGCAACGGCCGCCGGCTGAGCGGGTACCGCCGCAGTCTTGCCCGGCACCGTGATCCGCATACCGAGCTTGAGCTTCGTGTCGCGTGAAAGCCCGTTGGCGCGCGCCAGTTCAGCAACCGAGATATGATTGTGGCGGGCAATGCTCATCAGCGTATCGCCGCGATTGACGAAATGGACGCCGGGCGTAGCGGCGGCCACGGCGACCGGCTTCGCGGCCGGAGCAGGATGCGCCATAGCGGGCGCAGCTGCGGCAACCCGCTTCGGAATGATCAGTTGCTGACCGGGCTGCAACCGGCGCGGCCCACGATAGCCGTTGGCCTTGAGAATTTCGGCCGTGCTGACGCCATAGCGGTGCGACAACCCTTCCAGCGTATCGCTGGTGCCGACGATGATCGTCGTGCCGCCACTATGATTCCAGCCATCGCGCCGCGCAGCCACCGAACGGTGCGCAACAGTGCCCGTGGATTCGATCGGGCGCGCAGGTGGCGTATAGGAGCCGATCCCGCGACCACCCCCGGACACGCCTGACGCGACCGGATACGATCTCGGTGTGGAGATCGGCGGCGGCAGCGGCTGGGATTGATATTGCGGCCGGTTGTACTGCGGCAGTTCGCGACGCTCGACCGGACCCGTGGGCGCCGGAGGCGTCACCGACCCCGTCGTCTCACGCTGCCAGCCGAAATGGTTCGATTGTTGGGATCCGCCATCGAACTGCGCGAGGCGCGTGGACATGTCCGCGCTGCATCCGGCAAACCCGATGGACATCAGCGCCAGTACCGCCACTTGCGGTACGCGACGCGAGCAAAGCAACTCGGCGACACGGGACATGGTTACTCACTCGTACGCAACTAACAACAAATTGAGTAAACACGCTCCCAGTAAACAAGCCTTTAACCGTGCGAATAACGTGTTGCCGGCGCAACCGAACTTGGGACCAGGCCTCCCGAGGCCGTCCGGCTACAGTTCACGGGCGATGCCGGGCAGCGCCGGCACGAAGCGGACGTCCAGCAACTCCTTACGGACAAGGCCGGCGTCGGTCTGGCGGACCAAGATCAGCGTCTGCCGCCCGCTCTGGGGGCCGACCGGCGCAACCAGGAGCCCGTCCGGCTCCAGCCGGGCGGTCAACGCCTCCGGAAGCTGCTCCATCGCGGCCGTGACCATGATGCGGTCGAATTGCCCCAAGTCGGCCGGGACATCAAAGCCGTCGCCCAGCATGACCTCGACATTGTCGCAATGCAGCTTCTTGAGCCGGACCCGCGCCCGATCCGCGAGTGCGCGGAAACGCTCGAGGGTCACGACCTCCCGGCACAATCGCGACAGGATCGCCGCCTGGTAGCCGGAGCCGGTGCCGATCTCCAGCACCCGGTGGTCGTCGCGCAATTCCAGCCGCTCCGTCATGTAGGCGACCACGAACGGCTGGCTGATGGTCTGGCCGCAGGCGATGCCCAACGCCGTGTCGCGCCAAGCGTCCATGCGATCCGCCTCGTCCACAAAAGCGTCACGCGGAACGTTATCCATGGCCCGCAGCACGCGCTGATCGCTGATCCCGCGCCGCCGCAGGTTGAGCTGAAACATCATCTTCTCGGGCGGCGGACCGTCGGGCATCGGCGACTCATAGGCGCTGTTCACGCTCAGCACATATCGCAGATAAGTCTAGGAAATCTGCGTGGATCGTCCGCCGGACCAATCCGGCGCACAGATTTTTGTTCCGGGCCCGGAACTGGGCTCAGGACAGCACGTTGGGCGGCCGGGCAGTCTCAATCGGCACCCCAGGAAAACCGCCGGCGTACCGGACGAATGCTGCTTCCATTCGCTGACGCGCGCGATCTGCACGCATTGCGTTCGGCCACGGAATTTGCGACTCTATGGTGGGAATTGGGCAAGGACATCCACCATGACGCCTTCGAAGCCGTCTGGCGGCGCCGTGTTCCTCGTTGAGGACGAGGCGATGATCCGCATGATGGTTGCGGATATGCTGGAAGATCTCGGCTACACCATCGCCGCGGAAGCCGGCGAGATTGATCAGGCGATCAAGCTCGCGCGCGCAACGAACTTCGACATCGCGATCCTCGACGTGAACGTCAATGGCAAGCTGATTTCGCCGGTGGCTGGGGTGATCGCGGCGCGCAATCGACCGTTCATCTTCGCAACGGGTTACGGCACGCAGGGGCTGCCGCCTGAATTTCGCGATCGCCCGGCATTGCAGAAGCCATTCCAGATGGAATCTCTCGCTGCGATGATCGAGCGCACGCTCAGGGGCACCGCTGCCGCCTGAACGCCGGCAACGATCGACTATCTTATTTCAAGGTGGTCGTCAGAACTTCAGCGAACGCATCGTCAGTGCGATTGAGCCGCAGCGGCGTCACCGAGACGCAACGCGCCGCCAGCGCCGCGAGGTCGGTGCCCGCATCCGGTGCATCCATCATCGCCGCACGCTCAAAGCCGATCCAGAAATACGGATTGCCGCGGCCGTCGCGACGCTCATCGATCTTGAGGAAGCCGAGGTTACGCTTGCCCTGCCGCGTCACCAGCACGCCCGCGACCTCTTCCGGTACGCAAGCCGGAAAGTTGATGTTGACCACGGTGTTTTTCGGCACGCCCGCTGCGATCACCTTGCGCAGGATCGGCGGACCGAATTTCAGCGCGGTCTCCCACAACGGCTTGTTGCGGGTCTCCATGCTGAATTCCTGCGACAGCGCGAAGGACGGCAGTCCGAGAATGGTGCCTTCCAGCGCCCCCGCAATGGTGCCGGAATAGACTACGTCCTCGGCGACGTTGCGGCCCCGGTTGACGCCGGACAGCACGAGGTCCGGTCCCTTGTCGCCGAGGATGTGATGCGCGCCCATGATCACGCAATCGGTCGGCGTGCCCCGCACCGCGAAATGGCGAGGGCCGACGTCGCGCAGCCGCAAGGGATCGTTGAGCGACAACGAATGCGAGACGCCGGACTGATCGAGCTCAGGCGCGACCACCCAGACATCGTCGGACAATTCCCTGGCGATTTGCTCGACGATCTTGAGACCCGGCGCATGGATGCCGTCGTCGTTGGTACAGAGAATCCGCATTCTTCGAGGTGTCCTTTCGGCCGCGACCGCGCCGTCCGACCCCTCTTATCCGGCTCTGCCGATGCTGGCAAACTTGGCGCTTCCGGCGCTGTGTCAGCGGACCTTTTCCGGCTCGCGCCCAGCATCGGGCGAAGCCAAATTTCCTTGCCGCAACTCCTTCGCCGACACGAAGCGGGCGCCGACCAAAGGTCCATCGCGCCAGATCCGCTGACAGACGCGCAATACTTCACCGGCCGGACTGAAGGCGACGCCAAACAGGTCGGGGATGAATAAGTTACCGACGTCGATACAGACCCCGCCCTGGGAAATGTCGACCACCTCGCACTCGATCCATGGGGAATCCGGCGTCGGAATCACGTATCCCGGCTTCTGAAAAGCGATACGCGTGTGACGGCGCTCGCCAAGATCGTCGAATTTCCTCACCATGGCACCAGCGAAGATGCGTGCAAGGCCTTGAATGTTGGTTATCTTAAGGGATTAATATTTAATTGATGCGGCCCAAAACGCTTTTCATGACTTACAACTTTGGAATTGGTGTCGTGCTGACCGCCATGACTTTCGCCGCGATGGGCACGGCCACCGCAGCGCCGCCGACCGCGACGCCCTCGCCCGGCTACGATGCCCGGTTGCAGGAGCAACACGCCGCGATACGGCGTGCAGTTGCGGCGGCCCGACACCGTATGCCGAGACCTGCAGCGGCCCGACACCACCATAAATCATACTCCAACCAGTAGAGCTCCCGTCATGCGCTCCGCCTCCCTCATACTCGGTCTTTCCGTGGCCTGCCTTGCGTCAACCTCGCTGTGGGCAGAGAGTGTCCCGCCGCAACTCCGCAACAAGAGCATCACCGCATCGTGGACCATGCAGCGGTCGGTGATGACGCCGCGCGGCGAGCGACAGAGCCCGTCCATCAGCGTCAGCCGCCTGATCTACGTCAGCGGCAACGGCCGCTTCTTCGTCAAGGCGACGATCAACACCCACTCGGCCGAGGTGGCGCCGGGCGAGAAAACGCCGCATGGCGGCGCACGCGACATGATGTTTTCCGGCGGCAAGATCGTCGGCACCGCCCAGCGAGGCGCCGGCGCGGGACGCATGATGATCAGCTTCGACCAGACCTATTCGTCCTGCAGCGTGCATGTCATGTACGGCAAGCCGCCGGGGCAGCGCGTGATGATCACCAACCGGCGCGGTGTCCGGGTCGAATTGCTTGGCGTCACCTATTCGGGCCAGAGCTGCTCGATCCGCGACGGCAACGCCTTCTCGAACTAGATCGGAGCCTGCTCCCTGCCCGATCCGGCTGCGTCTGAAACATATCGATCCGCGATATGTCATTGCTGCCGTCTCCGGATGCTTGATCCTTCGCCGCATTCTGCGCAAAGTAGCGCACCGTTTGGAAATTCCGACAGATACTTTTTGCAATTTGATGAGGCACGCCATGCGGATCATTTGGCCCGCTGCACTCGGATTGTTCGCAAGCTGTTTCCTGTCCGGCCCGCTCTGGGCCGGCGATGCGCCTCCACAGCTCCGCAACAAGACCCTTTCCGTATCCTGGACCACCGAGCGAACTCTTCAGTTACCAAACGGCCGCGAACGGCATTCGGCTTTCACGGTCAACCGGACGATCTACGTCAGCGGCGCCGGCCGCTTCTTCGTCAAGGTCTCGGTCGCCGCGCGCGACAGGGAAGTTGGACCCGGTGACAAGACACCGGGAGGCGGTGCACGGAATGTGACGTTCACTGGGGGCAAGATCGTCGGTTTCTCCGAACGAGGCAGGGGCGTCGGCGCCGGACGGATGATCATCAGTTTCGACCCGAGCTATTCGTCCTGCACCGTAAACGTGGGCTTCGGCACCCAACCGGGAAAACACCTGAGCTTCCGGAATCGCAAAGGGAGACAGGTCGAGGTGCTCGATTTTCATTTCTCCGGCCAGAGCTGCTCCATCCACAACGGCAACGCGTTCGCAAACCAATAGGGCGCGTGATCCATCTCACATCGCTTGCGCGCATGTCCGTCTATCGCTGGTCTCGTGGTGCCGGGGTTTGTCCCGGCCCGATCATCAGGAGCGAGACATGCACAGCGACATCCGCGAACTGACAGCGAGCGAACTCGACGACATCAGCGGCGGCGAGTTCACCATCGTCGCTGACAGCGGCTATTTCGGAATCCAGGTCACGATCGGCGGCTACGGCTTCGGCGTCTGGGCCACCGGCGGCAAACTCTGCGGCGCGCTCTATTCGCCTCACCACAACGGCGGGACCTGCGTTCCCTGAGATGCATCTGCGAACGTGCGCCAGTCAGCGCTGCTCACCACCGGCCGGGCGCTCCCGTTCTGTCTCGGCGCGTGCCAGAAAGCCCTTGGCCAGCGCGTGATAGATGCCTTCCTGGCAGACCAGCCGAGAGCTGCCATAGGCGATCAGCGCCGCCGCCATCAGCGGCACCACCATGGCGTGGTTGTCGGTCATTTCCGTCACGATCACGAAGGCGGTGATCGGGGCCTGCACGACACCGGCGAAATACGACACCATGCCGAGCAGCAGGATGGCCGCGAGCGGCGCGCTGGGGAAAAGATGCGCGACGTTGGAGCCGAGGCCCGCGCCGACCGCGAGCGACGGCGAGAAGATGCCGCCGGGAATGCCGCTCGTGGTCGAGAGCAACGTCGCAGCCAGTTTCAGGACGCCGAAACTTTCCGGTAGCCGTGTTCCGCTTTCCAGCGCGTGTTTCACCTGGGAATAGCCGGTGCCGTAGATGGTGTCGCCCGACAGGAATCCGCACACCGCGACCGCCAGCCCGCAGGCGAAGGCAAACGCGATCGGATAGCGCTTGATCAACGGACCGAGTCGCCCGGGAAGGCCACGCGCCATCGCGATCACAAGACGGCTGAACAATCCGCCGGCGAGCCCGCCGACAACTCCGCAGACCGGCACCGCCAGCCAATCGGTGCCGTGCCCCAGCATGGTCGCGCTGGAGCCGAAATAGGAGTAGTTGCCGACCAGCGCCAGCGATGTCAGGCCGGCCGCGATCACCGTCCCGATGATCAGGCCGCTGGTGCGGACCTCGAAGGCTCGGCTCATCTCCTCGATGCCGAACACGATTCCCGCGAGCGGCGTGTTGAAGGCCGCGGCGACGCCGGCAGCGGCGCCAGCGAGGATCAATCCGGGTTGACGGCGTGGCGACATCCGTCCGATCGCGAACATGATGGAGGCGCCGACTTGCACCGTCGGTCCCTCGCGCCCAACCGACGCACCACAGAGCAGGCCGAGCACGGTGAGCAGGACTTTTCCGACGCCGATGCGAAACGACACGAGGCCGCTTCGCGCCTCATGGTCCTCGAGTTCGCGCGCTGCAATCGCCTGCGGGATGCCGCTGCCCTGCGAATTCGGAAAAAAGCGAATGGTGAGGAACACCGACAGCGCAAATCCGAGCGGCGTGATCAGGAACGAGGCGTAACGCCACCTTTGCAATGCATAGGCAAACGCGATCTGCGCCCAGTCCGAGGCTTGCGCCAGCCCGACCGCGGCGGCGCCGACCGTAAGGCCACCCGCGAGAAAGATGATCCGCCGCTGCCAGCGCGTCGACAGGACCCTGACCGATCGTCGTTGCCGTTCGGAAAGGTGCGGTCTTTGCATCACCTGTCGCCGCTAATCACCTTGAGGCCGCCCATGTACGGCTGCAGCACGTCGGGCACGGCGATGGAGCCGTCGGCCTGCTGATAGGTTTCCATCACAGCGATCAGCGCGCGGCCGACCGCCGTGCCGGACCCGTTCAAGGTATGCACGAAGCGCGGCTTGCCGTCGGGGCCGCGATAGCGCGCGTCCATGCGCCGCGCCTGGAAATCGCCGCATACCGAGCAGGATGAAATCTCGCGGTAGGCGCCGCCCTCACCCTGGCCCGGCATCCAGACCTCGATGTCGTAGGTCTTTTGCGAGGCAAAACCCATGTCGCCGGTACACAGCGTCATCACGCGGTAATGCAGCTCGAGTCGGCGCAGCACCTCCTCGGCACAGGCCAGCATGCGCTCGTGCTCGTCCTTCGATGTCTCAGGCGTCGTAATCGACACCAGCTCCACCTTGGTGAACTGATGCTGGCGGATCATGCCGCGCGTATCGCGCCCCGCCGCACCCGCCTCAGCGCGGAAGCACGGCGTCAGCGCCGTCAGCCGCATCGGCAGTTCTTTGTCGTCGACGATGGATTCGCGGACGAGATTCGTCAGCGAGACTTCGGCGGTCGGAATGAGCCAAAGCTTCTCCGCAAAGTCGTGTTGCTCTATCGCCTTCGTTGCCTCTTCTAGTCTTTCTTGCGTAACATGGATTGCCCCATCGACGACCCATTGGGGAAATGCTTTTTTAAGAAATCCAATTTGAGCAGCGAGCGCTTCATATTGGTCGGGAGATCTCGATGCCGCGAACTGATCGTCTCTGAACTTCGGCAACTGCGCCGTGCCGAACATCGCGTCGTCACGCACCAGCAGCGGCGGATTGACTTCGGTGTAGCCGTGCTCGCCGGTGTGGATGTCGAGAAAGAACTGACCGATGGCGCGTTCGAGCCGCGCCAGTCCCTTCTTCAACACGACGAAACGCGCACCCGACAATTTTGCCGCCGCCTCGAAATCCATGAAGCCGAGCGCGCCGCCGAGATCGTCGTGCGCTTTCGGCGCGAACGCGTAGTCGCGCGTCTTGCCGAACACATGATGCTGCACGTTGCCGTGCTCGTCGGCGCCGTCTGGCACTTCGTCGAGAGGCAGGTTCGGGATTTCGGCCAGCGCCTTTTTCAGTTCCTCGTCGGCCGCCTTCGCCGCCGTTTCCATTTCGGGCATCGAGGTCTTGAGCTCGGCCACTTCCGCCATCAGCTTCGCGGCGCGCGCCTCGTCCTTTGCCTTCTTGGCGTCGCCGATTTCCTTCGAGGCCGCGTTGCGCCGCGCCTGCGCCTGCTCCGATGCCAGAATGGCGGCGCGGCGCTTTTCGTCGATCGCCAGCAGCGACGGCGACAGCGGCGACAGCCCTCGGCGCGCAAGGGCAGCGTCGAAGGCTTGTGGGTTGTCGCGGATCGCTTTGATGTCGTGCATTGGAGGTCAGTCCTGAATTGCGGCACCGTTGACAAATAACATCACTGCTAATTGTCAACGCGCGCACCTAGTACCCCGAAGAGATGCCGTTGAAAACCTCGGAATCGTCCCGATGAACGGCGCAAACTCCCTCTCCCCGCAAGCGGGGCGAGGTAAGCAAGAGCACCGCCTACCCCCGCCCCGGCTCCGCCGCGAGGCGCGTGAAACTGACGGCCGCGCCGACACCGGCAAACACGGCCCCCAGCGCCAGTGCGTAGGTCGGCCCACTCGCGCCGGCCCAGGCGAAACACAGCGCGGTCAGCGTCGCGCCCGAGGTCTGCCCGGTCAGGCGCGCGGTGGCGACGATACCGCTGGCGCCGCCCGCGCGCTCCGGCGGCGCGCTGCCCATCAGCGCGCGCATGTTGGGCGTCTGGTAGAAGCCGAAGCCGCAGCCGCATACCATCATGCGCCAGATGATATCGGCCTCGCTTGGGTTTGCCGGCAGAAGCGCCAGCAACGCCATCCCGACCGCGAGAATGGCAAGCCCGATGCCGCCCAGGATGCCGACCGGAAAGCGGTTCGACAGCCGGCCGGCGATCGGCGCCATGATGCCGACCACCACCGACCACGGCGTGATCAGCAACCCGGTCGCCACCGCCGACAGGCCGAGCGTATGCTCGAACAGGAACGGCAGCGACACCAGCCCGAACTGTTGCGTGGCGAACGAGAAGAAGGCGGTCAGCGCCGAGAGCGCGAACATCGGCCGCCGGAACAGGTCGACCGGCAGCATCGGCGCCGGATGATCGGCCTGACGGCGCACCAGTGCGGTCCCGATCAGGAGCGCGCCGATCAGCACGGCGATCACGATAAAGACATTCGCACCGTGACCGACGCTGCCGAGGCCATAGATGAACAATCCGAGGCAGGCGCTCGCCATCACGGCGCCGATGATGTCGAAGGCATGCGCCCCCTTCGGCGTCTCCGGCAACGTCTTCATCGCAATGAACACCGCCGCGATGCCGAACGGCACGTTGATCCCGAACAGCCACGGCCAGTGCGCGACCGACAGCACGCCGGCGGCGACCGTCGGACCGACCGAGAAAGAGATCGCGACGACCAGCGCGTTCCAGCCAAACCCCTGCCCGAGCAGACGGCGTGGATAGATGAAACGCACCAGCGCCGTGTTGATGCTCATCAAGCTGCTGGCGCCAAGCCCTTGCGCGGCGCGCGCCACCAAGAGCGCAGGCAGCGACGGCGCGAACGCGCAGGCCAGCGAGCCGGCGGTGAACAGCACAAGGCCGACAAGATACAGCCGTTTCAGGCCGACGATGTCGCCGAGCGCCGCGAGCGGCAGCAGCGTCGTCACCATGGCGATCTGGTAGATGTTGACCACCCAGACCACCTCGGCCGGGCTGACATGAAGGTCGGAGGCGATCGCCGGCAGCGCCACATTGGCGATGGCGGTATCGAGCGACGACATCGCCAGCGCCGTGAAGATCGTCAGCGCCGCCCAGCGCCGGTGTTCCGCGGGCAGACCGTCGGCCTCAGCCAACGTGTTTTCGGAAATACGTGCGTCCATCAGCGAAGGAGAGCCCGGGGTTGTTGTGCGGCCGCCGCGGTCCGATGGCGCGCCGCGACACTAACGAAGCAGGACGGCATTCAGCAGCCGCCTCCACGCATACAGCATATGCGGCGTTGCCGCGCCTTCGCGGGTAATTCTACTCGGCGGGATTTTCAGCCGGCGGCGGCGTATCGGCGGGAGGCGTCGTAGCCGCAGCAGCCTTGGCGGCTTTCTTCTCCACGATGCTGACGGCGATGATCGAACCTTCGTAGAGTAGCAGCAGAGGAATCGCCAGCGACGACTGACTCAGCACGTCCGGCGGCGTCAGCACCGCGGCGATGATGAAGGCGACTACGATGAAATAGCGGCGTTTGTCGCGCAGCGTCTTCGAGGTGATGATCCCGATGCGGCCGAGCAGCGTCAGGATCACCGGCAACTGGAACGCGATGCCGAACGCAAAGATCAGCGACATCGTCAGCGACAGGAATTCACCGACTTTGGGCAGCAACTGGATCTGAGCGGTTTCGGGCCCCGCCAACTGCTGCATGCCGAGCGAGAAACGCACGATCATCGGCAGCACGACGAAATAGACCAGCAGCGCCCCGAGCACGAAGAATACCGGGGTCGCGATCAGGTACGGCAGGAACGCGTTACGCTCGTGCTTGTAGAGGCCTGGCGCCACGAACTTGTAGATCTGTGTCGCCACGATGGGAAACGAGATGAAGCCGGCGCCGAACAGCGCGAGCTTCAACTGCGTGATGAAGTATTCGAGCAGCGCGGTGTAGATGAATTTTGAATTCTCCGGCCCTGCGACCCACACGAACGGCCAGACCAGCACGTTGTAGATCTGCTTGGCGAAGAAGAAGCAGAAGATGAACGCTATGCCGAAGCCGAGCAGCGCCTTGATCAGCCGCGAACGCAGCTCGATCAGGTGGTCCATCAGGGGGGCTTTGCTGGCCTCGATGTCTTCGGCGCTCATGACGCTTTGGCGTCCTTGATCGCCTCGCCGGGCGGTTCATGCGCGGCCGGTGCCGGCTCGGCGGGCGTCGTGTCCTGGAATTCCCGCGTGATCGCCAGCGGCTCGGATGCGAGCGCGTTCGCATCCGCCTCGGTGAAGGTTTCGGGAATCGGTGCTTCCGGCGGCGTCGGTTCGCTCGCAGCGATGTCGCCCGCGGACGCTGCCGGCGTATCGGCGGCCGGCTTGTCGAGATCTTCGAGTTTAGGCGGTTCGCCCAGCGTGTCGGCAAGCTTGGTCATGAGCTTGCCGCCGCTGAGACCGCTCGCCGCTTCGCGCACCTCGTCGAAGGATTTCTTGAGGTCGGCCATCTCGGCCTCGCGCATGGCCTCGTTGAACTGGCCCTGGAATTCGGAGGCCATCTTCCGGGCCTTGCCCATCCACTGGCCCATCATGCGCAGCACGCCCGGCAATTCTTTCGGGCCGATGGCGATCAGCGCGACGACCGCGATGACGACCAGTTCACTCCACCCGATATCGAACATGAAAGTTTCCGCTCACGCGAAGCTGGCGCCAGACTGCGGTCTGCCGTCTCGTGGCCATCATACCCGGGGCTGCCAAGTTTTGACTGCCTTGGGTTTGCCTCAAGAGATCAGCGACCGCGCGACGGCGCCGCGCCGCCGTCAGACCGCCTTGCTGCCGACGTCGGTATGCGCCGTACCCGACGCCTGTGCGTTGTGGTCGATGCTCTTCACGGGCTCGGACTTTTCGGCAGTCTTTTCATCGTCCTGCATGCCCTTCTTGAAGGCTTTGATGCCCTGCGCGACGTCGCCCATCAGATCGGAAATCTTGCCACGGCCGAACAGCAGCAGGACAACCGCGATCACGACGATCCAGTGCCAAATGCTCAGTGAACCCATCCTGCAACCCTCCAAATACGCGGCCGGAGTCCCGGTCCGAAGTTGTCCTCAAACTAGGCGCAGGGGGTGGCAAAAACAAGGACTTAAGGCTAGCAGAAAGGCGGATAACGCGACGCATTGCCGCTACCGTTAATCCATGGCAGCGGCCGCTTGCGCGTTGCCTCTATTGCTCGTTGCCGCCGTCCTTTTCGGGCTCGACCGCAGGCGCCAGCGCCAGTTCGAGGTCGCCGGCCTCCAGCGGATCCTCGTCCTCGCGCAAGGCTGGATCGTCCGACGGCGTCGGAACACTGAAACCGCCCGGCAGACGGGAATCCAAAAGACCCGTTCCCTTCAGTTCCTCAAGACCCGGCAGATCGCCGAGCGCTTCCAAGCTGAATTGAGAGAGGAACGCTTCGGTGGTTCCGAAAGTCAGCGGACGCCCCGGCGTCTTGCGGCGGCCACGCGGCCTGATCCAGCCGGTTTCGAGCAGTACGTCGAGCGTGCCCTTCGACGTGATGACGCCGCGGATTTCCTCGATCTCGGCGCGGGTCACCGGCTGATGATAGGCGATGATCGCCAGCACCTCGATCGCGGCACGCGACAAACGCCGGGTTTCCGTGCTCTCCCGCGTCATCAGCCAGGCCAGATCGCCCGCGGTGCGGAACGTCCACTTGTTGGCGACGCGCACCAGATTGACGCCGCGCGAGGCGTAATCAGCCTGCAATTGCGCCAGCGCGTCCTTGATGTCGACCCCCTCGGGCATGCGCTTGGCGAGCGCCGCCTGGTCCAGCGGTTCGGACGAAGCAAACAGCAGCGCTTCCAGGAGCCGCAGTTCCTCCGGCCGCGCAGCAGGCTGCTCCATCGCCGGTTCCTCGACCTGTTCGTCGATCTGCTCGATGCGCTTTTCCGCCAGGCTCGCCATGGCTTGGTCTCCTTCTTCCACTTACTGCGCCGGGGTTTCCGGCGCCGCCATCGCATCCGGTGTCGGCTTCGGCATGTGCTTGCGAAAATACAGCGGTGCAAACGCCTCTTTCTGGTTCAGGTCCATGACGCCTTCGCGGACCAGTTCCAGTGCGGCTGCGAAACTCGATGCGAACACGGTCGCTCGCTGCGAGGGATCGGCGACATAGGCCATCAGATACTCGTCGAGGCATCCCCAATCCTCGTCGGCCAGACCGACCAGACGCTCGAGAGACGCGCGCGCTTCGCTCAACGACCAGACCGTGCGCTTCGCCAGATGAACCGTAGTCAGCACACGTTGCTGGCGCTGACTGGCGTAGGCGGTGAGCAGATCGAACAGCGTCGCGGTGAAACGCGGATGACGAATCTCGGCGATCGCCTCCGGATTGCCGCGCGGAAAGATGTCGCGCTGGAATTGCGGCCTGTTCATCAGGCGGTTCGCCGCTTCGCGGATGGCCTCGAGACGGCGCAGACGATTGGCCAGTGCTGTGGCCATCTCCTCCGCGCTCGGTCCGTCCGGTGTCGCCGGTTCCGGCAGCAGCAGCCGCGACTTCAGGAACGCCAGCCAGGCCGCCATCACCAGATAGTCGGCGGCGAGTTCGAGGCGAATCTTGCGCGCCTCCTCGATGAAAACCAGGTACTGGTCCGCCAGCGCCAGGATCGAGATCTTGGCGAGGTCCACCTTCTGCTGCCGCGCCAGCGCCAGCAGCAGATCGAGCGGCCCTTCATAACCTTCGACGTCGACCATCAGCGCGACATCGTCGTCGATGCACTCGGCCGGCCGTCCGGTTTCAAACTGCAGAATTTCAGCACTCATGCGCTTGCTGCTCCCGCCCGGCGTGTCAGCGCGCCGAGTTCTGCCTGCGCCGCCTCGCGGTCGAACGGCTGCGGCGGCCTGCGCGAGGCCAGCGCCTGTCGCGCGCGATCGAGCGCCCTGCCCGACAACTCCGGAGTTTCTCCGGCTACCTGCCGCATCTCGTCCAGTTTGCCGTTGCAGTGCAGGACCATGTCGCAACCGGCCGAAACGATCGACCGGGTCCGCTCGGCGATCGACCCCGCCAATGCATTCATGGACACGTCATCACTCATTAACAAACCCTGGAACCCGATCACACCACGAATCACCTGTTCAATGATTGTCGCAGATGTCGTGGCCGGTTGCGTGGCATCAATTGCGCTAAACACAACATGTGCGGTCATCGCCATCGGCAGGTCCGCGAGTGGTCGGAATGCCGCGAAATCAACAGCTTCCAGCTCGTTCTTCGGAGTTTCGACGATCGGAAGCTTGTGATGCGTATCGGCGGTCGCCCGTCCATGCCCTGGAATGTGCTTGAGAACCGGCAGCACGCCTCCCCGCTCCAGCCCCTCGGTCACCGCGCGCGCGATTGCCGCGACCTTTTCCGGATTGGTGCCATAGGCACGGTCGCCGATGACCGCGTCGGCACCAGGCACCGGAACATCCGCCAGCGGCAGGCAATCGACGGTGATGCCGAGATCAACGAGATCGGCGGCGATCAGTTGCGCGCTCAGCCGGGCCGCTTTCAGACCGTCCTCGCGGTTGCTGTCATAGAGCGCACTGAACACGGCACCGGCTGGATAGACCGGCCAATGCGGCGGGCCCAATCGCTGCACGCGGCCACCTTCCTGATCGATCAGGACCGGCGCGTCACTGTCCTCGACAGACTCTCGCAAGTCCTGAACGAGTCGAGCGACTTGCAGAGGATTGTCGACATTCCTCTTGAATAGAATGAAGCCCCACGGCCGTTCCGCGCGCAGGAACACGCGTTCGTCCGCGGTCAGGCTGAGACCGGATACACCGGTGATAAATGCGCGTACGCTCATGGGGCCGATTAGCCCACGTCCGCGCTAAGGGTCAAGGAAACCGCCGTTAATTCCTTTGGACGACGCACTGCCCGCCGGCGGATTTGAGACTACCGCAGAAGTGCGAGGCTTCCTCGGGCGACCCGAACGGACCGACCATGGCGCGATAGTAGACGCCCTTGGGACCGAGATCGGCTCGCTTGATGATCGGAGTCCGCGACCCCAGCACCGACGGGAACTTGCCTTTCAGAATCCGGAATGAGGCCTGCGCATCCGCCTCGTTCCGCTGCGACGACACCTGCACGACATAGCCGCCGGTGCTGACCGCCGACGGCGCGATCGGCTGCGCCGCAGGATTGACCGAGGCCATCCGGGTGGACGATTCGGCAGAGGTTTGCGGCGACAGCGACAACGGCGCATTCCCGCTGGGAGCAACCGCAGCAGGCGGCTGAATATGTCGGACCGGCGCTGGAGCCGGAGCTTGCGCGGCCGGCGGCGGAGCGGACTGCGCGACAGGTGCCGCCGACGCGACGTCGACCTGATCGCCATGAACCGTCAGGGTTTTGATCTTGCGCGGCTCATCGCCTGCGATCGTTCCATTCGCGACGGTTGCGGGCGGACGGACGTTTGGCGCCACGCTCTGCGTCGAAGGCGGATTGGCATTCCGGTTCAGCGGCGGAAACACCACGCGCGGCCCGGATGTCGTGGCATCCTTCACGTCGACCGGCTGCTCCTCACGCGACATCATCTGCTCGGTGCCGTTAGCAGCCGACATGCGATCCTGAATCAGCTTGCCGACGGCATCGCCCGTGCCGGTCTGCTGGGGAATGATCTTGTTGGGCCCGGCATCAGCCTTGATGACCGGCGGCGGTCCGCTGCGACCCGAACCGGTATAGGTGCGGTAAGCAAACGCTGCGCCGGTGCCCACCACCGCGAGCACCAGAACCGCGATCACCGTCATCAAGCCGCCACGTCGCCGGGGCGCCCGATCCTCCGCCTCCTCGGCATACCCGTCGTCCTGATAGCCGTACGGCTCGTTCTGATACTGGCCGCCCTGATACTGGGCGCCATAGGCATCCTGGTCATTGGGCATCTGGCCGTAGAGCGTGTCGTCGTAACGATCCGGATCATGCTCGTAGGCATCCGGCTCGTCGTGCTGGGCGGACGACGAATTCGGATAGACCGCGGCCCGGCGCAACACCGGGTGCGGCGCCGTTTCAAAATCCTGCTGATGCGCGTTTTGCTGCGCCACCCGCTGCATCCAAGGTGGCGGCCCGGCGGGAGCCTCGTCCTCGATCGGCTCCTGCTGTTGGTAGTGATCATGCTCATGATAGGCTGGCGCAACTTCGCGCGCCGCCTGCTGGCCTCGTCCAAGGTTACCGAACGGATCGCTCTGGCCAATCAGGCGGGCAAGCTCCGCCAAAGGGTCGGCCTCGGGTTTCTGGGCTCCGCGATGATCATCGCGCCCATAGTCGTCATCTGCGGGGAAAGCTCTGTCCTGATATCGATCAGCCATCGTGATGTCGCGTCCCTTCGGGAAAGGCGCCAACTCGCTTGTTCTAAACGAAACAGCAGCCACTCTATGCCGTCACTATCCCCCCCGTGATCGGCCACCCCACTATCGCATCTCGTTCGGTGCATGGACGCCGAGCACGGCAAGTCCGGATGCCAGAACTGAGACGACGCCCTGAACCAGTGCCAGTCGCGCCCTCGTAATCACTGCATCATTATTGATAATGAAGCGTAAATGAGGCAAATCGCGCCCCCTCGTCCAAAGCGCGTGAAATTCGCTGGCGAGATCATAGAGATAAAAAGCGATTCGGTGTGGCTCGTGCGCCGTGGCCGCCGCCTCGACGATCCGCGGGTAGAGCGCGAGCTGACGCAGCAGGCCCTGTTCCGCCGGATCGGTCAGCCGTTCGACGGCGGCTGATTCAAGGAAGGCAGCACGCTTCGCGCCATCCTCGGGCAGATCCGGGAACACCTCGCGCGCATTACGGAAGATCGAGAAACCGCGGGCGTGACCATACTGCACGTAGAACACCGGATTGTCTTTCGACTGCTCGATCACCTTGGCGAGGTCGAAGTCCAGCACCGCATCGTTCTTGCGGAACAGCATCATGAAGCGTACCGCGTCGGAACCAACCTCATCCACCACCTCGCGCAAGGTGACAAAATCGCCGGACCGCTTCGACATCTTCACCGGCTCGCCGTTGCGCAGCAGCTTGACGAGTTGCACGATCTTGACGTCGAGCGCCGCCTTGCCTGCGGTGACGGCCTTGATTGCCGCCTGAACGCGCTTGATGTAGCCGCCGTGATCGGCGCCCCACACATCGACCATGTTGAGGAAGCCGCGGTCGAACTTGGTCTTGTGATAGGCAATGTCGGACGCGAAATAGGTGTAGCCGCCGTCCGACTTCTTCAACGGACGATCGACATCGTCACCGTAGGCGGTGGCGCGGAACAGCGTCTGCTCGCGGTCCTCGTAGTCTTCGACCGGCGCGCCCTTCGGCGGTGGCAGGCGCCCTTCATAAACGTCGCCTTTGGCACGCAGGAAATCGATGGTGGCGGCGACGCGGTCCGTGCCGCCCTGGATCAGCGAGCGCTCCGAGAAGAACACGTCCTGCTTGATGTTGAGCGCGGCGAGGTCGCCCTTGATCATCTCCATCATCATGGCGATGGCTTTTGCGCGCACGACCGGCAGCCACTCGGCCTCCGTCGCCTTCAGCAATTTGTCGCCGTGCTCGGCGACGAGCGCCTGACCGACCGGCTGCAGATAATCACCGGGATAGAGCCCTTCCGGAATCTCGCCGATGTTTTGCCCCAACGCCTCGCGATAGCGCAGGAAGGCTGAGCGCGCGAGCACGTCGACCTGAGCGCCGGCGTCGTTGATGTAGTATTCGCGCGTGACGTCGTAGCCCGCGACCGACAAGAGGCTCGCCAGCGCATCGCCGAACACCGCGCCCCGGCAATGGCCGACATGCATCGGCCCGGTCGGGTTGGCGGAGACGTATTCCACGTTGACCTTCTCGCTCGCGCCGACGGCACTGCGGCCGTAGCCCTCGCCTTCCCGCAACACGGTGCGCAGCGCATCCGCCCAGACTTGCGGCTTCAGAGTCAGGTTGATGAAGCCCGGGCCGGCGATATCCACTTTCTCGATCAGCGCGTCGGCGCGCAGCCGCGTGGCGATCTGGTCCGCGAGGTCGCGCGGCTTGGTTTTGGCATCCTTCGCCAGCACCATCGCGGCGTTGGTCGCCATGTCGCCATGGGAGGCGTCGCGCGGCGGCTCGACCACGATGCGCGACAGATCAAGCCCGGCCGGCAGAACGCCGTCGTTTGCGAGCGCCGTGCAGACCGAATGCACGCGCGCAAGAACGTCTGCGAAAAGATGCTGCGAGGGGCTCGAATTGGTCATGATATCTGCGATTTGAAATGGGGTCGGATCACGCGCCGCCTAACGCAATTCGGGGGTCGAGTCAAAAAGCCGGCTATGCTCGGTGATGGCGAAACGGTCGGTCATCCCCGCGATGAAATTGCCGATCCGACGCGCCCGCTCAGCCTCGGTCTCGTGGCTTTCGCCCTGCTCCGGCAACCATTCGGCCGGAAGCGCCGACGGATCGTCCCGATAGCGCGCGAACAGGTCCCAGACGATGGTTTCGGCGTCGCCCATCACCCGCATCACCCGAAGATGCCGGTACATGTGTTTCCTGAGGAACGTCTTGATCCGGCTTTCGGCGTCGGCGACATCGGGTGGAAAGGCAATCAGCGCCTGATCGTGCCGACGCACGTCGTCCACCGATTGTGGCCTGGCGTCGGCGAGCCGCCGGCCCGCTTCCGACACCACGGCGGTGATCAGATAGGAAATCAGTTCACGCACCAGTTCGGCGCCGCGCCGGTTGTCATCGAGCGACGGGTGGCGGCGCGCGATGTCGGCGATCATCGCCGCCGTGACCGGCATCGCCTTGAGATCGTCTACGGCAAACAGACCAGCGCGCAGGCCGTCATCGATATCGTGGGCGTCATAGGCGATGTCGTCGGCAATCGCGGCAACCTGCGCCTCCAGCGAGGCAAAGCTCCAGAGCTCCAGGTCATAGGTCCGGTTGAAATCGGTGATGCCGATGGGAACACCGCGCCGCTGATGGCGCCCGATGGCGTTTCCCTCGCGATCGGTCAGCGGCCCGTTGTGCTTGACGATCCCCTCGAGCGTTTCCCAGGTCAGATTGAGGCCGTCGAAATCCGGATAGCGATGTTCCAGCGCGGTCACGAGCCGCAATGTCTGCGCGTTGTGGTCGAACCCGCCATAGGCCTCGAGGCAGGTATCCAGCGCCCGCTCGCCGGCATGGCCGAACGGCGGATGGCCGAGATCGTGCGCCAGCGCCAACGCCTCCGTCAGATCCTCATCCAACCCGAGCTGGCGGGCGAGCGCCCGGGCAATCTGGGCGACTTCGAGGGTGTGGGTGAGCCGGGTCCGGTAGTGGTCGCCCTCGTGGTAGACGAACACCTGGGTCTTGTGCTTCAGCCGGCGGAACGCGGTCGAATGGATCACCCGGTCGCAGTCGCGGCGGAACGCGCTCCGGGTTTTGCTCGGCGGCTCGTCGAACAGGCGCCCGCGGCTGCGATCGGGATCGCTGGCGTAGATCGCGCGGGGAGCTGCCATTCCAACCGACACGGCGTTTTGACCCTCTAACCATTTGATTCCGACGCCCGGCGCACTTAACTATGGGTTGCCGGTTATTCCAACCTTTTGAAGAATCCGGTGTTTCGACACGGAGCGGACATGACAGCAGAGAACGTCACCATCACCGAGCGGGCCGCCCGCCGGATCGGTGAAATCCTCAAGTCCGAAGGCGCCGGCGCCATGCTGCGGATCAGCGTCGAGGGCGGCGGCTGTTCCGGCTTCCAATACAAGTTCGACGTCGAGCGCGACAAGGCCGACGACGATCTGGTGATCGCGCGCGATGCCGCCGTGGTTCTGGTCGATCCTGCCTCGGTGCCGTTCCTGGCCGGCTCGGAGGTCGATTTCGTCGATGACCTGATCGGAGCATCGTTCCGCGTGGTCAATCCGAACGCCACCGCATCCTGCGGCTGCGGCACCAGCTTCTCGATCTAGACTTTTCGCCATCCACCACATCCCGTGGTCATGCGCGGGCTTGACCTGCGCATCCATCGATAGAAAAACTTTGAAAGATGGATTGCCGATCGAATTCGGCAATGACACCGGAAATCCCGAGATGCGGATAGCAACCTGGAACGTCAATTCAGTCCGGCAGCGCCTGGATCATCTTCTGACCTGGCTGCGGGAGACCTCGCCCGATGTCGCCTGCCTGCAGGAGATCAAGTGCGTCGACGAGCAATTCCCGCGCGAAGCGATCGAGGCACTCGGCTACAACGTGGTGACCCACGGCCAGAAAACCTTCAACGGCGTGGCGCTGCTGTCCAAGCTGCCGTTCGACGAGACCCGGCCGCGGCTGGCTGGCGACGATGACGACGTGCAGTCACGCTTCCTCGAAGGCGTGGTGTCGCTGAAGCACGGCGTGGTGCGCGTGGCGTGCCTCTACCTGCCCAATGGCAATCCCGCAAATACCGAGAAATACCCTTATAAACTCAAATGGATGTCTCGGCTTATTGAGTATTCAAGAGAGCGACTGAAGAGCGAAGAAACCTTCGTTCTCGCCGGCGATTTCAACGTCATTCCCGCCCCGCGCGACGTCCACAATCCGGCTGCATGGGTGGACGATGCCCTGTTCCGGCCGCAGACCCGCGAAGCGTTTCAAACGCTGCTCGGCCTCGGCCTAACCGATGCGCTACGCGCGGTGTCGGACGCTCCCGGCGAATACACCTTCTGGGATTATCAGGCCGGCGCCTGGCAGAAGAACAACGGATTGCGGATCGATCACCTGCTGCTGTCGCCGCAGGCCAGCGACCGGCTGAGCGGAGTGGGAATCGACCGTCATGTCCGCGCCTGGGAGAAGGCGTCGGACCATGTCCCGGTCTGGATCGATCTCGATCTGGAAGCAGCCTGAGAAGCTTCGGATCGCTTAGTCCCGCCGTCCCTGCACCCAGTGCTCGAGCATCTGGAGCGCCATGGCGCGATCGTCTTCCGACGCTTTCGCGATCGCCCGGTTATAGCTGTCCTTGATCCAGGTCTCGTCGGGTGCGGCCGCATCGCGCGCCAGCGTCAGCCACATCAGTCCGCGCGCTGCCTGCCGCGGCAATTGATCACCCTTGAACAGCATTTCACCGAGCACCGCCTGGGCCTGATGCTGGCCCTTCTGCGCCGCAAGGCCGAGCCAGCGCGCACCGTATTTGACGTCGTGCGGGGCGCCGACACCCTTCAGATACAGCCGCGCCAGATCGTATTGCGCATCGGCATTGCCGAAATAGGACGCCGCATAGGAGAACATCTCGCGTGCCCGCTCGGCATCGCGCTTGATCTTCGAGTTCGGGATACCCTCGAGGTAGTAGCGCCCGAGTTCAACGAAGGCGTTGGCGACGATCGCAGCCTGCGGCGCCGACGGACTATCTTCGGCATGGGCATTGGCGATCCGGCTAAAATACCCGAACGCGCGCAGATCGTCCTGAACGACACCGTCGCCGTTCGCATACATTCGCCCGAGCCGCCACTGGGCAATGGGATGGCCCTCCTCGGCGAGCGCCATCAACCCTGCCGGCAAACCCGACGGCGCTTTCTTCAACGCCTTGCCGCCGGTAACCGGTGCCGTGACCGATGGAAGCGTAACCGTCGCGTCGCTCTGACCGGGCACGGTTCCGTCAAATGCATGGGCTGCCGGTGCGGCTACGCAAACCGCGCCCCACGCAAACGCTACAAAAACCGCGCCCCTAGATATCCGCATAACACTGCTTCTCGTGCGCCCCGCCGGGGTGGGTGAGCGCGCCGTTGACGGCCGGTCCAACCTGCTGGGCATATTTCCAGAGCGCGCCGGACGTGTAGTTGGTCGTCCGGGGCCGCCATTTGGTCTTGCGTTCGGTGAGTTCCGCGTCGGTCAACTTTACGTTAAGCGTCCCGGCCACCGCGTCGATTTCGATGATATCGCCGTCCTGGAGCAGGCCGATCGGCCCTCCAACGGCGGCCTCAGGGCCCACATGGCCGATGCAGAAACCACGGGTCGCACCCGAGAACCGGCCATCGGTAATCAGGGCCACCTTGCCGCCCATGCCCTGTCCGTAAAGAGCCGCGGTCGTCGCCAGCATCTCCCGCATACCGGGACCGCCCTGCGGTCCCTCGTAACGGATCACCAGGACCTCGCCTTCGCGATAGGTTTTCTTCTGGACGGCCTCGAACGCGTCTTCCTCGCAGTCGAAGCAGCGGGCCGGACCGCTGAACGTCAGTTTCTCCATGCCCGCGACCTTCACGATCGCTCCCTCCGGCGCGAGATTTCCCTTCAGCCCGACCACGCCGCCGGTGACGGTGATCGGTTTGTCCGCCGGACGCACCACGTCCTGATGGGGATTCCATTTCACACTCGCCAAGTTCTCGGCGATCGTGCGTCCGGTGACCGTCATGCAGTCGCCGTGCAGATAACCGTGATCCAGCAAGGTTTTCATCAGAAGCGGTATGCCACCAGCTTCAAACATATCTTTGGCGACATAACGACCGCCCGGCTTCAAATCTGCGACGTACGGTGTCTTTTTGAAGATTTCAGCCACGTCGAACAGGTCGAACTTGATGCCGGCCTCGTTGGCGATGGCCGGAAGATGCAGCCCCGCGTTGGTCGATCCACCGGAGGCCGCCACCACGGCTGCGGCGTTCTCCAGCGACTTGCGGGTGACGATGTCGCGCGGGCGGATGTTGGACGCAATCAGCTCCATCACCTTCTCGCCGGCCGCCATGCAAAAGGAATCCCGGATCTCGTAAGGCGCCGGAGCGCCGGCCGAGTACGGCAGCGCGAGCCCGATGGCCTCAGAGACCGTCGCCATGGTGTTGGCGGTGAATTGCGCGCCGCACGCACCGGCGGAGGGACATGCCACCCGCTCGATCTCGTCAAGATCGGCATCGGACATCTCACCAACCGAATGCTTGCCGACGGCTTCGAACATGTCCTGGACCGTGACCTGCTGGCCGCGGAAGTTGCCCGGCAGGATCGAGCCGCCGTAGATGAAGATCGAGGGCACGTTCAGCCGGACCATGGCCATCATCATGCCGGGCAGCGACTTGTCGCAGCCCGCAAGGCCGACCAGCGCATCATAGGCGTGGCCGCGTATGGTCAGTTCGACGGAATCGGCGATACACTCGCGCGACGGCAGCGAGGAGTACATACCGGCGTGACCCATGGCGATGCCGTCGGTCACCGTGATGGTGCAGAATTCGCGGGGCGTGCCGCCGCCTGCTGAAACACCCTTCTTGACCGCCTGAGCCTGGCGCATCAGCGAAATATTGCAGGGCGCGGCCTCGTTCCAGCATGACGCGACGCCGACGAATGGCTGGTGAATCTGCTGGGTCGTCAGACCCATGGCATAGAGATACGAACGATGGGGCGCCCGCTCCGGCCCCTCAGTCACGTGACGGCTTGGCAGTCTGCTCTTGATGCTCGTCTTGGCGTCCATCGCGAACCCGTTCCCCCCGCGGGCACGTTGTGAGACCCGGATACTTCCGGACCAATCGCGAGCGCCGTGGCTTTAGAATGATTTCACGAAGACGTGTGGCCAAATAGCGGCATGTCAGGGAGTCACCTGCCCGCAGGGTTAAATGTTGGGCACCTGTGGCGCGAAGGCAACAATCGTGGCCGCCGTGCAACCACTTTTTCCGGGCGTCGGCATACGAACGGGGCGGATTTTGACCCGGCCCCATCCGACAATCCGACCAAGGCCCTTGCCGCCATCATCCGCTCGCGCCGGAGCGCGCAGCTAGAACTGTGCGTAGTCGATCGGCTTGTGACGATCGAGCGTCCGCGTGACCGGCGGCAACGGATACTTCAATCCCGTCGCGCAATTGAACAGCATCACCCGATCCGTCTTCGAAACGCGTCCGTCCGCAAGGCTTTCCTTGTAGGCGGCATAGGTGGCCGCACCTTCGGGACACAGCAACAGTCCCTCTTCGCGCGATACATCGTTCAGCGCAGCCGAAATCTTGGCATCGCTGACGGCGATCGCAAAGCCCTTGCTCTCGCGCACCGCGCGCAGAATGAGAAAATCGCCGACCGCCTGCGGCACGCGGATGCCGGATGCGATGGTGTGCGCATCTTCCCAGCGCGGCGCGTGCTCCTCGCCCTTCTCGAAGGCGCGAACCATCGGCGCACAGCCTTCCGCCTGCACCGCCACCATGCGCGGCCGCTTCGATCCGATGAATCCGATCTTCTCGAGTTCGTCGAATGCCTTCCACATGCCGATCAGGCCGGTGCCACCACCGGTCGGATAGAAGATCACGTCGGGCACGTCCCAGCCGAGCTGCTCGGCGAGCTCGAGCGCCATCGTCTTCTTGCCTTCGATGCGATACGGCTCCTTGAGCGTCGAGGTATCGAACCAGCCGACCTTGGCCTTGCCCTCGCCGACGATCTTGCCGCAGTCGTCGATCAGCCCGTTGACGCGATAGACCGTCGCGCCCTGCAGTTCGATTTCGCTGACATTCACCTCCGGCGTGTCGGCAGGGCAGAAGATCGTGGTCTTGATGCCGCAATGGGTCGCGTAGGCCGCGAGCGCCGCACCGGCATTGCCGTTAGTCGGCATCGCCATGTGCTTGATGCCGAGCGCCTTCGCCATCGACACCGCCATCACGAGCCCGCGTGCCTTGAACGAGCCGGTCGGCAGACGTCCCTCGTCCTTGACGATGATCTCGCCACCGTCGATTTTCTTGGCGATGCGCGGTAGCCGGATCAGCGGCGTCATGACCTCGCCGAGACTGACGATATCGCCGACTTTCCGCACCGGCAGCAGTTCGCGGTAGCGCCAGAGGTCGGCCGGTCGTTGTGCCAGCGCGTCCTTGGTCAACGCCTTCTTCACGCCGGCGAGGTCGTAGCGCACCAGCAGTGGCTTGCCGGCCTTCGACAGACCGTGGATCTGGTCCGCTTCGTAGCGGTCGCCTTCCATCGCGCATTCGAGATGTGTCACAAACGTCGGGCGTTCGGTGGTCAGATTATCGTCGTCCTTCACGAGCGTCGCCTTTTCTTCTTACATGTTGAGAACGCGCCCGTAGGCGTCGAGCACCGCCTCCTTCATCGTCTCCGAGATCGTCGGATGCGGGAAGATGGTGTGGAAGAGTTCTTCCTCCGTCGTTTCGAGGTTCATCGCGACCACGAAGCCTTGAATGAGTTCGGTGACTTCGGCGCCGACCATGTGCGCGCCGAGCAGTTGCCCGGTCTTCTTGTCGAAGACCACCTTGACCATGCCCTGGTCCTCGCCTTGCGCGATCGCCTTGCCGTTGCCGACGAACGGGAAGCGGCCGACGCGGATGTCCTTGCCAGCTTCCTTCGCCTTGGCTTCGGTGAGGCCGACGGATGCAACCTGGGGATGGCAGTAGGTGCAGCCCGGGATCAGCAGCTTGTCCATGGGGTGCGGATGCATCCCCTTGATGGCCTCGACGCAGATGATGCCCTCATGCTCGGCCTTGTGCGCGAGCATCGGCGGTCCCGCCACGTCGCCGATGGCATAGATGCCGGCCACATTGGTCTTGCCGTAACCGTCGATGACGATGCAGCCGCGCTCGGTCTTGACCCCGAGCTTTTCGAGACCAAAGCCCTCGATATTGCCGACCACGCCGACCGCCGAGATGACGCGATCGACAGTCAGCGATTGCGTGCCGCCCTTGCCGTCGTCGATGGTCGCGGTGACGCTATCGGCCTTCTTGTCGAGCTTGGTCACCTTGGCGCCGGACATGATCTTGATGCCCTGCTTCTCGAACTGTTTTCGCGCGAAGCCCGCGATCTCCGCGTCTTCCACAGGGAGAATCTGCGGCAACACCTCGACCACGGTCACCTCGGCGCCCATGGTTTTGTAGAACGAGGCGAACTCGATGCCGATGGCGCCGGAGCCGACCACCAGCAACGACTTCGGCATCTTGTCCGGGTTCATCGCCTCGAAATAGGTCCAGACCAGCTTCTTGTCCGGCTCGAGCCCCGGCAGCACGCGTGGTCGCGCGCCGGTGGCAACGATAATGTGCCTGGCCTGATAGCTGCCCGGGCCCAGCGCACCCTTCGGCGCTTCAGCCTGCGACGCCTTGACGGTGAACTTGCCGCCACCATCCAGCGTCGCCTCACCCCAGATGATCGAAATCTTGTTCTTCTTCATCAGGAATTCGACGCCGCCGTTGAGGCGCTTCACCACGCCGCGCGAGCGCGCGATGACAGCCTTCGGATCGAACGACACGTTCTCCGCCGACAGACCGTAATCCTTGGCGTGCTGCATGTAGTGGTAGATCTCGGCCGAGCGCAGCAACGCCTTGGTCGGAATGCAACCCCAGTTGTTGCAGATGCCGCCGAGATACGCCTTCTCGACGATCGCGGTCTTGAAGCCGAGTTGGGCGGCACGGATCGCGGTGACGTAACCGCCCGGTCCGGAGCCGATCACGACGACGTCGAAGGAGGTATCAGCCATGTTTACGCGCTTCTCTTTCTTCCCTCATCCCCTTGTGGAAGAGGAAAAATATCACACCACCATCATCACAGGATTTTCGATCAGCTTCTTGAACGCCGTGATCAGTTCGGCACCGAGCGCGCCGTCGATGGCACGGTGATCGCAGGACAGCGTCACGCTCATCATGGACGCCACCACGATCTGGCCGTTGCGCACCACCGCGCGATCTTCGCCCGTGCCGACGGCAAGGATCGAGGACTGCGGTGGATTGATGACCGCGGTGAAATCCTTGATGCCGTACATGCCGAGATTCGACACCGACGACGTGCCGCCCTGATATTCCTGCGGCTTGAGTTTCTTGCCCTTGGCGCGCGCGGCAAGGTCCTTCATCTCGTTGGAGATCGCCGACAGCGACTTGAGTTCGGCCTGTCGGATGATCGGCGTGATCAGGCCGAACGGCAGCGCCACGGCGACGCCGATGTCGGAATGCTTGTGGCGAAGCATGGCGGCCTCGGTCCACGACACATTCGCTTCGGGAATCTTCTGCAACGCCAGCGCCATCGCCTTGATGACAAAATCGTTGACCGACAGCTTGTAGACCGGCTTGCCGTCAGCATTCTTGCCTGCCGCTGCGTTGATCTCCTCGCGGGCTGCATTCAGCTTGCCGAGGTCGCAATCCACCGTGAGGTAGAACGTCGGCATCGAATTCGTCGCAGCGGTCAGGCGCTGCGCGATGGTTCGGCGCATCGAGTCGTGTGGAATGCTTTCGTAAGCCCCCTCCTCGTACAGCGCGAGGATCTGCTGATCAGACATCGCGGGCGCACCGGTTCCCGCAACTGTTCCGCCTGAAGCCGCCGCTGCAGGGGCTTTCAATCCCTTGCCTGCCTTCGCGTCAGCAACGTCACGCGCCACGATGCGGCCGTGCGGCCCAGAGCCCGAAATGCGCGCGAGTTCGATGCCGGCTTCCTTCGCCAACCGCCGTGCGAGCGGCGAGGAGAAGATACGGCTCCCTGACACCGGTTGCTTCAGCGGAAAAGGATCTTCACCGCCGCGTGCATTTGGCGCCGAGGCCGAAGCCGTCGGCTTTGAAGCGGGCGCGGATGCCACCGCGGGCTCGGGCTTCTTGGGAGCTTCCGGCTTGCCATCCGTTTTTGCTTCGGCGGGCTTCTCGGCCTTGGAAGGCGCTCCGCCACCGCTCGCCGCCGCCTTTACATCCTCGCCGTCGCCGGCGAGCACTGCGATCACATTGTTGACCGGCACATCCTGCGTACCCTCGGGCACCAGGATCTTGGCGATGGTGCCTTCGTCCACCGCCTCGACTTCCATCGTGGCCTTGTCGGTTTCGATCTCGGCGATGACATCGCCGGACTTGACCTTGTCGCCCTCTTTCTTGAGCCACTTGGCGAGGTTGCCCTTTTCCATCGTGGGCGACAGCGCGGGCATCAGGATGTTGATCGGCATCGTCAGTGACCTTGTTGCGAACGCGGCACGGTGCTGCCCAAGTCGGTCGGGCGCGCGATTTCAGCTTCAAACATTTCGACGATGCGCGTCAGCGCCTCATCCTCTGAGTAGGCGCTTTCACGCCCGTAGGCGCGCGCAGCGTGCCGCGCAATGTCCACGAGCAGCATGCCCCACATGTCCGGCTCCTCGAATGCGCGCGTAAACGCGATCGACAATCCGCCGTCCAGAACAAACGCGCGCAACACCTCGGTTGCGTCGTCGCGTCCAACGACATCCGGGGGTAGCGGCTGCTCCTTCGGATTGCTCATCAAGTTCACCGATAACAAACGGCTTTCGCCGCCTCGACGACTTCCGCTACCGACGGCAGCGCGAGCTTCTCGAGATTGGCCGCATACGGCATCGGCACGTCCTTGCCCGAGACGCGCGCGACCGGCGCATCGAGATAGTCGAAGGCATGCTCCATCAGCCGCGCCGCGACCTCCGCGCCGACGCCAGACTGCTGCCAACCCTCTTCGACCACCACCGCGCGCCCGGTCTTCTGCACCGACGCCACGATGCTCTCGGTATCCATCGGGCGCAACGTGCGCAGGTCGACGACCTCGGCCTCGATACCTTCCTTCGCCAATTCCTCGGCGGCCTTCAGCGCATAGGTCATGCCGTTCGACCACGCGATCAGCGTGACGTGGCTACCCGCACGCGCGATCCGCGCCTTGCCGATCGGCAGCACATAGTCCGCGAGCTTCGGCACCGGACCGGTGTGGCCATAGAGGATTTCGTTCTCGAGGAAGATCACCGGATTGGGATCGCGGATCGCAGCCTTGAGCAGGCCCTTGTAGTCTGCGGCCGAATACGGCGCGATCACCTTGAGGCCGGGGATCTGCGAGTACCACGCCGAATAATCCTGGCTGTGCTGGGCCGCGACGCGGGCCGCAGCGCCGTTCGGGCCACGGAACACGATCGAGCAGCCCATCTGTCCGCCCGACATGTAGAGCGTCTTGGCGGCGGAGTTGATGATCTGGTCGATCGCCTGCATGGCGAAGTTGAACGTCATGAACTCGACGATCGGCTTCAGGCCCGCCATCGCCGCGCCAACGCCGACACCGGCAAAACCATGCTCGGTGATCGGGGTGTCGATCACTCGGCGGGCGCCGAATTCCTCCAGGAGCCCCTGCGAGACCTTGTAGGCGCCCTGATATTCGGCGACCTCCTCGCCCATCAGGAAGATGTCGCCATCGCGGCGCATCTCCTCGGCCATGGCGTCGCGCAAAGCCTCGCGGATGGTCATGGTCACCATTTCAGTGCCGGCAGGCACCTCCGGATCAGCTTCGGCAACCGCCTGCGGCGCAGCCGGAGCCTTGCTCTTGCCTTCCTCGGCTTCGGCGCGCGCGTGCGCCTCCTTGTCTTCGGATTGAGCCTGGGATTTGGCCTCGGCAGGCGCAGCCTTTGCGGCCGGCGGCGGTGCCTTCGGCGCGGCCGCAGCGGCCGACGCATCCTCGCCGTCGGCGAGGATCACGGCGATCGGCGTGTTGACCGCGACGTCGGCGGTGCCTTCCGGCACCAGGATCTTGCCGAGCGTCCCTTCATCGGTCGCTTCGACTTCCATGGTCGCCTTGTCGGTTTCGATCTCGGCGATGACGTCGCCGGACTTGATCGTCTCGCCTTCCTTCTTCAACCACTTGGCGAGGTTGCCCTTCTCCATGGTCGGCGAAAGCGCGGGCATCAGAACTTGAATTGGCATGGTCGCTCCGGGAAAAAGGCAGGCGCGCTTAGCGATAAATGTCGGTGTAGAGTTCGGACACGTCCGGCTCGGGATCGTTTTGCGCGAAGTCGGCCGCTGCGTTGACGATCTCGCGCACCCCGGCATCGATCTTCTTCAATTCGTCCTCGGTCACCTTGGCCGCGAGCAGGCGGTTGCGGACCTGTTCGATCGGATCGGAGTCGTGACGAACCTTGTCGACCTCCTCGCGGGTCCGGTACTTCGCCGGATCGGACATCGAGTGTCCACGATAACGATAGGTCTGCATCTCCAGGATGAAGGGGCCGTTGCCCTCGCGACACCACTTCACCGCCTTGTCGCCGGCGGCCTTCACCGCGCGGACATCCATGCCGTCGACCTGTTCGCCGGGAATGTTGAAGGACACGCCGCGCTTGGAGAAATCCGTCTGCGCCGACGAGCGGGTCACCGAGGTACCCATGGCATAGCGGTTGTTCTCGATGATGTAGATCACCGGGAGCTTCCAGAGCTCGGCCATGTTGAAGCTCTCGTAGACCTGTCCCTGATTGGACGCACCGTCTCCGAAATATGCAAGGCTGACATTGTCATTGCCGCGATAGCGATTGGCGAAAGCGAGCCCGGTGCCGAGCGAGACCTGCGCACCGACGATGCCGTGACCGCCAAAGAAATTCTTCTCCATGCTGAACATGTGCATGGAACCGCCCTTGCCCTTGGAATAACCGCCGCGGCGTCCGGTCAGTTCGGCCATCACGCCCTTGGCGTCCATGCCGCAGGCCAGCATGTGACCGTGATCGCGGTAACCGGTTATGACCTGATCACCATCCTTCAGCGCCATCTGCATGCCGACCACGATCGCTTCCTGGCCGATGTAGAGATGACAGAAGCCGCCGATCGCGCCCATTCCGTAGAGCTGGCCGGCCTTTTCCTCGAAGCGCCGGATCAGCAGCATATCGCGCAGGGCGTGAAGCTCCTGCTCACGCGTGAATTCGGGGGGAGACAGGCTGCGGGAGCCGTTGCCTGCTGCCTGCGCGGCGCTCTTCTTGGGTGCGGCCATTGGAAATCCGAATACGAGAAAGGATGCCCCTCTCTAACCCAACTCAGACCGCCTTGAAAGCAGCGTGTGATCAAAGCGATGCAGTCCGTCTCTTGCACTGCAGCGAGACGCGAAATTTTTGTGACCGAAATCTCGGATTTTTGAAATTAGACACAATCGCGCGTGAGACGAAGAGCCGCGTTCGCGACTCGCGAACGATCGGTCACCACGACTGCGTCGATCAGAAGATTATTTCGGATGGATGACGTGAACCAACTCGCGCGGGTTGGCGTAGTCGAGCTGATAGCGGACGCGCTCATCGAGCATGTCGGGATCGATGCCGCTCGAACGCAGCAACGAGACCCGCTGCTCGCCTTCGGCGCGTTCTTTCTTCAGCCGCGCGAGTTCAGACGTCAGTGCGATGATCTCCTGGTCGAGCTCCTGACGGGCGTTCAGACCATACTTGCCGGTGTAGGCGTTGACACCGAAATAGCCGACGATCATCGCCGCCATCGTGTAGAGGGCGAGCCCGGTAAGCACCGATTTGAGTCGTGAGCGCGAGACCATGTCGCACGATGCGGCGGCGCGGTTAATGCTTCGCTAAAAATCGCGCCGCCCCGTGGCCGGAGAGCTATTTCTTCTGCTGGGCCACCCAGGCGTCAAAGGCCTTGATGTAGGTTTCGAGGAATTCCCGCACGGACACCTTGACCAGTTCGCCCTTGTCGTCGAACGCATCGCCGATGCCGCCGACATAGGCCTCCGGCTGCTGCAGGATGGCAATATTCAGAAAGGTCAGCGACTGCCGCAGATGATGGTTGGCGCCGAACCCGCCAATGGCACCCGGCGAATTGCTGATGACGCCGCCCGGCTTGCCGTTGAACACGCTCTGTCCATAGGGACGCGATCCGACATCAATGGCGTTCTTCAGGACGCCGGGAACGGAGCGGTTGTATTCCGGCGTCACGAACAGGACGGCATCCGCCTTCTTGATCCGGTCGCGAAAACTCACCCAGTCGGCCGGCGGCGTCGCTTCGAGATCCTGGTTGTAGAACGACAATCCGCCGAGCGTGACGACATCGAGCTGAAGCGACGACGGCGCGAGCTTCGTCAAGGCCTTGGCGATCTTGAGCGAGAACGACTCCTTGCGAAGGCTGCCGACGATGACGGCGACGCTGTATGCCATGAACAAATCCTCTGGTTGTGCGGCCACGACGGCCGACTGCGACGCAACCTAGCGATGCCAAAGAAAGATGCAAGTGCATCTATCTACCGCACGCCTCTCCTCACAAAAAGTTTTGTGCTCACTCGGCCGCGGTCGCCCGGCCGCGGGCAGCCACCTCATCGTTGTGCTGACCGAGCTTTGGCGCATCCGAGCGCGGATACGGACGTTCGCCGTCGAACGCGATCGGCAGCCCCACCACATTGAGCGCGGTGCCCGGAAGATTGCGCAGCAGGTCCGCCGCCTTGAGCTGCTCGGTCTGCGACAGCTCGGGCACGTCGTTGACCGGACTGCAGGGCACGCCGACCTCCTCGAGCCCGGCCATCCATTCGGCGCGCGTTCGCGTCATCAGCACCGGCTTCATCAGATCGATCAACTCGTGACGGTTGGCCGCGCGGTCGCGCACCAGCACGAAGCGCGGATCGGTGATCCATTCGGGATGGCCGAGTACCTTTGCGCATTTCGCAAACAGCCGGTCGTTGCCAGCCGCGATGCAGATCGGACGGTCCGCGGTCTCGAACACCTGATACGGCACCAGCGTGAAGCTTGCGCCGCCATGCCGCTTCGGCGGCTTGCCGGTGTGCAGATAATTGTTGAGCGGACCCTCGACCCATGCCACCGCGCTGTCGAACAGTGCGGTGTCGATCACGCAGCCCTTGCCGGTGGTGTGCCGCGCCTGCAAGGCGCCGAGCGCACCGATTACGCACCACTGCGCGGTGGCGCGATCGTTGATCGCGGGCGCACAAAAAGTCGGCGGATCGTCGGGACGGCCAGTCAGCGACATCACGCCGCCATAGGCCTGCAGCAGCGGGTCGAAGCCCGGCGCTTCGCGCAACGGCCCTTTCGGACCGAATGCCCACACCGAACAATAGATCAGGCGCGGATTGATCGCGCACATCACGTCGGGCCCGATGCCGCATTCGGCAACCACACCGGAGCGCAGGTTCTGGATCAGGATGTCGGCATCCGCCACGAGCAGCTTCAGCTTCGCAACGTCGTCCGGATTCTTGATGTCGAGCGTCACCGACTTCTTGTTGCGGTTCATCGAATGGAACAGCATAGAGTCGCCGTCGATGAAGGGCGGCCCCCAGGCACGCGCATCATCGCCGCCGGCGTGCTTTTCGATCTTGATGACCTCGGCGCCCATGTCGCCGAGAATCATGCCGGCCATGGGACCCGCGACCGCCTGTCCGATTTCGATGACCTTGATGCCTGCAAGCGGTCCGCTCATTGCACGTCTCCCGTTTCTGTTCTCGTTGCGGCGGCGTCACCATTCCGGAACGGTGAAGGCAAGCGGCGCGATCGCAGGCGCGTTCCGACCGGAGGGAATACCCGGAATCAGTAGATGCCCGGAATGATCCGCTTGGTCTCCTGCATGTAGCGCCGGTAATCCTCGCCAAATGCCTCGATCAACATCCGTTCCTCGAAGCCGATGCGCGTGAAGAACAATATCGCGACGGCGACTAGTCCGCTCAAGGACGCCATCAAATTCGGCAACAGAAATGCCTGCGCCGCCGCCCACAGCCAGAACGAGGCGTACATGGGATGACGAATTGTCCGGTAGACGCCGTTACGGACGACCTGGTGATCCCGGCGCACCTCGAGCGCCGCGGACCATTGCCGGCCGAGATCCTTGTGCGACCGGCGAAACAGCCATAGCGACAGCGCGAACAATGCGCCGCCGAGCACGACACATCCGTATCCCGGATCATAAGCGAACGCGCGGGGCCGCCCCGTCGCGAGACTGACGGCCGGTATCGCGAACAATCCGGCAAACGCAATCGCCAGCAGCAGGCGTTCGCGCCAGGTCCCCTCGCGCCGCAGCGTTGCCGTCCGCCGCGCGCGCCGCACATGGGGATACCGGATGATGAACCATACGATCAGACCGACGACCCAGATGGTCTGCCCCAAGACGATCGAGGACATGAACAACACCCTATGCGGCGTCGACGGCGACGGCCGCCGCCGACGGGGTGTCGCGCGTCAGCAGCGCGCCGTCTTCTCCGAAACGGTCCACGCCACCGCGCGGCGCCGTGATCTCATCGAACGGCAGCGGGCCGCAAACGATAAGGCAATAGTCGTATTCGGCGCGCAGGCTGTTCCCCATCAGGAATTTGTAGTGCAGCAGCATGAAGTTGAAGCGATGGCGCCTGAAGCTGTCGATACCCATCATGTTGTGCATCTGCACGCGGCGGATGTTCGGGCGTCCATCGGAACGGTCACGGCCGAAGCGCTTCAGCGTCACCGGATCGAAGCGATAGAAACTGATGGCGTCGTCGCGGGCATGATACTCGGCCCAGCGGATCGCAAGCTCGTCGGCGACGGCCCGTGTGGCCTGGCGCGTGCGCTCGCCCCGCGGATGCAGTGAGAATTTCGGAATGGTCGCGCCAACCGTCAGGACGCAGAGCGGAGGACCTCGCCGGGCCAGCTCCGGGTCGCGCCTGAGCGCCCGCGCCACGGAATCCATCACCAGCGCCGCGCCGAGGCAATGGCCGATGATGACGATTTCATCGGCGTCCGCATAACGGATGCGATCGAGAATCCGCTCAGCGAACTGATCGATCCGCGCGTCCATGCGTGGACGCCGGCCATAAACGAATTCGCGCGAGAAAATCCAGTCGTCGAACACGTGGTTGATCGGTCGCCGCCAGCCGAACAAATGCAGCAGGCCGATCATGACGCCCAGCGTCACAGCACCGGCCAGCAGAACAGCGGTCACCCCCGTCAGCCCCGTCAACCGGACCAGACCGTAGCCCAGCGTGGCCCCGCAGGCGATGAACAGCGCGACGTAAAGGTACGGGAACAGGAAGAAGCCCGCGTATTTCCAGCTTGAATACATGAAGCGAAACAAGGTGCCGGTGACGATGAAGTCATACAGCGTGACGAAGCCCTGCCCGAGCCGCGACCACATGCCACGGCCGTGGTCCTCAAGGATCAGGTCGTCCCAGCGCAGCATTTCGTAGGTGGTGCGGGTCTTCCAGTTCGGCGCGGAGGTTTCGATGTCCCACGACGCGCTCACCTGCGTCACCTCGATGTCGCTCACGACTTCGGCTCGGGGCCCCCACGTGTTCTGGAACATGGACAAGGACTTCGAAACCCGGCGGAGCTGCTGCTCAGGCGTAATGGGGTCATACCCGCCGATGTGGAAAACGTGCCGACGCGCGATCATGCGATCCCATCACCTTCTTTCATCTTTCACCGTTGTCTTGTGTGTTCGGATCAGGCACGCGACCGTCCAAGCGTGCAGGATAGCCTAAAACAGGACCCTGAGGTCAAATTCTTGGACGACCCCGTTCTTGAACAACCCATTCTTGGACGAACCCGGCATGTGACGTTTCAATCACAACACACAGGATTTGTGGACACACAATTGACGGGCAAACCCGAAGGCGAAATATAGTGGGATTCTGCTCATTTGAACTGGAATCGATTGATGTTGATGATTCTTCCATCCACTCGACGCGGCCTCCGCGCCGCGATGATAAGTCTTGTCTTGCTTGCGGCTGGAACCATGCTGCCAAGTTCCGCCGATGCGCGATCATCCGCGCCGCGGCACCGCCCCGGTCATGTCTACTTGATGCGGGGCCTGCTCAACGTGTTTTCGCTCGGCATGGACGAACTGGCCGCCAAACTCGAGGCCGTCGGCGTCAGCGCGGAAGCCATCTCCTATACATCGTGGTCCTCGCTCGGTGACAGCATTATCGCCAGATACCGCGCCGGCGATCACCAGCCCATTATCTTGATGGGCCATTCCTACGGGGCGGATGCGACCATCTCGCTGGCGCACAAGCTGAACGACAACAAGGTTCCCGTGGCTCTGATCGTGAACTTCGATCCGACCTCTCCCGGGCGGGTTCCGCCGAACGTCCGCCGGATTATCAACTTTTACGTGCCGACCGCGTGGGGCCAACCCGTCAAGGGGGGCAAGAAGTTCCGCGGCAAGATCAGCAACGTCGACGAGAGCGGCGCCTACAACCACTTCGTCATCGACAAGGCTGACGCGCTTCACCGCAAGGCGATCGCGGCGGTGCTTCAGGCCGTCGGCGGCGGCAAACACATCAAGCGGCCCGCAGCAAGGCCCGCGCTGGTCTCCGCGGCACACGCGCAGTAACGTCCGCGCAACGATGCTTCGATCCGCCGGTCAGATCCGCGTGACCGGCCGGTTCGTTTGCCCGACGCGGCTTGCGGACGGTCAATTCGCCTTGTTCGGATTGATCAGGAATTTTTCGCCGGTGGCGCGCTTCGCATAGACCGCGACGTTGTCGGGCTGCAGCGCTTCCTGCAGCGACACCACCCGCGTGTAATGGCTGGCGAAGGTCGTGTTGAGTTCATCGACGACGCGCTGACGCAACCGAGCGCCGTCAGCGGCGCCGATCTTCATCAGGAAGGGGAACAGGAGCCAGCCGCCGACACCCCACGCCATGCCAAAGGCGCGATTGAGCTCGATCGGTCTGGGATCAAGGCTGCCGTAGACGTAGACCTGCTTGTGCACGCTGGAGCCGTAGCGGCTGTAGACCTTCGCTGTCTTGTTCGCGGCGATTTCCATGCCGGTGAGGATTTGTCCCGCGAGCCTGCCGCCGCCGATGGCGTCGAAGGCGATCGTCGCACCGGTCTCGACCAACGCCTTGGTGAGGTCATCCATGAAACTCGGCGACGTGGAATCCACGATGTATTTCGCGCCGATCTTGCGCAGGATGTCGGCCTGTTCCTTGCTGCGCACGATGTTGACCAGGGCTATGCCGTCTTTGATGCAGATCTTGTTCAGCATCTGACCAAGGTTCGACGCAGCCGCCGTATGCACCAGCGCCTTGTGGCCTTCCCGCTTCATGGTTTCGACCATGCCGAGCGAGGTCAGTGGATTGACGAAGCACGACGCGCCGTCCGCTGCTGTCGCGCCCGCCGGCAGCGGCAGGCAGTCGCGCACCTTCATGGTGCGGTACTGTGCGTACATGGCGCCGCCGATCATCGCGACCGTTTTGCCGAGCAGCGCCTTCGCCTCGGCAGACGAACCTGCCTTCACTACCGTGCCCGCGCCCTCATTGCCGACCGGCATCGAGTCATCGAGACGGCCGGCCATCGCCTTCATCGCCGCCTCCGGCACTTTCGCGGTCAGCACCGGCTGCGTCGGCGTCCCCGACACGGTGATGGTCTTCAGATCGGCGGGCCCGAGCAACAGACCAAGGTCCGAGGGATTGATCGGCGTTGCCTCAACCCGCACCACCACCTCGTCGGCGGCCGGTTCGGGCACGTCGACCCGTTCCAGCGAGACCTGCAGCTCACCACTTGTCTTGAGCAGGGAGCGAAGCTGAAGTCCTGTGGTGTGTTCGGCACTCATCGCATGTCTCCCTGCCCTTGCTGATTGTCCGGTTACGCCAGCGCCTTCAGCGCCGCCTTGCCGGCATATTTGGCCTGCGTGCCGAGCTGCTGCTCGATGCGGAGCAACTGGTTGTACTTCGACGTGCGGTCGGAGCGCGCCAGCGATCCCGTCTTGATCTGCCCGCAATTGGTGGCGACCGCGAGATCAGCGATGGTCGAGTCCTCGGTCTCGCCGGAACGATGCGACATCACGGCGGTGTAGCCCGCCTTGTAGGCCATCTCGACGGCGGAGAGCGTCTCGGTCAGCGTACCGATCTGGTTGACCTTGATCAGAATGGAATTGGCGCGACCGTTCTTGATGCCGTCCGCAAGCCGCGTCACGTTGGTGACAAAGAGATCGTCGCCGACGAGCTGGCACTTCTTGCCGACGAGGTCGGTCAGTTCCTTCCAGCCGTCCATGTCGTCTTCGCTCATGCCGTCCTCGATCGAGACGATCGGATAGTGCGACACGAGATCGGCGAGATATTTGGCCTGCTCGGAACGCGAGCGGGTCTTGTTCTCGCCGCCATAGACGTACTTGCCGTCCTTGAAGAACTCGGTGGAGGCGCAGTCCAGCGCCAGCATCACGTCACCGCCTGGCTTGTAGCCGGCCTTGCTGATCGCAGCCATCACGAAGTCGAGCGCCGCGTCGGCCGACGGAATGTTCGGCGCGAAACCGCCCTCATCGCCGACGTTGGTGTTGTGACCGGCCTTCTTCAACTCGGCTTTCAGCGTGTGGAAGATTTCCGAGCCGCAGCGCAGGCCGTCGGCGAAGGTTTTCGCGCCGACCGGCATGATCATGAATTCCTGGAAGTCGATTGGGTTGTCGGCGTGCACGCCGCCGTTGACGATGTTCATCATCGGCACCGGCAGTGTCCGCGCCGAGGTGCCGCCGACGTAACGATAGAGCGGCATGTCGAGGGATTCCGCAGCCGCCTTGGCGACCGCGAGCGATACGCCCAGGATCGCGTTGGCGCCGAGCCGCTTCTTGTTCGGCGTGCCGTCGAGCGCAATCAGCGTCTCGTCGATCTGCACCTGTTGCTCGGCGTCCATGCCGCCGATGGCATCGAAGATTTCGCCATTGACCGCCTCGACCGCCTTTTGCACGCCCTTGCCGAGATAGCGTCCCTTGTCGCCGTCGCGCAATTCGACCGCCTCATGGGCGCCAGTGGAAGCGCCCGACGGCACGGCGGCACGACCCATTGCACCATCCTCCAGCACGACATCGACCTCGACGGTCGGATTACCGCGGCTATCGAGAATTTCGCGGCCGATGATGTCGACGATGGCAGTCATGAGAACCTCTTGGATAAGTGGGCGGGATTTGGCGGTGCTTCTACCGCAATGCTTCGAATGGGAAAAGGCCGCCCAAATGTGTCTGCTGCGTGACGTATCCGCCGGGATTGGCTATCAGGAATGCCAACGGAGACCATCATGGCCAGAAAGCCCCCCGCCTCATCGAAGTCGTCCGGACTGCAGCTCGGCCATGCCGTCAAATGGCCGGACTCGCCCGAAGCCGCCAAGCTCGACCGCGTGCCGAATCCGCAGAAGGACACGAACTATGTGGCGCGGTTCACGGCGCCCGAATTCACCTCGCTCTGCCCGGTAACAGAACAGCCGGATTTCGCGCACCTCGTGATCGACTACGTGCCGGGAGCGTGGTTGCTGGAGTCGAAGTCGCTGAAACTCTATCTCGCGAGCTTCCGCAATCACGGCGCCTTCCACGAAGACTGCACGGTGGCGATCGGCAAGCGCATCGCCGCCGAGATCAAACCGAAGTGGCTGCGCATCGGCGGCTACTGGTATCCGCGCGGCGGCATTCCCATCGACGTGTTCTGGCAGACCGGACGGCTGCCCAAGGGCATGTGGATTCCCGACCAGGGCGTCGCGCCCTATCGCGGACGGGGCTAGCCCGCGATGGGAGTGGCTTCCCGGCGTATAAAGGGAACCGGCGCGTGTTAGTCGCGTTTGCGTCCCATGCCGGCCCTTGCCGGACATGGGAGCAACGGTGAGCCGCACGACGAGCGCACAACCATCGCGCGGCCTCCGCCCGCTTGAAGCGCTGAATTTCTTCATGGCCGACATGCAGGCCGGCATCGGTCCGTTCGTCGGCGTGTTCCTGTTGGCCCACGGCTGGCAGAGCGGCTGGATCGGTACCATCCTGACCTTTGGCGGCGTTGCTGGAACGCTGATGACGACACCGGTCGGCGCGCTGGTGGATTCGACACGGCACAAACGCGCCTATGTCATCGTTTGCGGGAGCTGCACCGTGCTGGCCTCCGCGATCATCTTGCTGTCGCAGGATTTCTGGGTCGTGACGTTTTCGCAGGTCGCGACCGCCATCGCCGGCGCCGCGATCATTCCCGCGGTCACCGGCATCACGCTCGGCATGGTGAAGCAGGCCGGCTTCAACCGGCAGAACGGCCGCAACCAGGCCTTCAATCATGCCGGCAACATGGTCGGTGCGGCGTTCTCCGGGCTGGTCGGCTGGCAGTTCGGATTCGTTGCGGTCTTTCTCCTCGCCGCTGCCTTCGGCATGATCTCGATTGCCTGCGTGCTCGCCATTCCCGGCGATTCGATCAACCATGCCGCTGCGCGCGGCGTACATGAGAGCGGAGAACACGCCGGCGAGGTCAGCGGCTTCGATGTGCTGGTCCGGAGCAAGCCGCTCCTGATCCTCGCCGCGGCGCTCGCCTGTTTTCACCTCGGCAACGCCGCGATGCTGCCGCTGTATGGCCTCGCGGTCGTTTCCAAGCACGGCGTCAACCCGGCGGGTTTCGTGGCCACCACCATCGTCATCGCGCAGGGCACGATGATCCTCACCTCGCTGTTTGCGATGCGGCTCGCCGAAAAGAACGGCTACTGGCTGGTGATGCTGATCTCGTTCGCGGCGCTGCCGATCCGCGGCGCCATCGCGGCGGGCCTCATCACGAATTGGGGCGTGATCCCGGTCCAGTTGCTGGATGGCGTCGGCGCCGGATTGCAAAGCGTAGCGGTGCCCGGCCTCGTGGCGCGCGTCCTCCACGGCACTGGCCGCATCAATGTCGGCCAGGGCGCCGTCATGACCGTGCAGGGTATCGGTGCAGCGCTGAGCCCCGCGATCGGCGGCTGGATCGCGCAAGTCGTCGACTACCCGCTCGCTTTCCTGATCCTCGGCGGGTTCGCGCTGGCCTCTCTGGCCGTGTGGCTCGGCTTCGGCGGCCTCCTCAGGCCGGCCTGCACACGGTTGCCCGCCGAGCCTTCGACCGCTCCCGCCTGACGTGAACTATCGCGCGCGTGTAGCCGCCCTGCCGAGCAGCAAACGCGCGCAGGTAAACCCGAGGACAACCATGATTCCGGCGCTGGCCACGAGCGTCGGCAGCTTGCCGATGCCGGACAGGCTGATGCCGTAGGCGATTGGACCTGCGGTCTGCCCCATGAAAAAGAAAAACGAATGTAGCGACAGCGCGGTCGCGCGCGCCTCCTCCGACAATTCGCTGGCGAACACCTGCAGGCAGCCGTGCAGCATGTAGAAGCCCCAGCCCATCAGGATGAAGTTGAACATCTGGACGCGCCAGTCCAGTCCGAAGCCGATCGCGACGATCTGTCCCGCCACCAGCAAACCGCCAATGATCATCATGCCGCGCTCGCCGAGCCGCGGCAGGAAGCGCGACACCGTCATAGTGTAGAACAGCCCGCCGATAGCGAAGCCGGCAATGACGATGCCGGCGATCGACAGCCGGGTTTCGCCAAGCTCGAACAGAAACGCCGCCACATAGGGAAACAGCCCCAAGACGCAGCAGCCTTCGACGAAGACGGCGGAGTAGCAGACCTTTGCGTTGGGATTACTGAAGATCTGACGGTAGCCGTGACGCAGGTCGGCGAACTTCATCTGGCGCGAGGTCGCGATCGCATTGCCACGGCGGAAGCCGGTTCCGACTGCGATCGACGCCGTCACCATCAACAGCCCGAGCACGATCAGCACGCCGCGCCAGCCGACTAGATCGCCGATCACACCGGAAAACGAGGCTCCGAGCAGGTTGCCGCTCATCGAACCCGCCAGCGTCCGGCCGATCGCCACCTGCCGCTGCGGCACCGGCACGAGGTCGCTCGCCATGCCGAGCGCGACTGGAAACACGCCCCCCGATCCGATACCCGCGAGAATGCGCGTCACGAACAGCGCGCTGTAGGACGTGCAGAACGAACCAGCGATGCTCGAGACACCGAGCAGCACGAGGCAGACCAGCATCAGCCGTGCCTTGCCGAAAATATCGGCGGCGGCGCCGACCAGCGGCTGCACGATGGCAAACGAGAAGGCGGTGACCGACGACAGGCCGGCGGCGGTCGCGACCGTCACCCCGAGATCATCGGCGATATGCGGCAGCACCGGATCCATCGAGCGGGTCGACAGGCTTGCCGCGAACGTTGCCAGCGCAATGATGTTCAGAAGCGGCGGCAGTTTGTGCTTTGCGGCCGCGGCTGACGCGGAAGGTGTCATTTGGCGCGCGCCGGATCGGCCTTTGCCAGCGTATCGAATTCCATCAGCGTCCGCACCAGACCTTCGAACTCGCGTAGCGGCACCATGTTCGGACCGTCGGATGGCGCATGGTCCGGATCGGGATGGGTCTCGATGAACACGCCGGCGACGCCGACCGCGACCGCCGCGCGCGCCAGCACCGGCACGAACTCGCGCTCGCCGCCCGACGAAGTCCCCTTGCCGCCGGGCTGCTGCACCGAATGGGTGGCGTCGAAAATAACGGGCGCGCCGGTAGTGCGGGCGAGGATCGGCAGCGCGCGCATATCGGAAACCAGCGTGTTGTAGCCGAACGAAGCGCCGCGCTCGGTGACCAGCACGTCGCGGTTGCCGCCGCCGGTGATCTTGGCAACCACGTTCGCCATGTCCCAGGGCGCCAGAAATTGCCCCTTCTTGACGTTGACCACCCTGCCCGTCGCCGCAGCGGCGAGCAGCAGGTCGGTCTGTCGGCACAGGAACGCCGGAATCTGCAGCACATCCACGGCTTGCGCGACCTCGGCGCATTGCGCGGCCTCGTGCACGTCGGTCAGAACCGGCAATCCGAGCGACGAGCGGATCTCGGCAAAGATCGGCAGCGCCTGCGTCAGTCCCAGTCCGCGCGCGGCGGTGGCGCTGGTGCGGTTGGCCTTGTCGAACGAGGTCTTGTAGACGAGGCCGATCTTCAGCCGCGCGGCAATCTCCTTCAGCGCGCCCGCGACCTCGAGCGCATGGGCGCGGCTTTCCATCTGGCATGGGCCGGCGATGACCGAGAGCGGACGATCATTGCCAAACGTGACGGAGCCGACGGTGACGACCGGGGCGGCGGGAACGGACTGATTCAAGACGGATTCCTTTGCTGCCCGACCATGCCGGGCAGCGGCGGCAGGATCAACCCCTGCTTATGCCGCCTCGAAGATCAGAGTTGCGCCCGACGCAGCGGTAGGTGGAACGACCGTGCGGCCATCGCGACGAACAGCCGCAACACCTCCCCGTTTCAGCACGGCGGAGGCCGCATCGAGATCGGCCACGCCGATGCGCAAGCCATTGAGCGCCTGCGCGGAACGCCGCCGGCGTGATGACCGATATCTCGCCGTTCGGCGTCGGCACCGAGATGCCATCGGCGTCAGATTTCAGCGCAGCGCCACCGGCCAGCGCGCTCAAAACCGCCGCATGATCGGCGGGTGTATCCGCAACAAGGACGACGCCGAGAAGACGCTTTGCACCGTTGGCGTGGCGCTGAAACTCCGGATTCCAGAAATTTTCGGGATAATGATGCTGGCACACCGCGAAGCGCACCTGGGGCGAAGCCGGGTCTTGCGCGAACGCCAGCGAGAACGCGAGCTTTACGATCGAGCCGTCGGGCCGCTTGCCCTCGCGCGCGAAGTCGAAGGTCTTGAACCCGCCGATTCCAGCGGCGTCGAAGGCTTTCGCATCGGCCGCCGCATCGCTGCTTTTCAGCAGCAGCATCGACAGCCCATCATGGGTCGTGAGGAAATCGCGGTTGTAGGCGCCGAACGAAAAGGCGCCCGCGCCATGCGGTTGAATGCGCTCCGGCTCCGCGACGGCCAGAAGCTCGAAATAGAAACCGTCGAGCTGGATGATCCGATTATGCGTACCGAAGGGGTGGCGGTTGCGCACACCGACCGTGAAGCCGGCGCGCGCATAGATGTCCGACAGCGCATCGAGATCGCCGGCGACATGCACGATATGGTCGGGACCGCCAGGCATCGGCGACTTACTTCATCGACGAGAAAGCGGTCGGCAGCAAAAACTGGTTGACGATGTTGCCGACGATCTGGCCGTCCTTCTCGCTCTCACTCCGCGCCGAAAGCCATGCCGGATCGGCGGCGAACGCATTCCATTTCTTTTCGCGATCGGCCATCGAGTCCCACGCGAGCAGGTACGTCAGGTCCTGATTGGATTGCCCGACCAGCGTCGTAAAGAACCCGGCCTGCTTGATGCCGTGCTTCTCCCACAGTTTCAGGGTCACGGTTTCAAAGCGCTTCAACAGCGCCGGCAGGCGGCCAGGCAGGCAGCGGTAGACGCGCATTTCATAGATCATGGGCATTTCCCTTTTCTTCTTGGGCTTTCGCGCAGGACTTATAGGCCACCCCGCCGCCGATGTCGCGGCCCGCCGATCATAGTCCGGTCATACCGGATTTGATAAGCTGCATGTCCCTGCGTCCCGGAGGTCTCGATGCGCCCGTCATTCGTTGCTGCTGCCGTAACTGCTTTCGCTCTCATCGGTGGGGTTCAATGCGGATCAGCATGGAGCCAGACGCCGGGCGCGGGCCAGCCCGGCGTCATCACCGGCGGAAGCGAGAGCGTGATGATCAACGGCAAGCCGGCTGCCCGGCAGGGCGACACCACGACCGGCGGCGCGCTGATCGAAGGTTCGCCCAACGTTTTCATCAACGGCAAGCCCGCCACCGTGATCGGCGACCGCAACGGATGCGGCAGCGCCATCGTCTCGGGCGGCCATGGCGTGTTCATCAACGGCAAGCCGATGGCGCGCCAGGGCGACCAGACCTCGGGTTGCGCGAAGTAGCGGCCAGACACTCAGCTTTTCTGGTAACGCGTCGTCGCAAGCTTGAGATCGAACACTTCCTGCTCCTTGAGCCAGCGAATATCGCGCGTGTCGGACATCGCCTGAAGGATCGACGGCGAGACGCCCATGCGCGTCATGTATTCCAGAATCATGCCGATGGTTTTCTGCGTATCGGCGACCACGTCGCCCCGCGCCTCTGCATCCTTCGGCATGTCCCTCGTGAACTGGTGCACGCCCAGCGCCGAACCCGGAAAGGCTTCGCGCACCGTTCCGCCGGCAAAGACGAGAACACAGGCGCTGGCGCAGTACGACGAACGAACCCGCCCTTTGGCGTCGGCGGAACCGACCATGGTCGTCAGCCGGCGTGCGCGGATGACCTCGCCCATGATCATCGCCTGATCGAGACGCCCGCCCGGTGACGAGAGAAGGACGAGATCGCCCGGAGCAAGCTTGGCGTCATCGAGTCTGTCGCGAAACAGACTCGCCGCTGCTGCACCGATTTCGCCCTTGACCGTGATCGCACGAACTTGCCGGCCGTTGACCTCGATTGGGACGATGGTCGTGGTCATGGTCGAGGAAAAATAGAGGTCTTTCCAGTAATCCCACGCCGATGGCCGCGACAGATCCTGATAGGCGCGCCCGCCCCAGAGCGCGAGGATGGCGAGCGCGACCAGGATCGACGCCAGCGAACTGCGGCCAAGCCAGCGGCGGCGTTCTGGTCGTGCCCGATACGAAACATCCGCTGCCTGTTGTGCCGTATCGTCTGCGGGTTTTCCCCACGGCTGCGCCGGCGTGTCCGTAGAACGGAGAGACGGAGGTTTGATTCTGGGGATCATCGTCGTTCCGATAACGCCGAGCCGATAGGTCCACAGCTTAACAGACCACGGTCGTCTCTCAACGAAACTTCGAACGATCAGACCAGCCGGCTCTGCACCACCGCGGCCTGGATGAACGACGCGAACAGCGGATGCGGTTCGAACGGCCGCGACTTCAGCTCGGGGTGATATTGCACGCCGATGAACCACGGATGATCCTCGTATTCGACGATCTCCGGCAGCACGCCGTCGGGTGAGAGCCCCGAGAAGCGCAGGCCGTGCTGCTCCAGCCGGTCCTTGTAGGCGGTGTTGACCTCGTAGCGATGACGATGGCGCTCGGAAATCTCGGTCGCCCCGCCGTAGATCTTCGAGACATGACTCCCGCGCGTCAGCATCGCAGGGTACGCGCCGAGCCGCATGGTGCCGCCGAGATCGCCGGCCTTCGAGCGCTTCTCAAGCTCGTTGCCGCGCAGCCATTCCGTCATCAGGCCGACCAGCGGCTCCTGCGTCGGACCGAACTCGGTGGAGTTGGCGTTCTCGATGCCGACCAGATTGCGCGCCGCTTCGATCACCGCCATCTGCATGCCGAAGCAGATGCCGAAATATGGCACGTGGCGTTCGCGAGCAAACCGCGCCGCCTTGATCTTGCCCTCGGCGCCGCGCTGGCCGAAGCCGCCGGGCACCAGAATGCCGTCGACATGCTCGAGGAACGGCGCGGGATCCTCGTTCTCGAACACCTCGCTCTCGATCCAGTCGAGGTTGACCTTCACCTTGTTGGCGATACCGCCGTGGCTCAGCGCCTCGATCAGCGATTTGTAGGCGTCCTTCATGCCGGTGTATTTGCCGACGATGGCGATGGTCACCGCGCCTTCCGGATTGCGGACGCGCTCGTTGATCTCGTGCCAGCTCTTCAGTTCGGGTGGAATGCGCGGCTCGATGCCGAACGCGGCCAGCACCTCGTCATCGAGGCCGGCGGCATGATAGGCCTCGGGCACCGCATAGATGTTGTCGACGTCGCGCGCCTCGATCACCGCGCTTTCGCGCACATTGCAGAACAGGCCGAGCTTGCGGCGTTCTTCCTTGGGGATTTCGCGATCGGTCCGGCACAGCAGGATGTCGGGCTGAATGCCGATCGAACGCAACTCCTTGACCGAGTGCTGGGTCGGCTTGGTCTTCAGTTCGCCTGCGCTCGGGATGTACGGCAGCAGGGTCAGGTGGACATAGACGGCGTGGCCGCGCGGCAGATCGTTCTTGATCTGGCGGATCGCCTCGAAGAACGGCAGGCCCTCGATGTCACCGACCGTGCCGCCGATCTCGACCAGCACGAAGTCGTAGTCGTCGTTGCCGGTGAGGACGAAATCCTTAATCGCGTTGGTGACGTGGGGAATGACCTGGATGGTGGCGCCGAGATAGTCGCCGCGCCGCTCCTTGGTCAGGATGTCCTGGTAGATGCGCCCCGTGGTGATGTTGTCCTGCTTGGTAGCTGGACGCCCGGTAAAGCGCTCGTAGTGGCCGAGATCGAGATCGGTCTCGGCCCCGTCGTCGGTCACGAACACTTCGCCGTGCTGATACGGCGACATCGTTCCGGGATCGAGGTTGAGATAGGGATCGAGCTTGCGAAGACGGACCTTGTAGCCCCGCGCCTGCAACAGCGCGCCCAAAGCCGCCGATGCCAGACCTTTTCCGAGCGAGGAGACCACGCCGCCGGTGATGAAAATGTACCGCGCCATGGGACCCAACCTTTAACGCTCCAGTGCCGATTCGCCAAAACCAAACGCAGCCGCCAGCCGGAATGCGGACGGCCTGTGGGTGACTTCAAAATCCGAACGATTGCAGCCTCTTGATGGAGACTGCTGATGCAAGACGGTAGCCTCCGCCCTGCATGGCGCCCCTGCTTTATTGCGAGCGAGGCGCCTGCGGTCCCGTCGGAGCCGGAGCCTGTTGCTGTTCCGACTTCTTGAGGGAATCCAGAATGCCGCCGCTGGTCGGCGGAGCAACCGGCGTCGCGCCCCCGGCCGGCTGCGACTGCGATGCCGGCGCGCCGTCGAGAATCGACGTCGGCGCATGCGAATAACCAGCCAACCAGGACAGAAACAGGCTGGTGACGAAGAACCCGGCGGCAAGGAATGCCGTAGTGCGCGTCAGCAGGTTCGCGGTGCCGCGGCTCGACATGAATCCTGCGCCGCCGCCCATGCCAAGGCCACCGCCTTCGGACTTTTGCAGCAGGACGACGCCGATCAATGCCGCGACGATCATCAGGTGGATCACGATAATAACGGTCTGCATCTTGGGCCTTCCATCGCAAACGGGCCCGCGCCGACTGGCCGGCAGCATGACATGCTTGCGGAGGGTTGAAGTTGTGGGCGGTGTCTACACGATCAACACGGGCTTTGCCACCCCGCGCAGGCTCGCAAACTGCCGCTCACGCACGAACAGCTAGGCAACCCCGGCCGCGATCGCAAGGAAATCGGCCGCCTTGAGGCTGGCGCCGCCGACCAGCGCGCCGTTGACATGCGGAACCGCCATCAATTCCGCGGCATTCGACGGCTTCACCGAACCGCCATAGAGGATGCGGACCCTGGTCCCTTCCGCGTTAAATCGCTTGCTGAGCTGATCACGGATAAACCCATGGACTTCCTGCACATCCTTGGGCGTCGGGGTACGACCCGTGCCGATCGCCCAAACCGGTTCGTAGGCCACCACGAGATTGGCTGCCGTCGCGCCATCCGGCACCGAACCGGCCAACTGCCGCCCAACGATGTCGAGTGCTTTTCCCGCATCACGCTCGTTCTGGGTCTCGCCGATGCAGACCACGGCCAGCAGACCGGCCCGCCAGGCGGCCTCGGCCTTTTGCCGCACCAGCGCGTCGGTTTCACCATGATCGGTGCGGCGCTCGGAATGGCCGACGATGATGGCCGTGGCCCCCGCATCTGCCAGCATTTCCGCCGAAAGGTCGCCGGTGTGGGCGCCTGACGCCTTGGGGTGGCAATCCTGCGCCCCGATCGCGACCTTCGAGCCGATCATCGCCGCAGCGGCCGGAAAGACCAGAGTCGCCGGCGGGCAGATCAGGAGATCGGCCTTGCGCCAGATTTCGCCCGCGCCCTGCCCAATCGCCGCCAGCTCGCCGAGCGACGTCTTGAGGCCGTTCATCTTCCAGTTTCCAGCAATCAGCGGTCGCAGGTCGGTCATGGAGCTCTCTTGGACACAGTCGAAAGTGGGTGAGTGGTGAGCAAATTCGGCGCGTCAGCGCTAGCAGACGTTGCCGGCCGGGGCCACCCCGCCCGGCCCTCGTTCAACCGTCAACCGCCGGCGCTCGTCGGCTTTCCCGAGGTTGCGACGGCGCTTCCGCCACTTTATGATGGATTATCAACTCGGTGACGCCCTTTCGCGATATCCGGTCAGGCGCGACCCGGTTCCCTCCTGCAAAAAAGACGGACTCATGCTTCGAGGAATACGTAACGCCTCATCAAACTGGCTCGGCAAAACCATCATGACCATCGTGATGGGCCTATTGATCGTAGCCTTCGGCATCTGGGGCATCGCGGACATCTTCCGGGGCTTTGGCCAGTCGACGCTTGCCACCGTCGGCAGCACCGAGATTTCCATCGAGCAGTTCCGTCAGACCTATAATGACCGCATGCAGCAGATCGGGCGCCAGTTCGGTCGCGCCTTCACGCCGGAGCAGGCACGCGCCTTCGGCCTCGATCGGCAGGTGCTGCAGCAGATGGTCGCGGAAGCCGCGCTGGACGAGGACGCTCGCCGCAAGGGGCTCAACGAATCCGACGCCGAGATCAAGCGTCAGATCATGAGCGATCCCAACTTCAAGGGGACCAACGGCCAGTTCGATCCGGCGCGCTTCTCCGGCTTGATCCGTCAGGCCGGCTTCACCGAGCAGCGCTATGTCGCCGAACAACGGCACCAGGCCTTGCGCCGTCAGATCGCCGGTACCGTGACGGCAGGCGCCACCCCCTCGAAGACCTTGATCGAGGCGCTGAATCGTTTCGAGAACGAGGAGCGCACGATCGAGTACATCAAGCTCGGCGCCGCTCAGGCCGGGACCATCGATCCGCCCTCGCCCGAAGTGCTCGCGAGTTATTTCGACAAGCACAAGGTCCAGTTCCGCGCGCCCGAATACCGCAAGATTTCCTACGTCGTGATGTCGCCCGAGGAGATCGCGAAATGGACCACGGTGTCCGACGAGGACGCCAAGAAGGCCTACGAGCAGCAAAAAGAGAAGCTGTCCACGCCCGAGAAGCGACAGATCTGGCAGATCATTTTCCCCAACGTCGCCGATGCACAGGCCGCGCGGACCAAGATCGACGGCGGCACCTCTTTCGATGACATCGCCAAGGAGCGCGGACTTGCCGCTTCCGACGTCGATCTCGGTACGATCACCAAGTCCGACATCATCGATCCGGCCATCGCCAATGCCGCCTTCGCGCTGAAGACCGACGAGGTCAGCCAGCCGGTGCAGGGCAAGTTCGGCGTCGCGCTGGTCAAGGTCGGCAAGATCGAGCCGGGCAACCAGCCGAGCTACGAGAGCGTCTCCGCCAAGCTCAAGCACGACATCGCGGTCGATCGCGCGCGCGCGCAAGTCAACGACCTCCACAACAAGATGGAAGACGAGCGCGGCGGCGGTGCGAGCGTCGTCGAAGCCGCCAAGAAAGTCGGCCTGACCGCCGTGACTATCGACGCGGTCGATCGTTCGGGCCGCACGCCTGACGGCAAGCAGGTCACGGGAATTCCACCGGGCGTCGATCTGATCGCGCAGGCCTTCGCCAGCGACGTCGGCGTCGACAACGAGGCGCTGCAGTTCGGCAACAACGGATTCGTCTGGTTCGACGTGCTCGGCATCACGCCGTCGCGCGACCGCACCCTCGACGAGGTCAAGGACAAGGTCGAGGCGCGCTGGCGCGACGACCAGATCACCGATCGTCTGATGACCAAGGCGATGGACCTGGTGAAAAAGCTCGGCCAGGGCGGCAAGCTCGCCGACGAGGCAACCGGGCTCGGCCTCAAGGTCGAAACCGCGAGCGCCTTCAAGCGCAACGCCACCGTGACCGGCCTGCCCGCCCCCGTCGTCACCGCCGCGTTCCGCACTGCCAAGGACGCCGCCGGACAGGCGCCGGACGCCGCCAACGAGGCGTGGGTGGTGTTCCGCGTCACCAACGTGACGGACCCGAAGCTCGACCTCGCTGTGGACGCCATCAAGCAGTTGAAGGATAGCCTGCAACGCAGCCTGTCCGACGAGGACATCAGTCAGTATATCGCCAAGGTCGAAACCGAGATCGGCACCTCGATCAATCAGGCAGCGGTGGCGCAGGTCACCGGCGCCGGCAGCAACAACTGACGGGCCCGACGACGTCCCGCCATTTCCTGAAAGCATCTGATGGACGATCTCAAGGGCCTGATCGGAAAAGTCGCCACCGGCGCAACGTTGACGCGCGACGAGGCTTCGTCCGCGTTCAACAGCATGATGTCGGGTGAAGCGACGCCGTCACAGATGGGTGGCCTTCTGATGGCGCTGCGGGTGCGCGGCGAGACCGTCGACGAGATCACCGGCGCGGTTGCCGCGATGCGCTCCAAGATGCTGGGCGTCAAGGCACCACCCGACGCGGTGGACGTGGTCGGCACCGGCGGCGACGGCTCCGGCTCCGTCAACGTCTCGACCTGCGCCGCCTTCATCGTCGCAGGCGCCGGCGTTCCCGTCGCCAAGCACGGCAACCGTGCGCTGTCCTCGAAATCCGGCGCCGCCGATTGTCTGGCCGCGCTCGGGGTCAAGATCGACCTCACACCCGAACAGGTCGGCCGCTGCATCAAGGAGGCCGGCATCGGCTTCATGTTCGCGCCCACCCATCATCCGGCGATGAAGAACGTCGGCCCCACCCGGGTCGAACTGGCGACCCGGACCATCTTCAATCTGCTCGGCCCGCTCTCCAATCCCGCCGGCGTGACCCGGCAGATGGTCGGCGTGTTCTCCCGGCAATGGGTGCAGCCGCTGGCGCAGGTCCTGAAGAATCTCGGTTCCGAAGCGGTGTGGGTCGTGCACGGCTCCGACGGACTCGACGAAATGACCATCACGGGTCCGACGTTCGTGGCGGCGCTCGAGAACGGCAATATCCGCTCGTTCGAGATAACCCCGGAAGATGTCGGCCTTCCGCGCGCCCATGGTGATGCATTGAAGGGCGGTAACGCCGAGGCCAATGCGGCCGCACTGCGCGGCGTGCTCGAGGGCAAGCCCAGCCCCTACCGCGACGTGGCGCTGCTCAATGCCGCGGCCGCGCTGATCGTCGGTGGCAAGGCAAAAGACCTCAAGGCCGGCGTCGCGCTCGGGGCGAAATCGCTCGACAGCGGTGCCGCCATGACCAAGCTGAAACAACTGATCGCGGTATCCAACGGTTGAGGACGAGGACGTGGCCGACATCCTGACCAAGATCGAAGCCTACAAGCGCGAGGAAATCGCGAACGCCAAGCGTGTGCGCTCCATGAGCGAGGTTCTGGCGGCCGCAAAGGCCGCATCGCCGCCGCGCGGCTTCGTGCGCGCGCTCCGCGCCAAACTTGCACGTGGCGATTATGGACTGATTGCCGAGGTCAAGAAGGCTTCGCCCTCCAAGGGCCTGATCCGCGCCGACTTCGATCCGCCGGCGCTCGCGCGCGCCTACGAAGCCGGCGGCGCGGCCTGCCTTTCGGTGCTGACCGATACGCCCTCGTTCCAGGGCCATCTCGATTTCATGGTCGCCGCACGCGCCGCCACCGCGCTGCCGGTGCTGCGCAAGGATTTCATGTTCGACACCTATCAGGTGGCGGAGGCGCGGGCGCATGGGGCCGACTGCATCCTGATCATCATGGCCGCGCTCGATGACGCCGCCGCGGCAGACATCGAAGCCGCCGCGCTCGACCTCGGCATGGACGTGCTGCTCGAGGTGCACGACCGCGCCGAGCTCGACCGCGCGTTAAAGCTGCGTTCGCCGATGGTCGGCGTCAACAACCGCAACCTGCGCACCTTCGAGACCACGCTCGCGACCAGCGAGGCATTGGCGCCGCTGATCCCGAAAGATCGCCTGATGGTCGGCGAAAGCGGCATCTTCACCTCGGCAGACCTCGCGCGGCTCGAGCGTGTCGGCATGTCGACGTTCCTCGTCGGCGAGAGCCTGATGCGCCAAGCCGATGTCACCGCGGCCACCCGCACCCTGCTAACGCGGGACAGTGCGCCGCGCGCCAACGCGGCGAGCTGACCATGGCTCGCAAATCCAAAACGTCCGCCCTCACGCACATCGATGCCAAGGGCGAAGCGCGCATGGTCGATGTTTCGGCCAAGCCCGCGACCGAACGCGTTGCGGTCGCAGAAGGCCTGGTGGTCATGACCAAGGCCACGCTCGCCATGATCGAGAGCGGCAACGCGAAAAAGGGTGACGTGCTCGGCACCGCACGCGTCGCAGGGATCATGGCTGCGAAGAAGACATCCGACCTGATCCCGCTCTGCCATCCGCTGGCGCTGTCGAAGGTCACGCTCGACATCGAGCCGGACGCGAAAATCCCCGGCTGCCGCGTCCGCGCCAGCGTCAAGGTGTCCGGCCCGACCGGCGTCGAGATGGAAGCTCTCACCGCCGTCTCGGTGGCCTGCCTGACGATCTACGACATGATCAAGGCCGTCGAACGTGGCGTGCGCATCGAGGGCATCCGCCTGATCGAGAAGAAGGGCGGCAAATCCGGCCACTACCTCGTGACGGATTCTCCGTCAGTGAAATAGTGTGGTGGTTCAGAAGTTCGCTTCATTTTCCCTGCAAACGCCTTTCAAGCGAACTTCTGAACCTAAACCGCACGAGAATTATAAATTTGCTAGTGCCCTTTCGAATCTGAAGTTCGCTCGGCAGGTGCGGCACAGTGAGGCGAACTTCAGATTCGAGGCACTAGCGGCTGGTCGTCCTCACGCAGTTCGGGGTGGAGGGCTTCGTCCTCCTTGTCGTAGACCAGCCATATTTCCAAAGCGGCCATGAACGCGACCACGACGCCGATACCGATGCTGTAGTGCATGGCGTTGGTATGGGTGAATCCCAGGAGCCACGGCGAGGCGATCAGCCAGAAACCGAGCAGCAGGTTGATCCACTCTTCCCACCACGCGAACGCCAGCACGGCGGCGATGGAGATGATCCCGATTGCCGCCGCGCAGATCCAGAAATCGACATCGGTCGCGGCCGTCGCGCGCGACAAAAACCAGGTCGACGCGAACAACACGATCGCAAGCACAAGATTGTAGATATCGAGAACCGATTCAGGTCTCCACCTTGGCATTGTCGCCTCCTCTGAAATTCAGCCCTTTCATGACGTCGGTCGCAACGGAACATACTCTTCGTCGATTGCCTTGCCGGTGTAATCGGTCATCAGCACGGTCGCGATGATGGTGATCACCGCGCAGAGCGCAATGTAGATCGCGATCGCCCACGGCGAATGATAGACGCCGAACAGCCAGGTCGCGATCAACGGCGCCGGTCCGCCGGCGATGACGGAGGCGAGCTGGTAGCCGAGCGAGGAGCCGCTATAGCGCAGCCGCCCGGTGAAGCTCTCGGCGATCAGCGCGGCCTGAGGGCCGTAGAGCATGTCATGAGGAATCAGCGACAGGATGATCGCAAAGAAGATGACGGCGCTCGAGCCGGTGTTGAGCATCGCAAAATAGATGAAGCCGAACACACCGGTCGTCACTGCGCCGATCAGATACATGTTCTTGCGGCCGATTCGATCGGACAAATGACCGAAGAATGGAATCGAGAAGAAGGACACCACCGAAGCGCACAGAACCGAGGTCAGCAGAAAATCGCGAGACACGTGCAGTGTCCCGATGCCGTAAGCGAACACAAAGGCGGTGAAGATGTAGAACGGCGCCTGTTCTGCCATGCGCGCGAAGGCCGACAGCAGGATCTCGCGAGGATGCTCGCGGAGGACCGTCAGCATGGGCGTCTTGTCCACCTTGCGCGCGGCGACGATGCGCGTGAACACCGGCGTCTCCAGAATGCCCATCCGGATATAGAGCCCGACGCCGACGAGAATCAAACTCAGCGCGAACGGAACGCGCCAGCCCCATGCGAGAAAGGCCTCGCCGGACATTTGGCTGAAGGCGAGCACCGCGAGGTTAGCGAGGAATAACCCGCACGGCACACCGAACTGCGGCCACGAGGCGACGAGCCCGCGCGAGTGGTTGTTACGGGCCCATTCCATCGACATCAGCACCGAACCGCCCCACTCACCGCCCACGCCGATACCCTGGATGAACCGCAGGACCGTCAGGATCACCGCACCCCAGATGCCGACGCTGGCGTAGGTCGGCACCAGCGCCACGGCGAAGGTCGCCAGTCCCATCAGCAGCAGCGTCGCGATCAGGGTCGACTTGCGCCCGATACGATCGCCGAAATGGCCGAAAATCGCCGCGCCTATCGGGCGGGCGATGAATCCGACGGCATAGATCGCAAAGGCTTCAAGGGTGCCGACCCAGGGATCGGAATGCGGAAAAAAGAGCTTTGCGAACACCAGCCCGGTGACGGTGCTGTAAAGGAAGAAATCGTACCATTCGATCGCAGTGCCGATCGTGGAGGCGATGACGGCACGGCGCAATTGCACCTGGTGTTCGTCGGGCGACAGTGGGGTAGCATTGATATCGAGCGTGGCCATGGACGTGTCCTCGCGACAGACGCCCCTCCCGCGAATTGCGGCTGCTTGAAAAACACTTGCCGCTGCATGGGGTTCCAACGTTTTACATGACTCGGCAATAGACTTTCGGAGCATTCATCTCGCAGCGCTCGGCTATTGGCCGGCCGCCGTTGCCGCCAATGGCCGATTTTCGTACACAGCCTTATGACTTTGTTGCCAGGCTCCGCCGACGCGCTTCTGTTCGATCTCGGCCGCGTCGTCCTCGATATCGATTTTACGAAGACGCTTGCCTGCTGGGCGGGCCACGCAGGCTGCACGCCGGCCGATATCGCCGCGCGGTTCGTTCGCGATGACGTCTACAAGCAGCACGAACGGGGCGAGATTTCCGATGAGGCGTTCTTTGCGGCGCTCCGCGGCCTGCTCAAGCTCGACCTGTCGGATGCACAATTCCTCGAAGGCTGGAATGCGCTATTCGCAGGCGAGATGCCGGGAATCGCGGCGTCGCTGGCGCGGGCACGGCAACACCTGCCGCTGTATGCCTTCTCCAACACCAACCGCGCGCACGCGGCGTATTTCTCGAAGCAACACGCCGATCTGATGGGTCATTTCCGCGAGACGTTCCTGTCATCCAGCATCGGCCTGCGCAAACCCGAACCCGAGGCCTACCGGCACGTGATCGCCGCCATCGGCGTGCCTGCGCAAAGGATCGTGTTTTTCGATGACCTGATCGAGAATATCGAAGGCGCGCGTGCGTGCGGTCTCACCGCCGTTCATGTAACGTCGGCGAATGACGTCGCCGACGCGTTGGCGGCGCTGAAAATCTAGGAGAATGCCCGTGGCCTTGATGGCGGTCGCCGATGCCTTTGCTGCGATCCTCGACGGGGTAACGCCCCTGCCGGAGGAGATGGTCAGTCTCGACGCCGCGCATCGACGCGTGCTGACGCGCGACCTCGCCTCGCGCCGCTCGCAGCCACCGGTCGCGATGTCGGCGATGGACGGTTACGCGGTGCGCGCCGCTGACGTCACCAGCGTGCCCGCGCGGCTGCGCGTCATCGGCGAGATCGCCGCGGGGCGTCCGTTCGCACGGCCGCTTGCCGCCGGCGAGGCGCTGCGGATCTTCACCGGCGGCGTGCTGCCCGATGGCGCCGATACGGTCGTGATCCAGGAAAACACCGAGCGCGACGGCGATTTTGTAGTCATCAAGGAAACCGCCGCGCCTGGAAAAAACATTCGCGCCGCGGGCATTGATTTTCACGAAGGTGATGTGCTGCTGCGCGCCAGCACCCGTCTGCTGGACCGTCATCTCTCGCTCGCGGCCGGCATGAACTATCCCGAGTTGCCGGTGCATCGCCGCCCGAAAGTCGCGGTGCTCGCGACCGGCGACGAGCTGGTGCTGCCGGGATCGACGCCCGGCCCCGGCCAGATCGTGCTCTCCAACGGCTATGCGCTGCGCGCACTGGCCCAGAGCGAAGGGGCAGACGCCATCGACCTCGGCATCGCCGCCGACACGATGGAGGCGACCACCGACGCGATCCGTCGCGCCCGCGACAGCGGCGCCGATATCCTTGTCACCACCGGCGGCGCCTCGGTCGGCGACCACGACTTGGTCAAGCGGGCGCTGGAGGCCGAAGGCGTCGCGATGGCGTTCTGGCGGATTGCGCTCCGGCCCGGCAAGCCGATGATGCACGGACGGCTCGGCGCCATGCGCGTGATCGGCCTGCCCGGCAATCCCGTTTCCTCCTACGTCTGCGCGTTCCTGTTCATGGTGCCGTTGCTTCGCGCGCTGTCGGGGCGCAAGGACATCCATCATCGCGTGGAACAGGCCGTGCTGGGACGCGATGTCGCCGCCAATGACATCCGGCAGGATTATCTGCGCGCCCGGCTCACGCCCGCACCCAACGGGCCGCCGGTCGCGACCCCGGTCAATCATCAGGACAGTTCGCTGCTCGGCAATCTCGCAGCCGCGGACGCGCTGGTGATCCGGCCGCCACTGGCACCGGCCGCCAGCATGGGCGAGCCCTGCGTCATTCTGCGATTGCCGCAAGCGTAACGTCCTACGCCGCGGCGACGTCCTGCGCGGTCATCGTGAACGCCAGCGTGTAGCGCCCTGTCAGGGGTTCGCCCTGCGCGCCCATGCCTTGCAGCGCGGACACCGAAAACCGGTCCGACACGGCATCCCGCACGACATCGGGATCGTAACCCGACAGCAGCACGATCCAGTCCGCCACGCCGTCCGCGCCACGAATCTGCTGCTCGGTCGTCCGCGAACGCGTTTGCGGCGTGTCGGTGATCAGGAGATGCGCCCCCGTCAGCCCCGGCTTCGAGGCCAGATCACGCAACGTCGCCGTGAGCGCGGTGCTCAGACCTTCCTCCTGCCCGCTTCCAGCCGACAGCCTGATAGTCGCCAGCGCCGTCGCGACGCCGCCGCCAAAACTCGCGGCGACCCGGCACTGGCTACGCACCATGTTCAGGTGATGCGGCATCATCTTGGTCGACCACGGCGTCGGCGCATTGAGCCGGTCGAGATAGCCTTGGGACGTCAGGGTTTCGTACTGCTCGAGTTCGTAAAGCACGAAGAAGCCATCGACATCACGCGTGCTGGTCCAGCGCGAACCGCGGCGAAAGCCGGCAATGCTCATGCGCTCCGGAAAATGCTCGTGCGAATGCCAGTCGCCGAACTCCGCGCGCTGTTCGGTGCGGATCGTCCACCACATGGCAACGGCGGCCTTGCCCAGAAGCGACATGCTGACCCTCGATGTTTCAAGGAACGCGTTTGAGACACGATCGGAAAGCAAACTGCCCCGCGTTGACGTTAAATTAAATAGTTGCGGAACACATATGGAACATATAGTGTCCGTTCATGATTTGTTTCGAGTAACTCATGCCGCTGGACGGAGGGCCCAAAACCCGATGTCCCGGATTCGAACGGCAGACGCCATCAACTGGGGATTGGTCGAGATGCTCACGCGCAAACAGTATGAACTCCTGCGTTTTATCAATGAGCGGCTGAAGGAGGCCGGCGTCCCACCCTCGTTCGATGAAATGAAGGATGCGCTTGATCTGCGCTCCAAGTCCGGCATCCACCGCCTGATCACGGCGCTGGAAGAACGCGGCTTCATCCGCCGCCTGCCGAATCGGGCCCGCGCCATCGAGGTCATCAAGCTGCCCGAGCTCGCCGGCAGCGGCGGTAACAGCCGGCGCGGATTCACCCCAAGCGTGATCGAAGGCAACCTCGGCAAGGTCCGCCCGAACAACAACGGCGGCGGTGCCGTCGATGACGGCGAGCGCCCGGTGGCCGTGCCCGTGATGGGCCGTATCGCGGCCGGTACCCCGATCGAGGCGTTGCAGACCCGCAGCCACACCATCAGCGTGCCGCCCGACATGCTTGGCACTGGTGAACACTACGCCCTTGAGGTGCGCGGCGACTCCATGCAGGAGGCCGGCATCCTCGACGGCGACATGGCCCTGATCCAGCGTAACGAGACCGCCGAGACCGGCGATATCGTGGTCGCCCTGATCGACGAGGAGGAAGCCACGCTGAAGCGCTTCCGCCGCCGTGGGGCATCGATCGCGCTCGAACCCGCCAACGCCGCCTACGAGGTCCGCATCCTCCCGCCCAACCGGGTCCAGATCCAGGGCAAGCTGATCGGCATCTACCGGAAGTACTGATCCGGACGGACGCTCAATCGTCCGGCCGGAGGTCCGCCGCCACAGGCGTGGCGTCGACGGGGTGCGCTGGCGCACGACGCGACGTGCTCTGAGGTCGCCGGCCGTCGCCGACGGCGGGGGACCAGGGTCGATCGACGCCCTTCGGCCGGATGGCGCTGATGGCAAAATTGTGTTGTCCGCTGCCCTGGGTTCGCCGCAAGGCCAGCGCGCCCTCCCGTCGCAGCCTGTCGCTGTCGATCACCTCGGCTTGGCACCCCTCGGGGGCCTGCCCACGGGGTCACGATCACCGCGGCCCGCGCACAGTCGTCCTCTAGCGCCTCAGGACGCTGTGCCAGCGCGACGAGCCCGCCGCCGGCCATTGGAACCACACAGCCCGCCTCGTCGCACGAGACGCCTTCTGCAAGCACGGGATCGGCAGGCTGACGTCCGTCCGCATCCGCGGCCAGCCACTCCTTGATCATGAAGGTGTCCTTGGCCATCCGCATGAGATGCAACCGGCCATCCCCTCCGCGTACGCCGACAGCGTGGCCGTCAGCCGAGACCAGGATGTCCGGCTGCTTCACCGCGAGCGACCAGGCAATCGCAAACCCGATGACCACCGCTCCGCTCCAGCGCAGCGGCGTCCTCAGCAGCCCGAGCAGAACGATCCCAATAGTCGCCGCGATCAGCGGCCCGGTGCCGAAGGATGCCATGCGGCCGATGGCGCCAGGCAGTGCCGCGACCCATTGCGACACCGCGATCATCCAGTCGATGCCAAGATCCATCAACCGCCAGAACACGCCGTCGAAACCGAACGGCATAGCCAACAGTCCGAGAAGCCCGGCCGGCATCACCAGCGCCGAGACCACCGGCATCGCCAACAGGTTCGCGATGACGCCGTAAGGCGTCACGCGATGAAAGTGAAAAGCTGCATAGGGTGTCGTCGCGAGTCCGGCGACAAACGATGCCAGCGCAAGCGTGATGATCTCGCGACCGCCCCACAGCGCCGCCCGTGCCGTCGGCGAGTGATCGGGCGACGCGAACAGCTTTGGCATACCGATCTGCACAAGCGCCACCAGCCCGAGCGTCGCCGCGAACGACATCTGGAAGCTCGGATGCACCAGCGCTTCCGGCGCGATCGTCAGCACGATCATCGCCGCCACCGCCAGGGTGCGAAACGTGATGGCACGGCGATCGACCATGACCGCGATCAGCACCACCGCCGTCATGAAAAACGATCGCTGGGTTGCGACCTCCGCGCCCGACAGCAGCAGGTAGAACGCTGCGGCGACGAGCGCTGCGGCTGCGGACCACTTCTTGATCGGGAAGGTCACGGTCAGGGTTGGGATCAACGCCAGCAAAGCACGTATCGCGAAGAACACCACGCCCGCAACCGCAGCCATGTGATAGCCGGAAATCGAGAGCACATGGCCAAGTCCGGAAATGAATAGCGCGTCGTTCACGGGCGTCGTGATGGCATCGCGCCGCCCTGTCAGAAGCGCGGTTGCAATGGCGCGGGAATCCCCGCTGAGCACGAGACGGATGCGGGCATCGATGGCATCGCGAAAATCCTGCATCAGCGTCGCATAACGCAAGGCAAGACCGCCGCTGTTCGGCGGCGTCAGAACCTTGATCGCGCCCATGACGAAACCGGACGCGCCGATGCCCTGAAAATACATGTCGCGGCCGAAGTCGTAGCTACCGGGCCGCATTGGCGCGAGCGGCGGCTGCAACCGCGCTTTCAACTCCACGAAGCTGCCGACCGGAGGCGCGGTGTCCTTTCGAACCGAAAGCCGAACGCGGTCGAGTTTAACGTGCCGCCACGGATCATCCATCTCGACGACCCGCAGCACAAACCGGTCGGTGCGCTCGCGCACCTCGCGCGTCTCGACGAACCCCTTGAGCAAGGGGACATAGACCGGCCGTGTCAAAACGACGTGCGACACCCGCGCCGTTTTCAGCGTGGCCGCGGCAAAGCCTGCGGACATCGCCGCGATCAACACGAAAGCCGCAAACAACCGATGCCGCCGCAGCAAAAGGGCCGCGAAGCAAAGCGCCGTCGCGGTCGCCGCCGCGACCCACGCGACCGGCTCATGATCGGCCGTGAAGTAAAGCGCGATACCCGCGCCGAACGCGATCGGCACCCAAGGCAGCAGCCGCCCGGCTCCGGCTTCTGCGCGCAGCCACGCCTTGAGCTTATCTGCAAATGAGAACCGCAGTCCGAAGGGTAACGTCGCGGCGGCGGCTTCCCGCTGCGGCCACGTCCCTGCATAGCCACCCGTTCGATCCCGAGCCCTGCCCCGCTCCGGCATCCCTCGCGCCCTCGCTGCGCGAGATGCTAGCGGAAGGTCCCATGCAGCGAACAGCGGAACGGATGCGGAATATCTGGGAAATTACCCGCTCGCGGCCACTTTGGCCCAGGTGTCGCGCAAGCCTACGGTCCGGTTGAAGACGAGTCGGCCGGGCGCTGAATCCTTGTCGCGAGTGAAATAACCCTGCCGCTCGAATTGCACGGCGCCTGGGGTGTTGTCACCGGCGAGCGCGGGTTCGACCATGCAACCGGACAGCGTTTCCAGCGATTGCGGGTTGAGCTGGGATGCGAAGTCGGCGGCTTCCGGCTGCGGCGTCGCAAAGAGATGATTGTAAAGACGGATCTCCGCCGGGACCGCATCGGCCGCACTCACCCAATGCATCGTCGCCTTCACCTTGCGGCCGTCGGGCGCGTTGCCACCCTTGGTCGCGGGATCATAGGTACAGCGCAGTTCAGTCACTTCACCCGCCGCATTCTTCACGACATCGCGGCAGGTAATGAAGTAGGCGTAGCGCAGCCGCACCTCATTGCCCGGCGACAGCCGGAAGAACTTCTTCGGCGGGTTTTCCATAAAGTCATCCTGCTCGATATAGAGTTCGCGTCCGAACCGGATACGCCGCGTCCCCTGCGAGGGATCATCCGGATGATTGACCGCCTCGAGCTCTTCGCTCTGCCCTTCCGGATAGTTCTCGATCACAACTTTGAGCGGACGCAATACGGCCATGCGGCGCGACGCCGTCTTGTTGAGCACTTCGCGGACCGCAAAATCGAACATTCCGATATCGACGGTGCTGTTGGCCTTTGCGACGCCGATGCGCTTGACGAACTCGCGCAGCGCCTCCGGCGGCACGCCGCGCCGCTGCAGGCCCGCAAGCGTCGGCATGCGCGGATCGTCCCATCCCGCCACATGACCTCCGCGCACCAGTTCGGTCAGAACCCGCTTTGAAAGCAGCGTGTGGGTCAGATTCAACCGCGCGAATTCGTACTGATGAGGATGCGACGGTACCGGCAGGTTGTCGAGAAACCAGTCGTAGAGCGGCCGGTGATCCTCGAACTCCAGCGTGCAGATCGAATGCGTGATGTGCTCGATCGAGTCCGACTGCCCGTGCGCGAAATCGTAGCTCGGGTAGATATTCCACGCGGTCCCGGTGCGCGGATGATGCGCATGCAGGATCCGGTAGAGCACGGGATCGCGCAGGTTGATGTTGCCCGACGTCATATCGATCTTGGCGCGCAGCACGCGCGCACCATTCGGAAACTCGCCGGCGCGCATCCGCGCGAACAGATCGAGATTTTCATCGACGGGCCGATCGCGGAACGGGCTGTTCTTGCCGGGCTCGGTCAAGGTGCCCCGCGCCAGCCGGATGTCTTCCTGCGACTGGTCGTCGACATAGGCCTTGCCGGCACGGATGAGATCCTGCGCCCAGGCGTAAAGCTGCTCGAAGTAGTCCGACGCATAGTGCAGGTGCGTGCCCCAGTCGAAGCCCAGCCAGCGGACGTCGCGCTGGATGGCATCGATGTATTCCTGCTCCTCCTTGGCCGGATTGGTATCGTCGAAGCGCAGGTGGCAACGGCCGCCGAATTCCTCGGCAATGCCGAAATTCAGGCAGATCGATTTGGCGTGGCCGAGGTGGAGATAGCCGTTCGGCTCCGGGGGAAACCGGGTGACGACGCTCGTCTGCTTTCCGGACGCAAGGTCCGCCGCCACGATGTCGCGTATGAAATCCCGGCCCGCTTCCGGGGTCGATTCGTCAGTCATTGTGTACCTTTCAAGCTTGCGCCTATGTGCCAAATCCGCGGGCGCGCGCCAAGGGCTGCGCGACTGCCGGCCGATCCCGGCATGGGCACAGCGAGTTCCGGCTATGACAATTCGCCCGCCTGTCCGCCGGGAAAAAGCGTCAATTAGCCGTGCGAGAGAATCCGGGGTGTGATAAACGGCCCCGCCAATCCCGTCGCCGAAAGCTTCAGATTCCCGAAATGACCGCACCTGTCGTCACCCGCTTTGCTCCATCTCCAACCGGTTTTCTCCATATCGGCGGCGGGCGGACCGCGCTGTTCAACTGGCTTTACGCGCGCAAGCACGGCGGCAAGATGCTGCTCCGGATCGAGGATACCGACCGTGCGCGCTCCACGACCGCCGCCATCGACGCGATCCTCGACGGGCTCAAATGGCTGGGAATCGGGTGGGACGACGAGGTCATCTACCAATATTCCCGTGCCGCGCGACATCGCGAGGTCGCCAAGCAATTGCTTGCCGACGGCAGGGCTTATCGGTGCTACGCGACGCCTGAAGAACTGACCGAAATGCGGGAGAAGGCACGCGCCGAGGGCCGAGCCAAGCTCTACGACGGCCGCTGGCGCGACCGCGATCCATCGGAGGCCCCCTCCGATGTCAAGCCGACCATTCGCCTGAAGGCGCCTCTGACCGGCGAGACCGTGATCGAGGACCAGGTACAGGGACGCGTCGTCTGGCAGAACGAAAATCTCGACGACCTGGTCCTCCTGCGTGGCGACGGAACTCCGACCTACATGCTCGCGGTCGTGGTCGACGACCATGACATGGGCGTGACGCACATCATTCGCGGCGATGACCATCTGATCAACGCGGCCCGTCAAAAGCAGATCTACGACGCGCTCGGCTGGGACGTCCCGAACATGTCGCATATTCCGCTCATCCATGGTCCCGACGGTTCAAAGCTGTCCAAGCGCCACGGCGCGCTCGGGGTCGATGCCTATCGTGCCATGGGATATTTGCCGGCGGCGCTTCGCAACTATCTGGTCCGGCTTGGCTGGAGCCATGGCGATCAGGAGATTTTCACCACCCAAGAAATGATCGACGCGTTCGACCTGTCCGCGATCGGACGCTCGGCGGCGCGCTTCGACTTTGCCAAGCTCGAAAATCTCAACGGCCACTATATCCGCCATTCCGACGATCACGTTCTCGTAACCATGTTCGAGGATGTGCTCGATTACGTGCCTGGCGGGGCCGACCTCAAGCCCAAGCTCAACGATGTCACGCGCGCCCAATTGCTTCGCGCGATGCCTGGGCTGAAGGAGCGCGCCAAAACCCTGATCGAACTGATCGACAGCGCCCATTTCATTTTCGCTGATCGGCCTCTGAGCCTTGATCCGAAAGCCGCTGCGCTGCTGACGCCGGAAATCCGCACGTTGATCGGCAGGCTGCGCGCAGCGCTCGAAGCGGTCACGCCGTGGAGCGCGGAGACCACCGAAGCCGCCATGCGGACCTTCTCGGAACAAAATAATCTGAAACTCGGCGCCATCGCGCAGCCGCTGCGCGTCGCTCTGACGGGACGAACTACCTCGCCCGGTATCTTCGACGTTCTGGCCGTGCTTGGCAAAGAGACCTGTGTGGCTCGCCTTGGGGATCAAAGTCAGCCGTAAGGCGCCGAATATCCATATTTTGGTGATCTTGCGATGCACTCGGCAATACGATACCCCTTTGCGCGGCTCTTCTAGAATAGCCGGCTGGTCTCCCTATCTCATACGAGAAAGAACTGGACGGCTTCCCGCAACGATCTCATCGGGGACTTCGCGATGGACGCAAAAACCACAAAAACCGCAACGCTCACGGTCGGCAACAAGACCTATGATTTTCCTATCCTGAGCGGCACGATCGGGCCGGATGTCATCGACATTGCCAAGCTTTACGCGCAGGCTGGCATGTTCACCTACGACCCGGGCTTCACGTCCACGGGTAGCTGCCAGTCGAAAATCACATACATTGACGGCGACGCAGGCGTCCTCGAATACCGCGGTTATCCGATCGAGCAACTCGCGGAAAAAGGCGACTTCCTCGAGACCTGCTATTTGCTGCTGTACGGCGAGCTGCCGACCAAGGCGCAGAAGCAGGACTTCGATCACCGCGTCACCAATCACACCATGGTGCACGAGCAGATGGCCCGGTTCCTCCAGGGCTTCCGCCGCGATGCGCATCCCATGGCGGTGATGGTCGCATCGGTCGGCGCGCTGGCCGCGTTCTATCACGACTCCACCGACATCAACGATCCGAAGCAGCGCATGATCGCTTCCATGCGCATGATCGCAAAGATTCCGACGCTGGCTGCGATGGCCTACAAATACACCATCGGCCAACCCTTTATCTATCCGAAGAATTCGCTGAGCTTCGCCGAGAACTTCCTGCACATGTGCTTCGCCGTGCCGTGCGAGGACTACAAGATCAATCCGGTTCTCGCCGACGCACTCGACAAGATCTTCATCCTGCACGCCGACCACGAGCAGAATGCCTCGACCTCGACGGTCCGCATCGCGGGTTCTTCGGGTGCAAATCCATTCGCCTGCATCGCCGCCGGCATCGCCTGCCTGTGGGGACCGGCGCATGGTGGCGCCAACGAAGCCGCGCTTGCGATGCTCGCCGACATCGGAACGGTCGACAAGATTCCGGACTTCATCAAGAAGGTGAAGGACAAGAACAGCGAAGTCCGCCTGATGGGCTTCGGACACCGGGTCTACAAGAACTACGATCCGCGCGCCAAGATCATGCAGAAGATGTGTCACGCGGTGCTCAAGGAGACCGGCCACGGTGACGATCCGATGCTCAAGGTCGCACTGGAACTCGAGAAGATCGCGCTCAGCGATCAGTATTTCATCGACCGCAAGCTGTACCCGAACGTCGATTTCTATTCGGGCATCACGCTGAAGGCGATGGGCTTCCCGACCTCGATGTTCACCGTGCTGTTCGCCGTCGCGCGAACCGTCGGCTGGATCAGCCAGTGGAGCGAGATGATCGAGGATCCGCAGCAGAAGATCGGCCGCCCTCGCCAGCTCTACACAGGCGTCACGCGCCGCGACTACGTCGATATCGCCAAGCGCAAATAACAAGCGGCACGGGGCAAGTACGCTGCCCTGAACAAAAATTGAAGGGCCTGATCCGTTGGCCGGATCAGGCCCTTTCGTTTACGATAACCAAAATACCGGATTGGGAGTTGGCCATGTCCGCACAACCGACGCCAGATATCCTGTTTCGCAACCTGAAGCTGGGTAACGGCACGCCATCCGCGATCGCGGTTGCGGGTGGACGAATTACGGCAATCGGAGACGGCGCAGAAGCTGCGCCCGCAACCAACATAATAGATCTCGACGACGCACTGGTGATTCCGGGATTGGTCGAGGGGCACATTCATCTCGACACCAGCTTTTATGGCGATGCCTGGCGGCCGCACGTGCCCTACACGGCGGGTTTCAATGTGCGCGAGCGGGTCGCCATCCAGCATCGCAACATGGCCGCCGCAGCGCCGATGGATCAGCGCGCGCGCAATCAGCTCGAATTGTGCATTACCAACGGCTCGGTCGCGATGCGCAGCCATGTCATGGTCGATGGCAGCGTCGGGCTGAAGTCGCTCGAAACGATTGCCGCTGTGCGCGAGCAATATCGCGATCTCATCGACATCCAGCTCGTCGCCTTTCCACAGAGCGGAATCCTAACTTGCCCGGGAACAACCGAGCTACTGGATGCAGCGTTCGATCATGGCGCTGACGTGATCGGCGGCCTCGATCCCGCCTCGCTCGACCGCGATGTGAAGGGCCATCTCGACGTGGTGTTCGGGGTTGCCGAGAAGCGCGGCGTACCGGTCGATTTTCATCTCCATGAGCCGGATATGATGGGCGTTTTCTCCATCGAGGAAATCGCTGCGCGTACCCGGGCGCTCGGTATGCAGGGCAAGGTCGCGATCAGTCATGCCTACGGCCTTGGCGACGTTCCCGCCGATACGGTCCGGCAGACTGCCGACACTCTCGCCGAGTCCGGCGTGGCGATCATGACCAATGCGCCCGGCGCCCGCGCCTTTCCGCCGGTACTCACGTTGCGCGAAGCCGGCGTCACGGTGTTCGCAGGCAGCGACAACATCCGCGATAGCTGGTGGCCTTATGGCGACGGCGACATGCTGGGACGCGCCATGATGATCGGATATCGCTCCGGGTTCCTGACCGACGATGCGTTGGACGTGGCGTTCGAGATCGTGACAGCCAATGGTGCCATGGCGCTGGGCATGACCGACTATGGCCTTCAGGTCGGCGCACCCGCCGACTTCGTCGTCGTGAAAGCCGCCCACATTCCCGAAGCGGTGGTCGCGGTGCCAAAACCGCGGACAGTTTACCGACGTGGCAAATGCATCGTGCGCGGCGGCGTCTTGCAACGCTAACTTCCCGGCTCTAGCGGTGCAACATCGCCAGCACGACCTCGGCGGCCTTCACACTCGGTGATTGTTCGCCGGTCGCCATGATCGTATCGAGTTTGGCAAAGGCCTCGAGCTGACGCTGCCGCGCCGGCGACTGCACCAAAACGTCCCGCAGCGCCGCCGCGAGTTTGTCCGGCGCACAGTCCTCCTGCAGGAATTCGGGGATGACGTTTTCACCAATCACGAGATTTGCAAGGATGACCGAGGAAACGCGGATCACCCGCCGCGCGATCCAGGCCTCCGCAGCGCCCGCCTTGTAGGCCGCGACCATCGGGACGCCGGCGAGCGCCAATTCCAGCGTGACCGTCCCTGACTTCGCGAGTGCTGCGCGAGCCACGCGGAAAGCGGCGCGCTTATCCTCGTCACCGACGACGATCCGCGGTCGAAGCGGCCAACTCGCAACAGCGGCGGTGATCTCGTCGACGAGATGCGGCATCGTCGGCAAGATCACGTCGACCTCGGGAATGCCTTGCTGCAAGACTCGCAGGGTCTCGCCGAAGACGGCCATGTGGTGACGGATCTCGCTGCGCCGGCTTCCGGGCAGGACCAGAAGCACCGGCGGCTCAGCATCGCGCCGCTGGCGTTCTTGTACATCCGGCCGCAGCAGTTCGATCTGCTCGATCAGGGGATGGCCCACATAGGTGCAAGGTGGACCTCCGAGATCGCGATAGGTCTCGGGTTCGAAGGGCAGCAGCGCCAGCACATGATCCACATAACGGCGCATCGCCCGCGCCCGCCCGGGCCGCCAGGCCCACACGGTCGGCGAGACGTAATCCACGATGGGCACGGCAGGACGGCGCGCGCGGACCCGACGCGCCACGCGATGGGTGAAATCGGGACTATCGATAATGATCAGAATGTCGGGTGATGCCGCAACCACGGCATCGGCCGTCTCGCGAATCCGACGCAAGATCATCGGCAGCTGCTTCGCTACCGCCGAGAACCCCATGATCGACAAATCCTCGATCGGAAACAGCGAGGTCAGGCCTTCGCGCATCATCAGCCGGCCGCCAACGCCCTCGAACCGCACCGCATCGCCGAGCCGCTGCCGCAGGGTTGTCATCAAGCTTGAACCGAGACGGTCGCCCGACTCCTCCGTCGCGATGAGGAATACTTTCAGTGAGGAGTTTGCGGCGGACTCGGCCGGCATCACACGGGCAGCCCGATGACGAACAAGCTCGATGCATCCGCCGCGCCAACCAGCGCCTCGGGTTCGGCGACGAGCGTATTGCCGGCAGCAACGGCCACGCCGGCCAATCCGGCGGCCGCGGCATTTTCAATCGTGCGCGGGCCAAGCGTCGGCAGGTCGTAGCGCAAATCCTGCCCGCTCTTAGGAGCCTTCACGAGCACTCCGCGTCCCGGTTTCGCGCGTATCCGTCCCTCCGTGCGCAATTGAGCCACGCGGGCCAATAGCGCATCCGTGCCTTCGATGCCTTCGACACCGACCACATGACCGTCGATCACCACGACCGCCTGCCCGATGTCGAAAGAGCCAAGCGCGCGCAGCACGTCCTGGCCTTTTGCGATATCGGCGGTCGCGGATGGGTCCGGGCCGATCCGCGTCAGGCATCCTGGAGGCATCAGCAAATCCGGCGCAACGTCCTTGATGCCAACCATGCGAAAGCCATCGCGTTCGAGAATGCGCCCCATCCCCGACAGCAAATGATCGTCCCCGCCGCGAAATGCCGCAAGAATGTGTTTCATCACACGGACGGTCCCCCAGTCCAGACGGATCTCGGACAAGGCCGGCCGCACCAGCGTTCCGATGAAAATCAGGTCGCGGCAGTTTTCGGCGCGCAGCAGACGTGCAAGCTTTCCGATCTGGCCGACCGATATCCAGTGATGACGGAAACGCCCGACCTGAGCGGGATCGCAGACGCCCTTCAGCGCGAAGAAAACCGGCTCGATGCGTCGCGCCGCAAGTGAATCCGCAACCGCGAACGGCAGCGCTCCTCCACCAGCCACCAGGCCGACCGGCGACGAAATGTCCGGAACGCGATCAGTCATGACTCGCCCGCGGCTCCGCTATTTGCTCGCGCCACCCTCTGGCAGGCATAGGGGACGATTTCCCCCGTCGCGAATGAAAGCAAGGATTTCCGCAATTGCCGGATCGTCGTCTCCAAGGCTCTGAAGTTGATTGACGCGTTCCGCGAACAGGCCCGGGCCGTAAAACAGCTTTTGATAAAACGACCTGACGGTCGCAAGGCGCGCGCGGGTAAACTTGCGGCGCTTCATGCCGACGACGTTGAGACCTTCGAGGTGTCCGTGCTGCCCGTTGACGAAAGCATAGGGAATGACGTCGCCACGGATGCCGGTGAGGCCGCCAATCATGGCTTGCGTGCCGATACGCGCGAACTGATGCACGGCCGAAAGACCACCGATATAGACGAAATCTCCGATCTTGCAGTGCCCACCGAGCGTGGCCGAATTGGCGAAAATCACATCATTGCCAACCTGACAGTCGTGACCGACGTGACTGTAGCTCATGAAGAATCCGCGGGCGCCGACGCGGGTGACCCCGACATCCTTGGGAGTGCCGACGCTCATGGTCACGCTTTCGCGGATCGTGCAGCTCTCACCGATCTCGAGCCGGGTGGGCTCGTTGCGATAACCCAGATCCTGCGGCGGGCCGCCAAGGGCCGCGAACGGATAGATCGTGCAATTCGCTCCGATGGTGGTGTGACCCGTGATGGACACATGCGAGATCAACCGACAGTTCGGACCGACGACGACATGAGCGCCGATGACGCAGAAAGGTCCGATCTCGGCCCCTTCTCCGATCACAGCTCCATCTTCGATGCGCGCGGTAGGATCGATCTTGCTCATCAGTCGGTCAGCATCGCGCCAACATCGGCTTCCGCAACGGTGGTGCCCTTCACCCTGGCATCACCATGAAACCACCACATCGTCTTGCGCCGACCGATGCTGCGCATGTGATATTCGACGGTATCGCCTGGCATCACGGGTTTGCGGAACTTGCACTTGTCGATGGTCAGGAAATAGACCGCGCGCGGCTTCTCGGTACCTTCGACCGAGGTGATGCCGATGACACCCGCCGTCTGCGCCATCCCTTCGATCATCAGCACGCCCGGGTAAACCGGACGCTCTGGAAAGTGCCCCTGAAACGCCGGTTCGTTGACCGTGATATTCTTGATGCCGATACCGCTGTAGTCGGCGCGAATATTGATAACCCGGTCGATCAGCAGAAAAGGATAGCGGTGCGGGAGGGTTTTGAGGATGGCGGTAATATCCACCTCCTCAAACTTGATCGGTGACTCCATTACTCATGCCCCTCGCCTTTCGGATCGGATGCAGCCGACCCGGCATTCGGCGCACCATCGCGCACCAGACGCTCGACCGCAACGATCTCACGGAACCATTGCTTGGTCGGCTTCGCGAAATGGCCACCCCAGCGGCCGTTCGGAGGAATATCATCCTTCACCGCGCTCATCGCGGTGACCTGCGCACCGTCGCCGATCTTGAGATGGTTGTTGATCCCGACCTTGGCGCCCAATGCCACGTTGTCGCCGATCGTCAGGCTGCCGGCGAGGCCGATCTGGGCCGCCAGCAGACAGCGCCGGCCGATCGTGACGTTGTGACCGATCTGGACCTGATTATCGACCTTGGTCCCCTCCCCGATCACCGTGTCGCGCAGGCTGCCGCGATCGATGGTCGTTCCGGCGCCGATCTCGACATCGTTCTGGATCAGCACCCGCCCGGTCTGGGGGACTTTCACGTGGCCCTCGGAGCCGAAGAAAATGAAACCGTAGCCATCCTGCCCGATATGGCAGCCGGGATGAATCAGGACGTTATTGCCGATCAGCGCGGCCTGAATCGTCGTGCCGGCACCGACGTTGCAATTCCGCCCGATCCGGACCCCCGGGCCGATCACCGCGCCTGACCCGATCACCGAGCCGGCGCCGATCTCCACATCGGGTCCGATCACCGCCAACGGATCGACAACCACCGTGTCCTCGAGATGCGCGGACGGATGGATGACCGCCGACGGCGCAATGCCGGCGTTATCGAACCAGGACTGCGGACGAAGCGTATCGGCATGAAATTCCCGCGCGAGCTTCACAAATGCGCGAAACGGAGCCGCTGAGCGCAGGACCGTCACATGGGATGGAACATTCGCTTCAAACCGCGGGCTGACCAGGCAGGCACCCGCCCTGGTCGCTGCCAGCTGCGCGGCATATTTGTGGTTGTCGAAAAACGCCAGATGCATCGGCCCGGCTTCGTCAAGCGATGCAAGGCCTGATATCCGCCGGTCCCCGCGCGAGGGATCGAGCAGTTCCGCCCCCGTCGACGCAGCAATCTCTGCCAGCGTCGACGAAGGCGGTTTTCTGAAGAAGGCCGGCTGCGCCATTCCACCCGTCGCAGTGCGCCCCGTGGTCACGATCAGAACGTCGTTCCGCCGCCGAACCTGAACTCCTGCACGCGGTCGTACTTACCCTTCGTGATCGGGATAGCGTAATCGAAGCGCAGCGGACCGAACGGCGAGGCCCAGATCAAGCCGACACCGACCGAACTGCGAACCTTGTTGGTGTCGTCAAACTGCATACCGCAGTTCGGGCACGACGCCGACGGTATTTCGCCGGTTAGAGCGTAGGTGGTCGGCCCCTTGTAGTCCCAAAGCGAACCGGCATCTGCATAGATCGCGCCCTTCAAGCCAACTTCCTTCGGCAGGAACCAGAACGGCATCTGCAGTTCGACCGACGCTCCCCAGTACTTGGTGCCGCCAAGCGCATCACCGCCGACGCCAAAGAGATTGTAGGCCGAAATATCGCGCGGACCGATACCGTTGGGCGCAAAACCACGAACGAGATTCGATCCCATCTGGAAGTTGTCCAGCATGCGGATGCCATTCTGCCCGCCGACATTGTTGAGAATGCCGCCCTGCAGATGGATCAGGCCGACGATGTCCGAGACCAGCGGCTGATAGTACTTCGCATCGAGCGCCGACTTCAGATAGGTCACGTCGCCGCCGACACCTGCGAAGTCCTGGCGGAAGTCGATCAACAGACCGTCGGTCGGATTCTTGTTGTTATCGAGCGTGTTGTAGGTCAGCGAGTAGCCGAGCATCGAGGTCAGCGTCGCGCCCTTCGCCAGTTCCTGGCGAATCGGAAGCGAAGCCTCGCCATCGCTGTAGCAACCCCACGTCGCCGAATCGTTGGGATTAACAACAAAACCATGACTCTGGAGATATGCCGGAGTCCAAGTCGACGAATTTCCGCTGAAGTTGTTACAATTCTGCAGATAGTCCGGCAGCGTCACTTCCTGGCGATAGATCGTATAGCGCAACTGCAGCGTCAGATCCTCGCGGAGACCGAATCCCAACCGCGGACTGAAGCCGAGCGTCTTCGTGCCATATGAAATGTAGCTGTTGGGGAGCTGCTCGCGCTGATAGAGATCCAGTCCAAGCGCAACGCGATAGTCCAGCAGGTAAGGCTCGACGAACGACAGCGAGTATCCGCGCGCATACTGTCCGTATTGAACCGAGGCTTTTGCAAACAGACCGCGGCCGAGCAGGTTACGCTCGGAAATGCTGACCTCCGCAAGCGCGCCGTCGCTCGTGGAATAGCCGCCCGACACCGAGAAGTCGCCGGTCGATTTATCTTCGACGTTCACGTCGAGGATCACGCGATCGCTCGACGAGCCGGGTTCGGTCGTGATCTTGACGGTCTTGAAGTAGTCGAGATTCTTCAGGCGGCGCTCGGCACGATCGACGAGCGCGCGGTTGTAGGCATCGCCTTCCGAAATATCGAACTCGCGCCGGATCACGTAGTCCCGGGTGCGGGTGTTGCCGTGAATATTGATGCGTTCGATGTAGGTGCGCGGGCCCTCGTCGATCGCAAACACGATCGAGACGGTGTGCGCATCGAAATTGCGGTCGCCACGCGGACGCACCACGGCGAAAGCATAGCCGCGGCGAGAAGCCTCGACCTGCATCTCCTCGACCGACTTCTCAAGGGCTTCGGCGTTATAGAGAGCACCGACATGGACGCGCGAGAAGCTACGCAGCGAATTTCCGTCGAGCGAGGGGATCGATGACTGGAAGGTGACGGACCCGACCCGGTACTGCTTTCCTTCGTCGATCTTGAAGGTCACCAGGAAGCCGTGGCGAGCCGGATCGTATTCCGTCAGAGCGGCCACAACCTGCACGTCGGCAAAGCCATGCTTCAGATAGTAACGGCGCAGCAGGTCGCGGTCGGCCTCGACGCGATCCGGATCGTAGACGTCGCCGCCGCCACCGAGGAAGCTCAGGATGTTCGACTCGTGGGTCTTGATCACGTCCTTCAGACGATAAGACGAGAAAGCATGGTTGCCGACGAACTCAACCGACTTAACGCCGGTCTTGGCGCCTTCATTGATCGTGAAAACGAGATCGACGCGGTTATTGGGCTGCTCGATGATCTCAGGCGTCACGCGCACGTCATAACGGCCGGACCGGCGATAGATCTCGACGATACGCTGGGTGTCCGACTGCACCATCGGCCGCGAAAACGTGCCGCGGGGCTTGGACTGGATTTCTGCGGAGAGCTGGTCGTCCTTGACCTTCTTGTTACCCTCGAACGCGATGCGATTGATGACCGGGTTCTCGACCACCGAGACCACCAGCCGGTTCCCGACATGATTGATCTTGACGTCCTGGAACAGGCCGGTCTCGATCAGCGCTTTCAGGCCATCATCGATGCTCGCCTTGTCGAGGCGACCATTGGCATCCGGCTTGAAATACGAGCGGATTGTATCCAGCTCGACCCGTCGGTTGCCCTCGACCGAAATCGAGGACAGCGTCTGGGCGGCGGCGGGCGACGACACAAGCGCGGCAGTCACCACAGCGGCGACCGGCATGGCGACCATGATCAGGGCGGCGAGCAAGCCCCCCCGTAGCACTCGCATTCCAACTTTCATGCGCAACGCGCCCTTATCATTCCGATGCCGGTCCCCAACCCCCGGGGATCGACAGATTCTCATTTATTGCAATGCTTGTAGCCAATTTTGCCGGGGTGGCAAACGACCTTTCGCAGTGCAATTCTAATTTAACTCCAAGACGTTGCCCAATAGCCACGCCCCAAACCCGCGACTCATGACCGCGCCAGATGCAGAATGTCGTTATAGGTCGCGAAAACCATCAACATCAGCACCAGACCCAACCCGATTCGAAAGCCCATTTCCTGAGCGCGTTCGGACATCGGACGCCCGCGGATAGCCTCCACCGCATAGAACAAAAGGTGGCCGCCATCGAGCAACGGAACGGGAAACAGGTTCAGCAGCCCGATCGAGATGGAAAGAACCGCGGAGAGATGAATCAGCGCGGCCAGGCCGATGGTGGCAACCTGCCCTGATATTTGCGCGATCCGGAGCGGTCCCCCGACCTGATCGGCGGGCTCCCGCCCGCTAAAAATCCCACCGATATATGCGATGGTCCGATCGACCACGAACCAGGTTTCTTTCACCCCAAGCCATAACGCCGTCGCCGGATCCACACGCTCGGTGGTGACATCGCTCGGCGACGTCGCGCGGGTGATGCCGAGGACGCCAATCCGGTGCTCGTTCCCAAAACTGTCCTTGATATTCCGAAGCTGCGGCGTGCCTTTCAGATTGACGACCGAATTGCCGCGCTTCACCGCGAATGTCATCGTCTCGCCGGCACTGGTTCCGACAATCCGTTGCATATCCGAAAAGCTGTCGATCTTGTCGCCATCGATCGAGATCACGATATCGCCGGGCTTGAAGCCTGCCGCCTCGGCGGCGCTGCCTGCCTGCACCGTATCCACGCGCGCCGTCGTGCTCGGCTTGCCGAAAAACGTGAACAGGCCGGTGAAAATGACGATCGCGAGGATGAAATTGGCGACCGGGCCTGCGACCACGATCGCCGCGCGCGGACCGACCTTCTTGTGATGGAAGCTGCCTTCGCGCTCCTCCGCCGTCATCGATGCGAGGGCCGCGTTCGAGGGCGTGCTCGCCTCGGTATCGTCGCCGAAAAACTTGACGTAGCCACCCAACGGGATCGCCGAAATCTTCCAGCGCGTTCCGTGCCGGTCGTTGAATCCTGCCAGTTCAGGCCCAAAGCCGAGAGAGAATGTCAGGACCTTCACACCCGCCCAGCGGGCGACGACGAAGTGACCGAGTTCATGGAAGAAAACGACGATCGTGAGAACGAACAGGAAAGGAACGACGTAACCGATCAGGCCATGACCTAATACATTGAAACTATGCAGAAAAAAGTCGGCCATCCGGTTCCCCTCGCCCAGGGCCGGAGGCCCTGTCCCCAACGCTCTAGGATGCCTTTGCGGCAATTTGAGGCAAGAGGGAGGCAGCCATATTTCGCGCGTTATGGTCAATGGCGATAGCGTCGTCCGCCGACGTCAGGGGCGCCAGGTTTCCGGCGCGGACCCAAGCATTCAGGGTGGCCTCGACGAGCCGCGCGATGGCACCGAACCTGATCTTTTCCCCGATGAAGGCCGCGACGGCGATCTCATTGGCGGCATTGAAGACCGTGGTTGCACCGTTGCCGGTCCGCAGCGCGTCGTAAGCCAGCCGCAGGCCCGGAAATCGCTCGAAATCCGGAGCCTCGAAGGTGAGTTGTCCGATCTTGGCGAGGTCGAGCTTCGCCGCCGGTCCCTGGATGCGTTCGGGCCAGCCGAGACAATGTGCGATCGGCGTCCGCATGTCCGGGCTGCCGAGTTGAGCGACGACCGACCGGTCCGAAAACTCGACCATGCCGTGAACGATCGATTGCGGGTGAACCAGCACGTCGATCTCATCGGGCGTCAGCGCGAACAGGCAGGCAGCCTCGATGACTTCAAGCCCCTTGTTCATCATCGACGCGGAATCGATGGTGATCTTCTGTCCCATGCTCCAGTTCGGATGCTTCAGCGCCTGCGCGAGCGTCGCCTTCTCGATATCGGCGGGGGCCCAGGTACGGAACGGCCCACCCGACGCGGTGATGATGACGCGGGTCAGTTCGTCGCGATTGCCCGAGCCCAAGGCCTGAAACAACGCGTTGTGCTCGGAATCGGCGGGCAGGATGCGGGCGCCCGCCTCTGCTGCGCGCTGCATGAAGAAATCGCCCGCGCAAACCAGGCACTCCTTGTTGGCAAGCGCGATTGTCGTGCCGCGATCGACGGCAGCCAGTGCGGGCTTCAGTCCGGCCGCGCCGCTCACCGCGGCCATCAGCCAATCGGCAGGACGCGAGGCTGCCTCGATGATCGCACTTTCTCCAGCACCGCATTCGATGGTGCTGCCGGCGAGCGCTTGCTTCAACTCGCCAAGGCGCGCGGGATCAGCGACCGCGACGAACCGCGCGTTGAATTCCCGAGCGAGTTTTGCGAGCGCTTCCACATTGGAGTTCGCCGTCAGGGCCTCGACGCGATAACGGTCGGGCGCGCCACGCAACAGATCCATCGTGCTATCGCCGATCGATCCGGTCGCTCCCAGGACTGTGACGGTCCTGACACCGGCCTGAACCGGTTTGTCATTTTTCAATGGAACAGCACTCATACATCACCAAACCATAAGGGCGTGGCCGATGCCATCTGCACCGCCCCGCAACAATCCAAACAACGCGGCGAGGACAATTGCCGCAACGAAACCATCCAGACGGTCGAGCAACCCGCCGTGTCCGGGAATGATCTGGCTCGAATCCTTCACGCCGAAACGCCTCTTGACCGCCGATTCAAACAGATCACCCAACTGTGACGCAATCGACAAAACGGCTCCCAGCAACAGCAGCGGAACCACCTTACCGACGCCGAAGGCCGCGAAGCCGGTGGCAACGATAAGGCTCCCGATGAATCCGCCGATCGCGCCGGCCCACGTCTTCTTCGGGCTGACGCGAGGCCATAACTTGGGCCCGCCGATTGCGCGCCCTGCGAAATACCCGCCGCTATCGGCGGCCCAAACCACCAGCAGCACGAAAATCAAGGCAACGAAGCCATAGGCCCCATCGAGACGCACCAGCGCCGACGCCAACTCCGCGGCCGCAGCGTAACAAAATCCGATCGCGGACCAAAGACGCTGACGCCGCGCCAACGCGACGATCGCAACAAGGCCGATCACCAGCACAATCAACGCGTAATCACTGCGCCCGAGCGCCAGACATAATCCGGATACCGCGAGCGCCAAAATGCCCGCGGCAACCGTCCACGTTTCCTGCGCTGCGCCGACGATCGTCAGCCATTCAGCAAACAGTCCGATGGTTACGACTGCGACGAGACCGATCCACAACGGACCACCCGCCCAGGCGATCACGAGAGCAAGCGGCGCGAGAACCACCGCGACAACGACACGCGTTAAAAGATTCCGCGAGCCCGGGTCAGCAGCCGGCGTTACCTGATCCTGGTTCACACTAGTGTCCCAATTCCGAAGTCCGCATGTCCTTTGCAGCAACCATGTCCTTGCAGCAACCTTTGATGCGAACTTAGGAATCAAAGGGACACTAGCAATCTCACAATTCTGGTGTGGTTTGGGTTGAGAAGTTCGCTTGACAGGTTCGCCGGGCAATGAAGCGAACTTCTGAACCACTCCACTCGTCACGATCCGGTTTTCGCAGCCAGTCCACCGAAGCGGCGCTCGCGCCTGGCATATTCGGCGATTGCGCCTTCAAGCGCGGCCTTGTCGAAATCCGGCCAATGCATGGGGACGAAGACGAATTCGCTGTAGGCAGCCTGCCACATCAGGAAGTTCGACAATCGCTGCTCGCCGCTGGTGCGGATGATCAGGTCGGGATCCGGAATGTCGGGCGCATCGAGATACTGGCCGAGCGCGTCGGCATTGATCGTCGTCGGATCGCGCTTGCCGTCCGCGACTTCCCGCGCGAGGCGCTGGGCGGCGTTGGCGATTTCCTGCCGCGAGCCGTAATTGAACGCAACCACCAACGTGAGGCGCGTGTTGCTCTTCGTCAGCTCTTCGGCCTCGGCCAGCAGCGCGCAAATGTCCTGTTCGAGTCCGGTGCGCTCACCGATGATCCGGACGCGAACTCCGTCACGATGCAGCGATGCCAGGTCATTGCGGATAAACCGCCGCAGCAGACCGAAGAGATCGCCGATCTCCGTCGCAGGCCGAGACCAGTTTTCCGAGCTGAAGGAAAAGATCGTCAGGTACTGAATACCGAGCTCATGGGCCGCGCGAACAACGCGTCGCAACGCTTCGACGCCGCGGCGATGTCCTTCGGCGCGCGGCAAGCTGCGCGCCGCTGCCCAGCGCCCGTTGCCGTCCATGATGATGGCGACATGCGGCGGCGCGTCGGCGTGATCCGATCCATTGGCTGCGGGCGCGGCGGCATTCGACATCAGGTCTGTCCGGTTCGAGCTAGACGGTGAGGATTTCCTTTTCCTTCCCCGCCAGCAATTGATCGATCTCCGTGATCATGCCGTCGGTCGCTTTCTGAACATCGTTGTCCAGGCGCTTCTGATCGTCTTCGGATATCTCGTGGCCCTTTTCGAGCTTCTTGATCGTATCCAGGCCGTCGCGGCGGACGTGACGGACCGCCACCTTTGCAGCCTCGGCATATTTGTGCGCCACCTTGACCAGTTCCTTGCGGCGCTCCTCGTTGAGTTCGGGAATGCGCAGCCGCAGCACCTGCCCTTCGGTCGCAGGGCTCAGGCCGAGATTGGAATCGACGATCGCCTTTTCGACGGCCTTGACCATGGTCTTGTCCCAGACCTGGACCGACAGCAGGCGCGGCTCCGGAACGCTGATCGTCGCCACCTGATTGAGCGGCATATGGCTGCCATAGGCGTCGACCTGCACGGGATCGAGCATCGATGCCGCAGCGCGTCCGGTCCGCAAGCCCCCCAGTTCGTGCTTGAGCGACTGAATCGCTCCCTGCATCCGGCGCTTCAACTCGTTGATATCGAAATTACCCGACGCCATATCGCTCTCCATCCCGGAAACTTGCTCAGATCTACAACCAAACCTGCCGCCCTCATCAACTGGCGACAATCGTCCCTCTGCCGGCGCCCCTCAGGATGGCACCGATCGAACCCGGTTCGGCGATCGAGAACACAATGATAGGCAGCGATGTTTCGCGGGCAAGCGCGAAAGCTGTCGCATCCATGACCTTGTAGCCCCCTTCGAGGGCCTGCGAATGGCTCAACCGGTCGAACCGTTTGGCCGACGGGTCCTTCTTCGGATCGGAACTATAGACGCCGTCGACGTTGGTTGCCTTGAGCACGGCTTGCGCGCCGATTTCGGCCGCGCGGAGCACTGCTGTGGTGTCCGTCGTGAAATACGGATTGCCGGTGCCACCGCCGAGCAGAATGATGCGGCCTTCCGCAAGGTATTTGTGCGCCGCACTACGCGTGAACAGCTCGCACACCTCGGGCATGACGAATGCGGACAGCGCCCGTGCCGACTGCCCCCGCCGTTCCAGGGCCGCCTCCAGCGCGAGGCAATTCATCACGGTGGCGAGCATCCCCATGGTGTCGCCGGTCGGGCGCGAGACGCCACGGGACGAGACCTCGACACCCCGGAAGATGTTTCCGCCGCCGATCACGACGGCGATCTCGATGCCAAGCTTCCGCGCTGCGGTCAGATCGTCGGCGATACGATCGATGGTCGGCTGATCGATGCCGAAGGATTGCGACCCCGCCAGATACTCTCCGGACAACTTAACGACAACGCGACGATAGGCCGGCTCATCCATGATGCGTTAGCTCCGTCGCGAGTCTTGCCGTCGTCCCGACCCCGGTCGGGCCTGCGTTACCCCTGCCCTGCGGCCGCGGCAACCTCGGCAGCGAAATCGGACTCGCTCTTCTCGATTCCCTCGCCGAGAGCATAGCGCACAAAACCGGTGATCTTCACAGGCGCTCCGACCTTGCCCTCAGCTTCCTTGAGTGCCTGACCGACGCTCTTCTTGTCGTCGAAGATGAACGGCTGCTCGAGCAGCGTCTGCTCCTTGTAGAAGGTCTTCAGGCCGGATTCGGTGATCTTCTCGATCATCGCCTCGGGCTTGCCCTGCTGGCGGAATTTGTCGGCAAGGACATCCTTCTCGCGCTTGACGACGGCCGGATCGACGCCCGAGGGATCGATCGCCAGCGGGTTCGTGGAGGCGACATGCATCGCGATCTGACGGCCGAGCGCGGCGAGTTCGTCGGCCTTTCCAGCCGACTCCAGCGCGACGATCACGCCGAGCTTGCCGGCCCCGTCGATCACGGCATTGTGGATGTAGCTCGCGACGATACCCTTGCCGACCTCGAGCGACGCCGCGCGGCGCAGCGTCATGTTCTCGCCGATCGTGGCGATCGCGTCGGAGATCGCCGTCTCGACGGTGACGCTGCCGACCTTGGCCGCCTTGATCTTCTCGACATCGGCGCCGACGCTGAGCGCGACCTGTGCGATCATCTTGACGAGGCCCTGGAACTGCTCGTTGCGCGCGACGAAGTCGGTCTCCGAGTTGACCTCGATGACGACGCCCTTGTTCCCGCTGGTGATCGCGCCGATCAGACCCTCTGCCGCGACACGGCCAGCCTTTTTGGCGGCCTTGGAAAGACCCTTCTTGCGCAGCCAGTCGATCGCGGCCTGCATGTCGCCGCTGTTCTCGGCCAGCGCCTGCTTGCAGTCCATCATGCCGACGCCAGTCGTCTCACGCAGTTCTTTCACCATCGCGGCGGTGATCGTTGCCATTGTCATATCCTCTACCTGTCAGGCGGTCGCGGTGCAGCTCGCGCTGCCCGCAACACCTCTACTCAGGAACCAAGTCAGAAAATCGATGCGAACAACAGGCTGCCGGAAGACCGGCAAGCCCGCGCAATCCTATTCGGCTTCGGCCGTCAGGGTCTTGGACTGGGCAACCCATCCATCGACACGTGCCGGAAGACCGACTTCTTCACCGATCTTGTGAGCAGTGTCGTGGTCGAGTTCAGCGATCTGCCAGTAATGGAAGACGCCGAGGTCGTTGAGCTTCTTCTCGATGGCTCCCGACACACCCGTCAGCTTCTTCAGATCGTCAGCCACACCGCGCGGACCCGCGAGGCCCTGGAAACCGGCGGACTGAGTGGCAGCCGGCAGTTCTTCGCGCGCCGGCTGGACCGAAGCACCGATGTCGATTCCGGAATCGCCCTGGGCCCGCGAAATGCCGTCGATCGCCGCGCGTGCGATGAGATCGCAATACAGGCTGATCGCGCGCCCCGCGTCGTCGTTGCCGGGGACCAGATAGGTGATGCCCTTCGGATCGCAGTTGGTGTCGACGATCGCCGCGACCGGAATGTTCAGCCGCTGGGCTTCCTGGATCGCGATGTCTTCCTTGTTGGTGTCGATCACGAAGATCATGTCGGGCAAGCCGCCCATGTCCTTGATGCCGCCGAGCGAGCGATCGAGCTTGTCGCGCTCGCGCTGCAGCGTCAGCCGCTCCTTCTTGGTGTACTGCGCGCTTTCGCCGGAGCCCAGCATCTCGTCGAGCTGACGCAGCCGCTTGATCGAGCCCGAGACCGTCTTCCAGTTGGTCAGCGTGCCGCCGAGCCAGCGCGAATTGACGAAATACTGAGCCGAGCGCTTCGCTGCTTCCGCGACGCCGTCCTGCGCCTGCCGCTTGGTGCCGACGAACAGGATGCGGCCGCCCTTGGCGACGGTGTCGCTGACGGCCTGCAGCGCACGATGCAGCATCGGCACGGTCTGCGCGAGATCGATGATATGAATGTTGTTGCGGGCACCGAAGATGTAATCCGCCATCTTCGGATTCCAGCGGTGCGATTGGTGACCGAAATGAACGCCAGCTTCGAGGAGCTGGCGCATAGAAAATTCAGGAAGCGCCATAGGTTTATTCTCCGGTTGGTTCCTCCGGAAACGTGTGAGCAAGACGAACCGTCAAACCAAAAGGAATGCGGCCCGGCTGCCACCGGACGGCTTTTCAGGCCATGTTTCCGTGTGAGATGGGCGGCTATATAGCCGCCGCACCACCCTAACGCAAGGATTTCCGACCGTTATTCGGCCTCCCGCACGGGGAACAATGCCGGGTCAGATGGCAATATCCGACCCGGCGCTACGGCCTAACACTTGGCAGCGTTCGGCGGGCACCTCTTGGCCGCAGGCGCGGCACGGTGCGGCGGTGCCGGATGGGCGGCAGGCCGTGGCGGCGGAGCTGCCCGAGGCGGCGCGACAGGCCGAGGCGGAGGTGCGGCGCGCGGTGGCGCCATCCGCGGCGGCGGTGCGACATGCGGTGCCGGCCGAGGCGGCGCAGCGATACGCGGCGGCGGCGCAGGCCTTGGAGGCGCCGCCATCCGCCGCGGCGGCGGAGCTGCATGGGGCGCAGGTCGTGGTGGCGCGGCCATGCGTGGCGGCGGCGCATGTGGTCGCGGAACGACATGGGGTGCCTGCGGAGCAGACCTTGCGGGAGCGGCCCGCGGCGGCGCGTGTGGGGGGGCGACAGCCGCAGGAGCGGTTCGGGACGGCGATCCCGACCTTCTGATCTGCGGCTCGGTTTGCGGCCCCCGTGGCGTTACAGCACCGGGTTTCGGCACGCCCGGTGACGCGGCTGGACCCGACACGCCAACACCCGGCCGTCGAGCACCGGGCCCCGTCCCCGGAGCGGTCACGCCCGGCCTCGATGTCGATGCGGCGGGCACCGGTGGCGTCCCCTTGGTGCCAGGCACCGGCAAAGCGTTAGCCTTCGGAAGCTGCGTGCCGGTCGGTGCCGGACCCGCCGCTGGCTTACCGGGCTGCGCTGTGGTCGCGGCCGGATGCCCGGCCCCCGGAGCCGTGGCGGGCGGAGTCGTGGCCGGTTGCGGTGTACCGGGATGAGCCAGTGTGCCGCCAGCCGCAGGCATCGCGCGGCGTGGGCCGGGCAGCCTGTCTGTCGACCTCTTGGCTGACCCGGCCGTAGCAGCCGGATGTATCGATGCGCTTGGCGGGACCGGCGCCTTGCCTTGCTGAATCAGAGTCGCCTTCCGCATCACCGCGGCAGGTAGCGCAGGTCCCGCATGCATCGCGGGCTGACCGGCCTGAGCCCGTACGGCCGAGTTTTGCACCGGAGCGGTTCTGGCGCCAGGTCCCGCATGAGGTGCAGCCGGGTTCACCAGAGGCGCGGCCGGATTTGCCGCGGGCGACGGGCGGTTGATGACGTTGTTGATCACCGTGGTGTTGTGGATGTTGGTGAAGATGATGTTGTTCGGCGGCGGCCGCACGTAAGTCGGCGCGCTCACATAAGCCGGTATCGGCACGAACAACGGGGTCGGCAAAAAGAACAGGCCAACCGGTGGTGGCGGCGGCTCCAGCACCACGAAGTCCGGCGGCGGCGGCGGCAGGAAGAACACCGGCGGCGGCGGCGGCGGCGCGAAATCGAAATCCGGATCGCTGAACATCAGCACCGGCCGGTCGACATAGACAATCTCATCCGGCGGCGGCGGCGGAACATCATAGTCGATCATGGCAAACGACGGCGGCGGCTCAAGCGCAGCCGAGAGTATCGCCAGCCGGCGCCGCGCATCTGCGGCATGCGGGCCGCGCGGATAGCGCCGCAGATACGACCAGTAGGCGTCCGCCGTATCGGCACGATAGCTACGCCGCCACGTGATCGCCTCGCGGCGCGCCGCGACGATTGCTCTCACCCGTTTCGCCATCGCGTCGCGCGGATAGGCCCCGAGAAAATCCTCGTAGCCCTGCAAGGTGTCGCGATCGAGCGCGGCAACGTAAGCGTCCGATGCGCCGAGATCACGGATCGGCTTGTCGCGCACCGCCGCCGCCTGATCGGGCGGCGCGGCCGCCGGCGCATCCGGTGCACGATCGAAGAACATGAACTGCGCATCGTCGACCTTCTGCGTGTCCCACGGCACTTGCGCGCCCTTGGTGTTCTCGTTGACGCGCAGGCGCACGCGGTTGAACAACTCGGGAAGCGGCAGGCCGCCGGTTCGGATCATTTCGGCGAGCGCCTGCGCGTAGGCGCCGTATGGCCCCTGCTCTTCCGGTGCGACGGTACCCGGGGCGGCATTGAACGCGATCAACATGCGCGGGTTGGGTTCGACCAGCGCCAGACCACTTGCAATCGAACCGCCTTCGATGAACGGCTGCTCGCGCGCGATATCCAGCACCACGACGCTGAGCTTCAGGGGTAACGCCGCGAGCTGGTGCATGTAATCGCCGATACGCAGACCCTCGATGGGAATGTCGGTATCATGCGCGATCGTGGAATCCACCGGAATGAAATAATTCTCGCCGGCAAGCTGGAGACCATAACCTGCGAGATACACCACCGCGACGGTGTCAGGGCCGGATGCTTCGGCCTTCTTCATGAAGTCGCGAAACGCGCCGCGCAGCGTATCGCCGTCGAGATCGCGGGCGCCGGAGACGTCAAAGCCCGCTGCCTGCAAAGTCTGGGCGATCAGGCCGCCGTCGTTGGCCGCGGTTGCGAGCGGCACCTTGGTGTAAGCGCCGTTGCCGATCACAAGCGCGATACGCTTTTCCTGCTGCTGGGCGACAGCCGCGCGCGGGATCAGCGAGAACGCACCGAAGAGAAGTAGACACGACACAAAGATTGCGAGGCTTTTGTTCACGCGCATCGTCGTTCCGCCTTACCAACAGCCGATGCCCCTCTCGCATTCAGCGCGCGGCTATCTGAACAGTATTTGAATGAAAAGCGGTCCGAACAAGGCACTCCTAAAGGAAGTTTGGATCCACCGAACCATACTTCCCGGCGCCGCATCAAATCCGAGCCGTCGAGACTAAAGCGCCTGGACGTCCACGACCCCCGAAACCGCCTTGATCGCTCCAGCGATCTGCGGCGAGACCCGAAAACGGCCCGGAAGCTTCATCTCCACCTCGGTTTCGAGGTCCAGCATCATCACCAGCGACACGTCCCCGTCTCCCGCCGTTCGGCTGGTCCCGGCCTCCTGCCCGCCATTTTCCGGACCCTGGAGCCGCCTGACGATCGAATCGAGGGGCTTGGTGTCCCGCAGGAATATCCGAAGACCCTTCTGAGTCTTGGCAGCGGCATCGTCCAGTGGCTCGGCGTGGAGGATACGAGCCCTGACGTCATCGCCCTGCAACTCGGCGCCGAGTTGCAGGAGAACCGCCGCACCCGGCTCCAGCACGTCCCGATACTGGGCAAGGCCTTCAGAGAACAGCACGGCTTCGAAATGACCGGTTGGATCCGACAGCCCGAGAATGCCCATCTTGTTGCCGGTCTTGGTCCGCCGCTCCATCCGCGACACCACCGTCGCGGCGACCTTGCCGGCCGTCGCACCGGTCTTCACCGCGCGCGAGAACTCCGCCCACGATTGCACGCGCAAGCGCTTTAACGCGGTCGCATAGTCGTCCAGCGGATGGCCAGACAGGAAGAAGCCGATCGCATCGTATTCGCGCCGCAGCCGGTCCGACGGCAACCAGGGCTCGACCTGTGGCAGCATGATGGTCGGAGCGTCCGCCATGCCGCCGAACATGTCGTTCTGACCGAGGACCGCCGCTTCGTGGCTGCGCTGGCAGGCGGCGAGGATGGCATCGGCACCGACGAACACCCGCGCGCGGTTGGGCTCGAGCGTATCGAACGCGCCGGCGGCGGCGAGACTTTCGATCACACGCTTGTTGATGGCACGCGGCGGCACCCTGGCTGCGAAATCGGCAAGCGAGGTGAACACGCCATTCTTGCGGGCTTCGACGATCAGCTCGACCGCCTGCGCGCCAACGCCCTTCAGCGCGGCCAATGCATAATGGATCATGCCGTCGCTGACCTCGAAGGTCGCGCCCGAGCGATTGATCGACGGCGCCTCGACCTTGATGCCGAGGCGCTGCGCCTCGCTGCGAAACTCCGACAGCTTGTCGGTGTTGCTCATGTCGAGCGTCATCGACGCCGCGATAAATTCAACCGGATAGTGCACTTTCATATACGCGGTCTGGTAGGAGACGAGCGCATAGGCCGCGGCGTGGCTCTTGTTGAAGCCGTAGTCGGCGAACTTCGCGAGCAATTCGAAGATCGTTTCCGCCTGCCCCTTGGGCACGCCGTTCTTCACCGAACCGGCGACGAACACGGTGCGCTGCTTTTCCATTTCCGCGCGGATCTTCTTGCCCATCGCGCGGCGCAGCAGGTCGGCATCGCCGAGCGAATAGCCGGCCATGACCTGCGCGATCTGCATCACCTGTTCCTGATAGATGATGACGCCGAACGTCTCTTTCAGGATCGGCTCCAGCAGCGGATGCAGATATTCCGGCTCCTCGTCGCCGTGCTTGCGCGCGCAATAGGTCGGAATGTTCGCCATCGGACCGGGCCGGTACAGCGCGACCAGCGCGATGATGTCCTCGAAGCGGTCGGGCCGCATGTCGACCAGCGCGCGACGCATGCCCTGACTTTCAACCTGAAACACGCCGACCACGTCGCCCCGCGCCAACATCTGATAACTCGGCGCGTCATCGAGCGGCAGCGTGGCGAGATCGACCTCCTTGCCGCGCTGCTTCAGCAGTTTCACAGCGACATCCAGAACGGTCAGCGTCTTCAGGCCGAGGAAGTCGAACTTCACGAGTCCCGCCGGCTCGACCCATTTCATGTTGAACTGGGTGACCGGCATGTCCGATTTCGGATCGCGGTACATCGGCACCAGTTCGCTCAACGGCCGGTCGCCGATCACGATGCCGGCTGCGTGGGTCGAGGCGTGACGAGTCAATCCCTCCAGACGCTGCGCGATATCGAAGGCGCGTGCCACCACCGGGTCTTCGTCGCGAAACGCCTGCAGTTTCGGCTCGCCATCGATCGCCTGCTTCAGCGAGACCGGCGCCGCCGGATTTTGCGGCACCAGCTTGGTGAGCTTGTCGACCTGGCCGTAAGGCATCTGCAACACGCGGCCGACGTCGCGCAGCACGCCGCGCGCCTGCAGCGTTCCGAACGTGATGATCTGCGCGACCTGATCGCGGCCGTAGCGCTTCTGCACATATTCGATCACCTCGCCGCGGCGATCCTGACAGAAGTCGATATCGAAGTCCGGCATCGAGACGCGCTCCGGATTGAGGAAGCGCTCGAACAGCAGGCCGAAGCGGATCGGATCGAGATCGGTGATGGTCAGCGCATAGGCGACCAGCGATCCGGCGCCGGAGCCGCGGCCCGGGCCGACCGGAATGCCCTGCGACTTGGCGTGCTTGATGAAATCAGACACGATCAGGAAGTAGCCCGCGTAATTCATGCGGGTGATGACGTCGAGCTCGAAGTTCAGCCGCGCGCGGTAGTCTTCCTCGCTCGTGCCTTGCGACAGGCCATGAATCGAAAGCCGTCTGGCGAGACCCTCCTCCGCCTGCCGCCGCAACTCGGCAGCTTCTTCGCTCGCGACATCGGCGGCATTGGTACCGGCCCCCACCGTGAAACGCGGCAGGATCGGCTTGCGCGTCATCGGCCGGAACGCGCACCGCTCGGCAATTTCGACGGTCGATGCCAGCGCCTCCGGGACGTCCGCAAACAGCACCGCCATTTCTGCCCGCGTCTTGAAACGATGATCGGGCGTGAGTTGCTCGCGATCGGTTTCGGCGATCAGCCTTCCGCCGGCGATGCACAGCAAGGCATCGTGCGCCTCATAATCCTCGGAGGCCGCAAAGTACGGCTCGTTGGTCGCGACCAGCGGCAGTCCCTTGTCGTAAGCGAGATCGATCAACGCACCTTCGACGCGCCGTTCCTTGTCGAGGCCGTGACGCTGCAGCTCGATGTAGAGACGATCGCCGAAAAACTGCGCGAGATGCTCGCAGCGCGCCAGCGCGAGGCCGGGCTGATCGGCATTGAAGGCCGATGCGACGGGTCCGTCAGGCCCGCCGGTCAGGGCAATCAGCCCCTCGTTCTCGTCCTGCAGCCATTGCGATTTGATGTGCGGCGACTGATGCACCGGCGTCTCGAGGAACGCGCGGGAGTTCAGCCGCATCAGGTTGCGATAGCCGGCCTCCCGGGAAGCCAGCAGGACGATCCGCCCGAGCGGAAGCGCGCTGCGCGCATTGGGATCCTGATCGGCGAAATCGATCGCCAGTTCGCAGCCGACGATCGGCTGAATGCCGTAACCCGCCACCTTGTCGGAAAATTCCAATGCCCCGAACATGTTGTCGGCATCGGTCAGCGCCAGCGCCGGTTGGCGGTCCGCCTTCGCCAGTTCGGCCAGCTTCTGGATCTTGATCGAGCCCTTCAGCAGCGAATAGGCCGAATGGACGTGCAGATGGACGAATCCGGCATTGGCGGTGGCGACGGGCTTCTGGGTCATGGCCTCGGGCAATCAGGGGATCTGGGATCGGCGGACGGCTGAAAAGCCGACTCGCCCCCTCCGATGGTGATGGCTGACTTCCGCCATGTCCATGCGAAACCCCGATTGGGCCTGCAGTATCCCGCATTTCCCCAGCGGATCGCCAAATACCCTAAAGCTGGGGGATCACCTGGGCCCAGACGGCCACCATTCCGACGAACAGCACGATGGAGGTCAGCGCGGCGGCTTCTTCGATGAACGTCCTCAACATGACTTCCTCCTCATATGGAACATAATGAGAACATTGTTCCAGTTTTGTTCTCAGAGTCAAGGGGCGGTCGTAGGTCAGTTTGAGGGATCGCCGGGTTGGTTAATTTCGCTGGACGTGGCTTGAACGAAGACGGCGAACCGCTTAGCTGCGAGCCGGCGCTGTCAGGCGCCAAAAACACGGGAGACGCCCCGGTGCGCGCATTTGTCTTGATCACGCTAGCCGCGATTTCCGCGTCCACCACGGCACACGCCCAAGCCTGGGACAGCCGCTATCCGGTCTGCCGGATCGTCTACGGACCGACAGCGCAATATAACGATTGCCGGTTCTCCACCCTTGAGCAATGCAGGGCGCTGACGGTCGGGCTTCCCGTACAATGCGTCGAGAACCCCTACTTTGCCGGCGCCGATACCGATGGCGGCAAGCACCGGCGGCACCGGCGCGTCCATTGACGGAATGGCGGATCGCCGGCGGATGAGCAGGTTGCTCAATCCAGCTCGATCACCTGACCGTTTTCGAGCGACACCCGGCGGTCCATCCGGTCCGCGAGCTCCATGTTATGGGTCGCGATCAGCATCGCCACCCGCGTCGCCTTCACGAGCTGCATCAACGCACTGAACACGTGATCGGCCGTATGCGGGTCCAGGTTGCCGGTCGGCTCGTCGGCAAACAGCACGCGCGGCGCATTGGCCACCGCGCGCGCAATCGCCACCCGCTGTTGTTCGCCGCCGGACAGTTCGGCCGGGCGGTGGGTGACGCGATCGCCGAGGCCGAGGTAGGCGAGAATTTCGCGCGCGCGCGTGATGGTCTCCGAGCGTTTGAGCCCCCGGATCATCTGCGGCAGCATCACATTCTCGAGCGCCGTGAACTCCGGCAGCAATCGATGGGACTGATAGACGAAGCCGATGTCGGTGCGCCGGATTTGCGTGCGCTCCACGTCGGATAGACCTGACGTCGCGGTACCGCCGACGTAAACCTCGCCTTCATCCGGGCTTTCGAGCAGCCCTGCAATGTGCAGCAGGGTCGACTTGCCCGATCCCGAAGGTGCCACCAGCGCAACCGACTGGCCCGCCCACAGCGCCAGCTTCGCGCCGTCCAAAATGGTCAGCTTTGCTTCGCCCTGGCTATACTGCCGTTTGATCTCGTGAAGATAAACGACCGGTATCTCCTCTGCCCCCTGCTCCATCTGTGCGGCTCACTCGTACCGGAGGGCGTCGACGGGATCGAGCCGCGCGGCCCGCCACGACGGATACAGCGTCGCCAGAAACGACAGCGTCAGCGCCATGATCACCACCGCGCTGGTCTCGCGGACGTCGATTTCGGCCGGCAGCTTGGACAGGAAATAGAGCTCCGGCGAAAACAGCTCGGTGCTGGTGAGCCACGACAGGAATTCGCGAATGGATTCGATGTTGAGGCAGATCACCAGCCCGACGATGAAGCCGGTGAGCGTCCCGACGACGCCGATCGCAGCGCCCGTGATCAGGAAGATACGCATGATCGACCCCTGCGATGCGCCCATGGTGCGCAGGATCGCGATGTCGCTGCCCTTGTCCTTGACCAGCATGATCAGCCCCGAAATGATATTCAGCGCGGCCACGAGCACGATCAGCGTCAGAATCAGGAACATCACATTGCGCTCGACCTGGAGCGCATTGAAGAAGGTCGAATTGCGCTGCCGCCAGTCGACCAGAAACACCGGCCGGCCCGCGGCTTCGGTGACCGATTTGCGGAATTCGTCGATCTTGTCCGGGTTGTCGGTGTAGACCTCGATGGCAGTCACATCGTTGGCGCGGTTGAAATAGGCCTGCGCCTCGGCGAGCGGCATGAAAACGAAGGTCGAGTCGTATTCGGACATCCCCACTTCGAACACCGCGACGATCTTGTAGGACTTGATGCGTGGCGTCACGCCTATGGGGGTCACGGCACCGCGCGGCGCGACCAGCGTGATGGTATCGCCAGCGTGCAGCGACAACTGATCGGCCAGTCGGCGGCCGATCGCCACACCATGCTGATCGTCAAATCCTTCGATCGAGCCCTGCTTGATGTTCTTGGCGATGGACGTGAGGTTGTCCAGATCATGGGCCCGGATGCCCCGGACAAGGACCCCCGACGCATTGAACGCCGACGATGCCAGCGCCTGACCGTCCACGACGGGCACCGCGAGGCGAATGCCCGGCACCTGGCTGACGCGATCGGCCACGTCTTTCCAGTCCGTCAGCGGCGATTCCAGCGGCTGAATCAGCAGGTGCCCGTTCAGGCCGAGGATCTTGCTCAGCAGTTCGGTGCGGAAGCCGTTCATGACCGCCATCACGATGATCAGCGTGGCGACGCCGAGCATGATGCCGAGGAACGAAAAGCCGGCGATGACGGAGATAAAGCCTTCCTTCCGCCGCGCGCGCAGATAGCGCCCGGACAACATCCACTCGAAGGCAGCAAACGGCCTGGTCCGGATCGGCTCGGTCATGGTCTCATCCATCGTTTGATAATCCCATGATTCGGACCAATTGTGGCCGGAATGGCATTCAACTCCGCGCGCGGTGGATAATCGTTACGCCGTCAAATGCGCGACGGCGGCGTCCAGCGCGATGTTCTCGCGCGAGCCGTCGCTGCGGCGCTTGATCTCGACCTTGCCTTCGGCAAGTCCTTTCGGACCCACCATCACCTGCCAGGGAATGCCGATCAGGTCGGCGGTGGCGAACTTCGCTCCGGCCCGCTGATCGGTGTCGTCATAGAGCACGTCCACGCCCTTGGCAGAGAGATCGCGATAGAGCCGTTCGCACGCCGCATCGGTATCGCCGGCACCCTGCTTCAGGTTGAGGATCGAGACCGTGAACGGAGCAACCGCCTCCGGCCACTTGATGCCCGCCTCGTCGTGGCAGGCTTCGATGATCGCCCCGACCAGACGCGATACGCCGACGCCGTAGGAACCGCCATGGATCGGCTGCTCGGCACCGTCCGGGCCGGCCACCAGCGCCTTCATCGACTCCGAATACTTGGTGCCGAAATAGAAGATCTGGCCGACTTCGATGCCGCGGGTGTGAATGCGCTTGTCCGCCGCGACCTCGCGCTCGTAGCGCGCGCCGTCGTGAACGTCCTCGGTCGCGGCATAGGCCGTGGTCCATTGCTTGATGATCGGCGTCAGATCGCCGTCATAGTCCACGTCCGCGCCGGGCACCGGCAGATCGAGAACATCCTTGTCGATGTAGACGCCGGACTCTCCTGTTTCGGCGAGAACGATGAACTCGTGGCTGAGATCGCCGCCGATCGGACCGGTTTCCGCCCGCATCGGGATCGCCTTCAGTCCCATTCGCGCGAATGTCCGCAAGTAAGCGACGAACATCTTGTTGTAGGATTTTCGCGCCCCGGCCTCGTCGAGGTCGAATGAGTAAGCATCCTTCATCAGGAACTCGCGGCCGCGCATGACGCCGAAACGGGGACGCTGCTCGTCACGGAACTTCCACTGGATGTGATAGAGATTGAGCGGCAGATTCCGGTAGGAGCGCACGTAGCTCCGGAAAATCTCCGTGATCATCTCTTCGTTGGTCGGCCCGTACAGCAACTCGCGCTTGTGGCGGTCCTGAATTCTGAGCATTTCCGGCCCATAGGCGTCGTAACGCCCGCTCTCGCGCCAGAGATCGGCAAGTTGCAGCGTCGGCATCAGAAGCTCGATGGCGCCGGCGCGGTTCTGCTCCTCGCGCACGATCTGCTCGATCTTCTTGAGCACCCGAAGGCCGAGCGGCAGCCAGGCATAGATGCCGGCGGCCTCCTGCCGCATCATGCCGGCGCGCAGCATCAGCCGATGCGAGACGATCTCGGCCTCCTTCGGAGTTTCCTTCAGGATCGGCAAAAAGTACCGCGACAGTCGCATGGGCAGCCTTCAGAATCGTTTCGGGATACGGAGCGCCCGCAGTGAAAGCGGATCGGCTGCCAAAATACAAGGGTTTGTAAGACGACAAGCTGCAAGAAAACGGCGGAATTTCGCTCACTTGAGACACATTACGCGATTGGCTCGCATCACTCTTGGCGCCGCCGAAAACGCATCTTAGTTGATCAGGATCGGCGCCGCTGCATGGAGCTGATCGAAATCGGAAATCAGGACGTCGAGCGTGAGCGTCCATCGCCCGGCGACCGGCGCGGCCATCGAGACCCGCCACTGTCCCCCGCCCAGGGATTGCGCTTCGGCCGTCGAAGGCTCAATGCCGTTGTCCGCGCTCGATAGCGTGACGGAAACGCCCTTGGCGGACAACACCTGCTCGTCCGGCGTCCTCAGCTGGATTGCAATATTGATCGGCCCCGCGTGGCCCGGCGACACCGTAATGTCCGCCATCATCTGTCCGGTATGAAGATGCGTGAAGAACGGCACGGCGGCGACCGTCAGTGCGCGCGGCGGCGGGGTGAAACGCCAAAGTCCGACGATACCGAGAATGCCAACTACCAGAACGAGCTCAGCGACGATCGTGCGCCGCATATGACGGCGAGACTTGAGCCGAGCCCGCTCGATCCGCGAGGTGAGATACAGGCGATTCCAGAGCGCGATCGCCAGCAAGAGCGCCACCAGCGCAAGCTTGAATGCGAGGACACGGCCATAGCTTGTGGTCCACAGCGCATCCAGCCGCTCGAGTTGGACGATGGCGAGCAGCAACCCACTCGCCAGCAGCGCAGCAACGGCGAACGGGATGGCGCGTGAAAACCGTGTCAGAACATTGACGGTGGTTTGCCGCGGCCCGCGCATTGCCAGCGCAAGGGGAGCCAGCGCCCCAATCCAGAACGTCAGGGCAACGCCATGCACGAACACCGCGGGCGTGGTGAGCCATCGCGGCGAGGCCGTGGCGGCGTGACCGGTCGTCGCCAGTGCCAGTCCAACGCCAACCAGAGCACCGAGCGACATCACCTTGGCAAGCGCCCCGCTGGCCCGATGCGACAGCAGAGCGAGCAGCAAAGCAGCCGCGGCGATCGCCGCCGACAAGCCAAACGAACCGTGAGCGCCCACGATCCACACGTCCAAGTCCAGCAGCGACGAGAGCGGTAACGCCAGGGCATCGAGCCCTTGCAGCCCGACCGAGAGTGCCAGCGCGGCCAATGCGACCGAATTCACGACATTGCCGATGGCGCGCATTGCCGGGGTGGACGGTCCCCGCATCCAGGCGACGAAGAACGCGCCGCCGGCACCGACAAACAGGCCGAGATAGATCGCCAGCCGCACCAGCCAGATCGCGCCACGAAGCAGCATGTCATCCGAGCGCACCACCTGCGGCGCATTCACGCCGCGCCAGCCAATCCAGAACGTCGTGGATCCACCCACCGGATGACCATCCGCCGAAATCACGCGCCAACTGATGACGTGTGCGCCATCGCCCAACGTCGTCGGAGGCGTAAGGACAAGCTGCGCGCCGTCGCGGCGGATCTGCGTGACATCGGCGCTCGCGCCACTCTGATCGACGATCCGGATCGTCAGCGGCTCGACGGGCTCGTTGAAAGTCAGCGTCAGGGTCGAAGGCGCGCGCGCCAACAGAACGCCGTCCGCGGGATTGCTGGCGATAAGACTGGCGTGGGCCCAGGCCGCCGACGGCAACAGCACCACCGCCAGCAGCCACCACCACGCCGCCCGCGCCAAATTTCTCACGGACGACGACTCACTGTTTGGCTTTCAGGCGAACCGCCGGTGCCGGCGAATGCAGCTTGTCGGAGCTCTCCCCTGCAGACGGGATTTCAATCCAGCGGTCGACACCCTGTTCGCACTCCTGCACCACGGGAAAATAGAGGGTCTGCCCCGCCTTGTCCGGGAGCCGCACGATCAGACCGAACGTATCATAGAGGTTGTCAGGCAACGGACCGCCACGCCAGGCGACTTCCTCGACAACGTCGGTGATGGATTTGCCGTGTGGACCTTGTGCCGGCGCATCGAGCTTTCTGCTCTTGATGTCGACCTTCCAGCCCTGCTTCATCTGCGGCTTCGCCGACAGGATGCCGTCCGGCAACCTGATCCGCAGCGCCGTCGTCGCACTGCCATTGCAGCCGTGCGGCACGGTGAAGACGAGATGGGCATAGCTATTCGCGGGCGCATCCTTCGGCTGGACCGTGACATGCGCCAGCGCGGTGTTGCACGAGACCATTGCGGCAACTGTCGCAACGGTCGGGCCGATCCATCGCTGTAGCCCGCGCATCACTTCATGTGTCCATCAGAGTGACCCGGCATTTTCATCATTGCTCCGCCAGCGGCCGCGTGAGGTGCTTGCGCACCGATGCCCTGCACATCGAGCGAGACCGCAACCTTGCCGGCCTTCTCGAATTCCAGCGTCACCGGCACCTTCTCACCTTGTTTGAGCGGCTGCTTGAGATCGAACATCATCAGGTGATAACCGCCCGGCGCCAGCTTGACGGTCTGGCCCGGTCCGATCGTGAGGCCCCCCTCGACCGGATGCATTTTCATCACGCCATTGCTCATGCTCATCTGATGAACTTCGAGCTTGCTGGCCACATTGGTCGAACCGCCGACAAGCTTATCGGCGACCGAGCCTTTGTTTTCGATGGTGAGATAGCCGCCACCGACCTTGGCGCCGGTGGGTGTGGCGCGGGCCCACGGTTGCGAGATAACCAGATCGCCCGCCTTGACGGTCTCGGCATTGGCCGGAGCAGCCAGGCCAAACGCGATCACTGCCGCGCCGACCAAACTGCCCATCAACGATGATTTCATAACATTCTCCTTTTTAGAACTTGTCACTTGAGGCTGGTCGACACGTAAGCGCCGAACGAGGAATGATGGCGAGCGCATAGACGTGACGCGTTCACCATCGCACTTTGAATCCAGCATAGATGGCCCTTCCGGTTCCGGGTTCAAACAATGGTGAATTGGCATTGGCGCGATCGATGATCGAGCTGGATGCGATGTAGGCCTTGTTGGCGATGTTGCGGGCTTCGATATAGCCCGAATACCTGCCGCCATCGTCGAAGCCCGCCTTCAGTCCATAAATCGCATAGGCGTTGGTACTCAGCGTATTTGCACTATCGGCAAAATATCCCTGCGGCACCCATTCGAGGTTCGGACCGATGTAGAACCCGCTGGGATGCTTGTAGAGCAGTTCGGCGCGGACAAAGTGGCGCGGTGCGCCCGGAAGCAGGTTGTTGCCGAACGTCGCATCGTTATCGAAACGGAAGTCGTTGAACGTGTAAGCGACGTTGAGCCAAAGTCGGTCCGGCTGATCGCCGTGCACGAACAGATTGCGAAGGATCGCAACGCCGGCGCCGGCCTCAATGCCCTGATGCACCGTGCGATCGGCATTGGTGACATTGCAGTTGCCGAACGCGCTGTAGAGGCAGAGCAGTTCATCCTTGATCTGGGCACGATACGCCGTCAGTTCCCAAGTAAAATCCGGACGCTTGCCTCGCGTGCCGATCTCATAGGTGGTCGCGGTTTGCGGACGAATGCTGGTGAACGGAATCGTAGGGATGCCGGGTCCCATCGAGCTTTCCCCAAAACTCGGCACCTCCGCGCTACGCGAAATGTTTGCATAAGCCTGCCAGGTCGGATCGATTTGCCACAACAATCCTGCCTTCGGGCTCCACAGGTTGAATTCGGTCGCCCCCGATTGATCTCCATCGCTCAGGAAGCGATCCTGCCTGTTGCGCGTCGCGTAGAGAAACTGGGTGCCCCCGACGATCGCCACCTTCGGCAGAAAATAGAACGAATCCTCGACATAGACCGAGGTATTCCTCGATCGATCGATCGAGGACGACATCAGCGCGCCTTTCTGGCCGCCGAGATTGGCGAACTGCTGATTATCGATGCGACCGTTGAGCAGATTAACGCCCGCCACCAGCCGGTTACGAAAACCTCCAATCACACGGTCATCGGTCACCCGCGCGAACCCGCCATAGTCCAAATAGTGATAATCCAGCCATTGGAAGATCGGATGCATCAAATGCCGGTCGACCCCGAACACACCGAATTCCACGGTGGTGTCATCGAATCGCATCGTGGTCTTGTTGCCAATCCGCACCGTGTCGATATTGCGCTGCTGGTCGAGTGCAACGTTGCCCGCCGCTGCAGTCTGGGGCGACGTCAGCGCCGAATCCTTGCTGACCGTTCCGGGAATGCGTTGCCGCACATCATTCGCGTTGAGATAAAACCGCGTCTCGAAATCCGGTGAGAATTGATAACCGACGTTGCCGCTGACGCGGGTCGAGTGACCATAGCTGTGATCGCGAAACCCGTCGCTGCTCTGCGTCGATGCGGTGACGAAACCGTCCCACGGGCCGTTAGTGCCGCCGGTGTTGGCCTGCAACCGGCGAAAACCGAATGCGCCGGCATCGATGCTGACACCATTGGCGAACGGATCGCGGCCGGACGGCGTCACGAAATTGATTGCGCCGCCGAGCGAGTTGGCGCCAAAGCGCAGCGCATTGCCGCCTTTGAACACCTCGACGTATTTGTAGGCGGTCGGATCGATCTCCTGAAAGTCACCGTAGCCGTCTGCGGTGTTGATCGGGATTCCGTCCATATAGAGCTGCACGCCGCGCAGGTGAAAGTTGCGCGACAGGCTCGAGCCGCGGATCGACAGGCGGGTGTCGTCGCCCCATTTCGGCTGGGCGAACACGCCCGGTACATAGTCCAGTATGTCCTTGACGGTGTTGGCAACCGTCGAGTTCTTGTAGGCGTCGGCTGTCACCAGCGCGACGCCGCCGGGCGTTTGCTGGATCTCCCGCAGCGCCTGCTGTGCGGTGGCGACCGTCAGCGACGCCGGGACGGTTGCCGGAACGGCAACCCGCGAGGGTGCCGATTCATGACGCGCAGCGACACGGCGCGAGACCTGATTTGACCGGGCTGCGCTGTGGGTCGCTCGCCTTGGCTGAGACTGCTTCGATTTTGGCGCCGTCACCGTCACCGGCGGCAGCATGGAGCTCGATTGGGCGGAAGCCGGAGAAAACGATGTGATCGTAACGATAGCTGCGAGCGCACCGCAAAGCGCGCTGCCTCCGCCGCCGGCGAGGTGATTGAACATGAGACTTTCCTGATGCCGGCAGTTGCCGGAGCATTCGAATAGACCGGATCACCGCGCAATCGCGGTGATCGCTCGAATTCGCTGGATCAGGACTGGGATGGCGGCGCGCGTGCCTGCGCCAAGAGGCCGGTATGGAAGGTCGACAAATTGTTGACGGCCTCGAACCAGACGACGCGCTGGGATGGCGCGAACGGCTTGGCGACCGTCGCATGCGGAGTATCGAGTGGCACGCTGGCGGCATGCGCCAGACAGCACAACACACAACAGTCGGCATGTTGGCCCGATTGATCGGTGTGACCGGCACCGTTTCCTGAGGACGCCGCACAGATCGCGGCGCCTCCAAACGGGTCAGATAGCGCAGCAGAGGCCGCCCAGCTTGCGCTGATTGGCGCAAAAATCTGCACCAAAAGCGCGATCAGAACGATCGGAAGAAATGTCTTCAACCGCCGGCGCATGACGACTGTCCCCATATGGTTGGCAACTATCATGCTGAGAGTCCGGAGTCGAGAACAGGTTCCCGCATCGCCGACATCGAGCTCCAGATCGTCAGCGCGGATCGACCGGCGCGGATTTCAGACAGGGTCGCGGTCTATTTGGGGCCCGGTGCGAAGGCGCAGAGAAGGCGCAGATTTGGCTCGAAAACCGGCCATTTCGGTGGATTTCGGGGCCAAATGGGCCAAGACCATTCATTTCGAGAAATGCCGAATTTTTGAACAATCGTTGCCGAAATTGATGACATGGGAGAAAAGATCGGCTACCACTGATAGCTCAGACAACCCGCAGGGTAACAGTCTGGTGGTCCAAGTCTCGGGAGGAACCCTGACGCGCACAAGCAGCGTCGCCCCACCAAGCAACGACAAATCTGACTTTCGGGGATAAAGGGTCGACACAATTTTTGAGCGGGGCCATGGCCCTGCTCTTTTTTTTCGACGCGATGCGGCTCATCCATTCCGACGACGGGGAGCAGCCGGCTGACGAACTTCATTCATCAGAGCTTTGAGTTGGCTGCGCAGCGCTGCAGCGATCTGACACCGCTGGTCTACGCACGCCTGTTTCGCGAACATCCTGAAACACAATCGATGTTTCGCAGCCAGGGCAGCGACCTGGTCAAAGGCTCGATGCTCGCGCTGACGATTGACGCAATGCTGGACTTTGCCGGCGAGCGCCTCGGCCCCTTCCGGATGATCCCGTGCGAAATTCAATCGCACGATGCCTACGGCACGTCGCCGGAATTGTTCGGCCAATTTTTCGACGTGATTGCCGCTACCCTTCGAGAAGTTCTTGATTCCGAGTGGTCGTCTGAAATCGACAGCGCTTGGCAAGGTCTGCTGGACGACCTCGATCGCTTCGTGTTGGATTCGAAGTAGCTCACGTTTGAAGGCGAGAACCCGTGTTCGACCCCGAGGTTCACAAGGTGAGTTGGCAGCAAGTCGGACGTGTCAGCGAGCCCGGCCGTTATCTCTTCACGTTCGGCTGGCTAACCATCAAGCCGGAAGATCTCGCGATCTGGCAGCGGTTTCCGGACGCCATTTTCACCCGCGTCATCCAGCCCGCGGCCGATGACGTCGATGAATTCCAGTTGGGAACATTCGATATCCCGCGATAGATCGGATGGAACCGGAGCCTCACACCGGTTTGATCCTGCGCCGCTCCCATAACGGAACATCCCCATCCACGCGTCGTTGGCCCCGTTCAAGAAGAAGGGAGCAACGGAATGACCCGTGCAAAATATCTCGCCGCCGCGGCGGTGTTGTCGTCTCTAATCGCATCACCTGTTCTGGCGCGAGACCTGTCGCAGAACGTGAATACGCAAAATGCGGATACAACCTATCAAAATGCGACGTACCGCCAGAGCGACCGCAGTTACGATCGAAATGGCGTTCGCCATCACAACAGCGGCTTCTGGCCGGGTGATGTCGCCGCAGGCGTGGTTGGCGGCGCCGTAGGCGCAGCGGGTGCGATCGCAACCGCACCGTTCCGCAACGATGCCTATGACGCATATGCTTACGACGACACGTATGCTTACGATAACGGCGGTCGATACTACTCGAACGACGGCCAGCGGGAGGCCATGGATGGCGGTCCGCCGCGCTACAGCAACCCGTACAGCTACTCCGCTCGCAATGGCTTTATCTGCCAGCCAGGCACATCAGTACGCCTGGAAGACGGCCAACAGCACCTTTGCCAGTAAAGGTGTGAGCTAGCCGGAATGGGATGGAGCAAGGGGCGGCCCGATCGGGTCGCCCTTTTTTCTACGGCTAGATCGGAAGACCCATCAGCCGCGACAGCCGCGCAAGGGTGAACAGGCCGGAATAGTAACCGAGCGCACCGACGCCGTAGATCACTATCGAAATGATCGTGGTCCAAATCAGCTTGCGAAGCATCAACGCCTTCACCGGCGCTCCCGGATCGGTACCCGGCGGTGCCTCGCCATCCTCATGCTGGCTGCGCACACCGAACGGCAGCGTGAGAAACAGCGTGATCCACCAGATCACGAAATAGATGGCCAGAGCAGACGAGATTGCGTACGCCATCGGAAATCCTCAGGACTGCTCGATTTCCACCAGCGCGCCGGAGAAGTCCTTCGGATGCAGAAATAGCACCGGCTTGCCGTGCGCGCCAATCTTGGGTTCGCCATCGCCGAGCACGCGCGCGCCTTCCTTGATCAGCGTGTCACGCGCCGCGATGATATCGGGGACCTCGTAGCAGATGTGGTGAATGCCGCCGTCGGCGTTGCGTTCGACGAATTTCGCGATCGGCGAATTCTCACCCAGCGGCTGGATGAATTCGATCTTGGTGTTCGGCAGCGTCGCAAACACGGTGATCACGCCATGCTCGGGCAACGGCACGGCGGCAGAGATCTCCGCGCCAAAGGCCGTGCCATAAATCCTGGCGGCCTGTTCGGCGTCCTTGACGGCGATTGCCACGTGATTGAGCCGGCCCAGCATTATCTTTCTCCGCAATATCCAATGGTTCGGTTTCGAGACCTGAAATGGCTCACGTCAAGCCATGCCGCTCGTGTCCTGAATCCGAAATTCGCCTCGTTATGCAGTGACTTCCAGCGAATTTCTGAACCACCACACTAGACCTCCAGAACGTGAACATAGCAGAGCGGCTTCTTGCCCCACTCGTTCGCAACCGTCGACCGCACGGCGCGGCGAACGGATTCCGCCAGCGCATCCGGATCGCGCCGCCGCGCGCGCGGCAACGTCTCGACGGTCGATACCACCGCATCGAAAACGATGTCGTCAAGCTCTTCGCCTGCCATGTTCTTCTCGGGGATGCCGACCAGATCGATTTCCGGATCGTCCGCCATCTCGCCCTTGTCCGTCACGGCAATCGCAACGAAAACGCAGCCCGCAAACGCCATGCGCCGCCGCTCGACGACCGCGCGCGATTTCGAGTCCTCGAGGATCGCGCCGTCCTTGTAAAGCCGCCCCGACGGAAGTTCATCGATAATGGCGGGATCGCCGGGACCGAGCCGGACCAGATCGCCATCCTTGCAGATCAAAACTTTTGGCACGCCCGCCGCGCGCGCGAGACGCGCGTGCTCCGACAAATGCAGGGCTTCGCCGTGGACCGGGATCAGCAACTGCGGGCGAACCCATGAAATCATGTCGCGCAATTCATCGCGGCGCGGATGTCCGGACACATGGACCAGTTGAGTGCGATCGGTAATCACCTCGACGCCCTGCACCACCAGGCTGTTGATGATCGAGCCGACCGCCTTCTCGTTGCCGGGGATCGTCCGCGACGAGAAGATCACCGTATCGCCCTTGTTCAGGGTGATCTGCGGATGGTCGTCCCTGGCAATTCGCGCCAGCGCGGCACGCGGCTCGCCCTGACTGCCCGTGCACAGGGCCAGCACCTTGTCCGCCGGCAGATGGCCATAGACATCGGTGGAGCGAAAATTCTGAACGCCGTCCAGATGTCCGGTCTCGCGCGCTACCTGCACCACGCGCTCCATGGCACGGCCCACCACGACAACCTCCCGCCCCGCCTCCCGCGCGGCATCGGCCACGGAACGCAGCCTTCCGACATTCGAGGCGAACGTTGTGACGGCGACGCGCCCCTTCGCGGCCTTCACCAATTCCGCGATGGTACGTGCGACTTCGGTTTCGGACGGCGAACGCCCCTCGCGGACTGCATTGGTGGAGTCGCCGATCAGCGCGAGGACGCCTTCGTCACCCAGTTCACGCAACCGCCGTTCGTCGGTCGGGGCTCCGGTGACCGGGGTCGGATCGATCTTCCAATCGCCGGTATGCAGGACGGTGCCGACATCGGTATGAATCGCCAGCGCATGGGATTCCGGAATTGAATGCGCGACCGGAATGAACTCGACACTGAACGGACCGAGATCGACCCGGCCGCCCGACGGCACCACGGTGATCGGGATCTCCGGTGGATTGCGTTCGGCCGCGCACTTCGCCTCGAACAGGGCGGCACTGAACTTCGTCGCGTAGATCGGACATTTCAGCCGCGGCCAGAGATCGATGATGGCGCCGAAGTGATCCTCATGCGCATGGGTGAGCACGAGACCGACGAGGTTCTTTCGTTCCTTCTCGAGAAATCCGATGTCGGGCATGATAAGGTCGATACCCGGCAAGTGCTCCTCGTCGCCGAAGGACACGCCGAGGTCGACCGCGAGCCAGCTTCGCTGGTGGCGGTTGCCGAGGCCGTAGATCGACAGGTTCATGCCGATCTCGCCCACGCCTCCGAGCGGAGCAAATGTCAGTTCATCGGGCCGCGCCATCACGCTGCTCCCATGGATGCCGCCGTGCCGAAATACACGTCCCCGGCCGAAACCGGCATCCGCTTGCCGTCGGGCCTCACAACGATCATGCAGCCGGTCTCGTCGATGGTGTCGAACAGGCCCGATATGGCAGACGGTCCGGACTGAATTGAGACGGGCTGACCGAGCCCCACCGCGTGATCCAGCCAGAGGCGCCGGATTTCGCCAAAGCCGCGCCCCTTGTCCCAGATGCCGCGAAACTCGGTCCAGGCTTCGGCCAGCGCGCGAAACAGGTCTTCGGCGCCGATATCGATGCCGAGGCCCCGCAGCGAGGCCGCCGGATATGGCGTCCCCTCGGGCGCCGCCACCACATTCGTGCCGATGCCGACGACGACGGCGAGGTGATCCTGGGCCACCGCTTCAGCTTCCAGCAATATCCCGGCGAGTTTCTTGCGGCCCGCCAAAACATCGTTCGGCCATTTCAAGCCAAACGTCATGTCCTCGGACTCCGGAGACCTCATCCGCGCCTCGACGCTGATCGTCCGCAACGCGGCCTCGAGGGCGACGCCGGCAGCAAAGCCGAGCGTCGCCGCAACGGCTGGGGCAACATCGATCACTTCAAGAATGCTGCTCGCGAGGTTGCCGCGGGGCGCGACCCAGGTCCGCTGCCGCCGGCCACGTCCGGCGGTCTGTTCGGTCGTGACAAACCAGCAAGGCCCTGCCTCGCCGGCGCGCGCCTGCGTGAGCGCCTCGGCGTTCGTCGAGCCAATGCTGTCAAAGGCAGCGAGCCGGTATCCTGCGGATGTGGCCCGCGGCCCCAGCGAGAATGCCATCTAGAACAGTGACTTCGCAGCGGCTGTCGCGGCGCTGACCAACGGCCCCGGATAGACGAAGAACAGGATGTTGAAGAGGCCCGCGACCGCAAGCACGGTGCGCAGCTCCACGCGGACGTTATCGACCCTCCCCGCAGGCTGGTCGAAATACATCACCTTGATGATCATCAGATAATAATAGGCGCCGATCACGCTGGTCAGCACGCCGATCACGGAAAGCGTAAACAGTCCGGCCTTGATCGCCGCCACGAACACATAGAATTTTGCGAAGAAACCGGCGAGCGGAGGAATGCCGGCCAGCGAGAACAGCAGCATGGCAAAAAAGAACGCCAGCACAGGATTGGTTCGCGACAGACCGGCGAAGTCGCTGATCTGTTCGAACGCTTGCCCCTTGCGCTTCAAGGCGAGGATGAATGCGAACGAACCGAGCGTCATCGCGACATAGATCGCGATGTAGACCAGCACGCCCTGCGCGCCTTCCACCGTTCCCGCCGCCAGTCCGACCAAGGCAAAGCCCATATGGCCGATCGACGAATAGGCCATCAGGCGCTTGATGTTGGTCTGGCCGATCGCGGCAAACGAGCCCAGCGCCATCGATGCGATCGAGACGAACACGATGATCTGCTGCCAGTCATGGGTGACGCCGGGGAACGCGGTGAGCAGCACGCGGACCAGAACGGCCATGGCTGCAACCTTCGGGGCTGACGCGAAGAACGCCGTGACCGGAGTCGGCGCGCCCTCATAAACGTCGGGCGTCCACATGTGGAACGGAACGATCGAAATCTTGAAGCACAGCCCGACCAGCAGGAACACGATGCCGAAGAGAACCCCGATGCTGCCGATTTTTGCCTGGGCCGCGATGCCGGCGAAGCTGACCGTGCCGGTGAAGCCGTAGATCAGTGAGGCGCCGTAGAGCATCATGCCCGACGACAGTGCGCCAAGGACGAAATACTTCAGACCTGCTTCCGTCGATTTGGCGTTATCGCGATGGCTCGCGGCAACCACGTAGAGCGCAAGGCTCATCAGTTCGTAGCCGATATAGAACATGATGAGGTCGGTGGCCGAAATCAGCACCATCATGCCGACGGTCGAGAGCGTCACCAGAATGGAATATTCGAAGATCTTGGCCTGCTCGGCGAGGAAGCCGCGCGACAGGATCAGGGTGACGATGGAGCCGATCAGCGCCAGGGTTTTCAGGAAACGGGCATAGTCATCGACAATGAAGCTGCCGCCGAAGGTCACCAGCTTGCCGTGCGGAAGTGTCCACTCAAGAATGCCGGCCACGACAAGAAGACAAATCGCAAGCACGGTCACCGCGCCTCGCGCCTCCTGACCGCGCCAGGCGCCGACCATCAGCAGGATCATGGCGCCGACCGCGAGCACGATCTCCGGCAGCACGGGGAGCAGTTGATATCCGGCGGTCTCAAACGTCATAGCTGAAATCCCTGACCTGCCGCTTTAGTGCAGCAGCGAGGCCGCCTTGATGGCGGACGTCGCGGTTGCATAGTTGTTGACGAGAAGCTGTACCGATGCTGCCGAGATATCCAGCACCGGTTTCGGATAAACGCCGAACAGAATGGTGAGGATCACGAGCGGCGCCAGCGTCAGGCCCTCGCGAAACGTGAGGTCCTTGATGGTGGCGAGCGACGGCTTCACCAGCGCGCCGAATACCACCTTCCGATAGAGCCACAGCGCATAGGCTGCCGACAGGATGACGCCGGTGGTGGCGACGAACGCAGTCGGAATCGAGACCTTGAATGTGCCGATCAGGCTGAGGAATTCGCCGACGAACCCGGAGGTGCCGGGCAACCCGACATTGGCCATGGTGAACACCAGGAAGACCAGCGCGTAGAGCGGCATCCGGTTGACGAGGCCGCCATAGGCCGCGATCTCGCGGGTGTGCAGGCGGTCGTAGACCACGCCGACGCAGAGGAACAGCGCGCCCGAGACGATGCCGTGCGAGATCATCTGGAACACGCCGCCGGCAACGCCCTGCATGGTGCCGGCGAAAATGCCCATGGTCACGAAGCCCATATGCGCGACGGACGAATAAGCGATCAGCTTCTTCATGTCGTCCTGCATCAGCGCGACCAGCGAGGTGTAGACGATGGCGACCGTGGAGAGCGTGAAGATCAGCGGCGCGAAGTCGTGCGACGCCAGCGGGAACATCGGCAGCGAGAAGCGCAGGAAGCCGTAGCCGCCCATCTTCAACAGGATCGCGGCGAGGATCACCGATCCCGCTGTCGGCGCCTCCACGTGCGCGTCCGGCAGCCAGGTGTGCACCGGCCACATCGGCATCTTCACCGCGAAGGACGCGAAGAATGCCAGCCAAGCCCAGGTCTGCAAGTTGCGCGGCACCGCCGTATGCATCAGCGTCGGGATATCGGTCGTGCCGGCGTTCCAGTAGAGCGCCATGATCGCCAACAACATCAGGACCGAGCCGAGCAGCGTGTAAAGGAAGAACTTGAAGCTCGCATAGACCCGGCGCGGACCACCCCAGACACCGATGATCAGGAACATCGGGATCAGGCCGCCCTCGAAGAACAGATAGAACAGCACGAGATCGAGCGCCGAGAACGTGCCGACCATCAGCGTTTCCAGCACCAGGAACGCCATCATGTATTCCGGCACGCGCTGCGAGATCGCCCGCCAACTCGCGATGATACAGAACGGCAGCAATGCGGTCGTCAGGATCACGAACGGCAGCGAGATGCCGTCGACACCCATATGATAGCGAATGCCGGCCGCCAGCCAGTCCGTCTTCTCGACAAATTGGAAGTCGGTGCTGGTGGGGTCGAAGCGTGCGATCAGGATCAGCGAGACCGCGAACGTCACGATCGTCGTCCACAACGCGATCCAGCGCGCGGTGCGGTTGGCGGCTTCGTCGCCGCCGCGCGCCAGCAACCAGACCAGCAGCGCGCCAAACAGCGGCAGGAACGTGACGACAGAGAGGATCGGCCAGGTCGTCATCTTACTGGGCCCCCACGCCGAACATGAACCAGGTGATCAAGCCTGCGACGCCGATCAGCATCGCGAAGGCATAGTGATAGAGATAGCCCGTCTGCAGCTTGACGACATTGCGGGTGACATCCAGCACCCGCGCCGAGATGCCATCCGGACCAAAGCCGTCGATGACGAAGCCGTCGCCTTTCTTCCAAAGGAAGCGGCCGATCCACTTCGCGGGACGCACGAAGATCAGGTCGTAGAGCTCGTCAAAATACCATTTGTTGAGCAGGAACTGGTAGAGCATCTGGTGCTGACGCGCGAGCTCGACCGGCAGGTACGGCCGGCGGATATAGAACAGCCACGCGATCACAAATCCCACAATCATCATCGCGGTCGGCATGAAGCCGATCCACTCGGGAATATGATGCATTTCCTCGATGATGCCGGGATGCATCTTCACAGATCCCCGGAAGAACTCCTCGATCCCGTGACCAGCGAACAGCTCCTTGAACGGGAAGCCCGCGAGGATCGAACCGGCCGCGAGAACGCCGATCGGGATCAGCATCCAGATCGGGCTTTCGTGCGCGGCCTCGTAATGCTTCCGGTCATGCGGCTCGCCGTGGAAGGTCTTGAAAATCAGACGCCACGAATAGAACGAGGTCAGGCCGGCCGCGATCACCGTCATCAGGAAGCCGTAGAACGCGAACGGGTTTTGGGACACGAACGCGGACTCGATGATCGCATCCTTGGAGAAATAACCCGCGGTCAACGGGAAACCGGTCAGTGCCAGCGTGCCGATCACCATCACGATGTAGGTGTACGGGATCTTGTCCTTCAGGCCGCCCATGTTGCGGATGTCCTGCTCGTGATGCATCGCGTAGATCACGGAGCCGGAACCCAAGAACAGCAGCGCCTTGAAGAAGGCGTGCGTGAACAGATGGAACATGCCGACCGAATAGGCCCCTGCTCCCATCGCCACGAACATGTAGCCGAGCTGCGAACAGGTCGAATACGCGACGATGCGCTTGATGTCGTTCTGCACGAGGCCGATCGTCGCTGCGAAGAACGCCGTGGTCGCGCCGATGAACATCACGAATGCCTGCGCGTTCGGCGCCAGCTCGAACAGCGGTGACAGCCGCGCCACCATGAACACGCCGGCGGTCACCATGGTCGCGGCATGGATCAGCGCCGACACCGGCGTCGGGCCTTCCATGGCGTCCGGCAGCCAGGTGTGCAGCAGGAACTGAGCCGACTTGCCCATCGCGCCCATGAACAACAGCAGGCAGGTCAACGTCAGGGCATCGACATTCCAGAACAGGAAATGGATCGTCTTGCCGGTCAGGCCGGGAGCCGCGTTGAAGATGGTGTCAAAATCGGTCGAGCCAATCAGCATGAACACCGCGAAGATGCCAAGCGAGAAGCCGAAGTCGCCGACGCGGTTGACCACGAACGCCTTGATCGCAGCCGCGTTCGCCGACGGCTTCTGGTACCAGAAGCCGATCAACAGATAGCTCGCCAGACCGACGCCTTCCCAGCCGAAGAACAACTGAACAAGGTTGTCCGAGGTCACCAGCATCAGCATCGCGAAGGTGAACAGCGACAGATACCCAAAAAAGCGCGGTCGGTTCGGATCTTCGTCCATGTAGCCGATGGAATAGAAATGGACGAGCGAGGACACCGTCGTGACCACCACCAACATGACCGCGGTCAGCGTATCGACCCGCAGCGACCACGCGACCTGCAGGTCGCCGGAGTTGATCCATGGCAGCAGCGCGATACGGATGTCGTGATGCATGAATCCGACATCGACGAAATTGATCCAGGACAGCACCGCCGAAACGATCAGCAAGCCGGTCGTGATCAACTCCGCCGCGCGGGACCCCGCGGCGGCCGGTTCAACCGGGCCGTGGCCGTGATCGTCGTGCCCATGATCATCATGAGCATCGGACGCGTGAGCATGACCGTGATCGTGACCGTCGCCATGGCCTTCCACGGTGTCGCCGCTCGGGTTGCGCGCATGCGCGCCCACCAGCGCGATCAATCCAGCGAGGATCGCGCCAATCAGCGGCAGAAAGACAATTGCCTGGATCATGGCGCGTATCAGCCCTTCATCAGATTGACGTCTTCAACCGCGATCGAACCGCGGTTGCGGAAATACACCACAAGGATGGCGAGCCCGATCGCCGCCTCGGCCGCGGCGACCGTCAGCACCAGCAGCGCGAACACCTGCCCCACGATGTCGCCGAGGAACGTAGAGAAGGCGACCAGGTTGATGTTCACTGCCAGCAGGATCAGCTCCACCGACATCAGGATGATGATGATGTTCTTGCGGTTGAGAAAGATGCCGAGAATGCCCAGCGTGAACAGGATCGCCGCGACTGCGAGGTAATGTCCGAGCCCGATCGTCATTTCACCCACTCCGCAGCGTCCGCATCCTGCAGTCCCTGCCCGGATGCGACCTTGCGCACGTGCATCGCGATCTCCGGCGTCCGTGCGTTCTGGACGTTGATGTCCTGGCGCTTGACGTTCGCCTTGTGCCGCAGGGTCAGCACGATGGCGCCGATCATCGCCACCAGCAGCACGAGACCCGCGAGCTGGAAGTAATGAATGTATTTCGTATAGAGCACGAGGCCGAGTGCCTCGGTGTTGCTGACATTCGTGGGAATGGCCGCGGTGATCGATTTGGTCACCGTCGGATTGATGATCCACCCGCCGACCACAAGGAGCAGCTCCAGCAGGAAGATGCCACCGATCAGCAGACCGAACGGCAGGTATTCAAGAAAACCTTCGCGCAGCTCCGCAAAATCGACATCCAGCATCATGATGACGAACAGGAACAGCACCGCGACCGCGCCGACGTAGACGACGACGAGGATCATCGCGAGGAATTCCGCCCCCAGCAGAATGAACAGACCCGAAGCGTTGACGAACGCCAGGATCAGGAACAGCACGGAGTGCACGGGGTTGCGCGATGAAATGACCATCGCAGCGGACGCCACGCAGACACCGGCGAACAGATAAAAGAACAGCGCGGGAAGGATCATGCCCTCACCTCACCGGTACGGCGCGTCGAGCTCGATCGCTTTCGCGATCTCGCGCTCCCAGCGGTCGCCGTTGGCGAGCAGCTTGGCCTTGTCATAGTAGAGTTCCTCGCGCGTCTCGGTGGCGAATTCGAAATTCGGTCCCTCGACAATGGCATCCACCGGACAGGCCTCCTGGCACAATCCGCAATAGATGCATTTCACCATATCGATGTCGTAACGCACCGTCCGCCGCGTGCCGTCGTTACGGCGCGGGCCGGCCTCGATGGTAATGGCCTGCGCCGGGCAGATCGCCTCGCACAGCTTGCAGGCGATACAGCGTTCCTCGCCGTTCGGATAGCGGCGCAGCGCATGCTCGCCCCGGAAGCGCGGCGAGATCGGACCCTTCTCGAACGGATAGTTCAGCGTCGGCTTCGGCTGGAAGAAATAGCGCATCGTCAGAAAGAACGCCGATACGAATTCGGTCAGCAGAAGCGAGCGGGCTGTTGCGTTGATACCCATGACAACCTCACTTCGGCGCGATGTCGGCGAACTGCAGCACACCGGCCACGATCACCACCATCGCCAGCGACAACGGCAGGAACACCTTCCAGCCGAGGCGCATCAGTTGATCGTAGCGGTAGCGGGGCACGATCGCCTTCGCCATCGCGAACAGGAAGAACATGAACAGAAGTTTCAGCGCGAACCAGATGATGCCCGGCACCCAGTTGAACGGCGGCAGATCGATCGGCGGCAGCCAGCCGCCCATGAACAGGATCGCGCCGAGCGCGCACATGGTGGTGATGGCGACATACTCGCCCAGCATGAACAGCAAATACGGCGTCGAGCCGTATTCCACCATAAAGCCGGCCACCAGTTCGGATTCCGCCTCAACCAGATCGAACGGCGGACGGTTGGTTTCTGCCAACGCCGAGACATAGAAGATCACGAACATCGGCAGCAGCGGCAGCCAGTACCAGTTCAGGATGGTCAGCCACGGCAGTCCGATCAGGCTGGCGAGCCCGCGCGTGTGCTGCGCCTCGACGATCGCCGACAGATTCAACGAGCCGACACAGAGCAGCACCGTGATGATGACGAAGCCGATCGAGACTTCGTAGGACACCATCTGCGCTGCCGAACGCAGTGCCGCCAGGAACGGATATTTCGAGTTCGACGACCAGCCGGCCATGATGATGCCGTAGATCGACAGCGACGAGATCGCGAAGATGTAGAGGATGCCGACGTTAATGTCGGAGATTACCCAGTTCAGGTTGACCGGGATCACCGCCCACGCCGCAAGCGCCAACACGCACGAGACCAGCGGCGCCAGCAGGAACACGCCCTTGTTAGCGCCGGAAGGAATGATCGGCTCTTTCAGCACGAACTTGAGCAGGTCCGCGAACGACTGGAACAGGCCCCAGGGACCGACCACGTTCGGGCCGCGCCGAATCTGCACCGCCGCCCAAATCTTGCGGTCGGCGAGCAGGATGTAGGCGATCGCGATCAGCAGCACGACGAGCAGCAGCACGCTCTGCGCCACCATCACGATCAGCGGCCAGAGGAAACCGGTCCAGAACGAGCTTGCGAAGAATTCAGCCATCAGATCACGCTCACTCCGCTGCCGTCAGTATCTGACCGTTCGCGAGCCTGGAGCACTCGGCCATCACGGCCGACGCCCGCGCAATCGGGTTGGTCAGATAGAAGTCATCGATCGCGGCCTTGAACGGCGCCTTGTCGAGATTGCCGCCCTTGCCGGCCAGCGCGCGTACCGCCGCGGCGCTGTCGCTCGCTTCGATCTGATCGATCCGCATCAAGTGCGGCACCGCCTTGAAGACCGCCTGCCGCAAGGCTGCCAGCGAGTCATAGCCGAGCTTCTTGCCCAGCACATCCGACAGCGCGCGGATGATCGCCCAGTCCTCGCGCGCCTCGCCCGGCGGGAACCCGGCGCGATCCGCCATCTGCACACGGCCTTCGGTGTTGACGTAGAGGCCGGCCTTCTCGGTATAGGCGGCGCCTGGCAGGATCACGTCAGCGCGGTGCGCACCGGCATCGCCGTGGGTGCCGATGTAAATGACAAACGCGCCGTCCGGCACCCTGGTTTCATCGGCGCCGAGCAGGAACAGCACGTCGAGCGCGCCCGCGGCCGTCATCTGCGCTGCAGTCAGACCACCCTGCCCCGGCACAAACCCGATATCGAGCGCGCCGGCATGCGAGGCGGCGCCCTGCAATACGGCAAAGCCGTTCCAGCCGTCCTTCAGCGCGCCGGCGTCGACCGCCAGCTTTGCAGCCGCCGAGAGCACGGCGGCGCCATCCTCACGTGAAGTTGCACCGGACCCGACCAGCACGATCGGATTCTTTGCGCCCTTCAGCACGTCGAGAAACTTGTTCTTGCCGGCCGCGAGCTCGGCGAGCGAGTCCGGACCCGCGCCAAGGTAATCGTAGTCATAGGTCAGATCGGCCTTCTCGCCGATCACGCCGACCTTCATCTGGCCGGTTCGCCAGCGTTTGCGGATGCGCGCATTGAGGATCGCGGCCTCCTTGCGCGGGTTCGATCCGACGATCAGCAGCGCGTCCGCCTGCTCGATCCCGACAATCGTGGGATTGAAGATGTAGGAACCGCGGCCGAGTTTCGGATCGAAGGCGTGGCCGCCCTGCACCGCAACGTTACCCGAGCCGAACTTCGCCAGCAGGTCCTTCAGCGCGAACATCTCCTCGACGGCCGCGAGATCGCCGGCGATGGCGCCGATGCGCTTGCCATCCAAGCGAGCCGTCTTCGCCGCGATCGCAGCAAAGGCTTCCTGCCAGGAGGCAGCGCGCAACTTGCCGCTCTCGCGGATATAGGGCCGATCGAGGCGCTGCGTGCGAAGACCGTCGACGACATGGCGGGTCTTGTCGGAAATCCACTCCTCGTTCACGGCGTCGTTGACGCGCGGCAGGATGCGCATCACCTCGCGGCCACGCGTATCGACACGAATGGCTGAGCCGACCGCATCCATCACATCGATCGACTGGGTCTTGCCGAGTTCCCACGGCCGCGCCGCGAAAGCATAGGGCTTAGAGGTCAGCGCGCCGACCGGGCAGATATCGACCAGGTTACCCTGCAGTTCGGACGTCAGCGCATGCTCGAGATAGGTCGTGATCTCCATGTCCTCGCCGCGCCCGGTCGCACCCATTTCCGGCGCGCCGCAGACTTCGGCGGAGAAGCGCACACAGCGCGTGCACTGGATGCAGCGGTTCATCGAGGTCTTGACCAGCGCGCCGAGATACTTGTCCTCGACCGCGCGCTTGTTCTCGGCGAAGCGCGACGTATCCACGCCATAACCCATCGCCTGGTCCTGCAGATCGCACTCGCCGCCCTGATCGCAGATCGGGCAATCCAGCGGGTGGTTGATCAGCAGAAACTCCATCACGCCTTCGCGCGCCTTGCGCACCATCGGCGAGCGCGTCGAGATTTCCGGCGGCTCACCCTTGGGGCCTGGACGACAATCGCGGACGCCCCACGCGCAGCTCGCGACCGGCTTCGGCCCGCCCTTCACCTCGACGAGGCACATACGGCAGTTGCCGGCGATCGACAGCCGCTCGTGATAGCAGAAGCGCGGGATCTCGGCGCCCGCCGCCTCGCACGCCTGCAGCAGCGTGTATTCCGCCGGAACGTCAATTTCTTTGCCATCGACGATGAGTTTGGTCATGGCCTCAGGTCTTTCTCAACTTGCATTCTGGTGGAACCACACCGGTCTTTTGCATCTCGGCCGCGATCCATTTCTGCGTCGCCGCGCTGTACGTCGTCAGATACACCGGCTCTGCTGCCATCTTCTCGCACAGGAACGGCAGATGCCCCTTCAGGTCGTAATCGCATGTCGCCTGCCATTCGCGGCTGTTCGCGAACGAAGAGATCGCCTCCTCGCAGGCATAGAGAAAATACGACACGTAGGTTTCGTACTGAACGAGATTGTCCGGCGGACCGGCCTTGATCTTGTCGAGATCGGGGTGAGCGTATTGCGGGTTCTTGAATTCGAGATCGTTGTAGGCCTGATAGATCTGCCGCGCTCCCGCTTCCTGGGCGTTGCGGCCGAGCACGTTGATCTGCATCAGGATCGCCAGGAATCCCAGCAGCGCGACGGCCGCCTGGGCGATCTGCCCGACGGTCCCGTACTTTTGCCACCAGAAAACGTGCGGTTGCACCATCAGTCTTACTCCGCCGCGACCATGTGATCGGGGTCGAGAATACCCTGATCGTCGAGCGTCGCCTTGCGGGTGAAATCGTCGATGCGCTGCTCGATCTCGGGACGGAAGGCGCGGATCAGGCCCTGGATCGGCCACGCGGCTGCGTCGCCGAGCGCACAGATCGTGTGGCCTTCGACCTGCTTGGTGACTTCCAGCAGCATATCGATTTCGCGCTTGTGGGCGCGGCCCTCGATCATGCGGCTCAAGACCCGCCACATCCAGCCGGTGCCTTCGCGGCACGGCGTGCACTGGCCGCAGCTCTCATGCTTGAAGAAGTAGCTGATGCGCGCGATCGCCGCGACCACGTCGGTCGACTTGTCCATGACGATGACGCCGGCGGTGCCAAAACTCGACTTCACCGCGCGGGTGCCGTCGAAATCCATGATCAGCTCTTCGCAGTCTTGCGCCGGGATCAGCGGGCACGACGCTCCGCCTGGAATGATCGCCTTGAGATTGTCCCAGCCGCCGCGAATGCCGCCGCCATGCTTTTCCATCAGTTCGCGGAACGGGATGCTCATGGCCTCTTCGACCACGCACGGCGTGTTGACGTGACCCGAGATGCCGTAAAGTTTCGTGCCGACGTTGTTGGCGCGGCCGATGGCGGCAAACCACGCTGCGCCGCGGCGCAGGATATCCGGCGCCACCGCGATCGACTCGACATTGTTCACTGTGGTCGGGCAGCCGAACAGACCAACGTTCGCGGGGAACGGCGGCTTCAGGCGCGGCTGGCCCTTCTTGCCTTCGAGACTTTCCAGCAGTGCGGTTTCCTCGCCGCAAATGTAGGCGCCGGCGCCATGGGCGATGTAAAGGTCGAACGGCCAGCCGTGGACATTGTCCTTGCCGATCAGCTTGGCCTCATAGGCCTGATCGACGGCAGCCTGCAGATGCTCCCGCTCGCGGATGAACTCGCCGCGGATGTAGACGTAGCAGGCGTGCGCGCCCATGGCGAAGCTCGCCAGCAGACACCCCTCGACGAGCAGATGCGGATCGTGCCGCATGATCTCGCGATCCTTGCAGGTGCCGGGCTCGGACTCGTCGGCATTGACCACGAGATAGCTCGGACGGCCGTCGGAATTGTCCTTCGGCATGAACGACCACTTCATGCCGGTCGGGAAGCCGGCGCCGCCACGGCCGCGCAGGCCAGACGCCTTCATCTCGTTGACGATCCAGTCGCGGCCCTTCTCGATGATCGCCTTGGTACCGTCCCAGGCACCCCGGCGGCGCGCGCCTTCGAGACCCCAGTCGTCGAGGCCGTAGAGGTTGCGGAAGATGCGGTCCTTGTCCTCGAGCATCAGGCGTTGCCCTTCTTGGTCGCGCCGGCGGCATTGCCTTGGCCAACGTCCTTGAGGACGCGCGGGCCACCGACGGGCGCGGCGAACTGCCGATCGATCTGCGGGCCGGGCTTCGGCGGATTGCCGGAGGCGAAGCCGTCCAGCACCTTGCCAAATCTGTCCTTGGTCAGATCCTCATAAGTGTCCTTCCAGATCATCACCATCGGCGCGTTCACGCAGGCGCCGAGGCACTCGACCTCTTCCCAACTGAAATTGCCGTCGGCCGACAGATGGAAGGGATCGTGATGAATGCGATGCTTACAGACCTCGATCAGGTCACCCGCGCCGCGCAGCATGCACGGCGTCGTGCCGCAGACCTGGACATGCGCCTTCTTGCCGACCGGCGAGAGCTGGAACATCGTGTAGAAGGTCGCGATTTCGAGCATACGGATATACGGCATATCCAGCATGTCGGCGACGTAACGGATCGCGGCTTCCGAAATCCAGCCGTCGTTCTGCTCCTGCGCACGCCACAGAATCGCGATCGCCGCCGAGGGCTGGCGGCCCGGCGGATACTTCGCGATTTCCTTCTTCGCCCAAGCGAGGTTTTCCTCGCTCAGTGCGAAGCTCGCGGGCTGCAGTTCTTTCGGAGCCAGACGACGAACGGACATTGTGCTTCAGTCTCTCAGTGAACGCGCTGCGACGCCGTCGCGTTCATGCGGTTGAATCGGTCTTGCCAGAAGGCGCTCGCGGTGCCGAACACGTTGTAGCCGACATGCGAGGCAACCTTGATGCGGTCGAGAATGGATAGTTCGGACAGCGTCTCGAAACGGTTGCTGGCCGGATCGTGCACGATCAGCGTCAGCGGCGTCTCGTTGAGGATATAGCGCGACACGGTGTGATTGGGATCATTGCCGTGCTCTTCGCACATGATGACGGCATCACCTTGCAGAATGCGCGCGCCGCCCTTGATCGCCTCGATCTCCACACCCTCGACGTCGAGCTTGATCAGATACTTTCCGTTCGGCGAAACCTTGCCGTCGTCGAGCAGGTTGTCGAGCGCTAGCACCGGCACTTCTTCGCCACCGGCGTCAGCAGTTCCGGCGATGCTGAATGCCTCATGCTTGGTGCCGGACAGCCGCGCCGTACCCCGCGCAGCGCCGATGGCACTCTGCATGACCTCGAAACGGTTGCCGTTGATGCGCGCATTGTCCGCGAGCTTGGCAAAATTTGTCGATGACGGCTCGATGGCGATCGCCTTGCGCGAGCCGAACGGCTTGCTTGTCACCAGCACCGACCAGTAACCGTAGTTCGCTCCGCAATCGAGCAGCGTGTAGTCGACATCGGCGGAATCGCGGAACAGCAATTCCAGCTCGTCCTCATATTTGAAGGATCGATTGAGCAGCTTGCTCCAGTAGCCATCGCCATAGGGAAACGCGAAGATCGCATCCGGGTTGAGCTTGATCGCGATGTCACGCTCCGGCAGCGCCCTGCGCAGCAGGTTGGCGCACATATTGTATCCGCGATGGGCGAACAGCGAGGACACCTTCGATCCCGCCACCAGCGCCAGCGCCGCCGATCGCTCCCAGGGATTGGCTCCCTCGAGAACGCCGGAGGTCCGGTCAAACTGGATGGGCGGCGTGCCGTTCACCGGTCGACCTCTCCGAACACGATGTCGAGCGAGCCGAGAATGGCGGAGACGTCGGCGAGCAGATGCCCCCGGCACATGAAATCCATCGCCTGCAGATGGGCAAAGCCCGGCGCGCGGATCTTGCACTTATAAGGTTTGTTCGAGCCGTCGGAGACGAGATAGACGCCGAACTCGCCCTTCGGCGCTTCGACGGCGGCGTAGACCTCACCGGCCGGCACGTGAACGCCTTCGGTATAGAGCTTGAAGTGGTGGATCAGCGCTTCCATCGAGCGCTTCATCTCGCCACGGCGCGGCGGCGCGATCTTGTTGTCCTCGACAACGACGGCGCCCTGCCCGGCAGGCTCCCGCAGCTTGGCGATGCACTGCTTCATGATCCGGGTAGACTGGCGCATCTCCTCCATGCGGATGAGATATCGGTCATAGCAGTCGCCGTTCTTGCCGATCGGGATGTCGAAATCCATCTCGGCGTAACATTCGTAGGGCTGCGCCTTGCGCAAATCCCAGGCCGCGCCCGAGCCGCGCACCATGACGCCGGAAAAACCCCACTTCCAGGCGTCTTCCAGCGACACCACGCCGATATCGACGTTGCGCTGCTTGAAGATGCGGTTGCCGGTCAGAAGCCTGTCGAGGTCCGGATCGCACCACGCCTCGATATCGTCGATCAGCTTTGGCGGCAGGTCCTGATGCACGCCGCCGACGCGGAAGAAAGCTGCATGCATGCGCGAGCCGGACGCCCGCTCATAGAACACCATCAGCTTTTCGCGCTCCTCGAAGCCCCACAACGGCGGGGTGAGCGCGCCGACGTCCATCGCCTGCGTGGTGACGTTGAGGAGGTGCGAGAGAATGCGGCCGATCTCGCAATAGAGCACGCGGATCAACTGGCCGCGGCGCGGCACCTCGATGCCGAGCAGCTTTTCCGCGGCGAGACAGAACGCGTGTTCCTGATTCATCGGCGCGACGTAATCGAGACGATCGAAATACGGGATCGCCTGCAGATAGGTCTTCTGCTCGATCAGCTTCTCGGTGCCGCGATGAAGCAGGCCGATATGCGGATCGACTCGGTCGACCACTTCGCCGTCGAGATCCAGCACGAGACGCAGCACGCCGTGCGCAGCCGGATGCTGCGGGCCGAAATTGATGGTGAAGTTACGCATGCCGGGAGTTTCAGTGCCCAGCGCCTGGGTATCGATTGCGTCGGTCATCAGCCACCCGCCTTGTCGCCGGTCGCCTTCTCATCGCCCGGCAGCGGATAGTCCGCGCCTTCCCACGGCGAGAGAAAATCGAACTTGCGGAATTCCTGGTTGAGGCGCACCGGCTCGTACACGACGCGCTTCTCGGCGTCGTCATAACGCACCTCGACGAAGCCGGTGAGCGGAAAGTCCTTGCGCAGCGGATGGCCGTCAAATCCGTAGTCGGTCAGGAGGCGCCGCATGTCGGGATGGCCGACGAAGATCACGCCGTAGAGATCGTAGGCCTCGCGCTCGAACCAGTCGGCCCCCGGAAACTCCGAGATCAGCGACGGCACCTGCGTCGTCTCCGACGCCTCGGCTCGCAGACGAATGCGCGTGTTCAAGGTCGGGGACAGGAAGTGATAGATCACATCGAAACGCTTCTCGCGTCCGGGATAGTCGACCGCGGTCACGTCGGTGATGTTGACGAAACGGCACCCGGGATCGTCGCGGAGAAAGCGCACGACCTCAACGATCTTCGCGGCCTCCACGTTGACGGTCAGTTGACCGAACGCAACCGTATGGCCGGTCGCCGCGCCCGGAAGCGCGGCAACGATCGTCTGACCCAAGGCCTCGAGCCTGCTGTCGTCCATGCGTTCAGCCTTAACGTTCGATGGTTCCGGTTCGCCGGATTTTCTTCTGCAGCAGCAACACGCCGTAGAGCAGCGCTTCTGCCGTCGGCGGGCAGCCGGGCACGTAAATATCGATCGGCACGATGCGGTCGCAGCCGCGCACCACCGAGTAGGAATAGTGATAATAGCCGCCGCCGTTGGCGCACGATCCCATCGAGATGACGTAGCGCGGCTCGGGCATCTGGTCGTAGACCTTGCGCAGCGCAGGGGCCATCTTGTTGGTCAGCGTGCCCGCAACGATCATCACGTCCGATTGGCGTGGACTTGCACGCGGCGCGAAGCCGAAGCGCTCGACGTCATAGCGCGGCATCGAGACCTGCATCATCTCGACCGCACAGCAGGCCAGACCGAACGTCATCCACATCAGCGAGCCGGTGCGGGCCCAGGTGATGAGATCGTCGGCCGCGGCAACGAAGAAGCCCTTGTCGGACAGTTCGTGATTGACCTCGCGGAAATACGGATCGTTGGCGCCGACCGGCTGGCCGGTGCGCGGATCGAGAATGCCTGTCGCGGCCGGCGCGACCAGGGGGCCTGCAGCCGGCTGCATTGGAGTGGGGCTCAATCCCATTCAAGCGCGCCTTTCTTCCATTCGTAGGCGAACCCGACGGTCAGCACGCCAAGGAACACGATCATCGACCAGAAGCCGGTGGCGCCGAGCTTTCCGAACGCGACCGCCCACGGAAACAGGAACGCGACCTCAAGATCGAAGATGATGAAAAGGATCGCGACCAGATAGAACCGGACATCGAACTTCATGCGGGCGTCGTCAAATGCGTTGAATCCGCATTCATACGCCGAAAGTTTTTCCGGATCGGGCTGCTGGTAAGCCACGATAAAGGGTGCAATCAGCAGCACCGCGCCAATGACGCCAGCTACACCGATAAACACCACAAGCGGCAGATAGTTCTGCAAAATGCCGTTCATTGGCGATCCCCATCCCGCGGTTCTTGGTCCCCGCGGATTCGCGCCACATTGGAATTGTTCTGAGGCTTAGCGCAGCGCAACAGGGGTGGCAAGACAAGCAATTTTGACGCCCCCAGCATAGTTTCAGGGCGGTTTGTGCCTGCAGCTTTGTTACCGGCACGGAGCCCGCGACGGGATCGAATCGCGCGAAGATCGACGGCCGAACCCGCCCCGCCGCCCCGTTCTCACAGGACCAAAATCGGATCCGCCGCACCCCGCCCGCCGTCGGAAAATCGAAGCCAACGAAACCATTTTGGGGAACCTGCGAAGCCATCCTGAAACAAACCGGGGCTATTCCTCCAGGGCAACGGCACACCGGTGCCGGGAGAGACAGGAGGTTGCCATGAACCATTCGATGCACAGTGCCGACCGCATCACCCACCTGAAGATCGTGGCTGTTGCGCTGATCGCGGGCATCGCATTGGCGGCTTTCGGCATTTCCGCCCGCCCGACCATGGATGTCGCGCAGGCCGTGCATGTCATCAAGGCCGGCCAGCCGACGATGATGTCCAGTTCGGCGACATATGTCGTGAGGTGATCCCGCGCGCGAACCGATGCCTTGATTCGCAAAAGCCGCCCTCGGGGCGGCTTTTTTCATGCGTTTAGCCAGCCGCGAATATCACCCATCGCCTGGGCTTTTGCGCAAATGCTGGAAATCGGGGGAACGCCGGAAAACACTGGCGCGAGAGACGGGACTCGAACCCGCGGCCTCCGCCGTGACAGGGCGGCGCTCTAACCAACTGAGCTACTCCCGCGGATGCCGTGTGTATCCGCACAGGCTGGAGGACTTAAAGGCGAGACCTGCCCAAGTCAAGGCAGTTGCGAATCCTCTTGAACGGCAGGCTTTTTCAGGGGGTCGATGCAAAAAACAGCCTGTTTTCAGGCAAAACAGCGAGGTCGGCGCCTCCCCGAATCAACTAATGCCTGATACGCCTTGCATTCCGAAGCCACCAACAACGAGGAGGGCCAAATATGGCGAAGAAAGCAGCGACCCCGACCACCGTCACGCTCAAGCATCTTGCGGCAGCCTTGGCCGAAGACCACGAGTTGTCGAAGAAGACGGCGGAGGCAATCCTGAACGACATGGTCACCCGCATCACCAAGCACCTCAAGAAGGGCGAGCGTATCCGCATCGTCGGCCTCGGCATTCTCCAGGTCCGCAAGCGCGCCGCCCGCAAGGGTCGCAACCCCGCCACCGGCGAGGAAATCCAGATCAAGGCCTCCAAGAAGGTTGCGTTCCGCGCCGCCAAGGAACTCAAGGAAGCCATCTGACGCAGGCTGCGCCGATCAGGCGTTTTGAAAGTTTCGCCCGCCAGACTGCCCCGCCGAACGCGGGACCGGAATGGCGGGTTTTCCTTGACCTGATTTCCGCGATATACGGCCATCATGGCCTCCTCCCCGACATTCGCACACACCGTTACCGAGCGCTTTTTGCGCTACGTCGTCATCGACACCCAGTCGGACCCCGCCTCGCCCACCTGCCCGTCGACCGAGAAGCAGAAGGACCTCGGCCGCCTGCTGGTGAGCGAATTGCTGGCGATGGGCCTTGCAGACGCGCACATGGATACCAACGGCTACGTCTACGCGACCATCCCTGCGAATACCGACAAGGCCGTGCCGGTGATCTGCTTCTGCTCGCACATGGACACCTCACCGGATTGTTCGGGCACCAACGTCAAGCCGCAGATCGTCCGGAATTATCGCGGCGGCGATATCAAACTTCCCGGCGATCGATCCCAGGTGATCCGGGCCACCGACAATCCGGCGCTCGCCGACCAGATCGGCAACGATATCGTCACCTCCGACGGCACCACGCTGCTCGGCGCTGACAACAAGGCCGGCGTTGCCGAAATCATGGACGCGGCACAAATCCTGCTGGCCAATCGGCGGATCAAGCACGGTACCATCAAGATCCTGTTCACGCCCGACGAGGAAATCGGCCGCGGTGTCGACAAGGCCGACCTGAAAAAGCTCGGCGCCGATTTCGCCTACACCATGGATGGCGAAACCGCCGGCCACATCGAGGACGAGACATTCTCGGCCGATGGCGCCGTCATCACCATCGAGGGCGTCAGCGTCCATCCCGGCTTCGCCAAGGGCAAGATGGAACATGCGATCAAGATCGCATCCCGCATCGTGGAACGTTTGCCGAAAGACACCTGCTCGCCGGAAACCACCGAAGGCCGCGAGGGCTTTCTGCACCCGGTCGGCATCAGCGGCACGCTGGAAAGCGCGACGCTCGGTCTGATCGTGCGTGACTTCACCGACGAGGGCCTGAAGCAGAAGGAAGATCTGCTTCAGCGCATCGTCGATGGAGTGATGACGGACTTTCCGCACTCGACCGCGCGGGTCGAGATCAAGCCGCAATACCGCAACATGAAGCAGGTGGTCGACCGCCATCCCGCCATCGTCGACAACGCCATGGAAGCGATCCGGCGCGCCGGCCTTGAGCCCATGAAAGGCAGCATCCGCGGCGGCACCGACGGCTCGCGCCTATCATTCATGGGCCTGCCCTGCCCGAACATTTTTGCCGGCGAGCACGCATTTCACTCACGCACCGAATGGGTCAGCGTGCAGGACATGGAAGCCGCGGTCCGCACCATCGTGCATCTTGCAGCGATCTGGGAAGAACGCGCCTGAACGCGAACAGGCCGTCAATCTCGCATCAGGAGCGCGCGCCCTCGGGCAACGGATCGACGCGGACAACGTCATTGCTCCATTTCCAGCTCCGGCCATAGGCCGTCAGCGGAGCCTCGATCAGCGCAGTCATCGCCCAGCCCAAAACCACGGCCAAAGGCAACGCGGCCAGCGTGACCAGCCACTGCGCCACGCTGCCGAGCTCCGGCTTGGCATGCAAGATCAGGCCATGCATCAAACCCAGCACCATCAGGTGCGTGAGGTAAACGCAGTACGAAATATCGCCGAGAAACCGCAAGAACCGGTTTTCGTATCGCTTCGCCTCGGGGGCGCCCCGTACCACCGCCAGGAGAAAACAGGCGAAACCGACGGAGATCAGCAGCGGTCCAAAGATGTTAAACAACCGCTGGGACGGGTCGATCAATGCGATCACGATGCAGGCGCACATCAACACGAGCGGCGCGACGCGCAGAAGCCCGTCATAGCGCGCCAGATCGACAATGCGCTCCTTGTAGACGATCGCCGCAATGACGCCGGCGACCAGCGTATCGCCACGGGCGGGCAGCATCACCAATCCCCAGGTCGGCCCGACGATCCCTGTGCCGAAGATCACGGCGCGAAGCACGACGGCAAGCAGCGCAACCGCGATGAGAATCCTCAGCCACAAACGGCGCGGCGCGAGGAAAAACACGAATGGAAGCAAGATATAAAGTTGCTCTTCGAGCGCCAGCGTCCAGCTTGGGGCTGCCCAGTATGCGCCGACGCCTCCCGTTGTCGCCATGAAGATGTTTTGTGTGAAGGTCAGATACGACCAGAGCGGGAATTCAGTCTGAAAGTGTGTCCACGACTCGTTTCGGAACACCCAGAGCACGCCGAAGATGACAAGAATGCTGATCATGTAGGACGGAAACGTCCTGCAGATGCGCCGCATCACGAATACCGAAAAGAAATTGGCGTGGTGCTTCCGCTCGATAATCAGGCGCCCGATCAGGAATCCGCTCAGGATGAAGAACATCTGCACGCCGTACCAGCCTATGCCGAGCCAGTGCATGCCATTGCTGATTTCGGCGAAATAGTGGGAGATCAGCACGAACAGCATCATCATGCCGCGAATGCCGTCCAGCGCGACGATGCGGCCGCCACTCGCGTCGGTGCTATTCTGTCCCAGTCCAACTGGCGACATCGGACGTCTCCATGATCGCCTTCGACTAGCACGGCCGCACTTACGCCCCGGTTGAAGAACCTGTCCCGCCCGGCGTGTTCGAAATCGCGATTAACAAATGGTGACCGCTCCTTCTGCCAGCGCCCCTGCGAACACGGGTGGCCTCACCGACATCGTTAATCTTCCGTAAATCTCGCGCGGTATGATCTTTGTCTCGAAGAGGGATTCGACATGAGGCGTTCCGCCCTGCTCGCGATAACCACATGCGTCGTGTTGGGAGCGACCGCGCACGCTGCCGATATGCCCGTGCACAGCCGCATCGGCGCGATCTTTGCCGAGCCCGCGCCGCCTCCGCGTGTCAAAGTCGTGCGTGAGAAGGAGAAGGATTATCCGGAGAGCGCGCTCTATCGCTTTCGCCTGCAACCGCCGCTGCCCGGCTACTACGGCAAGGCGTCGGACTTTTACTATCGACCCTATTACGAGGATCGTCCGGTCCTGAGTTACTATTTCGACCGGCTACCCTACGCCTGCGGGTTTTACGGCTACTGCCAGGATTGAAGCCGAGCGCTCACGGATTGCGTGCCGTTACGATCCAGATTCCTGCGGGCAACTCGACCGAGGTGCCCTTGACGTAAGGCGTCAGCGCGTCCTGGATCGAGGCTTTCACCGTGGCAGTCATGTCGCTGCTCTGCCCGTCCAGCGCGCGATGGACGGGACCGATTTCAAGAGTTCTTTGCGCCGCCGCTTCGAGCCCTTCCCCGACAGCGATGTCGAGCCTGAGGTCGCAAGCCTCCATGCCGATCTGCGTGAAGCCAGCGCCGCCGATAACACGATGAACGCGCTCTTCCGACGCGAATGAAAACGGGCCGGGATCCTCGGGTCCGAGTTGCGGCAACTTCGGCACGTGCTTGTAAGCCGCGTGCAGCGGGACCATCATCCATGGATTGACGCGCGGTTCGCGCCAGCAGGCAAACGCCATGCGGCCACCCGGCTTCACCGCTTTGCGCAGATTGCTGAACGACAGCGCGGGCTCGGCGAAGAACATCACGCCGAACCGCGACGTCAGCAGATCGAAGGCCGCTGCCGCGAACGGATGCACCGTCGCATCGGCCAATTGAAATTCGACCGGCGCCCCCTTCGGTGCGCGCTGCCTCGCACGATCGAGCATCGGCCCGGAGATATCGATGCCGAGCACCTGGCCGGATGCGCCGACTTTCTCCGCAAATGCAACCGTGGTCGCCCCACAGCCGCAGCCCACATCGAGAACACGTTCGCCCGGCGCAGGCTTCGCCCTGTCGATCAGAACATCCAAAACCGGCGCGAGCATCCGATCCTGCAGTTCCTGACGATCGGTCCAGCGCTGCCCGCTGGGCCCGTTCCAGTAGGCGATCTGATCGGCATTTCCGGCATGCCCGGCGGGCGCTTCGCTGTGTGCCATATGCGCTCCTGCGTGCCTCGGGAAAATGGTGGGCGGCTACGGATTCGAACCGCAGACCCTCTCGGTGTAAACGAGATGCTCTAACCAGCTGAGCTAGCCGCCCGTGCGCTCTGTTTAGCGTTTTCGCCGCCCAATGCGCAAGTTGCGCCGTCAATCGGTTGGCCTGGCCGGCAATTCCGCGACGTCGTCGAGCCAGGAAACTGCGGAACGGCACCAGATCTGGCGGGCCGGCTTCAGCGCACCACGCTCCCGGATGCTGCCCCAGCGAATCCCCCACTCGCCGCCGCTCTCGCCATCGCCGCTTGTGAACACCGGCGATCCGCATGTGGAACAGAAATGCTGCACCCGCCGGCCGCCATTGTCGCCGGTCTTGACGTAGAATGCGGGTTCATCGCCCGTGAACCGGATATTGTCACGCGAGGTCAGAACGGTGACACGAAACGGCGAGCCGGTCAGCGTCTGACAATCGGTGCAATGGCAAATCGACACGCGCGCCGGATCGATCGTCGCCTCGAACGACACCCGCCCGCAATGACATGCACCATGGACGTTCATTGTCCGGCTCCCGCAACCCCAATGATGGTGCCAGCATAGCAAAACGGCGCCCCGAAGGGCGCCGTTCCACATGTCATTCTTCGCGCGATCAGTGTGCGGTCAGGCCGCCGGCCGCTTCGTCACCCGCATCCGGCTTGACCGGGAGATTGGTATCCTCCTCCCAGACAATCGGCTTCGGCTGCCGCACCAGCGCCTTGCTGATCACCTCGTCCATCCGGGCGACCGGAATGATCTCCAGTCCTCCCTTGATGGCATCGGAGATCTCGGAGAGATCCTTGGCGTTGTCCTCGGGGATCAGCACCGTCTTGATGCCGCCCCTCGCCGCCGCCAGAAGCTTCTCCTTCAATCCTCCGATCGGCAACACCCGCCCGCGCAGCGTGATCTCGCCGGTCATCGCAATGTCGTGCCGGATCGGAATGCCCGTGAGCACCGACACGATCGTGGTGGCCATCGCAACGCCCGCCGACGGACCGTCCTTCGGCGTTGCGCCTTCCGGCACGTGGACGTGGATGTCGCGCCGCTCGAACAGTGGCGGCTCGATCCCGAAGGTGATCGCGCGCGAGCGGACATAGGACGCCGCCGCCGAAATCGATTCCTTCATCACGTCGCGCAGGTTGCCGGTGACCGTCATGCGCCCCTTGCCGGGCATCATCACACTTTCGATCGTCAGCAACTCACCGCCCACGTCGGTCCATGCCAGACCGGTCACGACACCGACCTGATCGTCGGTTTCGATCTCGCCGTAGCGATACTTCGGCACGCCGAGATATTCCTCGACGACCTTCGAGGTGACCTTGACCGACTTCTTCTTCGACAGCATCAGATCCTTCACGGCCTTGCGGGCCAGTGTCGAGAGCTCACGCTCCAGATTGCGCACGCCCGCTTCGCGGGTGTAGCGGCGGATCATGAAGAGCAGCGCGTCGTCGTCGATCGACCATTCCTTCGAGTCCAGACCGTGCTTCGAGAGCGCGTTCGGGATGAGATGCTTGCGAGCGATCTCGACCTTCTCGTTCTCGGTGTAGCCGGCGATCCGGATGATCTCCATGCGGTCCATCAGCGGTCCAGGAATATTGAGCGTATTCGCGGTCGTGATGAACATCACGTTGGAGAGGTCGTAGTCGACCTCGAGGTAGTGATCGTTGAAGGTCGAGTTCTGCTCGGGGTCGAGAACCTCGAGCAGAGCCGACGACGGATCGCCGCGGAAATCGGCACCCATCTTGTCGATCTCGTCCAGCAGGAACAGCGGGTTCGCCGTCTTGGCCTTCCTCATCGACTGGATGATCTTGCCGGGCATCGAACCGATATAGGTCCGACGATGACCGCGAATCTCCGCCTCGTCGCGCACGCCGCCGAGCGACACGCGCACGAACTCACGGCCGGTCGCCTTCGCGATCGACTTGCCGAGCGAGGTCTTGCCGACGCCGGGAGGGCCGACGAGGCACAGGATCGGGCCGGTCAGCTTGTTCGCGCGGCTCTGGACGGCAAGATATTCGACGATGCGGTCCTTGACCTTCTCGAGACCGTAGTGATCGGCGTCCAGCACTTCCTGCGCGGCATTGAGGTCCTTCTTGACCTTGGACTTCTTGCCCCACGGGATCGACAGCAGCCAGTCGAGGTAGTTGCGCACGACGGTGGCTTCGGCCGACATCGGAGACATCTGCCGCAGCTTCTTCAGTTCGTGCTGCGCCTTCTCGCGAGCTTCCTTCGAGAGCTTGGTCTTGTTGATCTTCTCTTCCAGATCGGCGAGTTCGTCGCGACCTTCGTCGTCGCCGAGCTCCTTCTGGATCGCCTTCATCTGCTCGTTGAGATAGTACTCGCGCTGGGTCTTCTCCATCTGGCGCTTGACGCGCGAGCGGATGCGCTTCTCGACCTGCAGCACCGAGATCTCGCTCTCCATCAGGCCGAGCACCTTCTCGAGGCGCGCGGTGACCGACAGCGTCTCCAGGATGCCCTGGCGATCGGCGATCTTGACGGCGAGATGAGAGGCGACGGTATCGCCGAGCTTGGCGAAATCCGTGATCGCCTGAACGACGCCGACAACCTCCGGCGAGATCTTCTTGTTGAGCTTCACATAGCTCTCGAAATCCGACACGACGGAGCGCGCCAGCGCTTCGGCCTCGACGCTGGTGGCGTCGGTGTCGGCGAGCGCGACCGCAGTCGCTTCATAATACTCGGAGCGATCGGAATATTTTTCGACGCGCGCGCGCGTCAGCCCCTCGACCAGCACCTTCACGGTGCCGTCGGGCAGTTTCAGAAGCTGCAACACGCTTGCGAGCGTCCCGATCTCATAAATCGAATCCGGCGCTGGATCGTCGTCCGACGCATTCTTCTGCGTCGCGAGCATGATCAGCGCGTCGTTCTTCATCACCTCTTCGAGCGCCTTGATCGACTTCTCGCGGCCGACGAACAGCGGCACGATCATGTGCGGGAAGACGACGATGTCGCGAAGCGGCAATACCGGATAAGCGTGGCTTTCGCCGGGAACGATCGTTGGCCGGGGTTTTGAGGCAGTCATAGCCTTGGTCCTTTTGTTGTGCCCCCTTGCACGCAGCCCGCAAGTCTCGCGCAACCGCCACAAGGTGCCTGGGTTACCGGAGAAGGATGGAGCTCTTGCGAACCGATGACCGCGTTGCGGCCTCACCTGCCCTGGGTCGTAAGGCGACGAATCTTCACACGTTTTCCGTCACCGACAGCATTAGGTGGCTATCGACCGCCAACGTGTCAAGTGAACGAAAAGCCGCTGTTTACAGGGATTTTGCACGCTTCCCGCAATGCAAAAACGTCGGCTGCCGAACACCGGCAACCGCGCTTGTCGCAGCGGCAGGATCGCGCCGGACGCCAGCGATCAGGCGCTGGCGCTGGTCTCGTTGGCGCGGTCCGAACGATCCGCATAGATGTAGAGCGGCCGGGCGGTTCCCTCGACCACTTCGCGCGAGATCACGACCTCTTCGACGCCTTCCAGGCCCGGAAGATCGAACATGGTCTCGAGCAGGATGCTTTCGAGGATCGACCGCAATCCGCGGGCGCCGGTCTTGCGCTCGATCGCCTTGCGCGCGACCGCGCCCAGCGCCTCGTCGGCGAAGGTCAGCTCGATGTTCTCCATCTCGAACAGCCGCTGATACTGCTTCACCAGCGCGTTCTTCGGCTCGACCAGGATCTTCTTCAGCGAATTCTCGTCGAGGTCCTCGAGCGTCGCGACCACAGGCAGACGGCCGACGAATTCCGGGATCAGGCCGTACTTGAGCAGATCCTCCGGCTCGACGTGACGGAAGATTTCACCGGTGCGGCGATCCTCGGGCGCGAGAACCTGCGCCGCGAAACCGATCGAGGTGGTCCGCCCGCGCGACGAGATGATCTTCTCGAGGCCGGAAAACGCGCCGCCGCAGATGAAGAGGATGTTGGTGGTATCGACCTGCAGGAACTCCTGCTGCGGGTGCTTGCGGCCACCCTGCGGCGGAACCGAGGCCACCGTGCCTTCCATGATCTTCAGGAGCGCCTGCTGGACGCCCTCACCCGATACATCGCGGGTGATCGAGGGATTATCCGACTTGCGGGAAATCTTGTCGATTTCGTCGATGTAGACGATGCCGCGCTGCGCGCGCTCGACGTTGTAGTCGGCCGACTGCAGCAGCTTCAGGATGATGTTCTCGACGTCCTCGCCGACATAGCCGGCTTCGGTCAGCGTCGTCGCATCCGCCATCGTGAACGGCACGTCGAGAATGCGAGCGAGCGTCTGCGCGAGCAGCGTCTTGCCCGAACCGGTCGGACCGATCAGCAGGATGTTCGACTTCGCGAGTTCGACGTCGTTGTGCTTGGTCTGGTGATTGAGCCGCTTGTAGTGGTTGTGGACCGCGACCGAGAGCACCTTCTTGGCATGGCTCTGGCCGATCACGTAGTCGTCCAGGACCTTGCAGATTTCCTTCGGGGTCGGAATGCCGTCGCGCGACTTCACCAGCGAGGACTTGTTCTCCTCGCGAATGATATCCATGCAGAGTTCAACGCATTCGTCGCAGATGAATACGGTAGGTCCCGCAATGAGCTTGCGAACTTCGTGCTGACTCTTGCCGCAAAACGAGCAATAGAGCGTGTTCTTGGAGTCGCCCGTACCGACCTTACTCATTCCAGTCTCCGTCCGCCTTTCGATCTCGTCTGCCCGCCTGCTCCGTTCCGACACATCCGGGAAGCGAGTGTAGATAGGAGCAAATTCCGTACCAGAAAAGACCCTGCGTTCTAGATCCCGCGCGAATCGCGGTTAACTCGATTCTCCCACGCATACTAGCTGAACCCGCCTAGCGAACCATGGTGCCAGCCGACTATCAAGAATTCGCTAATCGGTGGATCTCCTGCAGCGCGACAATAGCGTGATTTGGCGCGACAACGCGACCCTCTCGGGGCCAAATTCAGGCCAGCGTTGCGCTATTGTCACGAAACACTGACCCGCCGCACCGCACGAAACCGGAACTTTTTGGGCCGCGCGGTGGTATCTCGATGCAATCCCGGTCCTGCCGGGACGAGGTGTGGTCCAAACTTCGCCCCCTCGGGCCTGTTGAACCTCACGGTGCCTTCGGCGGCGCCGGTTCTTCAGCGCGCTTGTCGATCACCTTGTCGACCAGGCCGAATTCCTTGGCCATGTCGGCGGTAAGGAACTTGTCGCGCTCCAGCGCATCCTCGATCGCCTTGTAGGTCTGACCGGTGTGCTTGACGTAGATTTCGTTGAGCCGCTTCTTCAGGTTCAGGATTTCTTGGGCGTGCAGCATGATGTCCGTCGCCTGCCCCTGGAAGCCGCCCGACGGCTGGTGAACCATGATACGGGCGTTCGGCAGCGAGAAGCGCATGTCCTTCTCGCCGGCGGCCAGCAGCAGCGAGCCCATCGAGGCCGCCTGCCCTGTGCACAGCGTCGACACTGGCGGACGGATGAACTGCATGGTGTCGTAGATCGCAAGGCCCGATGTCACCACGCCACCCGGCGAGTTGATGTACATCGAGATTTCCTTTTTGGGATTCTCGGCTTCGAGGAACAGAAGCTGCGCGACGAGCAGCGTCGACATGCCGTCTTCGACCGGGCCGGTCACAAAGATGATGCGCTCCTTGAGCAGCCGCGAGAAGATGTCATAGGCCCTCTCGCCGCGATTGGTCTGCTCGACCACCATCGGCACAAGGTTCATGTAGGTTTCGACCGGATCGCGCATTGAACACCTGAGGGTTGGGAAGGACGATCGCCGCGCGCTGCAGCCGGACAACCCGGCCCAGCCGATGCTGGCAAGCGTCCTGTGATGCAGGACGTGTAAAATCAGGCCCCACAGATATGGGCCAATCGCGCGGCGACAAGTGCGGCATCGACCGGCGCGACCACTCGCAGTTCAAGCCGATTCGCCGCGCCCGACCTAGCCAAGGATATAGTCAACGGCCGGCTTTCGCCCGGTATCCTTAATATGCCGGTGCCCGCCGGAACGGGCGCCGGCGCAGGCGGCGATCACGCTGCGGTCTTGTCCGTCTCATCATCCTTGAAGAGATCCTCGCGCGTCACCTTCTTTTCCGTGACGTTGGCGAGCTCGAGGATGAAGTCGACCACCTTGTCTTCATAAATCGGCGCACGAAGCTGGGCCAAAGCGTTGGGATTGTTGCGATAGAAGTCCCACACTTCCTTCTCGCGGCCAGGCATCTGACGGGCGCGCTCGATCACCGCGCGGCTGACTTCGTCATCCGTGACGGTGATCTTGTTCTTCTCGCCGATATCGGAGAGCACGAGACCAAGCCGCACGCGGCGATCGGCGATCTTGCGATACTCGTCCTTCGCCGCGTCCTCGGTGGTGTTCTCGTCGGCAAACGTCTTGTTGCTCGACTCCATCTCGGCCTTGATGGAATTCCACATCAGGTTGAATTCCTCATCGACCAGCGACGGCGGCGCGTCGAACTTGTGCGCTTCGTCGAGACGATCGAGCAGCGCACGCTTCACGCGCTGCCGGGTTGCGCCGGCGAATTCCGCGACGATACGTTCACGCGCGGCGTCCTTCAGCTTGTCGAGCGACTCCAGGCCCAGTCCCTTGGCGAACTCGTCGTCGATCTTAGTCTCCTGAGGTGCTTCGATCAGGCTCGCGGTCGTTTCGAACTCCGCATCCTTACCCGCGAGTTCGGCGTTCATGTAGTTCTTGGGGAACGAGGCCTTGATGGTGCGGGTCTCGCCGACAGCGATGCCCTTCAACTGATCCTCGAAACCCGGAATAAAGGTGTCCGAGCCGATCACCACCGGGATGTTTTCGCCGGTGCCGCCTTCGAACGGCACGCCGCCGATCGAGCCCTTGAATGCAACGGTCACGCGATCGCCGCTCTCGGCTTTCGCGCCCTCCGCCTTGGCGGCGTAGCTGCGGTTCTGATCCGCAATGCGCTTGATGGCCTCATCGACGTCGGCGTCGGTGACATCGACCACCGGCTTCTCAACGGCGAAGGTCTTGAAATCCGCGAGTTGAATCGCCGGCACGACTTCGATGGCGACGCTGTAGCTGAGATCGGACTTCCCGGTCAGGATGTTCTCGACCTCCTTCTCCTCGGTCGGCATCGTGACCTTGGGCTCGGTCGCGAGCTTGAAACCGCGCTCCGTGAAGATCTGGTTGTTGGTGTCGCGGATCGCCTGCTCGATGGTCTCGGCCATCACCGAACGTCCGTAGACCTTCTTGAGGTGGGCGACCGGCACCTTGCCCGGACGAAAGCCGTTGAGCCGCACCTTGTCCTTGAGGTCGACCAGCTTGGCATCGGCCTTGGCCTCGATCTCGGAAGCCGGGATGCTGATCTGGAACTCGTGCTTCAGTCCCTCGGCGAGGGTTTCGTTCACCTGCATGGCGTCAATCTTCTTCCGCTCGGTCCGGCCAAAGCGGCCGGATCATTGTCAATCGATCGATGCACAGCAAAACGCCTGCATCAGTGGTTCGTTCGGCCGGCATATATCCGTCTGGATAGCTGCCTTCCGGAAATCGTTCTGCTCAAACGCTGTGGCGCTTGGTGCGGGCGGAGGGACTCGAACCCCCACAACTTTCGTCACTGGAACCTAAATCCAGCGCGTCTACCAATTCCGCCACGCCCGCGATGAGCTCCGATGCCGAAGCACGATGCCGAAAAATGCGAAGCGGCTTTCGGTAGACGTCATGCTCCAACAAAGTTGAGATCGGACGCACCAAAGGCACCGGGCACATCTCCCGGCACCATCATCGCGTCCAATGCGGCGGGCTTATAACATGACGATACCGGTTCGCAGCAAAAAAATGCCCCCTGCGGCGTTCCCGCCCGCTGGACACGGCGGATGGAAAATGGTCCGCATTCTCAATGGTAAACTCGGTATTTCCGGTGACCCGACGATGCCTGCTGGCCGGCCTCGGGGCCGTTGCGACCGCAGGACCGGCGACCACCGTTCGTGCCCGACCGGAACAACCCGGTCCCCTCGTTATCCGCGCAGTTCCGACCCTTCTCTCGCTCAGGCCTGATCAACCCGGAACCACGGTCTGGTCGCTCCAAACCGGAATGCCCACCGCCCCACGTTTCCTCCAAGGCGGAACGATCGACCTGACGCTGCGCAACGAGCTTCCGGCGCCGCTGGTTTCGAACTGGCTCGGATTCGACGGACTGCCCACGATCGAGCCGCTGACCGCCCGCCGCCCGATTCCTCCGGGCCAGACCGACCGCTATTCGCTCCCGCTGCGCCAGGCCGGAACCTTCCTCTGCGACGTGCGGCTGCTCGGCGACGGCCTGGCGCAATCCTCGCCGGCGCGGGCGTTGATCGTCGAAGACCAAACGCCGCTCGAGGTCGATCGCGACGAATTCGTCCTGATCGAGGACTGGCGGCTCAGCGACGACGGACATCCGACCGCTCCCGGCTCAGGTGGGCCATCGGTTGGCGCCCCGGTCTATCTGGTGAATGGCCGGCCTGCGCTGGACTTCACCTTGCGTGTCAACGACCGGCTCAGGCTCCGGTTCATCAATGCCTGCCAGCGCAATGCGATTGCTATTGGAATCCAGAATCTGGATGTCCGGATCGTCGCCATCGACAGCCAGCCGGCCGAACCGTTCCTGGCCCGCAACGGACGGTTCGTGCTGGCGCCGGGAACACGGATCGACGCTGTCATCGACGCAACGGCATCCGCGGGAACCACGTCGGCCATCACCATGCACGATGGCCGTGCGCCGCGCGACATCGCGCGACTGAATATCTCAAAAGAGAAACCGTCGCGAACCGCGCCGCTGCCGGCGCCGTCTCAACAGCCATCCGGCAATCTGCCGGCACGACTGGATTTGAAAACAGCGCTGCGCGTCGAGATACCGCTGACGTCAGCCGACGCTTCGACGACGTGGATCGCGCCGACGCTCTTCAACGCGAACGCGGCGCCGGCGTTTCGCGTCAAGCGCGGCCGTGCCGTGGTGCTGACGCTGACCAACCCGGCCACGACGCCCATGGTGTTTCATCTTCATGGCCATCACGTCCGCCTGCTCGACCGACTCGACGACGGATGGAAGCCGTTCTGGCTGGATACCGTTTTGATCGATGCCGGCCAGACCCAGCGCGTCGCGTTCGCTTCGGATACGAGCGGGACGTGGCTGATGGAAACGATGGCCGTCGAATGGAACGCGCCGCGCCGGCTTCGCTGGTTCGCGGTGGAGTAGTTCAATACTCGATCCCGAACCGGTCGTAGAGCCCACGGAGCACGGCCGGAAGCACTTCCGGCAAATCCTCCGCGATCAGCCCGGGGCCCGCCTCATGCCCGGCTTCGCCATGCATCCACACGCCGATGCTGGCCGCCTCGAACGCCGGCACGCCTTGCGCCAGCATCCCGCCGATCATCCCGGACAGCACGTCCCCCGAACCAGCGGAGGCGAGCCACGGCGGCGCATTGGCCGCAATCGTCGCTCGTCCGTCGGGCGAGGCCACCACCGTGTCGGGTCCCTTGAGCAGCACGATCGCGCCTGATCGCTCGGCGGCATCGCGCACCCGCTCAAGTTTCGAGCGAAGTGGATGTTTGTTGCTCATCTCGCTGAAAAGACGGCGAAACTCCCCCTCGTGCGGCGTCAGAACGATCTCGCTGTTGCCGACACTTTTGATCGCTTCGAACAGCCGATCCGGCGCGTCGGCGAAACTCGTCAGCGCATCGGCATCGAGCACCAGGGCCGGTTTGGCGGACAGCGCCGCCAACACCAGCGCGCGAGTGCCGTCCCCAATTCCCGCTCCCGGCCCGATCACGCAGGCATTGAGGCGCCGGTCGGTGAGGACCTCCGCGAACTCAGCCGCGGTATCCACGCGGCGGACCATCACCGCGGTCAGCGCGGCCGCGTTCACCGCGATCGCTCCACCCGGTGACAGCACGGTGACAAGCCCGGCCCCGGCCCGCAGCGCGCCGCGGGCCGCCAACCGCGCAGCGCCTGTCGACGTCGCATCGCCGGACACCACCACGGCATGGCCGCGCGCGTACTTGTGCCCGTCGATATGCGGCACGGGAAAAGCTTCCTGCCAGGAGTCCGGAAGGTTTTCGAATGTTGTGGGACGAATCTCATCCAGCACCGCCACGTCGATGCCGATATCGGCGACACGCACCCGGCCGCAATGAACCCGGCCCGGCAGCAGGAGATGCGCCGGCTTCTTGCGAAAGAACGTGACCGTCTCGGTCGCCCGCACCGCCGTCCCCATGACCATACCGGTGGTGCCGTTGATGCCGCTCGGCAGATCGACGCTGAGCACCGGCGCGCCGTTGGCGTTGATCGCCTCGATCATCGCGTGGGGATCGCCCTTGACCGGCCGGTTCAGTCCGGCACCGAACAGCGCATCGATAATCAGCGCGGGCGCGCCGAGCATCGAGAGGTCGCAGGGCAACACCGGCCCCTTCCAGCCCTTCGCCGCCAGCGCCGCATCGCCCTTTAAACTCTCCCTCTCGCAGAGCAGGATGACCGACACCTCGCGGCCCCGCGCCACAAGTTCGGTGGCTGCGACAAACCCGTCGCCGCCATTGTTGCCGCGCCCGGCCACCACCAGGATCGCCCCCTCCTCGGCTAGATCCATCGCGGCATCCGCGACCGCCTGCCCGGCCCGCAACATCAGCGCAAAGCCCGACTGGCCGCCCGCGATCGCGAGGCGATCGGCTTGCTCCATTTCGGGGACGGTCAAAACTTCCATGACGGTTCCACGCCGTTGCGCCTCATCCTGAGGCAATTGCCCGTGTTGTGTCCGCGAGATATCTGCTTAAAAACTAGACATACTGCTCATTTCGTAGGCCGGCAGCACATCGGAGATCGCCGCAGATATCCCGCAGCCTCCGATTAAGAATTTGATAACACTCCGGAATCGAGGTCTCTGGCAGATTGGCATGGACCCTGCTTTCAGGAAAGCAACCTCAGTCCTGTCGTGCCTAGCCGGCAAGCGAAAGGACATGCGCCAGCCGCTTCCGTCCCTTTCCGGATGACGGGATCGCACCTGTGGAAATATCATTGTCGGACCTGATGCGCGCCACCGCCCCCCACGCGCAAGACGGCCGATGGAGTTTGGAAGTGCCGGGAGACTACACGTGAAAAAAATCGAAGCCATCATCAAACCGTTCAAGCTCGACGAGGTGAAGGAAGCGCTTCAGGAAGTCGGATTGCAAGGCATTACCGTAACCGAAGCCAAGGGCTTCGGCCGTCAGAAGGGCCATGCCGAACTGTATCGCGGTGCCGAATACATCGTGGACTTCCTGCCCAAGGTGAAGATCGAGATTGTGATCGGCGACGACTTGGTCGAGAAAGCCATCGACGCCATCCGACGCGCCGCGCAGACCGGCCGCATCGGCGACGGCAAGATCTTCGTCTCCAACGTCGAGGAAGCCATCCGCATCAGGACGGGAGAATCCGGCCTCGACGCGATCTGAACCCACATCACCAAATCCTCACCATCGGCTGCATCCGCGGCCAGAATCATCAAGACCTGTACACACAAGGGGTACTCATGAAGACCGCTAAAGAAGTCCTGAAGTCGATCAAGGACAACGACGTCAAGTACGTCGATCTGCGTTTCACCGATCCGCGCGGCAAATGGCAGCACGTCACCTTCGACGTCACCATGATCGACGAAGAGATTTTCGCCGAAGGCACCATGTTCGACGGCTCGTCGATCGCCGGCTGGAAGGCGATCAATGAATCCGACATGATGCTGATGCTCGATCCGACCACGGCCTGCATCGACCCGTTCTTTGCAGAGACCACCATGGTCATCACCTGCGACATCCTCGAGCCCTCCACCGGCGAGCCCTACAACCGCGACCCGCGCGGCATCGCCAAGAAGGCCGAAGCGATGGTCAAGTCGATGGGCGTGGGCGATACGGTGTATGTCGGCCCCGAAGCCGAATTCTTCGTGTTCGACGACGTGCGCTTCTCGGCCGAGCCCTACAACACCGGCTTCAAGCTCGACTCCTCGGAACTGCCGACCAACTCGGCGACGGAGTACGAAGGCGGCAACCTCGGTCACCGCATCCGCAACAAGGGTGGCTACTTCCCGGTTCCGCCGCAGGACTCCGTGCAGGACATGCGCTCCGAAATGCTCGGCGCCATGGCCAAGATGGGCGTCAAGGTCGAGAAACATCACCACGAGGTGGCGTCGGCCCAGCACGAACTCGGCATGAAGTTCGACACGTTGACCTACATGGCCGACCAGATGCAGGTCTACAAATACTGCATCCATCAGGTCGCGCACATCTACGGCAAGACGGCCACCTTCATGCCGAAGCCGATCTTCGGCGACAACGGCTCGGGCATGCACGTGCACCAGTCGATCTGGAAGGACGGCAAGCCGACCTTCGCCGGCAACAAGTACGCCGATCTGTCGGAGAACTGCCTGCACTACATCGGCGGCATCATCAAGCATGCCAAGGCCATCAACGCCTTCACCAACCCGTCGACCAACTCCTACAAGCGTCTGGTTCCGGGTTATGAAGCTCCGGTGCTGCTCGCCTACTCCGCGCGCAATCGTTCGGCTTCGTGCCGCATCCCCTACACCACCTCGCCGAAAGCCAAGCGCGTGGAAGTCCGCTTCCCCGACCCGATGGCCAATCCGTATCTCGCCTTCGCGGCGATGCTGATGGCCGGCCTCGACGGCATCAAGAACAAGATCGATCCCGGTCCGGCGATGGACAAGGACCTCTACGATCTGCCGAAGGAAGAGCTGAAGCAGATCCCGACCGTCTGCGGCTCGCTCCGCGAGGCGCTGGAAAACCTCGACAAGGACCGCGCCTTCCTCAAGGCCGGCGGTGTGTTCGATGACGACTTCATCGACGCCTACATCGAACTGAAGATGACCGACGTGATGCGCTTCGAAATGACGCCGCATCCCGTCGAGTTCGACATGTACTATTCGTACTGATCGATCCGCATCCTACAAACGGCAAAGGCGCTCCCGACGGAGCGCCTTTGTTTTTGAGTGCAGGCCAATACCCGCAAGCCGAAACCTACTTGCGCGTGAACGCGGCTCTGGGATCGAAGGATGTATTCGCGGCTGCCATCAGGCCCGCCGCCTGCAATGCGGCTGCCGCCGGTGCTTCGGTGCCGTCCCACCACGGCAGTTTCGCTTCCAGTCCCCGTGTGACGGGTTCGCCGAGGAACCCGCCAAAGTCGAGCGGCCAGAAGCCATTCCTGATCACCGCAACCGAAACCTCGCGCAGGCGGTAGCCCGCGCCGAGCGTGGCCGCGAGATCGTCAGGCGATACAACGCGCGCGGTTCGGGGATCGGTCAAATTCGCGAATGTGACCATGACGGGAATCAAACCGCCGGTCACCGGGACGGAGCCGGTCATCCGGCCGAGATTTGCAAAACTGACATTCGACGCCGTCGCCCGGTAAGCCCGGAGCGCGACGTAGTTCATGCCGGCGATCTCCTCACCTTTTTCGCCATGCATCATCAGTGCAACCAGATTCTTGCCGCGGCCGAGATCGACGAACAGCGCATCGCCCCGGGTATAGGTATCACCGGAGACATCGTAGCCCCGGTACGGAAAGACCGCGAAAACGCCGGAAGCCGACTTGACGCCATCCGGTGTATCGACGCTGACCGACAGCCGGTATTTATGGCCGGGTCGGTGAAGACGGATCTGATCGCCGACCACAAGCGCCGCCAACAATAAAATCAGGCCGACCCATTTCATGGTCATCGCGTTCTCGCCGCCGGGACTCGCGGAACAGCTTACGGCTTGTCGGATACCCGCAATAGCGTCAAACGGACGCGGACGGCGCTTGATCCGGGCGAGGTTTGACGAAACACTGCGCGGGTTTTGGACTGGAGGGCAACGTGACAGACTTCACCCCAGGCAAGGGTCAGACCCGACAGGATCTGGCATGGGCGATCGCGACGGGCGGGATCGGCATCGTGCTGTTCGCAGCCCTGCTGTTCTTCGCTTGGCATTTTGCGGCGACGCTGTTTTTGATCTTCGCCGGCGCCCTGCTCGGGGTGGCCCTCAACGCCATCACCAATCTGTTCGGTCGCGTTATCCCCATTCCGCATGCCCTGCGGCTGACGATCGTTTGCCTCGCGCTCGCGGCGATACTGTCAGGCGTCCTGGTTCTCGGCGGGACGACCATCGCGCAGCAGGCCGCCGTGCTGAGCAACACGCTCAAATCCCAACTCGTGAACGTCAAGAGCTTCCTCGAGAAGAATGGTGTCGATACCAGCTACCTCAATTTGAGCAACCTCAATGCGGCATCTGGAACGTCGACGAATGACGAGCCTTCCGCAGCGTCGGTCCCGCACAACCTGCCAAGCGCAGGCGCGCTGGCCTCGGGCGGGACAGCGATCGTCGGCCAGACCTTGAAGCTGATCCTCGGCACCGTCAGCGCCGTCGGGAATTTCTTTATCGTGCTGTTCCTTGGTCTCTGCTTTGCGGCTCAGCCAAACATCTATCGCAAGGGGCTGCTCAGCATGGCGCCGGCAAAGCACCGCGCGACCGTGACGGCCGTCGTGGACAGGATCGGCGACACCCTGGAGCGCTGGCTGATCGCGCAGATGATCACCATGGCGGCGGTGTTTCTGGTGACTTGGATCGGCCTCAAGATCATCGGGATCCAGAGTTCGTTCATCCTCGGAATCCAGGCAGGTCTGCTCGCGTTCATTCCGACCGTCGGCGCGCTGCTTGGTGGATTGATCGTGGTGCTGGCAAGTCTGGCGTCGGGATGGGTGGCGGCAGCGAGCGCGTTCGTACTGTTCCTCGGCGTCCATGCCCTGGAGAGCTACATCCTCACGCCGATCATCCAGCGTCAAGCGCTGGACATCCCGCCCGCGACGCTGTTCGCGTTTCAGATTCTGCTTGGCGTCGTATTCGGCGTATGGGGACTGGCGCTTGCCTTGCCGATGATGGCGATCGGCAAGGTCATCATCGATTTCCTGCGCGAGGATACCGAACAGCCGGTCAAAGCTGCCAGCTAGAAATTTGCGACCGTATTGGTGTGCTCGACCTCGGGAGGCGAGGCGAAGTGCGGACCGACCAGCGCGCGCCATTCCGTGAAATTGGCGGATTCGCGAAAATCCACGGTGTGGTTCTCAAGCGTTTCCCACTTGATCAGCAGCCGGTAGCGTGACGGCTTCTCGATCGAGCGGTGCAACTCGAAGCCTTTCCAGCCCTTGCAGCGCTTGAAGATCGCCTGCGCCTTCGCAATGGCTGCCTCAAAATCCTTTTCACTGCCGGGCTTGATGTCGATCTGCGCGATTTCTGTAACCATGACGGGAGACCTTTCGTGTGTCTCCCGTCTGTATCGCAATCAATGGCGACCGTGAAGCCGGCTTTCGCTCCGCCCTGCCCACTCCGATGCGGTGCGCAGCGTCGCAGCGCACCGAGGCGGTCGGAGCGGTCGATGATCCGGCTATATCGTGAACATGCCGCCGCAAAGCATCAATGTTTCGACCTGGCCAGAACGACCACTTCGCCCGTTGGTGACGGTTCATGTGCCTTGAGGGAGCTGAACGTCTTGTCGTTCCAGTCGGCAAGGCTGATAACCGCGCCTGTTTGCGCATCTGCTTTTTTGGGCTCGGATGACTCCAAGACCTTCAGGCCGCTCTCATCGACAAAGAAGGTGTGGTCACCGAACAATTCACTCAACTTTCCAACTGCCGGGTGATCGTCGGGAAGAACCTTAGCATTGATCTGGCTCAAGGTCTGTTCCACCTGCGTCGCATTCAGTTTCATGGCAGCTCCTATCTAGGTGGTTTCTTCTTTAGGTGGTTTTCTTCGTAAACATGGTCAGGACGCCGTCCTTATCGACGTTGATGGCGACAACCTGCGCGGTAACCCGTCCCTTCGCTTTAAGTGCAGAGACGGCCTGCGGGATCGCATCGATGGTGTCGTGCAGGGATTTGATTTCCTCCTGCTTGGTATTCGCGACAATGGCATCAACCTTTGAGCGCACGTCCGGTTTCAGCTCATCGACGTCGACCACCTGAATACTTCGAATAGCGGTATCGTCCTGAGACTCAGTCTGAGACTGCGATGGCGATTGCGATGGCGCGGCTGAAGTTTGGGCCGCTGCCAGGGATGATCCAGCTAAAAGCAAAGTGATGGCGGTTGATAACACAAGGGTTCGCATGATCCGCTCCGGTTTGGTTAGACACGCGCACGGAACGTACCTTCGAAAGGTGTCGATCACCGGAGGTTTATGCGTTCATTCGGTGGATGTGATGTGGTGACAATGTGCAAGCGCCGAGCTTGAGGAATCCGGAAAACGAATCCGCACTGCATAAGCTCATCGTCTCTTTGCACCAAAAGGTTACTTTCCAAAAACGCGAGAATCAGCTCTCGTTCGCGTAATCGAAGAAAGAGAAATTGCAAAGCTTGCACGGCAAGCAAAGCGCGTGGATTTAACTCCACGCACGCCAGTCGGTCTGTAAACGCTCCATCATTGATGTTTATCCAACCATTGGTGAATACAATGGCCGCACCTTCTTTGCATGAACTCACCATTATTATCGACGGCGCGATGAAAGCCGCCACGGTTCTAGAGTACTTGACTTTGGCCTATTTGTTGGCAATGGCCAGTCTTGAAGCATCTCTCCTGATCGAGAAAGACGAGGACGAAAAATCACGGCTTCCACTCGCATCGTAAGTAGACGTGTCCGCTGGCTCCTCGCTCATCCACATTAAATCGGGGTTTCACTTATCCCCGGTCTCCGGACCGCCCTTATGATGATCGCGTCCTGTTCACGAGGGGCGCTTCTAGAGGCGTTCGGAAGTGGAGCAGGATGCGGCGTTCCGCGCGCTGTGCCTCGCAAGCACGCGTCCGGGAGGTCTTGGGTCACCGCCCGAGCCTACTATGAGGCTCTGCCACAGGCTGGCTGGACGCGGTGCAGGTGAACGCGGGGAAATCCCGCGGGATGGCGGGCAAAAGTCGCTCGCACCTGTACCCGGAAGCGCGGTCCGAAGACCAAAAACCGTCGCGACGGAGCGCCGGAAGGCGTTGCCGCGGCCTCTGTTCTCCGCCGTTTCGGAGCACATGCTGCGGGAACTGAAATCAAGGTGCGCCTCTCGGCGCTCCGTCACCCCTCACGAGTCGAGGGGCGAAGATCAAAAGGCACAACCTGGCGCTTTGCGCGCGGGACTGTGGAGGCATGGGCGACGAACAAGTGTTCGCGCCGGGCTGTTTGACAAGTGGATCAGAAATTGATGCCGCCAATCCTAGCCGGCATCACATGCAGTAAGCCACCGTTCCCGCGACGACCAGCGTCAGACCGACAAACGCGATCATCGGCCAATGGTTTTGCCGGGAGGCATAACGGCCTTGGGCGCGGCGTTCCGTGATGAGCGCGTGCTCGTATTCGTCCGAGGACGAGAAGATGCAGGCAAAGCCACTCCGGGCCGACGCCGCATGGGCCTCAAGCGACAGGATATCGGTCTGCATGTTGCCGCGGGCGATCATCATGCATCGATAGTACGAAGCGAATGGTAAACAGATGGTTAGCGACGCAAATCGCCGACACGCAGATGCGTTCGAGATCAAACGCGACCACGTCGTTCTGTCAGGCCGGCCGCATGATTGACGACTGACGGACCGCAGGCACCGGCCGCACGACGGACGAACGCCGTCCCTGCTCCAGCGACAGCGGTTCCTCCTGCGCGACCTCGACGCGATTTCTCCCGCCGCGCTTGGCTTGATAAAGCGCCGTGTCGGCCGCCGCGAGCAACACCTCGAGCTCGGTGCCGGGCGGTCCGCCGGCGACGCCGATGCTCACCGTCGTGTCGACCGGCGCGTCATCGACCGCGATGCCGCTCGCTGCAAAGGCCTCGCGGACCCGCTCCGCCGCAGAGACCGCCTCCTCGATCGAGCACGGAAGCAACGCGGCAAACTCCTCGCCGCCGATGCGCCCCGACAAGTCCGTCATGCGCAGCGCATTGGTCACGACGATTGCGAACAGCTTGAGGATTTCGTCGCCCGCCGCGTGCCCGAAGCGGTCGTTGATCGACTTGAAGTGATCGATGTCGAAGATCAGCACCGTTACCGGACGCCCCGCATTGGCCTCCCGCTCGATCACTCGTGCGGTCGCCTCGGAAAAACCGCGACGGTTGAACATGCCGGTCAGGGGATCGATCGAGGCGGCGGTCTTGTGTACCTGAACGGCGCGATCCGACACCAGCATGAAGATGACGAACACCGTTCCGACCGCATAGAGCACCAGTTCGAACGCAAAGATCGGAACCCAGATGCTGGCGCCGAAGCTGCTGCCGCTGGCGCGTAGCGCGTGCCCCAGCAGGATCGGAAGCATCAGCACAAAGCCGTGCAGGACCGGCACCAGCAGCGCAGGCCAGCGCCGCTGCATAACCTTGCGCCGCTCCGACCACAGTTCGTTCGCGGTCAACACGGCATAAGCCGCGACGATTCCCGCACCGATCGTCAGCCGCATCATGGACGTTTCGTCGGGCGGGCACATGATGACGACCAGCCAGACCACGGCGCCGAGTGGCAGCGCTACCCAGTTCGGCTTGCGGCCGTGGAACACGCGCGCGGCGCTCCACACCATGCCGCATGCGACAAACCCGATCGCGTTGAGTGCCAGTGCCAGCGTCTCGGGCAGCAGCGCGCTCGCCAGCGTCCACACGCCGATCGAGATGGCGCCCAGGATATAGGCTGCGCCCCACCAGTTGAGTGCCGGAATTTTCTGCTGCCGTCCGAAGAAGAGCAGCATGCCGCCGAGCATCGCGCCGACGAGTGCCGCGACGAGATAAAGAGTCGAGATGTCGAGTGACATGACGATTCCGACAACCGTTCTGACTTGCGCGTTGAGCGCGGAAATAACCGAGATCCCCCTCGGGTCCCACAAGTTACGACAGCCGTGTTGGCAATTCGTTTGTATGCAAGTGCAAGTTTTCAGGAAAACCTGCTTCAATTCGTCGGCATTCGTTAAACAAAAAAGGCGCTCCGAAGAGCGCCTTTTCCAGCTTGTCGCAATTTTATCGAAACGATTAGCGCTTCGAGAACTGGAAGGAACGGCGAGCCTTGGCCTTGCCGTACTTCTTGCGCTCGACCACGCGCGAGTCGCGGGTCAGGAAGCCGCCCTTCTTGAGCACGCTGCGCAGTTCGGGCTCGAAATGCGTCAGGGCCTTCGACAGACCGTGACGAACCGCGCCGGCCTGGCCGGACAGTCCGCCGCCGGTTACGGTGCAAACCACGTCATACTGGCCGGCGCGAGCTGCTGCGACCAGCGGCTGCTGGATCATCATGCGCAGCACCGGGCGGGCGAAGTAGACTTCGACTTCGCGGGTATTGACCAGGATCTTGCCGGCGCCCGGCTTGATCCAGACGCGGGCGACCGCGTCCTTGCGCTTGCCGGTGGCGTAGGCGCGGCCCTGCTTGTCGACCTTCTTGGTGTACTGCGGCGCTTCCGGCGCGGCCGGCTTCAGCGCGGACAACTGGTCGAGAGACTGCATGGTATCGGACATCGTTATGCGGCCCTCTTGTTCTTGCGGTTCAATACGCCGATATCGACGACTTCCGGTTGCTGGGCTTCGTGCGGATGCTCGGCTCCGGCGTAGACGCGGAGATTGCCGAGCTGGACGCGTCCCAGCGGCCCGCGCGGGATCATCCGCTCGACGGCCTTCTCGATGACGCGCTCCGGAAAACGACCCTCGAGGATCGACTTCGCGGTGCGTTCCTTGATGCCACCGATGAAGCCGGTGTGATTGTGATAGACCTTGTCGTCACGCTTGCGGCCGGTGAGAACCACCTTGGCGGCATTGATGATGATGACGTTGTCGCCGCAGTCGACATGCGGCGTGTAGGTTGGCAGATGCTTGCCGCGCAGCCGCATGGCAACGAGAGTGGCAAGCCGCCCGACCACCAGACCGCTGGCGTCGATCAGCACCCACTTCTTCGTCACTTCGGCGGGCTTGGCCGAGAACGTTTTCATGTGAGACATCCGTGGAAAGAGATATCGGCGCCGACGCGCCGAACTGGGCGGTTTCTAGAGGAGCCGCTGCATCGCGTCAACGTCAGCGAGAGTTATTTTTACACGAGAAAACAATAGCTTATTAAAATGGTTCTATATTACCAGTGAATTCTCTAAGTATTCGGAATGGAATAGGTCGACGTTACGTGGGCGATCGGATCGGGTGAAGTTCCGGACAAGAGCGTCACTTCGCCGACGGCCAGACGCTTGCCGAGCTTCAAAAGCCTCGCAGCAGCAACCACATCCTGGCCCGGCTGGCCTTTGCGGAGAAAATTGATGTTGAGATTGGTGGTCACGGCGAGGCCGATCGGCCCAATGCGCGACAGCAGCACCACGTACATGGCGAAGTCGGCCAATGCCATCAGCGTCGGCCCCGAGACCGTTCCGCCCGGCCGCAGCATGCGCTCGCTGTAGCGCTGGCGCAGCAGGCAGGTTTCGCCATCGGCGGTTTCGATGGCGATATCGCCATTGCTGAAGGCCTGCGGAAACTCCGTGTGGAGAAACGTTTCCAGTTCAGCCACGCTCATTTTCGCAGTCGCCATGTCGTCAAGTCCCCTGCTCTCGCTTCGTGCCGCCTGTTACATTAAGATGATGGTTCCGCCCAAGTGGATAATTCGATGACAGCCACAACCGCCCGCGCCGAGACCTCGGAACAGCCGCCGATTCTATTGCGACAAACCCAAGGCAGCGTCGCGGTGCTGACCCTCAACCGTCCGAACGCGCGAAACTGCCTGTCGGAGCAACTGATCACCGACCTGCATCGGGCGATCGACGCAGCGGGGCAGGATCCGGCGGTTCGGGCGGTGGTGATCGCCGCCAACGGACCGGCGTTTTCGTCCGGCCACGACCTCAAGGAATTGACCGCGCACCGTGGCGATGCCGACCGCGGCCGCGCCTATTTCGCGCATACGATGAATATCTGCAGCGCGATGATGCAGGCCATCGTCCATCTGCCGAAACCCGTCGTCGCCTGCGTGCAGGGCATCGCGACGGCAGCCGGCTGCCAGTTGGTCGCAACCTGCGATCTGGCGGTGGCCTCGGACAAGGCCTCCTTCGCAACGCCGGGCGTCGATATCGGCCTGTTCTGCTCGACGCCGATGGTGGCGCTGACGCGCAACGTGCCGCGCAAGCAGGCGATGGAGATGCTTTTGACCGGAGAACCCGTCACCGCCATGGCGGCACGGCAGATCGGACTGATCAACCGCGTCGTCGCGGCCGGGACCGAGCGGGATGCCGCGCTCGATCTCGCGCGCAAGGTCGCACTCAAGTCGGCCTACACCGTAAAACTCGGCAAGACCGCGTTCTACCGGCAGGCCGAGATGAATCTCGCGGACGCCTACCGCTATGCAGCCGAAGTCATGACCGAGAACATGATGGCCCGCGACGCCGAGGAAGGCATCGGCGCCTTCATCGAAAAACGCGATCCGACATGGGAAGATCGGTGATATCCACGTTCTCTGTCATTCCGGGGCGCGAGCCCTTTACGAGCGAGCCCGGAATCCATAACCACGGCAGGGACTATGGATTCCGGGCCTGCGCCAAGTGGCGCATCCCGGAATGACGAAACAAATTGGGTGGCGTCACTCCGCACCTCGAAGATTTGGACTACAGCATGAACCACGACGCCTACGACGACACCTACATCCGCAGCATCCTCAACAGCGTGAAAACCATCGCGATGGTCGGCGCGTCGCCCGTGAACGTGCGGCCAAGCTACTTCGCCTTCAAGTATCTCGCCGAGCGCGGCTACGACATGATCCCGGTCAATCCCGGCCATGTCGGCAAGAGCCTGGTCGGGAAACCGTTCGTCGCGTCGCTGAAAGACATCGGACGCCCGATCGACATGATCGACATCTTCCGCAACTCGAGCCACATCATGCCGGTGGTCGATGAGGCGCTGACGCTGTCACCGCTGCCGAAGGTGATCTGGATGCAACTCGGCGCACGCGATGACGCGGCGGCTGCGAAGGCAGAAGCGGCCGGCCTCAAGGTCGTGATGAACCGCTGCCCGAAGATCGAATATGGCCGACTGTCCTCGGAGATTTCCTGGATGGGCGTCAACTCGCGCACGCTGAGTTCGAAGCGCGCACCAATGCCGACTCATGGCCAGCGCCTGTCGCTCAATCGCATGAGCGTTGGCGGCGGCAGCACGCTGGCAGCCGATCGGGCCGCGAAAGACAAACTCGATCCCGCGTAATTCCCCTCGTGGTGGAAAGGACATTCCACCATTGCCGCACCGTGAGGTCGTCCATTCCCAAGTCGGCAATGCGTCCAACCGCGCCTTGACGGCACCGCGCGATCCCATCAGCATCACCATCGACGATTTCTGACCGCAGACAGGACACGAGATGACCGACAATTCTCCCGGATTTGCAACCCTTGCCATTCACGCCGGCGCGCAGCCCGATCCGACCACAGGCGCGCGAACCACACCGATCTATCAGACCACGTCATTCGTGTTTAACGACGCCGATCATGCCGCGTCGCTGTTCGGATTGCAGGCGTTCGGCAACATCTACACCCGCATCGGCAACCCGACCAACGCCGTGCTCGAAGAGCGCGTGGCCGCGCTCGAGGGCGGTACCGCGGCGCTCGCGGTAGCGTCGGGACATGCCGCGCAGGTCGTCGTTCTCCAGCAACTCCTGAAGCCGGGCGACGAATTCGTCGCCGCTCGCAAGCTTTATGGCGGATCGATCAACCAGTTCACCCACGCGTTCAAGAGTTTTGGCTGGAACGTGGCGTGGGCCGATCCGGATGAGCCCGAGACATTCGAGCGCGCGGTGACGCCGCGCACGAAGGCGATCTTCATCGAATCCATCGCCAACCCCAGCGGCTCGATCACCGATATCGAAGCGGTCGCTGCCGTCGCGCGCAAGGCCGGCGTGCCGCTGATCGTCGATAACACGCTGGCGAGCCCCTACCTGATCCGGCCGATCGAGCACGGCGCCGACATCGTGGTTCACTCGCTGACAAAATTTCTGGCCGGCCATGGCAACTCGCTCGGCGGCATCATCGTCGATGCCGGCACGTTCGACTGGTCGAAGGACGGCAAGTATCCGATGCTGAGCGAGCCGCGGCCAGAATATCACGGCATCAAGCTGCAGGAGACGTTCGGCAACTTCGCCTTTGCGATCGCCTGCCGCGTGCTCGGCCTCCGCGATCTCGGTCCCGCGCTGTCGCCGTTCAACGCCTTCATGATCCTCACAGGGATCGAGACCCTGCCCCTGCGCATGCAGAAGCACTGCGAGAACTCGAAGGCCATTGCCGAGTGGTTGTCCACGCACCCCGCCGTCGCCGCGGTCAACTATGCCGGACTGGCCAACAACAAATACAACCAGCTTGCGCGGAAATACGCACCCAAGGGGGCCGGTGCGGTATTCACGTTCAGCTTGAAGGGCGGCTACGATGCCGGCGTCAATCTGGTCTCGAAGCTGAAACTGTTCTCACATCTTGCCAATGTCGGCGACACCCGATCGCTCGTCATTCATCCGGCCTCGACGACACACAGCCAGCTTGACGACGCGGCGAAAACCAAGGCCGGCGCCGGGCCCGATATCGTCCGCCTGTCGATCGGCATCGAGGACAAGGAGGACCTGATCGCCGACCTCGATCAGGCCATGAGCTAGAAGACGACGCAATTCGCTGGATCGGTCGTGCCCGGCTCTATGCCGGGCACCGACGTCTTAAGGCGTTGCCAATTCAAAAGAGGTGGATGGCCGGAACAAGTCGGCCACGACGAGAGCGTCGATCCAATCTCGCTCTAAACGATTGTGATCCATCTCACGGAAAAACCTTTCGACCTCCCGCATGCTCCGGCGCATCAACGCAAAGGAGAAGCGGCGATGTTCACGAAAACCGATGCCACGACGCACGAAAGATCCGACGTCGTGGAAGTCCAGGCCCCGGTCGAACTCACCCCCGATCAGATCGAAGACGTTTCGGGCGGGTGTCTCTATGCCCACGGCGTTTACGGGCCGACACTCATTCTCCCGGTGCTCGTCGCGATCCTTATCGGTTAGGCCTTCATCCGGCGTGCGGCCGACGTGAAAAATGGCCGCCGCTTGACCGATCGCGTGGCCTATCCCTTGGCGACCTGTCCTGCTTTCGCATCGCGGGCGAGACGGCTGTTGCGCTGGTAGATCGAGTAGCTCGCCAAGGCGAACAGGATCACCAGAAACTGGATCGACAGTGCCTCCAGGCTCGGATTCAGACCGATTGTGCTGAGGAAATTCGATCCCTTCACATCGGTCACCGAAATCAGAGCCTGCTCCTGGAATTCCTGCACGGCTTCGCCGATGAACTTGATGCCCATCGCGAACAGGAACGCCGAGGTGATGATGAACAGCGGCCGTAGCGGAATGCGCTGGGCGATCAGGTTGATGAAGTAGAACAGCACGACGAGGCCGGCCGTCGCCGCAAGCAGTCCGCCGAACAGCCCGGCGCTCCAGCCACCCTCGGTGGTGGCAAGCGCATTGATGAACAGCACGGTCTCAGCGCCTTCGCGAAACACCGCGAGAAACGCCAGCGAGGCCACGGCCCAGCCGGTATCCTGCGCCAGCGCGTTGTCGGCCTTGTGCGCGAGATAATCCTGCCAGCCGCGCGGATCCTGCTTCACCATCAGCCAGCCGCTGACATACAGCATCAGGGCGGCCGCGATGATGATGATGATGCCTTCCATGATGTCGCTGTGTTCGCCGGAATTGAACACCGCGAACAGCCATGCCGCGATCAGGCTGGCACCGACGGCCAGCAGCGCTCCGCTATAGAGCGCGGCGACCCGATGGCCACCACCGACCTTGCGGAGGTAACCGGCCAGCGCGGCAATCACCAGCATGGCCTCGAGACCCTCGCGAAGCAGAATGACGGCGGCTTGAACAAATGCGGATGACATGGACGGACTTCATTGGAAAAAATGTCGCGCTGGTTTTATCGCCCGCAAATTCCAAGTAAAGCAGCCGGACGCTACACGTGTTCGTCAATCCGGCGACAAAATGCATGTAAGGCCCTAAAACAGGGCACTTCTACGCGACGCCAACATATTAGAATTGTTCAATTCAGTTGGTCTGCCCGAGGGGAAGACCCAGCCGGCGCTCGTCCGGTTCACCCTGCCGAACCGCCAGCCGCTCAGTTTGCATGACCGCAAGCGTCAGCACCACGATGGCTACCGCCTGATGCACGAGCCCGAGCGAGATCGGGACTTCATACAGCAGCGTCAGGATGCCGAGCGTTGCCTGCAAGGTGACCGCCGCCGCAAGCCAGAGCGCGCCGCTGACGGCGGCCCCTGCCCGCGACCGGACCGCATCGATGGCGTGCAGGATCGCGAGCGCAAACAACGTATAGGCCATCATGCGATGCTCGAACTGCACCGTCAGCGTGTTGTCGAAGAGGTTGCGCCACCACGGTTGTTCGAAGAACAGCCGCGCCGACGAAGGAATAAATCCGCCATCGATGCTCGGCCAGGTGTTGTAGACTTTTCCCGCGCGGAGTCCGGCCACGAGCGCGCCGAAATAGAGTTGCACGAATACCAGCACCAGCAGGATGCGGCTGGTGACGCGCAGCCGGAATATGGACTGCGATGGCTCACGGTCCGACAAGCGCCGCACGGTCCAGACGATCGCCGCGAAGATCAGCAGCGCCAGCACCAGATGCGTGGCGAGCCGATACTGGGAGACCTCCACACGCTTGGTGAGGCCCGATGCGACCATCCACCAGCCCACCGCGCCCTGAAGTCCGCCGAGCCCGAAAATGATCCAGAGCCGCCGCTTCAGATCGGACGGCAGCATGCCGCGCCACAGAAACCACAGGAACGGCAGCAGATAGGCGACGCCGATGAAGCGGCCCAGCAGGCGATGGCTCCACTCCCACCAGAAGATGGTCTTGAACTGATCCAGCGTCATGCCCGCATTCATCTCGCGATATTGCGGAATTGCCTTGTAGCCCTCGAAGGCCTCGGTCCATTGCTGCTGGGTCAGCGGCGGCAGTGCGCCGGTCACCGGCTTCCATTCGACGATCGACAGGCCGGATTCGGTCAGCCGCGTCGCGCCTCCGACCAGCACCATGGCGGCGATCAGCAACGCCATCGCAATGAGCCACCATCGGACGGCACGCAGGCGGAATCCCGTTTGGTCTGACGAACTGGTCATCGAAAGCTTTGTCTTGAATGGATTTTCGCGCCCCTTATAGTCCGCGCCGTCTCCCGCGCAAGCCGCGCTCCCGGCCAGAGTTGCACTTTTCCGTTATGTCGATCCGCACCCGAAAATTCCTTGGAACCATCGCACTGCTGATCCTCGTCGTGATCTGGTCGCTGCTCGGCATGACGGTCGCCCAGACGCCGTGGCTCGCGAACTCCCGGCTCTATCAAGCCATCTTCTATGTGGTCGCGGGAATTGGCTGGGTATTGCCGGCCATGCCGATCATCAGTTGGATGTCGAAGCCCGACGCTGACACCTGAGCGTCGCCCTCACGCTACCTGCCCAATCGCAGCCCGGACAGACGAACGCGCAGCGTGCGGAGCGAGCGCTGTGCATTCCAACCGACACGCGGCAGGGCATACAGCTCCGATCGCCCGTCGGGCCGGATCACCCCGGAAACGTTGGAGACGGCACTGACAAATCCGGCTTGCTCGGCCATCAGACCATGCCGCGCATCGAACGAGCCCGGGTGACCAAACGGATACGCGAAATGCCGCACCTCGCGACCGGTCACGGCCTCGGTCACCGCTTTTCCCATTTCGATGTCGCGCCGCGCGGCATCATCCGGCAGCGCCGCAAGCACGGGATAATTCACGGTCGCGCTGCCGATGGTTATCCGCGAGTCCGTCGCCAACTTTTCAACGTCCTGCCACGTCATGAAGGCGTCCCGCGACAACGCGGCCAGATCGACGGAATAGCGCCTGCAGAGATCGTTGACCGCAGCGGATAGCGCTGCCGGCGCAAGCGTTTGCATCCAGTTGGCAAGAAAATCGTAGAGCTCGTGTTTTGCAGCAATGTCCGCCGCGTTGAAATGCTGCTCCTGCCCGTCCATCACGAGACTGATGCGATCGTGCCGCGCGACGATCTCCGGAAGCGCGAGCCACCAGGCCTCGCCAACGCCATCCGGAAACGCGGTCGGGATATAGACCGCAAACGGCACGTCATGTTTCGCGAGGACAGGATAGCCGTGGGTCAAGACGTCGCGATAGCCGCCATCGAAGGTCAGCGCCGCGAACCGCCCCGGTGCGGTCGGCCGGCGGGTCCGCGCACACATCTCGTCCAGCGACACCAGGTCGAACTTCCAGCGGCGCAGCGCTCGAACAAGGCGATCAAGGAATTCAGGTGCGATGTCGTGGGCGCGCAGCGGCTGGAATCGGCCCGCCTGCTCCGGACGCACACGCTCGAATCGCAGGATCACGCCGGTGCCGCCAGCCCGGCGCTCGAACAGCCGCGCCAAACCGCTGAAATAGGCCAACTCCAGCCCTGCGGCGGTCAAAACCCCGTTTGCGGATGGCACCCCACACTCCTCGTCCCGTCACGCTTCAGCGGGTCCGGTATTGTCCTTACGCTTTGTTGACATTTCTTTGCGAGGGTCCGCCAACGCGAAAAAGTAAACAAACTGCAAAAACAGGCTTTGCGATGCTCATGGCTGCTGTGATGGAACGTCCGACGGCAGAAGCACGGGCGCGATCCGGCGTGACCCGCATTGCCCACGTCGACGTTCTTCATGACATGCACGAAGCCGAGCCGGTTTGGCGCGCCCTCGAAGCCGAGGTGCTGACGCCGTATCAGCGGTTCGACTTCCTGGCGCAGTGGCAAGAACAGGTCGGCACGCGCGAAGGCCTGCAGCCCTGCATCGTCATCGCCCGCGACGCCGACCGGCAACCGCTGATGCTGCTGCCGCTGGCTGCCGGACAGGAAAACGGCGTGCGCGTGGCCCGCTTCATGGGCGGCAAGCATGTCACCTTCAACATGCCGCTGCTGCGACGGGATTTTGCGGCGGCGGCCACGCCGGACGATCTCGAGGCGCTGCTCGACGGGCTCCGCAACAAGCCGGTCAATATCGACGTACTGGCGTTCGCGCGGCAGCCCGAGCGCTGGCGCGATCTGACGAATCCGATGGCGCTGCTGCCGAGCCAGACCGCCGTCAACGACTGTCCGTTGATGACGATTACGCCGGGCGCGACTCCGGCGGAGCGGATCAGCAACTCGTTCCGCCGCAGGCTCAAAGGCAAGGAGCGCAAGCTGCAGGCGCTGCCCGGCTACCGCTATCACCTGCTCGACAGCGATGCCGACATCCAGCGCACGCTCGACTGGTTCTTCGTGGTCAAGCCGCAGCGCATGGCGGCGCAGAAACTGCCCAATGTGTTCGCCGATCCCGGCGTGGAGGAATTTCTCCGCGCCGCCTGCATGACACGGCTGCCGAACGGCACGCGCGCCATCAAAATCCATTCGATCGAATGCGACAGCGAGATCATCGCGATTTTCGCCGGCGTTGCCGACAACAGCCGCTTCTCGATGATGTTCAACACCTACACCATGTCGGAGAGTGCACGCTACAGCCCCGGCCTGATCCTGATGCGCGACATCATCGACCACTACGCCGAACATGGCTACACCTCGCTCGATCTCGGCATCGGATCGGACGACTACAAGCGGCTGTTCTGCAAAAGCGACGAGCCGATCTTCGACAGCTTTCTGGCGCTGACCGCGATCGGCAAGCTCGCCGCGATCGGCATGTCGTCACTGACCCACGCCAAGCGCATGGTCAAGCACACGCCGGCGCTGATGCAGCTCGCGCAGATGCTGCGCGGCGCCCTGCACCGCTAAATCGTCATCGAGAAAACGGCTGGAAGGATCAGGCCGCCACCCGCGGTCCGGTCTGGATATCCGAAGGCTGTGACGGCCGCTCCAGCACCGTCACCGACGCAAAGCCGATGGCCTGGAGCTGCTCGCTCATCCGCGCCCGTGCCTCGGAAGGCATGGAGGGATCCGGAACGAGGATGGCACGGGCGTTCTCGGTCAACAGCCTGGCCGGAAGATCGGTCGCGGTGCCGGCATCGAGCAGCACGTGATCGTAGACCCGCAGCAGAGCATCAAGCGCCAGCGTCAGACGCGGCGATTGCAGCAGAGCGCGATCGGCGCCCGAACGTCCGGCGCCCACGATATGAACAGACGACAGCCGGTCGCGGGTGATCACCTGCCCGAATGAAGCTTCGCCGAGCATCAGGTCGGCAAGCCCCGGTGCCGCCGGGTCGACCGAAACCGCCGTCAGCGTCGGCGACGACGGTGACAGATCCACCAGCACGACCTTGGCGCTGCGTGCCAGCAGCCGCGCCAACGTCAGGGCCGTGAGTGTGATCGTCTCGTTCTGGCCGGTGCCCATGATGGTGATCTTGCGCGCCGCCTCACCCGCCGCACGCAATTCGGTCGCGAGCTGATCGATCTCGCTCACCCCCACCGCCAGCTCCGGATGGGTATCGCGCACGACCGGCGCGGCGGCGGCAGCAGGAGCCACGACGGCGGCAACCCGTGCGGGCACCGAACTGAATATCGCCGAGGCGCGCGGCGCGGTCATCCGCAGCAATTCGCCGGTCGCGATGTAGCCCGCCGTCAGCATCAAGGTCGCCAGCGTCGCGATCAGGACGATCGGCAGCTTCTTCGGATAGGCCGGGGTATTCGACACGATGCCGCGAGAGATGATCCGTCCGTCGGTCGGCGCATCGATGTTCTCGCGCGCAGTCGCCTCGCGGTATTTGGCAAGATAGGACTCGAGGAGATCGCGCTGCGCCTTGGCTTCGCGTTCGAGCGCCCGGAGTTTCACGTCGTCGCCGTTGGACGAGGTCGCCTGCTTCTTCAGGTGGTCGAGACTGTTGCTCAACCCATCGACACGGCTGCTGGCGATGCGCGCATCGTTCTCCAGCGAGCGGGAGATTTTGCCGGCTTCCTCGCGTATCTGATGGTCGAGGTCGGCAAGCTGGGCTTTTAGCTCCTTGATCCGCGGGTGCTGGCTGAGCAAGGTCGACGATTGTTCCGCCAGTTGCGCGCGCAAGGTGACGCGCTGCTCCTGCAACCGGCGCATCAGTTCGGAATTGAGAACCTCGGAAGCTTCGATCGGCTTGCCGCTCTTGAGCATCTCGCGGATCAGCCGCGCCTTGGTCTCCGCATCGGACTTCAGCGCGCGCGCGTTGTTCAGTTGGGTGTTGAGCTCGCCCAATTGCTGGTTCGACAGGGTCGTGTTGTTGGTGCCGATGAACAGACTGGATTTCGACCGGAAGTCCTCGACGTGGGCCTCGGCGTCGGCAACCCTCTTGCGCAAGCCATCGATTTCGCCCGACAGCCACTGCCCCGCAGTCTTCGCCTGTTCGCGGCGGGCGCTCTGTTGCAACACAAGATATCCGTCCGCGATCGAATTCGCGACGCGGGCCGCAAGTTCGGGATCGCGTGATTGGAATTCAATGACGATCACCCGCGACTTGTCCACGGCATAGGCCGTCAACCGCTGGTAATAGGCATCCAGCACGCGCTCTTCGGGCGTCATCCGAAAGGGATCGCGACCGATTCCAAACAACGCGAGCAGGGATCGCAGCGGCGACACGCCGCGCAGCACCGGATCGAACTCCGGGTTCTCCGCAAGCTTGTTCTTCTTGATCACGTCGCGGGCGAGATCGCGCGACAGCACGAGCTGCACCTGACTCGTGACGGCTTCGGGATCGAGCGCTGTGCGCTCCTCGTTGCGCTCACCATTCGGACGCAGGAAGATGTTTTCCCGGCCATCGATCAGAATCCGGGCCTCGGATTTGTATCGTGGCGTGACCAGGTTGACGACGGCGAGCGAGAGTCCGAAAGCGCACAGGGTCGGAATGATCACCCAGCGCTTCTTCCGTTTCAGCGTTTGCCAGATCTCCCGCAAGTCGATGTCACCGATTTCCGGTGACCGCGTATCTGTCAGTGGCGCGGTTGGCTCGAACGCGGGCGCAGCATTTCGGACGGGGATCTCGCCCTCACCTTTCCGCCAAAACGCAAACCGCATCGCTCACTCCCACTGACGCTCACGATCCCCGATCGCGCGCGGCGATTACAGTCCATTATGGTTGCCGTCCGGTTAATTCAGCGAACCGACCGCAATGGCGGAAATAGTCCCGGTCACCCTTTGTTAACCATGAAAGCCCTTAAATGGATTCGATATTTCACGGATTGCCCCATGGGACGCGCACGCGCTGTCACTCTTTGTCTGCTGACCGCGCTGGCGCTGTCCGGCTGCATGCGGCATCCGGTGCCGGTGGCTTCCGTCGCTCCGCATAGCGATCTCGATGCCATGGCCTATGGCGGACGGCCGGGTGCGGCGCCGTCGGCTTATCGCGGCGCGCCGCCTTCTGCTTACGCCGCCCCCGTCGTCTATGCCGCAGCGCCGCCGGTCGTGCACGATCCCGCCTATCGCCTCGATGCCGGCGACCGGCTGCGCATCGTGGTTTACGGCCAGGAGGGCCTCACCAATACCTATCTGGTCGATGCCGGCGGCCACATCACCATGCCGCTGATCGGCTCGGTTGCGGCGCGCGGCCGGACACCGGCCGAACTCGCCGCCGCCATCGCCGCGAAACTGCGCAACGGCTACATCCGCGAGCCCTATGTCGCCGCCGAGATCGAGGCCTACCGTCCGTTCTTCATTCTCGGCGAGGTGGTAGCGCCCGGCCAGTATCCGTTCGTGCCGAACATGACGGTGGAGAGCGCGGTCGCCATCGCCGGTGGCTTCTCCCCCCGCGCCAAGCGCGACACCGTCACCGTCACCCACACCGATGCGCGCGGCACCGTCCGCCTCGTGGTGCCTGCCACCACATCGCTTAGCCCCGGCGACACCGTCGTCGTCGGCGAACGCTGGTTCTGAGCAGTGGCCACCGCATCATCGGAGTCCCCGCTGCGTATCCTGCACGCTGTCCGCGCACCGGTGGGCGGCATTATCCGCCATATCCTTGACCTCGCAAACGGACAGGCCGATCGCGGCCATCTCGTCGGCATCGTTGCCGACAGCCTCACCGGCGGTGAGCGGGCCGATACGGCTCTCGCGGAGATCGCTCCGCGGCTCAAACTTGGCGTCCACCGCATCCCGATCCACCGGGAGCCCCACCCCACCGATCTCCTTGCCTGGATGCAGTTCGGAACGCTGGTGCGGAAGCTGAAACCTGACGTGTTGCACGGACATGGCGCCAAGGCCGGCGCCTTCGTGCGCATGAAAGGCGCGTCGACAGGGACGATCCGGGTCTACACCCCGCACGGGGGATCGCTGCACTATCCGTTGTCGACGGTGAAGGGTGTGCTTTACAGCCGCCTCGAACGCGCGCTGATGAACCGCACCGATCTGTTCCTGTTCGAAAGCGCGTTTGCACAAAACACGTATCAGCGGATCGTCGGCACGCCGACCGGCGTCGTGAAATGCGTCTTCAATGGCGTCACAGCCAATGAATTCGACCCGATCGCTACGGCCGAAGATGCGACCGATGTCGCCTATGTCGGCGAGTTTCGAGACATTAAAGGCACCGATCTTCTGATCGACGCCGTCGCCCGGCTGCGGGCCGACGGCAAACCGATCACTCTCACCCTCGCTGGCGACGGCGAGGAAACCGCGAACCTGAAAGCCCAGATACAGCGGCTCGGTCTCGGCGACGCGGTCCGTTTCATCGGTCACGTCAAGGCGCGCTATGGCTTCTCGAAGGGAAGGCTGCTGGTCGTGCCGTCACGCGGCGATTCCATGCCGTATGTGGTGATCGAAGCGGCCGCGGCGGGCGTTCCCATGGTCGCCGCAAATGTCGGCGGCATTCCGGAGATTTTCGGCCCCTATACCGATGCGCTGTTCGCTCCCAACATCGTTGGCGCTATGGCCGACGCCATCGAAACCGCGCTGGACGAACCCGCTGCGGCAGCTGAGCGCGCGAAATCGCTTCGCGAGCGCATCTTCCAGCACTTCTCGCAGAAGGCGATGGTCGAGGGCGTCATGGCCGGTTATCGCGAGACGTTTGCGAAGCGTTAACCGTTTCGAAATGCTTCACGATTTGCGCAACCAATTCTTCCGATTTGATCCTTAAGTCACGGCAGGGGCCGGTTGCCCCGGCGCCGCATCTGTCGTGCGGCGCAGACGTGGATTTGAGGACATGGACCCGATCAACGCACGCTCCATGATCGACGCAGCGGCGAGCGGTGCCCCCGCAGCTCCCGTGGAGCGCCGACGGCGATTGTCACCCGCGGCACTCGCCGTCACCAATCAGAAGGTACGGCCGGCCTATTCGCCCGTGGTGATCGCCGGCGTCGTTCGTGCCGCCGACTTCATACTGCTGAGCTTGATCGGCATCGCGCTTTATCTCGGTTATGTTACCCGCATCGACGGATTCAAGTGGGGTTATATCGCCGCGATTCTCGGCGTAGCTGCCTCCGCCGTCGTCTGTTTCCAGGCTGCTGACCTCTACGAGGTCCAGATTTTCCGCGGTCAGTTGCGGCAGATGACCCGCATGATTTCCTCCTGGGCCGTCGTGTTCCTGCTGTTCATCGGCATCTCGTTCTTCATCAAGCTCGGCGACACGGTGTCGCGGTTCTGGCTCGCGTCGTTCTTCTTTGTCGGCCTGGCGGGCCTGATCGCCGGGCGGCTTGCGCTGCGCGCGATCATCCGCCGCTGGGCGCGCGAAGGGCGGCTCGATCGCCGGACCGTGATCGTCGGTTCAGACGAGAACGGAGAAAATCTCATCAACGCATTGCGAGCGCAGGACGACTCCGACATCGACATCCTCGGCGTGTTCGACGACCGCAATGACGCACGCGCGCTCGACACCTGTGCCGGAAGCCCAAAGCTCGGCAAGATCGATGACATCCTCGAATTCGCGCGGCGGACACGGATCGACCTCGTGCTGTTCGCGCTGCCGATTTCGGCGGAAACCCGCATTCTCGAAATGCTGAAGAAGCTGTGGGTGCTGCCGGTGGATATCCGATTGTCCGCGCACACCAACAAGCTCCGCTTTCGTCCCCGCGCCTATTCCTATCTCGGCGAGGTGCCGACGCTCGACGTCTTCGAGGCTCCCATCACCGACTGGGATCTGGTGATGAAATGGCTGTTCGATCGCATCGCCGGCGCGATCATCCTGCTGCTGATCTCGCCGATCATGGCGCTGGTCGCGCTCGCCGTGAAGCTCGACAGCCCCGGCCCGGTGTTGTTCCGCCAGAAGCGCTTTGGCTTCAATAACGAGCGCGTCGACGTCTTCAAGTTTCGTTCGCTCTATCACGATCAGGCCGATCCGCTGGCTGCCAAGGTCGTGACCAAGAACGACAGTCGCGTCACCCGTGTCGGCCGCTTCATCCGCAAAACCAGCCTCGACGAACTGCCGCAACTGTTCAACGTCGTGTTCAAAGGCAATCTGTCCCTCGTCGGTCCGCGCCCGCACGCCGTGCAGGGCAAGCTGCAAAGCCGTCTGTTCGACGAGGCCGTGGACGGCTATTTCGCACGCCACCGTGTCAAGCCGGGCATCACCGGCTGGGCGCAGATCAACGGCTGGCGCGGCGAGGTCGACAACGAAGAAAAGATTCAAAAGCGCGTGGAGTTCGATCTCTACTACATCGAGAACTGGTCCGTGCTGTTCGATCTCTACATCCTGCTCAAAACGCCGCTGGCTTTGCTGAAATCCGAAAACGCCTATTGATCCGATTTCCTGCGCGTTGAGTTTTGCGAGTGCATAATGGCCTATTCGGCAACCGTTGACGGCCCGCTTCTGCCTTCGGGAATTGCGCCGGGCGTTGCCAAACTCCAGCACGCGCTGCTGTGGTTGGTCGGGGCCGGTGGCGCGATCGTTTTTGTCGAACCTAGCCCTTACGAGTTCGCGACCCTCGCGGCGATGATCGTATTCTTCGCGACCGGCCTGCGTATGCGGCTCGCGTTCGTTCCGTTGCTGATGATGCTGTTTCTCCTCAACATCGGCTACACCATCTGCTCGGCATACCTGATGGACAAGTCCGAGATCGTGAACTGGGTCATGACGTCATGGTACATGACCGTGACGGTGATCTTCTTCGCGATGGTCTTCTCAGAGGATACGGAAGCACGGCTCGACCTGTTGCGGCGCGGACTGATTTTCGGCGCGGCGATCGCTTCGCTTGGCGGCATTGCCGGCTACTTTCATCTGGTGCCCGGCGAACACGAACTGCTGACGCTCTACGGCCGCGCGCGCGGCACCTTCAAGGATCCGAACGTGCTCTCGGCATTTCTGATCCTGCCGGCACTGTTCGTCCTGCAAAGCATCGTCACGGACCGCTTCGGGAAGGCTTTCCGCAGCGCGGTCTTGTTCGGCATCATCGGCCTTGCGGTGCTGTTGGCCTTTTCACGCGCCGCCTGGGGCCAGTTCGTCCTGACCTCGGTATTCATGCTCGGCCTGATGTTCCTGACAAGCTCATCCACCAAGCAGCGATCGCGGCTGGTCACCACCGCCATCGCGGCGGTTGTCGTGCTGGCGCTGCTGCTCATCGTGCTGCTGTCGTTCGATTCGATCGATACCCTGTTCAAGCAGCGCGCGAGTTTCGAGCAGAGCTACGATGAAGGCCGGTTCGGCCGGTTTGGCCGCCATATCCTCGGTTTCCAGATGGCGCTCGATCTGCCGCTCGGCATCGGTCCGCTGCAGTTCACGCGGTTCTTTCCCGAGGACACTCACAATTCCTATCTGAATGCCTTCATGTCTGGCGGGTGGATTTCAGGCATTTGCTATCCGGCCCTGATCTTCACCACCGTCGCCCTGGGCTTCAAATACATCTTCGTCCGCGTGCCCTGGCAGCGGATGTATCTCGCAATCTTTGCGGCCTTCCTCGGCACGGTCGGCGAGAGCTTCATTATCGACACCGACCACTGGCGCCACTTCTGGCTGATGCTCGGCGCGATGTGGGGCATGTTCGCCGCAACGCATCAGTATATGGCCGATACACAGGGAGGCAGGGCAAGCGTCGGCGCGGATCGCCTTACGCTTCGATCCTGAACGTCATGCCGGCGTGTGCGACAAGCCGCTTGATCAGCGCATCCTTCATCGCAACACCCGGCGTCCAGATGCCGGCCGGCACATCCGGCGTGTCGCGCCGCAGGCAGATCGCGCACTCCGCGATCATTTTCGACGTCGCGCCATAACCGGGATCACGGTCGCCGGTGACAGCGGCCCTGATCTGACGGCCGTCCGGCGCGAAGCCCACGAACAGCAGATCGAAATGCCCGCTCTCGCGTTCTTCCTTCGACGGCCCCTCGCCCGGTTTCGGACCGCCCTGCGCGCCAAGCTTGTTGTTGCCGGCGACAATGGCCTTCGCGGTCGCTTCGCCGGTGTCCTTCGGGCCCGCAAGCATCATCTCGTCGTAGACGAACTCCTTGCCGTAGGGGAAGCCGAGCAGGAAATTCGATCGATGCACGTTGCGAGTGTTGATGTTCGCCATCACGAACGGCGCCACCCACATGTCGAGATCCTCGTCGAACAGCGGCTTGTTGCCCGGCGGCTGCTTCGGCCCCGTAAATCCCGGCGTCAGCACGAAGGGATCGCGCAACATCGGTATCAGGCTCGGATCGTTCGCCGCCGCGGCGAAAATCGCCTTCATGCTCGCGGCGGTGCCACCGGAAAACGTACCTTTCATCTTCCGCACGCGCCCCTTCATGCGCGCGACCGCCGATCCGAATTGCTTCCGTGCGGCTTCCTGAAGAAACCAGACGCCGAGCTCGAACGGCAGGGAATCGTAACCGCAGGAGAACACGATGCGCGCGCCGCTTTTGCGCGCCTCGGCTTCGTGAGCCTCGATCATCTGGCGCATCCATACCGGCTCGCCGCAGAGATCGAGATAGTCGGTGCCGGTGGCCGCGCAGGCCGCGACAAGATCGGTACCATAGAGTTGATAAGGTCCGACGGTGGTGAGCACCGACGCGGTGCGATCGACCATGGCTTTCAGCGACGCCGGATCGCTTGCGTCGGCGGCGATCAGCGGCAGGTCACGTGGCGCACCGATCGCGTCGCGTACCGAGGCGAGCTTGTCAAGGCTGCGTCCTGCCATCGCCCATTTGATATCGCTGCCGCGGTATTCCGCGGCCAGATATTCGGCGACAAGCTGGCCCGTGAACCCGCTTGCGCCATAGACAACGATATCGAATTCCGCCGCTGGCTTCATCTCAGACTCCTCGAAAGTGCCTGCTTAGCCTGCCGGCGAAAGTCTGCCTACCCGAACAATTATTTTTTTGCGTAGGACACGCCCATGCCCGCGCGTACGTCGCTCTGGATGCCGTACGGCGCAATCGGATAGCGCAAACCGTTCTTCGCCAGCGCCTTCATCCCGACGATGGCCTTGGCAAGATGCGCGGGCGACAGCGCCATCAGCATCTCCTCATCGGGCACGCCTCCGTAACGACGCTCAGCAAAACATGGCAGCGACAGGCTCGGCTCGCCGGTCTTCAGCGCACGTCCCCAGGAATCCGCGCACGCCGTCTCGCCCACCACGCTCCAGTCGAACTTCTTGTAGCCGGTGTATTGCAGGCCGTTGATCAGGATGATCATCTGTCCGGGCGTTGCGTAGACGAGACAGATATCCGACGGATTGAGCCGTCCGCTTGCCAGCGGACTGACCGCCATCGCCTCGTACCGGCCGTAAGGCACCACGCACAGCGCTTCCTGCCGCGCCCGTGCATCGTCCGCCGTTCCGTGCCAGACCCCGACGTAGGATTCCCCGGCAAGCCACTTGTCGTCCTGCGGCGTCAGACCGATCACCGCGCGACACTGCGCGCCGACGAGATCGCTCGCCGTGATGCCAACGGTCCAACCCAACCGTGAGGCCATGCTGACGATCTGGTCGGTGGTGTGCACCGCGGTCGGGCGGCGGATTTTCGGGATCGCCTCCATCTCGGCGGCGGTCGCGAACATCTTCATGCCGATCACGGTGGTTTTGATCCGCAGCAGACTGTTGAGATCGTTCACGAGTGCGACAAGATCGATCGATTGCCGGCTCGCTGCGCCTTGCGATGTAACGTCTTGCTGCATGTCTGTCCTCCAAATGCCACCGCTACTTGAAAACATTCTAACCGCATTGCACGTTGGCTGCGAGCCCAGAACGCTTCGCGTGGTTCACCGATCTCGCTTCGCGAGACACACGGGATCGGCCAGAGTAACCGTCGACAACGACATGAGCAGCCCCATGACGCATCATCACCTCCACGCCAGTTCGGAAACCTGTCACTGGGGTTTTTTCGAAGCCCGGCTTAAGCCCATCCTGACCGTCAAGAGCGGCGACGAGATCACGGTCGACACGATCAGCGGCGGGCCGGAGATGCTGCCGGACAAGAGCCGTTTCCACATTCCACCTGAAATGGCCGAGGTGCACGCGCGCAACGAACGGATGCTGCCGGGTCACATTCTCACCGGTCCGATCGCGGTGGAAGGCGCCGAACCAGGTGACACGCTGGAAGTCGAAATCCTGGACATCAAGCTGCGGCAGGACTGGGGCTGGAACATGATCAAACCACTGGCCGGCACCCTGCCCGACGATTTTCATGAAACACGGCTTCTCAACATTCCTCTCGACCAGAAGCGCATGGTCGGACGGATGCCATGGGGCCTCGATCTGCCGCTCAAGCCGTTCTTCGGTGTCATGGGCGTGGCGCCGCCACCGGCCTGGGGCCGCATCTCTTCGCTGATCCCGCGCGCCATGGGCGGCAATCTCGACAACAAGGAACTGATCCCAGGCGCAAAACTATATCTGCCGGTATTCGTTCCCGGCGCGCTGTTTTCCTGTGGCGATGGCCACGGCGTGCAGGGCGACGGCGAAGTATGCGTTACCGCCATCGAGACCGCTTTGCAGGGCCGTTTCAGGCTGACGCTGCGTAAGGACATCCGGCTCGACGGTCCGCGCGCGGAAACGCCATCGCACTACATCACCATGGCGATGGATCCCGACCTCGACCAGTGTGTGGTGAAAGCGTTGCGCAATATGATCGTGCTGCTCGGCGAACTGCGAAACCTGTCACGCGAGGACGCCTATACGCTGTGCAGCCTCGCCGCGGACCTTCGCGTGACGCAAACCGTCAATGGGTCAAAGGGCATCCACTGCATGATCGAGAAGGCGATCGTGCACGGCTGAAGCTGTGCCCGATCATCGCGGCGGCAGCTTCTCGAATGTCGGCAGGTCATCTGGAATGTGGTGGAAGGTTTGCCTGTCCTCGGTAAAGATCGCCATCTTGGGCCCCCCGAACTGGCCTGGATCGTCGAGCGTGCCGATCTTCAGGACCACCGCCGGCAGTCCCGGCCGCAATGTGACCATGTGGGTTCCGCATTCGGCGCAGAACTCGCGCGTGACCGCATTTTCCAGATCGGCCCGTTTGAATTGCTTCGGCTTGCCCTTGGTATAGCGAAATCCATCCGGCGGCATCAGCATGAACATGTTCGGCGCACCGCCCGAGATATGCTGGCAGGCGCGGCAATGACATTGCGCCTTGAGCATCGGCGTGCCCTCGGCAACATAACGCACCGCCCCGCAATAGCATCCACCCTCTAACGTCATCGCCGTCTCCTGACTTCACCAGTTTAAAAAACAGACGGGCGTCAGCCCAACCGCCAGCCAGCCTCCTCCGCAAAGCTCTTGTAGAACTCGGGCTCGTAGGCCCGTTCCGGCGTCTTCCGGACGCGCTCGTCAAGCTTATGCGCGTCATCGCCGACCAGGATACGCCAGCGTTCAGCCTTGACGCCATCGAGGATGACTTTGGCCGCCGCGGCCGCGGTCATCGGCGCCTCGTCGCGGAATGTCCGGGCGCGATCCAGCGCAATGGTCTGAATGTCCTCGTCGGACATGGCCGCGGCGTCGACTCCCATTCCTTTCAGGCGCTGGCGTGCCTGCTCGATCTCGTTCGGATTGAGCCGATCGGACTCGGTCCCAGCCTGAATCTTCCTTGAGTTGGACACGATGGACGTACCGATGTGGCCCGGCATCACCACCGAGCACTTAATATGCGGCGCGTTCAGCCTGAGATCGTTCATCAGCGCTTCGGTAAAGCCCTTCACGGCGAACTTGGCGGCGCTGTAGGCGGTATGCGACACGCCGAGTCCCACCGACGCCCAGAAGCCATTGACGCTGGAGGTATTGATGATGTGCGCCGCATCGGCCTTCTGCAGCATCGGCAGAAAGGTCCGCGTCCCCAGATAGACGCCACCCCAGCAGATGTTGAACGTTCGCTCCCATTGCTCGCGGGTGTTGGTAAACAGGCTGCCGCCCCCACCGATTCCAGCATTGTTGAACAGCAGATGGATCTTGTCGGTAGCCTGCTGATCCGCCACCTCGTCGCGAAAGCGCAGCAATTGCGTCTCATCGGATACGTCGGCCAGATGGGTGGTGACACGCAGCCCCTGGGGCAGCTTTTCCGCTTCGCACAGCCGTTTGGTCTCCGCCATTTCGTGCTTGGAGACGTCGCACATCGCGACATTGCATCCTTCCGCCACCAACTGCCGCACCAACTCGCGGCCCATACCCGTCCCGCCCCCGGTGACGACGGCGATCTTGCCAGCAAAGTCCTTCATCGCGCGTCCTTCTACTTGCGTGATATTGTTGACTAAAATTGGATTCGTTTTGCCAATCACGCCGATGATCAGGATCTGCCAAGAAGATGCAGGAATTAATTCCTTACCGCGCAACCTAATAACAGAGTACCCGCCTGCGGCATGCGCGAAGTAAAGTCAAACCATTTTGGTGCTGCTCGTGATCAACTCATTGAGGCTCAGCTCGGGGATCTTACCGCGGAGCGTAGCCTATGCCGGCCATCGCGATACACGTGCCGACCCACCTTCAAGGCTGGTCTGCTAGAATAATTTCATGTTTGTATCCGCAACAGACCCAACGCCAAAACCACGATCAAGACCGCCGATAATCGTCCTCGATCCGGATAATGTCGTCCTCACCGAGGTAACTACCGGTCTGGACCTCGATCAGTTCAAGAGCGATTTTGCCCGGATTCTCTAACCGATGTACGGCGCCCATCGGGATATAGATCGATTCGTTCTCGTGTACGGTCCTCACCATCTCGTTCACAGTCACCGCGGCCGTACCGCGGACCACAATCCAGTGCTCCGCCCGATGGTGGTGCTTCTGTAGCGAAAGCCGTCCTCCTGACTTCACTGTAATACGCTTGACCTGATGGCGATCACCGTTGTCGACCGATTGGTAGCTTCCCCAGGGACGATGTACCCTTGGATAATCTTCGGTAACGTTCGGCGCGATTATCTTGATTTTTGCGATCAGGCGCTTCAACCCGTCGCCATCATGCCGACGCGAGACGAGGACAGCATCTGGTGTCACCGCCACAATGAGATCATCCACTCCTTCAAGCGCAACAAGAGGTCCCTCGGTGGTGATATTGCAGTTGTGGGCGTTTTCGAAGAGAGCTGCGCCGCGTGCGGCATTGCCATCCGCATCCTTTTCGGCCAGCTCCCAGACCGCATGCCAAGAACCGATGTCTGACCAGCCGCAGGACACGGCAATGACCGCAGCGTGCGCTGTCTTTTCCATGACCGCATAATCAATCGAGATCGACTTTGCAGCTTCAAAGGCCTTGGGCTCCAGGGTAATAAACTCGAGGTCGCGCCCGGCGTGTGTAACGGCCTCAGAAATAGCCTGTACGCTCGCGGCGTCGGCCCTGCGATATTCATCGAGCAGCAAGGAAGCTGGAAACATGAAGTTGCCGCTGTTCCAAAGATAGCCGGACTTGAGATAGTCCATCGCGGTTTGCACATCAGGCTTTTCCACGAACCCCACCACTTGACGGACATCACCCCGGATGATTTGACCAGGATTGATGTAACCGTACCCAGTTGCTGGCCGCTCCGGAGCGATGCCAAAGGTGATAATCCGCCCTTCCCTTGCAATCGGAAGACCCTGACGGCAGGCTGCAACAAAGGCCTCGTTGTCCAGCACCGCATGATCAGCGGCAAGCGCAAGCACGACCGCGTCGCGGTCGCGATGTTGTGCAAAAACAGCCCCAGCAGCGATGGCGGGCCCCGAGTCGCGCCGGAACGGCTCAAGAACAACGTCCGCCTCAACGCCAATTTCGGTCAATTGCTCCAGCACCACGAAACGATAGGCCGCGTTGGTAATCACAATCGGACGATCAAACAAAGTGCCGTCCGAAACACGTTTGACCGTGTTCTGGAAGGTTGAGAACACACCAAACAGTGGCAAGAACTGCTTGGGCCTCGCCTCGCGTGAAGCCGGCCACAAGCGCGTGCCAGCTCCGCCACATACAATCAATGGAATAATGCGCACGCCATTCCTCATCTCAAATATTGAACGAAAATCATCCTCCACAAAGCCTCAGTCCCGCAATTTTGTTTCCGAAGTCGAGCCTTGGTTAGTCAAAATGCCGAGCCGGCGAAATTAGGCCGTTCGTTTGATACCATGTCATCGACATGGACAAAATCAGGCGCATGTTGCCATGGTTAAGTGCCTGATCGGCATCCATTAACCTTTCAATAATCTGACGTTGCGCGCACGGACTGTTTGTGCTGCCGTGTGCTAGGTCGGACAAGACCCTGACCGCAGTGATCCGCTCGCCGTTCGCGCGCGAGGAGACGCGGACCTTCCGAAACGAGCCGCTGGCGAGCGGGCGTGAAATTGCCAGAACAACGCTTAGTCAGCAGGAGAGCGCGATCCTGCTGACCACCCGGATCGACGCCAGCTTGATCTGCCTACCACTTGCTGGTCCATGCGTCAGAGTGGATATTCCCAGACTGGTGGTTCGCAGGACGGGTGATGAGCGAGCGTTGCCGCGTGAATCGCTGCCACCTCCCCATGGAACGAGAGCCCGATGCAGCAAGTTGTTGAGCAGCAGGTGGATGCGGTCCACGCTCTGTTGATCGGTGATTTCGTCGCGAAACCGAAGCATTTTGGATTCGACGGCATCAGCTAGATGCGTGGTGACTAGATGCGTGGTGATCCGTAGGCCCGGTGGCAGGGCTCCTTCTCGCAGAGACGTTTTGTTTCGGCCATCCCTAGCTAGTGCGGACACGTCGCACATCGCCACGTTACAGCCAGCGCCACATACATGTTCCACCACCGGTAATGATGGCGATCTTGTCGACAAAATCCTTCATCACATCTCCATCTAATTAACTGACATAATTGACTTAAACTGGCTTCGTTTTGCCAAATCGCGCCCCGCGGTCAGGATCTGCCAAGAGAATCCAAAGAATTAATTCCTTGCCTCATTCGATGCCGCCGCGACCTTATTCGCGTCTCTAAATCGATTTGAAACTGCGCCTTTCTGCGAAATCCGGAAACTCATCGAATAAAACAGCCGCTAGCGAAATCACGTTTTTTGGTCAGAAAGCTGAAACTGAACCTGTTTTTCGGCGATACAACCTGAAAGGGCGGCATCGCAAAGCTGACGATCCGCTTTCCCATATTTTATGCCCTGAACGACCCAGTTCGACTCCTGAGTCGAGGACGGAACAACCCGTGATAGAATGACCGTTATGAAATCCGAACAGGCCGGGCTGCTCTCTCGGACGGTATTCGCAATCGTCTTCTCGAGCTCCGCGCGAGATATCGCCACGCGTTCCTTGTTTCGGTCTCTATTTTTCCATTTCATGATATTCTTCTTTTCGCGCGGGCCCTTTGCGGATGTCGGTCGTCTCTTGCCAGACATATCTGTTGCCTGCCCCAAGTCATTGGCAATCAAAACTAATTCAGCGAAGCCTCAAAACGAAAACCAACCGCGAGCACATCGAGCGTAAAGCCTCAGGTCAACGCGTCGCGTAACCGCTGCGTAGCAATTTTTCTCACATGCGACCACAATTGGAACAGAGGCCTGACTGACTTGTCGGATCGCTTGATGGCATATCGATGGGCAAGGGGCGCGCTATGTCAACATCGAAAATTGACCATCATTTTCTGCCGCAGTCAGCTCAATTGGATGGCGATAGCCGGGACTGCGATCACGAAACCGGTTTGTCACAGGGTCCGGCTCTAAGATATTCGTCTCCGCGACCATGGATTCTCGCGATTTCTATCAGTTGCGTGATATGGGTTGCGTTGGGCTGGCTGCTCTGGAGATTTGGTTGATTTCGGGGCACCGCTGGCAGTCAACCCGCTGGCGATATTGTTATTAACTTCTGCCGATCCAGCGGCCTTTGCCGCAACGGGCAATTTTATGAGTATGCCATTTCCACAAGCTCTGACCGACCCAGCAATCGATCGCGTCGTACTGATCAACGATTTTTCAGAAGTCCGGGGCGGAGCCGCTGCGCTTGTCGTATTGCTTTTGCAGGCGCTGAGAAAAATGAAAATTCCTGTGACGCTCGTCACCGGAGATCAGGGACAAGACCTGAAGCATCTCGGTAAAGGCGTCGAGGTCGTTTCACTCAACAAAGAGTCGTTGCTCAATCGACCGGCCGGCAAGGCGCTTACTGAAGGAATTTACAGTCCCTCTGCCAAGACTCTGCTTTCTGACTGGATAACTCGCAATGACACAGCCAACACGGTGTATCACCTACATAACTGGTCCCACATTCTGTCGCCATCCATCTTTGTCGCCCTGCGACCGGTATGGAAACGAACGGTCCTCCATGCGCATGACTATTTCCTCGCGTGCCCAAACGGAGCATTTGCAAACTACCAGACTGGGCTCGCGTGTCCGTTGAGGCCGATGTCTGTCGCCTGCCTTGCGACAAATTGCGACCGGCGCAGTTACCTGCACAAGCTCTGGCGGGTCGGACGCCACGGTAGTCGCCTGTTGCTTTGGAATTCCGACAACCGACCAACCGACATTTTTCTCATTCATGAGGACATGAAAGAACCCTTTGTACGTTCCGGATTCGATTCATCTCACCTCATCACCGTCCGAAATCCATCGAGTGCTTTTTCGAATGATCGGGTCGCAGCGGAATCGAACCGCGAGTACGTCTTCATCGGCCGCGTGGTCGAGGAAAAAGGCATCGATGATTTCCTGGAGGCCGCCGAGAGTGCCGGCGTTCCCGCCAGGGTTATCGGCGATGGCAGCAAGTTATCCGAATTGAGACAACGATACCCCGATGTCATTTTCGACGGCTGGCGGTCGCGAGCTGAGATCGCGCAGTTAATCCAGTCTGCTCGGATAGCTGTCGTATGTTCACGATATCCAGAACCCTTTGGACTTGTAATCGTCGAAGCGCTCGCTAGCGGGCTTCCAGTCATCATTCCACGCACCGCCTTATTAAGTCGGGAGGTAAGTACGAAAAGAATCGGAATCTCATACGACCCTCATCATGCCGGCGAACTCGCAGAATTTTTCAGATCGACGGCGGCCGACGACGTCCTTGTGGAAACGATGAGCCGTCAGGCCTATGCCCTTCGCGACGACCTCTCGCTTGCTCCTGACGAGTGGTCAGCGCGAATTCTCGCGCACTACCGGTCCTTACTTCGACCACCCACTCGCGCGAGCGCGCCGAGCTCTACAGCTCGCTTGCAATTTTGAAATCCGTATTCCGGGCCATACCCCCTGCTGGAGCCTGCTGAACGGACACGGCCCGGCGCCCGGCGCACGCTATTGCAGCGAAGGCAAAGAATGGCAGCCCGAGATCTGTTAAGGCGCCGGATATGGTTGCGGAAATGAGGCTGGCAAGGCACGCCGCACGCGCCGCGCGCCGACCCGTCAATTCGATTATTCCCCAGTTCGGGTCCTGCGGGGTTGGCCGGAACACGCTGACAAAGAACAGGCCGAAAAGAACAAAGCCAACGATGCCGAGACTTCCCAGAACAGCCAAGGGAAACGTCGATGCCCGCAGGCTTCCATTACCGGCACCAAAACCAAACGTATCGAGAAATACCTGCAACGCCTGCGCATTCCATGCCGAACGCTCGTAGCCGGACACGGTGTTCATTTTATTGAACACGATCGTGTCTATCATGTTCGAGGCAAACGTTGCCGCCGTATCGTTGAGCGCGACGGCAAGTCCGAGCACAACGAGAACGATCGGAGTCCAGACGATGAGCATCTTCATCTGCTTTGTTGCTCGGGCAAAAAATGCGTAAGCCGCAGCCTCAACCACGCAGACACACAAAAACAGCGTCAGGCCGACATAAGCCGTCGTTGACGTCGAGAACACGAGGGCGACTAGCGCGACCGCTGATAGCATACCCGTCAATAGCGGCCTCACCCCCAAAAGCCATAACTTGATAGTGTATGCGAAGTACATCAGGGTGGCCGCTCCGAAGGACGATGCTTCGATAAAGGAGCCCACAATACGCTTGAAGCCGACGATTTCGGCATCCGAGAGCAGCGCATAGTTCGCGTTGCGAATAATCGACAGCAAGTCCGTCGTACCGGTCGCATATGTTACGAGATCAAGAAATGCAAAGACGAAATTCAAGATCGTCGTTACGAGAACGACATTCGTCAGGACGCGCAGGCTTCCTGGTTGCCGGGCGTATCCGCTGAGAATGAAAAAGCAGACGAAATCCCCGATCAAATACACCGACTGGGTGAGATTTGCCGTGGAAGGTGCAAGAAGCTCCGTATAGGCGTTCGAGCCGACGACTCTCACCGGATAGATAAAGGTTTCCCCGAGAAAGAGCCGCGGCAGAAAATAGGCTGTAAGAGCGCTGTAAACGACAATCAACAGCAGCCAAAAGCCGGCAGACCCTGTCTGCAGGCTGCTCACTGAGCTCTTAAGCGTTGCCCTATCACTGAGCAGCTTAATCGAAAGAAACCCCAGTAACAGATGAGCCGGAGAAATATTGGTGCTACCGAGAGAGGTCAGAATAAACGCGGCAGCAGACCCAAGCAGTGTCGTGCTGAAAAAGCTGTAAACGAGGAAAGCCGAATTCTGGAACAGGCCGACCGCGCCGACGAACAGGGTGATAAATCCAATCAGCTCAATCGACATCTAGGCGCCCACGGCTTCTACATTTTCGAGATTGTTAGCGACAGGTTCGACTTCGCTACGTTTTACACTTTGGTGCATTCGACCAATTGGACATAATCCTTGACGTCCACCGTCATCGAATTCGAAGACTTCATCAAAGTCGGGTCCCGAGATTCCAAAACATCATACAGCTTTATCGAACCACACGGCTTGTGAAACGATATTTTTGAAGGAAGTCCCGGCGCTTCCAAGGGTCCTCCCTTGGCGCGATCCCAGAACGGCGTTTCGCGCCAGACGGCAACCACTAGCGAACCGTTAGTCTTTCGGATCCGGAGGCTCCGGACAGCAATATCCCCGGGCTCACGATCCAAACTGATGTTCACCTTGTCGTCAGATGAATCTGCGACGCTGGGCGTCGCCAGCTTCGGATCGTCGTTCAGGACGTCGATCATATTGCGAATGGCAAAGGCTGCCGGTTTGGGCTGGTAATCGTATTTGAACAATCCAAAATGCAGCTCACGATTCTGCGATGACGAATCGAACCGTTGATCGACCAGTTCATAGAGATATATCCAATCAAAACCTGCTATTGCGGCATCGAATATCCCATTCAGCAAACCCTTTGCCTGAGATCTTTCATCAACACCGATGACCCGCCATCCGGTCTGAGGCAGACTGGCATATCCGAATTCCGTAATCGCCTTCCGTGGATGGTCGTTCAAGGATCGGTAGATGTCCGGCACGCCTTCACGAATCCAGTGGCCTGGCTGGCTTCCATTTTGGGCATAAACGTGAAGGTTCATCCCATCGGCGTACCCGTTCAACGTTACCCTCTTCTCGGGATTGGAAGCTTCGGTCATCTCGAAACCTGAGAGATCGAGCACCGGCTTGTCCTTAAGGATGTCGTCATTCTTGATCGCCTTGTAAATCGCCTGTTGCCCGAAAAGCGCAGCGGCCGGGCCCGAACGACCGTTAAATTCAACAGGATGATTGTTGATTTCATTATATCCCTCAACCGAGGTGACGGCGCCTGGAACATTCGCTTCAAGACTCTTCAAATATCCGACTGTTCTGCCTTTTTCCCATCCCGTCGGAATGAAGAAATTGAATCTGATTTTGTCGTAAATCATGCGCCTGACGATGCCGAGGGTATTGCCGCCCGGCATAACGTCCCGCGCGCGCGTAACCCCAAGAAATTTGAAGAGCTGAAGCACCTTCGGCAAATCACCATAGGTGCCGTCGAGCTGTTGCAAATGGGTATTGACCCCAATCATATCGATCAGCCGCGATGCCGATATCAGCCGCTGGCCCGATATGGCGTCGCTTGCTGCGCCGGCTTCTGAAATGAGGAGCAATGGAACAACGACGCAGAGAATGATTTTCACGTGCCGGCCGGAATACGGCTGGCGCCTCGCTAGCCCGCACAATAGCACCGGCCTTGGCCGCTCAAAGATCGTCTGCATGCCCATGAAATTCTGGCGCCTTTTGTCAAAATACGTGCTCTTAAATCTGTCCTCGTCATAGCTTAGGACCACGATCCGCTGCGATTCTCGATGGCTGCGGACGCTGCGTCATCCGCATCATTACGCGAACCAGGCTGCCGTTTTAAGGTTAACTCGGAAGCAATCCTTTTCCCGAAACTAAAATACTTCTATGACAGGTGGCCTGCGTTAACAACGCATGGCCTCAGGACGCCATTTCGGGCTATGGGACCCGTCCCTTTTCAGGCAGCACCGGATGACACCCCGTATCCTGTTCAATATGCCTAGCCAATTTGCCGGTCACCCCTCAGGCGTGGCTCGAATGGCTTTCAGGCTGCTCGAGGAATTGATCGAGATCGGCGGCTACCGTTACGTTCTGCGCTCACCCTGGACGCGGGATCAACTGCCCCGCTCCCTTCAACTGGAACTGACCGGTGTCATCGTGGTACCTCGTCCGCGCATACTTGTTCTTGACGTCATACAGCAACGCCTCACCCTTCCCGGACTTGTGCGCCGTGAGAAAATCGATCTCGTCGTCAACGTCGATCCGTTCGGCGCCGCCGCAGGCGCAAACTCCCGCCTAACGATCGTCCACGACCTCTATTTTAAACGTTTACCCGAGCATTTCAGTTGGCGAGCCCGACTCACCAACGATCTCATCTATCGGTTCACGCTCGTCGGGAAGACCGAGATCGTGAGCGTGTCGAACGCAACACAATTCGATCTTGAGCAGTTTTACCCGGCAACTCGCGGTCATATCACGACCATTCACTCGGCTCCGCTACTGCTCTCGGATGAGCGTAGGCCGACGCATTCGCCCATCGGGGGGCGCTACATTCTGGCTGTTGGAAATGCCACCGAAAACAAAAACTTTCACGTCCTTGCCGAAGCGATGGTGGCCCTTCATGAAACCGACCCCGACGTCACTCTCGTGCATGTCGGAGCAGACAACAGCGAGACAATGGCGCGCTCATTCGAGCGCCATCGCTGCCCAATCAGGCTCGTTCGTTTTGCCGGCATCGAGGATTGCGAGCTTGCCGCTCTCTATCATCACGCAAGTTGCCTTTGCGTGCCCTCGCTTGCTGAAGGATTCTGCCTACCCATTCTTGAGGCGCAAATATGCAGTTGTGCCGTGATTTGCTCTGATCGATCCGCTATGCCAGAGATCGCCGGTCAGGGTGCGATTCTGTTCGATCCGACCGATCCAGCAGATCTTGCTCGCAATCTGAAGAGGTTGCTCGATAACCCGGTAGAGCACGCCCGTTTGACGCAACTCGGGCGCGATAACGCGGCACGCTTCTCCTGGAACGCAACGGCCCGAAAGTATCTTGGGGTTTTTGACCGGCTGCTTGCGGATCGCGCGTCAGGATAAACAGAACGGTGTTCGCAGCATCCCGATAAATCTCCTCTTGTCCGGATTTGGAACTGGCAGCATCATCCAGCGACCGCGCAGCAATGATCGGACTGAAAGCTTCTCGATGCCAAAACGCGTCTCTATGACAGTCATGGCAGTATTGGCTCTGACCAAGCTGACATCTTTGGCCACTGCGGCTCAGGCGGGGGTGGCGGCGGTGAGCAGCCTCACGTTTCTCAGTTCGCTGGGCGTCAACACGCATATCGATCAAGGCTATGACGCAACCAAATACGTACCGGCCTTGCACTATCTGGGAGTCCGAAACATTCGTGACAGCCGGCGCAATCTGGAAAAGACGATTATGGTTCACCAGCAGACCGGCGTTCAGGTCGCCCTTTTGGCTTTCGATGTGGAAGGTACGATCGCAGCTGCAAAGACTCTAGCTCAGGCTGGCGCGCTATTGGCGATTGAGGGGCCGAATGAACCCAACAATTTTCCGGTGACATATCGCGGAAAAACCGGCGGCGGAAAGTACAAAAGCTGGCTTCCAGTCGCGGAGCTTCAGAAGGAGCTCTATCAAATGGCAAAAAGCGATCCGATTCTCGCTCACTACCCGGTATTTCATGTTTCGGAGGGGGGCGCAGAGACCGATAACGTAGGCCTTCAATATCTCACCATACCCGACCATGCCGATGCGCTGCTGCCGTTTCCGGCAGGCACCAAACTTGCTGACTATGCCAACGTCCACAACTATGTCTCTGGCGTCCGGCCGGGCTACGTCGACAACCAGGCATGGCAGGCGGCGGACCCGACCCTGAACGGAAACTGGGATGGCCTGTACAAGGGATATGGCCGAACGTGGCTGCGGCAGTTCAAAGGCTACCCCGATGACGAATTACTAACTCTGCCACGGGTTACCACGGAAACTGGTTGGGATGCAGCGACGCCGCCGGAAGAGCGCGTTCAGGGTATCGTTCTGTTGAACACCTATCTCGCTCAGTTCAAGCGCGGATGGCGATATACGTTCATTTACGAACTCGGCGACGGCGAAGGCGGTGACGGGCATCAAGGCCTGTTTCATGAAGACTGGACACCCAAGCAAGCCGCCACATTCATTCATAACCTAACGGCTATTCTTGCCGATGATAAAGACGTCGCGACGCCTTCGGCCGTGAATTATTCAATTCCAGACCAGCCGCGGAGAGTCCACGACCTTCTTATGCAAAAGAGTTCCGGTCAGTTCAATCTGGCGATCTGGGGCGAACGCGTTCGAGGAGCCGATGACATCGTCCTGAATCTTGGGAGCGTCCGCAAAAACGTGAAGATATACGATACGACGGTCGGTACTGAACCGGTGCAAACGATAGGAGAGACGGCCGTTGTCAAACTGAACGTGTCGGACCACGCGTTTATCGTCCAGTTTGAATGACGCAAGCCTTCTCCGGTATCGCGGTCCGGTTCCGGCGATGCATGCTCATGAATCCGCGAGTCTGTGGCAACAGCTGCCCGGTGGCAGCGGATGTCGCAGCTACGAACCATTCAAGTTGGATACCTTCTGGATTAGGGTTAAGGCGACCGCGATCGCCCTTCCGCTTATCTCGCAATTTACTGTTTGTGCACGGAAGCCTATAGTCAGCTGCAATAATGCCAGCCGGAAATTCAGCCGGATTTTTCAGAAATTCTCCGCAAGCCAACGTGATATATTGAAGTCCGTCAATGTCCCAACCTGACGTCAGAGAGTTTCACTCCATCCCTGCGGTGGACAGAGGAGGTACGCCGGTCTCAATCGATCAAACCGCTTTGGTTGTCGATCTCGATGGCACCCTCCTCCGCACCGACATGCTCTACGAGAGCTACTTCGCCTCGATACGTGATGGCGCTCAACATCATCGTTCGGTGCTGCGTGCGCTCTCTCGCGGCAAGGCTTCCTTTAAAGCGTATCTGGCCGACGTCGCGGCACTCGACTGCAATCTTCTTCCGATCAATGACAACGTTCTTGAGTTCGTGCGCGCTGCCAAGGCGAAGGGGCAGCCCGTCTTTCTCGCGACGGCAAGCAACCGTAAGCTGGCTGAACAGGTTGCTGCACGGCTTGAAATCTTCGATGACGTATTTGCATCCGATGAAGCAACCAATCTCTCCGGCGACGCAAAAGCGAAGCATCTGATCGACACGTTCGGTGATCGCGGATTCGACTACATAGGAAATTCCAGCGCGGACCTCCCGGTCTGGGCGCATGCACGACGTGCCTACATTGCTGGAAATCCAGCCCCGCTCATACGGCGAGCCAAGCAGCGCGGAATAGACGTGCGGCCCATGGCCGAAGCGGAATACAGCGCGCGCTCCTGGCTGAAGGCGCTCCGGGTGCATCAGTATGCGAAGAATGCTCTTATTTTTGTGCCGCTGTTGACGTCACACGCCTATTCGATATCGTCCTGCCTTGCTGCCTTTCAGGCATTCATATCCTTCTCGCTCTGCGCATCATCGGTTTATCTGCTCAATGACCTCATCGATTTGCGGGCCGACAGGCAGCATCCGACCAAACGATTGCGTCCTTTCGCGAACGGCGCGCTGCCACTTCAGCACGGCATCATCGCGATACCGCTCCTGCTCGCGATCTCCTATGCTTGCGCGCTGTTGACCTCGTTGCTGTTTACCGCCGTTCTGACCGCCTATCTCGTGCTAACCCTGGCTTACTCGTTCACGCTCAAACGCCGCCTCATGGTCGATATCGTGGTGCTTTCGGCGCTCTATTCGATACGGGTCATCGCGGGATCGGCCGCGACTTATGTCGTGCCATCCGAATGGCTACTGGCCTTTTCGATGTTTGTCTTCGTCTGCCTCGCATTGGTCAAACGCTATGTGGAACTGGCACTGCGGATCGACAAGGAACTTCCAGATCCGTCAAACCGAAACTATCGCCTGATGGATTTGCCGATCATTGGCGCCCTGGCAGCCGCGAGCGGCTTCAATGCCGTCACGATCTTTTCGCTCTATATCTCTTCTCCCGCCGTGACAGATCTCTACCGACACCCCGGCATGCTTTGGCTAATCTGCCCAATCCTCATGTACTGGCTTAGCCGGATTGTGATTCTCGCCCATAGACGCGTGGTCGATGACGATCCCATCGTTTTCGCTTTGAGAGACCGCAACAGTCGCATTTGCGCAGCAGCCATGGTCGTTATCGTTTTGCTGGCGACGTGATTTCCCCGATACCTTCGATCTCTCTCTTGATTGCAAAGTGCTCGTATCCTGTGCCGGCCGACTGCGGGCCTCACGACTTTCATATTCGAAAAGGTGCTATCAATAGCAAAAGAGCGCCGAAGAATTGCGTCGCCACCATAAACCTCCATGGAGAGTAGGCAAGCACCAGGGTTTGAGGAATGAAATTTGCTAGGAGCATCCACGAAGTCCAAAGGATTGTCAGCAGCACGGACCTCCGGGGGCTTCCCATGCCGAAAGTATTTGCTCGGGGCGATCAGATTAGAAGCAGAATTGTAAAATGATGCTCCGACGCCACCGAAGAACCGATCACTGAAAAAATAGTAGTAAATGCCAAACCCTCCACATTTGCGCGTTGGCCGTTTCTCAAAAGAGCCGGTGGCGAGAATATGGCCACCAACGAAAGGAAGCTTGCGATCGTTGTCTCGATGAAAACAGTCGGAATGTACGCCGCAAAAGAACCTTTGTACCGGAGGCCCTCAACGGTTGACGGGCGCATCTCAAGAGGGGCAATTCATACGGCATCCGATGCATGACGGAATACAAGCGTCCGAGCTGCGGTAAAATTCCACACAAGCACCAGACCGGTAGCGATACATTGGGCGATGATGTAGGGAAGACGGGTTTGGGTCAGACTGGCGACGATCAATGCGTTAATGCCGAGCCCGACAAAACCGACCAGAACGAATTTCGTTACCCCGCGACCAAAATGCGGCTGATAGCGAAAGGTGATCATCCGGTTCAGCGTGAAACTGACAACCGCACCAACGACAAATCCTACGCTCGTCGACAGGAGAAGCGGGACCCGTATCCATTCGATCAGAAAGATCAGTATCGAGTAGTGAACAGCCGTAGCCAGAAAGCCGACTGCGGCGAAGCGCAGAAATTCAGAAGCCATCGTCCTGCTGTCGGAATGAGCATGCATCGTGACAATCCTGGCCTAGGCTAACGGACGAGTCAAAAATTTGCGGCGGTCGGTGCAGGTGGTCCTTAAAGTCGATGGACTCGTTTGTCGCGAGACGTGGCTAACCACCATGCAATCAAGACAAACCAGAGCAATCCTCCAAAAAGAAAATGAGACACGGCAAACGACTGGTAAAAGGCCGTTCTGCTCAAAGCTCCAAGCGAAGCTGGATGTTCGATCAGGGGCGTCGTCAGCGCGATCGCCAGCCATCCGAGACCGTACGTGAACGGAGACCTTGGCCATCGCCGCCAACGTCCGAGAAAAAAAGCGGCAGGCATCAACAGCCAACAATAATAGTGTACCCATGCCAATGGGCTCGAAACGAGCGCGAGACAAAGAATGAGAAGATATTCCAGGTCGCGCCGTTCAGACTGCGTATCGTTGTCCTTGTCAGGAAATCGGACAGATCGGACCCAGGCAGTCACCGCCGCAATGAACAGCAGGCCGATCAGAACCTTTTCAAGGATATTTTCGCCAGAGGTCGGCAACTGAGGAAGTGAATCGTAGTGATCGATCCTGATCCCATCCCGCAAGCGGAAAATGAACGCCGATATTGACTGCACGCTGAACGTTGGCAGCCAGCCATGGCTGTACCGAACAATACAGGTTTCGAACCAGTTTAGGTTATCGGACCAGCCATAGACCATAAGCGAAAGGATCGCAGTTGCAACTCCAGCAACCAGGAACCCCACCAATCCCTTGAAGTCCCTCCGCAGAAGAAAGAACAGACCGAACAGGACGAGCGAAGGTTTCACGACGGCGCCCAGCCCCAACAGCACACCCGCGGCCGCTGAACGCTCGCGACGAACAAGAGCAAGTCCAGCCGCTAGAACAAACAGAATAAAATAGCTTAGATTGCCGAACTTGATCCCGTTCAAAAGCGATCCGTTGACAAGAAACAAAACGGCCAACAGCCACCGCTCCCGCAACTCCAGCCCCGCCAGGCGAACCAGGAGGAACCATGCGGCGACAACCGACGCGAGCCCCAGGGCGGTGAACACCCATGCCGCCGGCTGCGGTGGCAGCAAAGCAAAAGGCGAGAACCAGTAGGCCACAATGGGAATATTAACAAATCCGGTCGCGCCTTTTCCGATCAGGTCTCGAAGCGCCGACGGATCGTTATTCAGCGCGGCCTGTCCCGCAAGATAGTAGGCGTTCAGAAAGTCCCACAACCAATCTGTCGGGCTACTGCCCTCGAACAGAACCAATTCAAAAACAACCAATCCCCCGACGCAGAGGCCCGCCGCCCAGATGGGCAATTCAGATTTCATGAGGCTAGCCGGGAGGCGCTTCGCGCGGGCCATCCAAAAGATGAGGCCCACAGCTAGGGCCGCGACGAGAAGATGGAGGGTGAAAACCAAGCTATGCATGGCAACCGGCGGAAAGCGCCAAGGAGGTTAAAGTATGAGAAGCGCGACAATTGGACCCGGGAAGGACTTTCCAGCCGTCGTCTCCGGCTTTCCAGTTCCTGCACCATTAACTCGACGGACTCGAAACACAAGGCTGAAGCTTTGATAAAGTAAATGTCACAAGATGTATTCGGTAGTGGTGAATTTCACCAAAATATCGAGTGGGGCTCATTGCGATACCGAAACTATTTAAGCCGGTAAATCGGCGATATGCATCTCTAATTGATATCACGCCACCGGCTAAGTCACCATGACCTCTATTATGTTGAAGAAGTTGCCACCGTACGGTGAGATAATGTGGAAGCATGAATCTCTCTGAGCAAAATGCCGACAAGAATCAGCACTCCGATAAAGACATGAGATTGGAGAAGATTCTGCGACGGAACGGTCGGATCGCCTGCCGGCACAAGCGGGTAGCCTGTTAACAAGAAGGATGCGGCAAGCAATGCTTTGTATATATGAGCCTGCGTACCTTTACGTCTGTCGAATATCGCCTTAAGCGCAACTACGTAAGCGGGCAACATGATGTTGTAGTGATGTACCCAGGCGATCGGCGAGGCCATCGTAAAGAGAAGCGAGGCTGTGCAGAACGCGAGAAGACTGGAGAACTGATCGGCTCCCCTGGCGCGGATGACAAATGGAATGAGGATCATCACAGCACTTGTCAGGATCGTCGCAAAATAAGCTCCTGCGATATATGGAGGAAACATCGACTGGGGAATCAGCCCGTGTGTATCTCGATCAAGGGATGGGCCGTGATACAACCAGCGGATCAGGATCCCATCGACGGATTGATTGAGGTGCTGATATTCGCCATGTCTAGACAGGAACGCAAGCACGTTCAGGTAATCGACGTGATTGCGAAAGCCGTACAGACCGATCGAAAGCATTACGGTCACGGCTAAAATCGCAGTGAATCCTGCGACAAAGCGCCATTTTTTTTGCCAGAGAGCCAGCAACCCCAGCAGGAAGAGTTGCGGCTTGACCAGGATGACAACTGCAATCAAGCAACCCGATAGAACCTGCCTGCTGCGCAAGAGAGCCCAACACGCAAGTAAAAACAGCAGTCCCAACAAGACCTGCATTTGTCCTATCTGAAACGCGAGGTAGTTGGGATAGAATCGCAGCGTAACGAGGAACGCAATCGGCCCGATCGGAATGCTCAGGCCGCGATACTGAATATGTCCCAGCATTTCGGCGGAGAACACGGAAAATACCAGACCGGTCGCGATGAGCAGGCCCGCGTTGATATAGTTGAGTTGAAGGTTGGTTGTAATGCCCATCCGATTGAACAGATCGAGGATGAGCAGCGCGTTAGGAGGATACTGAAATTTGACATGATCCAAAAAAAATAGCTTTTGATAGACAAGTTCCGCGGAAGAGCTGTGAAGAAACTTGAGGGCGTGATTCATTGGCAGCCATGAGTCCTCGCCGGAGTATCTTGCCTTTGAAGCCACATAGACGCTGAGCGCAAGACCGGCCGCCACACAAGCAAGCCATATTATCCTCGAAATTCGGCTCGCCCATATCTCGCTTGGCCAAGCCGCTTCAGTTTCACCCGCGGGATCGGCTTGATATGTATGCGGACTGGACACCACGACAAATCCATCTAGCAGAAAAGTATGTCTAGGCTAAGTTACCCCCGCCGACACGGCTCGCAGCGAGAATGGGCGATCGCGCCGGTGCGAACCGCACCGGTTGCGGCGTCAATTTATCTGAGCTGCCTGTCCATAAACTTAACGGAGCGATCGAGTGCCAGCCTGCCCGCCTTCGAACTGAGGTCGAACTGGAATTCGTGCGGGACTTTTGGCCTATATTCCGGCAAAAAAAACAGTCGATCGACAGGCACGCCGAGTTCAGCAGCCTTCTCGGCGAACAGATGGGACTGAGGTGCTAGAACATCGTTATTGCCGGCCGACAGGAATGTAGCGGGGAAATCCGAGGTGATATGGCGAACGACCGAAAACTGAGATAGCCGGGGATCATTCTCGAAATCCTGTGTGCCGAAATATGACCAGAGCACACCAGTCCTGCTGAAATTTGCCAACCGCGTTTCGTACATTCCGCAGTGAAGGACTACTCCCAAAAGCTGCGCCCGACGTATGGCCGGCTTAACGCCAACCTCCTCGGCATAGGCAGGCGAACTGATGACATTCGCCACCTGGGCGGCGATCTGAGAGCCGGCCGAGTCTCCGGCTAGAAACAGATGCGACGGATCTACATGCAACTGCCCCGCATTCGTGCTTACAAACCCAAGTGCAACATTCACCTGCTTCACGGGAGTTGGATATGTTCTGGCGGGAGCGAGCGAATACCCAACTCCGACCGCGACGAACCCCCTCGACGCAAGTATCTTGAGATAGTTGGCGATGAAATCCTTGCTTCCGCCCACCCACGATCCGCCATGCACCCAGATAACGGCCGGTAGAAGTCGACCGTCTTTCTCAGCAACAGGCGGATAGAAGACGTCAAGCAGGGCATCCTTGTCGCCATCATCATACCTGATGTTTAGCCGACTGCTTATATCTGCCGGTACGTATGGCTCAAGGCCTCGCGCCACCGCCATACCACCGCGATCAACGGCGCGCCGTTCCATCAAAGCCGTTGGCCACGGACTGACTCGGGAAGCCATGTAAACAATGGCAATCAGCAATATCGTCAACGCTACCGCCGACCCAAAAATCCAGATTGCCAATCTTAGCATTGCGGTGCCTACCGAAAGCTGATGCGCGGCCCTATTGGTCTATTCCGCCCAAGCTCCAATACATAAGTCCTAGGAACAAAAGCCGGGAAATGTCCGTTCACCGCAATTACTCGACCATGCGTACGTCGCTACGCGACCGTGGTGAGATGAAAATTATCAGACCTGTCAGTATGTCCCGGTCCATAAGACAATCCGAATCAGCGAAAACGCCACTCTGGGAATCAAAGTTTCCGACAATTACATGTGAGACGTAGCAGTCCGAAGCGATAGCTGGAGCGGGAGCTAGCGCATGTGAAGTATTCGCCCCGGCGATATTCGCCCCTTTATCACATCTAACAAAGCCAGCAGATTTCCTTTCAATCGTCCCCTGCGATCAATCCAGGGCTCCGGATATGCGCTGCGAAGCAGATTGGCCGCGACATTCCGCCAAATGATCCGACTCGCAAATCGTCGCGGCATCGATCCTTTTCGGATGAGATAAATTGGATTCGCAATTTGCGAATAACCAAAGCGAACACCCGAAGTTCGACCAGCCTTGATGCCGAGATGGACACCGAGCAACATCCCCGACAGCACAATCTGTCCATAAGGATGCAGCCTCCGAGAAAAATCGATGTCTTCTTGCCAACCGTAGAGAGGAAGGTTCTCGTCGAACAGGACGTTGTGCTCCACGATCGGCTTCAACCGGAAGGACATGTTGCACCCGTAGGTGCTATCCCAATCCTGAGGCTCGTTCAGAGACCCAAGATCTTCGGGAGCCGAGCCAAGAATCTCGACGCCCTGCTCTACGCTCAGTCCTGGGCCTTGCGCGCCGTCGGCAAGAAGAAAGCCGGTTGACCCGACCACATCGGGGCGTTCGAGGAATATTTTCTCGAGGTTCGCGAGATAGCGGGCGTCGGGGAAGTAATCGTCGTCAAAAAATACAACGACATCGGAGTCCTTGACGGCAGCCAGAATGCCGTTGCGTTGGGCTGCCAGCCCAGCCGGGCTGCTCACGACAGTTGCTGGCGCCGGAAACCGCTCCAGGGAACCGACATCAACGTCACCCGGCACAACCGGACAGATCACAAGACGATCGGGTAACCGCATCTGCGTCGCAAGAATGTCAATCGTTCGGGAAAGAACCTCACGCCGTCCCGTCGTTGCAATTCCGACTGCGATATTAAGCTTGTTGACCGGCATCTGTATCCGTCGAAGCTGTAAATGTTCAGAACCAGGGTTGAAGAACGATGTGGACGCCAACGAATGACCGGAGAGCGCTCTGGCGTTAGTAACCATGAAAAGCCTAACTGCCGCACTCGGTGCGTACCACTTTTCACAATACTTGCTGGTATTTGAAAAAATTCATATTCTAACAATGCGAGCTGAACTTCGGGCAATCCATGAGCGGATTAGACCATTTCTGACTAGCGATATTCCGATTGTATGTCCAACCGCTATTAAGGTGTTCGTTAATGTTGCACGAGTTGCGGCTTACCAAGATAAACCCTAATATGACCGCGGCTGTCGTCGAATGCGTTTATGCAGCGACCGGATCGATGCTCAAGATGGGCGACAAGCTGTGTGATCTCAGTGTGGATTTAAGTAGCGGCTTTTCTCAATACTGTCCGCCGATTTCCTATTTTCGTGTGGTCTCGCGTGAGAAGGTTTGGTTTCGGAAGATCCTCGTTGCGCCTGGCCAAAGCTGCAACGTCGGGGATCTGATGGCGATTTTCAGCACAGAGCCGGATGAACTCGTGGACGGCGCTGCTGCTCGGCCACTGCGCATCACCACAGCGGGCATCGCTCATCATTCCGGTATGTGGTCGGCGAGCGGCACATGACCGCTCTCGCCCTGACATGCGGCTCGCTCGCGGCAGACGGTTTCGTCATTCGCCGCTCGGGAATGCATTGGCTGCGCGGCGACGGCTATGTGTGCCGCCCGAACGAAGTGGTCGGCTACTGCAACATCAGTCTCGACCAGGTGTCAGGACAACGCTCGGGAAATTTCCCGCTGGCCGATGAAATGGAACTTCACGTGGCTTTTGCTCCACCGGTCGCTGGGTGCCTTCGGATCGCAGACGGACGTTCGCCGGGCGGCTACCTCAATACCTTGGGCCTTCACGTGTGGAACTCAGATGATGTGTTAGCGCATCTTGAGAAGCCTTCGGAAGGCGACCAGTCGGCGCAACCCGCCTCGGTCGAGATGCGGCTTCTCATGATTGCCGGCCGCCGGATGAGCGCATTGGCCGATACGAACATCGGCATCCTACCCGGTTGGCACAGCCGGAGCCGAGCCTGGTGGTGCGATCGATCAGGCAACGAGCTTTCGACGCTGCTGTGCATGGGTGTTTGCGACGCGGCCGGCGTGGTCCGGGGCAACGAGACGCCGTTTGTGGAAGCCTTTGAAGCCACTCCCTCGGCAGCGCAGCTAGTCTATGTTCCCGATCATCCCATAGTCCCCTGCGCCCCGATCTTGCTGGAGCAACTGATGCGCTCGCCGGCGCAAAACGAAGCGATCGCAGCGGACCTGAGCCGCGGATTGACCAACGGTCGGGTCGCACCCGACAGCAACGACTGGATGTTTGCGGGAGCGTTGCTTGCATCATTGCAGAATTCGCCGATGCGCGACAGATACGACGTCTTGACGCCGACCGGCTTGCAGCACCTAGGTCCGGCCAACACTATCCTGATGTCGTTGAATTCCGAAGTTCGTTCGATCCTGAGACACAAGAAGCTCGGCTACGCCGCGCAAATGCTCCGGCATCGCCAAACGGCAGCCGGGCCTGCCGTCCGGTCGTGGCTCGCCTCGGAATTCGAGCCTATCAGGCGGAGTATCGACGACATAAAACGAGACTATCGACAACTCATCGACGCCGTCGCGGCCCAAACCGGCGCGCGAATTTTGATCCTGAACCGGATGTCGACATCCGGCTTCGAGGATATCACGAGCTACGTCTCGTTCGACGCCCCGATGAGCGACACCCTCGAAAATATCGCGGCAAAGGAAATGAACCTGATGCTGCACGACCTGGCCCTCGAGTGCGATGTTTCAATTGTCGACGTCGATGCCATCGCAGCCGAACTGGGCGGCTCACAGAATTTGCCCGATGGAATCCACCATAGCGCTGCGATGCAGGCAATGGTGAGATCAGAAGTCGTTCATATCCTGAATAGCTGACGTTGTCCCGGGTCAGGTGATCTCGAAATCGACCGGGAGGTCTTTCAGCGCGTCAGTACCGTCGGGCAATGCCTCGTTGTCGTCATCGCTCAACAGCGCGAGCGGCAACCCGATGCCCTGCCATTTGCCAGCCTCGGAAAGAATTTTCCGTAGAACTCCGGGCTGGCCCGCACGGACCTCGACGATGGCCTTGTGGGTTTCGAGCTCGACCACGAGGTCGCCAGCGTTAAATTGATGTCCCACAACGCCATGCCACTCGAGAACGCGAATCTCCTCGACATCTGCGACTGCAGGGACAGAGATCTGATAAATCATTTCAAGTCTCTCCAATTGGCCGGCCGGACCCAGCCATACGGGACCACGTCACCGTTTCAGCAATTTCCTCGCCGCTTGAACAACGCGTTGTGCGTCGGGCAAGCACGCGGGCTCAAGTACACGATTCGACGACACCGGCGCTGGCAACGCACCAACACGAGCGGCTGATATCGGAGCGAGAATCTCCTGAACGCGGGCGATTACTTCAATCCCGACCCCGCAAGTCACCTGCCCTTCCTCAAGGGTCAGAAGCGCGTTGGTCCGGCGGACCGAACCAGCAATGGTGTCGATATCAAGGGGCGCAAGGCTGCGCAAGTCGATGACCTCGGCGGAAACTCCTTCGGACTGGAGAAGATCCGCCGCCTCCATCGCGACCCGCGTCATGAACGAATGCGTGGAAATCGTCAGGTCCGTTCCGGAGCGACAAACCTTGGCGAGGCCGAACGGGACGATCTCTTCTGCGAGCGGGACCTCTCCGGCAACCGGAAACAGGCGCTTGTGGTCGACAAAGACCACCGGCCCTTCTTCGCGCAGAGCGGCCTTCAGCATCCCGTAAGCGTCGGCCGCGGTCGAGGGCGCTACGACCTTCAGTCCCGGTACACTCATGAGCCAGGCTTCGATGCATTGGGAATGGGCAACGCCCTGCCCCTTGGCGCCAGCCGTCGTCTTGACCACGAGGGGGGCCGTCAACTGACCACCTGTCTTATAGCGAAGCTTCGCCCCGTAATTGATCAGCGGGTCGAAGCCCAGCATCATGAAATCCATATAGGTGATACTGACGAGCGGTCTTAAGCCGGCAGCAGCCGCTCCCACGCCGACGCCGACCATCGCGGCCTCCGCGACCGGCATGTCGCGGACCCGACCAGCGCCGAACTCCTCAAACAGGCCATCGAATTCACGGTAGGATCCGCCGAAAGCGCCGACGTCCTGCCCCAAAATCACGATGCGATCATTTCCGCGCATTTCCTCGCGCACAGCGCGCATGATCGCTTCGCGGAAGAACATCCGCTCTGTCGCCATTTGATTTTCACCAGACATCGGTCAGCACTTCGGAAGCGTTGGGGTATTCGGAAGCATCGGCGAAAGCGAGCGCGCCCTCGACAGCCTCTGCGACGTCGCGGCTGAGTTCTTTCTCCATATCCGGATTCAGAATCCCCGCAGCCTTAAGGACGGCCGTGTAAAGCACAATCGGGCATTTCGCACGAATGGCGGTCAGTTCGGATCGGCTGCGGGTTTCCCGTGCCGTCGTCGAATGACTCGAAAATCGATAAGAAATACATTCGAGAAAGACCGGTCCGTTGCCCGCCCGGGCATGATCTACTGCATCGCCCATGGCCTTCCTGACGATATCGACGTCCATCCCGTCCACCGTCTGCGAGGGGATACCGAAGGCCATCCCGATGTCCGACAGGTTTTTCGGGGCGAGTGCAGCGTTGCGTGGCGTGGAAACCGACAATTGATTGTTGTTGCACACGAACAGCAACGGAAGCCGCCACGTCGCTGCGATGTTCAAGGTTTCATGAAGACCACCTGCGCCGAAGGCGCCGTCGCCAAACAGAATCGCAACGATACCTTCGCTCCCCAACATCTGCTTGGCCAATGCCACGCCACCGGCGATGCTGATATTGCCGCCGACGACCGCATGGGCACCGAAGAATCCTGCGGCCGGATCGGCCAGATGACCTCGCCCGCCCTTGCCGCGATTGGTGCCGGAAGCTTTGCCCAGCAGTTCCGCCATGACACGCGCAGGCTCGACGCCCCGCGCCAGCGAGGGCCCGATCGATCTGCCGCCCGTGAGCAATTGATCCTCTTCGTTGAGTATGGAGCACAGCCCGACAGCAACGGCTTCCTCTCCCGAGGACAGCAACTGGAAGCCGTGGTCCTTCCGCCTGGAGAGAGCTTCCTCGAACGAACGGATGAGCATCATCGTCCGGAGCATCGCTATTCGATCGTGCGCTGTCATGATTTGTTGCCGGAGTGCATACGTCCACGAGCTGCCTGACGAAGCGCTACGGTGACCATTGCGACACTGGGCCAAAACCCCCGTCGAGCAATGGACTTCCAGAACTTCCTGAAGGCATCTCCGATTCCAAGTTGTCGCGTGAGCAGAAGCTGAACGAGCCAGCCTGCATAATCGTCTTTGTCGGTGCCAACCACCGTGGCCACCACCTGCCTACGGCGACCCGACCCCAGCTTGAGATAGTTCGGCAGCACCATATCCGGAGCGACGGCACCGGCCGATTTCAGGTCGATCTTCCGATCAGCCACGATCTTCCTTGCGGCATCCTGAACCTCGAACGGAACGAAGGCGTCCAGGCCAGCCGAGATCACCGCGAGCGCGGTAAACTTCGCTACAGCTTCTGCAGCACGCGAACCACCCAACCGATAATCAGTGTCGAGCCTCCTCGCGCCTATGTCCGCAAGACTGCGGTCGAGATCGATCACGCACGCTCCGGTCTCACGCGAAATTTCGGCGGCGAGAAGATTGAGCCGGCGAACGCGAATGCGCCGTGCTGTATCGGCCTTGTCGATCAATGGCACATGCCGAAAAACAGTGCAAATAAACGCCACCTGATCGCCGTCCGCCGTCAGGCCATGAAAGGTCTTGCGCAGCCGCGCCGCCACGTCGGCCCAGGGTTGCTCAAAATTTGCAACTTCCGGCAACAGCGACGCGATCACGACGCAAGGCTCATCAGATCGGACTGCGAGCGCATCGAGCGACGGCTCGAACTGACAACTAACAAAGACCGGCGCGTTGCCCGCAGCACTGAGGCTGTTCGTCAAAAGCTCGGCAGCACGGCTAACCGAAAGCTGCTCGCTGCTACCGACCGCTGCACGCACCGAGATATTGACCGGCTCATTCATTTGGCCGCGACCTCCAATGCGGTCGCATTGAGATGGGCTCGCCTGACGTTTTCAATTCCCGTCACATCCTTGTAGCGTTCCGCGGCAGCTTCCAGATCGGGCAACGAGGCTATCCGCGCGCTGGGGGGAAACGGCAACGGATCGGACAGACTTGCCCAAAAGACTGACATTAGCGGAACGGCGGGAATCGGATGCGCCTGATAGAATGTTTGCTCCCAAACGGGATCGCCTACCGGATCGCGCCAACCCGTCCGATGCGTGAGGTGATAGGTGAACGCCCCATCGACCGGGACCATCCGTGCTCCAGCCTGACATAGGCGCAGCGCCAACTCCCGATGTTCGTTGATCGTGATGGCGTCGTTGAATCCGCCGCTGGCCAGAAACGCCTCGCGGCTCACCGACTGGTTGGAGCCGGAAGCTGCCGCCCACAACACGCTGCAGTCGGGATGCGCGCGAAGCGCATCCATTTCCAGTTCAAATAACCGCCGGGGACCGGCACCCGGATATATTCCGGGCTGCGAACGGTTATGGATCGATTCAAAGCGTTCGGAAACATCCTGTAGCGTCACGCGCATACGCGTCATTTCAGATGCCGAAATGGCTGCAACGCGCTCTTCCTCGCCCGGTCGCGGCGATCCCGTCTCGGGATCGGCAAAGAACCGGGTGCAGCGCAATTGATGGGTTTCTCCTCGGCCCACCAGACCGGACTTTGATCTGTGAACGTCCATGTGCCGGACGACGAACTGCGGTCCGGCAAGCGTGTCGCCGTCTAGGAAAATCAGGATGTCGCCTGATGCAAGCGCCGCGCCGGCGTTTGCCGCACCGGACCGGCCAAGCGGCACCTTGTGCTCCAGCGGGACAAGCGCAAGGCGCCCGGTTGCTTCGGCGATCACGTCGTGCGTGTGGTCAGTGGACCCGTCGTTGACGACAACCACCTCGGCCGGCTCGGTCTGCTCGGCAAGCGATCGCAAGGTCAACCGAAGGCGATCCGCTTCGTCCTTGGACCGGATGATTACACTGGCGCGCATGTCGGCTCCTGCATTGTGAGCAACCCAAGGTCGGCTAAAACGCGAACGACTTCCTCCGCGACGAGGCGGTAGCCTTCCGGCGTGAGGTGCATCGCGTCTATCTTCAGGCGATCTGCGCCAGCACGGGCGATCAAGGTATCAACGTCGACGATGGAGATGCCGAGTTGCTCTGATAGATCCGCGAGCCCCAAATTGAAGCGACGGCATCGGGTCGAATACGTCTCTCCCAGTCCCTGCAGGCAATGAACCGTCTCGCCGGGAATAATCGGGGACACATTGTAAATTAGGATCGGGACATCCGCGTTCGCGCGGACTCTCTCGATGATCTTTGCCAGATTTTCCATCGACGCGGCGACATCGAGCAGATCCTGCTGCGTAAAGTCCTGCTTCAGCCATTCGCGATCCTCCGGCGACCACTTCTCCTTGTCAGCCGGATAAAACAGGAAACCACTTGATTTGTGTTGCACCAGCGGGGTTGCGGTTTCTCCCAGGATCGACAGGATGACCGCATCCGCCTTGCGGTCGAACAGTGCAGTGCTGAACTGGCTCACGGCCGGATATGAGCCGAGCGACAATTGCCGCTGAGCGATCTCGTCCGGCACGGTCTCGGTAGCTGCCAGAATCGCGTCGGACCGCGTCCACGTTTCGTGTCGCAACGAAACGATGGCGTCCGACCGTCCACGCACGACGTCATTGATGCCGTTCCAAAGGATCTCTCCACCGATCCGGCAGGAGTGCAAGGAATCGTGGACGTCCACATTTCCTTTGGCAAACAGATTGAGACGACCCACTATATATCACCCAGGATGCAATATCCGGCGGCCAATGAATTCCGCGGAAACTCGATAAAATTCTTCTTCTCATTGGCCATGAGCCCATGGAATTCTCAAAACAAAACTGCCATTCGACGCAAATTCAATCAAGATAATCGCGACAATTAGCGTTACCGGCAAAGACTTTGAAATTTCCGGGGCCCCTCTGGCAGGTTCGGATTTCCAGCCCGCCATTTAGCCTGTATAAACCTTGTTCACACAAATTTGAGCGCCTATTCTCGCCGTCTACGTGCTTTCCATGCAGATCACACGCATTCCACGATCTGCTGAACAAGGTTAATGCGCTTGAAGAATCCACCTCCAGGTATCCGCGCTGAGGATCGCTACCGCACAATCGGGGAGCGCCAGATCATCGATATGCTTCTAGTCGCGGCTTTCGTGTTCGAAATCGAGGCTGGACATCGCGAACGTGCGCTCGCGCGCGTCTTGGCTGCCCTGGAGGATTGGATCAGGCTCGGCCTTGGCTATCAGGTATCCAATCAAGGAGAACGGCTATTCGACCCGGTCGAGGTAATTAACCGTATGAAGTGGGCCGGCTACCGCGGTCTCGATGATTTCTGGGCCGACCACTTCGTGGCCACCACTCGGGCCTTTGTACGAGAGTGGGATAAGGTGAGCCGCGAACCGACTTCCGTCAACCGGGTTCCCGAGCGTTTCAGTGTCGGTTTCCGCCGCAGGTTCCATCTCGACGGGATAACCGCAGGTCAGAAATTGCGGCTTCGGCTCCCTCTCCCGCTGTCACAGTCATCGGAGGACATCGTCATTGAGCCGATGGTCGCGCCAGAACTGTCGGCGCGCATCGTTCAATCGGAGGGACGCCTCGATTTTCAATTCGCTGCGCCGGCCGAACCCGCGGTCGAGATCGCCGCCAAGATGACGTTTACCACGAGCGGATACTCCTGTGATGTCCTCGCCGAAGATGGCGTCGACATCTATCTTCGCGGCAGCGACGGGTTGGTGCGTATCACGCCGCGCATCCAGGCACTAGCTAAAAACCTCGCCGGGATCGATTGCAACCCGCTCACGGCGGCGACCACGCTTTTCAACCATATCATCGACGATCTCATGTGCGGCCTGGTGCACTACGATCAGGTCGACATGGAGGCTCCCGGCGATTGGGTTCTCGAGAACGGCTGGTACGATTGTCAGCTCGGCTCGGCATTGTTCGTGTCGCTGTGCCGCGCCCATGGCATTCCCGCGCGTATCCTGAGCGGCCACATGCTGTATCGGCTCGCTCCCGGCTTTCACTATTGGGCCGAAATCTGGATCGACGGAAAAGGCTGGACGCCATTCGACTTTCTGACCTGGGATCTGTCGAAGGCAGGCCACGACGCGTCCTGGCGTAACTTTTTCGCAGGGGCGATTGACTACAGAATGACCACCCAGTGCTTTCCGCTGATGTTCACCGGGCCGATGAGCATTCGATTCCCCACCGCCTGGCATCTGGTCAACGCGCCCTCTCGCGGCGGAATGGATGTCAGGTTTGCGGGATTGGATGGCAGACTGATTTATTGCGATAGCGTTTCGGCTCGATCAATCGCACGCTAGCACACAGCATCGTCACTTCTTGGGAAGAGCATAGGCGATAATGGAGTCGCCTGCTTTCGTTCCGAGACTTCCATGCCCTCCCGCAACGACAACGACAAATTGTCTCTGACTTTCGTTAGACCAATACGTCATCGGAGTAGCCTGACCGCCCGCAGGGAGGCGGCTCTCCCATAGTTGCTTCCCTGTTGTGACATCGTAGGCCCGAACGAAGTTATCCAAGGTGCCGCTGAGGAAAGCCAGTCCACCCCTGGTGATGATCGGGCCCCCAATTCCGGGTACGCCAAGCTTCAACGGAAGCGGAACGCGAGACAAATCCCTGACGGTGCCGTTGACGTGCCGGTAAACGATTTTGCCGGCCTGCAGACTAGCCCCAGCGACAAAACCCCACGGCGGAGCCTGGCAGGGAATATGCAGTAGCGAGACGAATGGAGCTATTTTCACGGCATACCGCGAACCAAAATTCTCGTTGAAAGGCGGATCGGCTTCACCTGTTACGAGGCGGCTGCGATCGTCCCGTCGAGGAACTAAGGTCGACACGAAAGCCAGATTGACGGGCATCCCGAAGGCGATTTTCCGTTCAGGATCAATCGCCATGCCTCCCCAATTGAAAACACCAAAGCTCCCCGGGTAAGTGATCGAGCCCCGCTCGGATGGCGGCGTATATCGTCCCTGGTATCTGAGTTTGCGGAATTTGATACGACACGCGAGTTGGTCGAAGGGCGATATCCCCCACATCGCACTTTCGGTCAAAACCGGCGGATTGAACGACAATGCGGAAACCGGCTGCGTAGGTGCGGTTGTATCACCCCCTGCACCACCCTGTGGGGCAGCCGTTTCAACAACCGGTAGCACCGGCTTGCCGGTGCGTCGGTCGAGCACAAAAATCTCTCCCGGCTTGGTCACGATAACCACCGAGGGAATGGTTTCTCCGTTGATGGTCAGGTCGAACAGGCTTGGCTGGGCCGGGATGTCCATGTCCCATAGATCATGATGCGTGCCCTGAAAGGTCCACACCACGGCCCCCGTCGCCGCGTCCAGGGCGACGACAGAGGACGAATATTTTTCGACATTTGCGTCTCGATTGCCGCCGAATTCATCCGGCGGCTGATTTCCCATCGGTACGAATATCAGCCCGAGTTGGGGATCGTAGCTCGATATGCTCCAACTGTTCGGAGAATTCTCGGAATAGGTTGCGTCACGCGCAATCGGCTTCGTTTCGTCTGGCTTGCGGCTATCCCAGTTCCAAACCAAATCTCCGGTCTGGATATCGAAGGCGCGGATCACGCCGGACGTCTCATGTAGCGATACATTGTCGTTCACTGCGCCGCCTACAATGACCAGATTTTTGGCTACGAGCGGCGGCGATGTCGAATAATATGAACCCGGCGTGACATTGGGCATGTTCCGCCACAAGTCGACCGAACCTGCCACACCAAAGCCGACGCAAACCGCGCCGGTGTCAGCGTTCAATGCAATCAGCCGGCCATCGACCGTCGGCAAGAATATCTGCCTGTTGCAGTCGGTTGCAGTGGAGGACGGACGGTCGACATACGCGACGCCGCGACATGTCAGATGCTGAGTACTTTGAAACGGTGGCTGTCGAATCTTGGGATCGTAGCGCCACTTTTCTTTTCCTGTTTCCGCATCAAGCGCGAAAACGAGATCGTGAGGCGTGCAGAGGTAGAGGGTGTCATCGACTTTTAGCGGCGTCACTTCGTAAGTTGTTTCGATAGGGTCGCCCTTCCTTCGCAAATCACCCGTATGAAAGACCCACGCCGGTTTGAGTTGATTCACATTCTGAGGCGTAATTTGAATCAGGCTCGAATAGCGCGTGCCTGCGTCGGTACCGCCGTAGGCTCTCCAGTCCTTACCGGCAGCAAAAACGGCTCCGACGTTTTCGGCGTCCACCTTCGGGAGTTTACCGGCACGATCGTGCGGATGCTGAATGGCCGCAGCGATCGCGACAATTCCGCTCGCACCGAGCGCGCAGGCGAGTGCGAGACAGCCCGATCTCAGAAATGCGCGGCCCGTGACGAATCGAACTTGGCGAGCGACCCCTGGCAGGATGAGAATCAACGCGAGCGCGGCAATCAGATCCAGCCTCGGAACCAGTTGCCAAAAATCGAGACCAACCTCGGAGACGGACCAGATCAGGGTAAACAGGATCAGCAACGCGACGAGCCAATAAGTCCAGGCGCTCCGGCGGAATATCAGCACGGCGACGACGAGCAATGCCAATCCCGCAAGCCAATAAAAATATGCGCCACCAAGCAAAGCCAGCCAAACACCGCCAGTAAACAGAACCACCCCCGAGAGCCCCGTCAGGCTCGACAGGAGAATTCGCACGACCGGAGAACCGGCGACCAATCTAGCCTCAGCTTTAAAAGTGCTGACCTTTCCTTCGGACGACGGGCCTTGCTTTTCCATCAATTTCATCCGTTTGTCTCTGACCCAGGCATTTCAGCAGATTGAGAACAAGTTAAATTTGCCTGGTGTCACCATCCAATTCTAAGGTGACGACGCCGCCCTGAACGTAGAACGCCCGAGACGGTCAAGCCTGACTGAACGACCTTGCGCTGTTCAATATCTTTGAACTCCTATCAGAGCCTTGCCGGCAGAACACGGTTTGGCTGCGGAGATCTCGCTGTCGATGCCCAAATTTCCCGCGGTTAACGCTGATCGTCAATTTCAGCGATTTCATTCGCTGCCCGGAGAATTCCTGTTTCCCCATCGCATTGCTTGGTCCATTTTGGACTTAGCGGAGCAGCATTATCGATCGAGATGAATAAGATAAAAACCAACTCGCCGGAAGTAGATTCGACGGCAACATCTCCCTATGCGGGGCGAAAACTTGCATTTGGCGCGATGGCACTCGGAGGGGTCAATCTCGTCAAGGTTGCCCTCCAGTTATTGTTGCTACCTGTTATGGCTCGCCTGCTGGGACCGGAGGAATTCGGCATCTATGCGCTGGTATTGCCGACCATTTCGTTCGTCACATTGCTGGCCGACGGAGGCCTCGGCGCGACTTTGGCGAGAGAACCTGAATCGTCATCTATCGTCTGGTCGAGCGCGTTCTGGATTTTGCTTTTTACGGGATGCGCATTGGCCGTGGGGGCCAGCGTCTTCGGCGAAGTTCTGGGGTATCTGGTCCACCAGCCGCGCGTTCCGCCGATGATTGCCACGCTGTCGATCAGCCTCATATTTCTTGTTTTGGCTGTGCCTGCGGGAGCGCGCTTGAGCCGTCGTAAGAATCTGGGCGCGAGCGCTGCCGCGGAACTTTCTGCAAATCTGGTTGGCGCGGCCGTAGCTGTCATTCTTGCAATGAATGGGGCCGGTGCCTGGAGCCTGGTTTTTCAGTATGTGGCGGCATACGCGATACGATCGATTGTCGTTAACGCCGTTGCATTCAGCGCGCCAAAATTCGAATTCGACTTCGCGGCGGTCCGGCCGCATATGCTTTCCGGGGGACTTTTGGTCGGCACCCGGCTTTCGGAATATGCCGGGCGTATCGTCGAAAACGTGTTGGTCGATCGGATTTTTGGAACCGCGCTGCTCGGTAGCTATACATTCGCCAATCAGGTCTCGAAGTTTGCTGGAGAATCGATCGGAAACGTCACATGGACGACATTGTACGTTCAAGCTTTGACGGGCGAACGGCGCAGCATTGCTGAACTCCATCGGCAACTCTGCCGCCTGCTAGCCGCAATTCTCTTCCCTTCAACACTGCTCGCTGCCGCGGCAGCACCAGAGCTGATCCATTTGCTTCTTGGTCCGAAGTGGGTCGATCTCGCGCTTCTGCTGCAGGTTCTGCTGCCCGTGTCTGCACTGACGATGGTTGCCAACCAGGTAGGAGCCGCGCTGCTTGCCTACGGTCGTTTCGAGATACAATTCTGGTGTTCCGCTGGCCAAAGTCTTGCGCGAGTTCTGGTAGTCTGCGCAGGTCCATGGATCGGGCTGACGGGGACGATCTGGGGCTTAGCGATTGTTGCCCTGGTCTATTTCATAAGCTTGCTCGTTTACTCCGAGGGTCCGACGGGATGCCGGCCACTTCCAATGCTTAAGGGTCTTACAGGTCCTGCGATATGCGGCGTGCTGGCGGGCGCCGCCTGCTACGCCTGCCTACGCGCACTCCCGAATAGCGCGGGCTGGACCCTGACGAGCCTAGTTTTGGGGCTTAGCATCTTTGCGGCGTCCATGCTCGTTCTTGATAGGGAAGGACTGACGGAGGATTGGCAAGCCATTCGCGCGCTCATGTCGAAGCGCGGCGAACACCCCCTTCCCACGGAAACGACGCCAGGTCCGGCTTAAGATTCCCGTCAGGAGCGCAGCGCTCCGACCGTCACTCGGCTCCGTACGTTGCCACGCGCGTTCGACCGATTCTAAAGCAAGCACAATCACCTTCCATTTACCAAGCTGCAACAATGTTGCACCGAGGCGACAACAACACGGAGTATTCACTCCTTTCTGCCAGGCTTCGTTTCGCAAACAGGGATTTTAGGCCAGCCGCCCGGCCATCCCGAAAGATTTGGAATCCATGCGATGAAAGTTGCCATCGTCCACTATTGGCTCGTCGGGATGCGTGGCGGCGAAAAAGTCGTTGAAGCGCTCTGCGCGATGTATCCCCAAGCCGACATCTTTACGCACGTCTACGTTCCAGAAAAAATCTCAGACCGGATTCGGCAGCACCGGATTACAACCACTTTCATCAATCGCTTGCCTCGCGCGGAGCGCGGTTACAAAACATATCTACCGCTTATGCCGCTGGCGCTCGAGCAACTTGATCTGAGCGGCTACGATTTGGTCATCAGCAGTGAGTCAGGCCCGGCGAAAGGCATCATTACCCCGGCGGACGCGATCCATGTCTGCTATTGCCATTCGCCGATGCGCTACATCTGGAACATGTATCACGACTATCGGAATAGCGCGGGAAGGTTGACGAGGCTGGTGATGCCCCCTCTGTCGCATTATCTGCGCATGTGGGACGTGACATCGGCATCGCGGGTGGACAGTTTCGTGGCGAACTCCGCGACCGTTGCCAGACGTATTCATCGATTTTATGGTGCTGATTCTACCGTGATTCATCCTCCCGTCGATACCGGTAGTTTCACGGTCGCCCCTCCCTCTGAAGTCGAGGACTACTATCTGATGGCCGGTGAGTTGGTCTCATACAAGCGGCCAGATCTAGCAGTGCGCGCCTTCAACGAAATGGGCATGAAGCTCGTCGTGATCGGGGGAGGCGAGATGCTCGATGAAATGCGCCGTATCGCCGGCCCGACGGTGACGGTAATGGGTTCGCAGCCTTTCGAAGTCCTGAAGCAACACTATGCGCGATGCCAAGCTCTGATTTTTCCGGGTGAGGAGGATTTCGGAATGGTACCTGTCGAGGCCATGGCAAGCGGCCGTCCCGTTGTCGCGTTCGGACGGGGTGGAGCAACCGAAACCGTTGTTGCTGGCGAGACCGGCATTTTCTTCGCAGATCAGACGGTTGAGGCAATTTCGTCAGCGGTCAAAAGCCTGCGAGCCATCGACATCGATCCTGCACGGATTGCAGCCCATGCCGCGCAATTTGGTCAGGAGCAGTTCTTCGAGAAATTGCGAACTCACATCGACGGGCTCATCTCCCGGCGAGCCAACGCAACCTGAAATCGATCTACGCGCTTGTATCGATCACCGAGATCGACGACTCGTCTATGACAAGGCAACTTAGGCGCCCCGTTGCGAACGCACCGGTATCAACATTGATGCGGTTGGATGCCACCTCGACCCGATGCGTGGGCGTGTGCCCGTGAACGACAATCTTGCCAAAATCCTGGCGTGCCTTCAGGAATTCATCGCGAATCCAGAGCAGATCTTCTTCCTTCTGCTCGGATAGTGCAACGTGAGGCTTCACTCCAGCATGAGCAAAGAAGAAATCGCCGCAAGTAAACGACATTTTCAGCTGTCGAAAAAAATGGAAATGAGCTTGGGGTAGCGCGCTGTGAAATTCTGATTGCAGTTTCGCGATCGGGCTTCCGCTGGCCAGCTTTTTGAAAACCAATCCGTAAGACGCCAGCGTTTCAACTCCGCCCAGCCGCATCCATTGATCGAACCGGCTAGGGTCAACCAGACATTTCAGCGCCATCTGCTCGTGGTTGCCCTTTAGAAAAACCGACTCGCTTGTCCGATCATGCTCGATCAACCGATCGATGGTCCCACGCGACGAATCTCCACGATCGATGTAGTCACCCAGAAAGACGTAAATTGGTTTACCGCCCGGACGATTATCGATATCCACCTTGATGAGCGCCAATAACTGGTTGAGCAGATCAAGCCGGCCGTGAATGTCACCAACTGCATAGATCCGCACGCCAGCTGGCGGCAGCGGGCGCCGTTCCATTACCTGAAGTCGTTCAGCGTCTGAAAGCAGCAACGGCATCAGTCAAACCGCTGACCCTGGTTCAGCAGCTACCCTGAATGGCCGTACATATAGCGCAATGGTCGGGTCTCCCTGAGACAAAGCGACGCTATCCGAAGTGAATGATCCAAAGACAGGAAAAAACAATTCTTTCAACAACATAAAAGAAATACCTTAACCGCGAATTTCTAGCGTAAACCACGGCGATCACATGCTGTTGCTATTTCAGCAGTTTAGTTGCTACGCACTGAGGGGTAGTATATGTTTCAAAAGAATTAATTTTTGAAACAATTGGTTGGAGTTTATTATGAGCACGAGGGCAATTGCCGGGGCCATCATATCTTTTGTCCTGACCATATTTTGCACGAGTTCGCTCTACGCTTCGCCTTGCATTACGCCCTCGCTGACAGAGGCAGCCCTCAACCAATTCAAGGCTGATCCGCAGTCGTTGCTGGCTCCTACTTCCGACACACGCAACATCGAAGCAACTGTCCGCGATTTGGCCGGCACCGATGCATCCTTGGCCGCTATACTGGTTCACCTCGCCGAGAAGACGAACCCGAGGTTTCGGACAGCGATTGCAGCTGGTCTCGCCCAAGCGGCCGTGGCCTGTCAGGGTGTCGATCAAGAGGCAGCCTTGCTGATACAGCAGGCAGTCGCGGCCGTACAGGACGGCGAGTTACAGAACTCATTCGCGGCGGTCGCCGGGGATTTGTCGACCGCGGCCACCGCAGCGGCGGCCGGTGCGGCCACCAGTTCGGCCGGCAGTGTCGCCGTAACCAACCCGAATAGCTCCAGCGGCCTGACCCCACCCGCCAGCGGTGGCGGCTCGCTTGCATTTTTCCAAATCACCTCCGGTGGAATCGCTACCCTGGACAGGTCCACGACGACAACCGCCAACACGGCAACGGCTCCGAACACAACAACCGCGGCGGACCCGGTGAGTCCCACGCGTTGACAAGGTTGCGGAACAGCGACTGCGCCGGCGGCGCATGAGGATCCGATGAACGTAGCCGGCCAGTTCTCGTCGTTTGCACCTGTGGTCGATGGACCACAGACGGAAACCCTGCCGATACAACAGATTCGCGACCTGCTTGTTCGGCAGGGCCGCCTGATAGCGCTGGTCAGCGTCCTCGCGATTGTGCTTGGGATTGTTTATATCGGGATCACTCCCTCACGCTACACCGCTCAGGCGGATATGGTCATTGATGCCAAGAGGGTAATCTGGGCCCAAAACGAACTCGCCGCAGAAAACCACCCTATCGAAGACGCTTCCGTCGAAAGTGAAATCGAGACGACCAAATCAGAGCGGGTTGCTTTACTGGTCGCCCAAAAACTACATCTCGATACCGATCCGGAATTCGTTGGCACCGGGAGCGCTCTCAAAAGCCGAATATTAGCGCTGCTGAGGCTCTCGCCCCGGGCTGAGTCAATGGCCTCAAGCCAGGAGCTGTTGCGCAGAGCTGTCGGGACACTCAAATACAACCTGAGGGTGACGCGGCTGGGCCGCAGCTATGTCGAACAGATTGCCTATACTTCTCTTGATCCAGTAAAGGCAGCGCGCATTGCCAACGCTTTCGCTGACGGCTACATCGAAGACCAAATCCAAGCAAAATTTGACGCAACCCGCCGTTCCAGCGCATGGCTGGAAAACAGAATCAGCGAACTTCGAAAGCAAGCGAGCGACGCCTACAAGGCGGTTCAGGATTTCAAATCGCAGAACGATATCATTATCGGCGCCGACGGAAAGCTGGCCAGCGAAATAGAGCTCGACCAACTTGGTGTCGCATTGGCGAAGGCGCGCGCAGATACTACTCAGGCAAACGCCAAGCTGGAACGCATTGAACGTGTGCTGACGCAAAGGTCGAGCGACGAGAATTTCGACATTCCCGATCCGGTGGTGACGGACGCGCTGAACAGCCCTGTCATTACCCGGCTTCGCCAGCAATTTCTCGACGACCAGGCTAAGGAGGCTGAATGGAGCGCAAAGTACGGCGCCGATCATCAGGCCGCGAGAAATTTGCGCGCGGACATGGCGGCCCTGAAAAATTCGATTTGGGCGGAAATTTCGCGCATCGCCGAGAGCTACAAAAGCGATCTGCAGATCGCAAGAAGCCAGGAAGCTTCCATTGATGCGCGCATGACGCAAGTCTTCCAGAAGTCGGCATCAACGCGGCAGTCGCAAGTTCGCCTGCGCGAGCTCGAAACCGCAGCGAACACCTACCGCGGTATCTACCAGAATTTCCTCACCCGCTTTACGCAATCGGTACAACAGCAATCGTTTCCCTCGACGGAAGCGCGGATTATCACGCCGGCAACGCCTCCCTCCTCGCGCAGCTCGCCTAAGGTCGGCCTGACGCTCGCATTCGCGGCGATGTGCGGGCTCGGGTTGGGAATCGCGCTGGCGTTGGCGCGCGATCAGATGAACCGCCAGATTCACACGCGAGCTCAGCTTGAGAATCTCTTGGGTACGACCTGCCTGGCTGTGCTTCCCGCTTTCAAAGAAAAGGGCTTGGCTGCGGACAAGCACAAGCGGGGAGCGGCCGAAAAGCGAGGGTCGATAGCCATTCGTCAGATCACCAGCGCGCCGCCTTTTTCCGCAACAGCCGAGGCATTGCGCTATATCAAGGTCGCGATCGATCTGAATTCCAGCGGCAGCAAGGTGATCGGAATGGTCTCCTCCCTTCCCGGCGAAGGCAAGACGACCGTCGCGGCAACGTTTGCTGCCTCCGTGGCGAAGAATAAGGCCCGCACGCTGCTGATCGATGCCGATTTGCGAAACCCGTCCATGACGCAAACTCTGGGATATGCCGGCCACCCGGGCATATTGGACATGGTTTCCGACAATGCGCGATTTGAAGAGGTTCTTATTACCGACGCGGAACACAAGTTCGACTTTCTTCCTGCGTCAACGCGCATCAAACCTGCGAACAGCTCCGATATTCTGAACTCGTCGCAAATGAAGCAATTACTCAAGGCAGCCAAGAGTGATTATGACTACGTCATCGTTGATCTTCCGCCCATACTGCCTATCGTGGACGTCAGGGCCGTTGCTCACCTCTTCGACGCGTTCGTTTTGGTTGTGGAATGGGGAAGCACGTCGAAGGATGAAGTCTTGAGGGCCGTTGCGACCTCTCCTATCGTATCGGAACGCTTGCTTGGAGCGGTTCTCAACAAGGCGGATGAGGGCGCCCTGCGCCGGTTCGAAGGCTATTCCGAGAAAAATTACAGCTATTACTCAAACGACAAGCCGTCCCAAGCGATCTAATCAATATGGCTTCGATGGGCCGATTTGAGCGACGAGGATTCATCTTCTGGATTCTGACGGTCGTCGTTGGTTGCGCGGGATTGGCCTGGGGCGCCACCCAGTTATCCCGCAACATGGCGTCCGATGAGTTTATGGACATCGAATCCCATTTGTTGCGCTTTGAAAAATTCAGTCCAACCGTCACGAGGGATCTGCTGGGCAGGACATCGGTCCGAAATTTGAGTGCTTGCGATATTCACGGACAACGCGCGCTGTTGCTGCTCGAAATGCCCTTGGCGGAGGCCGCACTCCGGACGGGAGACGTTCGTGATTTCGATCGGCATCTGCAGTCGCTCGATAGACGCGCCAGAGAAACCCTGGCGTGCGCTCCACGCGATTCTCTCGTCTGGCTCATCATGTTTGGCCTTGAAGTCCTGCACGGTCACCTAGACCGTCATTCCTTCGGTCTGCTTGCGATGTCCTATAAGACTTCGCAGAACGAGGCATGGGTATCCCTGCGCAGGGTTATCGTCGCGATCCCTGTTGTCCTTTCGGCGCCCGCGCCGCTTAAGGAGAAAATACTCACGGAATTTTCCGATCTGATCCGGCATGGATTCCTTGACATCCCAGCTGCCGCCTATCTTCGCTCTTCGCCTCCGGTGCGCGCGATGCTTCAATCCGAGATCGAGAAACTCCCCTCCTACAGTCGGCACAACTTCTCGAGTGCCCTGGAAAAAGTTGGAAGGTAACCGAGTCATGCTATTCTCGGGTTGTTAGTTTTAGTCAGGTTGCCTGCGATTGTCGCTGCACGATACCCAAGGGCCATATCGTGATCTTTCGAGCAGCTATTGCCGTCGCAGCGATGTTCGAGATATCAGGACCCGGCTTCGAGCAAGAGGCCGTTAACAGGCGGATAGTGAGTAACCCGACCCTGCGGCGAGGCGATATCATCTCGATGAGTAGCGGCTTTCTGGTCTTCACCGGACGCGACGACGACCCGTCTTCAGCAGATTTTCAGAAAACCGAAGAGCCGCGCTAGTCAGCCTCAACAAGGGGGGCTCGGCCTGATCCGCAACCTCGACCCAGACCTTTTTCATGTTACGCCATTTGCGGTTTTGATTAAAAATCTGGCGAAGATCGCCGAAATTTTGAACCTTTTAACATCTCACGCAACTGACTTACGCGGGTCGGGCCGACCCGGGAAGCTGGTAGCTGACGATCTGTTGATATATTTAGGTTAATAAGGGCTTGCACGAAATGGCGAATTTCACATATTGTGCGCCGCAGTAGTTTTAGCTAAAACATCCTAAGAATTGATTAAAAAATCGACGACGGACGCGGATTTTCAAATTCTTTTTAGGAGTGCCCCGTGATGAGTAGTTTGATCGGGACAAGTGAGACGAGATCTATTCCAGGACGATTGGAACGTCCTCTCGGCAGCTCTGCAAAGAGGTTGGCTGATATTGGGCTGGCAATTTCCGGAATTTTGCTACTCGCGCCCCTACTGATCATTTGCTTCGCCGCGACTGTTCTCACGTCGCGGGGACCTGCCCTCTTTCGTCACCGGCGCATTGGCTTCAACGGAAAGCCTTTCGACTGCCTGAAATTCCGCACAATGGTCACGGACGCTCCAGAACGACTTCACCATCTGTTGCAAACAAATCCGGCTGCCGCCGCAGAATGGGCTGCGAACCAAAAGCTGCGGTTTGATCCGCGCGTAACGGCCATGGGATCTATCCTTCGCAAGTCAAGCCTTGACGAACTTCCGCAACTCTTCAACGTTCTGAAGGGTGATATGAGTATCGTGGGGCCCCGCCCCGTCACCGACGAAGAGCTTGAGCGATATGGCAGCGCCATTGGAGAGTATCTGGCTTGCCGGCCAGGAATTACCGGCCTCTGGCAGGTCAGCGGGCGCAGCACGACAAGCTACGACAAGCGTATTGCGTGCGACACTTTCTATGCGCGCAACTGGTCTCTGGCGCTCGATGCGAAGATTCTTATCGTCACGCTTCCGAGCCTTGTGATTTCCGATAGCGCATTCTGACCGAACCGGTCGGCCCGCGTCCTCGCGACGACACCGTGTATTCGAACGCGTCATATGAATTCCTGCGGCTATCGCTTTCGGAAATGGGACAAGCATCATTCCATCCTTTCCCTGTCGGTCGGCTTTACGTTAATTTGCGCTTGTGATTGCCTGCGGTGTTAGGCGCGACTATTGGTCGTTAGACATCAAGCGGCAACGTGCGAATGAACACAGTCGACTTCCAGGATCCTATCGAATCCCGCCCCGCTGTCGTGCCGGCAGGGCGAAAGATTGCGATCGCTATGCTCGTGGTATTGATCGTCGCGGTGATGGTTGTCTGGTTCGGTTTTCTGGGCTGGGGCGCTGTTGAGGTTATTCGGTCGGCACTTGTTGCGTTAAAGGGTTTGTGACGGAATTGCGTTAGGTCTCGATCCTGAGCAGCCTGCTTACTGAGTGACATCTGGCGCAAGGGATTTTGTCTCGTGAGCAACGTTCTCGTCGTAAGCGGTGTTTTCAGGCCACGGCTTTGGTGGGGTTGCGCGGCTGGATAGGCCCAAGGCAGCAGGTCATCGATCTGGCTGTTCGGGTGGCCGTTGACGATCCTGGTGATGACGTCGGCAAGGTAGGCGTGCGGCTCTACGCCGATGAGTTTGCAGGTCCCGATCAACGAGGCGATGACGGCCCAGTGCTCGCCGCCGCCGTCCGAGCCGGCGAACAGGGCGTTCTTGCGATTGAGTGCAATCGGGCGGATAGCGCGTTCGACGACGTTGGAATCGATCTCGATGCGACCGTCGTCGATGAAGTGCGTTAGGCCTTGCCAGCGCGATAATGCGTATCGGATAGCCTCAGCGAGCCTGGTCTTCTGACTGATCAGGTCGAGCCTGGCGCGGAGCCAGGCTTCGAACTCGTCGATAATCGATCGGCTCTTCTCCTGGCGGACGGCGCGGCGCTCGTCGGCGGCGCGACCACGGATCTCGCCTTCGATCGCGTAGAGGCCAGCAATGCGTTCGAGTGCCTCGCTGGCGATCGGTGCAGGACCGGCAACGGCGAGTTCATAGAAGCGTCGGCGGACGTGGGCCCAGCAGAACGCAAGTTGCACGTCGCCACGCTCGGCAAGCGGCCGGTAGCCGGCATAGCCGTCGACCTGAAGAATGCCCGTGAAGCCAGCGAGATGGGCGATCGGCCGCTCGGCCTTGCGATCGGGCGCATACACATAGGCGACGGCGGGCGGATCGGCGCCACCCCAGGGCCGGTCATCGCGGGCATAGGCCCATAGCTGGCCGGTCTTGGTGCGGCCGCGTCCGGGATCGAGGACCGGTGCGCTCGTCTCGTCGGCAAACAGTTTTGGCGACCGCTTCAGTCCGGCGAGCAGCCGCTCGTGTACCGGCCGCAGCAGGAAGGCGGCGCGCCCGACCCAATCGGCCAAGGTCGAGCGATCCAGATTAATACCCTGGCGGGCGTAGATCTGGGCTTGTCGATACAGCGGCAGATGATCGGCGTATTTGGCGACGAGTACTTGCGCCACAGTCGCTTCGGTCGTAAGCGTAGCGCCGAGGCCCTCTGGATTGTTTGTGCGGAGTCATGAGAGCACCGCTAGAAGAGTCATCTTCTGGAAGGGTGCTCACAATGGACGACCATTCTGACGACATAAGACGACCGTTGTCACCGCGCATTGAAGTGTTCGC